>PYVY01000020.1 GCA_003056425.1 Alteromonas indica
GTAATAGTTAGCGCCAGAGCACAGCCATGGGGCAGTTTGTAATAGTTAGCGCCAGAGCACAGCCATGGGGCAGTTTGTAATAGTTAGCGCCAGAGCACAGCCATGGGGCAGTTTGTAATAGTTAGCGTTAGAACACAGCCATGGGGCAGTTTGTAATTAACTCGAAAAGGAACCTAGACAAAGGTAGTTCTTGTACATGTACAAGAATAGAGGACGAAAAAAAAGTACGGGTCTATTGATTAGACAACCGTACTTCTTTGTTAAATTTCACTGCTGCAAGGATTTTTCGCAGGTGCTTGTGCTTCTGTTCTTTTGTCATTAAACAAAAGGAAGAACAAACACTATTGTTAAATTTCTTGCAGTAGTTACACATAGTTCTTCCTCATGTTCGTAGTCATATAGACACGATCTGTTGAAAAATCTATGGTTCTTGCTCTACGTACCTTCATCCATGTCCATACTAGGAATCCAACAGGAAGCAGGGCTTGAAACAAGATTATGCTGATAAAATCAGCAGTAAAGTTTACATTAGTCATTGTAACGCTCCGTTTAATTGTCAACTAACCCGAAAGCCCCCTCCCAAAGAGGCTTTCGTGGTTAGTTGACCAGAGAGTTACAACTTCTATGTCGTTGTGCTTAGCGTGATACTGTAAAGTTCACTTTTTTGTATAAGCCAGATGATTATATACAAAAAAAGTGTAATATTGCCCCTCAAGCGAAATATTTTTATTTATCGCACCTTTGGAGTAATACCTATGTCACATGAAATTCCCGCTATTTTGCAAACGCTTGGTCTTGGCACCGAAGCAAAGTTACAAACCAAATTTAACCCCGAATGCGTTGTTCCCCCAGTAAAGCTTTCTAAAGCGAAAAATGTTGTTCGCAATCTGGCGTATGAAGCCCCGACTCCTGCCGACATAGCTCACTTTAAAGATGTTGCAGGCATGAGCACAGGCGAATTGTGCCGGATTTACTGTGTCGATAGACGCAAAATGAACAGCTATATTAGCCAACGGGGATACGAAAAGGGCGCTAGGCTTCCTTCTTCTATTTGGGCCTCAGCATTGGAATCAGCAGAGCTAATTCCACGCTTAAAGCTGAAGCCAAAGTTTGCTGATATTCGCGATGAAGTGTTACGCACTTCTCAAGCTATGCCGACCAAACACGAGCTGTATCTTATCCAGGGGCTGTCTGGACTATCTATCGAAGAGATCAGCGATAAGACAGGTATAGAGTTGGGCCTTCTCAAAACAAACATCATTAGAGGCACTATTGTTTTTGACGAAGATAATCAGTACGTAGCTGAAAAAGCAGAAAATCAGATATCCAGGATATCCACTACTGTCACATCGTTGTCTCGCGAACAGTGGGCTACATTACGAGATACGCTGGGTGTTCAAACCCCAGCGTTTGTAACTCTGCCGCCTATTATTAGAGCGCGTACTTTAAGCGCCAATACCGACCCAGCATACTCTACTGCAAAAGGTCGCGATGTTGTTCCAGAGAATGATTCGGCCCCTGAATTACCAAGCATTGTTAAAGAGCTTGGGGAAAGCTCGACTGAATCAGAATTCAGCGAATATGATTTTGAAGAAGATACCCCTTACTTTCGTACATGCCACTCTGTATTCGAACCACCGGAGCCCAGGGAACTGCGTCAGATCGCTTTCTGGACAGGCTTTTCTCTTCGTGAACTAGCATTGATTATGGATATTAGCGTACATGATCTAAAGTTCCTGATGAGCCATTATGCAATCAATCATCGGACATTCAACAAACGAACTGGGAAAGAGGGCAACCCCAAAACTAAACATCTTTCTTACTATCAATGGCGCAGATTGTTAGAGGTGTTCAATCTCGTGGAGCCTATCAAGTTCTCCATTCTAAGATAGCTTGTACATGTACAAGAAAAAGAGGCGATGTATTCACATCAGTCTCTTTTTTTTTGCCTAAAATATAAGGACGGGAAATTGATAAAATAGGTACTGTGGATTTAAAGAGGTACACGCTGTGACAGATGTTAAAAAGGATGGTCGGGGCAGGCCACTTAAAAATGATCGTGACAAACTCAAAACAAGATTCTCAGTAGCTTTGACAGAGCAGGACTATGAAAAATACCTAGAACGCTATCAAGCTTCAGGGCAAAAGCAATCCGCTTATACACGCAGCTTGGTGATGAAAGGATTAAATCAAGATGAAAAAAAACCGGCCTGAGCCGGTTTTTTTTATTTGCTTCTTAAGCTTACTGAATCCAATAAACCACGGTAGTTTACAAATTTACCATTTGGCTCACCAAACAAGTTCGCGACTTTCGCATCAACTAGCAAACTTTCATCTTGGCCCAAAGCCTCAAAAGCTTCTTTTATCCCTTTTGATTTTTCAGTAACCACAAAGCTGCCTTTTAGATACCGCACTTTCCCGTTCTGGTCTTTACCCGATAGCAAATCTAAATTTGCTACTTCGTTACCGTTAGGGAATTTGTGCAAACCACGGAACACAGCTACAGTTTCAATCTTCATAATCAAACATCCTCATATGCGACACCAGGCTTGGTTCGCTTCAAATTAACAAGCCCATAATACACCCCGCACAGTGACAGGATTATCTGCAAAAAAAATTTTAAAATTCGTGCAGGTAACTAGCTTCCTCGCGGATACATCAAAAGCATCGGTATCCCGTCTTACTCACAAAGCAGGTCGCTGCCGCTCCCCAGGGGGATACATCAAGAGCATGTGTATCCCCTCTTAATTCGCTTCGCTCACAAAGCAGGTCGCTGCCGCTCCCCAGGGGGATACATCAAGAGCATATGTATCCCTCCTAATTCGCTTCGCTCACAAAGCAGGTCGCTGCCGCTCCCCAGGGGGGATACATCAAGAGCATGTGTATCCCCTCTTAATTCGCTTCGCTCACAAAGCAGGTCGCTGCCGCTCCCCAGGGGGATACATCAAGAGCATATGTATCCCCTCCTAATTCGCTTCGCTCACAAAGCAGGTCGCTGGCGCTCCCATTTGGAGGTCGTTCATCCTTCACTCCTTCCTTTATCGTCTAATCAACGCCAAAAACGTCGATTAGCCGGAGCCCCACTGTAATACATCAAGAGCATGATGTATTACAGGGTCGCTTCGCGCCCTCTAGGTGAGGCTTTCGCACACACCTAGAGGGCGCTTGCTGCGTGGGGCTCCGGCTAATCTGCTTGACGTTTTTGCTTGACGGTTTTGTAGCATTTTTTTGTTTATACTAAATGCAGTAAATTGCCAATCTAGCTTGGGAAAAAAGGGCCGTGAAACCTGAAGAATTAGATGCACAACTGCAAAAAATTCGTGAACTACGAAAGAAAAGACGATATTCAAGCTCACGCTTGAACCGCTTTTTAGATGAGATCTTTCACCTGAGATTTATTGAAAATGCCACCTATGCTGACATTGCCCTTTGGTTAAGATCGTATAAAAGAACAAAGGTAACAAAGCAAAGTGTTCAGCTTTTCATAAAGCGACATTTAAACGAAATTGATGAACAGGTATAAGGTTTGGCAAAAAGCTTAAAAAAACAGGCCGAGGCCGTGCTTAAAAAACATCTGTCTCTTGGCGAGAATAAGCGCAATGTCATGCTTATTGAAAATACTACGCACAGTCGTTTTACCTCTGTTCGCTCGTACAAAGAAACCGCTAGCACACTTGCAAGAGTGGCCGATAACATGGGCGTTCATATGCTCAGGGATATCGATTCGACTAAGGCCAGTGAATACTTAAACCGGCGTAAGGATATGCTAAGTGAGAAGGTGCAGCTTGTACATGTACAAGACCGCGCTGCAAATCTTGTATCTCAAAAGACGTTAGATGCAGAACGAAAGGCACTTTCTATTTTATTGAATGAACCTATAGCCAGGGTTTATTCGTCAAACGATAGGCCAATGGGTAGCCGGTCTTACACTACCTCTCAAGTTGATGAGATAGCGAAACATCAGTCACCTAAAAATGCCTTAGCAACTAAAGTGGCAGGTGAGGCAGGGTTACGAGCCTCCGAGTTGTTAACAATACGAAAGGCCGGTGAACTCAATATTAGCTCTTCCAGAAATTGGCATGACTCTAGGTTCGTTGGTATGGCGGGCGAGCGTTATGTGGTTACCGGAAAAGGGGGCTTAATCCGAGAAGTTATGCTGAGTCATGAAACAGCGAAAGCACTTGAGGCTAGACGCTTAAACACGCCAGTTACAAAGCAGGACAGGGGAGTCAACTTCAAATCTTATTACGATATCGGGGGAGGGAACAGCTTTAGTCAATCATATAGTGCTGCCAGCAAACGGGCTTTGGGTTTTTCTAATGGCGCTCATGGCCTGAGACACCAGTATGCACAGGCCCGACTCGAACATATAAAGTCATTAGGCCATTCGACAATGGAGGCAAAACTGATACTAAGTCAGGAAATTGGGCATTTCAGAGCATCTATCACAGATACGTATCTACGCTAATCAAGCTAACCTGCACTATCGAACATAAGCAGCAGTATAGGGAAGGCTTTTTAACATCTCGTATTTCGAAGGGGGTGATATTTCAACCCCCGAATAGATATATACGATACAAAGCAGGATGAAAGATAAAGCTTCGACTTTCCCCCATAGGAAGCTGAATAAAGCTAAGCCCCAAAATACAAAGGTATAGGTTTGGTAGGGGTGGGATACTAACCAGATATTGATCGCATTTAAGGCATCTATTTCGTGCGCCCTAAATGTGCCATGGGACATTAACCCCAAAGTGTATATTGCGATGAGGTTACAAATAATCACAGCCCAGGATAGTAATTTCATGACCGGTTATGCTTTAAGCATACTTCCTTTTATTTCTGTTTGTCTGTAACGCTCGTAATAGGACATGTAGTGAAGAGCTTTCGGTAGGTTCTCTGCACCAATCATATTTTTTCGTTCAGCTAATAGATATACATAAAAGCCGACAGAGTAAGCATTTATACTGGCCGTGCCTATTCCCAGGGTGTTTAATACTGAGCAGCCGTGCTTTAACAGCACCGATAAACTCACACAGGCAGTCACATTTTCAATGCGCCGAAGTTGCGTAAAAAAAACAGACCCCAACGCGCTGGCCCCGTTCATTAAAGCTTCATCGCCGCTGCACTCGCCTATTTTTTCAAGGATAATTTCACAGTCTACCTGAGTGATACCTAAGCTCATATTTGCTCTGTTTTATAATCTGATAGGCTATTGTAACAACCCTACATCCACGTATATTTCCCCCAAAAAAAAACCAGCGGATGCTGGTTTGATTGTTTAGAGGTAGATAAATTGTTGCTTTCCAACTGAGTGGGAGTTGATCACTTCTGCCTGAACCATGTTCTTTATCTCATAACAAGCTTCAGGAACATTTATTGTCAGATCTAAATCCATGGCGTAAAGGCAAAGATTTTGCAAAATTTGAGCTACGGATTGGGGCGTGTCACAAATTTGCAGGCTAATGAGATTGACCAACTCTCGACGCTCTGCCGGTAGGTTTTGCTCATAGATAAAAAGATCATCTGATTCTATTGTCATTACCCAGTCTTTAAAATCTACATTTTGTAATTGCATAATATTCTCCGAGAATGCGATACCAGGATGGTTCGCTATAAGTTCACGGTTCCATTATGCATTGAATTTGGGGCTATATCGCGACATGAAAAAATTAAGCATGAAGGCGGCTGTTTGCGATAAGACTGCTTCGTTCGTCCTGAATACATTGATAGCTGAAAAAGAAATCGCTTATCGCTGCGTTTTCGTTCTCACCCATACCGAACAAGCAATTGCTATTCAATACTTTGACTTTAAGTTCTTTGTAATCACTGGACAGACAGCATACATAAAGCCCTAATTTATCAACAAAGAATATTTTTACACGTATTCCCATTTTCCACCACACAAAGAAAAGGCCCAGCTGGGCCTAGAGTTATTGGATAGCAGGCGGTGTCAGTTGATCATCACTCACTTTATAGTCAATGACCTTAACTGACTTGTACCGACTGTTCATCATTAAATGTTTCTCTACTGCTTTTTCCACTGAGGTTTCAGTATTTACCCTTACTGTACCAAACGACTGAATTTCATTGCCAAATTTATCGACAACTTCAATCTTCACAGTGTAGGCCAAGTCGGTTACAGCTGCTTTAGCCATATAAAAGGCATCTAGCTCGGCTTCACTTATAGACTTGTCCGTCAGTGTCCATCGGGGGTTCATTTGCATGATTTTTATAGACATATTTCGCTGTTCTCGCCCCGACTCCATAAGCACAGAAACTTTTTTCTTGATACGATCGACCTCAACGATAGTTCCTTTTTGCGTACCAAAAAACACGATTTTTCCTTTTAAGTTACTGCTCATAGTATTCTCCAATTATGCGATAGCCGTATGCTTCGCTTTTTGATAACAATACTATTATGAAGGCTGGAAAGGCATGTAACCGCCCCCCAGAAAATTTAGTTTTAACGAGTGACGAGGCAAAAAAAAGGCCGCTTACGCGACCTTTTTGGATTTAACCAAGCTTGCTATGAAATGATATTGTTCTGACAAACCGGTAATGGTTGTCGAGTCAATCAATGCTGCGTCATCCCTTTTAAGCATAAAGGCGTTGGCTTCATCTCTGCTTGTTGAAACATGCGCTACCTGATAAAAATCCCCATCCCAAGCTTCAAAGTAAAAAGCGGTATAAGGTTTTTCATCGGTAGATTTGTCTTCTAAGCGCATTGTTCTATTGCCACCGTATTGGTCAGCCATTACCTGAGCATCCCCGTTACAAGGAAGATGAGCCACAGCAATCAACCCTTTTTTGTTAAAAAGGTGAGTGTGTCCTTCTTCTGTAAACGCTAAGTGCGATACTCGATGATATTTATTCATCGAATGAACAAATAGACGATGACTGTTTTCAGTAGAAAATATAGTGTAGTGCATAGTAATACCCGTAATAGTGCGACAGCGTATGCTTCGCTTCTGTTTTAAACAGAATCTATATTACAGGGATTTGCTTTTGCATCTGCCCAGGGAAAATAAAAAGCACCCAGAAGGGTGCTAGTGGTTTGCGACAAGTATTCCATCTGCATTCAAAAAGGCATACTGGGACTCACGAATGACAGCTAATGACTCAACGTTCTCAGGCATCTGATAATTGTTTAACTTTAACCACGCATCGGTTTTGTGAGGATCATAACCCGTGGGGGTAACATCAAATGATGCTTCTTTCACAATCCGGTTCCATTCGCTCTTGGCATTTCGACCTCTTCGAACCAGGTCACCTCGAAGAAAGGCATGAACTGTTTTCTGAACACGGCGATTTTCCTGTGTTCGTACTAACGTATCATTGCGTCCAGCCTCTTGTACTACTAGCTCAACGTTGGCTAATAGCACCGACGAATTACTGTATTGGACAATCTTTTTTGAATTGCGTAGCGAATAAATACGCTTTCGTGAACGACCCATAGCCCTTCTATTTAGATAGACTTCAAATCTCATACTTCTTTCTCTCTGATAGTGCGATAGCCAGGTGCTTCGCTTTTTTATAAACAATGCCATTATACCTCGGGCAATGCCTGTAATATCAGAGTCAGAATTTTTTGTAGATAAGCTTAGGACTTGTTGTTTTTTTGTCCACATTTTCTGTGTATAACCTTGTGCTTATAGCCACTACGAAAAGAGTTATTAAGCGTATTTTTCTTCGTGGGCCAAGTACAGTTGAATATATTCTTTTGCGCGTTTACAAGGCTCTGCGGGTAGATCTTCTACTGTCCACATGGTGGCGAAAGACTTCGATTCATACTTTTGTTTGTGAAGCAAAATACAACCGAAAGCAATCTTTACCGACTCTACTGAATCACAATAAATATCTTCAGAGTCCTCAAGTTGGTTCAAGAGGTCTGGCACTGAAATGCGGTATCTCCTTCTGGTATCTTGGTAGGTTGCTGGTAGAGATTTTAAAACTCTCAATCCAATCTGGTAGCCTTGCGCAATTTTCAGAAAATAGGGTTTGAAGTCTCGTGTAGAAGGACTTACCAGTTCATCGTAAATACCGTCTGAAAGCTGTAGTAGCTCCTCTATTTCTGTTGTATCAAAGCTGGGGGTGTAACTTGATTGCATTATATAAACCGTTCCGCTATTACCAATGCTTACAGTGTACACCAACTTTCGAACAGTAAATATAATACAAAAAATCTTTAAAGTGGATCACGGCGCGATTTCTTGTACATGTACAAGACTATAAAAAAAGCCCCGAAGATCGGGGCTGGTCTATTATTGTTCCTTTCTGAACGCAACCATCGTTAGTATGACCAACACAGCAATTAACAACCAATCCACTGTGGTTGTTGCATACCAGGGGATGTTTAACTGGCTACTATGTGAATAAGGTATTTTACCGAGGTAGTCGTCAGCATTGGCTTTCGCTATTAACAGCTTTTGCCCCTCTATACTCCAATAGACGGTGATTGCACCAACTATTGCAGTGAACTTGAATTGGCTAAACCACAATAATGCGGCAGCTCCAATAACGCATACTACTGCTGTTTGAGCTGAATCCACAAGGGTACTAAAGGGTACGCCGGTTTTGACCGCAATGTAACCAAACAGTACGGCAACGAGGACAACGAGTACAGGAAATGGATTAATCATTTTTTCACCTTTATTTGCGATAACAGTATGTTTCGCTTCTATATTTACAGATAAAAGTATATCAGCCTATTATCGGGTTATGCTGGCTAAAAAACGGGGAGGGTTCCCCCCAACTGTATTATTAGAGTTTAATGCCTGTAGCCGCAAAATGATTAATTTCTACTTTCCTTTTGATTAGCAAAATTCGCTTACGTTTGTATGATTGCAGTTGAGTATTCATCCATATAATGAACATGATACTTAATAGAATCCCAGGCGCGATTAGAATGAAGCCTACAGGTATAAACATAAGCCCCAGGACTAAGCCACCTAAGCCTTTTAACGCATACTTTTTCCGTAGCTCTGTTAAAGCCACATCCACCTTTGCGTTAGATGTAAATTCCTTCACATCAAAATCATCTTTGTTAAGCATTCGATAACCTTTTGAACTTTAGAAAACTTCACTATCTTACAATTTACAAAAGGCTCTGGACGGGGGAGGAAAATAAAGTTTGAGAGGGCCAAGACTGAACAGTCTTCCGGCGATATCTCATTAATGTAATGTTCCATAAAAAAAGCGCCATAAGGCGCTTTTCAGTTTTATGAATTTTGTAATCGATGGTGAAGATAACCAAAACCACCAAACAGAACCACCAATGTCAGTATTCCCATACAGACACCAAAGATTTGAACTGAGTTCATGCTACGCTCCTTCATCGAACTTATCTGATATTACAAATCCTACCACAATAGCAAAAATTGAACAAATTAACGCCATCACGATTTTTAGAGAACCTTGAAGTTGAAGATCGTGGCAGGCCCTAGCGCTAAAACCACATACACCTATCAACTCTGTAAATCCCCCCACTAATAGTTCAGGTATAAACCCTACTACAGCAGCTAGCAGAACCAACTCTACCAGGATAAGGCTAAAACGTTTTTTCTTCATAGACACCTATATTGTGCGATAGCAAGATGCTTCGCTTCTGTTTAATCACAGCCATTGTAAGTTACCTGTTCTGGCAAAAAGGCCAGGGAATAAAAAAAACCGCAACGAATGCGGTCTTTTAAATGTTTAGGTTGTTACTAACAAATGAAATATTAGTAAGCTGTAGAGACACAATGCCCATGTGAATTTCGATAGTCTTTGATTCTTTCGTCACTCCAACTAGCAAATTCTTCCTGCACAATCGCGACCATTTCTGGCAAAGTACGCTTTCCCCAGACCCCGAGGTTTTTGTTCACCGTAGTCGTTTTGCCAGAGGCAGAAACCACCGGAACAGCCTCAAGGTGTGACCATTTATCAAGCTTACGCCGTTCAAAATAAATCCATTCACTTAAAGCTTCAGGACAAAAGCGTCTAAGGTACTCTAATTCCTCTTTTGCTAAAAATGGACAAAACATGCAATTTGAAGGAATCGGTACGGCATGGCCGACTGACTTAATATAGGATTGGCATTTCGCCCTATCCATACCCAGGTCAACAAGCGGGTATTCATGAGTAATTGACTCGCGATACCACCGCTCTTTCCTATCCTCAGCCTTTGACATTCGCTTTTCTTCATTAGCAGCAATCCCAATTATCATTCGGATTTTGCCAAGCTCTTTAGCGAATTGCCTGAAGCCCTTTTTATTGCCTTTTTTTACACCATATCGTTTTGCAAGAAAGTCTTCCAAAAACCTATAGATTGGATCAATTTTGAGTCTTTGGGAGCATATTTTGGGGAACGCTTTACTTGAAATTGCATCCTTAGCTGCAAAAAAGTGTTTAAGGCTTTGCCAATCGCCGGTGTGGTAACCCATATCCGGTGTCAAATGCACAAACTCAATATCGTGCATCTGACAAAAGCCTTTAACGTACTCCAAATGCGAATACGTTTGCTGAAACTCATTCCCTGTATCTGCGAAGACAACAAGAAAATCGTTTGGTGCATAACGCATTTTAAAGTCAGGATCGTAAACGTACTTATAGAGCAAAGCCGTAGAATCCTGACCGGCCCCAAAACTTAGTACAGATAGCCGAGTATCATGTTCTTCCTCACATGAGAACATATCTAGATTCATAATTTTTCACCTATTTTGCGATAACTGAGGTTTCGCTTTTATTCAAACAGGTATAAGTATATCAACCCGTTCTCTAGTTATGCTGTATCAAAAAAAAAGCCGGACATAAAAAAAGCCGGAAACCGGCTTTTTGTTAACTTGGGTTTAGTCGACCTTCTTCATAAGCTTATCAACTATACCTGTCTTCGTAAGACCTACTGCTAGGTTAACCCCTAGAAACAGATGTACAGAGCTTTCATTCCAACCATTGGCTGAATTCCACGTCATTGCAATCTCTTCCAGGTTCCAGAGTTTCAGCCCACTAAACAGAAGGGTTGTAATAGAAGCTAACGCCGCAGAACTGAACATAGTAGCCAAAATCTGAACAATCATATGATGAATCGTTCTTTCGTCTTTCTTTTGTTCCTTAATCTGTTCAGCCATCCACAAAGCATGACCAGCTACTCCACCCAGAAGGCCGTATATCGCCCCATTAAACAACATTACAAACATCATAAAATACTTCTCCTTTACAACGACACCATCGCGGTTCGCTTTTGCAATCCAGCTTTTATTATAACTGTCACTGGTGTAAATAAATGTGTGGAAAAAAAACATATCCAGTCGTTTAGGGTATACCTTTTTAAGACCACTGAAGTACCGGTTCATTAAATAGGTAATTGTATGTATATTAGACTTCAATTTGAAAACCAATCCAAAATAGACCGATATGAGATTTTATGGATATTTAAGGGCTTCCACGAAAGAACAGGATGCCGGTAGAGCTAGCGAGACACTTAAGCACTTTGCGTCATCCCTAGATATAGAGATCACTGCAATTTTTATTGAAAACGAATCCGGTGCGAAACTTGAAAGGCCAGAGCTAATTCGGTTATTGGAGATCTGCGCACCAGGGGATGCAATAGTGATTGAATCTATAGACCGGCTAACAAGGTTAACAAATTCCGATTGGCAAACACTTAAAGCAGTCTTGTCTGAAAAACGTATAAGGGTGATTGCCAGCGATGTACCCACAACACATGCACTGGTTGAAGCTAAAGATGAAATTACGGGCTCAATTATGAACCTGATTAACAGCTTGATTGTTGACCTGATGGCAATTTTTGCAAGAAAGGATTATGAACAGCGGCGTGAAAGACAGCGCCAAGGCGTTCAAAAAGCTAAGGAACTTGGAAAGTACAAAGGCAGGCCAAAAGACGAAAATCGACGAAAAAGAATAGAACAGCTTTTAATGTCTACCAAATCCGATGGAAGTAAGTATTCTTGGACAGATATTCAACGTCTTACAGGCTGTAGCAGGGGGTTGATTGCATCAGTAAAAAAACAAATCATAGATGCTTGAGATGGCTTTCGTGCAAGTCAAGATCTTGCTTGTGTTTTTGACCTACGTTTTTTTATGTAATCAACGTAAGCTTTAGCATGTGCTAAAACGAGTTCAGCATCAGATTTCGAATCAAGCATTTCGATTGCTGGCCTATCAAGATTTTCTAGGCCAGCAATATTCGTATCAAAGGGCTGCTGTTCTAACCACTTATAGGCTGCATTTCGCTTCCCCAAACCATCTATTAGATGATCTAATATTTCAGAAGCTAACGTTGATTCACCAAACCACTCAATCGGCTTTCTTAGATTTTTCTTTGGGGTTTCTATTACAAGTGGGAGTTGGGAGTCCCTTAAAACTTTATCGCTCAGCCTCCCAGTGCTCCAATCAGCATGCTTTACTAAAGAAGCAGTAGGTCTAGTATTACGATCCTTGATAGGGGCGATTATTCCAGTTCTTACGTTCGGTAACGCTGCTAACATTTCGACTAAAGGAGCTAAGTCTGAATCGTTAGAAACAAAGATGTGTAATTGATCCGAGGGGTCTGTGTAAGCGTCTTTAAGCGAATGGATTGCAATGTTTACGTCCGTTTGCTTTTCCTCTATGTTCCAAACTTTCGTTTTTTCGCAACCAGCATGTGGAGACTTAGGCAGCAGCTCATCGACTTTTCTTCTAATCACCGCATTTACGGTATGATAGCCCAAGATAATTTCAAACTTATCTTCGCTATAAACCCTTTCTAATGCGCGGTGATATGCGGCCTGATCTCTTCCGGCTGTTGGGTCAAATGCACTATTGTTTAATGTCTTAGCCGTAAAATATTTACTTTCATAAATCCCATTAAGCTGGGAAAGGACGCTTTCAGGAGCAGAGACTTGGCAACATAGCTTTGCGAGCTTAATAGGATCGAGCCACTTGTAAGGGCTATACTTAAGCACCCCGTAGTATAGGTTATATCCATCTACGTAGACTTTAATCTTCAAGTAACATCCATATCTAGCCAGGGTTCACTTTGCTATAGAAATGAAAAAACCACCTCTCGGTGGCTTTTTCTCCCTCACCTCGTAAGTCACAATGCATACGTAGATATCGGGTTAGTTAGGACAAGAATAACAGTTTTTCGACTAAAACTGGTCTGATGAGTTAGTGGTGTAGCGGGTTTTTCACTAACTGAAACAATCATGCAATAATAACTGAGCGGGATTAAGCTGTCTACCGCGCTTCGCTTGCTAATCACCGGACGTTGAACAACAAGTTCTTCATCCGTTACGCTAATTTTATTTCACAGCTCGTAATAGAACCTATCAATATCTGGGTATGGTTGGAAAACAAACGCAGTATCTTTTCCTAACTTCAGAGTGGTCAGATTGTCTGCTTTGTTATGGGATACCTCACCACCTCTTGCATCTACAAACCTTGATGCGAGTTCAAGACCCAACTGATACGCATACCTATTTTTTCTAAGGGATGCCAGGTAACTATCCAAAATTGACCTTTCACAATTATCATTAGCAGCCATTTGCTTTCCTTGATGTATAGGGGGTAAGTGTATAGTTCTGCTTGTAGATTAAATAGAAAAAGCGCCTTACGGCGCTTCTATGGTAGTAAATATGCCCCAGCTCCCTGAAGAATAGCGTTGTAAACACCAGGCTTAACTGGTTCTTTCGTTTCTTTTTCGAAAAATGAGCCAGAAAAGTATGGGTTATAGGTTACATACTTTTGCCCTGAAACATGCTGAGTCTCATTCGATGCGTCAGTGATGATACCATCGCAAAATGCATGAACAGACCGACGTTTTTCTTTAAGTATTTTTAGCCGAGGCTTCTCATTTACAATGAACTTAAAGCTTTCTAACTGTATAGACTTAGCATAACCACAAACTCGGCCTTTGCGCTCTCCCTCCATCGCCATAATAGAATAGAACGAAGGTTTATTTAGGTTACGATAGACACGAACACGGCTGTATTGCCGACAGTCTCTTAGACATTTGTTTACCTCGCTTACAAAAACACCTTCTTTAAAAAGGCTATTAGTTAATAAAGCGGATGGTGTAACAAATTGCTCAGAATGTTCATTATCTTGCATAGTAAGTTGAAACATAAAATATCTCCGGTGTGCGATACCACAAGGTTCGCTTATCAAGCTACTGGATCAGGTTATCACCTAAAGGCGCACTGAACACTCAGCCAAAAAAAAGGCCCACATGCCTTTTTATCAAAACGTTCAACGGATTTAATAGCCTGTTCTTCTTAACTATATTTCTCGATTTCGTATGAGCATTCATCCACTAAAGCAGCCACCTCTTTAGCTACAGAGGGGTAGCATTCAATATCAGCTTTGGCATTAGAAGAGAAAGGTTGGTGGACTATTCTGCGTTCTGCTATTAATGACTTAAGCTTATCAATATCTTCATTTTGGCATGAAGAGCATGGAATGAAGCAGGTATCTTCCCAACCAGGAACTGGGCTGGGGCTTGCTGGTGTTCGCCAATCAATGCCTACCACAAAGCTTTTTATGCAACATGCAGGGTAACCGAAGTTTCGCCCTATACATACATAACGCTGGATCTCTTCTCGACTATTTAATTGCACTGGGTAGGTTCCCTATATTTTCATTTACGTTTAATTTGGCACCCTTGATGTGATTTCTGCCCCCTTCAAGAAATCTAACGCGCTACGCTTGTTGGTTACCGGACGTTGAACAAACAAGTTCTTCATCCGTTTCGCTAATTTTAACTAAGATCTATATTTACTCAATCAGCCCTTTCGCCCGAAGCTAAACCAGGGCCTGCTCTACTTTACAAAGCAGCCACCCTGTACGTGCCACCAATTCTTGTGCTGACATTCGCTGTTTCATTCATCATTGTCGCCGCTCTGCTTCATGAATGTGTAAAAGCCCTCTTCTTCTGAATATGCACCCTAAAGTGAGGGATAAAAAGAAGAAGCTCATGAGCATAAAATACTCTCCAGGGCTCATCCTTTCGATAGCTGTGACTAAAGTTACTTGAGTATCTTTATTATCAGTTAAAGATTTAAAAATAACTGATATTGGAACTACTGTAACAAGAAGAATTAATGCCTTGAAAATTGCCATTCCCGCATCGATCATAGAATGGCCGTAAGCTTCTCGCGCTTTGGGGCTTAATTCTTTCAGTTTCATTCTCGTTTTCCATTAAATTATTTTGTGACTTTTAAGGTAATCTGCCACAGCTTGCTCAGTTCCAAATGCCCCCAGTAACATTCGTTGGGCATGGGCGCGGGACTGATTATCTTCAGCGTTAACAAGAAGTTCATACCAGGTTTTTACGAGCACCAAAGGCGGTTGTTTCTTCAAGCTTATTTCCTATATTTTCATTTACGCTTAATTCGGCATTCTTTGTGTGATTTCTGCCCCCGCCTAAGCGCTGCACCATCGACAGAAACGACTTCACCACAGTCACATTTACACTGGTAAAGATGCCTGCCACCCTTTACTTCCGTTTCTGTAGACGTTACGACTAAAGAACCAAACCTTCTACCAACAGGCATTTCAGTTTTCTTTCTGCCTTTGCCAATAGCCCTGCTTTTACATCCGCAACTTTTCGTTTTCCCCCTCACAAGATAGGGAGACTCTAGATTTTTTTTAAAACCGCAAAAGCATTCACAGAGATAAACCTTATTACCGTTTCTAAATCCGTTGGTCTGTAACACTCGCCAGAACCCAAATGTTTCTCCGGTAAGGTTTTTTCTAGGATGAGGTCTTATTTTTTCAGCTTGTTTTTTAGCTTTTTCTCTTTTTAAACAGCCGCAGGACTTAACTCTTCCACTACGAATGCTATAAACAAATGTCGTACAAATTTCCCCACATTCACAGCGGCATTTAGCCATTGTTCTGCCGTTATAAGGATGTTCAAGATCACCCTCAATGACAGTTAACCTACTGAACACCTCGCCTTTGTGAAGAGTGATTCTATATGTCAAAAATAGTGTTGCCTATGTTCTATTTTATAAATCTAGCGGTACATCTTTTACCGCAACTTTTGACACGACCGGTTCTTAAATCCGCTGGCCGTTTGTATGTTTCAGCACCACATAAACATTTGCAGTGAGCCATTTTTTTTCCTTCAATAGAAACTATAGATAGGAGCTTAAGAAACCCATATTCTGTTCCCGCCTTCATCTGATTGAGCTCACAGCCTTTATGAGTCCACTGGCCTCTTTCAAGATTCGCACGTTTGACTACAAGTGTTTCTCCACATAGTTCACACTTACAGTCATACACATACTCAGTCTTCTTTAACCGCTCACCTATTACTGTGAGGTTTCCAAATTTATCTCCAGGCGTGTATCGGATTAGTTCACTCGATGGAACCCCAATATTTTTTCTGTATGTAGGCTCTATCAAACACCCGCAGCTTTTTACCTTGCCTGTTCTAAGAGCCGTATTTCTTCGATACACTATATTTCCACAATCACACATACATTCAGAAAGTGTTTGGTTAGTATCAGGGCAAATAATATCCCCACGAAGAACAGATAACAGATGAAATCGCTCACCTTCATGAAGGTAAATTCTCTTCGGCACAGCTATCTCGAAAACCGTAGAAACTTCTTAATTAGAGGGTGCTTAAAGTCAAAATCATCTAGCTCTTGCGTTGCTTCAGAAACTTGCTCATCACCCATCTTCTTCGAGATAGCATATGACCATGCTTCAGCTAGATCTTCTCTTTTTTCAATAAGTGAGGCCAGTTCGGTTTGCGTATGCTTTACTTTCAAAGTCTCAATGACTGCAAGTTGTTCCAGAGAGCCTGAAATGGAATCGACTATACTCTGCATATCTTTGTTTTCACTCATCGTGTTTCCAATATCGTTAATTAAGGCCAAAACGGACTTTTCAGCCAGTCAGTTACAACGCTCATCTGCTTTTCATCCAAGTGAGCAGCTGCTTCGGTGAAGTCAAAATTAAATTGATTGTTACCGCACCATACACCCGCAGCAAACCTTGCCATTATTTGCTCACCTCTCGATGCAACTTCACAGTACTCATCAACACTGCTTGAAATAAGCTCCCTCTTGCTGAAGTCAAACAACGGCCATAGATAAGGCATTTCTTCTTCAATCCATGTGGCGAATCTAGCTTGGCTAGATGACAAAGAGGTATTGATTTCCATTGTTTTTCCTATTTTGGATCTGCATCACAGTTAATGTTCAAATAGTCATTTTCTGGATAGAAGATTTTCGAAAAAATCAGTGTTTGAGCATAGTAGTCAAGATGCTCGTAGCAGCTTTCATCAATCTCTACAGCCTCAACCGCGAACTTTTTAATATCTGCCCCAGTTCTCTCATTGAGGATTACAATATTTCTGTCAATAGCGGCTTGAATTTCAGCCATACTAGGTGAAACTGCCCGTACTTTTTTGTCGCCACAGCTACACAAAGCTGTAATTGCCATCAACAGAGCTATTAATCTAATAAAAACGTTCAGTTTCATAATGTTTCTTATATTCTTTCTTTAATTCTTGGATCAGACATATGGCGAGTTGCCTCAACAAAAACGCCAAGTGTTTTTGCCGCTTGGTAACTAGAAGGTGAAGACACCGCCCACGCTTTTTTATTTTTATATTGCCTAGCTTTACCCATGATTGATTCTTTATCCCATTTTAGAAATCGGTTTTTTTTAGCTGGCCTTTTGAGAACGGATGCAACATCATCCAACCAACCGTTTCTTTGCGCTGCAATATATGAACTCTTATCTTCCCTTTTCCACTCAGTCCAGGTGTCATATTTGGATGCTCTTACGAGAACAGTATCTAACGAAAACTTCACCTTTGGATTAGACATATGTGATGTACACGCTTCAAACCAACCGTTTTTTCGGGCAGAACGATATGCGGGATGATTGCTTTCCTTCCAAGATGTTTTAGTTGTGTAACTTTTTGCGTCCTTCATACATGCTTCTTCTGTCCAAACTTGGTTCCCTTGTCTCATATGGGCTACACAGCTTTGGTAAACACCAAGGCGCTTTGCGGCGTGGTATGATCCCTTGTGGGCAGACAGCCATTCCCCTTTAGTGTCAAAGGTTTTAGCAATCAAGTGGCATTCTTCAGCCGAATACATCATATTTCCCATTATCTAATTAAACCCCTGCACCGCCATCCAGATCGATACTTGGAGTGTGCAAATCAACCCCATTGCATTCTTCGCCATGACATAGCGACTGAACTATACTCTCGCGATCTTCAGTTTTCGGGAAGAGCATAAAACTACCGTCATAAACACCGCCACTTAATCCGGCCTTACCTGCTTTTTCAAGTGCTCGGCGGACAGATTCAGCAGCTTTTTGTTGAGCTTCAGTCACAGTGAATATTTCCCATAGGAGCCTAACGCGCTCCGCTTGTTGATTACCGGACGTTGAACAACAAGTTCTTCATCCGTTTCGCTAAATTTGACTAAGATCTATATTTACTCAATCAGCCCTTTCGCCCGAAGCGAAACCAGGGCCTGCTCTACTTTCCAGAGCGGCCACCCTGTACGTGCCGCCAGTTCTTGTGCTGACATTCGCTTATTCCCATTAAATAGTTTCGCTGTTAGCAATGACATTTTCAGCTCTAAAAGCAGTGATATTATTATCACTAATTGGAAGCCCCATGCTGTCTTGATGAGCCTCAAACAGCTTATTATGTTTGCCTCGACTTAGCAGATGGACAGTTGAAGATGTTACAGAATCAGCTTCAATGACCAGTTCGCAACCATCTGGCATATCAGACAGGCATTTTTGCAGCCTCTTCATCCACCTCTTATGCTCCGGCATCATGACTGTATTTCCTATCATTACTTACACATTTTGATTGCAACAGGCAAGCCTACACATGCGATTATCAAAAAAGTCACATACCAACCAAACTGTTCGTAGCTTTCTCTATGGAAGACAC
The DNA here is from genome assembly GCA_003056425.1 of Alteromonas indica. Classification (GTDB taxonomy): domain Bacteria; phylum Pseudomonadota; class Gammaproteobacteria; order Enterobacterales; family Alteromonadaceae; genus Alteromonas; species Alteromonas indica. The sequence continues at coordinate 18,914 of PYVY01000020.1, forward strand.
CCCAAGGAACCATAATAAGTAGATTAAGCAAGCCTATAAATATACCTAAACGAAGTGGACTCATCGTTTTATCCTATCTCAAATTTTCCGGCCTAAAGGCTTCTGAAGAAGATTTTTCTAACGTCATACCATTACGCCTCAGAACTGCCTTATATGTACGAACAGCAGCATTTGCCTCATCAGCTAAACCTTCACCAATCGCTTTACATGAGTCAGCCATTTCAATAAGCGACTCCAGTTCAGCAGCAGTAATTTTGAGGTACTTTGGCATTGCCGTTTACTCCGATTAATGAAGTTCTGCTGAGGAATGCTCATTTGGTTTTCCAAAATGAGCACCCAACGAGGTCTGATATTCAGCGGTTGTCAACCACAACAAACCGTACTCAGTACCATCGATTTCGAGCATTAACGTAACCTGTGTTTTATCCTTCGTGAAACTCACACAAAGCCCATCAAATCGATTGCGCATAGCGCCTGAAAGCGAAATCAACTCCCACGTATCGCCGCTCTCTTTACTATCAAGTACCCATTCTGTGCCATCGATAGTTTTAAAATGAGCATGTATTTCAGACATTAGATCTTTCCTATTTCTTTTTAGCGTAAATCGCCACAACGAAAATAATTATAACGCAGGCGATGATCCCTATGATTGATAAGGCGCTGGGAATTGGTATCACGTTGTTTTTCCTATTTTGGTAATGTATCTTCAAAACGCTCATGCTGTTCGCCAACGACTTGCAGCTTTCCAAGGTTTTCGCAATTCCGCATTTGCAGACGCAAACCGATGTTATTGCCAGCGCCCAGTTGGTTATGCAGCCAACCGACACAATGAGCCTGATCAGTCTCGTGACAATTCATAACTCTTAATTCCGGCATCAAAGTGGAATAAACGTCTTCTGGATCAGCAATTGTGGAAGCAAGCGCCTTGTGCTGTTCAATAGAGTAACCATCAGGAATGTCGTGCGGATTAACCTCTTTTTTCCACGGGCATTTTGCACACTGCTTTACTCGTTTAAGCCTCACTACTGCTGACATTTCCGCTGTCTCCTATATGCCTAATCTGGCGTACTCAAGATTCTGGGTATTCAGTGTACTCAGTCGAATCAATCAACGATTGCTCGAAAAGATCCAAACATGCCGGACACTTAGGTTGTGGCGACACCCCCTTAAACTCCATTGATACAAATTCGATGTTGCAATCTTCACAGTTTGATTCCACTTTAACTTGTTCTGCCATCATTGTTCCCTCATCAGATAAATTCTGGTTGCGATGGCAAACCTTTCACCCAGTCTTGCTGCTGAATAGGGTAATTGCCATTGCGTTGTTTTTTGAATCTCGTAGTGCTGGCTAAGTGGCACAGTGTCGCGTTGCCTCTGGAAACGCCGAGGCCAAGGATGCGCCATACATCACCATCCTTTCTAACCTTCATATCGTTTCTAAGTGTTCTAGCCATAAATATTTGCTCACCAGCGACTCAACTTATGGATATTGTAACACGCCTTTAACGTGTTGCAAATTATTCTCTATCCATTTTTTATCTATTGCTCCCCAGGATTCCACTTTGTAGCTCGCGCTTTTAGTGCCACCACGACTTTCAATTAGGATGTCGAGATCAGAAAGCGCCTTTAAAGTGTCCTGAAGCGTTCTCTTAGGCATTTCCGTAGCATCAAGCAGGCCTTGAACAGTGTTAGTACCTGAATCGATTAGAAAGGCCACATAGAGCCGCCTGTAATAGCTTGTTTTTGTTTTGCTGTAGCTAGTCATTCTTCGCTGGCCTTCCCCGCTTCTTTGGCTTTGGCATCATTTGCTTTGCCACTTTTCTAATATGATTGAAGTCAATGTCGGTATAGTCTCGTTGGGCCTGTTCAGTTCGATGATGCAGGAGTGTTTGAATTATTCTGTTCGTATCAGGGTTGTCTTTCTTTTCAAGAAGACGCTGAGCAAATCGAGCAAAGCTATGTCTGCCTGCATGACTGCTAGATTTACCGTATCCATACTGCTTATAAAGCTTCGTTAAAAGATTCTGAACCGCAGTAGCAACATAATACTCTTTCCCTTTACTAATTTTTCTAGTCAGAGAAAAATTTTGCCATGTACCATGCCAGTTGCTAAGGAAAACATGCGAATCAGGATCTAGCCCTCTGTAATCTTGTGAGCCGGACTTATTCAAGCCAATACGATGTGTTACCCGCGCATCAAACCACTTATCAAGATAAGCCCTGTACTCCCTAACATTCGGGATATGCGCGATAGATGGATAATTACCCTTCGTTCCCTCTTTTCGCAGTCTCGTAACGTGCATAAGCGAGCCTTCAGGGTATAAAGCTTCGCGCACTTTCCACTGGCTAACTTCGATCGCCCTAAAACAGCTAAAATATGTTGTCAGCAACATACACTGGTTGCGCAAGCCAATGAGCGGATCAACCCGTTCATTATCGACTCGCTCTACCAAGTCTAAAAAGTCATCTGGGGTTAGTACCTCTGGTTGCTTTACGCTACGAAGTATCGGCGGTTTCCACAGCCATCTGTAATCATTTTCAGCGGTCATTTGTCATAGGAATATGTAGTTTCCTATATGGTAGCGCAAAAAGGTAGCAATGGTCTACGGAAGGCTGATTTAGTGGGGTGATAGGAAACGTTCAGACAGAAAAAAAGCGCCCGTAGGCGCTCATATGTCGAGGGATTTGGCTTGTGCTACTGATTAAGTAACTGCTCAAATTCCTTTTTAGCAAAGTACAAAGATGACTCAAGTTGAGTCGCTTCGCGGATAGGATCAACGCTATCTATTCCAGCAACTATCTGGCACAGATAGCCATCCTCTACGACAAACTCTACTGATGGCCCACCTTTTTCACCGTTATCTGACACAATGTCATTAAACCGCGAACCAAGAGTTTGAATCGTTGTTGATAGTTCCGTATCACTGAATGTTGTTGGATTAAACGTTGCCATATTCCCTCTGCTTTTTTCGTTAATTTTCATAGTGGTTTCCTCTGTGATGCGATAGCCCAATGCTTCGCTTTTGTTTAATTACAGTTCTATAGTACCGCGAGAATTCAGCAGTGGGGCCGGTGCGGAAAATAAAGACGGTCAGCAGCCAAGTGGGAAACGTTCGGGCAAGAAAAAACCCCGACAAAGCGGGGTTTAGGTTTATGAATGCAATCGCAGGAAATGGCTTAAATCGGCCTCAAAATCAGGCTCAAAGCTTCTTTTTCTCCACGCCAGGTTTCCATACTCCGTATCTCGCACTTCAACACAACACGCGCCATACGCTTCAGGTGTGACGGTAATTCGATACTGCTTCTTGAGTTTTGCAGATGCAACAATTGCTTTAACTTCTTCTACTGTTAATTGTGTAGACATAGTGGTTTCCTCTCTTATGCGATAGCCCAATGCTTCGCTTTTGTTTAATTACAGTTCTATAGTACCGCGAGAATTCAGCAGTGGGGCCGGTGCGGAAAATAAAGACGGTCAGCAGCCAAGTGGGAAACGTTCAGGTAATAAAAAACCCCGACAAAGCGGGGTTCTTGTGATTTATTCAAATAAGGTTTTCGCTTTTTTATCAAGGTCTATGTTACCTGATTCCAAAGCGTCTTTATCGGATTGAAGTCGTGCTTTATGCTGATTCAATTCCTCAATTACAGTATCAATGCGAGCGATCATTTGATCGTGCGATTTTACTGCCTGAGCATTGATTTCGCCAAGTTTAGGCCAACAACCCGAGCTTGTAGTATTAACACTGATAACCTCAGTTTGAAGCTCACACACAATAGCGCCAGCTCCTTCATTGTGATATGGCTTACCGACAATCAAACCTAGTTTTCTTTCCAGGGTTTTGTGTTCGCAGGCTTCCAATTCTTTACGGTTATCAAATACGATTTCGTATGCACTCATTACGTGGTTTCCTTTTTCATAAAAAAAGGGCAAACCACCGCCCCGCCAGGACAATAGTATTGCCCTTTAGGGTTCGTGTTGTCGGCAGCTCATCGAGCGCCGGTTTTCTTCAGTTGTGCGATAGCGCCAGGGCTTCGCATTTAATGGTCACGCTCACTATACCAAAACCGGCAGCATAGGAAACGTCCCGATAAGAAAAAACCCCGACAAGCGGGGTTTAGTGTGTTTATAAACAAAACCTATTAGATACCAGTATGCTTGGCAGTGCTTCAAGCTTCTTTTTTAGCTCTGCTGCAAAATCAATTTTGAATTCAGCTAACTGTGAACTATTCAATTTCCAAAGCAGGTTTCCAGTATTTTTATGCCGAAACACAACACAGAAACCGTTATTTTCTTCAGCGACGACAGAAATATTGATCTCCTGTTGTTGCGTTGTAGATGCAACAATTGCCTTTGCTTCGTTTACTGATAATTGTCCAGACATAATGTGGATTCCTCTTTGGTGCGATAGCTTGATTGCTTCGCTTCTTTTAAATTTACCGTTCCATAATACCGACATTTATCGGCAGCGAGGCCGGTACCGAAAAATAATGTTGGCCAGCGGCCAAGTGGGAAACGTTCAGGCAGAAAAAAGGCCGCGTGAGCGACCTTTTGTATTTTACCAGCCTAAAGTTTAAAGCACATATGTATTTGAGGGCATTTAGGTGGTGTTGCTCCAGAATCATTCCAGAGTTTAGCTACCCAGCTCTCTACGTCCTTTAATACCTTTCTAGCTACAGGATGTGTTTGTCCGATTCTTCTCAGCTTTTGTATATTTGCCGAAGCTCTTTGACGAACTTCGTAGTCATCACTATATAAATAGAACCAGTCAGCTTTTATCAGAGACTGATGATAAGCTTTCAAAGAGATAGTATTTTGCACAGCCATAGTGGTTTCCTTTTAGGTGCGATAGCCAATTGCTTCGCTTCTTTTAAATCAGGAACCATTATACAAGAGAACTCCGGCAGAATAGCCGTTGAGAAAAATATAGTCGGAACTACGCCAGGTGGGAAACGTTCTGGCATAAAAAAACCGCCATAAGGACGGTTTTTTAGTTAATTAAACCTTACCTCTAAGAGTGTAAAGTCGTTCAAGCGTGAAACAATACTCGTGCTGCATGTACTGCGAACACTTTTGATAAATGGAAGGATACTTGAACCTACCACTTTCATAAATACGCTTCACAATCTCCTGAGCTACTTCAGGAAATAACACATTATCACCATGTAAAAATCGTTCAGCCAACACCAGGTCATCAGTGGTTAAAGCTCCACCTTGTAACAACTTGCAGTCAGGATTGATATTTACATTTGTCGAATCAAAACCATGCTTTAAGTTCATCTTCAGTAAACTCCTACTTATCAAACAGGTTAACTGTCGTTGAATGCTCAAAGCGTGTGCCATCAGCATTATATAAATACTGAGTAAGCAAATGACCTACGTTTTCACGCTGCGCAACAGCCTTAGCCGCTTCAGACAAATGATGGTACTGATATGCAATTCTCATAGTGATTTTCTCTTACGTGCGATAGCCAATTGCTTCGCTTCTGTTTAAATCAGGAACCATCATACAAGTGAACACCGGCAGAATGGCCGGTGAAAAAAAATATAGCCACAACCCCGCCACTCGACAAACGTTCGGCATGAAAAAACCGCCACAAGGACGGTTTCATTTCAATTACCAATCAGAGTATTTATCTGCCACTTTTTTATAAATTGTCAGTACCTGATCGTGAGTTACTTCATATCCAGCAAGCGCTTCAACGGCATCAGTTATGTCACCAGTGTAAAAACATTCGTGGTTTACGAGTTGTTCTTCAATGATTTTATCAATGCCTTTCTCCGCAAGTTCCTTTTCTCTGCCTTCACTATGAATGGCAGCAAGACGCTTTGCGAATTCACTAGCATTCTGTTTAGGCACACAATCACCAGATCCAAGAACAGTGCAATATTCAACACCATCCTGTTTCTGCTCATCAAATTGCTTATTTGAAAAGGCAAAGAACACCCCTAGCTCATTGAATAGTTTAGTTTGCTTGTCTTGAATAAACGTAGTCATACGTGGTTTCCTCTTAGGTGCGATAGCCAATTGCTTCGCTTCTTTTAAATCCCAATCACTATACCTCATTCTTGAGCGTCCAAAGCCATCGCAAAAATTTGTATAAAGAGCTTGTACATGTACAAGAAACGGGGGACCAGGAAAGGTCAAGACAAGAAAAAACCGTCACGAAGGACGGTTTAATTTTCACTTATGTGCTCTAACTATTTTTATCTATTTCGGTGTCTACCGCCTTACCTGCTAGAGAAATGGCTTTCATTGCCCGACTAAAGTCCTGACGAAATGTGTCACAGGAAGAACTAAAGCTCATTATTTTTTCATGCATTTTAGAAAATGTCGCTTGATGATTCCGGTAATGGGCAAGCTCATGTTGTATGAGTTCGTTCTTCTTACTTTCCCAGACTGCCAATGCCTCCTTAGACAAGTCTGAGTCAACGAGTTTAGGTAACGAAATGGTCGTGTAAGCATTAAGTCTGATATTGGAAACAAAGCATATTTTGCCTTTTCTCAATAACTCCCTAGAAAGCTTCCACTTGTATTCCGTACTCGTTAGCCCATGAGTATCCATGCCTTGAGTCTTAGCCGTAACGGTCAGCTTCTTTGATAGGTCAATGAGGTTATCCACGCCCCTTACTGAATAGTATTGATAGCTGAGACTATGCGCACCACTTACTTTCGTTTCTGCCACTACGCTTCTACTTAGCATTAGAGACAGTGTTGCCAGGATGAACACACATAGTTTTATCATGTTTTTCATTTAATTCCCTTTTTGATGCGATAGCAGAAGCGCTTCGCTATTGTTAAATCACCATCACTATACCGCATCCTTAAGGCCCCAGACCAAGACAAAAAAAGCGCCATAAGGCGCTCATACATTGAAGCATTTGGTATGAGCTCAAGGGGAAATAAGTCAATAAAAAAGGCGCTATGCGCCTTTTATACTTCAGATGATCCAATCCAGTTGTCTGACACTTTATCCCCCAGGTAGGCATCCCAACCAAATTTTAATATTTTATCTTCAGCGGTCAGGTGTTCGGCCATATGCTCGATTGTGTCATATGTCCAACCATCGAATGGCGGGTTTTGACGAACAACTAAGCTGCCTTCGAGGTCGTAAAGATAAAGATCTTTCTGCCGGTTACCTTTTAGCAGACAAGGTTCAGACTTGTTTATGGGTCGTGCGACGATCATGGTGACTCCTTTGATTACGATAGCCAAATTGCTTCGTTCTGTTTAAAACAGATACAAGAATACTAGAAATGCGAAGCTTTAAACGTTCCAAAAAAAAAGTCGCTCTAAGGCGACTTTTTGGTTACTTCCCTTTGGCGGGTAAAGCCCCAGGGAAACGTTTTGCTATTGTGACATTCAGTTTTTCAACAAGATCTTCTCGCTTGAGCCAAATGTGCGCATTACCATTCTGAAAAAGCTTAAACTTGAAGTATGTATCCTCAAATTCTCCACTTTGACGAGCAGATGGCACACCTTTAGCTTGAAGCTCTGTGTCGAACATTTTGGTAACCACATCTGTTCTATGATCAGGTGCAGGCTTGCCGTCCATCAGATGAAATACGCGCTCCAAGTCTCTGATTTTATCACCCGTTCTATAGCTATTAGCTTGAAAGCCGCCGAAATAGGAAAGCTCACAAAATCCAGAGACAATTATCTTTTTTCCAAAACGATATGGGTTATTAGTTTTATAATCCCAAGAAAGGCTTTTGAAGCAACCTTCTATACCGTCTTCGAAGATACTATCTCTTTGTTCGTGAAGATTTTTGAATGTTGAAATGATGTTGTCGTAATTCAGTTCAGGGATTGATTTTTTCCCCGTTCTGTCAAACATCAGCTCATTCCAATCTTCCTTCCTTTTCGCATCCATAAGCGACATCATTCCTGACTCGTTCATCAAATGCTTCCAGGCTTCTCGTGCTATTTCACGTTTGATAGACTTCGACCAGTCATCATTCATTAAACGAAGCGCAGACCATCCACCACTGCGATCATAAATCGCACCCATAACATCCCCAGCATTAGCACTTTTAAGCAGCTCGTTAGCTTCATCAAGAAGCATTCTTGCTTGCTCAATTTTCTCAAAGGCACCTTCAGTCTGGTTAATCATGTTTTCAATAGATACAGATTTAATCATTTGCATATTATTTTCTCGATATGTGCGATAGCAAAATGCTTCGCTTCTTTAATACACCTTCATGATACAACACAGAATTCGCTGAAATTCAGACAAAAAAAATCCCGCCGAAGCGGGATATCGTTAACGTACTGTATCTACCGGTTGTTCAACAATTTCGTAAAAGTTTACACACTCCCACCAATTGTCTACCAAGCGATCAATGCTTAATGTGTCCACTGACCCAGTTGGAGTTCTGGCACGAAGCGTACCGGAGGTTTCATTATTTATTTTTGCTTCTATTTTGGCTAGATGGCCCAAAGCACATTTTTGCTCTACCAAGCTGCACTGACCAGACCGAACATGATATGAACCCTTGTTAGTCCAAATAGAGTTCACAAACGTTTTTCTTTCGCCATTGTTTATAGCAGTTTCTAGTACAACGTACATAGTAGTTTCCTCGGTGTTGCGATGGCGTGATACCTCGCTTCTTAAAATACCGGTTAATTTTAACGTATAACTATCGCTCTGGCAGAAAGCCAAAAAAAAGCCGAAGTGTGGGTTCGGCTTTTTTCAAACACTTGCTGTTTCTAGTAGAGTCTGGACTGTTCTTATAGTGACTTTATTACCAAGCCCTCAAACTGGAATCCTCTCTCCACTTTGTTATGAATTCGGAAGAACGTACCTGACACGAAACATTCTGTTCAATGGCCTTTTGTCTCAGGCTAAGAATAACAAGCTCATCTTCGTGAACCCCAGGAACCACTACGCTTGATACTGTACCATTATCAAACATGCTAAATTCGCTGCCCCATCCGTGAAATAGATTCTCTAACAGAAAATACCAGACAGGCTCGTTGTCACTTAGTTTTCCATGCGTTTGATAAGTTGGAAGCTTCAGGCCCGTACCCGTTTCTAAGCTACCGAACCACACAACGACACCCACGCCAGTCTCATGCTGAATCAATGCATGGCTTTTCTTTTTATTAGCACGATATATATTCACAGGGTTTGAGGGCTCAGGCATGATCATTCTCTATCATTGGTTTAGGTATATTTTATCAAGTGCCAACTGTCGAAATTAGAATTGAAATAAAAAAATGAAAGGTGAAGGCAATGTTCTTGTACATGTACAAGAAAAGGTTAGCCATCCCCCTGACAGCTGCAGGGGGAAATAATAGATACAAAAAAGCCCCGAAAGCGGGGCTTTGTTTTAACCAAACAAGTTCATCTGACCGTGCTCAAGAACAGGGGCTGGGCTTCTCTCCTTTACCATCCGCTCTTTAGCTACTGCCATCTGCACCACATTGGGCGTGGTAACTACTTTCACCTTCTCTTTGTTAAAGTCTTCCCAACACGTTCCGTCACTCTCACACGAAACAACTTCCACTTTGATATTAGTGGCTTTAAATGAGTCGTAACAGGTAGTGTCTATGCCAATGTTCATACCCAACTCAATCTGCGTTTCTGAGGTGAAACGCTCAAGTTGTTTAGAGGATGTTTCTCTAAATTGTCGAACACCGGAATACGCGAAGCTACAGCTTTGCTGAGGGATAATTGCCGCAACAGAGTTTGCCATTACACATGCAATATCGATTACTTTGTAATGGGCTTCACTACCGGTATAACGAGGCGAACTAAGCTTTTTCAAGCTTGGGACGTTTCCGAAAGGCGGGTTTGAAATCGCACAATCAAAATAGCCCAATTCCTGTAGGTTTAAATCAGTCAAATCAGCACATATCCAATTGACCTCTGGAAGTAGCTTTTTACCAATCTTTACCCATTCAGGATTTTGTTCAATCGCGGTTATTTTCGCATTAGGGCAACGTGTTAACACTGCCCAGGACAAAACACCGATCCCCGCACACAGGTCTACCACCTTTATTTCCGCATCACACTGGCCCAGCTCTAAAGCGGCATCAAGCGCTAGGTCACTGGGAGTGAAGAACGCACCGGCTCTACTTATGTCAAAGTCAGCACACTCAAAGTAATTATCAAAGAAGAACTGCTGTTCATCCCAGTTAAGGGTTTCTTTGGCTAATAGTTCAAGTGCAGCTAAGTGACGTTTACGATTTTGTTTAGATATTTTCATAGCTCATTCACTAAAGAACAAGCCTTTCCCTACGGAAAAAGCTTGTTCCGTAGGCTCCGGTATTTGCGATAGCAAAGTGCTTCGCTTGTTTATAATCACTTCCAGTCTACCCTAAGCCAGAAGCTTTTTAGCCAGTAAAAAAAAAGGCCGCTTACGCGACCTTTTTAGTTTGTGTTTCTATAAAGCAATTTTCCATATAATGTCCTAGAGCAAACCCTAGGGAATAAAATACGGGATAAATTACGCCCTGCCCCAACACCTCATGGGCTGTGGTTTGGGCCAGATTTGCTATCAACTGCTCCGGTACTTTTTTAATTCTACAATGCTCTTGTGCGGTAAAAAGTCTGAACTTTTTATCATCTTCAGGATGCTGCAAGAACTGCTCGCAACTACCCCCTTTCGCATACAAACGTCGGATAGTAGTTACTTTTTCTTCATTGCCATCGTAAATATCTCGGCTGTAACCGTTCCCTTTGGCCTTATCCCGATCCTCTTTTACTAAGAGGTAATCGTAGGTACGCCACCTTTCGCTATCTAACGGCACTTCATCAAGTATTTCTGATACGCACTGTTCTTTTGCAAAATGGGAGGTTAGCAAACCAAAGTCAAAAGGTTGGTGTTGTTCGCTGGTTTCGGTCACCGCTACAATACACATACGCTTTCGCCCTTCAAGTGAACCAAACTCGTTACCATCCAGCACTTCGGTATTAACGTTGTATCCCCAATGCCTGAGCATCGCTGATACGACCGAATAGGAAGCTGAATTTATGTACTCTGGGACACACTCTAAGATAACCATGTATGGCGCACAGGCATAGACGAATGAAAGCACTGAAACAAAACACGCGCCAGCTGATTCATGATCTTCTGCTTTAGCTATTTTGTTTTTGCTACGTCCAGCTTTAGAGGCACCGGTACAAGGAATACCCGCAACTAAAACCTCAACAGGTACAGGCTTTTCAAGATGAACATCTTCTACACTTGAATGTATAAGAATGCTGTCTTCCTTAAATACCTCCGGTTGGTTGGCTATAGCTGCATCCAGGTATTTACTCTCCCGCTCAACCACAAACTTAGGGTAGCTTTCGATACCTGCGGCTTGAAGGCCATCGTGTAGCGCCCTATCTAAAACGCCGCCGCCCAGAAACAAAGAGCCCACTTGTAGAGGCTGTTTATTTTCGAGTTTAGTGCGTAGTCGATTGGTTCGTTCATGCTTAGACAGCTCTTGTGCGTGGATTTCAACGGTAATATATTGGCTCGATACAACTACTCGAACTTTCATACCCAGCGTGAAATTGTCTCCCAACACATCTTCGCGCAACTCAATCAACGGTTTAATTACCGCGTTTCGCGTGCGCTTGCTGACCCGAACTTGTCCTGCCCCGTTGTCGCTATTCCCTCTGGTTAAAACCAGCTTTACACCGGTTGACGTTTCGGAAACAGAATGACTCAGGATTTGACCAGGTTCTACTGCATGAGCGAGCTTCGCCCCCTCCATCCAGATATGCTTTCCAGTTTTTCCCTTACCGACAGTAGTATTGATTATTGTTAACATTTTTTTCTCCGTGAATGCGATACCAGTTGGTTCGCTGATGGTTTACAAAGTCCATACTACCAGGTTGGAAAGACAAAATTCAGGCCAAAAAAAACCGGCGATGCCGGTTCTCTATACTATGGAAATAACTAAATATTTAACTTTGTTCCTGCCGTTTAAAACAAGCTCCCTTTAGGGTAAAAGGAAACAGGCGATGACCTCTTTTATGTAGATTTTTAGGTATATTTGAATAGTGATTGATAACAAATAAAGTGCTATCGGAACTCAAGGCTTGTACTTCTGTATAAAACGAATATATAAATATTTGGTCAGGGTCTATTGTAGCCATATTCAAGTGTGTAGTTACAGTAACTATATCACTCTGCTTTTCTAGTTTTTTTCTCAGATTAGTAGCTGCATCCAGCCTTTCACTTACAGTCAACATTGGAAAGAAAAGATTAATAGCCTCTTTAGCTGAAACATTCGACTTATACAAGTTGACCTTATAATCTTTATCATATATATCCTTACCTCTTCCTTCTACTTCTGAAGTTTCATATCTGCCACTCGATAAAGATAGAATGTAATCAATTTCAGCTTCTGATGCTCCTTTGAAAAGGTCTTCTTTAAATTCCAACGCAAAAGACTGTTCAGAATGTTTAGTCAAAGCTAAAAGAGGTTTATTTGGATCTGCCACCCCCCCCGCATCACACCCCAGGCTAGGTTGGTAATAATAGGTATCGGGTGTAATTGCATGTGCATTAAAAAAGGTAGAAGACAGTAACAGGCCGATGGTGAGGGGCTTTAATTTCATAGGGAAACCTTTCTTATTTTATATCAATTATATGCTATTGGCCTATACGATAAGGCTTCTGAATACTTCGGACATAATAACATTGTACACTATTATTGTGCAGTATATTAAAAAAAAAGACCGCATAGCGGTCTTAGTCTTAGTTATATGCTGTCCAGCTTCTAGGCTTATAGATTTTCACCCCTGAATATACTTCAGTAGGCTCTTCTAAATGCGCCGTTATAAAGGATTTAATCTTTACCGTTTTTCCTTCAACTCTACGGGTAAAGGCTTCACCTATTTCTATATCTGGCCGTGGCATTACTTTCCCTACCATAGCGTCAGTAGATATTGATTCACTACCCACCTCCACTAACTCGACTGATAGTTTTCCTTTTAAGCGGAGAACTTTGTAGTAGTCAATATTGGTCTGTTCGTAACCCCAGGAAGCTACTAACAAATCCCCTACTTCAAGCTCTCGAACCTTCCTTTTGTAAGGCACCATTTCCTGCCGCGTACTACTCATCCATTGCATAATTTTGCGATTTCTGAATTCTTCGGAGCCAAATGAATGGTGCCAAGCTACTTTTCGTATTGATCTCCCTTTGAACGCGATAGCACACAGTTTACCTGCTTTACTTGTATAGGTATAAACAACACAGGTAAGCAGAGGGCATAGCTTTTTCTTCAAATCATCTTTCCCCTGCATCTTACGATCACGGGCGCTATCAACTTTCAAAAAAGCTGGACTTTTTTTCTTCATGTATAACTCCTTGGTTGCGATGCCATAAGGCTCGCTTTTGTATTAACTTCACTATCTTAACGGCAAATTTGGGTGAGGAACGGCCAAAAAAAAACCCTTCTCGAAAGAAGGGTTTCAGTGTTAAGTATCTTAAGAAAATACCTATAAAGGTACGCGCATTTAAGCGACTAGCATTTTACGGCTGCTTCTACCTAGCCCCAAGGCTTTTTGTATCAATACTGAATATAACATATTAATCCTAACAAAAAGTGCCTCACTGATTTTTCTTGTACATGTACAAGCTGAAATGAGTTGCAAAAAACTCGCGCGGTTGTACACTATATATAGTATGTTTACGTTTTGAACATTAGCAAGAAATGCTCTAAAGATTGCTTCTTGCCAATGTTCAAACGCTCACAGGTTGTAATTATCAACCACGGAGAAATTTATGAAAATCATTCCTAAGCTATTTATATCTTTACTAATTTTTGCACTTAAGTTTCTAATTGCACTAGCGTTCAGACCAAATGATTCAAAATCTGAGTTAAATGAAGAAGGCTCTAGTTTCTTTGATACCGAAGAGTCTTTATTTGTTACTAATACCGATGGCGATCTAGTCGAAGCTAATAGAGAGGCGCATGAACTAAATTTCAAACGCCCCTTATGATGGTTTTATCAACTAACGCTATTTCTTATGCGGTAAGCCAAGGCTATTGGATGGCCCTTTTCCTGTAGCTTTTTTAGCGCCGTTCACTCTATCTTTTACTTCGCCTTGCGCCGCACTGCCTCCCGATTTTCCAGCAGAACCCGAAGCTGAAACATTGTTTCCGAATGAACTTGCCATAGAACCCATACCAGTTCCAATTCTCATACCAGCAGCAGTAAATACACCGATTAATATAGTGGGGAAAACCATAAAGAGAGCATCTGTAAAATACAAACTTAGAATTGAAGTGTTGGGGTTCGATAATAAAGACCAAAGGCCATTCACATTCTCTGTTATTCCCTCCCCGCCCATAGCATCTTGGGTTCCAGTTAAAGTTTCTTCGATAAAGCTTTGTTGCGCTAGAATAGTAATTTCCCAGAGGAAAGGACAGAAAAGCACAGCAAAGAAAAAGAACATATATTCTACCGAGAACTTCATTGAAAAATTGGAAATAAGAAGTGCAAGAGGAAAAGGTACAAGCAAACAAAATATTAGGACAGATTTCGCAAGTGGAGCAGTCACTTGAATGATACTTGCGCCTGCTGAATTTACGAATGTTTCTTTAGCAGCACCATATGTTCCTGCTAACCGCGCCCCCCAAGACCACACTTCAGCTGCAACCCCCTCTGTTTCGTCTGCGTAATCTTTGCTTTCAAAGTTCTTGATCATATCTATGTCATAAACGTTGAAAAATGCTTGTCTTATTTGCTCATCTAGCTCAATACCTTTGTCTGAAAACCAGCTTGAAATTGAGCGAATGTCGAAATCGTCTTCCGGTTGGTTACTTTGAAGATCATCAATTAACCGAGCACGTAATCCTTTGTTTATATCATTTGTTGTAAACGTCCCATTAAAGCCACTACCAAGACCATCCCACAATTCCAAACATGAGGGGTATCCCATTCTACCCTGCTCGTATTCATCTAGGTTTTCATACCCCGCATAAAGTTCATTGTTAGGACTACTCTGCCAGCCAGGTAATGGAGTTTTTGAATACATTCCTTTGGATATGTTGCCGTAATACTGATCATTTCTAAATGCAGAATGACCAGGCCAACTTTGGTATTGTCTGGATATGTTGGGATTTTCTATCCAAGGTATATTCATATCCCGATTTTGAAGTGCAAGGGAGCGTGCCGGTTGATAGCACTGATACATAAATTCTTTTACCTCTAAAGCAAGATCTGCATTAGAAATATTTTTAGATATCATTGCTTGGTTCATACCTACAATATTTATACTACAGGGCAATCTGTTTATCGATTCGACTGTTACACCGTTACCGATATTAATAGTAAAATTCAGTAGAGCAGGAACCTTCAAATCATAACCAGAAACATCCAAAAGTGTTGACGATGAACTGAACTCAGCCCCATCGACCTCTACTGTGGATCTTTCACCCGTTACCGCACACATACGTTCATAGGTAGCTGTGCTTTCTATTGTATAAGGCATAAGCGGTATAAAAAATAATAGCATCACTATCAACATGGAATAACATTTAACTTCCATAGTTCGAAGCGTAAAAGCCGTATCCGACATATTCTTTGAAGATTTAAAACCGTCATATAGAGATTCTGTAATTACTATTATGAACGGAAGATAGATAAGCCCAGTATCCATAAGAACATCAACAATAACGTTGAGTCCCAAAAGACCTACTGAGGTAAAATACAAATCAGCTATGCTAGTGAAGGTCACGCCACACCCCCGCCAACTCAACTACGAAGATAACTCCAAAGATTAGCGGCCACTTAGAAACAAGCTCATTTTTCATTTCTGGTTTACCATAGAACTGGCAAAGTCTTTCACAGCACCATTGCCAGTTTAATATAAGTAAAAGAATAAAAATCCCTTTCATTACCTTGAATATATTAGCTGCCCCTCCCCACACTTCACTAAAAGACACTATCATCTTTGGCGGCATTGATATGAACAACAAACCAAAGATCAAAAATGAAAAAATAATGTACATTGGCTTTTTAGCCATTTTAAAAAACCTAATCATTTAGTAACTCGCTCTAAACTATCCTTTAAAAATTTCATATCCTGCGAGTTATACCCTCTATCATTTTCACCAATGCGATTTCGGGATTCATGGCGCGAAAGAAGCATTTCTATAGCATCCCCTCTAGCCATCTTCTTCAGCTTGAGTTCTTCAGACAGCATTTTTACTTCATCTGATATCAAATCAATTTTCTTATCAATAATTTCTACGTTCATAGAGATTGTCTGAAAGTACGGGTCGGAACTACCGACAAGAAGCACCCTGCGACTCGCTAAAAGCTTATCAACAACTCGCATCAGGCCAACATCTTCACTAATCCGTCGGATAAATAAGCTTTGCGCACTTCTTTCTGCGCGTAACGCTTCAATAACGGTCGTATCTACAAAAACCTCATTGCTGGACAGCTCTTCAAGATCCCCCTGACTTGGCGAATCGCCAGATTCGACCAGGGAAAGTAAACGGCCATAGATTTCACCGGCCTCCCGTGCAATATCTGAGTAAACGCCTTGACCTGCCGTTACTTCCATTTGCTCACAGTCTTCACAGGTCGCATATTTAACTGTTCCAATCACATCTGTGATCCAGGTTTCCGCTTCTTCGGTGTCATCCCACACTTGGGCTACCCAAGGCTTCATGGTTACGCTGTAACTGTCCTCGGAATCGCTTTCTTCATAGTTCAACGCATCATTAAATAATTTAGCGACCCCAGATTTAACTACATCAGTGACGGGATCACATTTCTCCATACCTTCACCGGCACACTTTCCCTCGCCCCCATGCTTAGTCACACCCAATGCGCTTTTGTTTTCATTAGCTTCATCTAGCTTTTCTACAACATCGGTATCTTCTTTTGTTTCACTGGTAAACGAAGAAGAAAACTCATACCAAAATGCTTCGTCCGACATTTCTCCGAAACCGTTCCCCTGCGAAAAACGCTCAGACATTTGTTCACAGCTTTGAATCTTCAGGTTAAACAGGTCTTCACCATTCAAAACGGTGCTTGATATCAGTTCGTATAGTCCAGGATCTTGACGCTGAAGTATCAACAATGGCAGCTGGGTTACGAAGCCGGTAATAGAGTTCACAACCTGTACCTGAAGATTCTGAAATTGCCCTTTAACATCGTCCAAAATATTCGAAACAGAAAGTCCGGCATCCCACCCCGTACAAGTTGCACTCACATTCCATTGCACTTTAGGGAAGTCGATAGATATAGCTTTATTATGTCTATTGGAAAAAGAAACCCCGTTCCCAATTTTGTAGCCAAGGCGAGCGCTATGCCGATCAACCGTAGTTGTTACTTTGGAAGAAAGGTCTTGAGAATATGCAGCACTAGGTAACATTAAAGCGACCATCAGCACACATTTAGTTTGTGAAAATTTCATTTTTACCACTCCACCTTAAATAACATTGAATAGCCCCCAGGCTTTTTACAACACTTGTAACGACGCCAGTATTGCCAAGCATAATCACCATTCGATGACCGACGATCACCCCAGCCATCCAGCCCAGCCGTTTTGATTGATTTATCACCAAGGATGTGACAGGTATCCTCATACTTCGGATAGACCATCTGAAATCTGCCTTCATATGAAGACCACTCTTCGAACTTCTCGGACGGCATGTAATAGTCGTCTTTACGACCTTCAAGGGAAACTTTGTAATGCCCGTAGTTGTTCCCATTAAGCAATATATCCATCGCACGGGCTGCAAACACCGCGCTAGCCCTATAGTGGTCTTGACTGACCACCATGCCTGTTCGCGGAAAAATGTTGCCCCAGGAAGGAGCGAAAGAAATTAAACTTCCTTGATCCCCATCAGCACGTTCATTAACTTCTCGATTCGATAACAGCTGATCCATATTCATCAGGGAATCTATGAAGCCGGTGTACCAAACAAAGGGATTAAAAGAAGATACAAAGTAGGGCTCAAGGGGGAAACTGCCAGGTTGGCAGGACAGGCCCAACGGTAGGTTTGATAGAACACTTGTGAGGCCAATAGATGCATAAGAGCCATAGATATCAACGTGTCGTGCAACAACGTGCGAGGGCTTGTTTCCAAAACCATGCTCCCCTCCGGCGCTCTCACTCCCCATGAGTGAACTGATTGGCCTAGTTAAGAAATCGGTTTCTGAGTAAGGCGAGTTGCCTATAACATCATAAACGCTCACCACTACATCAGGAGTGTAGTGCTGCACTATCGTCGTTGTATCAAAGCTGCACCCGAACAATGAGCATTTTATCCACTCGCAAGCTCCCTTCACTTCAAATTCAATACAGCTGTCAAAGTCAGCATCCACAGAGGACTCAAGCAGCTCTAATGAGCTGATGCCACTGGCTGAAACTTGGGAAGAGCTAAGGGCGAGCAGAAACCCGATGAGCATTGATTTTATCCAACGCTTTACGAACGTTTGTTTCGCCATAAACAATATATTCATTCTCGCCATCCACATAAACGACAGCGGGTACTTTGCTTAAACCGTACTTCATTGCAGGCTTCGTATATGTGTAGGCTTCTTCTAACTGACTTAAAAGCACTTGTAGCTCTTTATCATTTTGAAGTTTATGTTTCGCCCATTCCTCAACCTGCTTTTCGGATTTTGCTTTGTGGCCCGTATACTTTAGTCGTTGGTTAATTTGTTCCTCAATTTTACCAACCAAAGCCACATCATATTTTTCTATAGAAAAAAAAGTTGGAGGGGCTGACAGCATATGCCTTTCACTATCGTAAAGTACGATGACCTTGTTTTCGGCTGCTGCCAAGACGCTAACAGAAAACAAAATTAATAGGAGTGTAAATAAAGTCCGAGCCATCTATTTCACTCCATATACAGCGAAAAGCCGAGAATTTTCTTCAGACGTAGTAAACCGTGTATCAGAGCTGAAATACCCATGCCAAAATCTATTGGTTTGCGAAATGACGTTAAAGCGCGGGGTAGTTCCAAGTGAACGTGCAAGGGCTACGGCAGTGTCATGCTCTGCTTCAGAAAATCGCTTAGTGTAAAACTCGCTTTTGCCATCATCCCCTGTTAGAAAAATGATGTAACGGTAACCTCTCCAGCTTCTGCTTAGATTAAAATCCCCACCAGTTAAACCACTGGAATTTTTATACAGCTGAACAAAATCTTCATTGCCTGATATCTTACTCACAGCTGCATCGTATGCGTTTTTTACAGCTCGTTGAGTTGCGTACAAGTCTGTTCTTGTACCATTCCAATCATTCGTTGCACTGTAGTTACTAACTTTACTCAGTCCAATATCGCTTTTGCTTAAGTTAATATCCGAAGTTAAAGACTTTCCATTAATCCGGCGGCTGGTACGAACAAAAGCTTCGCTACTTAAACCATCCAAACGATCTGAATCCGCGGCTTTATCGCCTTTACCCAGCTTTGAGTTATTTAAGGAATTGTAAGCATTGGTCACCGCCCTTTGTGAGGCGTATACCGAACTACTGCCCCCAGTATACGAGTCGCTGATGTTGTAATTCATTACCTTGCTTAAGCCTATATCAGCTTTATCAAGACGTTGACCATCAACATAATAATTACCCGTAACATTCATGTTCCCATGAGTTGTCGCGCCAGAACTCGTAGCTTCAAGACGTAGACCACTATTATATTTAAGCTGACCATAAACGTTGCCATTGTAAGAGGTCACCCTGAAACCCTCATAGCGACTGCCAGATGAATTTGTAGCTTCTATTAACACTTCCCCACCTTTTGCTAAATTCCGCGTGTAAAGATGCCCAGTATAGTTATCAAGGTGAGAGTTTGAGCCATTATGAAAAATCCGAAAATCGGCACTACTGCCCAGACGAACAGAATAGTTGTCCTGCCATTCTGTATGGCCGGTAACAACATCATTTGTATCAGAACGGATGAATTGACTGCTATTGAGCCCATCTAGACTATCGGCATTACTGACTGTTTCGCCGCGATCAACCTTTTCATTGTCCAGCTTGTTGTGGGAGTCGGTAACCGCTCGCTGAGTAGCGTACATAGAACTACTTCCCCCTCTATAATCCGAGGTCACTCCAAAGTTTTGAACATTAGAAAGACCAATATCTGCTTTGGTAAGATTAGAAATTCGGGTGTTAACAGTGTTAAACGAATCCGTCACAGCTTTTTGTGACGCATACAATGCAGCGCTACCGCCCAGGTAATTGTCGGTAATTGAGTAGTTCTGAACTTTATCTAAGCCAATATCTGCTTTAGTCAGTGCTTCAATTGTGGCAATCAAATCGTTGTAAGAATTGGTGACTGCCATTTGTGATGCATATAGGTTGCTGTTGCCCCCCAGATATGAATCGGTGATTCCGTAATTTTCAACATTACCAAGACCTACATGCGATTTGTTAGGCAGGTTCACTTCCGAAAAAACCCGTACACCGCTATCAAATACCCCATTATCTGCATTCACAGTTGAGGCAGCTATGTTAGCCACGCCGGTAAGGTTGTTCCCCCCCATTAACAGATCGGCTTCCATAGTATTGCGCGTAGCATCCCCATCGAAAACCCGTGACAAAACAGTGTCTAGAATCGCTTCTTGGGAAGGTTCACCGTATTGCATCGTGACTACCGAGTCAGAAGCAGTGCCATTCACTCGTTGGGCGATGTAATCAGCGATAAAGGCATCCCTTACATCCAATGTGAGGACGTATGAATTTGCCGCCAGAGAACCGGTGATGCTTGTGCCATACGTGGTATCAAACGTACCGAAGTAAAATCCTTCAGTTCTGAGCTCTTCGATATCGCTGGGGTATGCACCTATTTTATTAAAAAAATGGTGAGAAGAAGATTTGATTTCGAAAAGCTTATCAATGGTTCTATCGGCTTCTTCATATTGCGCCTCATTGCCGCTGGCTTCCATTTGTGCAGCAGAGCTTTGGGCTTGAGCGGCTTGTACATGTACAAGGTTTAAAGCTGTAAAGCAGAATAAGGATAAAAGTTTGGCATTTGGCACAAAAATCCCCTTGGGAGTTTTACGGAAAGTAAAACTTTACCAAGGAAATACAGGATTAAATTTGCCCCAAAAAATAAATTAGCAGGCTGGAAGAGCAAAAAGCGCACGTTCGGCGTTAATTCGCCTCTGTAATGCGCCTTTTTGTGGGTAGATCCCTTTTTTATACACGATTTTGTTACCACTTACCTCACCCCCCGCCGCTAATACTGAGGCATAATCTGCGGCTTTGGTGGGCTCATAAGAAAACGAGATTTGGGCGTAGGGAATCGGGCCTGAGTCCACGATAGAAAGGCTTAGGTCTTCGAGGTTTGGAAAGGATGCGTGGGCATTGAGTAAACCCGCGTCTTTTAGCGTGTTTAAATCAATCCCCCCCGCCAGACACGTTGAAGCAAAGTATTGGGAGGCACTGCTAGATAGCAATACCACGCCATCCAAAAGTTCTTGTTTTTTAGAACTATGGTTCGCAGCATACCCTGTCAGGTAACGTCCATAAGCCAATGCTGAGGCCGCAGTAATTATTACTAACAGCAGAAAGGTTTGGGCTACGCCGCGAGCTTTAAACATGGTTACTTTGTCTCGACTGTAACGGTTCCACTGGTACATGTCGCAGAAGACCAGCGGCTAAATCGTTCAGCCAAACGATTACACAATACATCTTCAAGGCCGGTCGCGCTGACAACCAATGAGCTAACTGTACTGCCATCAAAATTCCAATCACCACCATGAGGATTGGTGCCAACACCATCACCGAAAGCCGGTGCAATAATTTCCCGAGAACTTAGATACGTTACATCAATTGACGCATAGCCATCATTCATTGTTCCCTTGGTATTTCGCGCCGACTCAATCAGATGATGGAACGTGTCAAAGAAGATCTGTTCATCGGTTTTTAGTGTGGTACTTTCGCTTTTACTTGAAAAATACATAGCAAGGGCGGCTATCCCTACAATCGTTACTACCAGGTCTATCGTAGTAAGCCCCTTTTGCTTCTTCATCTTTCTATTTATCATAATTGCCTCTTCAAATTTAAACTGCCATTAATGCAGCATCGATGACCGCACCGATACTAAAGATACTGATTGCAAGCCCAACCAATGTGAAAACCAGTACATACTTGGTCACCATATTTCTGTTTTGCATTTCAACATCTTTTTCGGACAAGTGACTCATCGAAACCAATGCTTTAGCAAATTCAGTATTATCGGATTTTGTAAAAAACCGCCGTATCCTGATTAGCTGCGTAGCCATAAATAGCTCGGTGCCAAAATATGACTGCTTGGGCTTACCTGCCTGCATACCGGCAATGAGTATATCAATGTGATACCCCATAAAACGGGAGCTGAATTTTTTTATTATCTTTAATGCTTCTACATCTTTTACTTCTGCCAATTTCAAATAGCCAAGTAGTCTGGCTACACGAATTGACCAGAAGATTTTGTAAAGATTGAAAGGCCAAACATTATCAAGAACAGAGCGGATAAAACCGGCTTTGTCGTCCGGCCTGACGTATGCCTGAAGCAAATTAAGACCTACAATAAACAGAACAATTGCAGGCACCAGGATGAACCAGAAATCATTGACCACATAGGCAATCCCCTTAGCCAGTAATGCTTCAGGTGTGTCCACAACAATTCGGTTAGCCGCTTCTAATTGCGGGATCACAATACCGCCCATCACCACACTGATAAGAATGCCCCCGAAGAACATGAAAAGCGGTGTAGCCATGGAGGTAAGTGATTCTTTTTTTAGCCGGTTCTCTGTTTCCACTAAGTCAATGATGCCTAAGACTTTGGACTTATCGCCTTGAACCCGCTTCGACAGCTCAAAACCTATGGCGATGGTCGGCGCAAAGTATTTTTTCAGTAACGCGTCGAATCCACGACCGGATTTTACTGCACCCAGCAAATGCTCACAGATTTTCACCACAACAAAGCTACGGCCATACACATCCGCATACGCTTCTTGCGTTGATTCCAGAGCGACTTTCAGACCATCCCCGTCATCCAGAAAGGAATTGAACATAGCCATGAACTCAAGTTGGTCTTTTTTACGAAACGATAAAGTTCTTTCGTACCAGAAATGCACAGCTTTAAAGTTTTCAAGCATCATTAGTTCACCGTGATTTCAGCAACGCGGGTAACATCTACCACCCCATCTAACAACAATTGTCGGGCCTGCTCCGCAGAGGTTTTAAAACCCCGCTCGTTACGAAGATATTCCTCCCAGCCAATCAAGTCATGATGCAAGATAAATTGGCGGTCTGTATCAGTCACATCAATAGACTCAAGCAACAGCTTACGTCCGATCTCACCTACTTTTCGGCAGTGCTCGCAGCCTTTAGGGTTTTTAACAAACACCCCGAACTGCTCTATCCCTTTAATATCCAATTCTTCGAAAGCCGCGATCTTTTTCTCATAGGTATATGGATATTTATCACGGCACTCTTCCAGCGTCAGTTTGCAGGAATTGCAAAGGGTCTTAATGAGGGTTTGGTGCAGCAATAAGCTCAGCGCTTCGGGGGAAGCCAACTCTTTCGAGGAAACACCCAAATCGATAAGACGGTCAACAATGCCCAGGGCATTATTTGTATGCACAGACGCTATCGCAAAAAAGCCGGTTTTTAATACATGAAACAGGAAGTCGGCGGTATCTTTATCCCTGACTTCTTGAATGAACAGCCCATCAGGTGCCATCCGCAAAATTGCCGATAGCTGATCTCGAATACCGACCTTCTTGTCAAAAGAGTTTTGGATAATATTGGTGTATTCAGCTGGCTTAGGAATTTCGATTGGATCTTCAAACGTTTGGATACTTTTCGTGCGGGGCATATCTAATAGCACTGCAAAGTTTGTGGTAGATTTCCCCGAGCCCGTCTTACCGGCTGTCAGTATGCATCCCTTCGTTTTGGATGCTTTTTGTTTTATCAGCTTTCGTGCTGCTTCAGGAATGCCCAACTCATCAATGCGCCGGCCACCTTTTTGAACCCGCATGTTAACCAACAACTCACCCGATCTGGACGTAGTTGTTTTTGTAAATCGAATCTCTAATTTATGTGTCAGGTTCCCACGCTTATCGTAAATAGCATGGGAAATTTCACGCTCTTGCGGCGTGGTCACATCATCAAAAAAGCCGCTGGTTTTACCAATCCCTTCTTTACCGTCATAAACGGCCTGACACATAGATTTGCCGAATTGATAATCCTTTAGGGGAAAGGTTTCACTGACTAACTCCCCTTCTACTTTAAACTGGGCAAAAGCTACATCGTGCGTTTCAGAAAGATGCACATAAACATCTTCAGAGTTTAGTTCTACAGCTCTGTCCATCAGTTCGCTGAACATTTTCAGCGATTCAGCGGTGTTAACTTCTTTATTCGATGAACTGATGTTATAGACTTTATCGCGAAGATAGCGAGTCAGCTCATCTGTTTTGCATACGCGGATTCGAGTCACAGTATTGGCACTTTGATTAAGTTCAGATACCAAACAATGAACCTGACTTTTACGGTTCCGATCGTCGTAATCATCAACCACCAACGTCCCACCTTCAAAATAAATCACGTTGATATCGTACTTCTGAGCGGTTTCGGTCACAGTAGATAGTTCCGAACTGATAATCAGCTCTTCCAGCTCCTGTATATCTGGAACACTGGCATAGTATGTCGATTTACTGTCAGTAGGTTGATTAATGAAACTAAGCATAGTCGTCCTTCTTAAATGCAATAACGTTGGGTAATAAGGTCTGTGACTGAGCCCATCCCCAGAACAACACACTGACTATCATCTTCCAGATCGGCAATGTGAAGACCCGCAATGTTCTGCCCCTTTGTGACATTAGAGTATTTGCGCTGACCTACTTGTATAAAGGCGCTGGAACGAGATTGAGGGCCAGATTTTATATAGCCGGTTACCCGAATATCATCTGGCATTTCATCCCACTGGTTTCCGGTAGAAGAAACCAGTAACTCCCCGTTTTCATCTACATTCACTTTTCCGTTTTCAACATATTTGGTCTGTTGCTCAAATTTAGCCCTTTGAAATTTCGCTTTTGCCTCTTGCATTTCAATCAGGGCAATATTGGCTCTTTCTCTTTTCGCGTTAGCCGCTAGCCGCAAGCCCTCCCAAGCCGCTGTTATGTCTTCGTTTAGAGCCATTTCCATCATTTTTTGAGCAGCTAAAGCGGTACGGTAGTCATGTGAAACAACAAACTCAGGTTGGGTATCGGTGGACTTAATGCTCTCTATTCCTGCTTTTTCTTCTACAGCTGGGGCTCTTAAATTCTGCTTATCTGACGAATTAGTTGTGGCAGGAGTCGATTGCATGGCCCCTGCGATACTAGCTGTTGCTGACCCTTTTGTTATGGACGGGGGAACTGGAATAGTTGTATGAGCTTTTTGCGACATCCACATCCACCCTATACACACGAGTAATACAGCCACTATGATAAGTTTGACTAGGTTTGCTTTAGTTACGGTCATTTGCTTCCACTCCGGCAATTTCGAATTGCAAAACCGCTTCCCACGTATCAGCTACCTGATTGACGGTTTTTATCTGTAAATATTTGAAAGAATACGGCAGACCATGAACAAGGCCACCGATGTTGGGTAAGTCCAGCGGATGAATATCTGGGAAAGTAATTTCAGCCTGACTGATAGACCAGGGTTCTGTAGAAGCCGTGGTCACTTTTTTGATGGAATAGTCAACATCCGACCACCATTCATCAACCGCCGAAGAAAGCCAGGTGTGAAACGAACCAATATGGAATTTGGCATAATTGTCGAACAAAGGTTGAGTCGATAGCGTCTTTGCCAGGTAAGCATCCTTGCCAATAACATTCAGCGAAAACCCACCCTTGTGAACAGCAGCAGACAAATCGACCATCTTACCGACTTGTGACGTAACCTTGATAACTTCACTCAGTTGTCCTGATTCGTTAATAGCTACTTTAGCTTCGACAACCCGCCACCCCCGAATATTGTCAATCCCAGTGATATCCCGATAGAAATTTCGCAAGACAGCGCGAGGCTCAATGCTGTTTTGTGTATAAAACGCTTTCAGGCCCCGATATTCGTTTGGTTGTGCTTTCGTGACTTTTAATATGGCGGGCGATTTAACAGGCTGAACCGGCTTTGGAGCTTCTGGTCGGAAGATGAAGAAAGCCATAAAAGCACACAGAAGAACCGCGACAAGAGCCAGCCCTTTTAATTTTGCTTTTTCTCGCTTAGAGCGGGATTTCTTCAGTTCTTCGCTTGTTACCGGTGTAATGTCGTTTAAATCGATTTCACTTGAATGGTTTTCCGGTAGCACTGGTAGTTCAATCAAACCATCAAATGACGCACCTCCCTGAGAAGCCTCTACACTGGCATTTGTGGTATATGCCCACTTTTCCAGTGTGGAGTGGTACAGTCCCACAAAAGCCTGAAGTCGCTCTATTTCTTCAGGGTCAGGGTTCAGTGTGTCAAACTGGTATTCAGCAAGGAATTCACCATCATTAATCGCCAGAATATAAACCTGATCGTGCGTATGCTTAACATACAGATGGTCGCTATATTGGTTTTGCTCAAGAATGGCAGGCCCAAGCAAACGCTGCTCAGGCCCATCTGATGCGAAAATAACAGAGTATGAACTACCACTATAGATAGCCCCGTATTCACTTCCATCTAAAACCAGATCATTGATAGCCAGTTTGATATCGCTGGGCCTCGTGCCAGAGACTTTAGAGTGAGTTGACGCCTTGTACATTACAAATACTCTACTTCAGCGATGAACAGTAGCTCTGTATCTTTGGAAGCTGAGCTACGGCTTAACCCAGATAGTCCATTTTGAGATATCTTGCTTTGACTGTCTGAAATTGAGAAACCACCCAATACCAAAGGCTTGTTCGGATAGATTCTAAAGGCGGTGCTGAACTCTCGATCAGTGATATTTGGCGATTCAACCTGATTGTTGACCTCACCTTTCGACGTAATTCCAATAAGGGCTGAAACGCTGCTAGACAGGTGCAAAACCACATCACTTTCACCAATGTTAGGTAGGACATAAAGAGTAAGGCCGCTTTCAACTACTTGCTGCTCAATACCGGTGGTTGTGCCTACAACCGCCGTAGTTTGTAACTCTCTATCGGCAATAAAGCTTTGTTTTTCAATATCAGTCAGCTTTGCGATTCGATGATTGAAAGCCGTAGTTCGTAACCGGCTTTTTGCCAGGATAGTGCCTTGCTCTTCCAGTGCATTAATAACAAGGTCGGTTCCCGAATTGTGGGACAAGACTGCTGTGCCAGGGGTAGTAAGTCCTCCAATGATACTTCCAGAGGAACGCGGGGTAGTTAGCAAACCAAACTGACTCCCGCCTAAAGCCGCATCGACAATGTTTGCATCAAGATTTAGTGCAGTATCTTCCGACACTTCTACCGCCACCAACGTTAAGGTAAAGCGAACCTGACGCAATTCCCGTTCTGTTTTTGCTTCATGGAACCGGCGAACATTATCTAACTGAGAAGGCAGAGCTTTAACTAACAGTGAATTGTCAGAACGCAGTTCTTTGACGCTGGCCCCTGCATCACAACGCGTTACATAAACCGTTTCCACTGTATCGATGGTGCCAATGGCTTTTTCGGCTCGGCGTAAATCCTGCTCTTCTTTACATCCCAGAATGGTTTCAATTCCTCTTTTGAAATCCATTAGGGGATCTACTTCACCGTCAATCTTTGAATACTCATCACCAGTTGAACGGACAGCATCACTGGTAGCAAAAGACGTATTTGTGCCTTTGTCGTTGCCACTTTCCTTTTTCTTGCCGATACCATAGCCATACTTTCCGCTTGTATTACGAACCGTAAACACCTCTGTGACATACTTGTTTACGACCAACGAGGACTCTGCCACATCGATTTGATAACCAGACACCGCTTCGATAGCAGAAAGCCATTCACCATTTGTAGTAGTTCGTCCTGCACTGACTGTGACAAGCGTGTCTCTGCTTACGCCAGTGCGATATTCCACTTTGAGTTTAAGTTTTTTGGCAAGCTGCGATAAAACCTCGCCCAGCTCAACATCATCGAAACTCATGCCTGAAGGCTCGTAGTACCATTTAGGGTACTCGCTTTCTTTTTTACTAAGTGTCGGGGCATACATAGCATCGAAGTGAAAAACCGATGGCGTTTGATCACGGTAATCACGTTTGGCTTGCGTAATTAATAACTCATCTTTAGCTGTTTGAGCTAATTCGGATGGTTTGCTGATAGCAGTGCAACCAGCCACCCCCATTACAAGCGCAAGTAGACTGTAGCGAAATTTCATTAGCGTACCCCCGTAACAAAGCGACTAAACTCTGAATCGCCGTAATAGAACAGGGCATGGAGTCCATTTTGAAAATCGCCGTATTGCACTCCACGTTTATCAACTTCAAAAGGCTCGATAAGCTTTTGCATGACCATATCTTTGCTGCGCTCTACAATGCAGGCGGTGCCAATCACTTTGTGTTCTCCAACGCGATCAATTAACCCCTGATTACCAGGGTAAAAGCCATCAATGAACCGTTGTACATTTTCAGATAACAATCCCTTTTGAATCACAAAGCCAAAGTAACCACGTTCTTCGTCAGCCATATACTCAACATCGTCTTCACGATATGAACACCAGTTGCGTACATCGTTAGTATCAGACTCGATAGTTTCGACGGACACCGTAGATACCGGCATCCCAGGACTGATAAGTGCAGGCGTAGCATTGATATCCGCAGAGGAAACCACATTACCGCCCGTTAGGATGGTGTCAGGTTCAGAAGCACCGGACGGTTTTACACCTTTGATTGTCTTTGAACTGCGGCTATTTATGGTCGAGGTATGAGATCCCGCTTTGATAACAGATACATCATGAGAAGGCATACTGTGCGATTGTTTATTAGCACTTTTTACGACAGTTGCATTTACGGCAAAACTACACAGTAGCCCAGCTATCAATAATTGGCTTTTCACACATCACCTCTTGTATACGTTATGATTTTTTTGCGTTTATTGATTTGAAATTGATAGTTTGAAAGCGCTGGGTACAGACTCTTCCAGTACGCTAAAATAGAGTTAATTTCATCCTCGGTGGCCGTGTGCTTATCTACTGTGACCACACTCATCTGAATATTTTTAGCCAGCACCACCGCCCCTTCTGGATTGACAAAAGCCCCCCCATCTTGCAATTGCCAACCAAATTCTGAGGTTAATCCGGCCAGTTGCTCTGGTAAGGATACAAAGCCACTCAGCGCAAATTCGCGTTCATCCACTTCACCGGCAAAACGACGATATTGGCTTTCTTTGTAAACTTTTCCATTTAACTTTCCTACACCTTCGGTTTTAACCAGGTGCAATGTTTCTTCTACCGAACGTCCTTCCAGTCCATATACTTCCACATATTCCAAATCATTTTTCAGGTGAGAAAAGCGAAATGCGGTATACACGGTTTTATCAGTAAGGGTATCTGCGACACTAAATACACGTTCCGATGAAATAGCCGAACGGCTTTTATTGGCAACAGAAACCAGTAACACTTCGTTAGAATGAGCTACCGACTTTTGCACCGGTTCAAAATTATTAAAGGCCGGTGACTCTTCAGCAAATTGGATCACCAGTGAGGGTGTGGGTCTTTGGGCCGGTTCGGGAACGGAATATGATTGGCACCCGCCTAATACGAGGGCTAAACATAATGCTATAGGTTTCATAGAACAGCTCGGTAACGTTTCAATAGAGGCATTTTACCAAGCCAAAAGGGGGTATTTTTTCTCTCAAAAAAAAAAGACCGCGAGGCGGTCATATCGCTAATCTAAAAGGGAATTTTTCCAATAATGGAAATCACGGAATAAAGCATTAATAAGCGGGGAAAACACAGTTTACCGCCCCTTATTAACACCTTATTTCCGCTAATTCACAAGATTTGCTCTTCAATAATAAAGCTTGTACATGTACAAGAATTAACTGGTAATGCCTCGGGCTCTGTTCATATCAGCAGCAATAATTTCCATCGCGGCTTGATAAGAAACACCATGTTTTTCACTGGTTTCTTTTATAAAAGCCTTTTCGTTTGGATCTGACCAACCCAACACAAGTACGAGACTGGGCGGGATAGAACGAAACAGCTGGTTATTAAGGCGCTTGTTACGACACATCACAAAGCCTTCCGAGTATTTCTTATCTTCTTTGGTTACAGAGGATAGAATGGATTTTTGGTCATCAGTGAGCTTTTTAAATTTAGCAATTTCTTCATCCTCACCAGGTTCCACGGTGAGTACCTCCCACCACTCACAAAGCTTAAGAAGCGATCCGGCTTCTTCGGAAAAGTCACCAATGTTTTGTGTCGCAATCCAATACCATGCATTGAGCTTACGCCACATTTTCACGATTTTTACCGCAGCAGGCACCAGAATAGGGCTCGCCTTACTCGTTTTACTGACAATATTGTGACCTTCATCAGTAATAACGATTATGGGTCGGCCTAAATACTGGTCACGCTCTGCAATATCGTTAATGTTGTTCAGAATTGATGCGTAGGCTACGGCTAGTTCAGCTTGTTTTCCATCGCGTGTAACATCCCCTAAATCAATATGCATTACATCAGATTCAGGCCACAGGGTGCCGTGGCGGTTGAAGAGTTCACCGGCTAGGCCCGTACAAAAGAAGTTCATTGCCTGACAAAATTCAGATAAATTGTCTTTTTGCTTTTCACGCAGATCTGTTTCTTCACGCACCATCTTTTGCATTGCTTCTGCAACATCTTGCGGTAAAGGGTGTGGATCGCCCCTGTCTCGACAGACTTTTGCTGCATTGATGATAGCGCGGCGAATAATGGCCTGATCGGAAATCGATAACTCCTTGTTGCGCTCGGCATCCCCACCGGTAACAATTATTCGGGTAAGTAATTCCATTTCCCCAAGGTAATCTTTTTCGTCTTCATCTTCTTCTGACGCATTAATATCAATCTCAATACCGCCTTCGCTATCAACCGGCTCATCTAGCGACTCTAAGGGTAAACTCGCAGACTCATCATCCATCGTCGATGTAGGTTTGTTGATAAGTTCTTCCAGCTTTTCTTCTTCGACAAGCGCTTTGTAAGCGTTGGCATAGGGCGGGATAATAGCGTTATTGCCCTTTGCGAGTTTCAGACTTGTCACTTTGCGCCCTTTAGCACCAAGGTAACTCACCATCCCTTTAAAACTTTCTCCTTTTTCAATGATGAAGACCCTAGCATCATGTTGCGCTACATACGCCAGGGTTTCTTCTACCAGCTTGGCCGACTTACCAGCGCCGGTAGAACCAATCATAATCTTGTGAGAATTGGCTACGCGATCTTTTAAGGTACAAAAACACATCGGCTCACCGCCACGATTAAACTGTACCTGAACCGGTGTTCCGGTGCCACGGCCTCGCCCATTGATTGGAAACAGATTGGCAATGTGTTGTAGCGTTAGTTTAATAGTTCGCTTTCTGCTTTCATTGAGCGCCCAGCGGTAGTTCCCAGGCAGGTTCTTTAAATAGGAGTCACAGGCCAGATCGTCATCTTCATCATTGATAATTTGTAAACCCGCTTCGCCAGCCAGCTCAATAACAGTGTTTTTTACTTTACGCAGACCATCTTCATCTTTTCCTCTAACATAAAAGCCCATTTCAACAGGATATATACCGTTGTTGCCCACAATTGCTCGTTCTGCGATATCCGCTTCATCCCGTGCAACTTCAGCTTCCACGCCATCGCCTACGGCTTTTTTCTTCACTTTGGCTATTTGATCTCTAATCACCTCTTTGTCGAGCATAATAATCGTCATTGAAAACATGCATCCGGCAGGCAAGGCATCAAAAATACACGAACCATCTTTGGGACTGCTTAGCGCCCCTATTTTTGGAACATTACGCATATTCTCAACTGACATAAATTTATGAGCCATGCCATCAAAGTTCCAGCTGCCATTTTTCACGTTAGATTTTGGGGTAGACAGGTTGAGCAAAGCAGAAAAGTCCCGTCCCACAGGAACATCCTCATCACCAGGGTATGGGAATCGGTTAAGCGCTTCATTTACATCACCGTTGGTGATCTCAGGGCTCGGGTTCAGCCAACGAAACATCCATTCATAGTATTTTTTCCCATCGATTATGGATACATCGACACCCGATGGAGTAAGCTTTTTTAACTGAGCAAAGAATTTATCACGGACAATAGACAGCTCTTCCACAGGAGAAGTCACTGCGTTTTTTTTCTTTTTTTGTTCAGACTTTTTGTAAATGACTATACGGCCCAAAGTTTCTTTGCCGCCAAAAGGCTGGTTCGTCACCTGCGTATCCGTAAAGATACCGTTCTCACCCGCCACCCCGTTGAGGTGTTCTTTGTACAGCTCATTGAAGACTTCTTTGAGAGGGTCGCTTTCTTTTGCCGCTGTATATTTGGTTTTAAATTCAAATGCGTCTTTGACGGTCGATTGCAGGCTATAGGTATTGCTGAAAAAAACCTGAACAACCCAGGGATTGAATTTTTTAGTGGGGATACACGACTCTATAACTCGCATTGTTTTGTCGCGAAGATTTGCCAGAGACTTCGCCGGTAATCCTTCGGTATTGACCGTTCTAAACTCAAACCCAGCCGCAACAGAATAACAGTCTTCGAGTAAAAACATCCGTTCATCTGCAAGGTAATCTATGAAGGGCAATTCATCTGTGAAGCTTTTTTTGCGCCGGTACTGTTTGGCCTGATCATCCTTTGTCACCATTTGAGAGGGTGACACATCATGAATGCGCATTGAATCTAGCAACAGCTCAGCGTAGGAATTAATCTTTTCAAAGGTTCCGTGTAAACCCATCTTAATACCCCAACTTGTAATGTACTTTTTCGTACATCGAAAACTTTTTGTAGAACCCTGAACTTACTGCTCCATCACTCGTTCTAGTGGGGTGATAGTAGATTTGTAGTTCGGGATTAGGAAGACGAAGATCATCATTAAACGTATTGCGATGATCGCTGTAAGTCGTGATTGTTCCCCAAGAATTTCTTACTTCCTTCAGCTGCCCCCCGTAAAGATTTTGTTTGTGCATTTCGTGCGCTTCTCGCATTGTCATTCGGGGCGTCTCTTTGCTGGTAGAGGTACAACCGGCTAGCACGATTGTGATCAGCAGGCTATTCGCCATTAATAGCTTTTTGTTCATAATAATCAGCTAAGTCTTCTTCAAAATTATCGTTAAGGATTTTGCGACCTTCGGGGTCGTAATTAATTTCTAGTTGCTTTGTCAGCTGAACTGTCACGTATTGACCAGGCGGGGCAATAATAATGTCCCGCGTGTTTTCATAACGCTTTGCTACTACCTCGGTGATAGCAGACGTTGTACCTGACAGACCTTTACCCAGCGCTAATTGCGAAGAACTACCTGTAAACGCTTGCTGCAAACCGCTGGCACTGTTTTGAGTATCAAATTGAGCGTTGGCTAGTCCTTCACCTATACTGGTAATACCAGCTAAGCCCCCAGCAACCGATGCATATTCCATAAGGTCGCTGTATTTATCACCTTTAATACACGGCGAGCCATAAGGGTCTGTTATATAGCCTATCCCTTGCCCAGTCGCTGCGGATTGTTCTGCGCCAATAGTGCTAATGGTGCCATCCTCAAAAACGAAGGTCGCGCTAGTTACCACCCCCTGAACACATGAAGTCGTCCATTCGCCCACGGCATAACCTGACATTCTCATTTGCGCAATATGGGGTAAATCGATTCCGCTGGTCATAAGATTGTCTCTGCCCAGCTCTATTTTAAAATAATATGGGGAGGTCACTTCACCCGAGTAAGCGGTAACACCTACCAGTTCAGTTAATACAATCGCATCGTATAAAATGGCTTCTTTGTCGATAGTTGCGTATTGCACGAATTTCTTTTTTTCTTTCTCTGAATCAGACTCAGCAAAGTTCAGCTTTTCTTTTTCGCTATTGAATCTATCTAACAGCCCCTTTTCTTCACTATCAGCTGGCATTACCCAGTCAACCTGTCCATCGGATGAAAAATTTCCTACAGAAAAACCCTTAAGGCTGGCTTCGCCCCTGTCAGCTGCAGGGGCTGGCTCACTAAAATCCAGGGTAACGTTTTGGGCAGTGTTTGAGCCGTTCGTACCGTGGTTATCGTTATGAGGTGAAACCACATACTCTTCTAATGCGGCATTAGTTGATTGATTTACTTGCATAGACGTTTGGCCCGAGCTTTGGGAATCCGGCGCGTTTGTTCTGAGCTTTTTATCAATCAGACTTTCAATTTTAGAATCAGGGATAATGACTTCGCCATTATTGGTTCTTGCCACTTTTGAACGAAGCTCTTCAATTTCATCCAATAGACTTTGCATCTGCGCACTGATTCTGGCCCTATCTTCTGCTGCGGTATCCTGCGCTTGAGGATCAGCCGAAACAGTTTTTTGGCTCGCTTGGCTATGAACCGGTTTTGAAGAGCGTGTTGCAGGTTTATCATCAGAGCTTATTGACGACACGATGCTAACCACAACGACTATACCAACCACGATGGCTGAGAGCTTAAGGGCAGGTGCATTTTGTAATACAGTGCTCACTTTAACCCTCCCACTTTTAAATTGGTTCTCAGTGGGCCTATGGTTACTACATAAATAGCGGTCTGGTTATCCTGCTGAGTAATGCCCAGAGCTGGGTGCTGACTTGAAGACGCAACCGCATTGATTCGACTGGATAGGCGAGGAACGTCTACTGTAACGGGCACAAATAGACTTTTGTTTTTCGCTGACAAAGCAGTGACCGTATACCGGCCCGAGGTAAACGCCGCGACCGCCCTAAGTTCCAATTCGTTACCAGGATAGATGAAATCGTAGGATTCAGAATTGTCCAACGGGGCCACTTTTACGCCTGAGATTTGTTCGACAGCATATTGAGGCGCGTACAGCTGTTGACTGGCATAGCGCACCAGTTCAACCGGTGTAATTTCCTTGCGCTTAACCAATAATTGGTTTTTTACAGCCCCACTTGCGGCCCCTGTTGAACTTACGGCTACCAACACTTCTACAGGCTCTGCGTCTAAATTATTTGAAGACTTTTTGATTACCATGATGTACGTATTAGAAGTTTTCTGGCCTTTTGCCATTATCCGAATAGCACTAGGTGTTTTTTCACTATTTTTAGGACGAAGGTACACCACTGTTCCGATGTTCTGATATCGGTAGTGCTGTTTGAATGCGGAGGTAACACCCAAAGCTACAGGTTCAGGAAACTTAATTTTTTTGTCTTCCGTTAGGTTTTTAAAAACAGGAATGATTACTTCATTACCTTCCGTCCACTGAACATATTTAGTCGCATATACGGGAACTGATAAAACCATAACCAAGAAAAAACAACCCAGATAAATACTTCGCATCATAATCTTTCACTCGTAGCAAACTGACCAACCACTTCCATTTGCCAGGGGTTCAAATGACGGGGAACGAGCTTCGGCCCTACAATCAGGTGATAAACCATCACTTGATTTTTTATTTCATAATTTTGGATTTTATCAATCACTCGCGCCGCAAATGTTACGTAATACGTATTGTTCCCTTTGGGCTCCACAATAAACCCATTGTTTTGTTCAAGGGCTGGCGTTGCTTTGGGTTCCCATATGAATTGTCGCGAACGGCCCCTGTTATTAGACTCTTCTCGTGATGCAATTGAGCGAAGCGACGAAAGAAACGCATTGCTGAAAAAGTGTTGGTAGTTGTTAAGTGCCTTTGGAAATTCCGTAGCGCCGCTTTCTATCCAGGTATTTACCCCTCCAAACATCGTGAAAGCAAAGTTAAAGGCACTCACCTGCGGCACTTCCCCAACTCTTGCATGACCACCAAGACTTAAATCTGGCGGGGTATGAAATGTGTATTCTTTAGGTACATTCAGGACACTGATATGTGCATTTGCTAGTAGGGCAAGTAGCGCTAGGATTAAAATGAGCTGCCCCCGAATAACTTTATCCTTTTGATCAAGGGCGCTCTTCGCTCTACTCATGATCACTATCCTCAATCAATATTCGAACCGAACGGCCCACGGACAGGGGCTTATCAGCGATATATAAATTGGCGCTGTTAGCCATTTTTGGAAAGCGCCGACCCATTGCAACCTTCAGTTTCATTGACACATAACCTCTTGGCTTACCCGCTTTGTTGTTCCGCAACCATTTCATGACAAATGAAGCCCCCAGACCAGCAAGAAACAAAAAAAGAACTAAGAAGAAGATCCCCAAAGAAAAGAAGATTCCAAGCACAGTATTTATGATTACTGACCCTGCGATACCTATTAAAATGGATACAAACAGCTCACTTTCATTAAGCCCGAACATTACAACCGGCTCTTCGTTAAGCAGTGTCGGAATGTACTGATCCGTGAAGTCCTCTTCAGATTCCATAATCTTGTTTTTACCTGCTAATCTGTTGCTGCTGAGGCGAAGCTAAGCAGTACAAACACCACAACTAGCACACCTATTTGTACAAATGCCTGATTCATTAACTCGCCCAGTTCCAGGCGCCCTTTACGCCAGTCAATCACCATCATAATAATGTTGTACATCACGACGCAGAACGCGATACCACCGATAAGCATGAATGCCAGGTCAAACCCATTCGATACCAAGCCTTTTAACCACTCAAAGAGATCGTCACTTTCCGCATCATCAGCCATCGTTTCAGCAAAAGGGATTCTTGATGCAAAACAGTTAAATTGAACAAGCATTCCAGCCAGAAATGCGCTTATTTTTTTATATATACCCATTGTTAACCTCACGTTAGCCCTAAGAAACTTACTATTATTGTTAAGAAAATAAATCCACGAAGAATGTAGCCACCATACTCGCCCAGCTCGATTTGCTGTTTACGCCAAGCGGTTAGTCCACCAACCAAGATAATAATCAGTGAGAAAAACAACAGGCCGACCAAAACCATAGTTAGTAATTCGGTTGAATCGCTCATAGTCATACCTGCGCCGTGCTCGAACCCGCTCCCTTCCCCTCTCATATCACTGTCCTTTCAATACCATTAACTCTTTAACGGAACGTGGGGCTGTGGTTTGCTGATTAACATGGCGCTGAATAGCCCCTCTGATTTCAGTCAAATTCCACAGCAATTTTTGGTATTCAAAGATTTGGGGATCTGTTTCAGATGAATAACTTTTTGCCTCATGGACGAGTTGTGTGAGCACATCCATTTCGTTAGCTATCTGCTGTAACTTTTCCCGTTCAATATCAGTTGCGCTTACGGCCTGAAATGAGGCAAGCAGCAATAATATAGGTATCCAAAACTTCATTACCGGTAACCAATCTTTAATTAACTTGTAGTAATGATAAATCCTAAAAACCGGTATTTTTTTAACAGAAAAAAAAAAGGTGGCCTTTGGAAGCCACCTTTTTTCTTGTACATGTACAAGCTTTTTAAATGTATTTTTTGTACGCAGCTGTAGTGTAGGCAATAGCGATACCAAACATGGCCGCAAAGGGAAATATGATGAAGACAGGATCGATACTATTGGGCCAGGCCAAATATAGAAACGCTGCTATCGCAAGGCTTGGGGTAATCAAACTTTTGGATAGTTTAAAGATAGCACCGGACTCTCGCCCTCCCCCAGCTCTGCGTTTATCACGCTCGAAAATGCCGATGACAAAACCAACCATGCCAAAGAAGAAAAACATCACCAAACTGAATATAAATACAAAGAAGCGGATAAAGGTGAGTAACATCATGTTCACCGCCGCCCCCATATAAATACCTAAACCGCCTGAAGTACTGCCTCTAAAGGACAATAAACCAAAGTCGTGCATCCAGCCGACAATCGTTCCAACCGTCAAATCAAATGCCTCTTTGATGGTGATTCCGGTTGTAAGCTGCAACGGGTTTTTATCCAGGCGTAAATTTAGGTATTTCATTTCTTGCGCCACCATATACTCACTGTGCGCAATCCCCTTTAAGTCCCACCAATCAAACCACATCCCGCACCACTCGATTATGGTGCTGATCATGGCGCTGATTACTAATGTTACGAATAAATAGAATGGGACAGATATGAGGTAGCCGAACAACCCTTTATTTTCATTAGAACTGGTGCGTTTATCGTTGTTACTAGCCATTCAGTTTCGCCCCCCAATTATCTGAGGTTTGATAGTTCTTTTTCATAGTAGCAACCATCTGTTCTATGTTGTCGGGTAACTCAATAGTATCTTTGCTAAACAAGGGAAAACGCAGCTTGTGCAGTTCTCCGCCGTTTTTGAACATGAACGCCTGACCCTTAGACAAACTGACAATATCAGCCGGTTCAATCATGGGAAGATCTTTAGTTGTTAGACGGTCTGAATTGTCAGTAGAGTAAGAGGCCAAACTACCATCATCCCGAGTTCCGCCTACTTCTGTAACAGAACTCACCTCTACTTGGGGTAACTGGTCGGTCAATAATCTTGCAGTTTCTACTTCTCTTACCCGCATCATAATGATGTTTTGCAAGTTACCTATTATCTGAGAAGCTTTGGCAGCAGAACCAATTTTTGCCTCAATGTCTTTCAATGTCTGGGTATAAACATGGGCCATAATTCCGGCCCCGCCTGCCTTGTTCAGTATTTGAATAATTTCATCACCGGTTATCAGTTCGTTGAATTCATCCAAATGAGCGATGATAGGAATTTTCACGCTTTTACCAGCCGTGGGCTCATCAAAGTTAGTACCGTGTTTGTATATTTCACCGGCCACGCTTGCAAAGTCACTGAGCAAGGCACTGGCTACAGCAACAGCAACAACCGGATCGGTCAGCGCGTCTAGCCCAACATAAATAACTGCCCGTCTTGAGATTGCTTCACGCAATCGCAACCTTCTTTTCCCTTTAGTATCGGCCATAGGGCTCAACAGCTCTTTGACCTTACCGGTGGTCATCTTATCCAGGAATGGTAAAAGTGATGCAACCAGTTTGTCGTAATACTTTTTGTCGTACTCAAGTGCCGAAATCAGGCCACGAATAATTGAGTCATTGCTTTTATCCAGCAGCTCCTTAGCGTAGGCGGTAAGCGCAATTACATACTTAGAACGATCTGCTCTTGAGGCCATCATGTCAGAAACCGCTGCTTCGCCCTGCTCTACCTCCTGCTTCCATTCAGGATCTTCAGCCTCCATAATTTTATCGATGTACTTTTCTAAAAGTTCGTCAGTGTGCGAAATGTAATGGGCCAGTTTTTCATAGCTTGCTTCTTCACCAATTGCTTTTATAGCCTGAGCATTTACGTTAACGAAGCGCCAGGAGAACTCTTTAAAAGCGGCACTGCTCCCCCCGTCTGCAAGTTGGCTGGTAGAGCGGCCTGCTACCTCGGTGATTTTCTGAAAATCACTGATTGGGTTGTAAACACAACTTTGCTCTGGGAATCCCAGGTGAAACATATAAAAATCATCTAAGCGGCCAGCTTCAATGCAGCTGATAATGCATCGCTTTAGCAGATCACCATCCCCTTTTGGATCGACAACCAGCACTACGTTACCGTCAAAACCAGCGTTTCTTACTTTTTTAGCACCGGCTTTGATATCAGCATCAATAATCAACTCAGCCAGCCTAGTTTTGCCGACCCGCGTGGCACCGAATATTCCCGTATGACCAATACGTTGCTCATTAGGCCACAGAAAATCCTTTTCATCGGGTTCAATACCGTGAATCGCAGGATTGCCCCCAATATCAGGTAAAGGGCGGTAAGGGTTCATAGGGCTATTGGTATTAAGCAGTTTTACCAAATGATGAAATGCTGGAGTATCTTGGTTTTTCACACAAAAATCTCTTACTTTTAAATAAGAGGGTGTATCTACAATGTAATCCGTATTGTGGTCTTTTCCTGTATCGCGAAGCCGCTGGGTATGAATGGGCCACCATCGAAACCCTTTACCCAGTGACACATAATGTCGTGAGAACTTAGTGTGGCTGGGATTGATTTCATAATGGCGCAAACGTCTTATATTTTTCTGATATTTACGCAGATACAATGCATCGCGTAGATACAAAAGCCCCAGACCGCCTGTACAGATAGTGCTTACAATTGAAACTGATTGGGTCATGAACAGATATTGGTAAGCGTAAAAGCTACCCAGGCTTGCAACAAAACACACTGACACCACGTACCATTCTCCAATGGGCCGTAAAAAAGCTTCGCGAGGTTGAGCACTGCGGATCATTGGTAGACTTCCCCATTGTGAATTATTACAGGATAACCGTTCGTCAGCTGTTCGAATGGCTCTGAGGGAGCCCAGATAGTCTTCAGTCCAGCTTTTAACAGGCTATGTTCAAAACGCGAAAATATGGTGTGGTTTTCCGCATCAATAATAATGATCGTTGCGTTCAGTTTTTGTAGAGTGGCAAGCCGTTGGTTTAACCACTGCTGACTTTTTATACCTGTTCCAATGAGTGCAACAGCCCTATATGTTAATGGCTTAAATTGGGCCGGTAGTGTTGTCCTTGCCACGTTCTTCATTGGTATTGTGGTCTTCAATGGGAATAGGTTTTTAAGTTTCTTCTCAAGCTGGGCTTTTGAATAAGGCTTGGGTATTTCTTTGGGTGGGGATTCGCCATCAGTATAAACAGTAAGGGGGATGGTTAGCCCTGAATCATGAACAATCACTGACTTTGCCAAGACATGAAAGCTACATAGGTTTAATAATACAATCAGAAAATAGGACTTCATAAAGATAATACCTTATCAGCATAGGAAAACGCTATATCATCCAGTACAGGACGGTGGTAATACGCAATAAGACTACGAATGCTTTTGACCCGCTTATCGTTTAGCCCTTCGCTTAAGATTTGACATACAACATTGATATTGTTGTCAGGTCGCAACGAGGCTTTCAGATTATTCCCAAAGCGGTTTTTGTGGTATTTCCACTCAATTTGACCTAGCCCTAATCCCAATCTCTTTGCACCATCAGACAGAGCCTTTTCAGCGGCCGCTAAAGCCGCTTCTTCGGTGGGGTAATAATACCCCACTCCATTGATGTTAACCGCCCAGGGCCATGGTTGAACTTTGCCTTTGTAATAGCTTTTAGACTCATGGGTAACTATTTTTTTAACAATCACTTTTGGCACTTCACTGTTACAGTGGGCGTGTATCAATTTGCTCATCGCATCCACAGGCGGGGCTTCTGACAATACTGTCTCGATGACAGAGGCTGAAGCCGAAAAATGAAAATGAAGCAACACTAAAATCAGTAAAAATCGCATAGTACATTTACATCATTTTCATTTGTGTAGAGGGATAACTATCTGGTTTTTCACCTTCGTCCGGCCCTCTTAACAGGATTCGTCCAGACTTGTTGAGTATTTTCGGCACTTCCATTCTCACGGCCCAGTCAACAATTTTTTCATTATCCTGCTCAGGAAAGACTACTTGAAGCTGGGCTATTTTACCGTTCTTCAGTAAGTTGAAAGACTTCTTATATTCACGGTCACAA
Organism: Alteromonas indica; assembly: GCA_003056425.1. GTDB lineage: Bacteria > Pseudomonadota > Gammaproteobacteria > Enterobacterales > Alteromonadaceae > Alteromonas > Alteromonas indica. Next base: position 60,317 of record PYVY01000020.1, read on the forward strand.
GGAGAGCAATTTTCTTTAACATAGACGATTTTACTAAACGATATTTTGTCTTTGTCCATAGCACTTGGATCAAACGCCTGACTCAAACGGACGTTTGCTTTGTTGGACAACTCATCGGTAAAAGCTTGTCCTTGAGAATAATCAGCAATCATGCCTTTACCGAACAGTTCTGCCGAAGCCAGTTGCACGGCTCGGCTAAACTGCTGTACTTTCATCACATTTTTAAATTCCAGTCGCGCTATCTGCTTGGCATATTTTTTTCGCTCAGCTTCACTGCGTGCTTCAATGCCCAGGTAATAAAGCGGATTGTTACCAGGGGTAAAGTATCCTCTGGGGGTATTTTGCTTTAGATGTAAATATCGTTTGTACTCCTGTTCATCAATGCCCCATGAGCTAAGAAGATTCTCATTTGCTTTAGTAGCGTTAACAGTGTTTTCTTCAATATTATTATTCGAAATATCGCCCCGTTTAACGTTCACTTCCTGAGCTATTGGCGCAGATGACACCATCAGAAAAATACTAGCTAATAGTAATTTTACTTGCATAGGTTCCCCCGACTATCGATATAAACGCGGTGCATGGCTGAGGTATCTAACCGGGCCATTTCAATTTCTGATACACAATCTGGGAAAGGATTTTCGACAAACGCATCAACAACGTCAGCACCACTATTAACGTCTAAGTAGCCTGTATCCTGTTCTGAGGTGGTGCTGCATCCCGTCAGAAAAATCAGGGCTAGCAAGGGTGTAAAAGACTTCATTTGATCACCTCTTCATGTACTATCCCATCTTCATGGGCAAAGGTTGCTACGTTTCCTTCAATAGATTCTAACGTCCAAAAGCCTTTCGTTTCTCCTTCGCTTAGCTTATAAACGGAATTGGGCGCACCTTTGTCATAGGCAACCAAACGCTTCACCCCGCCCCATGACTCCGTATGTAAAATAGAAATATTAAAAGCTTGGCGCTGCTCTTGAATATCAACCTGAAACCCTTTTATTCCTTTTGCTACATCGGCCAGAACAGCTGCCCGACTTTGCCCATCGCGTCCCAGGGCTTTCAACGTATTCGTAACATTAACCGACTTAGCGGTTAGGTTATCTAAAGAAGCACTTACGCCACGTTCGACTGAGCTAAGCTGGGCCTGTAGTGCCTCTAGCGTGGTTTGAAGTGACTGCACTTTACGAGTTAACTGGGTGACTTCTTGCATCAAACCCACATTCAGATCACTCGGCGGCATTGATTCCGGTCTTTGCGATAACGATGAAGTATTTGGGTTTTCCGTACTATCCTGATTTACTCGCTTACTCACATAGGGCGAAGTTACATTGAGGGTATCAGTTGGATTGATCCCAACCTGATAATCTTGATAATCTGCCTGACCTTTCTCTGGCTGCTCAGGTGCGGATATGCTTTGTGCGGCTGTATCAGCCCCGCCATCATCTTTTGTAAGAATATCTTTACCCATGTAAGCAACCAAACAAAACACCAGTGCAAACGCTAGAATAGCGATACCATTTAAAGGTTTTTTCGAAGCTGCCTTCTTTTCGCTTTTCTCACTTTGCTCTACGGAAAACTGAGGTTCATCACTATGTACCTCTTCCGATTCAGTTTGAGAGGAAAGATCTGTATTGTTTTCACTCATCGCTCAAATTTCCTATCAGCGGTTGATATTGTTGTTTTAGAACAAAGCTGACTTTACGCCGTAGCGGATCTTGAATGACGCGGAACGGTTCACCGGCAAGAACCGATAATAATTCACGTAAGTCCATTGGTGTTTCAGACATATCTCTGTGAACAATGCTTAACGGATTACTCATCATGATGCGCATAGCCGGTGTCCATAGTGCTTCTTCCACCACTTTGTAACCGCTGTCCTCCAAGGCATAGTTGATTGCTTGCTCCGTTGTCTGAATCAACCCAGGAAATTGCAGTTGCACTACGGCAGTCAGTGGGTCAAGTTGCGTTTGCGTAGCTCCACGCTTGATAGATGTATACCTGTCAACTTCAAGGGCTTCAGCTGATAACGCTGCGCCAGAAATAAACAAAAGACTTACAAGAATTAATTTGTCCACTTTTGCACCATACGTCTGACTAAGTTTTCGTTTTGTGTGAATAAGGCACGTTCCTCTACTTTTCCCTGCGCAACTGCATTTAATGTTCGTTGCAATAGCGCCGTGTAGCCAGGAGTGAAATAATCTAGTTGCCCAGCATGGGCTGATAATATTTTAGATGGCTTGGCAAAGCGCCCATGCTTTACAATTAAGCCCTTTTTGAAGGCTTTCTTAATCGCATCAGAGCGCGTAGCTGGGGTGCCTATTCCATCCCCTTCGGCTAATACTTTTTTCACTTCAGGATCAAGTTCAAACCGTTCAGGGTGTTCCATTGCTTCGATTAACTTCCCACTGGTCAAACGCGAGGGCGGAGAGGTAGTTTTATCTTCCAATAAAGTGTCGATGACTGTTGGCTCAGCACCAATATCGATGTTTATTAACTCTTGTGTCTGATCCTCATCTTCCTTTCCCCCCCCCTCTAACATTGCCTTTTTCCAGCCTTTGTCGAGTAAGCGAGTGCCGGACAGCGATAACGTCAATTTACCCGCTTGCATCTCTACAGACAGGGATTCATAGGAATAAGGTTTCATAAATTGCTGGGCGTATCGCAATGAAATCAATAGATAAATCACTAACTGTTTATCAGTTAGTTTTGCTGTATTCACTGGTTTTTTCGAAGGGATAATGCCGTGGTGTATGGCTACTTTTTTATTGTTGAACGCTTTCGGTGCTTTATCAAAGTTCAATGAAAACGTCTTTATTACATCTATCTTGTTCAAATGGTTAATGATCGGTTTTGCATCTTCCCACATGCCTTCCGGCAGATACCGGCAATCCGTTCTAGGATAAGTAACAGCAGATAACGGCTTATCATAAAGCGTCTGCAACAAAGATAGGGTTTCATCAGATTCAATACCAAAGCGATCAGCATCTATCTGTAGTGAAGCAAGGTCATAAGGCAGTTCAGCGCCTTTGTTTTTCACCGTTTTTTCCGATTTGGTCACCCTAAATTTCTTGCCTTTAATTGCACCGCACAATGCTTCTGCCTTTTGACGGTTAGTACAACGACCATCAGCATCAGCAAACTCAGCGGGAACCTTCAGTTTTGCGGCAAATTTATGGCCGTTGTACTGACAAATAGCGGTGACCGGATAATATTTTTGTTTAACAAAATTCTTAATTTCAAGTTCACGATTGTTGACAATCATCCCCAGGGCGCTAATGACACGTCCTACCGAGAACGCCCCTTTTGACAAGGCTTTTTTGTCTTTCAGGTAATTTGTGAAAGCCATAGTGCCGTTCATGCCGGTTACCCAATCCAACTTACGGCGGATATCCGCTTCTTTTGCCATAAAAGCAGTCTCAGAGGCGGGTTTTAAGTTGCTAAAAGCAGTTTGCAGAGCTTTAGTATCGGTTGAACTGTACAGCGCTCTTTTCAACTGGCCTTTGTATTTGGCATGAGAAATAATATCTCTGGCAATCAGCTCACCTTCATTGTCGGCATCGGTAGCGATGACTAACAAGGTAGTCTTTTTTAACAGCCCCTGAATGACTGAAAACACCCCTTTCATTTCATCTTTGAGTTGCACTTCAAATTTTTCTGGAATAATTGGAAGCGGAGCCGAACGCCAAGATTTTGCCAGCTTCGGTTCATAAAACTCAGGTGGCGCAAGTTCAAAAAGATGCCCCACGGCGTGACAAACCGCGATTCCTTTTGAAGAATCTATGTAATGATTGCGCCGTTTGTGCGAAGCCTTTAATCCGAGAAAACTTGCCAGTTCTGAGGCTTGGGAAGGCTTTTCACACAAGTAGGTGGTTAGCTGTTTGCTCATGAATTTGTATCCCATCCGATAATATGGACATATGATACAGTTCCATTTTGCTATTTTTTCTGCCTAAAAAAAAAAAGGCCGCAAGTGCGGCCCCTAATAGAATATGGATTTTGACTATTCGTTTATACAGTTCTTAAGATCCATAAAGTCGTCATCGTCCTGTTCAGCTTCTGTCTTAATGAGTCTTTGGACTTCGTTGTACAACGTATCAATACGAAGACCAAAATGCCGATGCATTGACATATAAACGTCGAACATTGGCAAGCCCAGGCTCACTTGTTCGTTATAGAAATGCCATATCTCATGCGAGATTTTAACCGCGATTTTTTCTTTCTGGGTCTTCCCTGCCAGTAACACCGTGCGCCAATTATTAAAGTATTCACGGTCTACTTGCCGCATACCATTGTAAGTATTCACGAAGTGATAGTTTGCACCCGATTTGATAAGAGCAATAACTGCGTCATTAGCAGACGAAGAAGCATGGTAGGATGATAAAGCAGTGGTCAGTTTTACCGAATCGAAAGATATAGAGATAGCGCTATGCATCGTTAACAAGTGGGATACCAGAGTAAACTGATTCCCGCGAAGCTGACAAAGCAGTTGCATAACATTGGCTGGCACGGAAGCTTTAGAATGCGTGCTGCTGGTCTGGTTATAACTAAAAACAGCAGTCATCAGATGGCGACTGAAAGCCAAAGCCAATTCACGCTCAAACAGCTTTTTAAGATCTAACTTAGCGGTTAAATGAACATAGGTCTTGTCTGAATGCGCTTTAACTTTGTGTATCTTTGCTTCATCTAACTTCAACACTCCTTCTATCACATCAGCCACTTTTGCCCAATCTACCGTGGTAGTGACCGCTTGACTATGATTAAGAATGTTAACGAAAGATGCAGAGTGAACACCGTCCATTTGGTACATTAGGAAAATAGTTGATCTTTCTAGAGACAAAGCCGTAGCAACGTCGGAAGGAGCTACGTTCTTCCGTGCTAGTAATTCTGATACTGCAACATAGAACAGCATCCCTGAACTCAACTTTCCATCAATTTCAATCAACATTTGTATTTCACTCCCAAATTCAGGTGGGTTAATACAGTCCCACCAAATCACCCCTGTTCCGTGCGGCGCGTAGCTTATCATCAAAACGCCCCATCTTTACCTTAAAGTAAGGTATGGATATGCATACTGGTATAACCTGTTTAATACTATTGTGGTCACCGGTTTAAAAGGTTATCCAATACAGCCATCGGATCGTCGTCTGATTCCGGTTCATTTAGTTTCTTTTCCCCTACCCCCTCCGAGGTTGAATGCTCGGTTTCTTGCTTTTCTTCAATCTCATCCGGTAGAATTTGGGCGGTATCGTTATCTTCGGATTCTTCATTACCTGCAATCTGTATAAGACTCATAGGATCTACGTCACTTGGTTCATCTAAGAGACTTTCAATTTCAGAACGCTCTGTTTCAGTAATAGGCTCTTCGTCAATTTCTTGTACATGTACAAGACTTTCATTTGCACTAATGGGCCGGTGACTTTTTACCGAAAAATCACTGAAGCAGGATTTTGAGCCTCGTAAAAAGCGCCATGCATCTTCTATTAACTTAGACTTAAGTAGCCATTCTGATCCAGCTTGAGACAATTCCAAAAAATCAAGAAAAATGCTGAGTCGTCCAAGTTCAAAATGCCCATAGCCCACAATATTAGAGCTGTTTTTTTCCAATGTTGCTTTTTCATTGGCTATGGTCAGGTAGACTAAAAACACCGCAGCTTGTTTTTTTCCTTGGCTAATAATGTAATCTTGTTGGCACATAGCCTCTACAGCATCGTGCAGGCTTTTTTCAATCTCCAGCTCTACAATATGCTCTTCAACGGGGCTTATCATTTTTCGGTACGTTACATCCGTCATTGCCGTATGTTGCAAGAAACCACTTCGAAACGCAGCAATGGGCTCCCCATCATTTTTTTTCTTTCCTTTACTGAAAAGCTTTATCACGCGCCAATACCTTTTATGTATTTTTTTCGTAACCATTTGGTGCAATTATCTTTGAACGAATTTCGCTTGAGAATACAGCCAGTGTAGCTATTGAAAGCTTTCACCTGCCCCCCAATACAAAATTCGTCAAAGGTCGTATCTGTTTTAAATGGTATCCATTCTTCCTGTTCTGCCTGAATGCCTTTTATAAATCGATACAGTGGGAGCGGTGAATTGGTAAGACAGTCTGCCACTTGGATAATTGTGAATTCAGATCCCCCTCGAAATCCGTTCATATACTGAACCAGGCTAATTTCGTCTTCATAAAGCATGTAGTCTTGTATGCATCCTAAGTGCGCCTTTAAGGTTGCATACAAGTGAATATGGGTTTTATCTACAGGCATCACAGTGTTGGTTACATAACCGAGGTAATTGAGCAATCTACTAACAAGAAAAGCTTTATTTCACCTGACAAAGTTTTCAAGGCAACCTTGCTGGGCTCTTCGCTTCTGTAGTTCTTTGCAAGGAAGTATGTATTGTCATCACCCGCGACTTTAATTTGTATATCCGCTTGTGAAACAGGACGCTTGGTGACTTCAACGTTATCGATGATCAGTGATTCCGACTCAGCTTTATTATCAGCAGCACCTTCGTCCTCTTCATTTTCACTCTTTGTGAAGGTGCCCACCGGTTCTTCTATAAAAGGTTCAGTTTCTGGGGGCTCGGTCACTTCAGCAACATTCTTTATTAAAGAAGAGTCAGACCTTTCTGTTGGGCCTTCTGGGGCTACCGTTTCATGGGCGATAGTTACAGATGCTTTTCCTTGAAGCCAGTCTTGCATCTGTTGAGCCACATCTTCTTCATAATTCATTTTGAGAACAGAATCAAAGAATTTTCTGTTCATGCAGTTGTGGTTGTTCGCAAAGGCTATGGCCTCTCTTAAAACCCCAGGTTGTTGATTATGGATTTTTACCATAGAGGTCAGTAAATGCGTATCAGTAACCCCTTCACCGTTTTTATATACTTCGCTTATTGCAGGAATATCAGGCACTTTATAAATGTAGTTAACCAGTCGCGAAAGTTGGGCGGCATCCATTCCGAACCGTTTAGCAGCAGTGACTTTTTTTACATGAAACTCTTCAATGTAGCGTTTTATTTTTGCTGCCAGGAAATGAATCTTATCCGGCATATTGTGAATATTTTCAGAAATATTTATTGCAGCAACTTCTGCATCATCTAAATCCGTTCGGACGGTCACAGCAATGTCATCGGGGCCAGCAACCATGAATGCAGTTAACCGGCGCTCACCTGCGATAAGTTCGTAATCGTAATCGCTGTCATTAATCGGTCTGACGACTATAGGGTGAATAAGATCCCATTGAGACTCTTCAAGCTCATCGATTAAAGTACGAACATCATCTTCGGTTATGACGCGGTTGTGTGGATACCGGCGAATAGAGTTCTTATTAACTTTTTTGGGCGTATCGCTATCGTCCAAAAAGCTCTCAAAATTAATTTCACTATCAATATCGAACGACATTATTTCTTTCCTCTACTAAGCTTTTTTTTCTGCAATTTTCACTAAATCTTCAAGCACCCGACGATACGCCGCGCCTTTGGCCCTATCGTTGCCTGACACTGTTTTGAACCATACTGCGCGCTTTTCAGCTACCGCGTTTGCCACCGCAGCACTATCCTCTATATATTTTGATGTGATACGGCTTTTGAAAAAGTCTTTAGCCCATTCAATATAGCTTTTTGCTTGTTTACCTTTGATGTTCACTCCGGCAAGCACTACCGCAGGCAGCCCTAAAGATGGATTGAATTTGCGCTTTACCGAGTTGTACAGGGCGAAGTATTGTTTTACTTTTTCAATACCACAGCCATTTGCATCGGCATTTAATGGAATGACAGCACTTTGCGCAGCAGCTAACGAGGCCATTTGAGTTAGTATTAAACTAGGAGGAGTATCAAGAATGATTACATCAAAGTGTTTGTTCAGCTCTTTGGTGTTTTGCATAAAACACTTTACGTATGACTCTTTACCTTCACGGTTTATATCCGCAAGCTTTCCGTGAAGTGACGGAATGTAAAATAGTTTATCTGCTATAGACGCTCTGCACTCCCAGTTCTCAACCGGCAATAAGGGAAAGTCGGCTTCTTTTTCCAGGGTTTGTTTGAATAATTTTTCAGATCCTTCGCCTTTATAATTATCTTTTTTTCCCAGCAGACGAGACATATCTTCCTGACCGTCAAGATCAATAACCGCTACTTTCTTGCCTTGCTCCACAAAGTACAACGCCAACATTAGTGATACCGTTGTTTTTCGCGTCCCGCCTTTGTTAAACCCTACGTGTAAAATCACACCGTTCTCCCAAATATTTGTACATGTACAAGATTTCTATGTGTCCATAATGCATTCCTGTACACCTTTTTGCAATAGCTTTGTACACTTTTTTTCATTCTATCAAAAAAAAGGCGCATTACTGCGCCCAGATAAACTTTAATAGATTTAGTTCTTTGATTTCTTTTGCTGCAAAAGCTCTATGCGTTTTAGCACCCGATCCTGTATAGCCCTTCTGCCTGAGCATAAGCTTTTGTGCGTACTGATACTAATATCAAGTGCATTGACCCAACTATCTACACTCATCCCCAGGTCTTTACGCGCTTGCTTATACTCATCTTTAGTCATTACTCTTTAAAAGCCTTCAACAATATTTTATACAACTGCTTTGTTGCGGCTTTGTAGCCGTATGCCCGGACAACTTCAGCCAGATCATTTAGCTCAAAGCAGTCAATTTTAAGATTAGGATTAAACGTTTGGGCTCGTTGTGAACGCAATTTACCCACGCCATTTTTATCATTGTCATACAACGATAGCTGCTTTTTACAAGAAGGTAAGTGTACATGTACATCATTTGCAATTACAGGGATATTATCAACGTACAGACAGGCTATGTTCACCACATCCTGCAACCCCATTGTTTTACACATAAAGTGAGCCAGTAACGCATTCGCTTGCCCTTCATGATAAATAATAGCTTTAGCCTGCAATAAGTCTAACGCAGCTTCAGATGGAGAAAAGTAACCACAAAGCCCATTTGGGTTGAAATCACGTATCATGATCTTGCTACCATTTTCAAAGATTCTTTGAAACCCTTGAAAATGGTCAGAGTAAACACGGCGTAGCGGCACAGCGGTATAAATTCCATAGCGGGGATTGTAACCGTTTCGAAGATTCAACACCTCGTTCTCGCTTTCGAGCATTCGGCCTGAAAGCCCTTTTTTGGTGAAGTACGGGTTCTTATTCTTGTTGGTATACGGACTGAGCTTGCCGAACCAGTTACGTTGTTCGTTAACCAGAATAGTTTGATCAGCAACTTGAGCCTTTTCTTTGACCTCAACAACTGTGGGTGAAACTTCATAGTTATCTTTTTTGTATCGTTCAAATAGCAAAGATAAGCAATCCACTACAGCGGGAATAGCTTTACCGCTCAATGGATCGCTAAAGCTACTTCGTAGGTTTATAAAAACCAAGTGCGGAAAAACTAAGCCTTCGTAATCCTTCTGATTTAGGTACACGCGACACCGGCCACTGGACTCTTTTGATAATGCCTTAACCTGCTTACCTTTATTAATGCCCAACGCATAGTCGATGGTTGATGCATCAATATCAACTACTTGAGCAGCAGAGCGAACTTCATCACAACACGCAGCTACTTTGCTTTCAAAGCTGGGAAAATGAGACTCTATCCATTTACTAAACTTCACTACACACCTCTTCAGAAAACTTAAATCTTAAAATCAACAATCGCTGGATTTCCCCATTCTTCTCTACCGAGATAGTAACCTTGATATCCGGTGGCTCCGAGTGAGAGCGCTATGTCGTACCCTTCCTTTGTTTCAATACCTTCAATCACAGTATCAAAACCATTCTCACTAAGTGCATCATGCATACTTTTCATTAGATTTAAGGCAAGTGGGTTCTTGTACATGTACAAGAAATCGCGATCAAACTTCACGCAATCAAATGGAAGAGAAACTAAAGCAGTTATGTTAGAGAAGCCCGTCCCAAAATCATCCAGTGCTACGGTTATACCAAAGGCCTGTAAAATATTAATGGCTTTAAATTCAATCCCTTTAATATCTTCACGTTCAGTTATCTCAATACCAATAGCCGCACCGCAAATAGAGTTGCGCTTTAATGTTGAAACGAAATATTCCATGTTTCTGACTGTAAATTGGCTAGGGTCTACATTGAGATAAAATTGAACCTCTTCATTCGGCTTTTCGTACTTGCTAAAGCAAAGGAGTGAAGAAATAAACGCAGATACCTGTAACTCAAAGCTTATCTGTTCAATACCCTGTGCAGAAAAGGACGGTTTGAGATTATCGCCACCATGGAAGAACTGGCAACGAGCTAACGCTTCATAAGCTACTACTTTATCTTTAGCAGAATATACTGGCTGAAAAGCATAGAACAATTGTCCGGTTAAGCACTCCGGCTTATGTTGAGGCATCGCTAAACTAGGTTGCATAAAACTCATCCATCGAAATAATCACTACGTATTTTATCACCGTTACCAGATTAATTTTCTAACTGAAAAATTCAGCTACTAACTTTTATCAGGCGGCTTCGAATTATCTTCAATAACCCCGAGCGGGGAGTGTGGCACTGCGTTGCTGGGAGATTCCGGCGGAGCCGCAGGTATCTGATGTGCACCATAATTAACATTTTGTGCTGAGGTAAGTAATCCACCTAAACTGATGATTTTGGTGGTGTTGTTCATGACTTCTTCAATCACATTGGAATACTTGGACACGGTTTGTCTGGCTAGCGTTGTATATGCCGCCAAAGCTGTATAGGTGACCTTCTTACCTTCCTTTTGTAATCTGTGTATGGCAGAACTGATGAGGCTTATTGTGCGGGTATGGCGCTGTTTATGAGTTCTCTTAGCTGCGAGCTTCTGCTTATCTCGTAAAGACAGTCCCTTGTTCGCAGCCAGGTTCATTACGCCTCGGTGGATTGAACGGGCCGAGCCCTGATACTTTTCCCAAGTCCAGCGGGATATTGATTTCACAGTGGCTTGTACTTGGCTAGCGGTCAGATTCATAGTGAACCCTCTGCGACGAAAGTTATTCGCATTGAATGCATACGCAGAAACTAGCTTCAAAAAGTTACTGTAAGAACCGGTTTCACGCTCTCGATTAACGATGCTATATGCATAGAACCGTGTTTGTTCAAACAGAAGGCAATGTCTAGAGTGCTCGTTAGCTTCTAGGTCAGGCCCAGCACTGAAGGGATTAGCTTCTGGCAAGGCTAAACAATCTGCCAATTCGCCTAATGAATAAATTTCTGCATGAAGATAGGTCGTTTTCCACCAGGGATGTGACGGAGTTTTAGCTACCGGCCCACTATAAGAGGGATCACCTTGCAATCCGGCGCAAAGAGCTTCTGATACCCGCTTCATAAAGTTGATAGGAGCATAACGCGCATTTTCTGATGTACAGACAGGTGCTATCGCGTAATAGAGGTGGGACTTCCCACTGTTGGGATCAGAAACGATGATGTTAGGTGAAGGTAATCCCTCATCTTCCCAGATATAGCTGTTCGGATGATCTAAGTCGAAGATCAGCCAGGACACCATATTCTTTGGGTTAACCTGCATATAGGGCTGTTTAATCGCGTGTTCGCGAGGCCGTACCCGCTTAGCTGTTTTATCATCGCTACAGCGCGGAAAGTAGGGCGCTTCTGTATAAAAGCGTTCCCATATCGGGTGTTGGTTTTGTAATGCAGCACTATCCATGTGACGACTTCTGTTACCACATATGTGCTGTTTTACATGCGCAGGGGCTGGCCACGGCAAAATATTGCCATACCAGAATATATCTAGTATATTTCATTTGTTGTACCTTTATATGCAACATTCCAGAGTTGGCGTCGCCAAACTGACAACTCTGGTTATTATTTTTATTGGAAGGCCAGGGCTAACGCTCTGGCTTTTTCATTTCTGTCTTCCTATCTATTATTACGGCTGATCGTTTTTTATCTAATGATCCAAGCCGCGATCACTATACTGCCATACTTTTGATGCGATCAAGCGAATAGAATGAACTATTACAAACTGCCCCACAGTTAGTTAATACCTATGGGGCAGTTTGTAATAGTTACTGATTTTTATCCTTTTTTAAGGCTCCAAAGAACGTTACCGCGACTACCTTTCGACCTTCCTTAATTTCCTCCATTGAAACTTCAATAGAGGTTTCAGTGGATATTTTCTGGATCGCGGGGGTAAGTATCGCTCTTTTCAAATTCCCGTATAGTCGGTAGGACTTGTGATTGTCTAGCTGCATACGATGGCGCATTTCATCTAAAGACAACGTTACTTGTTTTTGTCCTCTTAAAAACACGGCGTCATATATCCAATCATAAATTCGAATATGTTCAGGGGAGGATAGGCTGACCACTTCACCCAGCTGGTAGGTATATTGATCCGGTGTATTCTTTAAAACTTCCACCATTTCAGCTGTGAAGCGAACCCCCTTCGTGCCTTGTTTGAGTGAGGCCCGTATTCCATCAATCCACCGTACCTTTTCAAATACCCCGTCCTCTTTCTTCAGGTATATCCACCTATCCTGAAGGTTTTCAATTGCTTTCTGAGTGTCGCGGCTGCTTTCATGCAAACTAACATTGAAGACTCTGGCATAGTCAGCCAACCTGAAGTCGAACCATCGCCCCTCTAGTATCTTTGTTTTATTTTCATTCAACATTGCAAGCAAAATCAGGCGCTTTTCATCTTTGCTAGTGCTGTATCTTGACTCTGAAATCGCTCGGCTTTGGCCGACTTGTTTGTCTACTGACGTTAGATTATTTGCCATCGTCTATTTTATTAGTATTTTCGGTTCATGTTTTTATTATTTCATAGCAAACAATACCTGTACACCTTTTTTTCTCTTTCGTAAAAGTTAGTTTCTAATAGTCACCAGCATGATTTATCTATGGGGCAGTTTGTAATAGTTAGCGCTAGAGCACAACCATGGGGCAGTTTTTAATAGTTAGCGTCAGAACATAGCCATGGGGCAGTTTTTAATAGTTAGCGTCAGAACACAGCCATGGGGCAGTTTGTAATAGTTAGCGTCAGAACACAGCCATGGGGCAGTTTGTAATAGTTAGCGCCAGAACACAGCCATGGGGCAGTTTGTAATAGTTAGCGCCAGAGCACAGCCATGGGGCAGTTTGTAATAGTTAGCGCCAGAGCACAGCCATGGGGCAGTTTGTAATAGTTACCGCCAGAGCACAGCCATGGGGCAGTTTGTAATAGTTAGCGCCAGAGCACAGCCATGGGGCAGTTTGTAATAGTTAGCGCCAGAGCACAGCCATGGGGCAGTTTGTAATAGTTAGCGCCAGAGCACAG
>PYVY01000021.1 GCA_003056425.1 Alteromonas indica
TCTAGTATTCAAAAAACAAAACACTAACAGGCACATAAAAAAATGACCGACAAATTCCCTTGGTAATTAGCGATTACGACAGAATCGCTTGGTAATTAAGATACGACAAAGTCGCTTGGTGTTAACAATTGTTACGTTTAGTAGCCCATATTTGATCTAGCACTTTTAGATGTAGGTTAAGATGTCATCTGACAGGCAGCTTCAGACAATTATCGGACAAACAGATTATTGGCTTTTTTGAGTTTTGTACTAATTGCGGATATCTCCTCTGTAGCCAACGTAATTGTTGAGGTCATAAAAGCCCATAGGAAGTGTGTGGTAGCATTTTTGACGATTATTAGAAGCTATGAAAGGTCTGAAAAAACCTGCTCGATTCAGACCTGTAATAAAAAATGCTTAAGGTTTTCTTAAGTTTTTTTGTATATCCTTAAATTTACTGAGAAATTATGGGGATCTTATGCGCATACTGTTAGTTGAAGACGATAAGCCTTTGTCCAACGCGCTTAAAGTTTCATTAAGAAAGGCAAACTATACTGTAGACTGTGTCTACGATGGTGCCAGCGCAATAAGTACACTTCGCCCATCGCAAAATGATATTGTCATTTTGGATCTAGGTCTACCAGACCAGGATGGATTAATCGTTCTCAAGAGTATTCGAAAAACTAATCCAGTACTGCCAGTCTTAATTCTGACCGCAAGAGACAAGACCTCTGACAAAATATCAGGGCTAGATGCGGGTGCAGACGATTACCTCCCCAAACCCTTTGAAATTGATGAGTTGCTGGCGCGCTTACGGGTTTTAGAGCGCAGATTAGGTACGTCTTCAGAAAGTGTGATCACTGTGCAGAACGTCAGCCTTGATACAAAGCACCATACATTGACTATTGATAGTGACATAGTACATCTTCCGCGTAGAGAGCTTATGCTTTTGAAAGCGCTAATTGAAAACGCGGGTCGCATATTGAGTAAGCATCAACTTGAGAGCAAACTCTATGAATGGGGTGAGGAAGTTTCAAGCAATACAATAGAAGTGCATATCAGCAATTTAAGAAAAAAGATGCCAGAAAACTTCATTCGAACCATTAGAGGCGTAGGGTATTGCATATCCAACTCTGGAGATTAACGTGACGTCGATTCGTCGCTTTCTTATTTTAACTCTTACCAGTGCTTTAGTCCTTATTGTCTTCAGTGCGGCGCTCCACGGCTATCGTGCCACAATAGGTATATCAACTACGCTACTAGACAATGAACTCACCGCGTTAAGTAGTGCCGTTGCTTCGTTCAATGGTGGCTCACCAGGTAAAGATCACGCTTTGTTATTTCAAATCTGGCAGGACGATAAGCTGATAAAAAGTTCAAGCAAAGTGTTAAAGGCCCCACTCTCTGACTTTAAAGACGGTTTCTCAGAAAAAAATGCTCTTGGAACACGATGGCGTGTGCATACCTCTTATGTAAAAGATGATGGCTCTTGGTACATGGTGGCGCAACCATTGAGTAATCGCTTTACGTTAGCAGATGCATTAACCGTTGCTTCCATTACTCCTTTTATTGTCAGTGTTCCCCTTCTTGTCGTAATTTTGTTTTTAGGAATAACCTGGGGGCTTGCCCCCCTAAAACAGCTTTCTCGAAAATTGGCTAAACGAACAGGTAATAACTTTTCTACCATTGCACTTGATAGAGAACCCAGTGAACTTAAACCTGTTGTTTCTACGCTCAACTCAATGTTTTCTCGACTAAGTGCTGCGTTTGAAAGAGAACAGCAGTTTGCGTCCAACGCCGCACATGAACTGCGTACACCGCTAAGTGTGATGAAAATCAATATTCACAATATTGCTGAAGAATTAGGAGATAGCGGTAAACTACTTGAAACGCTTCAACGCGACACCGATCGGATGATTGACGCGGTGAATCAATTTTTGTTACTGACACGTACCAGTCCGGAGACATTTGTAGAACAAAAAGAGGCAGTTAATCTGCACTTTGTTGCGCAAGAAGTGATTAGCGATCTATATGGAAAAATTGAAACCAAACAGCAAGAGATATCCTTAGAAGGCGATGAGATTTGGTTAAACAGCGTACATTTTATGTTGTACACCTTATTGCAAAATCTTATTACCAACGCCAGTAATTATTCCCCTGAAGGGGCACAAATTGTTGTTCGAATTGAACAACTCGCATCAAACGTAGTTTTGAGTGTCGCGGACTCGGGTCCTGGCATACCAATAAGTGAACGAGCCAGCGTATTAAAGCGATTTAACCGCGCAGCACAAGCTAAGACGACAACAGGCAGCGGCCTTGGTTTGGCCATAGTATTGCAAATTGCTGCTCTGCATAATGCCAATGTTGTGCTTGATGATGCTAAGATCGGAGGCCTTGAAGTGAAGGTGGAGTTTGAAAATGAACTCTTACTTTAAATTTTCTATTGGCCTTTTTATTGGCCTTTTATCATTTTTCTCTCCTCGTGCGTTTGCACTAACTGAAGTCGTGATAGAAATTAAAGATCATCTTTTTTACCCGCAGAATGTAGTGGTTCCAGCGGGGAAAAAGGTACGTCTTACTTTCATCAATTTCGACGATAGCCCCGAGGAAATAGACAGTTTTTCCCTTAACAGAGAAAAAGTGATTTTTGCCAAAAGCAAAGGCAGTATTTACATTGGACCGCTGACACAAGGTGAATATCCTTTCTTTGGAGAATTCCACCCTAACAGTGCAGTGGGCAAAGTAGTCGTAAAGGAACAAGAGGAGAAGCCTGATGCTCATTAATACGGTCGTACTCTTCTTAAGAGACACATTACCTATTTTTCTATTGCTCAGTGTACTTCTTGCATTACCTGGCGTTTCACGATTGTCGCTAGTATGGCGAATAGCCTCACTGTTAGTGACCGCAGCAATGACATATTCTTATCTAGGCGTTATCTCTCAACTGGCAGAGGGCGCTGGCTTTGAGTTATTAAAATCGTTACTCCTAGTGAGTGCCTGGATAGGTATTTGTGTGCTAGTCATTTGTCCCTTTTCAAAACGTAACTTCATCAGAATGGGTATTACGTTGCTTGTGCTGGGTATTGGGTTACCTAACAGTTTGCATTTTATGGTGTACTTTGTGTCAGGGCTTACGCAAAACAGTGATAGTACGTTGCTTTTTCTTGGTACTACAATTGGGCTGGGGATCAGTATCAGCATCGCTATTTTGCTCAATATCGCACTAACGCACTTTGTAAGCCACAAAGCGACGTTTTGTTTCACGACTCTTTTTGTCGCCGCGCAAGTTGCAAACATCGCGCTTCTTTTGGAACAAATAGATATATTTCCTGCCCCACAACAAGTTTGGGATAGTAGTCATATCGTTAGTGACAACAGCGAGTATGGGCATTTATTGAACGCATTAATTGGCTACGAAGCCACTCCATCAATGAGTTACATGATGTTATTTATATTTACTTTGGTTGTGCCCAATACTATTGCTGCGACAAGGAAGCGCATACCTGCGCTGTGGCAACAAGTGGAGGTTACACAATGAAGCGCACTATCTTATTATTAGTTGTCCTTCTTGCCGCATTTTCTGTGAGCGCTGACAATTTTACCGTAGACAGAGTCTATCACCCTTATGTATTGCCTTTTGAACGCGAATTCGAGTGGCGATTAACTTCACGCCAAAATGATAACGGCAATGTATTGATGCAACGCTACTCGTTTGGACACGCCCTTTCTGAGTTTGTAATCCTGGAGGCTTACCTTGTGGGAGCTCGCGATGAAAACCGAGATTTTGGGATAGAATCTTATGAACTTGAGCTTCGTTGGATGGTCACTGAACAAGGAAAGTATTGGGCTGATTGGGGAGCCTTATTTGAATTAGAAAAGCAACACAATACGGATGACTGGGCAGCTAAGGCCGGCATTCTGAATGAAAAAGAGTTTGGTCAGTTTAGTCTAACTACTAACGCAAGCCTAGTATATGAATGGGGTGAAACCATTGCCAATGAGTGGGAGAGCGAATTCAAAGCAAAATTTCGCTATCGCTGGCTCCCAGAGGTTCAACCCGGTATTGAGATATATGTAGGAGAGGACTATGTGGGCGCTGGTCCGGTTTTTATGGGAATTAAACGCTACGACAGGCAAAAGCAATTAAAATGGGAGCTTGGCTTTATTGCAGGGCTCAATGGTGACAGTAAAGATCACACATTGCGTATGTCACTGGAATACGAATTTTAATGCTCAGACGTATTATAGGCTTAAGCTTTTCTTAAGGTTTTTACTTTCATACACACGCCATATGCATCGATAGACGTTGGTGTAGCTCTGTCTGCAAAAAATCTTCCTTCATTGCTATGGGAGATTATTCATTCAGTAACTCCTGAACAAACTGAAGTCATCGTAGGCGATGACGGTAGTGATTACAATACATCTACATTACTGGCCACTTTGGCAGGATCATTCCCTTTACTTTAAGGGGGAGTGGACATCTCCAGTTGCAGAAAGAGCACTTCTGGTAATCGCTGCTCACGGAAAATGGATTGTTACGTTAGACGCTGATGGTTAAAACGATCCTGTGGATATCCCAAAATTAATAGAAACAGCTAAACAAGTAAATAGTCCCCACTTTTGCGTCATTGGTTATCGACAAAAAAGAAAAGATACAAGATGAAACGTGTGCAATCTAAAGTAGTGAATTGCATTCGTCAGAATGTTTTAGGTGATGCTAACCTGATACGGGCTGTGGGTTAAAGCTGCTTCCACGACGTACCTTTCTATTGCTTCCATATTTTGATCAATTGCATCTATGCCTTCACAAAGCGGCTAGCATAATATGAAAAATCTCATCGGAAGATTGGTGCTAATTCAGGGGAAAAGTCACTGTGAATCATCTAGCTCGCCATGAAGTCAATCAAATTACAATGCTTGGAATAGAGATTGGGCTGGTATTGTAGATATGCTCGGCGCCAGGTGGTTGATGTAGTGTAAATAAACTCGGTTCCATCAACGTGATATTCACGCATAAAAAGTGAGTATTTTCCTCTTATGCGTACTGTCAGTTTCCTGATGAGGCAGTGGTTAGTTACCTATCAGTTCAAGTATCCAGTGACATTCTTGAGCACATAGCACTGATCCAAACTGGTTAATATCTTACATAGCGAAACTCAGCACGGAAGAAGTATTCTTGGTTTTGAGTGCCTTTGTGGTATTAATGACACTGGGTATTCCCCGGCAAGCTGTTAGCTTTTTTGAGGGCGTGGCTTTGGCCCATCTGAGGGTAGTATTATAGCGCTACTACTTACCTGTATGTCCGCAAGTGCAGCCTATCTATTGGTACGCGGTTCTTTTAGAAAGCTCATAGCCAAAGCCATTAAATCAGAAGTTTATGAAAACCGTTTTTTACAATTGCGCGTGTACTCCTGAAAAGCAGCTTTCGAACAATACTTATGGTTCGACTGTTCCCAATAGGCGCCAATGTTGTGACCAATACTATAGGTGGCGCGTTTCTAGTACTTTTAATTCCTTTCATTATAGCAAGTGGGTTAGGCTTTATTCCGCAAACCTTACTTTTCTCAATGCTAGGAGGTGGCTCTCGTTATATTAATGCCGTAGAAAAACCTATCCATATAGCAGGCCTAGTAATTAGCGTTTTGCTAATACTTTCAATGTTGCGCTTTACTCACAAGGACCATGCGCAGTGACAAATATATTTCGTCACGAGCGTAAGATTTTCGTACTTTTTGTTGTTGCAGCCATCATTATTTTCAGTGGTTTAGGCGTTCTCGATGCCTGGCCGCCCGACGAACCACGTTTTACGTTAGTTACCAAAAAAAGTGACCCACTTAAGCTACTCTTAAGGTAGCGCGGTAATACTCATACTATCGAAGAACACAAGAGTGTACGTATGAGCCTTACTTTATCGGTAGCACCAACCCCCCT
Source organism: Alteromonas indica (assembly GCA_003056425.1). Lineage (GTDB taxonomy): Bacteria > Pseudomonadota > Gammaproteobacteria > Enterobacterales > Alteromonadaceae > Alteromonas > Alteromonas indica. The sequence goes on from PYVY01000021.1 coordinate 5,911, forward strand.
CGACGATGGGGAGGCATTTCAGCACAGAAGACAGCGCAGATCACTTGCTTTTGTTGCTGCAAATCTTACTTACCCAGCAAGGCAACAAATTGAAACCTTTATCGCTAATGGCTTCGCTACTCGCTATAACGCGCATATCACTTCATTCATGCCTATGTTGTTTGCACTTGAATTTAACGGAGTAAAGGCTGCCGCCGGTGCGAGATGTAGTGCTACTGACAGCACCAACCACGCACTTTTCATCGAGCAGTACTTAGATAGCACTATTGAGGGGGAATTATTACGTCATGGAATTAGCACGCAAAGACACGAAATTGTAGAAGTAGGTAACTTATTTAGTTGTTCACCGCGATATACGCTACCACTTTTACTGTCACTGTGCTTTTTATTCTCTCAGCTTGGTAAAAAGCACGTTGTGTTTAGTGCGACGACCCAAGTAAAAAAACTTCTTCAAAATTCAGGTGTTTCGCTTATTTTCTTGGCGCCAGCTAATGCAAAAAAACTGGTATCCAGTCACGATGATTGGGGTACGTATTACGATACAGCACCACAAGTAATAGCCCTGGCCCTCAAAGAAGTTACCCATCAGGTAATGAACAGTGTACTTCTTCGTCAATACTATCAACAGGCAATTGGACTCATCACTGGTTCAAATTTCGAACAACAACTAAACGATGCCTTAGTTTGCTACCCAAAAGGAGCCTCGCATGTTGCTTGAGCACTACTTAAACGGTGACGACTCAGCTATTGCGCTGAAGTACAAAGATAAATCGTTGACGTATTTGGCACTTAAAGAGGCAGTTACTCACCTTGCCAATTGGATCACAAACAACAATGTGAGTCGCATTGCTATCGCCTTTGACAATAGTTTTGCGTGGGTGGTAGCTGACCTTGCATGCCAAGAAGCACAAGTTTGCTGCGTACCTATTCCACTGTTTTTCAGTGAGACACAGCAGCGACATGTTATCGAAGAGAGTCAGTGTGAATGCCTACTCACGACCGAAGTCTTAAGCTTCTTTCCTTCTTCTAAGAAAGAAGTCTTGAGTGATAGCTTAAACATTACTGGATATATGCTAACTCCGCTCGCAGCATCGGTGAGTATGCCTACAGGCACTAACAAGATTACTTTTACGTCAGGGTCGACAGGCACGCCAAAAGGTGTATGCCTTTCTAACGAATCTCAGTGGCAAGTTGCAAGGTCTATTGATAGTGCTTTTCAACAGGACGAAGTCAATCATTTGTGCATACTGCCTCTTTCTACATTGCTTGAAAATATAGCGGGTATTTATGCGTCACTACTTCATGGCGGTACTGTACAGCTTGCATCCGCAAGTGCGAGAGGTTTTGAAGGTAGTCGACTTGTAAACCCGCAAACATTACTAAAACTAATAAACGATGTGCAGCCAACGTCAATTATCTTAGTACCGGATTTACTCATGGTGCTTCTCCAAGCATGTTCAAAAGGCTGGCTGCCACCGACGTCGTTATCGTTTATAGCAGTTGGCGGCGCTCATGTTTCACCTTTCTTATTGACTGAAGCTCGAACCAGAGGCTTACCCGTTTATGAAGGCTATGGCCTGTCAGAGGCTGTTTCGGTCTCTACACTCAATACACCAAACTGCAATGTGCTTGGTTCTGCAGGCAAAGCGCTTGGTCACAATACACTTCATATAGACAAAGGCGAAGTTGTCGTGACGGGTAATCATTTTTTAGGATATTTGAATCAACCAGAAAGTTTTTATCCATCCGAGGTGAGAACTGGGGACCTAGGCGTTATTAACGATGGCGTTTTAACGTTAAGTGGCCGTAAGAAAAATATTATGGTTAACAGCGCAGGTAGAAACGTGTCACCGGAATGGATCGAATCTTTACTGATGGGGAGTGGATTATTGCGTCAGGCGCTCGTCTTCTGTGAAGCTCGCCCCCACAGTGTTGCTTTGATAGTTCCTTTATCACCTCAGATCTCAACGGACAGAATTAGAAAAGCCGTTGAACTGATTAATCAACAATTACCCGACTATGCACAAATAGAAAACTTTGATGTCGTTGCGCCGTTTACACCAGAAAATGGGTTGTTAACTCAAACAGGTAAGGTCAAACGGGACGATGTAATCACTCATTACAGCTGTACTTTAGCCGCACTGTATTCAACCTCTTACTTTATCTCGCACGCTGAAAACAGTGTGTATAAAAACATTATCTCTGGAGAGTAAATAGTGTCATTTTATCAACAACTTCAAGAAAGTACCGAGCAAGCTAGAAACACGTTTTTACAAGTGCCAATAATTCAACGTTGTTTTAACAATGACTTTTCCCTTGATGATTATATAGCGTTCCTTCAACAGGCCTATCACCACGTTAAATTCACCGTCCCGCTTCTTATGGCTACTGGCGCGAAATTAACCGAAGAGAAAGAATGGCTTCGCGAAGCAATTGGCGAATATATTGAAGAGGAAATGGGACACCAAGAGTGGATTTTAAACGACTTAGCAGCATGTGGGGTGGATAAGAACGAAGTTCGCTACGGCCAGCCTGCACCCGCTACTGAACTTATGGTTGCCTATGCGTTTGACGCCATTGCGCGTAAAAACCCACTTTATTTTTTTGGAATGGTGTTTGTACTGGAAGGCACAAGCATTGCGCTGGCTGATGCTGCGGCAAAGCAAATTAAAGACAAGCTGTCGCTCCCCAAGTCAGCTTTTAAGTATTTGACTTCACATGGTGCACTGGACCAAGAGCATATAGTGTTCTTTGAGGGGTTAATGAACAAAATAGTCGCCCCTCAAGAGCAGGCCATGATCATACACAGCGCTAACATGTTTTATCGCTTGTATGGTGATATTTTTCGCGAACTTACACCAGAACATGGTTTACACCCCGTTGCACAAACTGCGTAACTTGGTGAACACTGTTTTAGCTAGGGATAACGCAAGGTAAAGTATTATGAATATTCAATGGCAAAATCAAGTAATACTAGTAACAGGTGCCAGTGGTGGCATTGGACACGCCGTTGCTAAAGCATTTGATGAAAAAGGTGCACACCTCATTCTTACTGGCAGAAATGAAATACGTCTAAAAGAATTACAGCAGTCGCTTAAACACCACCATACTATTGTAGCTGCAGACATATCGCACCATGAAGGTCGAGTTAAGCTTATTCACGTTTGCGAGCGATTACCGGTGAGTATGCTGATTAACAATGCTGGTACAACCCATGTTGGTGAATTTACCAATGCACCGATCGAGTCAGTGGTGACCACTAACCTTTTGTCGCCCATGTTGCTTACTCAAGCCTTACTTCCCCTTTTGTCACAGCGTCCTCAGGCGCATGTTGTCAATGTGGGATCAGCGCTCGGTAGCATTGGTTTTGCGGCTCACAGTACTTATTGCGCGACTAAGTTTGGAATTAAAGGTTGGAGTGAAGCCCTGCACCGCGAATATCACAACAGCAACATTCGGTTTCACTATTTGGCGCCTCGAGCGACCTCAACGAAAATCAATGACGAGAGAGCTGTTGCACTCAATAAAGCGCTGGGTAATCAAGTTGATACTCCAGAAGTTGTTGCACAAGCGCTTATTAAATTAGTAGAGCAAAACAAAACTCGCTTTAGCATCGGCTTTGCTGAGCGATTCTTTGCCAAATTGAATGCCATTCTTCCCACCATTGTAGATAACGCGTTGGCGAAAAAGCTACCCATTATTAAACACCACACATTCAGCAAAAGAGAGCAGAGTGCACGCATAGACAACGCGCAAAATACCAACGAATTATCTAGTAAGGTGATTTAGTACCGGAGCGATCATGATGAAAAATTTAGCCCTTGTAACCCGAATTACTCTACTTACATTATCTCTGGGCTTTGTAAGTTACACATTTGCCCAAGATAACGTAAGACAGTCATTAAACGAAGTATCAACCCCGTCGATGCAGCAAGAGATTCAATCTCCTCTTTCTATACTTCAACACGAATGGGCTCATATCAACTATGAGTTGGAGGATAAGCAAAAAGAAAAAGCCTTTGCCACGCTTATGGAAAAAGCGAAGTTTTTTGTTAGTAAAGAACCCAACAACCCTGAATTAGTCATTTGGCAAGGCATTATTCAATCGAGCATAGCGGGGGCTAAAGGCGGGTTAGGTGCACTCGATTACGCCAAAGCTGCGCGTAAGAGCTTTGAGCAGGCTATGCGATTAGACGAAAATGCATTGGCAGGTTCAGCCATGACAAGCCTAGGGGTGCTTTATCATAAACTACCGGGCTGGCCGATAAGCTTTGGCAATGACAAGAAAGCGGAGAAACTGTTAAAGCATGCCCTTGAAATCAACCCAGATGGTATTGACCCTAACTACTTTTACGCTGAATTTTTATATGACAATGGTAAGTACGACCAAGCACGAGCGTTTGTCAAAAAAGCGAAACAAGCTCCTGCTAGAGCAGGACGCCCGCTTGCCGATTTAGGAAGAAAGCAAGAAATTTCTCGACTTGAAGATAAGTTAGCTCAAAAGAGCTAACATTTTATCGTCTAAAAAACGCTCGCAATTTAAATGTTGCGGGCGTACTTTCTCAGTTCGAAACAAGTTACTAATCGGTCTCAAAAAGAGAGCTTAAGGTAAAAATGTCCGCTCTACTTACAACAGGACTCCACAAGCAGCCCCTTGCAGCATAAACTTTTATAGATTCTATGTCGTCCACCTCGATGCCTAAAGAGCGGACAGCGCTCTCTAACTTCTTATGGCGGGGCAATAGTTGGACAAACCGAAGGTTTTTGTCTTCTTATAGATAAGATAAGGCTTGGTTCTACGCTTCGAATGGGGCTGTATAGGGGTATCTAGCCTGAGTTTGTCAATCCATCTATGAAAAATACGATTGAATTGACTGGTAGATATGAGCATAAGATGAATTGATGCGTGACTTCAAAAGGTAGTCAGAATCCGTAGCCAAGTTTTCTTTACCCAGGCTAAAATCTATTTTCCAGTGTTCGGTATTATCTCAAATTGAACAGGACTGCCTGTTTTTTGCTGAACAACGTGTGCTCTCCGTAGAGCTTTACGTCCGCATACCACGCCTGACACTTTCAGTTTCACAAGATTAAATAATGCGAGGACTCGAGTTTGCCCTTAAAGTTCTAAACGAATTCTGATAACCCATTTGTGTGCTAATTGAAGAGGCTTTTTCTGCTCGATAATAGGGGCTTTATTCCAAGGTGTATCAATTTGAATTACCCTAATTTGTCTCCCATTTATGAGAAAACTTAAGTGAAGAAGGTACTGAACATTTATATCTCAACCTGCGCATAAGTGATTCTTTGAATAGAAATCGACTGGTTCCGTTCAGTAACTCTTTAGTTTATCTCGTTATCATATTCAATATGAATAACGTCTTGTGACTAACGATCAAGGCTTATACTAGTCCTGCTACTTAGTTTAGTGGGTGCACAATTACCTCTACAGAAATTTTTCCACAATGGTAGGAGTGGCAAAGCAGTCACTTTTACATAGATGGAGCATTAACCTACTGTAAATAATAAATTTATTCTGAAAGAGAAAATACGTTTGAACTTGTTCAATCGTACGCTAATAACCGCTTCAAAATTAACTATCTGACTGTGCGAAATTCATACTTCCGGTTCAATAGGCAAATTCATTTATTCGGATACAATTTCCCAGAAAGGGGTATTCAGGTAGCGAATTCGATGGCTGAGCGAAAAAACTTTAAAACGTTTAAACTAAATATTCTAAAGCGTTACACGGAGTCTGGCTGGAAATTTTTTGTTGCTTATGGTGATTCAAGCACTGGTTTTGCCGCTCACATGGTCCTCAAGACAAAATATTTTCCATAGCAAGACAAGGTGCTCGTGTGTGCAGGTCAGGGTCTAGGGGGAAAGTGCTACGATAGCTGGTCAAAACACATTCCTATAGCGTTCACTCCTTAACAGCCTATTTCTTCCTTCCTGAGCGATTAGGACATTTTTACCTCAATTAAAAGACTCTTCATAAGGTTACCTTAAGTTTCATTTGTTAGTGTTTTTTTATCGAAAATAGAATTTGCTTGATTTTGAGGCTTTGACAGAGGGCTACGTGCGAATTTCAGTTGTTATACCAGCGAGAAACGAAGAAGAAAATTTAAAACCCTTAATTGAGGAAATTTATAGCGCGTTAACAGATGTAGCAAACTTCGAAGTCATCTATGTCGATGATGGAAGTACGGATAAGACATTTGAGAATTTGCTTTATCTGAAAGCGAGTGGCTTTCACAGAGTTAACGTGCTACGGCATAGGCATTCGGTGGGACAAAGTACAGCTATTTGGACAGGGGTGAGCCATGCTGATGGAGAACTTGTAGTTACACTTGATGCGGATGGGCAGAATGATCCTGCTGATATACCAAACCTCCTGACTATGGCCTCTCAATTTCCGTTAGGGAGTCACTTTTGCATTGCTGGTCATCGTAAAAACAGAAAGGATACAGCTTGGAAAAGATTTCAGTCAAAACTAGCAAATTCGGTAAGAAATAAACTTCTTAATGATGATACACCTGACACCGGATGTGGGTTAAAGGTCTTTCCAAAACAAACATTCCTCGATTTACCCTATTTTGACCATATGCATCGTTTTCTGCCAGCACTGATCCGGCGACAAGGTGGGATCATTAAAGTTGTTGAAGTGAATCACAGAGACAGGCAATTTGGAAAATCAAAATATAATATGTTAGGACGGCTTGGGGTCGGACTAATTGATATGGCAGGAGTTTATTGGCTTCAGAAACGTAATAAACTTAATGATGTCATCTTAGAAAATGAAGAGAGTATCTAATTGAATTCCAGTCTCCTTCGTTTCTTCATTCTGGTACTTACCATTCTGTTTTTTAGTCATTTGATTTCGGTCTCTCCCTCATTTGACGCATTTAATCAGGAGTGGATAGACAAGCATACCCGTAATAATGGAGTGACAGAGATAGCCAAATTTTTAGCCGTCTCAGTATTTTTACTTTCTATCGGACTTCCACGCCAGTTAGTCGCATTTATGGGGGGGTATGCCTTTGGATTTGCTGAAGGTGTCATCTATTCAACATTAGCAGCTACCCTCAGCTGTGCAACAGTTATGGCAGTATCCCGATATTTCGCTAGACCGATTATTATTCAACACTTTGAAATGCGGGTGCGCAAGTTAGACCACTTTCTAGTTCGCTCTCCCTTTCTTAAGTCCGTTATCATTAGACTGTTGCCAGTAGGAAATAATCTACTCACAAACATTTTTGCTGGCGTTTCAAAGATTCCACGACGCTCTTTTATTCTTGGGTCTACTATTGGCTACATCCCTCAAATGGCGGTTTTTGCATTGATGGGTAAGGGTGTATTAATCAACTCTGAACTTAAAATAATCATAAGCGCCCTATTATTCGGGATTTCCAGCTTGCTAAGCGCATATCTTTTTAAGGTTTATCGTCGTCAACATAATGACGATAAAACTCTTCGTTCACTCACAAAAAGCAGCAAATGTAGCAATGAATCAGACGAGCTTAGCCATTAAACATAAGAACAAGCACCCAAACTATACTTTCTGGCTTTTTGTACTGGCTAGCGTGTTGATATTTATCGGGCTTGGGTTAAGAGATCCCTGGCCTGCTGACGAACCTCGTTTTGCACAAGTTGCAAAAGAAATGGTTGAAACAGGTCAGTGGTTCTTTCCAGCCAGAGCGGAAGAGTTTTATCCTGATAAACCACCTGTGTTTATGTGGTCTATCGCTTTTTTCTTTGCGCTATTCGGGTCAATTAAGATTGCCTTTCTGCTCCCATCTGCTTTATGCAGCCTACTCACACTTTTTTTGGTGTATGACATCTCAAAACGACTGTGGAGTACAAAAGAAGCGCTGATCGCAACGTCACTTCTTTTATTGAGTTTTCAATTTTTGCTTCAGGCCAAGTCTGCACAAATAGACGCAATGGTCTGCTGCTGGATAACAATAGGATGCTATGGTCTTCTGCGCTTTTTCTTAGTTGAAAGACGATGGCGTTGGTATTACCTCGCCTTTTTCTTCATGGGAATTGGCGTCATCACAAAAGGGGTCGGATTTTTACCAGTCCTGATGCTGATACCATACTTGATACATCAACGCGTTTGGCCTCAGCGGGACATAACTAAGAACCAAACGAAAAACTCCGTATTACCGTGGTTAATGGGTGCAGTGGTGATGTTACTGGCTATATCACTATGGTTTGTACCTATGTTGATATTGGTCGAAAATAGCCACGATCCATCACTTGCTCTATATAGAGATAACATTCTTTTCAGGCAAACGGTCACTCGATATGCTGATTCCTGGCATCACATAAAGCCATTCTGGTATTACCTCGTTGAGGTTATTCCATTATTCTGGCTGCCAATTAGCATCGCTCTTCCATGGCTCATCCCATTTTGGTATCGCGCAATTAAAAAAGGTGATGCCCGCATACTCTTACCGTTGGGTTGGATTGTACTTGTCCTACTTTTCTTCAGCGTAAGTCCTGGCAAACGGGGAGTGTACATATTACCCGCATTGCCGATGCTGGCACTGATCTCTGCGCCTTACTTTGATTCAGTTGTTAATAAAAAAGTATTTTCCTGGCTTATGTGGGCTGTTGTATTTTTACTATCAGTAGGCTTATTGGGGTTTGGTTTTTCCGGCATAGTAGAAGCATCATTCGCCCTAAAATTAGAAGAAAAGTTCGGGCTTTCTCCGTGGATGTTTTTTTTAGTAACGGGGGTACTGACGTGTCTGGTTACGGTGATTACTTCTAGAGGGAAGCACTGGAAAGCCTGGCCTTATTTCTTGTGTACTCTTTGGGGCATGTACGCTACATGGGGTTACACTTTACTTGAAGATGTAAAAACCCCTAAAAGCGTATTTGGAAATATTGAAAAAGAAATTGGCAAACATGATGCAACTATTGCACTTGTTGATTTTTCTGAACAGTTTATTCTCTTCTCGCCTTATCCCATCGTCCACTTTGGCTATCATACCCCTACTGATGAGCAATTATCTGCCGCCTACCAGTGGCTGGAGAAGACTGACAAGGGAAGATATATCCTCGTAGATGAAAAACACGTACGCAACGATTGTTTTAAAAAAGAAATGGCAACGTCTGTAGGATATGCACATCGCGTCCACTGGGTTCTATTATCGCACGAGGCATTAACCGAAAAATGTCCGCTTACGAGAACGACGACTGAGATCTTTAGTTATATCCCAGACAGGCCCGTTACGTGAGGGTTACATATTTTCATACAATTAAAAAATAATGCGAAAATTTTCATTCCACAGTTTTTCTTAAGCGTTATTTAAGTTTTAACAGGTAACTTGTGTGCTAAGAAGTACACGAGAACCTTATTGTGAAATTTCCAAGAACACTAAATTTCAATCCTACATCAGCTCAGTTCATTTTACTTTCTTCATTATTTATCGCAGCAATATTCAACGCACCATTTCTGTCTGCTGTTTATGAAGTTGTAGCCCCTGTAACATTGAATGAGTGGGTGTTTTTTCTCTCTGTACCGCTCTTGCTAACCTTTTTTAATGTTATTTTTCTAAGTCTTTTTGGTGCCCTATTTTTGCCGCGCACCACAGTTGCAATTACTTTCGTTGTAAGTTCTCTTCTACTTTACGGCACCTTGGCCTATGGTGTCATTTTCGATAAGAGCATGATACAGAATGTAATGGAAACAAATTCTGGTGAAGCCTTTTCCTATCTAAATTCAACACTTTTTTTATTCTTCTCTATATTGGGATTAATCCCTGTATTTGCGATTTTTAACCTGGAATTAAATGGGAAGCTCAAGGCTCGAATCAAGCACCTTCTAGTGCTGAACTTATTAGCTTTATTGGGTATTGCAATTATAGCCACGTTCCTTTTTAAGAGCTATGCAGCTGTCGGCAGAAATAACAAAGACCTAACGAAGTATATTATTCCCTACGCCTTTTATGATTCAGGGTACAAGTACCTTCGGGACACTTACTTCTATCCGCCTTTATCCTACAAAGTATTAGACAAGCGTCCCTACATAAAAGGGAATGCTGATATACATCCGTCTACTACAGTGTTTGTGGTTGGCGAAACGGCCAGAGCTGACAAGTTTTCAAGCAACGGCTATTCGAGGCGTACTACGCCTAATATCCAGAACGCAGGTGCAATCAGTTTTAGCAAGGTGACATCTTGCGGCACTGCTACCGCAGTCTCCGTGCCATGTATGTTCTCAAGACTTTCACGAGAAAATTATGATTCGCGTATTGCAGACAGTCAGGACAATGTTTTAGACATCATTCATCGTGCAGGTGTTGACGTCACCTGGATTGACAATAACAGTAGCTGTAAAGGAGTATGCAAGAGGGTAGAGACTATAGACTTCAACCCGTCAAGAGATCCCAAGTTGTGCGATGGAGATTATTGTTATGATGAGGTACTTGTTGACCTTTTAAGAGAAACTCTTTCAAGGCCATCTAAAGAACATAGAGTTATAGTCTTACATATGATTGGCTCACACGGGCCTACCTATTACCGGAGATACCCAGAGAAATTTGCTAAGTTCGTGCCCGATTGTCCCAGAAGTGATATTCAAAATTGTGAAGAGGCAGAGCTGACAAATACGTACGATAATACTATTGCATACACAGACTACGTGCTAGGCCAGATTATTGAACAGCTTTCCACTATTCCTAATTCGTCGATGCTTTATTTATCGGATCATGGTGAGTCATTGGGAGAGAAAGGGCTTTATTTGCACGGTTTCCCCTATAATTTAGCGCCTGTTGAGCAAACTCATGTACCAATGGTTTATTGGGCCTCCAGGTTTAGCCAACCCCAATATAGTGATTGTGTAAATTCGTTATCCAGTCATCCTTATTCGCAGGACAACCTTTTTGACACATTACTTGGTCTTACTAATGTGCAAAGCAGCACCTACCAACCCACTCAGGATATTTTACGAAAATGCGAGTCATAGACGAAACCACATCAGAAATGCATTTCGACCCTAAAGCCAAACCAAAGGGTATGTTGCGTATTGTATTAGCAATGAAAAACTCTGTAAGAGCTATATCATGGCTTGTTAAAAACGAATCAGCGTTCCGCCAAGAACTTATCTTACTTATCTTAGCAGGGGGAGTGCTTGCTCTTTGGTCTATACCCTATATGGAAAAGGCGATTTTACTTTCCTCCATACTCTTCGTCCTGTTCGCTGAAATTGTCAATACTGCAATTGAAGTCACTATTGACCGTATCGGAAAAGAGATTCACCCACTGTCAGGCTTAGCAAAAGACTTAGGCTCAGCGGGTGTTTTCGTGGCTATCGCAATTTCATCTTTGTTATGGTTAGGAGCACTGTGTAGGTATTTTTGATTCGAATCTGTTGGCACCACAATATGGTAACGCTCGGGCATGAGTCAAACTTTCCAATACGTTCATATTGCTAAAAGCAGTAAATCTCTACAATTCACAAACTTTGAATTGGGAAGTTAAAGTCTGTTTTAACTATGAAACTTATCACAAATATCACTAGATGCAGTAATCCGCTAATTGAACGTAACTACCTAAAAGACGCAGCAAGCCAACGGCTGCTTTACGTCTTGAGTTCAATTGGTGAGTGCAACGCTATCCTTATTAAAGGAGGAATGTTGCCATGAAACAAAGAAAACGTATCTATTACTCACCAGAACAGAAAGCACTTATTTGGGACAGGTATAAGCGAGGTGATTCGCTGCATGATATCGCTAGAATGTTTGACCGCTTTCACTCTTCTATTATGCCAACCATTTATCAAACTGGTGGGTATCGGCCACCAGAACGAAAAAGACATCTACAGTCTCTTTCGCTTGATGAAAGAGAAGAAATATCACGATGCTTAGTCGGTAAACAATCCATTCGAGAAATTGCCAGACGTTTGTCTAGAGCGCCATCTACAATTAGCCGTGAAGTAAAAAGAAATGGTGGGCTGAAGCACTACCGTGAATCGCCACTGATTTCCTAGACACCTCTTAGTTAGATAAACTAACTACAAATAGAGAGGTGCTTATGAGCGGAAAACGCTATCCAGAAGAATTCAAGCAAGAAGCGGTTAAACAGGTTGTTGACCGTGGTCATTCCGTCGCAGATGTTGCCAAACGTCTCGATGTCACGACGCATAGCCTTTATGCCTGGGTTAAGAAATATGGCCCTGATTCCACGAAGCACAACGAACTGACTGACGCTCAAGCCGAAATCAAGCGACTACAAAAAGAGCTGAAGCGGGCTACTGAAGAGCGGGATATATTAAAAAAAGCCGCGGCGTACTTCGCAAAAGAGTCCGACTGAGGTACGCCTTTATCAGTGACGAAAGCAACTGTTGGCCTGTTAGATGGTTGTGCCGGATGCTCAACGTTCATCCTAGCGGTTATTATGCCTGGCGCAAGCAACCTCACTCGAAGCAAGACAAAGCCAATCAGCGAGTTACTGGTCTGATAAAGCAGTTCTGGCTGGAGTCTGGTGGTGTGTATGGCTATCGCAAAATCCACTCTGACTTAAGAGATATTGGCGAGCGCTGCGGTATCAATCGTGTCCACCGTTTAATGCGTGAAGAAGGCTTACGTGCCCAGGTCGGCTACCGGAAACCCAGGCATCGCAGTGGTGAGAGCCATATCGTAGTGCCCAACCGCCTCAATCGTGAATTTAATCCCGTTGCACCGGATGACGCATGGGTAACGGATATAACGCATGTCAGAACGCACGAGGGTTGGCTGTACCTTGCAGTCGTCGTCGACCTGTTCTCACGCAAAGTGGTGGGCTGGTCGATGCATCAACGCATTACCAAGGATATCGTACTCAATGCATTACTTATGGCTGTCTGGCGGCGTAATCCCAAACAGCAAGTCACAGTCCACTCTGATCAGGGAAGTCAGTATACCAGTCACGACTGGCAGGCCTTTTTAAAATCAAATGGGCTGGAAGGCAGCATGAGTCGACGCGGGAACTGCCATGATAACGCTGTAGCCGAAAGCTTCTTCCAGTTGCTGAAGCGGGAGCGAATTAAGAAAAAGGTCTACTCAACCCGAGATGATGCAAGAAGCGACATCTTCGATTACATCGAGATGTTTTATAACAGTAAACGAAAACATGGTTCCAATAATCTACTGTCACCAGTAGAGTATGAAAATCGTTACGAAAAACGACTAGGAAGTGTCTAGGTTAGTAGTGGCGATTCAGGAATCGATAATTATTTGCCCTATTAATGAAGCTCTTTCAGGACGGTTTACTAAGTCTTCAAGGCTCATCAATCTGATTAATTCAATCTTAGAGCTTATACTAATTTCAGTTTGAAGAAGAGCCTCTTTTAAATCATCATTAAGTTCGTAATCCCCTGGATTATCCAGATATTGTGGAATATTTTTCGAAAAAAATTGCACTTGCAAGTCATTCTTGTCAGCAAAAGCATCTAAAATATCCTTGGTAAATCCCACTTTACCCTCTTCTATTAATATCTTAAGCTTTTCATTGTCCATCTCTCTGGGAAGTACATTAAACGAGTTAGGTAGAGCTATGAATGCCTTAATCCAAGCAGAGAATACAAATAGTCAATTCATCCATACCTTCCCTGTTATACTTTCTCTGGAAAATGCATAATGATTTCCTCAATAAGAAACGTCATGCGCGTCATAAAATTGGAAAGTATGGAAAAAGCTTAGAGAGCAAGTGTATAAACAATTTCCAGACATTTTCCATATTAACAACTAAATAGTAACGATGAACGATGACGTAACCTTACTGACGGCAGCTATCCTGAGTATAGCTGCCGATGTTCTGCATGGTTTACAGCAGTTTCATAGCCGCTGATTTGTATCACGCTATCACTTTTTGCAATACAAGCTAATTGCAGCTAAGTTAACCCCCTCAAAAAAGATCAAAATAATACAGGGTTAACACACATGACTATGCCCCTTCGCCGCGCTTTGCTGGCCTCTGCTATCGGCCTTTTATTCAGTACTGCCGGCCCCACCATAGCCGCCGAATCCGACAATAGCGATTGGAACGTACTTAAGCCGCCATTTGATACCCACGCTGTGACGATTTCTACGGAACAAACAACCTGGTCTAGTTTGTCGGTTTCCCCCGATGGAAGCTACATGGTGTTTGATATGCTGGGTGACCTCTATAAAATGCCGCTGTCCGGGGGCAAAGCCACTGCCTTGACTGCTGACTTCGGCTGGAACATTGAGCCAGCTATTTCGCCAGATGGGAGCAAAATCGCGTTTATTTCCGACCGGGGCGGTATTTCCAATATCTGGGTGATGCATAGCGATGGCAGCAACCTGCGCCAGGTGAGCCAGGAAAAAAACAACCTGATTCACTCGCCAAAATGGAGTCCTGACGGTCAGTATCTGGTTGCTACCAAAGGCATTATGTCTAGCCGCAGTATCCCGGCCGGAGAGATCTGGATGTATCACATTGATGGCGGTGATGGCCTGCAGATAAAAGCCAGGGTCAATGGCGCTGCCGATCAGCAAAATATTGCTGACCCAGTGTTTTCCCATGATGGTAAGTACATTTATTACACCGAAAATACTTTGCCTGGGGCGGGTTTTGATTATAACCGCGATCCCCTGGAAGGTATTTTTGCTATTACCCGGTATGACCGCGAAACCGGTCAAGAGCATCGTTTTGTCAGCGGCACTGGCGGCGCCATCGTGCCTACGCCGTCTCCGGATGGTAAATACTTAGCCTTTGTGCGCAGAGTCAAAAATAAAACTGGCCTGTTCATTAAGAACCTTACGACTGGTGAAGAAACGCCCCTAACCTTATCGCTGGAACGTGACATGCAGGAAGGTTTTGGGTCAGAAGGCTATTACGCCTATTTTGATTGGCTGCCTGATGCCAGTGGCTTGGTGTACTGGACGGGCGGTACCTTCCACAAAATTGATATCCAAAGCAAAACCATTAAGGATATCCCGGTGTCGGTGGAAGCCGAGCTGCGCTACGCCGATGCACTGCACTTTGATGTTGACGTGGCACCGGATAACGTTGATATCAAAATGATTCGCTGGTCGCAACAATCCCCTGATGGCAAAACGATGTTGTTTCAGGCTTTGGGGAAGCTTTATATCAAGGACATTGCCTCTGGTAAGATGCGCCGTTTGACTACCCAAAATAAGCACGATGAGTATTACCCGCGTTATTCTGCTGATGGTCAGTCAATCGTGTACACCACCTGGAATGACCAGAAGCTAGGTGACGTGCGCATGATTCAGGCTGATGGCAGTGGTGAGAAAATTCTTACCCCCACACCAGGCCATTATATGGAACCTGCCTTATCGCCTGATGGCAGTAAACTGGTATACCGTAAATTCACTGGTGGTTATTTACTTGATTCAAAATACTCACTGGAACCTGGGCTGTACGTTACTGACATAGCGGGTGGCGAACCCACCAAAGTGTCGCCGGATGGCTATAATGCCCATTTTTCCGGTAACAATGCACGGGTTTACTTTACCGAAGCGGTAGGCGGCACCCCGTATCCGGAAACACAGCTTAGCAGTGTCAACCTGAACGGTCATGACAAAAAAATCCATTTGTATGGCGCTGACAAAATCAGTGAATATCGCTTGTCCCCGGATAATCAATGGGTAGCGTTTGTCCATCAGTTTAAAACTTATGTCGCCCCCTTTGTAAATAACGGCAAAAAAGTCACGCTTGCCCCGGATATGACGGCTTTACCGGTAACTCAGCTGTCTGCGCGCGCCGGCGAATACCTTAGCTGGAAACCTGACAGTAGCGCGGTGGGCTGGTTCCACGGTCCGCAATACTATTCGCGTAAACTGTCGCAGGCCTTTGACCTTGACCATGCAGGTAAGACACTGCCTGAACCCGAAGAGCAGGGTATGAACCTGTCCTTCAGCGCCAAAGCAGATAAACCCGTGGGCTATAAAGCATTGGTAGGTGGCACCATCGTCACTATGCGGGACGCCGACAAGCAGCAAGAGGTTATCGAAGACGGCGTGATACTGATCAAAGACAATCGTATTGTGGAAGTAGGTACACGCGATCAGGTAAGTATTCCTGACGATGCCATGCGAGTCGACGCCGCAGGCAAAACCATTGTACCGGGTTTGGTTGATGCCCATGCTCATGGCGATCAGGGGCGCAACGAAATCATTCCACAGCAAAACTGGGGGCAGTACTCTAATGTAGCCTTTGGGGTAACTACCATCCATGATCCTTCCAACGATACAACCGAAATTTTTGCGGCGGCTGAATTGCAGCGAACCGGTAACATCGTGGCGCCACGCATTTATTCTACCGGCGCTATATTGTACGGTGCCGAGGCCGTAGGTTATAAAGCCATTATAAATGACTATGACGACGCCTATTTCCACGTACAGCGGCTAAAAGAAGCTGGCGCCATTTCGGTGAAAAGCTATAACCAGCCGGCGCGTAGCCAACGCCAGCAAATTCTGTGGGCCGCCCGCAAACAAAAAATGATGGTAGTGCCAGAGGGCGGCGGTAAGCTGCAACAGAATCTGTCGATGCTGGTAGATGGCCATACGGGCCTTGAGCATAGCTTGCCAATTGAACGCGGTTACAGCGATGTCACGCAATTGTGGAAAGCCACTAAGTTTGGCTATACACCTACTTTCGTGGTGTCCTATGGCGGTATGATGGGGGAAGAATATATGTACGACCGTACCGAAGTGTGGAAAAACCCACGTTTGTTACGTTATACCCCCTCATATTTGCTCGATGCGCGCGCTATTCGCCGCCCTACCGCGCCAGACAATCAGTATAATCACCAAAATGTGGCCGCCTATGCCAAAACGCTCCGCGACAACGGTGTAAGCGTGCATATTGGCGCACATGGTCAGCGTGAGGGCCTGGCAGCTCACTGGGAAATGTGGCTGATGCAACAGGGCGGCTTTACGCCGTTTGAAGCGCTACGTGCCGCCACCATCGATGGTGCTCGCCATCTTGGTATGGCCAGGGATATTGGCAGTATTGAAAAGGGCAAACTGGCGGACCTGGTAGTGATGGACGGTGATGTACTGAACGATTTATCCCGTAGCGAATATGTGGAGTACACCGTACTAAACGGACGTATTTATGAAGCTGCTACCATGAATGAATTGGGGGCACAGAAAACCCGCAAGCCGTTCTTTTTTGAAAAGGATAACCGGGCGTTTATACCGGATGAAACCGCCACCGAAATGGAACAAAAAGCCCATAAATACCACTGGAAGCATTAACTAGCCCGCCGGTCAGATGACCGGCGCTTATTCGGCTAACGTAAAAATTGGCAATCGTCCCTGGTTTTTTACGTTAGCCTTTACCCCTTGTACCCTATTGCCTGGCGGCGTCTCGTTTGTCATACGCCCGGCGGCGCCCGCTTTTCGCTAGTCTATTCTATGTGCCCCCTTGTTTCTCGTTGCTTGGTTACCCGGGTTAACTTGTATGGCTGACGTCGGTTTTTAAGCCCTGTCACGGCCTATACCCACCTGCTCTACCTTGCGCTGTGCCACCTGCGGTGCCTTGCGCTGAACGCACGGGTGCGATTTACCTTGACGCAGTTTCATACAGCTTATGCCAGCTTACTTTATGCCTTTGCACTTAACGGACATTGGTATAAATATCCGGCCATTTACCCGGTAAATCAGCAGTGTGAAGCAGGTAGGCCGTCAACAGGAAGCCGTATAACCTGCCCTCCCCTATGCTGAACCTGTCGATTAATTAGTACGACTTAGCAACCTTCAGGAACGCAACTTACCGGGTTAGGGAACGCCCAGGTTGCAAGTAAGTTGCAGGTTTGCTGGCTATCCCGTTTTGTCATGCAGGTGTCATGGAGTTCAGATGCCACGGAGACATTCCCCCCACGGACGGGGAGAACGGCATAGCCGGTAATCCATCCTGACTACTTTTTTAATACAGGACAGGCAGAGCATTGCAATGAGAAAAGGATTATTCAGAACCCAGGCTATTGAAGCCCAAGGACAGCGATTGCACGGCAAGGTGTTAATTCAACCTTCCATACGTACCGGTCTGGTGGGATTGTTGATTCTGTTATGGGTTGGGCTGGCGTTAGGCTATTTGGCAACGGCCCAGTACAGCCGCCAGGCTACGGTGACAGGCTGGCTTGAGCCGCCCACCGGTGTCGTCAAAGTGTATGCCGATCAGCCCGGTAGCCTGATTCACTCAGTCCAGGTTAAAGAAGGACAACAGGTGGTGGCCGGGCAACCCCTGATTACCCTGCATACCCAGCATCCCTTACAGGATGGCCGTATTGCTCAGCACATTCTGGCCGGCGAATATAAACAGCAACTGGCTATGCTAACCGACCAAGTTGACCGTGTTCACACCTTATACCAGCAAAAACGCACACATACAGAGCAACGTATCGCGCGGTTTGAGCAAGATATCAGCCGTTACACTCATCTTATTTCATTGGCTCGCCTGCAGTTTGATTTGCTAGACAGCCGCTACCAGCGCTTATTACCATTGGCTGGCGCGCATATTGCCCATAACGAGGTGGAAGCGGTACTGGTACAGCGCCTCACGGCACAGCAAACTCTGGCTGAAAAGCAGCAGGCATTAGCCCAGGTTAACCAGCAGTTACGGGAACAACAAGAAGCGTTAGCGACACTGCCGCTGAACAAGCACAGTGAACTGGCTACACTCAACCGTACCATCAGCGAAACCCGCCAGCAGTTTACGCAGTTGCAGAGCCAGTCTTATCGGGTAATAAAAGCCGCCCGTGATGGCATTGTGTCTAATTTACATGTCGCCAGCGGGCATACCCCCGCAGCCGGCAAACCTCTGCTGACATTACGTCCGGCCGAAGGCGGAGTACGTGCCCGATTTGCTATCCCCGTCAGGGCGGCCGGATTTATTGCCAAGGGGCAGCAGGTAGCTTTGCGTTACGATGCGTACCCATTTCAAAAGTTCGGGCTGCATCAGGCTATCGTTACTACTCTATCAGACGCCGCCCTGCTACCCGCTGAACTTAACCATAGCCCGTTAACTTTAAACGAACCGGTGTATTTAGCCGAAGCTCAGCTTGAGCAGCAGTATTTACAAGCGTATGGCGAAGCAATCCAGCTCAAATCCGGGATGACCTTCACTGCCGATATCACCTTAAGTAAGCGCACATTACTGGAGTGGCTGTTCGAGCCCTTGTTAACCCTGACAGGCAGGACGCACGCATGAGTAGCTTATCCTTACAAGCTTGGCAGGTACGGCTGATAGCCTCTTCCAGACGGGTACCCCAGATATTTCAGGCTGAAATAGCCGAATGTGGTTTGGCGTGTTTGTGCATGATCAGCCAGTTTTACGGCAATAAAGTAGACCTGGCCGCTTTACGACAACGCTTTGGGGTATCGGAACGCGGCTTGACGTTAAAAGATTTGATGAGCGTAGCCAATCGTATCAACTTAACTGTACGGGCATTGAAATTAGAGCCCGAACAACTGGCCCAGCTCAGTCTGCCCGCGATATTACACTGGGATATGCAACATTTTGTAGTGCTGACCCGGGTGGCCCGTAACGGCATTTATATTAACGACCCCGCACAGGGCCAGCGGTTTATAACGTTTCGTGAAGCCAGTGCCCATATTACCGGGGTCGCGCTGGAGCTGACTTGTACTGGGCCCTATACCGAAGCGGCCACGCAACCGGTGTTGCGGCTGCGGCATTTTTGGCATAAGGCAGCTGGACTAAAGCGTAGCTTATCCCTTTTGTTCGGATTATCGGCACTGTTACAACTGTTCGCTCTGGCCAGCCCTTACTACATGCAAACGGTGGTAGACGACGTTCTGGTTCGTCATTCAGCTAATTTACTGAGCGTACTAGCCTTCGGTTTTGCGCTTCTACTCCTTGTAGAATGCGCCACCAGCGCGTTGCGAAAATGGTTAATTTTGTCATTGTCGAGCCGGTTGCAAGGTCAAATGTCAGCTAACCTGTTTCATCATTTGCTGCACCTGCCGGCCGATTTTTTTAGTCGTCGCCATTTAGGCGATATTATCTCGCGGTTTGGTTCGCTAGCGCAGGTGCGCGAACAGCTTACCACCGGTTTGGTAACAGCACTGCTTGATGGGTTGATGACGGTCATTATGTTGGTTGTCATGTGGCTATACTCTCCCCAGCTGTCGCTCGTAGTGTTATGCAGTGTCTTACTTTATGTACTGCTACGCTGGTTAACCTTCTACCCATTGAAAAACATCAGTGCTGAACGACTGCATCACAGTGCAACCGAGCAGGGCCATTTTTTAGAAACCGTACGCTGTGTGCAGGCGGTCAAGCAATTTAACTATCAGGCTTTACGGCAAAATCAGTGGCAAAACCTGCTGATTAACGTGCTTAATACAGATATACGCATAGGGAAAACCGATATTAGTCTGTCGGCGGCTAACCAATTACTTTTTGGCGTGCAGCATTTACTGGTTATTTATTTAGGCGCTCAGGCAGTCATGGGCAATATATTTAGTGTAGGAATGCTATATGCCTTTATCAGTTATAAAAGCCAGTTTACCAGTGCAGCAGATAACCTGATTACCCAGCTTATCCAACTTAAGCTATTACGGGTGCATCTGGACCGGCTCGCAGATCTGGTCTTTACGCCCCAGGAAACCTTGCATCATGAAGCGGGATTTACCCAGACCAGTACCGGTGAGTTGCAGGTTTGTAACCTCAGCTATCGGTTCAGTCCGCTGTCTGCCCCCTTGTTTCAGGCAATCAACCTGACCATTCCCCCAGGCACTACCGTGGCCATTGTCGGCGCCAGTGGGGCGGGCAAGACCACCTTACTCAAATGTTTGATGGGGATGCTTAAGCCGGATGCCGGGGACGTCACCTATCAAGGATATACCGTGCATAGCAGTGCCGGTTTCAGGCAGGTCACCGCCGCGGTTATGCAAGATGACTGTTGTCTTAACGGAACGATATTAGACAACCTCACCGGTTTTGCCGACAAACCTGATTGGCCGGTAGTGCAGCAAGCCGTTCATATGGCTTGTTTAAGTGAGGATATTGCCGCCATGCCTATGCAGTATCAAACCCTGGTGGGCGATATGGGCAGTGCTTTGAGTGGCGGCCAGCTTCAGCGGCTACTATTGGCCCGCGCTTTATACCGCCAACCCCGATTATTATTTTTAGATGAAGCTAGCAGCCACCTTGATATAGCAAACGAAAGTAAAATCAACCAGCACCTTAAAGCAATGTCAATTACCCGCATTATTGTGGCCCACCGACCGCAAACTATCGCCATGGCCGATCGTGTTTACCGGTTGGAGAACGGTGCCCTTTATGCAGTACCACCGCCTATTCCGCGCACTGAGATTCAGCAAGCCCCTGTGCCATCAACCCCGTTCCAAGGAGAACATCATGAGTAGCATTCAACCAGTTAGCCCCGCCCATCTGCGCCTGTCCAGTTTGTCCAAACGGGAGATGCAGGTGGCACAAAAGATATTGCAGGGGCTGCCGAACAAAACCATAGCCTGTGAACTGTTTATTAGCGAACGAACAGTTAAATTCCACTGCGCAAATATCTACCGAAAACTGGAAATACGCAACAGGGCAGCTCTCATGGCCCGCTATTTCCGGTATCTGTACCAGGCCGAAGATAACAGTTTACCTGCGGCCTAAACACCCTCTGGCGGAATGACCAGCCAGATTTTTATCCCTTACCAAGGAAAGTAAGTTATGAAAAAAGTACATAAAGAAAACGTAAATACAGCCCCCCTCAAGTCTATGCAACTGCTCAGTCCGCCCGCCCTGGCCTGCGTATCGGCAGGGACCCTTAGCGGCGCGCCGCTGACCGACATATCGCCCGCCGTGCCACGGCCGGTTAAACCAGTACGTTATTTTACGTTGGCGCTGGGTGAAGATGGCGGCAGCTTGCCCGACCCGGTACTGCGTTGAAATAACATTTAAGGCTAGGTCTACGTGTTTAGCCTACCGGTGGCGGCAGTATAAGCCTCTGCGGTCACCGGCCTGTCATTTTTTATCGTGTTTGGTGATAAGGACATTAACCATGAACGGATACATATTGCTTATCGGCCACCCTGCATCCCCGGAAATTGCGGCGCTGGTGCATCAACTTACGCTGCGTAACCAACGCTGTTGTGTTTTAGATACCAGCCGTTTGGGTGTTGATGTGTCTATTAGCTGGGACCCGGTCACAGGAACCGGAATCCTGGCGACTGCGCGCACCACTATCGCGTTTAGTGAGATACACGCCGCCTTCTGGGACCAATACTATCCGCGTGCGGCCTTGGCCGGCAAAGACACCGCCACCTGTGCACATGAGTGGCAAAGCTTGCTTGAAACGTTATTAACCTATCAGGCAATCCGCTGGTACAACAGCATCGCAGCAATACGCTCACATCGCTGTAAGCCCCAGCAATTGTATCGGGCGGTGCAACATGGCCTGACTATTCCAGTGACCTGCATTGGTAATGACCCCTCCCGCATGCAGCAGTTTTTAGCTGAGCACGAGCAAACCATTATCAAGCCGGTTCACGGTGGGGCTTTCACCGAGCTATACCGGCATCGCGAGCTCCAGGCGCAGCAACCTACTTGCTTGCCCGTTACCGGCCCGATGACTCTGCAGGAGTATATTGAAGGCACTAATATCCGCTCTTATGTGATAAACACCACCGTTATCAGTGCAGAGTTACGCTCAGCGTGTGTGGATTTCAGGCAGGATACCAACACGCAAGCCTTTGCTCACGAGTTGCCCGAGGCGCTTACACAAACCGTGCTGGCATTGTTTAATCAGTTGGGTATGCAATGGGGAGCGATTGACTGGCGGCTGGACGATCAAGGGCGCTACGTTTTTTTAGAAGCGAACCCTGCCCCGCGCTTTACCTATTTCGAACAGGCAACCGGGTATGCAGTGGCAAGTAAAATGGCCGAAACCCTGATAGGCTAGAATATGCGTCATAACTACTCGGGCAAAGCAGTTTGGCCGATAATCAGCGCTACGTCCCCGGGCTTGTGACATAAAAAAACCGCTGCAGTTACGCAGCGGCTTTGGTAAAGCAATAGATATTGGCTGACTGGTTACAGCCGCCAGATACCTGCTTGCGCTTATAGAATAAACCGGCTCAGATCTTCGTTGTCTACCAGTGAATCCAAATGTTCGTTTACATAATCAGCATTGATGGTAAACGACTCACCACTTTTTTCAGATGCATCAAACGAGATATCTTCCATTAAGCGTTCCAGCACAGTGTGCAAGCGCCGCGCGCCAATGTTTTCAATCCGTTCATTGACCTGCCAGGCTGCTTCAGCAATACGCTGAATACCGGATTCATCGAATGCCACAGTAACCCCTTCGGTTTGCATCAATGCCCGATATTGTTCACACAACGAGGCATTTGGCTCGGTCAGAATACGTTTAAAGTCTTCTACCTTCAGCGCCGACAGTTCTACGCGGATCGGCAAACGGCCTTGTAGCTCAGGAATAAGATCTGACGGCTTGCTCATCTGGAACGCACCCGAGGCGATAAACAGGATATGGTCAGTACGTACCATGCCATGCTTGGTCGACACAGTAGAGCCTTCCACTAAAGGCAGTAAATCTCGCTGCACACCTTCGCGCGACACATCGCCAGAATTGTTGCCTTCACGCTTACAGATTTTGTCGATTTCATCTACAAACACAATGCCGTGCTGTTCCACCGACTCAATCGCTTTTTCTTTTAAGTCTTCCTGGTTCACCAGACGCGCGGCTTCTTCTTCAATTAAGGCTTTAAATGCATCCTTAATTTTCATTTTTTTCTTTTTCGTTTGCGAGCCAGACAGGTTCTGAAACATACCCTGTAGCTGGTTGGTCATTTCTTCCATGCCCGGCGGGGCCATGATTTCAACGCCCATTTGCGACTGCGCAATATCAATCTCTATTTCTTTATCGTCCAGGTCGCCCTGACGCAGTTTTTTACGGAAGTTCTGGCGGGTACCGCGATCTTCCACTTCCTCTTTTTTTCCCCAGGCATCTTCCGGGGGCGGTAGCAGGACATCCAGTATACGATCTTCAGCTGCTTCCTCAGCGCGATAACGTACTTTCGTCATTTCACGCTCTTTGGTCATTTTTACGGCAATATCAGCAAGATCCCGAATAATGGTTTCGACTTCCTTACCAACATAC
The DNA here is from genome assembly GCA_003056425.1 of Alteromonas indica. Lineage (GTDB taxonomy): Bacteria > Pseudomonadota > Gammaproteobacteria > Enterobacterales > Alteromonadaceae > Alteromonas > Alteromonas indica. Next base: position 30,041 of record PYVY01000021.1, read on the forward strand.
CCCACTTCGGTAAATTTAGTGGCTTCTACCTTGATAAAGGGGGCGTTAGCCAGCTTGGCCAGGCGCCGGGCAATTTCGGTTTTGCCCACGCCCGTAGGACCAATCATCAAAATATTTTTAGGGGTAACTTCCTGGCGCAATTCTTCGGGTAATTGCATCCGGCGCCACCGATTACGCAAGGCTATAGATACCGCGCGTTTGGCGTCTTGCTGGCCGATAATGTGGCGGTCCAATTCGTGAACTATTTCTCTGGGTGTCATTTCAGACATGTATAAAACCTTCTTTCGTAGGGCCGGCCTGCCGCGGCACACCGGTAGCAATACTTGGATAATCGGTAAACTTAGTAGTCGAGTACTTCAACTGCCTGATTATGGTTGGTGTATACGCAGATATCGCCTGCAATGGTCAGGCTTTTTTCAGCAATTTCTTTGGCTGATAACTGGGTGTTATCTAGTAATGCCGTAGCCGCTGACTGCGCATAAGGGCCACCAGAACCAATCGCGATAAGATCGTGTTCAGGCTGCACCACATCCCCGTTGCCGGTAATAATAAAAGAGGCAGTTTCATCGGCCACGGCTAACAGTGCTTCAAGCTTGCGCAGGGCGCGATCAGTTCGCCAGTCTTTGGCCAACTCGACAGCGGCCCGGGTTAAATGGCCTTGATGGGCCTCCAGCTTGGATTCAAAGCGTTCAAACAGGGTAAATGCATCTGCCGTTCCACCGGCAAAACCGGCCAGCACTTTGTCGTTATAAAGCCGACGAACTTTGCGTGCATTACCTTTCATGACGGTATTACCCAGTGATACCTGACCGTCACCGGCCATGACTACCTGATTGTTTCGTCTTACTGATACGATTGTTGTCACTGTTTTCCCCGATTGTTGGGCGTGCCTGCCATCTGTGTATGGCGACGCGATTTAACTTGATGATAACTAAGTGGGGGAAGCGCTATAAATTTCAAGGCTTAGCTACTGCATTCCCTGTCAGGCGGCTAAGCTGTAACCAGCTGGCATCTTAAGAGGTAAGCAGATACTGCAGGATAAGATAGGCCACGCGAAGTGGCTATGGTGTATCGGATAACAGGATGCAGGGGCCATTATCCCAGGATGCCAGTGGCATCCTGGGATAATATTCAAGCTGTTATAGAGACCAGGTCAGGATAATACAGGTGGTAATATTAATTTTTCGCAGGGTATGCTTGGCTCGCTCGGCGTCCCGCTTGGTCTGCAGCGGCCCCAGAATGACACGGAACCAGTTACCATTGGTGCCGGTGCTATCGCGAATCTGTGCTTCAAGGCCCTGAAAGGCTATTTTCGCTTTCATTTCCTCTGCTTGAGAACGGGTTCTGAATGAACCACACTGCAATAGATAGAGCTTGTCGGATTTCTCCTGCTTAGCCACCTCGACCTCTACCTCGTAGCCCGGCAGTGATTTTATGTATTCCCACTCCTCTTCCGGCATTTCAGGTAAAGCATCTTCTTTTTTAACTGACACCGGCGGGGCTACTGGTCCATCTATATTGTCCTGTGCATTGTCTTTGATAGACCACAGAAACCAGATAAATCCCACCACCAAAAACGCCACCACACCGGCCACCAGCCGGGTCGATTTAGCCGGGCCAGGAGATTTCTTTTGGCGGGTCTGACGGGCAGGTTGTTTATTGTTTTTCTTCTTCGGACCTTGGGAACCACGGCCGCGAGAAACATAATCACGTTGAGCCATAAAGCGGCACTCATATCCCTCTGTTAAATCAATTGCAGCAAATTGCGCATATCCAGGCTCAAGTGTAACCTAAAACTGAACCAAAATGCTGCCTGTAAATTAGCCGTTTAATGGCGCGGCTATCATAACCGAATAAAGCCGCTAACTAAAATCTGTTGGATCGACATCTACTGACCATCTTACTTTTGTGGCATCGGGCAAGGCGGTTATAACTGGCAAACTCAGGCGCAAATGTTCGTGCAGTACTTTACGCCGCGATGATTGTAATACCAGCATAAAACGGAAGCGCCCTTGCCGCTTCTCAATTAAGCTGGGCATCGGCCCAATCAAGGTAACATGCTGGTGGGCCAGTCGCTGCTGGGAGTCGGTTAAAAACCGCCACGCCACATCACCCTCCATCGCTTCTGCCCGAATAATTACCTGCGCGCAAAATGGCGGTAATTGAGCCATTTTCCGTTCCAGCAATGCATGGCGTGCGAAGTGAGCATACCCATTATTAACCAGATCCTGAAGCAACGGATGTTGCGGGTTGTGTGTTTGTAACCACATTTCACCTGGCTTTGTAGCACGCCCGGCACGGCCCGCTAACTGGGTCACCAACTGCGCGAGCTTTTCCGGAGCCCGGTAATCACCACTAAACAATGCGCCGTCGCAATCGACGACGACCACCAGTGTTACATGTGGAAAATGGTGTCCTTTAGATAGGATTTGAGTACCAATAAGCAACTGGAACGCTTGTTTATTAATATCATCCAGGATGGTTTGTAACTTGTCTTTGCCGCGGATTGAATCGCTATCAATGCGTACCTGGGCAGACGCTGGAAACAATTGCGCCAGCCCTTGTTCTAACTGCTCTGTACCAATGCCCGCGGTAACCAGCTCAGTGCTGGCGCACTGTTCACAACGCGTGGGCATAGGCCGGGTTGCACCACATTGATGGCATTGCAGCCGTTGCTGGGCACGATGGACCGTGTAGGGCCGTTCACACCGACGACAGGTTTCAGTATGCCCGCAGTGATGGCACAACAGCGCTGGCGCGTAGCCCCGCCGGTTAACAAATACCAGAACCTGGTTACCCTGGCTTAAGTGCTGGCGCATCAGGGTTAATGTCCCTTCTGCCAAGCCAAACCGCATAGGTTGGTCCCGGACATCCAGTAAGTGTTGCATAGTGGCCACCGCGCCAGCCGCCCGCTGGGTCAATTGTAAATGTTGGTAACGCTGGCTTAGCGCATTGTTTAAGGTCTCCAACGAGGGGGTCGCACTGCCTAATACTAACGGTATGTGTTCCGTACTGGCGCGCATTACTGCTAAATCGCGGGCGTGGTAGCGCAGTCCATCCTGCTGTTTGAAGGACTCATCATGTTCTTCATCTACAATAATCATCCCCGGCCGCTTGAGCGGCGTAAAAATGGCCGAGCGGGTACCAATAACAATGCCGATTTCGCCATGTCGGGCTTGATGCCATACCTGGAGACGCGCGGCATCGGTTATTTGAGAATGTAGCACGGCTACCTCGATCCCAAAACGGCGGGTGAAGCGGGCCACGGTCTGGGGCGTCAGCCCTATTTCTGGCACCAATATGAGAACCTGTTGCCCCGCCGCCAGCACATCTTCAATAGCCTGTAGATAAACTTCGGTTTTTCCGCTACCCGTTACTCCTTCAAGCAAGAATGGCGCAAATTTTCCAGCTTGCTGGTGAATAGCAGCAATTGCTACTGCCTGCTGGGGATCCGGCCGCGGCTTCTCGCCTACCTTAAATTGGCTCAGCCAGGCATTGTCATTGACGGGGGCCGCGGCTTCATACGCTTCAATCAACGCGCGTTCGCTCAACGCCTTAATTACCGCCATTGAAAATTGCGCTTTTATAGTAGCCTGGCTGGCAGGTTCGGCTTGCAGCATTTGTAAACAGGCAGCCTGGCGCGGGGCTCTGGACAACGTATCGGCTGCGGTGGCGGCCCCGGTAGCCGTGACCCGGTACCAGGTTTGCGGGGCTGGTGTAGCGCTATCACCTTTGCGTAATTTAACCGGTAATACGGTATGCATTACCTCACCAGGCGCATGGTGATAATACTGCCATAACCAGCGGCTAAGGGATAATTGGGTAGCATCCAGCACCGGCTGCTCATCCAATACCGCGGCTACCGCTTTTAACCGGCTGGTGTCGGCGACCTCGGTCAACATGCCTACCACCACGCCTATCAGTTTGCGATTGCCAAACGGTACACTTACTCTTACCCCGGCAGGCAACGGCGAGTCGTGTGTATAGGTAAATGTTTGACGCAGCGGCACGGGCACGGCCACATCAATATAGACACTTGTCATAATACGCAGAGATAAACTATACCGGGCAGGCTGCCAATGGTCGCTTTTTGCACAATTATTTCTGCCTGCTACTTGAATACTGTTGCGGCATACATTAATATGCGCGGCTCTTTACGGCAAGGTCAGGTTTGACTTTGTTATTATTTAAGTAACGTATGGTGTTTAGCTGCGGGCTGAATAGCGATACGGCCTTATTATGAGGTAACCCATGAAACAAGATATCCATCCTAACTATTCAGAAATTACTGCAACCTGTTCTTGTGGTAATGAAATCAAAGTTCGCTCTACTGTAGGTAAGGACCTGAACTTGGACGTATGTTCAAACTGTCACCCTTTCTACACTGGTAAGCAGCGTAACGTTGATACTGGTGGTCGTGTTGATCGCTTCAAAAAACGTTTCGGTGCGCTGGGCAAAAAGTAAGCCTGACCACAGAAACAAAAAAAAGCGCCTTTCTGGCGCTTTTTTTATGCGCCCTGTGCGCTAAGCATTTTATGGCGTTTCCCCTCATCGCCGCAGGGTCACTTAGTCCCTGCCTCTGTCCCTGGTTATCTTTCGCCACCCTCTCTGTTTTCTCAAAATCCCCGGTTGGTTCTATTCTATAAGTAAAATGAATAGAGATTATTCGCCCCTGCCAATGGTCTGCTGCGGCAAGATCATCTAGATTGGTAAGCACCACGTCATCTGATATGTTCGGTCAATACGGCTGTGCTACAGTGGTGGAAAAGATGGCAATTAAGACCAAGACAGGCAATGTACCTGTACGACAGATGTATGGACAGACCGGGCAGGACTGTCTGCGGTACAACTCCCTACCAAGAAAAGGACATACACGAAATGTCAGATTTCAGACAACGTGCGCTCGATTATCATGCTAAACCTACGCCGGGAAAAATCAGAATAGAGCTTTCAAAACCCGCCGAAACCGTAGACGACCTGGCCTTGGCTTATAGTCCTGGCGTCGCCGAGCCAGTCCGCGAAATCGCGAACGATCCTGAAAATGCGTATTTGTATACAGGCAAAGGCAATACCGTCGCGGTTATCAGTAATGGTACGGCTATCCTCGGGCTGGGAAATTTAGGACCACTGGCATCAAAACCGGTGATGGAAGGTAAAGCCTTATTGTTTAAACGCTTCGCTGGCCTGGATGCTATCGATATAGAAGTGAAACACCGTACCACCGAAGAATTTATCAATACGGTGGCCAATATTGCGGATACGTTCGGGGGCATTAACCTGGAAGATATCAAAGCGCCTGAATGCTTTGAGATAGAACAGGAGCTGATTAAGCGCTGCAAAATTCCCGTGTTCCATGACGATCAGCACGGCACAGCTATTGTGACCGCGGCCGGTATGCTCAACGCGTTGGAGATTCAGGGCAAAGACATTGAAGAGTCAACTATTGTATGTCTGGGTGCCGGGGCCGCCGCGGTAGCCTGTATGGAGCTATTGATAAAATGCGGCGCTCAGCGTGAGCGTATTTATATGCTGGATCGCAAAGGCGTGATTCACACTCGGCGTGACGACCTGACCGAACATAAAAAATTGTTTGCCAATAATACCGATAAGCGCACGCTGGAAGATGTGATGGAAGGGGCCGACATTTTTGTTGGGGTCTCTGGCCCTGATTTGTTACCGCCGGAAGCACTGGCCTTGATGGCGCCCAACCCGGTGGTTTTTGCTTGTTCCAACCCTGACCCGGAAATTAAACCCGAGCTGGCACTTGAGGTTCGTAGCGACCTGATTATGGCCACGGGGCGCTCTGATTACCCTAACCAGGTTAATAACGTACTGTGTTTTCCCTTTATCTTTCGTGGGGCTCTGGACGTGCGCGCCAGTGCCATTAATGATGAAATGAAGGTAGCGGCGGTTGAAGCAATTCGAGGGATTACCAAAGAGCCTGTGCCAGATGAGGTTTTAAAAGCCAGTAATTGTGCCGCGTTAACCTTTGGTAAAGACTATATTATTCCGAAACCAATGGATCCGCGGTTGTGCTCGCGTATTGCGACGGCAGTAGCCAAAGCAGCCATTGCCTCGGGAGTGTCACGGCTAACTGAACTGCCCTCCCATTACCAGGAATAAATTTACCAGGAACAAATTTCACCGACTATTAAAAAAGGCCCTATCCGGGCCTTTTTAGTGGTTATCAGGCGTCATTTTCGCTGGTCGGGTCGATACCCATTTCTTCCATCATTCGCCGTGCCTCAGCCGGAACACGGTTGGGGTTATCTTTGCGCAAATCATCATCGTTGGGCAAAGGTTGCCCGGTAAACGCATGCAAAAAGGCTTCGCACAATAATTCTGAATTAGTCGCGTGGCGTAAATTGTTAATTTGCCTACGGGTGCGCTCATCAGTTAATTCTTTAAGCACATTAATCGGTATCGAAACCGTTACTTTTTTAACCTGCTCGCTCTTTTTCCCATGTTCCGCGTAGGGGTGAATATACTTTCCGTTCCATTTTGCCATTAGGAGCTCTCAGACTACTCTTTATTATGTTATGGGCTGAAATTCTAAACAATGTGCAGAAAAGGTCAATTGAGCAGTGTAAACCGCTTGACGTCTAGACATATATTATTTAGTTTAGACGTCTAAACGTCCATATATATGAGTATTTTCATGGTTTCCTACGCCCAGGGCATTGATGCCCTTAATCAGTCTTTATCTGAACTACGTGATATTGACGTGTCTTTTGAATTTTTTCCGCCCAACTCGGAGAAAATGGAACAGACGCTGTGGAAATCTGTAGAGCGCCTTGCGCCGCTAAAACCTTCTTACATGTCGGTGACCTACGGAGCCAACAGCGGCGAGCGAGATCGGACTCATGATGTGGTTAAACGCATTAATCAGCAGACTGGTATTGCCGCGGCGCCGCATTTGACGTGTGTAGATGCCAGTAAAGCAGAGTTGCAACAAATTGCGAAGGATTACTGGAACTCAGGAATACGCCGTATTGTAGCGCTACGCGGGGATCTTCCAGCCGGGGTAGATAAAACCGATATGTATGCCTCTGACCTGGTAGCGTTATTAAAAGATGTGGCTGACTTTGATATTTCGGTCGCGGCCTATCCGGAAAAGCATCCGGAGGCGGCAAACGCCCAGTCGGATTTACTCAATCTCAAGCGCAAGGCTGAAGCCGGTGCATCAGAAGCCATCAGCCAGTTTTTCTTTGATACCAGTACATTTTTACGCTTTCGTGATCGCACGGCGGCGGCGGGTATTGATATTGATCTGGTGCCGGGCATTTTACCGGTCACTAACTACCAAACCCTGCTGAAATTTGCCGGCTTCACTAATGTGCATGTACCAGGCTGGATGCACAAAATGTTTGATGGGCTGGATAAAGACGATCAGACTACCCGTAATCTACTGGGTGCCAGCATTGCCATGGAACAGGTTAAGGTGTTGGCTAAAGAAGGCGTAAAACATTTTCACTTCTATACGCTTAACCGTAGTGAGCTTAGTTATGCTATTTGTCACATGCTTGGCGTACGCGGTAACGGTTAAGCGCCCCCGTTTGCTAACCCAGGGCACTACGGGCCCTGTTTATACCGCTAACCATCAGCCGCGGGCGGTGTCCTGCCAGCATAAAAAGGACGCACTATCAGTGATTAACACTGTATGCCGCGGGTAACTCACGCTACACTGAAGCCAGATTTCAGGTGTAAGGAGTAAGTTGTGGGCAAGCGAACCCCAACAGAATTGTGGCATATTGCCTATCCGCATTTTAAAGCTTTCACACAAGTGTTTGTCAGCCGCTGCAAAGGCGACAAAATTACTATTTCGGCGGGCCACCTGGCTTACGTTACGCTGCTGTCTTTAGTGCCTTTCATTATGGTGACCTTTACCGTGATGAGTGCATTCCCCGCCTTTAAATCGGTCCGTAGTAAGCTTGAACAGTTTGTGTTTTCTAATTTTGTGCCTACTGCCAGCGATGTCGTACACCAGTACATGACCGATTTTGTCAGCAATGCGTCGGAAATGGGCGCGATTGGTATTTTGTCACTATTGGTGGTGGCCCTACTGCTCATATCCAATGTTGATAAAACCCTGAACCGTATTTGGAAAACACCTAGCGATCGCCCCATCATCTATACGTTCGCTATTTACTGGATGGTGATTACATTAGGCCCGATGCTTATTGGCACCAGTGTGGTCGTTAGTTCCTATTTAACCGGTATTGCAGCCTTCGCCGAAGAATATACTCCGGGGCTTGGTACATTAATGCTAAAGCTGGTGCCTAGCATCGCCACCATGCTGACTTTTATCATCTTGTATATGTTGGTACCTAATCGCCAGGTAAAAGCACGCTACGCGGTTCCAGGGGCCATAGTCGCTACCATTTGTTTCGAGATAACCAAAAAAGGCTTTGCTTTTTATGTGACTGATTTAGCTGCTTATCAGGTTATTTACGGGGCGCTATCGGTCTTGCCGATATTGTTTTTATGGGTGTATTTATCGTGGATTGTGGTGTTACTGGGAGCGGAATTTACCTGTAGTCTGACCGATACCTTTGAGGCGAAAAAGGCGGCCCAGGAACCAAGAGACCTCCCGCTGGATTAACCAGACGCGAGGCCTGCGAGGATAGAGTACAGAAGACATCCGGCGGTGTTATTTCATTGATTTAATAAACGCATCTGATTCAGAGATGGCTGAATTCATGTCTTCAATCAATGAGCTGATATCGCCCTGCATTTGGGATAGCTCGCCTTGCAACGCGCCAATCGCACTGGCATTCAGGTTATGTTTTAAATACAAAACGTTATCTTCCAGTGCTTGCAGTACTGGTTCCATTTTGTCTTCAGCCCGACGCATCGCGGTAAGCATGCTGTCATAACGGGTGTGGGTTTCACGTAACTTGGCTTCACTTTCCCGACGCAGTGACGCGCTTTGATAGCTTTCTAGTTCATCTTCCCATTCATCAAACAGTGCATCAGCCACGCTTTCAACATTATTGATACGCGATGATACTTTCTCAGCCGCAGACTTACTGGCCTGGTATTCGTCATTTAAATCGTTGTATACATCTTCTAGTTCACCGCCATCAAAATTCATCAAGGCACTGAATTCTTCTAGCGCTGAGCTAAATTGCTCTTGCGCTTCTTCCTGCGACTCTTTCGCATTTTCTACCCGGTCGACCATGATGTCGCGTTTTTCTACACCCAGCTTTTCCCAAGCTGAATAGTACGCTGACTGGCAGCCTGATAACATCAAGCCCGTGGTTAACGTAGCCCCAAGTAGTAAGGATTTTAGTGTCATAGTTTTAGTTAGCTCCTTTATAGGTTGCTGCATCAATGATCGCCCACAGGTGGAAAATAGCGCCCACCGGCCACAGAAAAATGAAAATAACTGTGGCCGCCAGCGCGTAACAGGCGGTGATCACCAAAAAGAACATTATCGCTTTAAGTACCCTTCCCTGGACCAAATGGCCCAACCCGGGAATAAAAAAATTACACAGCGCCGCAATCACATTTCCACCTGAACCTTGACCTGACATACTTACATCCTCGAATATTTACTTAAAATGTGTTTTAGTAGTTTTAAAGTATTACCCGAACCTGCTACTTCAAACAACTCGACAAAAGCAGGAAACGACCTATTAAGCTAAACCATAAGCTTCGGCTAAACAACGCGCTGAAATAAAATGAAACGACTTTATCCAGACATTGGATGTTATGCCAGCGGATACCTGCAAACCCAGGATGATATAGCGCTGTATTACGAATTAAGCGGTAATCCTGAAGGAATTCCGGTTTTATACATTCATGGCGGCCCGGGAGCAGGACTGTCGCCGGACTACCGGCGCTTTTTTGATGGTAACCGCTACCGTATCATCGCCTTTGAACAGCGCGGCTGTGGGCGCTCGAAACCGTTCGGCAGTACCACGAATAATACCACCCAGGACACGCTTTCGGATATCACTGCTTTACGCCGCCATTTAGGTATTGAACGCTGGATACTGTTTGGCGGGTCCTGGGGCGCGACCCTGGCCCTGTTAAGTGCAATTGAAGCCCCACAGACCGTATTGGGCCTTATTCTACGGGGGGTATTTCTGGCCCGTCAGGAAGACCGTGACTGGTTCTTAGGGCCCGATGGGGGGGGCGCCCAATTATTCCCGGAATATTATGAACAGTTTGTAGCCGGTATCGCGGCGCCGGTAACGCCAGCTCGTATTTGCCAGTGGTATCAGCAGCAGTTTGATTTACCTAACGAGGCACAACGGCTATCTGCGCTCAAACGCTGGTATGTATGGGAAGAACGCTTATCCCGATTATCCCTGCCCCCTGGCACCGGCGACTTCACCACCCACTACCCGCTGCCGCTGGTGACCTGCCTGGCCAAACTTGAATGCCATTATCTGCTGAATGATTGCTTTTTAGCCGAAAATTATATTTTAGATAACATCCATAAAATCAGTCATTTGCCTGGCACCATTGTGCATGGAAGGTATGATGTGATCTGTAAAGCCCGGGCCGCCTGGCAACTCCATAAAGCGTGGCAGGCCAGTAACCTGTTTATTGTGGCGGACGCTGGCCATACCACCAGCGAGATCGGCGTAGCGCTTAAGTTGTGTCGGGCCACCCGGGATATGTCCAGATACGTGGGAGAAACATCATGATTGCACTTATTCAGCGGGTGAGCAGCGCCAGTGTAGCTGTGGACGGTAAAGATATCGCCGCCATCAACAAAGGTATGCTGGTGTTACTAGGCGTAGAGCAGAACGATAGTCAGCTACAGGTTGACAAACTGGTGAAGAAATTAGCGAATTACCGTTTATTTAGTGATGAAGATGGCAAAATGAACCTGAACCTTGGCCAGGTTGAAGGCCAGATTCTGCTGGTGTCGCAGTTTACATTGGTGGCGGATACACAAAAGGGCAACCGGCCGGGTTTTTCCCGCGGTGCGAGTCCGGCCCATGGCAAGGCTGTGTATGAAGCGACCATCGATGCACTACAGGCCGCCAACCTGCCTTTTGCCACTGGCGAGTTTGGCGCTGATATGCAGGTTAGTCTGGTAAATGATGGCCCGGTAACTTTTCAATTCACTCTGTAAGTTCAGCCTATTTCAAAAAGCTTGTTAGCGCCCTTACCTTAAGGTTAAATAGGTCTGCATTAGTATAACAATCGGGGTACACGTGTTTAGAGTCGTTACACCAAAGACAGAAGAACAGCTGGAAGCGTATTTTACTTTTCGCTGGACTTACCTGCGACAACCCTGGAATTTCCCTCCTGGCTCAGAAAAAGACGAATACGAACAGGTTGCTGAACACCGGATGCTGGTTAATGGTGCAGGTGAGATCGTCGCCTGTGGCCGAGTACATATGAATACCGCAGAAGAAGCGCAAATTCGGCATATTGCCGTACATGCTAATTATCATCGTCGCGGGCTGGGGCAGATGATACTTGGCGCGCTGGAGAATGTAGCTCGTGAGCTGGGGGCTATCCGTGCGGTCACCAATAGCCGCGAAACGTCTATCGATTTTTTCTCTTCATGCGGCTTTGCCGTGGAACGTGAAGCGCCTAACGAATTAGGCATGTTGAAACGGCAGCAAATGGTTAAGAAGCTTACTGATTTGAGCTCGTTGATTTTACACCCTAAGTGGTGCAAGGAATTGCAGGATACCTGGACAGATACGATCCCCATTACTGAACACATGGGTATAAAGTTACACCAGTATTCAGGCAAAACACTGGAAACCCGGGCCTCGCTGAATAAAAACATTAATGTGCACGGCACTATGTTTGCTGGCAGTATATTTTCACTGGCTACGCTCACCGGCTGGGGACTGATTTATCTGCAGCTTAAAGAGCGTCAATTAAGCGGCGATATTGTATTGGGCGACGGTAATATTCATTATCACAAACCGGTTACCATGAAGCCTCGGGCGATTTGTAATATTGAATCGTTAAGCGGTAAATTTACGTTAGTGGAAAAAAACAAAAAAAGCCGCTTTACCTTACAAGTCGATATTCTGGATGATGAATCGCCTGTAGCGGAGTTTAAAGGGGTGTATTGGGTACTGCCAGCCGGCTCGCCGGTAGATGAAGGTGCATAACGTGTATGGCCGGCGCCTGGTGGTGCTGCCCGCTTCATTGGCTGGGTGGTTCCAACCCGATAGAGTCACAACACCGCCGGGCGATTGAGTTGGTGTTACTGCCTTTCGCTGGCGTGACGCAGCGTAGGCGCACTTACGCTGCTGAATTTACGGCGAGAATGTACCTGGGCGTTGTACGCATTCGAACCTAACCATACGTGCGTCTCGGTTATTCATATACAGCACCTTTCCGGCATAAATCGCCTTCACTCAGACCGAACACCCTGGCTTTAGCATCATTGTGTAAAGCCTGCCTTTGGTGCGGGGCTTCACAAATAAATAGCCTCGTTGCAACTTGGGGTGGCACGCGGTTAGCACAGCTTGCTAATGCCCCCTGCCCTGCAAACGTATCATCTACTATTAACGCTTAAGGCACTGGCGAGTGGCCCTGCGTAATAAATTATCCGTCTCAGGCCGTTGTCCGGCCGGTGGCGAAAGCTGCAAAGTAACCCGTTAAAGGGAAATGAAGGATACTTCTTTCCTCCAGGCAGCGTTAATAGTGTGTTAGTTATTACTGGCTCGTACGTGCATTTATCCCTCTAGCCCCTGGCAACAACCCCAACCTCTCACTAATCGACTAAAATCAGACACAAAAAAAGCGCCGGTAAGGCGCTTTTTGTATTCGATTTTTATATCACTGCGTTTTTTATGTCGCTGCGTCAAGGCTAGACTACCATTGCAGCCTGTAACTTCTTCATCGCGTTCTTCTCAATCTGACGCACACGCTCAGCAGAAACCTGATACTTATCAGCCAAATCTTGCAGCGTTATTTTATTGTCAGCTAACCAGCGGGTTTCAATAATGTCCTGACTACGCGCATCCAGCGTTTTAATTGCTGAATGTAACCGGCGGGTAGCATTGGAATCCCAATCCTGATTAATAACGTCGGTTTCGACATCCGCGGTTTTATCTTCTAAAAACTGTACGGGTGCAAAGCTGCCGCTCTCGTCATCATCAGCGCTCAGGTCAAATGCCTGATCCTGACTACTCATGCGCGCTTCCATCTGCAGTACTTCTTTAGTACTAACCCCTAATTCCTGCGCTACTTTTTGCACTTCATCATGCGTGAACCAGCCAAGACGTTTTTTTGCTTTACGCAGGTTAAAGAACAACTTGCGCTGCGCCTTAGTGGTCGCCACTTTCACGATGCGCCAGTTTTTAAGCACAAACTCGTGAATTTCAGCTTTAATCCAATGTACTGCAAAAGATACCAAACGAACACCCACTGACGGGTCAAAGCGTTTAACGGCTTTCATCAGGCCAATGTTGCCTTCCTGAATTAAGTCAGCTTGGGGCAAACCATAACCTGAATATGACTTAGCAATATGCACTACAAAGCGTAGATGAGACATCACCAGCTTTCTGGCTGATTCAAGATCTTCATCTTCACGTAATTTCAACGCCAATGCTCGTTCCTCTTCAGCAGTTAGCATATCTATCGAGCTAACAGCCTGAATATAACCTTCAATGTTGCCATTGTGGGGAACGGAAAGGGCCATTGATTGCATTGTTTTGCTCATAATCACCTCGGTTTGTTAAGCACGCTATTGTACCAATTTCAGCGCCACTTTGCGAATCCTCGCATCCGCTATATTTTGCAATGTACGGTCATATAGTCAAAATGACAATATTCAAGACCCGAGAATATCAAAAAAAGTTCCCGGTAAACGACTATTTCAATTAACCGTGTCAATGCAGTGTAGATCTAATTTCAAAAAAGTGGCAGCTGTTAGTCCTGCGTTTTATTCATCCTGTCAGATGATAAAATCGAAAACCGAACGATACAGATCTACAATCTTACTGTGCATTATTGATGCAGCAAGTAATATACCAGTATATTGTTAAAGCCCGATGACAATAAACACGATTGCGCCAATCGCTAAAACAATCCTGTTGTTGTAGGGCTGGCTTTTCCATTCGCATAAACTGTTATGTATAGCAATATCCCGCTTAGCGACATACATACACTGGTTGTATTACAGTCACTTACCAAGATGCGCTTAGTCGCGCAGTGCTTTCGGTAAACCTAGTAACTCCGCTAGTGGAACCCATCGACAAAACCGGCTTAACTATTTTATTAAATTTAATTCGTGCCCTTCCTGAGGCCAGCAGAATAATCGCTGACTTCGCCCCCGTACCGAGCATCCAACCTCTTTATATACTGTTGTTCCGTATATTCAGTTATCGCCTGACTGCGCTGTAATACATAGCCAGAAGACGGCTAAAAAATATTGTCCATGACTGTTCGTTATATGGCAAAGGCGCTGAAACCTTTGAATATTTTTTATTAACCTGGCGCTTCCGGGCCGACTTTATAGCCCCGCTGATCTGGTGCCATTTGGCTAGTGCTAAAGATGATTTGATTGGTTTTTGGAAGGATACAGCGGGCGCAAAACAAAAGTAACAGAGTATTTTCATGCCTATGTGTAGCTATTTTTCGTCTTATTGCATTAGCCGGCCGCTGGCGTGAAAATTTTGCGCGGTCTGCCCTGGTGACTTCCCACATCGCGATAAGCAGCATACATTTATTACCGCCCTCCATGGCGCGTGGTGGCATCTGTGGTGGCTTCGTAAGCCACTGGCTGGAAGCCTTCTTTTACCCAGCTCCACCTGACTGCCACGGCACTCTTGGTAATAACTCTCGGCAACTCGTGTCGGTTCGGCCCCTGTCGCCTTCGTTATATCAACTAACCTGGGCTTATCGTTTCAAGCCTGCCGCAATTTGCTTACGCTGGTGAAATCACTTTGCTCTGTACCGGCTTATTGCGCGGCTTGCGCATCCCACAACTTATACTTCCTGCCAGCTCGGCCAATACAGGCTATGACAAACAGCGTTCGTCATTATAACGTTCGCCGATAAACTGTAAGTATAATGGTGTGCATGTGAATTTCGCCGCCCCCACCGTATGCTTCAGCGCTTTGTTTTTACGGGGCCTATCATTGGTTTATCGCTGGATCGCAAACACACTGTACGGTAAAGTGAATAAATCATGTTGAAAATGTGCTCAGTGATATGGCTGAACACCAGGAAGAATTATCGGTATGTTTGCGTTTATAGCACGTCAGCCAATATTGGACGGTGAGAAAGATGTATTTGCTTACGAGCTGTTGTTTCGCGACGGCAAAGGCGGTACCTATCCTGAGCCAGCTTCTGATAAAGCCGCCCTTATCACCGAGCGGTTTAACCCGTTAGGACTGGATGATATCAGCTCGCACAAAATGTCTTTTATAAACTTTAGTGCCGAGACGTTGATTTCACGCTTTCCCACCTCGCTTGACCCGGATCGGGTCGTGGTAGAGCTATCTGAAAACCCCGGCCAGACTCAGGGCCTGATCCAGGCGTGCGAACACATAAAACAGTTGGGCTATAAAATTGCCCTCGACGACCCTATGATGCTTAGCGGTCAGTCAGACATTCTGCCCTTGCTGGATATCGTCAAGGTTGATGTGGGTAAAATCCGCGCCGAGCATGTGGCTAAACGGTTACCACAATACATTGATGCGGACGTTAAGCTTATTGCTGAAAATGTTGAAACGCATGAGGCATTTACCGAGTGTCGCGAACTTGGCTTCGATCTGTTTCAGGGGTACTTTTTCTCCCTACCAGAAGCGCGTATCGCCAGAAAGCTTCCCGCTTCAAAAATGAATCTGGTAGAGCTGATGGGCGAAAGTTCCTCAGAAAAATTTGATTTAAACCGCATCAATCAGATTATTGAACGGGATGCGGCCCTTAGTTATCTGCTATTGCGCTTTATTAATAACCCCACCGTTAACAAGCGCCATAAAATCACTTCACTGAAACATGCCCTCAATTATATGGGTGAAGTAGAAATTAAGAAGTTTATAGCCCTGTTGTCGTTGACCCACCTGGGCGATGAAAAGCCGCTAGAAATTATTCATATGTCACTGGTCAGAGCTAAGTTTTTTGATCTGTTAGCGCAACACCGTAAACAGCAGATGAATCCGCCGGTGGGCTTTTTGGTTGGTTTATTTTCGCTGCTTGATGCGTTGCTGGACCAGGATATGCCGGGGATTCTGAAGCAACTGCCGCTGGTTGATGAGGTTATCGACGCGCTGCTGGGTAAATCTAATGAATTTAACCACTATATGGTGCTGGTACGTGCCTTTGAAAGCGCTCTATGGCTCAATGTAGTGAAACAATCAAAAGCGCTGGATATTGATCAAAAGCAGCTGCATGGTTTGTATAACCAAGCGATTATCTGGGGCAATAGTGTCCGCAGTACTATCTCGTCCTACTTTCCACGCTCTAATACCAGTAATTAACAGCCTACTACAGCGCTGCTTCGACCTTGTCATACCCATGCGGGGTTAGCGGGGTGTACATAGTGCCGCCTACTCTAGCGCCCAAGGTACCCCTGGGCGGCCCCATAGCCTTTTATACGGCGCGGCTAGCCGTGCTCTTCGTACAGGCCAGCCCTACTCCCTTACAGAGCCAGGGCTTATAAGCACCGGCCGATTGCCACGCGCTTACTGATACAGGCTAACGGACCACCGATAGCGTGAACTACTTGGGCTCAATTTCGCGAACGTGTCGTTGCACCGATATTATTGAGCCAAGTAACCCCAATACAACTGATAGCCCTAACATCGTTAACAACGCACTGCCAGTGAGGCCGGTAATATTAAATTCTTTTTGGTAAAGACTGGCAAAGGCCTGAATACTGCTGTCCATCCACCATAAAATAATAATGACGGCGAACCAGGCAATCAGCCCACCCAGTAAACCGTACCAAAAGCCGGTGTATAAAAAAGGCCGATGAATAAAGGCATCGGTCGCCCCCACCAGTTTCATTACCAAAATCTCATCACGCTTATTAAGAATATTTAAACGAATCGTATTGCCGATAATCAATACCACTGAGATAAACAATAAGCCGCCGATAAGAGTGACCAGTTCCCGGGCAATATTCAGCACCGCATAGAGCCTTTCTAACCACTCAATATCTAACTTACCCACATCCACTTCGCGCTGCTGCGTTAACTTTTCTAACAACTGGCCGGCGGCCTGCGGCGAGACGAACTTTTCACCCGGCGTCACTAATACCACATCTGGCAATGGGTTGGCCTCCAGATACGCCATTGCGTCGCCTAATCCGGAAAGCTGCTGGAACTCTTTTAGCGCTTCATCGGCCGGAATATAAGTCACACTGTCGACCTCAGGCCAGGTTTTGATGCGGGTAATCAATTGTTGTGCGCTACCTGCATTGGTTTCAGCTTTAAGAAATAGCGAAATTTCCGAGGCTTGCTCCCAGCCTGCGCTGATTTTTTCGGTATTTTTAACCAGGATATAGAGGGTACTTGGCAAGGTTATACTTAATCCTAAAACCCCGATAGTCATCAGGGAAGCCGCCGGCTGGCGCCACAATTCGCCCAGGCTACCTAGCGCTTGACGCACATGAGACACCAGGATCATGCTGATTATCTGGAAAAAGCCAACACGGCTGTCGCTGGCCCCCTGGGGGCGGCCTTTAAATAACAGGCTCATGACGTCGCCTCCTGCCCATCTTCATTAAGCCCATCGGTTATCATCTGGCCACCTTTAAGGGTCAATGTGCGGTATTTCATACGCGCAATCAAGCCGAGATCATGGGTGGCAATCAATACCGACACGCCGGCCTGATTAAAGTCTTCGAATAAGCGCACAATTTCCATTGATAGCTTGGGATCCAGGTTGCCGGTAGGCTCATCAGCCAATAGTAAGGGGGGCTTATTGACTACCGCCCGCGCAATCCCTACGCGTTGTTGTTCCCCGCCAGATAGCATAATGGGCAAATCGCGGGCTTTGTCGCTTAACCCGACCATATCCAGCGCTGCATGTACTCGGCGCGAGGTTTCTTTGTGGGTGAATCCTTCAATAACCAGCGGCAAAGCCACATTGTCGAACACCGACTTATCCATCAACAACTGGTGGCTTTGAAAAATCATTCCGATATCACGTCGAATATAGGCAATTTGCCGGCGCTTAATGGTATTGAGATCATGGCCGTTGATCATCACCCGTCCCACTGTGGGCCGTTCCATAATGCTGATAAGTTTTAGTATGGTACTTTTACCTGCCCCCGAATGGCCGGTTAAAAAAGCCATTTCACCCGGGGCGATATGAAAGTTAACCTTGCTCAACGCTCGCTGGCCGCCAGGGTAGGTTTTGCTTACCTGCTCAAATTTAATCATAACGTTTCTACCCTGCTTAAATGCTTTGCTACCAGTACCTTACGAGCGGCCTTCTGCTTCACTAAACAGGGCATCGATAAACTCGTCCCCGTTAAAGGTTCGCAGGTCATCAATGCCTTCGCCCACCCCAATGTAGCGAATAGGGATACCAAACTGGTCAGCAATCGAGAAAATTACCCCGCCTTTAGCCGTACCATCAAGCTTAGTCAAAGTGATTCCGGTAAGGTTGACTGCTTCATTAAACAGTTTCGCCTGGCTTACCGCGTTTTGGCCTGTACCGGCGTCCAACGTCAGCATTACTTCGTGGGGCGCATCGGGGTTAATCTTTTTCATTACCCGGACCACTTTTTTGAGCTCTTCCATCAGGTTATTTTTATTTTGCAAACGCCCTGCGGTATCGGCTATCAATACATCCACTTTGCGCGACTGTGCAGATTGCAACGCATCGTACAACACCGAAGCACTGTCAGAGCCAGTGGGCTGGGAGATAACCGGAATACTGTTGCGCTCTCCCCATACCTGTAATTGCTCTACTGCTGCTGCGCGGAACGTGTCGCCGGCGGCCAGCATTACTTTTTTGCCGTCTTGCTGGAACTGCTTAGCCAGCTTCCCGATAGTGGTAGTTTTACCCACTCCATTCACCCCTACCATTAAAATGACAAAGGGGCCTTTGCTACTGTCATGATTGTTAATCACCGTATTTAGCGGTTGTTCAACCCCTTTAAGCATAGAGCGCATTTGTTCTTTTAAGATATCCAGTAAAGCCTCGGCATCTTTTAACTGCGACCGTTTCGCGCTGTCGGTTAGCTTATTGATAATAGTGGATGTGGTATTCATACCTACATCTGCCACCAGCAGCTGGGTTTCAAGATCTTCGTAGAGCTCATCGTCTATGGTTTTGCCTTTAAACAGACTGACAAAACCACTGCCCAAATTTGCCCGGGTACGCGATAAACTTTGGCGTAAGCGGCTAAACAGCGATTTTTTCTCGGCCGGCGCGGGAACGACGACTGGCTCTGGCTCTGGCTCTGGCTCTGGCTCTGGCTCTGGCTCTGGCTCTGGCTCTGGCTCTGGCTCTGGCTCTGGCTCTGGCTCTGGCTCTGGCTCTGGCTCTGGCTCTGGCTCTGGCTCTGGCTCTGGCTCTGGCTCTGGCTCTGGCTCTTCAGTGTGTGTGGCTAACGGCTCAGCTTCAACTGTTTTAGCGGTAGTTTGCTCTAATGTTTCGCTAACCTCTTCATGTGCCTCGTTTAGTTGGTCGGCCACGGCCTCGCTGGTAACTTCATCAACCTGGGTATCGGGTACAGATGACGGGGTTGAAGACTCAGAAACCGATTTATTTTCTACGGTTTCCTTTTCGTGCTTTTTATCAGATTGCTTGTTCTTACGGAACCAGCCAAAAAGTTTCGACATTGTGCGGACAAACCCTTATTAATTCAGTATAAATTCGGCTAAACTGACCAGCCATAACCAGTCGTTATGATAACATTGTCAACCAGTATGAAGCGAGCGTCTAAAGCCCACCCTACCTCTTCCTCCCGAACCGGTCATGTTCGGATCATTGCCGGCCAGTGGCGCGGCAGAAAATTACCTGTGGCAGATATTCAGGGCTTACGTCCTACCACGGACAGAAATAAAGAAACCCTGTTTAATTGGTTAATGCATGATACCCGCAATGCCCAATGTCTGGATGTTTTTGCTGGTTCTGGTGCGCTGGGTATCGAAGCCCTGTCACGCTATGCCAGCGCGTGCGATTTTTTCGAGCAGGATGTTACCGCGGCCAACCAGTTAACCCGTAATTTGCAAACCCTGAATGCGAATGGCCTCGTGACCCGTGGAGACGCCCTTAGCTTACTGCAAAACACTTCCCAAACCTACGACCTGATCTTTATTGATCCGCCATTTAACTGCGGCTTGGTCCAACCTGCGCTGGATATTATCGTACAGCGCGAGCTGATTAAACCAAATGGACTCATTTATATTGAGCAAGAAGGTACGGCGGGCTTTCCGGAATTGCCTGATGGCTATCAGGTGGTCAAGCAAAAAAACCTGGCTCAGCTATGTTATTTGCTGGTCGAAGCCCAGGCTATGGATTAAAGCTCCAGACCAATATTTGACATACCGGCTTCCAGCGACATCGCCCTGAACGCATCCAATGCTTCGGGTTTGCGTCCCATGGTATCAAGCTGTGCTAATAGTTCTTGCTGTGTCTCAATTTCAAATTGCATCAACGGATGGTCTTTAACATTGTCATCCGTAGCTTCATCACTTAGAAGAAGAAATGCTTCTACCGAACCCTGTGACAGTTTGCTTATTACCACCGCGCCCTGCTCATCCTGCGCCAATACAAGATTGATCAGCGCACTCATTGCCATCGCGGCGTCGATGGCAGGGTAGACACCATAAAAATCGTAATCCTGAGTATCCGGGGTAGCGTCTTCTACTTTTTCCAGATGGACAGCAAAGTTAATTTTACTGCGCGGGGTGCGAAGCCATTCCCATACAAGGTCCAGGCATTTACGGTGAACGCCGTCGTCCTCATAGCCTGTAGCATCACAGAACAGCGTATAATTGGGTAACATACGCTCAAGTAGCGCGGCACCAAAAGCAACCGCTTTCCAGTCACCCAACTCTCTAACGCGGGCGAAGGTATTTAATCTTGGTTGGGTCATTAAAACATTCCAGAAGTATGTGAAAAGTACTGGGCGATGCCATCTAATAGCATTTGAATGGCGATCATCACCAGAATCATACCCATCAGACGTTCCATGGCAATAAGGCCGCGTTCGCCTAATAAGCGATGAAAGCCACCTGAAAATAATAAAATAACCGCACTTATTAGCCAGGCTGCGCCGAGCGCAAGGGACCAGTCGACCATTCGCTCAGGGTTCTGATTAGATAGCAAGATGAGCGCCGCCAGAGTAGACGGCCCGGCGATCATAGGGATCGCCAGCGGTACCAGAAAGGGCTCTTCACCTACGGCTAACCCCAACGGGTTACCGGCCTGAGGGAATATCATTTTGACTGCAATAAGAAACAAAATGATGCCCCCGGCAATACTTACTGATTCCTGGCGAACATTGAGAAAATCCAGAACCGCTTGGCCGCTGAACAGGAAAATAAACAATATCAGCAGCGCCAGTAGCAACTCACGAATTAAAATTACGCGCCTGCGCTTGGGTTCGATGGATTTCAGCACCGACATAAATATCGGCAGATTACCCAGCGGATCCATGATAAGAAAAAGCATGACTGCCGCCGACCAGGTATCCATTTATACAACTCCCCTACCCAATAATTCATTTAACACGTTGTAGTGTGCTACAGGCCAAACCCGGCACACATTCGGCTGGGTTTAATTTATTCGTTAATTAACTAGCAAATTGTCGCATTTACGCTTTACTTTTACTATCACCAATATAAGGATTGAATAGCATGGCCTTGATGAACGTTAAAGAAGTAGCTGCATTTTTGGGGATTCAGGAAATTCGGGTCGAACGGCTTGAGCGGGAAAGCTTGCTTACCGCAAAAGATACCGGCCCGGCAGGTGAACCTCTGTTTGAACAGGGCGATGTAGAACGTTATAAGCAACTGGCAGAGCGGTTGGGCGGAATTTAATTCCGCCTTGGTTGCCACACCAGTCCCCAACAGGTCTTTTATAACCTGTGGGTTTATGTGCCCATCTGGGCACATTTAACAATGGGTATTAGAAGTCGTGCAACATTCTGGCAATAGAGCGGATACCTTTTGCGGTTGCCCCCACCGGCATGTCACTAGTGGCGCTACCATTGTAGGCTGCCGCTAAGTCCAGGTGAACCCAGCCTTTACCCTCCGGGTTAACGAAGCGCGCCAGAAAACCTGCAGCATTGGACGCCCCGGCGCCCCCACCGCCTTTTTGCGGGCGGCTATTGGCGGTGTCGGCAAAGGCACTGGGACAGCGGTTTTTATGGAACGGCTCCAGGGGCAAGGGCCAGAATTTTTCATTTTCCTGCTGCGCGCTGGCCAGCATTTTTTGACGTGCCGCCTCGTCCATACTAAATACTGCATGGTAGTCTTTACCCAGGGCAACCATTGCTGCGCCGGTTAATGTAGCCGCATCAATGATTAATGGAGCGCCGGTTTCCGTAGCCCGTAATAAGCCGTCGGCCAACACCAGGCGGCCTTCAGCATCCGTGTTAACCACTTCCACTGTTACGCCATTTTTATAAGTAATCACATCGCCTAACTTGTATGCGTGTCCGCTGATCAAGTTTTCGGCGCAGCATAATAATAGCTTTACCCGTTTTTTAAGACCCGAGGTCATCGCCAGGCCCAATGCACCTGTCACGGTAGCTGCTCCGCCCATATCGCATTTCATATCCAGCATACCTTCACTGGACTTTATTGAATAACCGCCGCTGTCGAAGGTGATCCCCTTACCGACCAGAACGGCATCCACTGGCGCATTGGGATTGCCCGTAGGATTAAAATCTGCTTCCAGTAATACCGGCGGCCGCTCACTGCCTCGGCCTACATTATAAATACCCATCCAGCCGGCGTCCTTTAACGCTTCACCGGTGGTCATTTCAATAGAGACCTTATCGCCGCCCAACTCTTTAATCCAGTTAGCTGCCCGGCGGGCCAGATTTTCCGGACTTAAATCTTCAGGTGTATCGTTTACCAGTTGGCGGGTAAACTGCAGTGCCGCAAAATGGTTTTTCAACTTGTCCTTATCCGGCGTGTCTGCCCACGTGATTGTACCCGGCGTACGAGGGCGGGTGTAGCTCATGGCAAAGGTCCATTGCTGCTCAAAGCTCCAGTCGCCTTGCAAGCGTACTTTACTTATATTCAGATTATCCAGCGTACGCGCGGCAACCGCTATTGAGCGTAAAGGGTCCGGCGAATCCGACAGATGAATCGTAGCCCCGGTATTGTTCATACTCAGTGGTGCATTGTCGCCCCACTGTTGCGCAGCGGGTTCTTGTGAAAGACAGACGTCAAAATCAGTCATAACAATTCCTTTTTTGGTTGTTACACTAGTCAAAATTTATTACAACGTAATCTAATGAAATTTACTACGTCGTTGGTACGCGGAAAGCTTATCCGCCGCTATAAAAGGTTTTTAGCCGATGTGGAGTTACCCGGGGGCGACGTCGTCGTGGCGCATTGCCCTAATACCGGGGCCATGACCGGTTGTGCCGAGCCTGGCTTTACGGTCTACCTCAGTCGCTCTGACAATCCTAAACGAAAACTGGCCTACACATGGGAGTTGGCACAGGATTTTGCCGGGAACTTCATCGGGGTGAATACCCATATGGCTAATAAACTGGTAGCGGAAGCGATAAATAACAAGGCCCTGCCCCAATTTAAACCGGTTGAGCGGTTTGTTGCAGAGGTAACACCGCCGGGGGCCAGCAGCCGCTTCGATTTTCAACTTTTTGAAGCGAATGAACTACACTACATGGAAGTTAAATCAGTCACCCTGGCACGGGACCAAGCAGGTTATTTTCCCGATGCCGTGACTAGCAGGGGAACCCGGCACTGCCAGGAATTATCCGAACTGGCGCTTAGTGGCATTCGCACCACCTTGGCATTTTGTGTTCAACATACGGGGATTGCCACAGTACATATTGCACGGGACATTGATCCCCGCTATAACGAGGCCGTATTGGATGCGCAGCGCAATGGCGTGAATATTGTTGCATTTGGCTGCTCGATAAACCAACAAAAAATGGAGATAAATCAAACACTCCCTGTTATTTTGTAAAAAACAGGTTGATTTTTTCGAGCACGACGCCATATTTGCGCCTTGCTTTTTACCTTTGCAATGGAATTTCAGGTTGCAAACGTGGTGGTTTTTGCATGAGTAAGATCACCAGTGGAAAGGTTACTTTGACACTTTGGATTGCCCGTAGCCGAAGATTTTGCTATAGATAATCGGTTTTTTGGGACATCGTGGGTGTCGTAGTGTAGGAGATGTGGCACATGCCAACAGGAAAAGAAACGAAATCCCTAGGACTTTTAGCATTAGCTGGGTTGCAACCGTATCAGCCCAAGCCTGATGAAGAGTACATGAATGAACCGCAGACAGAACATTTCCGTCTGCTTTTGAAAGCCTGGCGCGACCAGCTTCGTGAAGAAGTCGACCGCACCGTTACGCACATGAAAGATGAAGCAGCAAATTTTCCTGACCCGGTAGACCGTGCTGCGCAGGAAGAAGAGTTCAGTCTGGAACTGCGTACCCGCGATCGCGAACGCAAGCTTATCAAGAAAATTGAAAAAACTCTGAAGCGCATTGAAGCGGACGATTTTGGCTTTTGCGATCAGTGCGGTATTGAAATTGGTATTCGCCGGCTTGAAGCCCGGCCGACCGCTGATTTATGTATCGACTGCAAGACCATGGCAGAAATTAAAGAAAAACAAATGCAGGGATAATCACGCTTTGCAAATTATGGCGGTAACAGCACCTTGCTGTTACCCGCTATTGCAATGATGTTCCCGGTATCAGCGTAATGCTTACACCTTCTTTCACAGCCTATGTGGGACGTTTTGCGCCTTCCCCGTCTGGCCCTCTTCACTTTGGTTCGCTGGTTGCAGCGCTGGCCAGTTTTCTTGACGCTCGGGCCCATCGCGGCCGGTGGCTAATTCGTATGGAAGACACCGATGCACCCCGTTGTATTGCAGGGGCTGATCAATCGATTTTGACCACCCTCAGGGCGCACGGTTTATACTGGGACGATGAAGTACTTTATCAGTCCACCCGCACAGTAGCCTATCAACAAGCAATCAATTCGCTATTGGCTACCCACCAGGCATATTATTGCACCTGTACGCGCAAAGTCATTCGTCAGTACCCTGAAGGTTATCCCGGTACCTGTCGGCATGTTGGGCATGGTCCCCAAACCGCCTCTGTGCGGTTTAACATGGCCTTACCTGAGACTTCTTTTACTGACCGTATTCAAGGCTCCCAGCTTATTAACACAGCCCATGCACTAGAGGATTTTGTACTGCGCCGGCGTGATGGACTGTATGCTTACAATTTAGCCGTAGTGGTTGATGACATATATCAGCAGGTAAACCATGTTGTCCGGGGCAGTGATATTTTGCCCACTACTGCGGCGCACCTAACGCTCTATAAGGCGTTGGGAAAAACGGCCCCCACCTATGCCCACATCCCGGTGGCGGCCACTGAACATGGCTATAAGTTAAGTAAACAGAACAAAGCTGCGCCTCTGGATAATCAAAAAGCGAAAGAAAATCTGGTAATGGCGCTGAATTTTCTGCATCTTCAGGTTCCAGATACGCTTACCCGCGCCAGTTGTGATAAAATACTGGCTTGGGCGGTTTCTCACTTTGATTGTGAGAAACTACCACACGTAAGTGAGATTATTGTCGATAAGCGCGAATCCACTTATTATAACCAGTCTATATAACATCGGAGATATCATTATTATTACGCGTGTGTTTGATACCGTTAAGCGGGTTTTTGGCAAATCAGACAGTAGTGAGGCCACTGTTGAGGGGGTCGTGATCCCACGGGCTGAGCACGGCATCTCGCGAGAAGATATCTCTGATAATGCATTAAAAGTTCTGTACCGGCTGAACAGTGCCGGTTTTGAAGCCTATTTGGTGGGCGGCTGTGTTCGCGACCTCATGCTTGGCCTGCTACCGAAAGATTTTGATGTGGTAACCAACGCTACCCCAGAGCAGATTAAAGGTTTGTTCCGAAACTGTCGCCTGATTGGCCGGCGCTTTCGTCTGGCGCATATTGTATTTGGCCGGGAGATTATCGAAGTTGCCACGTTCCGAGGGCATCATGATCCTGCTGCGCAAGATGCCAGCACTCGTGGTAAAGCCAGCGAAGATGGCCAGTTACTCCGCGATAATGTGTTTGGCACTATTGCAGAAGACGCCGAGCGGCGTGACTTTACCTTCAATGCAATGTACTACAGCGTCGCCGACTTTTCGGTTACCGACTTTGCCAACGGCCGTAAAGCCATTGCGCAGAAACAGGTTGAGTTGATTGGTGATCCGGAAGTACGTTACCGCGAAGATCCGGTTCGCATGCTGCGGGCTATTCGCTTTGCGGTAAAACTGAATATGAAAATTGCCGAGCCTACTGCAGCGCCACTGAAGCCGTTGGCTCACCTGTTAAGCAATATCCCGCCAGCCCGGCTGTTTGAAGAAACCCTGAAGTTATTTTTGTCCGGTCAGGGTAAAGATACCTTTGTTGCATTGCACGATTACGGGTTGCTGGAGCCGTTGTTTCCTCAGTTAGCGCCGCTGCTTAATGATCCCCGTAGTAAAGAAATGCAATTCGCATTGACTGTACTAGCCAATACAGACGAGCGGGTGAACAGCAACATGCGGGTCACACCGGCATTTTTGTATGCCGCCTTGTTGTGGTACCCACTGGAAGAACATGCACAGAAACTACAAGCTGAAGCCGGCCTAAGCCAGCATGATGCGTTTAATATTGCGGCGGGCGATATACTGCACCGTCAAACCCAGCGTATTATGATTCCTAAGCGGTTTTCTACCGTGATCCGGGATATCTGGATGCTACAACACCGCTTGCCGCGCCGGTTTGGTCGCCGTGCATTTCAGCTGCTTAGCCATCCTAAGTTTCGCGCTGCCTACGACTTTTTACAGGTGCGTGGAGAAACGGAAGGGGGCGACCTGCTTGAGTTGACCGATTGGTGGACCCAATTTCAGCATGGCGAACCTGGTCTGCAGAAAAAGATGCTAAGTACCTTACGTCAAAAAGAAGGTGCTGGCCCCAAACCAAAACGTCGCCGCAAGAAGCCTGCTAAAGCAAAAGGCGATGAGAATGCATAAGGAACATGTCTATATAGGCATAGGCAGCAACCAGGGCGACTCTGCTCAAATTATTCAATCAGCGTTAAAAGCGATTGGCCAGTTGAGTGAAACCCGGGTACTGGAACATTCCTCATTGTACGCCAGCTCGCCTATGGGGCCCAAAGATCAGCCTGATTTTCTAAACGCGGTGGCGTTACTGGAAACAACTTTACCTGCGTTATCTTTGCTCCATGGGCTGCAGGAAATTGAGCAAAGCCATGGCAGAGTGCGTAAAGAAGAGCGTTGGGGCCCGCGTACGCTGGACTTAGATATTCTGCTATTTGGTAATCAGCACATTGATAACCGTGAATTAACGATACCCCACTATGGTATTGCTGAGCGGGAGTTTGTGTTGGTGCCGTTATTTGAGATTGCGCCGAATATGATCATGCCCGACGGAAAGCCGCTGGCTGCCTGGGTGGCAAAATGTTCTCTGGAAGGTTTACGCCGGTTGCGCTCTTCCAATCAGCCGTAAAATCCGTATAGTTCGCCCATTAGCTAATCAACAAAGTTTCTTGTGCTATGAAAAAAGTAACTGTCTCCACCCTGCTGGCAAAAAAGCAAGCCGGTGAAAAAATTACGTCGTTAACGGCCTACGATACCAGCTTTGCCAAACTGTTCGACGAAGCCGGCATTGATGCGCTGTTAATCGGTGATTCCCTGGGCATGGTTCTGCACGGCCAGGACGATACGTTAAATGTGACAGTAGCAGATATAGCCTACCATACCCGCGCGGTTCGCCGGGGCACCTCACGGGCCTTT
Organism: Alteromonas indica; assembly: GCA_003056425.1. GTDB lineage: Bacteria > Pseudomonadota > Gammaproteobacteria > Enterobacterales > Alteromonadaceae > Alteromonas > Alteromonas indica. The sequence continues at coordinate 57,964 of PYVY01000021.1, forward strand.
GTTTTAGCCGATATGCCCTTTATGTCGTATGCCACACCAGAACAATCCTATACCAATGCTGCAACCTTAATGGCTGCCGGTGCCAGTATGGTAAAAGTGGAAGGTGGGCAATGGCTATGCGACACAGTACGTGGCCTGGTAGAGCGCAGCGTACCGGTGTGTGGGCACCTGGGCCTTACTCCCCAGTCAGTTCATGTGCTGGGCGGCTTTAAAGTACAAGGCCGTCAAAGTGACAAAGCACAACAACTGCTTGACGATGCCTTGGCGTTGGAGCAAGCGGGTATTCAATTACTGGTATTAGAATGCGTGCCCACCAGCCTGGGACGTAAAATTTCGCAGGCGCTGAGCATTCCGGTGATTGGTATAGGTGCGGGTAACGGTACGGACGGTCAGATATTAGTGATGCACGATATGCTCGGGGTCAGCGCTAACTATATGCCGAAATTCTCCAAAAATTATCTGGCGGAAACCGGCGATTTACGCCAAGCATTGCAGCAATACATCGAACAGGTTAAAAGCGGTGCTTTTCCTGGCCCAGAGCACAGCTTCGAGTAATCTTATGCAAACGATCGAGTCTATCGCACAACTGCGTACCTTGCGTAAACAATGGTACAAAGAAGGCAAAACCGTAGCGCTGGTCCCCACCATGGGAAATTTGCATGCTGGCCACCTCACCCTGATAGCCGCCGCCCGCGAAACCTGCGATATTGTAGTCAGCTCTATTTTTGTCAATCCGTTGCAGTTTGGTAAAAATGAAGACCTGGCAACCTACCCGCGCACCATTGAGCAAGATAAAACTGCGTTGCAGCAACACGCCACGGATGTGTTATTTTTACCCAGCGTAGAAGAAATGTACCCCCGTGGGCTTGATCAGCAAACCTTTGTAGAAGTACCTGAAATCTCTTCTATTCTGTGCGGTGCCAGCCGTCCTGGGCATTTCCGGGGGGTCGCCACGGTGGTCAATAAGCTGTTTAATATGGTGCAGCCAGATCACGCCTTTTTCGGGCAGAAAGATTACCAGCAATTACAGGTTATACGCCTGATGGCCCAGGATTTATCACTGGATATTGAAATTCATGGTGTGGCCACCCAGCGCGCTGAAGATGGCCTTGCACTGAGCTCTCGCAATGGATATTTGAATGCCCATGAGCGCCAGCTTGCCCCGCAAATACCGCAAATGATGAACCAGTTGAAAGCGGAATTAGTGGGGGGGGCAAAGGATTTCACAAGCCTGCGCGAAAAGTATACTCAGCAACTACGCAGCGCCGGTTTTGCGCCAGATTACATCCATATTCGCGATGCAATTACCCTGGCTGAAGCGAGCCCGCAAGATCAAGCTCTGGTGATACTTGTGGCGGCCTACCTGGGTACAACCCGGCTCATAGATAATACTACCGTTACCTTATAACCTCGGTATACAGGGGAAGCCAAGCCGGCTAAAAAGTTGGTACCGTTTTCCCCTTCCGCCCCATGTTTTGTTAAGCCTGAACCGCTGCCTGAACAATTTGTCTGGCGGCCTTATTCAGCTCTTTATACAGTCGCATTCCCTTGGCAATATCAACCTGTTCGGCCAAAATATTGCGTAAATCCTGTTCGGTAGTGAGCGGGTTTGCCAGTACAACCCTGAACACGGTAATGGCTAAGCCGTTTAACTCTTCCCGCTCTAGCCGGGTTCGCGAAACAAACGACTTACCCGCTTCACGCTGCGCCTTTTGCACGCCTACAACCAATCGGTCGAGCTTCTGATTTAACTTTATTTTCTCTTCTTCACCAGCTAATTGCAGCGCCTCTTGTACCCCCTGCGGGCATATACGATAAGTTAGCAACGACAAAGTAGGTGTGGTGGTGAGCATAAATTCGCTATGCCGATCAATCATTTGCGCAAAGGCCTGCGCTTTTTCTATGTTCTGGTCGATAATCAGTTCATAGCCGCGCCGTCCCAAAATATGCAACGTTGAATACACCATCATGGCCATCCCATTGCGGGAGCCTTCTAAAGTAGTCGCCCCCAGATCTTTGGAACCTTCACGTAATATATATTGGGCATGATGACGCACCGCGTTGGCATCTTCCGGATCCCGAAATATAGCCATACCGGCCCCCATTGGCACATACATTTGTTTATGTGCGTCAATAGTGACTGAATCAGCCCGGCTGATGCCATGCAGCTTCGCCCGATTGGTCGAAGAGAATAGCGTCGCACCGCCCCAGGCAGCATCCACGTGAAACCAGCAGCCTAACTCTTTAGCCACATCGGCCAGCTCATCTAATGGGTCTACATGGCCGGTTTCTGTGGTGCCGGCAATACCGACTACAGCCAGTACCTTATTACCTTCTTCCTGGTACCGACGGCCCTGGGCCAGAGCGTCTTCCGGACGTAACGTCTGCTGAGGGCATGGCAGCGTCAACAATTGCTCTCGTCCAAGCCCAAGGGCATCTACTGCTTTAGATAGCGAGTAATGTCCGCGTTTTGAACAGATGACGCCCAGATTATTTATATTATAGTGGCGATAGGCCGCAGCTAACCCAGCTCGCGCTACACCGCTAAAGCCTTTTTGTGGGCCCAGAAGCTTATTGCGCGCTACCCATAAAGCCGTAATATTGGCAATGGTACCCCCGGAACAAAAGGCCCCAAGGGCATGTTTGGCACTGTGCAGGTATTGATCATAAAACGCATCTGCTTCGTCAAAAATCAGATTGTGCATCATACCCAGCACTTGACGCTCCAACGGCGTAAAGGCTTTTGAAGTTTCTATTTTCACCAGATTCTGGTTAAGCCCCACCAATAATTTTGATAGCGGCAGGTGAAAATATGGCAAAGCAGACGTCATGTGACCGATAAACGTAGGGGAATAAGTGTTGACCGAATGCGCCACCAGCTTTGTCAGTAATGATTCTGCATGTTCTGACACAAACTCAGGGGATTCCGGTACGCTGGGCAAGGCAAAATCTTTTTCAATTTCTTCCAGCGAGGTCTTTTTAGTCACCACATGCTGTGACAAAAAGTCCATAATATTGTCAGACAAATGCTGTTCAATCTGCGCTAATTTTGAGTCCTTGTGTTCAGGTTTGGTAAAGACCCGAAACAAGTGCTTAAGACTAACCTGAGCTTCACCCACCACTAAACACACCTCTATTTGCTAAGGACCGTAATAACCACCACTACGGCAATACGCCAGTCAGTCCGACAGCATGTCTGTATTGACTTGTTGAGCCTGCTGAAAACTTAGCAGAACCAATACAAAGGAGCGGAACTTTACCCCATAATAGCACTCAGGCCAAGTTGTGCAGACCGCTGAGCGCTATTATTCTATTTATAGCTGGCATAAGTATTTTTTATTAAGCCATTTTTTTCGCCGGTAATGCCATCATGCATTGGCTTTAAACACAGCTCTGTTATATTGAGGCTGTGATGGAAAAGGAAACCAACCATGCCGATACGAGAAATAACAGACCCTTTTCGGCTGGAAGACATTGTCCCTTATTTTCAGCCTATTGTCGATTTACGCACCGACCGCGTATGGCGCTATGAGTGCCTAGCGCGGCTGGTGACGGAACCGGAAAAGGTTTATTTGCCGAATGAATTTCTGTATCTGGTGGAGCGGCACAATCATGTCCAGCAGTTAACCGAGACAATGTTTGCCCAGTGCGCCAAATTTTTTGCCAATAAAAACCTGAGCTGGAATATCAACCTGGATTTGGCTGATCTGCACAATCCGGCTTTACTTAGCTTTTTCTCGCAGCAGCTGTCAGCCTATTGCGATCCGGGGCGGGTGTGTGTGGAAGTTAGCGCGCAATCTGCTATTTCGGATCTCGCACAGTTTGGGGCGTTTGTCGACGCAATCCAGCCTTCAGGTATTGGGGTGTTTGTGGATAATGTGGGCCGTGTACCGGGGAATATTAAACGTTTGCTTGAGCTTCCCTTACGCGGGATAAAACTTGACGGAGGATTACTCCGTCATTATCAAACCACGCCAGCGGTGCAGGAGTTTATCAGCTATGTGTGCGAACAGGCGCACGAGCAGCGTATCAGCGTTGTGGCAGAACAGGTTGAAGATCTCGATATACTGGAGATTGTGCATCATCTACCTATAGATTATGCACAAGGTTTTGTTTTCAGTACGCCGAAGCCCACCCTGGCCGACTAAGCATCAACCTCATCAGCCCGGCAGACCAGTTCCCAGCAGGTCTGCCCGCTGTCCTGATATTTTCGTTCAAATGGCGTGAATGCCTGACCATCACTTACCTGATGCAGATTGCTAGCAACCCCATAATGTTGCGCTGCCTGGGCAAACTCCAGCAAATAAATAAGCCAGTTACTGCGCACCCGTACATTAGGTGTTAAGGCCATTAAATCGACAAACGCTGCACACGCGTGCCAGCGTTTTTGTATCTGAGCGGGTTTCGGGTACGGATTAGGGTACAATAAATAATGGGCTGAAACCGGCCAGTGATGCTGGGCAATCAATCGCCAAAAGTCATTTACGTCGGCCCGTATAACGCAATAATTGCTAGCCTGCTGTTGATAATGACTATGCTTGCTAAGCCGCGCCTGGGACTTATCCAGACCAATCACTTTTGCTTCGGGGTTCGCCATAGCCAGCCGTGCTGTGCTCTCGCCTACCCCACAGCATGAATCTATAATAATCTCTCCCGACCAGTCGCCCAGCCAGTCACAGGCTCGCTGAAAAGCCTCCCGGGTATGGGCACTGACCGGCCGCTGATTAGTGGCGTGTTGATAGCGTTTTACGAGCGCATCCAGCTTTTCGTGAATCTGGGTTTGGGTAGTGGATATGCTTCTGGCGCTAGAGTGCTGATCGCTCATCTTAACTACGTATCCCCCGCCCGGTTTTAAGCAGGTAGGTGGCCAGCGTAAACAAAACAATATTAAATACTACCAACACGCTTAGCGAGACTGCAATGTCGACATCTGAAACCCCTAAGAAACCATATCTGAAGCCATTCACCATATAAACAATGGGGTTAGCTTTGCTGACTATTTGCCAGAATTCAGGCAGTAGACTCAGTGAATAGAAAACGCCGCCTAAATAGGTTAGCGGAGTGAGCACGAACGTCGGCACTACACTAATGTCGTCAAAACTTTTGGCGAAGATAGCGTTAATCAAGCCCGCTGTGGCGAATAAAATGGAGGTTAATAATACCGTAAGTACTATGACCCCAATATGATGGAACTGAACATTCACAAAAAACAGCGACACTAGTGTGACAATGATACCAATCAGCATAGCCCGCGCCACACCGCCACCCACGAACCCGGCAATGATGACCCAGGTCGGCACAGGAGCCACCATCATCTCTTCAATATTGCGCTGAAATTTGGCGCTAAAAAAGGAGGATGAGACATTTGAATATGAGTTTGTGATCACCGACATCATAATAAGGCCCGGCACGATGAATTCGATATAGGTGAACCCACCCATCTGGCCAATCCGATCGCCTATCAAATTACCAAAAATCACAAAGTACAAACTCATGGTAATAGCGGGTGGCACCAATGTTTGAATCCAGATGCGCAAAAAGCGGGTGCACTCTTTAATCCAGATGGTATTTAGCGCTACCCAGTTGTTTTGTTTATGCATTCGTTACTGCCTCTTGCTGTGCCCGGCCCGACTCCACCAGCCTGACAAATAATTCTTCTAAGCGATTCGCCTTATTACGCATGCTAAGCACTTGAAAACCCTGTTCAGTCAGTTGGGTAAATACGGGGTTCAACCCTTCCTGCTTTTCGACATCGACTTCCAGCGTGTGCGTATCAATTACACGGTGTTCGAAGCCCCGCAGAATGGGGGTACGGTCGCTATGTGCCAGATCAAGGACGAAAGTTTCGGTACTTAGCTTTGATAGTAAGGCACGCATGGAGGTGTGCTCCACAATAATCCCCTTATCAATAATGGCGATATTGCGACAAAGCATTTCCGCTTCTTCAAGATAATGAGTGGTCAGAATAATCGTAATACCCTGTTCATTTATCTCTTTCAAAAAGGTCCACATTGACCGGCGGATTTCAATATCGACACCCGCAGTGGGCTCATCCAGTATGAGTAATTTTGGTTCGTGCATGAGCGCCCGGGCAATCATTAAGCGACGTTTCATACCGCCCGATAATTCGCGGGCCCGGGCATCCCGTTTTTCCCATAAATCCAGTTGGGCCAGGTATTTTTTCGCCCGCGCTTTCGCTTCGCCGCGCGGCACGCCGTAATAGCCTGCCTGATTAAGCACAATCTGCAGTACCGTTTCAAACTGATTGAAGTTAAATTCCTGCGGTACTAACCCGATGCATGCTTTGGCAGCATCTATCTGGCTGGCAAGATCATACCCAAAGACTTTAACCGAACCTTCAGAAGCATTTACCAACGAACTAATAATGCCAATTGTGGTCGATTTGCCTGCACCATTGGGGCCCAGAAGGGCAAAAAAATCCCCTTCGTCTACCTCAAGGTCCAGACCTTTGAGGGCCTGAACACCCCCTTTATAGGTTTTCCGCAGTCCGGAAATATCCAATGCTTTCATGCTATAGCCTGTATTAATGAAGGGCAGTAATTGTTCAACCAGAATAGGAATTGGTTAACTGCTGCGGTTAACACGCTGGCATAATCGTAAACGCCAAAACGTACAGTAAGTATGAACAAAATCGGGCAACTCAAGTTACCCGCGATTTCCTCAGGGGCGTAGGATAACAAATCCCAAGGGCTGTGTGAGCAGCTTATCGCTAAACAAATGTAACTATGCGATAACCTTTTTGCACAAACGCACACCGGCCTCAGGGTACCTGGCTCAGCATTATTCATTATTCGCAGAAATAAGGCATTACGCGGTGCTGCAATTCCAGATTTACCGTCAGAATCGGCCGCCCGCAGGCGCAGTTAAAAACAGTTGAAAGTAAGTATTCGCTTATACTGCAGCCTCGATAAACCGGCCCGCTGCTTAGTAGCTGGTTGGGCGGCTGCCTATATCACCGCGACCCACCCTGCCAGATAGAGCGCAGCCTACGCTATGACCGGATAATTCACCATCGCGTCCACGGCGATACCAGGCTCACTTTTGCTGCGGCGCATCACCCTAGCTGCGTCACTGGCCGCAATAGTGGCGAAATTGTGGCGCAGTGGGGGATTTTCAGGCGCAGTTATCCTGCGGTGGATATAGTTGTGTATAGTAGCCATTTTGAAAACACACTGAGACAGGTATGCCCAGAACAATTGCATTGGTAGAAGATGATGCGGCCATTCGGGAAAATTACACTCTGGCGCTACAGGCCCAGGGTTATCAGGTTCAGGCTTACGCCGATCGCCCACGTGCAGCCGCCGCCTTTGATACCGCGCTACCTGACCTGGCGATCATTGATATTGGACTGGTCGATGAAATGGAAGGCGGCTTTAAGCTTTGCCAGCAGTTACGACAGCTTTCACAAACCTTGCCAATTATCTTTTTCACCGCACGCGACAATGATGTTGATACCATCAGTGGGTTACGCATGGGCGCGGATGACTATCTCACTAAAGACATTAGCATGGCCCATCTGTTGGCCCGTATTGCCGCGCTTTTCAGACGTACCGACTTACTCGCCTTACCGCAACAACAAAGCGAACAGATACGGCTTGGCGAACTACTAGTGGATATTAGCCGTATGACCGTGACCTGGCGGCTGCAACCTGTTGCGCTGACAGTGACAGAATTTTGGATGCTGCATGCGTTAATACGTCGGCCGGGCCACGTGAAAAGCCGCCAGCAACTAATGGATGAGTCGCAAATGGTGGTAGATGACACCACTATTACCTCGCATATTAAACGGATTCGTAAGAAATTTGTGCAGCTTGATAATGACTTTGAGCATATCGATACTGTCTATGGCATAGGCTATCGCTGGCAGGGATAAATGTGTTGTCATTACGGTTTTCTCTACGTTTACAGCTGTTATTGCTGTCTCTGTTCTTATTTACCATCCCGTGGTTGGGCTATAAGTATGTATGGGAGCTTGAGCAATATCTACGCGCCGGGCAGGAACAGACCCTGATTGGTACCGCGCGTTCGGTCGCGACCGCCTTACACGAACGCCCCGCGCTGTTTGACAGCCAAAGTGCCTATCTCAAAGATGTGCGTCCCGGTACCGACCTGTATGCTCCGCAAATGGCCACGCCAATCAGACTGGACGGCAAACTGGACGACTGGCAAGCCGTCGCCCACCTGGCCCGCCATTATAGTGGTGCCCAGGTGGTAACCTGGTTCGGCAATACTATGCCATTTATGCAGGTCAGCTTAGCGTTTGATCATATGGTAGGCCGCTATGGAGAATATTTGTATGCGCAATTCACGGTATCCGACGATGCACTGGTGTGGCGTCAGCAAAACAGCCTGGCGGTGGATAATAGTGACCACTTACTAATAGGCGTTACTGATGCCCAGGGGCATTTTCAGCGCTTTATTATATCGCCCTACCAACCTGGTTGGATCAATGCTTACCGGCTCACTGACGACCCCACTCAATACCGGGCGGCGGACAACGAATTACGGATCCAGGGTCACTGGCAGGTTACCCCGGCTGGCTATAATATAGAATTGCGCTTTCCCTTAACTATGACAGCCGGTTCCTTAGCGTTTGCATTAGTCGATGTGGATGATGCTGCGAAGCCGGTAAAGCGCTATGCAATAGGCACAGCTAACCCTAATAGTGCCAGCGGCCTTGGCACAGTGGTCACTCCATCGCCGGAAATTGAACGAATTCTTAGCGGCTTGAAATATGCCGACTCACGGGTATGGGTAGTTGATCGGCACAAACGGGTACTGGCCAAAGCCGGTGATATTCTATCGGCTTCGGGGTTCAGCTCGGCGCCGGCCAGGCCCCCACAGGAAGGTTGGTGGGGGTATCTTGAACGCCACTGGCTATTGCCTTTGTATTACCATATTTTAACCCGCCCGCCGGCCGACTTTGTAGACGAACTGGAAGGCGCCTATGCTCTGGCCGGCCAAGACATTAGTGGCGCATTGCATGGCTCGCCGCGCTCTTTATGGCGGCTCACCCCTGACAATAAGGCTGTGATCTTATCAGCCGCCTATCCTATTTATATAGATGGACAGGTTATGGGAGCCGTGGTGGTAGAGCAAACTACCAATGGTATACGGACCTTGCGCAATCGCGCGCTAGAACAGTTGTTTCATGTCATTCTGGCGGTGATGTTGTTAGGCACCACTGGCCTGCTGCTATTTGCCAGTCTGATTTCCTCACGTATTCGCGCCCTGCGTGATGCTACTGAAGCAGTGATAGATGATAATGGTAAGATTATCGGTGGGCTGCCCCAGCGCGCACGCTTCGATGAAATTGGTGATCTCAACCAGGCTTTTGCCGATGTGTTACAACGGCTACAACAGTACAACTCTTACTTGGAGAACATGGCATCGCGTTTATCGCATGAATTGCGTACGCCGGTTGCGGTAGTGCGCAGCTCTCTTGATATGCTTGAGCACTGTGAGGATGAGTTTGCCAGACAACAGTTTGTGTCACGCGCCCAGTCTGGCCTTACCCGGTTGAGTAAAATTCTGAATAGCATGAGCGAAGCCACCAGACTGGAACAGGCCTTCGCGCAGGAAGCCGCAGAAACGTTTAATGTCAGCGAGGTTATTACAGGTTGTATGGAAAGCTATCGGCATACCTATCCGGATCGTCGGTTTGAGCTTCAGCTATGTTCCAGGAGCGCTTACGCTACGGGGGCGCCGGACCGTTTTGCTCAAATGCTCGATAAGATTATTACCAATGCCATAGAGTTTAGCCAGGCTGATTCGGTGATTATGGTGTGTAGCAAGCTTGAGACGCGCCACCTGGTATTAACTGTGACTAATCATGGTTCGCAGTTACCCGAAGGGATGCAGGACCAGCTATTGCAGTCGATGGTCTCAGTACGGACCAAAGAGACCTCATCGGCGCATACCGTGCATCTGGGATTAGGCTTGTATATTGCCAATATGATAGCGACATATCACAAAGGCCAGTTAACCATAGCTAACGCCACGCAAGCCCACGCAGTAGTGGTAACCTTAAAGTTGCCCGTTAGCTATTAGCAGGCGGCGTAGTATCCGAGCCTGCGCTGTTTTTGGTCAAGGTGCGCATACGCCGTTTCGCCATCATATGGGCGAAACGGCGCATACTCACGGTAGTGTCTTTTTCATCCACAATATCCACCCCCAGCAAATTCTCCAGCAAATCTTCCAGGGTGATAATGCCTTCAAGACCACCATACTCATCAACCACCAACAACATGTGTACCCGCTTGTGTAAAAACTGATTCAGTATGCCTGGCAGGGGCATACTTGAAAGTACAGTGACCATGGTGATTCGAAGCTCTTTAAGCTGGCGCTGCCCCTCGCCCTTGGCCTGAGCCAGTAAAAGGTCTGAACGTAATACAAACCCTGTAATACTCTCTGAATCAGAGCGTTCATAAACCGGAATACGTGAATATTCGATAGACGCATGCTCATTGAAAAAGGCTTCCACGGTGGTCTCTTCGCACACCGAAAACATCACAGTGCGATGCGTCATGGCATCTTTTATTTTGAGCTCATGCATTCCCAGCAAACTTTGCATCAGTGCAGCCTCTTGCTGCGCCAGTTGTCCTTCCTGACCAGATAGTTCGGCCATCGCGTGTAATTCGCTACGACTCAGGCCCCTTAGCGGGCTTTCTTCTTTAAAGCCACTGGTCAGTTTTTCAGACATCAACACAAAGGGGTACAAAATCAGCGTCAGATACTTCAAAAAATACGCGGTGGCAGGCGCCAGGGCCCGCCAGAAGGTCGCGCCCAATGTTTTAGGAATAATTTCGGAAAAAACCAGAATAAGTAACGTGAGGATGGCTGAAATCACACCCAGGTACGCATCCCCAAAGACGACCGCAGCCTGCGCCCCGGCCCCTGCTGCGCCCATGGTATGCGCAATGGTATTCAGGGTTAAAATTGCCGATAGCGGCTTGTTGATATTTTCGGTTTGCTTACGAAGTAGTTCGCCTGCCGGGCGCTGCTGTTTTTCGAGCACCGAGATAAAGGCGGAAGAAACGCTGAGTATAACGGCCTCGGCAATACTGCACAGGAACGAAAAACCCAACGCAATCATCACATATACGATTAATAAAAACATGTACCCTTTAGCCTGCAACCTGATTTCCAGTATCTATTATGAAGATGCCTGCGTCAGTTACAAGGGGAAAGCCGTAAACCTGAAGATTCGATGTGAACAGTATACCTGCCCCGGCCGGGGCAGGTAGATAATCGCAGCCTGACTGGTCTGCATTATTTCGTTAGGTTAACTGATTTTACTACCGTTTTTCCTAAACCGCGAGATCACGGCCCAGGCTTCAAGCATAACCAGTACGCTGACTATCAACACCACTGCATCTAAAAATACCAGCAAGTAGTTCTGCGCCAGATAATATTCTTTTAGTTTAATTACACCGGCGAAAAAGGCCATTACCAGAACAAAGGTCATCGGAATGAGGGTGAACTTAGCTGGCCGACCCATCTTAATGAGCATCACAGAGATAACCAGCAGCGTCAGACTAGCCAGAATTTGGTTTGTGGAACCAAACAGGGGCCAGATAATCATGCCGCCAGAACCTGATGCGCCACCTGCGCCAAAGGCAAGTAACAAACATGTCCCTACCGCGACCAGGGTGGCTACTATACCGTTTTTCAATATACCCAGATTATAGATATCGCCCCATTCCTGAATAATATAGCGCTGTAAGCGTACGCCCGAGTCCATCGTAGTACCGGCAAAAAGTACCACCATTACCGCTAAAATAGTTGAAGCGAACTCAACCGGTAAACCCCAGCCGCCGGCTATCAGGTTGGCGCCACCGGTGATAAACGCATCTACGCTGCCCGCGCCAAGGTGGCTGTATACCTCGTGCCATTCTTCAGGTGATGCGGCCATCATGACACCCGATACCGCAACAATCGTGATCAGCGCCAGTGTGCCTTCCCCTACCGCGCCAAGATACCCAACAAAACGCACATCAGTTTCTTTGTTTAGTTGCTTAGAACTGGTCCCTGAAGCCACAATACCGTGAAAACCTGAGACCGCCCCGCAGGCAATAGTCACGAATAACAATGGAATAATACTGGGTGAATCTACTGCGGTTTGCGTGTTAAATGCAGGAGCCGTGATATCAGGCATAGACACAAATACCGCGCCGTATAACAGCAGTAATCCTACAATTAGCTGCATCCCATTGATAAAGTCACGGGGCTGCAACAGCATCCATACCGGTAGCAACGAGGCAATAGCAGCATAAATAAACAGGATAATAATCCAATTGGCTTTGTCGGCCAGGCCAAACAGTGTTTCAGGCAGTGAAATAGGAATATAGCTACCGGCATATACTGAAGCATACAGCACAATAATACCGACAATACACATGGGGATGAGGCTGAAGTTACGCTTCAGCAACTGCCCTATAATCAGGGCAACAGCTATCGCGGCCCACGCCGGGAATACTGCGTTAGGCTGCGCCACAAAGGAGTTAGCTATAACCACCCCGAATACCGCATTAACCATCAGCAGCACTAAAAAGATAACAATCATGAACAATGAGCGGGTCCGCTTGCCGATGACTGATTCAGACAACGCGCCCATAGACTTACCTTTATGCCGCGTACTTGCCCATAATGCGCCCATGTCGTGAACACCAGCGAAAAAGATAGTACCTAACACTACCCATAACACCGCAGGCACCCAGCCCCAGTAAACCGCAATGGCCGGCCCGACAATCGGCGCGGCCCCCGCGACCGAGGTAAAATGGTGCCCCCACAGCACGACTTTGTTAGTCGGCACATAGTCTTTACCGTCATTAAGCTCATGGGCGGGGGTTACAAAGTTATCATCGAGTTTGAATATCTTGGTGGCGATAAATTTCGAGTAGACAAACCACCCGATGATCATCCCCACGATACCCAGCAGAACGATTAAAATTGATTGCATAGAGTAATCCTGATCACGAAAGCACTTCGTTGTTATCGTTTATAGTCGTCAGATAACACAATACCGTACCCGGGCGGTACGACAACGTATATTGTTAGTTATTATCGGCTAACCCGTAAGTATCATGTTACAACCTTGGTCAGCGTATTATACGGTGATGTGAATCGCAAATTCGCCGTTGGTAAGACTAAAGTCTAACGTAATACGCCATCTACAAGAAAGAAACTTGTTATTTACATCCTCATTTTTGTTCTACCTTCCTGCCATTGCACGAAAAAGCCAACTATCGCCGTTATAACAGCCGGTAATTGCACACCATTTTGGCTCGTGCATTCCCCACCCGATAGCTGCGTAAAAAAATTAAAGGGATAAATATAGCCAACAGAAATGGCCGCAGAGCGGCGTTAGATACGCAGCTTGCGTCTGGTGCCGATAATTAAATGCGATAGCAACGCAGGTGAGGGAATGCCCTCACGGTAACCGTGTGTGCATAAGGCTGATAATTGCGAATGGGGGGAAAGAAACAGGCTGTGGGATGGATAGATAATTAGGCTGAGAGTTCGGGTAACGGCTGGGCTTTAAACTGGGTATCCAAGTCCGTCCTCTGCAGACACCTGGGTTAACCTCGCAGGTTCGTTAACACCTGTTATCGCGCGCAGGTGGCAATTTGCCAGGCTAAATTAAGCGTAAGCGCTGAGCACACGAGGGCTGCTAGTAAAGGGAAGTTAATAAAGGGAAGTTAATAAACTACTGGTATTCTATTGCTATGAGTCGAGTAAATAGGCAATGTTAAAGCGAGAGACATTGTCTTGGGGCCTGCTTAGGCCTAGCGCGGTAAGAGATAATAAAAAGGGTTGAACACGATAAATAAGATGCGCCCCAGGCATTCGCCGGATTATCCTATATCCATCGACCAAACATAAAAAAGGCCGCTTGCGCGACCTTTTCGTTGTACTCATGTAGCTAAAGATTAAGCAATAATCTTAGAAACAACACCAGCACCTACTGTACGACCACCTTCACGGATTGCAAAGCGCAGACCTTCGTCCATCGCGATAGGAGCAATCAGTTCTACTACGAACTTCAGGTTGTCACCAGGCATTA
>PYVY01000022.1 GCA_003056425.1 Alteromonas indica
AGAGTGTCGCACCCTGAGCATACAGCTGCGTGAGGCGGGTTCCCCGATGCAGTTTATGCCATTGCTGCAACACCTGTTTGTTCGACCATTGCTGTGCCCGTTCAGTAGCCACCCGAAGCACCACATGCGTATGGTTGCTCATCACTGCATAGGCGCATAAATCTATAGCAAATACTCTGGCAAGAAAGTACAAACGACGCTCTACCCACCCGCGCCGATGTTCATAGCTTTTTCCTGTAAAGCTGTCTTTCCCGCACAAACAAGCACGACGGACACAGCGCGAGACACAATGATAATAGGGTGTTTGTTCTACACAGATAAGCTCTTTCCGGGGCCGGGGCATACACTGTCCGCAAGATGAAGTGGGCAGTTATTATGGGTTAACAAACTCAGGTTGGCAGCTGTTCAAAAGCCTGGTTTTGGTACCTGTACCTCAGCTATTAGATTGTTTTATGTTTACCAGCGGATATCTAGTTTATTCAGGTTGATGCTCGAAAATCGGTGGCTGTCCCATACATGAATATTAGTATCAACTGGACGGGTAAGTGGATGTCCAAATTTGAAGTAGATAACACGAAGCAGTCTGAAAGCTTACCGTAAACTTGAATTATTGACCCGTAAACCATTCGCGAACCGGTGTACATAGTGCCGCTAATGCACGCCGTTCGATAATGTAGTGGGTGTCTATATTGTACCTGTGGGTGTCAATACCAGCTATTTTGCTTATTCACTTTATACTGCAGATTTGACTACAGGCGGTATCGGAGTATTACGTCACCGTACCGAACTAGCAAAGTGCCTGGATTAATAAAGCCGCGCGGTAAAGTAACAGCGGATACTGTATTTTATAGCTTACAAACAGTTTCACTCAAGCTGCGTTCAAGTTACGTATGTGCCGAGTACCGCTATGCGCAAATATCGTTTTGTGTGGATACGGTTTTTTATGCACCGACGAGCAGGGTGACTTTGTCCCGCAGGGCTTAGTTTACACTCGTATCTATAAGGGGTCACGATAAGTAAATACCTGAAGATAGATTGTTTTGTTGTAAGCAAAAAATGCAATTAATAACGAAAAAGCCCCGGGACCGGGGCTTGCATTTAATAGACTAACCTAAAAAAGGTGTTAGGCAGACACCGCGGTTTTGCGGGACCGCTTCGACTTTCCGGCTACCAGTTCTTCGTGAGCAAAGTCGTCCACATTAATTGTGCGTAAACGGCCCGCTTCTGCTCGTTTCATTAACGCTGTCTCTTCAGCATCTATGATGCCATCGGCAAGGGCGGTTTCTGCCAGCAAGGCAAGATTAGTGAAAGGCAGTTTGGCGCCTCTTTCTTTACAAATCCGCTCGAAAACGGGTTCACAAGCTATAACATCTTCCAATGTTTGTTCTAAATCGCCGAATAAACTGCCTTCTTCCCGGGTCAGATATTGCCCGTCACCCAGCCTGCTTCTCGCGGTAGAAGGCTTTTGCAACATGCCAGCAATCTTATGCTCAAGCCTGTCAGATGGTTTTTCGCAACGACGGCCAAATGGCAACACGATTGCTTTAAGACCAAGAGCCAAAGGTCTTGACGGGAAGTTAGCCAAAAAGTCGATGATGGCTGTTTCAATATCGTATAGAGTCTGCTGCAGCGCCCAATGCATAAGGGGAGCATCTTCATGCAATCGACCCTCTTCATCAAAACGCTTGAGCGTAGCGCTACCTAAATAAATCCCACTCAATATATCGCCCAATCGAGCAGATAAGCGTTCACGACGTTTCAATTCGCCGCCTAGTACACCCATCGAAACGTCTGCCAGTAACGCCAAATTAGCACTATAGCCTTGCAATAAACGGTAATAGCGCGCAGTGTCGTCGGCAAATGGTGTGGCACTAAATGCATTGCTGGTAATACCAAACCACAGGCTGCGCACTTTATTCGACATAGCAAAGCCAATATGACCAAACACTGCATCGTCAAAGGCATTGAGCTGTTCAGTGCGATCTTCCATCGCTGCCGCTTGAATCTCTCTTAGAACAAAAGGATGGCAGCGCATCGCGCCCTGACCAAAAATCATCATATTACGGGTAAGGATATTGGCTCCTTCCACGGTGATAGATATTGGCGCCCCTTCATATGCCCGACCTAGGTAATTATTCGGCCCAAGCATGATGCCCTTACCGCCATGAATATCCATGGAGTCGTTAATAACCTGACGCATTTTTTCAGTAAGATGATATTTGCTGATCGCTGAAATAACAGATGGTTTTTCGCCTAAATCAACGCCCACGGTGGAGAAGCGAGTTACGGCATCCATTAAATACGCGTTGCCGCCTATTCGCGCTAGCATTTCTTCCACCCCTTCCATATGGCCAACCGGAATTCGAAATTGTCGACGAATACGCGCATAGGCCCCGGTCGCCAGGGCGCACGTTTTGGCACCGCCAGCGGCGGTAGAGGGCAGAGTAATACAGCGTCCAACAGACAAGCATTCCATTAGCATCCGCCAGCCTTTGCCTGCCATTTCCTTGCCGCCAATAATAAAGTCAAGCGGAACGAAGATATCCTTACCTCGAATAGGGCCGTTTTGAAATGGTGTATTGAGGGGGAAATGCCGACGCCCGATATCCAGGCCCGCGGTATCACGTGGAATCAGTGCGCAGGTAATACCCAGATCAGTATTATCGCCGAGCAAACTGTCAGGATCTTGTAATTTGAATGCTAACCCAATCACTGTTGCTATGGGCGCTAAGGTAATATAACGCTTATCAAAGGTTAAGCGCATACCCACTATTTCCTGGCCATCCCATTCGCCCTTACAAACCACACCAACATCGGGTATTGCGCCAGCATCAGAGCCAGCTTCGGGGCCGGTAAGTGCAAAGCATGGCACTTCTTCACCACTAGCCAACCGAGGCAAGTAGTAATCTTGTTGCGCTTTAGTACCATAGTGTTGTAGTAGTTCACCCGGGCCTAAAGAATTGGGAACCCCTACAGTACTGGACAGTACTGCACTGGTGCCTGCAAGCTTTTGAAGCACGCGGGATTGAGCAAAAGCTGAAAATTCTAAGCCACCGTATTGTTTTTTAATGATCATGGCAAAGAATTTGTGTTCTTTCAGAAAATCCCATATCGGCTGCGGTAAGTCAGCTAGTTTATGGTTAATTTCCCATTCGTCTACCATATGACATACGCGATCGACCGGCCCATCCAAAAAGGCTTGTTCTTCAGCAGTTAAACGTCCTTTTGGAATGCCGTGAAGCTTATCCCAGTCTGGTTTGCCACTAAAAATGTCGCCGTCCCACCATACGGTTCCCGCATCGATGGCTTCCTGTTCGGTGCGCGACATTTCTGGCATCACCTTTTTATAAAATGCTAATAGTTTTTTAGTGATGTAAGGTTTACGAATGTCGGCTACGCCAAAGGGCACAGCTATCAGTAAAAACACAAGCCAACCTAACCAGCCAATATCCCCAAATACCGTCCCAACAACCATTATAGCGGCAGTTAGCGCAATCGTATTGACCAAGCCGAGCTGTTTATAACTAGCGACACAAAGTGCCAGCAAAACAATTAAAAACCAAACGAAATCTGCCATTTTACACTCCTGATAAAATTCGGCGTTAATGCAGTCTTGCAACAATACAATGTTAACAGCTTGTATCGAGGTCTGACCAGCTTAGGCTAAACCTATATAGTTGGGAAACAAAGATCAAGAAAAAGCGACAGATCACGTAGGATTAGATATCGCTGACCGAAAAAATATATTAACGATCAGCAATATAATTAGAGGGGCTGGAAACTTCTAAGCTTTATATCGCCTTGTTCATCACCATCTTTAAACTGTTGTAGACGCACCAGGTGGTAATCAAGGGAGGGGGCAAACCAGGCAAATGTTTCACGGGTGTTGGATTCGCGTAGCAGCTTTACCTTGATGGTTTTTACTACACCATAGGGTAAAGAAAGCGTTTCTTTGCCCATTACTTCAATACCATAATGACGTTTTTCACCCCGATAATTTACAAAATCATAGCTGACCGAATGATTGCCGGCGGCTAACTGACGTGAAATATCTAACCGATAAAGCTGATTATCAAGCTCACCCTTCCAAGGCAAAGTAGTGGTCTTATCAATTTTGATTTGGGGCGAGGGCTCGGTGGTGAAGGCAATGCTAAGCGCAGAATCGGGACCGGTGCCAGTGCGTTTATAATGGTATTGCGAAGGGATGAGCTGTTCGTTATCTACGAAGAAAATAGAGTGCTCGAACCGTTCATCAGACAAAAAAAACTTCGAGACATCAGAAGAGTAGGTTAGTGAAAACTGATTGTTATCGAGTGCTTCGAGTTTCATTTTAGCTTCACCAACATCATCGCCCCACTTGTAGGCGGTGTAATTGGCTTTAAAAGGAGTTAAATCTGGCAGCGAAGCCGCGCTACAGAGGGCACCAAACAGCGTTAGCATGATACCCGTCGCGAAATAGCTAATCGCTGGCATAGCCTGAAGAGGGAATAATCTCATTATCTAAAATCGCCTTATTGTTCTGCATACATAAACGACCTTCGCAAAACCAGTTTACTACCACAGGGTAGAGATTCAGCTCCTGCTCGCGAACCCGCTCTGCCAATTCTTGCGCAGTATCATCTTCAAATACTGGAACACGACTTTGAACGATCACAGGGCCGCCATCCAGTTCGGGCGTTACAAAGTGTACACTTACCCCATGCTCAGTATCTTTGTTATCCAGCGCGCGCTGATGAGTATTCAACCCTTTGTATTTAGGCAACAAAGATGGATGAACGTTCAATAGTTTACCGGCGTAGCGCGTAACAAAATCGGGGGTCAGGATACGCATGAACCCTGCCAGTACAATACAGGCAGGATCGCATTCGTCAATAGCCGCGCTTAATGCGTTATCGTAAGATTCGCGTGTTTCATATTGAGCATGATCTAATACGACAGCATCGATACCTGCATCTTGGGCGCGAGTTAACCCTAATACCCCAGGCTTACTTGAGATGACCCGAACAACTTCGCCATTAATGCGGTTAGCATCAATGGCGTCGAGAATGGCTTGTAGGTTGGTACCTGTACCAGAGATTAACACACAAATTTTTGTTGGCTGTTTCATGAATTATACAATCTCAACCTGGTCGTCGCCTTCACGGCTCTCGATATGCCCTAGCAGCCACGCGTTTTCCCCTTGGGCTTTAAGCACAGAAAGAGTATTTTCTACATCTGCTTCATCTACTACCAGGACCATACCAACACCACAATTAAAGGTACGGTACATTTCATGATCAGTAATATTACCGTTTTGCTGTAACCAATTGAAAATCTCTGGCCATTGCCAGCTATTTTCTTCAATGACTACCTTTGCGGTATCGGGAAGTACCCGAGGAATATTTTCCCAAAAGCCACCGCCGGTAATGTGTGAAATAGCATGTACCTTGGTTTGTTCGAGTAAAGCGAGAACCGACTTTACATAAATTCGGGTAGGCGCTAACAAGTGAGCTTTTAGTGATTTACCTGCCAAATCATCATCAAGGCTGGCGTTACTGACTTCTAACACTTTTCGAACCAGTGAATAGCCGTTTGAATGCGGACCTGAAGAGCCTAATGCAATCAGTTTTTGGCATGCAGCAACCGTGGTGCCATCAATAACATCCTCGGCTTCGACCACGCCCACGCAGAAACCAGCAATATCGTAGTCGCCGCCGTGATACATGCCCGGCATCTCCGCCGTTTCACCACCAATAAGAGCACATCCTGCCTGCTCGCACCCTTCACCTATACCTGACACCACGGTAGCTGCGGTATCGACATCAAGCTTACCCGTAGCGTAATAGTCAAGGAAAAACAAAGGCTCAGCGCCTTGTACAATAAGATCGTTTACACACATCGCGACCAAATCTATCCCCACACCGTGATGCTCATTAGCATCCATCGCCAGACGCAATTTTGTGCCAACCCCATCAGTACCTGAAACCAATAAAGGGCGCTTGTATTTTGCAGGCAGTTCGCATAACGCGCCAAACCCGCCTAAACCACCTTTAACTTCCGGACGGTGTGTCCGCTTGGTAACTGCTTTGATTCGGTCGACTAACTGGTTTCCGGCATCGATGTCTACGCCGGCGTCTTTGTAGCTTAAAGAGGTTTTATTGTCGCTCACGATGATAGTGCCCTGATGCAAAAGGGTGGAAAAACGCGGATTCTACCAGCTAGCGATGGTAAGTCCAATGATCTGCCGATATTAGCATAAACAGGTTATTTACTGCTAAGGCAAACAGGGTAGCCGCCAGGGACTAAAATATCATCACCACATGACGCTTTAATGCAGCTTTGGTAGGCCTGAGCACCTTTGCCAACCTATAATAGATATTAATTTTAAGGCGCTAGCTCTCGCGATAACAGCTATTGGCTGTACGGCGGCTTATAGGCAGAGAATATGTAAGACACCCACCTCCCGATCCTACACTCGCAATTCCTTCCCTCACTTTTTTAACCACGAATGAGATCTACGGACTTCGCGCAACTACGGGAAAGGAGGGGCGACTTTATTCTCCTCGTACCTGGTAAACGCAGGACACCCACCATTGGGTTTTGGCTGTGAACAATGTTCGTGGCATTGATTTATAGAAAAAATTCCGCGATGTGGGCTGTAAATCATGGACAGCCACAGTAAATAGCATTTGAATGTGTCCTGATATCCAACGCTCGATTGCTGTTATATGGTGGAAAATGGCCCCTGCCTGGGGCATTTAGGGGTGGGTGTCCATACAACAAAAGAGTGGCTGTCTTATGAGGTAGGTGGGAGTCACATTGCTGCTTAAGATGTTACATCAATCATAGACAGCCACAGTAAGTATCATTTGCTTGTGAGCCTAATCTTCAAAGCTCGGTTGCTTTTATATGCTGGGAAATAACCCCCTGCCGGAGGCTAATCGGGGTGGGTGTCTTGGAATATGCAAGGCAACTCGAGGTGGGTGTCTGGGAACATGTTGGAATATAAAGGTGGATGTCCTGAACAATAATCCTGCTTAATACTGGCTATACAGTACTGGTATTCCTTTTATGTAGTACCACGAATCAAGCCGGGTAAAGTGTCAAAACATATTTTGCCCTGGTTAGCAGGCTCGGGCGGTGGGTTAGCCGGGCTTTATAAAAATTAAAGATGAAAATGCGCCGTAAATAGCCCACAATATCTGCCTTTAAACAAGCAGCCCATTGCGTTTCAATAAGTCAGGCAGGTTAATGCTAATTACCAAAAATCTTGTTTCGTTTTCTTCTTTTATCTGCACCTTGCTGATGGTGGGTGTCTTACTTTCAAGCCCCGTCGGGCGCGCTTGCGCCAGTAGCCTTGTGGAAACCAACAGCGCAAAAGTAGAGGTAGCCAATCAGGGCGCTAATGCTCGAAAACAAGCGCAAACTGAAGCGCTGAAGCGGGTGTTTACTAAAATGACCGGAAGTGCCCAAACGCTCGATAATGCCGGAGTTAAAGCGGCGCTGCGCAATCCTGGCAAATATCTGATTGCCTATCAGTACACTACAGATAACGACACCCTCTACTATGATGCTCAGTTTTCCCGCGATGCTCTTACCGCGTTATTAAAGCGCGAGAAACTGCCATTATGGGGGCAGCGGCGTCCGGACACTTTATTCTGGTTAGCCACTGAGCAAAATGATCAGCGCTGGATAATGCGCGAGGGACAACCCGATGCCTTGCGTTATAGCCTGTTGTCGCAAAGCCAGCGCCGGGCGGTACCCATCTCCTTACCCCTCATGGATCTTACCGATAACACCGCTATTAACGTGTACGATGTCTGGGCCCAATTTTCAGGAACCTTGCGCAAGGCCTCGGCGCGATATAATCCTGATTATATCCTCAGTGCCCGGTTGTATCAGCAATCCGCACAACCGGCTCCAGACTTTTTAACGACTGAAGAAAAACTTGAGCAGGCGCTCTCGCAAAGCACCCCCGCCTTTGCCTATCAGCAAACCCAGCAGCAAAACGCAGCAGAAGACCCCCAAGACGAATTTTCAGACGCTGCTGACGCCGAGCCAAACACCGCCAATAATGAAAGTAATCTGGAGATCGGAGACAGTGTGTCTGATGGGCGAGGCAACCCAGAGCAAACCGTAAACTCTTTACGTCCCGATGCTTCGGTTGAGCCAACTATGATAGTAGATGTCGGCGAGGGAGAATACGCCCTTGAGTGGTTGTTATTAGAAGCCGGCAGTACCCAGTTTGGTACCGTAAGGGCGGCCTCACCTGAACAGGCATTGGCCGGTTTGATGGACTTATACGCAGACTATTTGGCCGCGCGTTTTTCGGTAAGGTTTACCGGGCAGCAGACTGCGGATAATGAGCTGGTCATCTCTGTAGCTAATTTAGACAGTTTGACGCACTACATCCATGCGCAAAAGTTTCTGTCCCAATTAAGTGTGGTGGATTCTGCTATTTTAACTGCCCAAAAAGGGCCGGTAGCCACGTTTAACCTAAAATTGGTCGGTACGCGGGATGATTTCTTTAACGCGCTGTCTTTTGAGTCGCGTTTACGTCCGGTAAAAGATTCGTTCGGACAAGCGCTTGAAGGAAATAATTTCTATTGGAACGAATAAGCGTTCAATTGCCGCTGCCGGTATCTTTACCGGCTGACGAAACATTCGATAGTTTTATTGACACCCCCAATAGCCAACTGGTGTCAATGTTGCGCCAGTTATGCGAGGCTGCTCCCCATTGGCGCCAGCACCCTGACTTACTCAGTTTTGCACAGCAACGGCTTCCTCTACTCACCATAACCGGCGGCGGTGGCCGGGGTAAAAGCCATTTGTTGTATGCGGTCTGCCATACGTTGGCAGGCAATAATGTCAGCCATTTATATTTAAATTTAAATCAGGTACAAGACTTATCCCCTAAGGTACTCGAGGGGCTGGAAACGCTAAGCTTTGTTATGCTTGATAACTTACACGCCATCGCCGGTGTCTATGAATGGGAAGCAGCCTTGTTCGATTTGATTAACCGCGTAAGTGAACAACCCTATGCTGTAATATTGGGTACCTCACAACTTGGTGCGGCCAGCCCGCAGTTTACTCTGCCGGATTTGCGTTCACGGTTGCAATGGGGGACTGCTTTTAGCCTGCAACCGCTTAGTGATGGGCAGCGCAAGCAAGCACTTGGTCAGCGTGCTCGTCAAAAAGGACTTATGTTCTCTGATGCCGCGTTACAGTTTTTACTAAATCATTATGATCGCAGTTTAAAAAGTTTAATGCAGTTATTGGAGCGCCTTGATAAGCGCTCCTTACAGGAGAAAAAGAAAATAACGGTGGCGCTGGTCAAGCGTGAGTTGGGTGTGAACTGATTACTGATTTACCGGTAAAGGTAGGGTTTTCTCAAACGGCGAAGAAACGGTTACGCGTAACGTTTTTTGGCTTGCTTTAGAGCCCGAGGGCATCTTAGCGACCCCGACCGTCGGGGAAACGGTAGAAAACCAATCTTGATTCGCCGGCAGCATCACAGGTGTCGGGAACGCATTTTGCGCACTGGCAATATCAATGTGCGGCAATATATTTTCAATAGCAAAGGCCACGCGCGGCTGCATATGTGCTGCGTTAAACCGGTTACGCTGCGCCCATACAATTGGCGATGCGCCGGTATTTTCATCGGCAATTTGCGCAGGGGAATCAAAGAAACCAACGTCCGCATCAATACCAAGCCGATATTTCATCATAAAGCGTTCAAACAAGAGGGCAAAATCTTCGCGAGGTGTATAAAATGAATACATGGTCAGCCCTGCTTCATCATTAAACATGCTTGCCACCTCCCAGGCGCGATAAGCCTCCTGCTCAGCGGTGGCCATTGCGCCACCAAAATCAACCTGGGCCAGCGCTTTTAAAATCACCGAGTGCAGGCCATCTGATGCGGCCAGGGCGTCTGATAAATAACCATTTTGATTAGCAAATGTTAACGGCGAGTCGGTTGGCTTTAGTTGCTGCCAGCGTTGCGGGGCAAAGACATCATTTGCATGGGCCAGTTCATGATATAACAACCAGCTAAGTGCTGCTTCTACCTGTGGCTGACTTCTGGGCTGACGCTCTGCAGGAGCGGTGCCCGGCTGCGGATAATAGTACGCATTATCTTTGATATAACGCCAGCTGGTCCGATAGGCCAGCGTGTTACCATACGCAATACGGTAATCTGGCGCCAGGTCCAACGTGTCACGCTCGGCCGGAGTCTGCCACAAATTATTAGCATCCAGGTAAATAGCCCCTGTGGCACTCCAGTAGAAAGAGGGCCTGATATCATACGCAATAACGACCCCGGTAGTGGCACCCAGTAATTGCACTATATCCGGGCCAGCTGCAGAGGAACGTAGAAAACGCGCAAATGCTTCTCCCATCCAATCGTGCGATACCAATGTGCGGGCTAATATCTGTTCAATATCTGGCTGGTTATTTACCTGGCCAATCAATGGCAAGGTAGCAAATGTGCATGAGCGACGCACCTGGCTATTATACAAACAATTATTGAGGGCTTCAGTATAGGGGCCAGGACGAAACGGGTGGATAAGGTCGGTTGGATATAGATCGTTACCGGCAAAAAAACCGTTTTGTGCTTGCGGCACATCTTTTATTACTACGTAGGCACTATCTGAATCACGCGCGCCGTTAGCGCGGGTAACCGTAGCTTTGATTTCTAATAACGTGTCGGCGCTGACGCTGGGTGCCTGAAAATAAACATGCTGCGCCGCAGCCTGCTCATCATAGCGCAATGCAACGGCGGGCCCCTGGATCACTTGCCATTGAAGGCTATCGTTAGCCCCAAGGGATAGGATATCTGCCCGCAAAGATACCCGGCCAAGTTCTACCGCCTGGTGGCTTAGCCTTACATTGACCGGCGCAGCCGGTGTCTTAGTAACCTCTAGTTCGCCAGTATAAAAATACGTATTGCTTGCGGTATCCTGCGCGGTAACTGAAAACGAATAAAGCCCTTCACCCGGCGCATCAAAGCCTATTGCTCTGGAGGTGGGTGCTAACAGCTGGATGGCGGGGTCGTCAAATACCCAATGTACCGAGGTAAGGGTAATACCCTCAGCAGGCATTACCGCTAGCGCAACGCTATCAGCCTCCGCCACCCGGCGTTCACCAGAGACGATTAACGGCGTGGCTGGGGCAGGCGGGGAGGAGGGCGTTTCCGTTTGGTCAGTAGCTTGCCCACCACAGCCTGCTATTACTAACATCGCTGTTATCAGTATCCACCTCATCCCACACCTACCTTACGGCTATTCTGCGCGCAATACTTATGGCGACTTTTTGGCTTTTTTAAGCCCCAAACCCAGCTCCCGGCCGCGGAAACGGGCGAACATACTACACCCAGTAAACATTCCGCTGGCCAGTAGTATTTCAATAATAGCATACAGCCTTTCTGCCGGAACGGCGTAGGCCACCGTGATGCCGTGAATAAGATAAAATAGGGTAATAAAGTTTGCCCACGCATGGGTATAAGGATTAGCCGTAAGCATTCCTTTTGCAGGTAATAACAATGGCCCAGCGTACAGCAAAAATATAAAAATGGCCGAATAGCTGTAAGTGGTGGTCAGCATGGATTGCCAAATAATGACCCAGGCTAATAGCAAAACATAGCTGACCAAAGCTAACCAGCGTAGTTTGCGGGTGGTACCCGCCAGCGCTGCGGAGGGCATCATTGGTTGGCTCGTTGCAGCCGGCGCGCAACCTCAGCCAAACGTTTGCCCTGGGCCAGCGCTAATTGCTGTTCGTGCTGACTCAATGTGGAATTATGCTGACCAGCTACATGGGTGACGCCATAAGGCGTACCACCGGTATTGGTATCATGTAGCGCAGGCTCACTGTAGGGCAGTCCACACACAATCATACCGTGGTGTAACAGTGGCAACATCATGCTCAGTAAAGTGGTTTCCTGCCCCCCGTGCTGGCTACTGGTAGAGGTAAATACACAACAGGGTTTATCGATCAAATGTCCTTTCAGCCAGCTGTCACTCGTGCTATCAAGAAACACTTTTAGGGGGGCCGCCATATTTCCAAACCGCGTGGGGCTACCCAGGGCCAGGCCCTGGCAGTCAACTAAATCTTGTTTATTAACAAAAGGCGGTCCATCCGAGGGTACAGCCTGAATAGCCTCACTTTGGTATTCACGTACTGGCGGTACTGTACGAACCCTGGCTATTGCACCGCCAATTTCTACCCCTTTGGCAATGGCCTGGGCTAACTGAGTGGTACTGCCATGGCGGCTATAATAAAGAACCAGTATTTCTGGCTTCATAATAGCGCCAACACTGCTTCAGGGGGCCTGCCTATGCATGCTTTGTCACCCTTAATTACAATTGGCCGCTCAAGCAACTTCGGGTAGGCTGCCATGGCTTGAATACCTTGTTCTTTAGTCACCGGTGACGATAGGCCCGCTTGTTTGTATTCCGGCTCTTTGGGGCGCATCATATCTTCAATTCGGCTAATATTGAGTTGGTCAAACAGCACCGCTAACTGCGCCTCATCAAGCGGCGTTTTAAGGTATTCCACAATCTGTGGTTCAACCCCATGGGCTTGTAATAGTTGTAAGGTTTGGCGGCTTTTACTACAGCGCGGATTGTGTAAAATCCTGACGGGAAGCATAGGCATTCGTTCCGTGATGTGAAGTTTCGGTAGACGCAGTGCGTTTACCCTGTTTATGCTGATGTTAATAATTCTAACAAGGTTGGGTCCGCATTGCCTATCTCTGCAATAAAAAAAACCGGTCCGTTACTGTATGTCGGCCTGGCGCTAATAGCGATTACAGCTGGCGTACTTACCCGGCAAGCAACAACGTATGACTTTTCGACCAGCTCCGGGGCGCGTTTTCAATTAGCGGATTTTCGCGGCCAATGGCTTATCATCAACTATTTTGCACCATGGTGCGCACCTTGCCTGAAAGAAATTCCTCAGCTTAATCAGTTTGCCCAGCAACTCCCCGAAAACACCCATTTGTTTGCGGTGAATTACGACCCGGCTGATCGCCAGCAGGTTATCGCGCTCAAACAGCGTTATAACATTAACTTTGAGGTCATTGTTGCCGGCCCTGAAACCCGGCTTCCGGTGGCTACGCCCGCTGCGCTACCAGCCACTTTCATTATTGGGCCGGATGGGCAACTGGCCGAAACCATCATGGGCGAGATCACGCAGGCCCGGCTACAGCAAACGCTAGCCAGTCTTAAACAAGGTGATTAAAGCCGTTTTAAGCGCTCTTCTTCCTCTCGTAACTGTTTTATTCTGGCTCGTATACGCTGTTTTTGCAGATGGTTAT
Organism: Alteromonas indica; assembly: GCA_003056425.1. Taxonomy (GTDB): domain Bacteria; phylum Pseudomonadota; class Gammaproteobacteria; order Enterobacterales; family Alteromonadaceae; genus Alteromonas; species Alteromonas indica. Next base: position 13,292 of record PYVY01000022.1, read on the forward strand.
CACCGGTATATTTATAGGCGAATTGAAGCTCATCGATAGCCCGTTGATAAGCGCCATTGAGGGCCAGAACCTCGGCTTTGGCTTGATGCATATCCTGGCGATCCTGCGCTTTTTGATACGCAGTGGTCAGCAACTGATATGCAATTTCATAGTTCTTATTAACCAGGATAAAGTCTTTTAAAATTTTAATTGCCGGTTGCGTGCGTCCTGCTTCAATCATTGCGTTGGCTTGATTTAACGCCAGTACCTGATTACGCGGCGTGTGGGCCAGATGCGGGGCTAACCGGTCAATCGCTTCATCATATTTTTGCTCGGCCAGAGAGATGTCGGTGGCCGCATCCAGATAAAATAAGTTCTCTCCCTGTTGGGCCAGCAGCGCGTCGATAAGCGGCCGCGCTTTGGCGGGCTGCTGTTTACGTAAATACGCCAGCGCCAAGCCATATTGGGCCGCCGGGGTGTTATGTTTCTTTACCGCCTGCTCGTAATATTTAACACTGTAATCCGCATCAAAGGTATAGCGAGACATAATTCTGGCTTTCGCTAAATGAAACGCCAAACTACTGGCCACTTTAACCGGCGGATAACCCGCTGCGCGGGCTCTGGCGTCGGCCACACGCGACTCGGTCAGGGGATGCGATAATAACCGGGCAGGGGGCCGCGATACCAATCGATACTGCTCATTTAAGGTAGCAAAAAAGCTGGCGGCACCATTTGGGTCAAAGCCTGAACGCGCCAGCATAGAGATGCCAATGCGGTCAGCTTCTTCTTCGTTAGAGCGGGTATAATCAATTTGCATTTGGGCGTTAGCAGCCTGACTACTGGCCAGGGCCGCCATACCGGCCTCAGGATTAGCAATTGCCAATAGTACACCGCCCAGCATAGAGGCCAGGGCCAGCGGCGCCGAACGCTGTTGGGCTTGCATACTGCGGGCTAAATGGCGTTGGGTAACGTGGGATATCTCATGCGCCAGCACGGAGGCAAGTTCACTTTCGCTGTCTGCATAATGGATCAGCCCAGCGTGCACCCCAATGTGTCCGCCAAAAAAGGCGAATGCGTTAATTGCATCATTGTTAACCCAAAAAAATGAAAACGGAAACTTGGCGTTATCGGCGTACACGACCAGCCGATTACCTAAATCCTGTAAATATTCATCCAGTACCGGGTCCATAATCAGCGGAGCCTGGCCACGCATTTGGCGCATCACCGCATCACCGATAATCATTTCCTTATCTACCGATAGCACGTTAGATGCCACCACACCTATTTCGGGCAACGTATTTTTGTCATTAAAGCCGCTATCCTGTGCGACTGCCGACAAACTTACTGCTGCGAAGAATAATCCGGCTCGAATGCCTTTTTTCACTAATGATCTCATTACGCCCTTTTTTCGAGTACTGCTCTAGCGACTAATGGCTTAGAGCACTGCCTTGTGTGATCAGTTTCATCTTTTTTTACGGTTTACATTATTATTTTGCCGTAGGCGTTCCACTATTGCTACTTTTTCCGCTGGCTTTGTAAGGTTACGGGTAATGCCTACCGCAGTTTGCATAGGGTTAGTTAAGTCGCTGTTTTCCAGCTACATCAGCCCAGTCGGTTTTGTCAGTTGCTCTGGGCGGACGCTTCCCCTATGATGCTTTTTTTACAGTTGTAACATTGAGACTTTTTGATGAGTTTGTTGAGTGTCTTCGGACGCTGGTACCGGCGCAAGTTTTCCGATCCGGATGCAGCCATGCTGCTAATTCTGATTATTCTTACCACCGCAGTATTGCTTATCTGGGGCGGGTTAATAATGCCTGTACTGGTGGCCGCGGTGATTGCCTATTTGCTTGACTGGCCTGTAACCCGAATGGTCCATATAGGTTTAGGTAGAACGGTCTCCTGCGTATTGGTATTGTTTGGTTTCTTAGCCGTCAGTATTATGTTGTTAGTGGGCCTGGTACCGGTGATATCCCGCCAAAGCATCAACCTGATACAAGAAACGCCGCTCATTTGGCAAAACGCGCAGGACTGGATTCTCACTCTGCCCGAAAAATACCCTGACTATGTTCAGGTCTATCATATTCATCAAATGATGGAAGGGCTGAATGACAAACTGGTCGAAGTCGGCGAACAATTAATTTCAGCCTCGGTAAATTCACTGGTGGATATTGCCGCGCTATTGGTTTACCTGGTGCTAGTGCCGTTGATGGTATTTTTTATGCTCAAGGATAAGCACTTTTTCCTCAATAGTATTTCGTCGGTATTGCCGCGAGAGCGCAGGCTCATTACGCAGGTAGGCCATGAAATGAACAGCCAAATAGCGAATTATATACGCGGCAAAGTCATAGAGATCGTGATTGTGGCGGCCTGTTCTTGTATCGCATTTGTGCTCATGGATTTACGCTATGCCATTTTGCTCGGTGTGCTGGTGGGCTTATCGGTACTTATCCCTTATATCGGCGCGGCGGTGGTGACTATCCCGGTTGCCGTGGTGGCCATGTTTCAGTGGGGCATCAGCCCTGAATTCTGGTATTTGATGATCGCCTATAGCATCATTCAGGCGCTGGATGGTAACTTACTGGTGCCGCTACTGTTTTCAGAGGCAGTTAGCCTACATCCGCTCTATATTATTGTCGCTGTATTGTTTTTCGGGGGGCTATGGGGCTTTTGGGGCGTCTTTTTTGCGATACCCCTGGCCACGCTGGTAAAAGCGCTAATTACTGCCTGGAGTAGCGGGCCTGAACCGCAGCAACCTTTTGTATAAATACCCCAGGGTAAGCCACAAAAAACGCCGCTGATTTGCGGCGTTTTTGATTTTAGGTCAATTTACCTTAGCCAGGCTTTTACTGGTTAAGATAATCCAGCACCACCTGATGATGTTCTTTTGTTTTAAACTTATTGAAAACATGTTCAATCTGGCCCTGTTCATCAATTAAAAAACTGATGCGGTGGATACCATCATACTCTTTACCCATGAATTTTTTCAGGCCCCATACGCCAAAGGCTTCTGCTACGGCGTGGTCTTCATCACTGAGCAACGTAAAGTTCAGCTGCTCTTTTTCTGCGAATTTTGGCAAGCGTTTTACCGGGTCAGGAGAGATGCCTAATACCACAACTTTATGCGCGTCTAAATCTTCTTTTACATCGCGCAAACCCTGTGCCTGAGTAGTGCATCCCGGCGTCATGGCTTTGGGATAAAAGTAAACCAGTACCTTTTTTTGCGCAAAATCACTTAACGACACCGTTTTATCATGCTGGTCAGATAACGTAAATTGGGGGGCCGGATCACCAGCCTGTAACGTTTTCATGAGGCTCCTTATTATATTTGTCGACAACTTTGCCGGTTACATTCAGTGAATCAAATAAGGCCATTAATTCATTTTGCAACTGGTTAAAGTCGATTGCATCAGGCGCATTGACCACGAATTTGCAGCGCATCAACTCCTGCCCGCTGGTAGGATCTTTAAATACCTGTTGTCTGAACGCGCTGATGGAAGACTGACGCTGTGCAAAAAAGCCCGTCACCGACTTAATCAAACCAGCGGTGTCTTCGCCACTAAATTCCACATTAAACAGATGTTCAAGATTCTGTTTTTCATGATGGCTGGTGCGTTTCATCATGGATAATAAATCAAGCCGCTGACACAACGGAGGAATGAGACACTCGGCACGGGTGATCGCGGTATGACCACCTTCTAAAATCATGGTCAGCGAAAACTCCCTACCATAAATGGCTTGGCGGCTGTCCAGGATATTACACTGGGTCTCTGACATTAAAGTAGCCAGTTCGCTTAAGATACCGCTGCGGTCGGTGCCCAGGATAGTCACAATAAGTTGCTGCTTCATAGATAAGATGGCTATTTTTTTGTTCGGCTGATGGTAGCATAGAGTTTTTTTGCTATGCCAGCACGTTAGCAAGCGTAAATACTCTAAATTTCGCCTCTATCATGCTTGTTTTTGCCATGGTGAGTAATTAACATGTGCGCTCACTAAACGCGGAGAGACTATGTTTAAAGGCAGTTATGTGGCACTTATCACGCCAATGCACGACAACGGCGAGATTGATTACCCGGCGCTTGAACGCCTGGTACAGTTTCATATAGACCAGGGTACCCACGGTATTGTGTCGGTCGGCACTACCGGTGAGTCCGCGACACTTCCTTTTGATGAACACGTAGAAGTCGTCCGCCAGACCGTAGCAATGGCTGGCAATAAAATTCCCGTTATTGCCGGAGCAGGAGCAAATTCCACCGCTGAAGCGATTTTTCTAAGCGAGCAAATGGCCGCCTTAGGGGTCGATGGCTTTTTAAGCGTTGTACCCTATTACAATAAACCTCAGCAAAAAGGTATCGCTGCGCATTTTACGGCAATAGCCGATGCCACTGATCTTCCGGTTATTCTTTACAATGTGCCTGGCCGTACGGTCGCTGATATGCTGCCCGAAACGGTAGCTGAGGTCTCGCAACACAAGAATATTGTGGGTCTGAAAGACGCAACGGGTGATATTCAACGGCTAAAACAGGTACAAAAGCTAGTCGACAAAGATTTCCTGCTCCTAAGTGGCGATGATGGCACCAGTTGTGAATTTATGTGTGAAGGTGGGCATGGGGTTATCTCGGTCACCGCGAATGTGGTTCCCAAGGCAATGGCACAAATGTGCGAGGCTGCCCTGGCCGGAGACAACGAGCGGTGTCGTCAAATCGATGCCTCTGTTGAACAATTGCACACCGGTTTATTTGTTGAACCAAACCCGGTGATGCCGAAGTGGGCATTATATAAAATGGGGCTGACCGAAAGCGCCTTTTTACGTTTACCGATGGTGTTACCGGAACTTGCCAGCCAAAAACACATCGAAACGATATTAAAACAATACGCCCTAATGAAAGGCTAAGAAGGAATACCAATGAATAAATCCCTGGCTTTGGTAAGTGGTCTGGTTGTTATGTCTCTTACCGGATGTTCTAGCCAACTGGATAATCAAACGGCCTCTGGCAGCTACGACTATCTAAAAGCACAGCAAAACAAACCAATTGATACCCCCGCCTCGCTGGACAAACCTGAGTTTGCCCGCGACCATGAAATACCCGAGTTGGGTGATGGCGCAGATTCTACGTTGGTGGGGCGTAAGGTACCGGTGACTTCACCGGCCCTGGTGCATCCGTTGGTGGCCGGCTCCCATGTTGAGGAAGGGACCCGTGATGCAGTAGTGGTATTTGACCAGGTAGATGATCGCCAGCCGCTGAATAAAGCCATCTGGGATTCGGTATTAAGCTTTTTAGACAAACATGATGTCGCAGTGAATACGTTCGATAAAGAGAACGGCAGGCTGGTTACAGACTGGTTCGTGGTGAGCGAGGAGCTGGAAGACGAAGACAGCCCCTGGTATGCACTTTCTGATGACATCACCGCAGATCGCAAGCGTCGGTTTGAGTTTACTATGGCGGTTAAACCACACGGTAGAACCGCTTCACTTACCACCAAACTACTCGATTTTGAAGAGCAGCGTGGCGATAAGGTATCAAGTAATATTAACGAATTGGAACAGCGCCGCGAAGAAGTGGCTATTCTTAATCAGGTTATTGCTCATTACGAATATCAGATACAGCTAGATAACACCCGACGTCTGGCAGAAATCCGCCAGGGCCTGGACAGTGAAATGGGCTTTAATAGCGCGGATGAGCCAGCCATTGTGGTATTAGGCAAGTATGATGTGGTATGGCCAAGAATGCTGCTGGTGCTGCGTAAACTTGGCTTTGATGTTAAAGATTTAGACAAATCAAATGGCTTACTGTTTGTTACCTATAACGGCGGCGATGAAGGCTGGTGGGGCAACCTGTTTTCCAGCGATGAAGAGCTGCTGGAAGAAGGTGACTATCGCTTGAAACTTGCCCCTCAGGGCGAGCGCACATCGGTAACGTTTATGAATGACGAAAGTGTTGCCTTTGATGCAAAACAGCTAACTGACATTTACGATTCCTTTTCACAGGTAATGTCGCAAGACAACCTGGACATTTAATACTGAGACCGACAATGCAAAAACGCGAAGAACTTTATCGTGGCAAAGCCAAAACTGTATATTACACCGACGATGCCGACAAACTGATTCTGGAATTCAGAAACGACACGTCAGCGTTCGACGGCGAAAAAATTGAGCAGTTGGATCGCAAAGGTGAAGTAAACAATAAGTTTAATCACTTTATTATGACGAAGCTGGAAGAGGCTGGCGTTGCCACGCAGGTTGAAGCGTTATTGTCTGATAACGATTCGTTGGTTAAAAAGCTGGATATGATTCCGGTTGAGTGCGTGGTGAGAAACGTCGCCGCCGGGTCATTGGTGCGCCGGCTTGGTGTTGAGGAAGGCTTGCAGTTGGCGCCGCCGGTGTTTGAGTTTTTCCTGAAAAATGACGCCTTACACGATCCGATGATTAACGATTATCACATTGCGTCTTTTGGCTGGGCTACCCAAGATCAGATTGCCACAATGAAGTCACTTACCTTCCAGGTTAACAGCGTCCTTAAAGCCTTGTTTGATGAAGCCGGTATGATTCTGGTTGACTACAAGCTCGAGTTTGGTGTTGACGGTCAGGGTAATATTGTTCTGGGTGATGAGTTCACCCCAGACGGCTGTCGTCTATGGGATAAAGAAACCCGTAAGAAAATGGACAAAGACAGGTTCCGTCAGGGGCTCGGCTCGGTAGTAGAGACCTATATTGAGGTCGCCGAGCGACTCGGACTTTCCTTATAAGGCATAGTAAGGGGACCTCTGCGGTCCCCTTTTTTATTATATGACACACACACACTCCGCTAGTCCACTTAAAATCAGTATGCTCACCGCGGTGGCGATGTTGGCATTTGCCGCTAACTCGCTGCTGTGTCGTATGGCATTAATCGAAACAGACTTACAACCGGCTTCTTTTACTGTCATTCGTTTGTGCAGTGGTGCGGCGATGTTACTGCTGTTATGTAGCTTACGGGCTAAGCCGGTAATAACTGGCGGAAGTTGGCGAGGGGCTGCGGCGTTATTTTTGTATGCCGCCGGATTTTCCTTTGCTTATACCGGAATGAATACAGGCACCGGGGCCTTGCTGCTATTTGGCTCGGTACAGCTTACCATGTTGAGCTACAGTTATTACCAGCAGGAGCGCTTTAACCGTTGGCAACTGGCCGGCTTCGGGTTGGCGGTGGCAGGCCTTGTGTTGCTGTTATTGCCTTCTGCCGCGAGCCCTGCGCTGATACCGGCGATACTGATGATAATGGCAGGGATGGCTTGGGCGGCCTATACGTTGCTGGGGAAGGGCACTAACGCGCCACTTATTATGACTACCGGGAATTTCTGGCGCAGCTTGCCGATGCTTATTCTTTTAGTGTGGTGGTTGCCTGGCGAAAATTGGCAGCATCTTGATCCCACAGGCGTTGTGTATGCTATTGCTTCGGGTGCCCTGGCCTCGGGCGCAGGTTATGCTGTGTGGTACGCGGTATTGCCTTTTTTAGCAGCTTCAGTGGCGGCAACGATACAGCTAAGTGTGCCGGTACTTGCCATGTTAATGGGCTGGCTATTTTTAGCGGAAAGTATCACCGGCCAAATGGCCCTCGCCGGGGCAGCGACATTGGGTGGTATTGCACTGGTCATCCGCTACCGTTAGCCTCAACAATCAGTGGTAATACCTTCTCAGCGGAAACGCCGAAGATATTACCGTGGTACGGTTACTTTTAAGTGGGTTAGCGGAATACAGCAACAAGGTAAAATTTCATCGTCATCAATGTAGGCGAGGGGATCGGTGGTGTAGCGTACATTTCCCGCCAGCAGCTTTGTACGGCAGGCCCCGCAGAATCCTTCACGGCAATGATAATGCACATCAATGCCGTGTTGCTCCAGGGATTCCAGCAGGGTCTTATCGGTGCCGGCAGGTACGCATTGCGCATCAACAACATCAATACGAAATACGTCGTCGGGTTTGTCCATTACAACAACAGATTACAGCTCGAAGTCGGCAAAATCATCTTCACTAACTGACGAGTCAATTTGGCCGACCAGGTAGGAGCTTATCTCAGATTCCTGCGGTGCAACCTGCACGTTATCGGAGTTAAGATAATTGTTCATCCAGGGCAAAGGATTGCTTTTTACCGTAAATGGCGTATCCAGGCCAATGGCTGACATCCGCTGGTTAGCAATGTATTCCACATATTCGCACAGGATTTGCTTATTCAGACCAATCATTGAACCATTCTGGAACAAATAATCTGCCCATTCCTTTTCTTGCTGAACCGCACTCATGAAGATTTCGCGGGCCTGATCTTTACACTCTTCAGCGATTTCAGCCATTTCTGGATCATCTTTTCCTTTCGCCCACAGGTTCAGAACATGCTGAGTAGAGGTTAAATGCAAGTTTTCATCGCGGGCAATCAGGCGAATAATTTTGGAATTACCTTCCATCAATTTACGTTCAGCAAATGCAAAGGTACAGGCAAAAGACACGTAAAACCGTATGGCTTCCAAGGCATTAACGGAGTTCATACATAAGAATAACTTTTTCTTAAGCTCACGTTTGTTAATGAGATGTGCTTCACCATTAACGGTGTGCGTGCCTTCCCCTTGGGTTTGCCACAACTGCGTAGCAAAAATCAGATCATCATAATAGCGCGATATATCAGAAGCCCGGCGTTTAATCTCTTCGTTTGCCACGATATCTTCGAAAATATCGCTGGGGTCGGAAAACAGATTACGCAGAATATGAGTATAAGAGCGCGAATGGATAGTTTCAAAAAATGACCAGGTTTCAATCCAGGTTTCCAGCTCAGGCAACGATACAATAGGCAAAAATGCGATATTAGGGCTGCGGCCTTGTACTGAGTCCAGTAAGGTCTGGTATTTCAGATTAGATATAAAAATATGCTTTTCCGGGTCGGTTAGCTTTTGAAAGTCTACCTGATCCCGGGTGACGTCTACTTCTTCCGGCCGCCAGAAAAAGCTGATTTGTTTTTCAATCAGCTTTTCAAAAATAGCGTGTTTTTGTTGGTCGTAGCGCGCCACATTTACCGGGTTACCAAAAAACATTGGCTCGCCCAGCGTATTGACGTTGTTTTGATTAAACGTGGTATATCTCATAAGTACCAAATAAATCCAAATCGGTTAGTGAGACCTAAGGTAGCAAAACGCGTGTTAAATTTTACACGCGCCGCCAGCACAGTCATCGTCATCTTCCAAAACGGCAGCTTGGGCCAGGGGCGTTTGCTGCTGCTCTTTAACATCCAGCGAACTGGAGTCTGAGGCGCCGTCTCGGGTGTTATGATAATACAGTGTTTTAACGCCCAGTTTGTAGGCGGTAAGCAAATCTTTAAGCAATAATTTCATTGGTACTTTGCCACTGCTATGACGGCTTGGATCATAGTTAGTATTCGCCGAGATAGTCTGGTCGATGAATTTTTGCATAATACCGACCAATTGCAGATATCCATCGTTAGTCGGAATATCCCACAGCAACTCGTACTTTTCTTTAAGCGTTTCGTATTCCGGAACTACCTGTTTCAATACACCATCTTTGCTTGATTTAATGCTTATATGGCCCCGTGGTGGCTCAATACCATTAGTTGCATTAGAAATTTGCGACGATGTTTCTGATGGCATTAACGCCGACAGGGTAGAGTTACGTAAACCATATTGCTTAATATCTTCGCGCAAGCTGTCCCAGTCACAATGTAACGGTTCGTTACATACTGCATCCAGATCCTTTTTGTACGAATCAATGGGTAAAATACCCTGAGAATAGGTGGTTTCGTTAAATTTAGGGCAAGCGCCTTTTTCTTTCGCCAGGTTATTTGACGCCTTGAGCAAGTGGTACTGCATTGCTTCAAAAGTACGGTGCACTAACCCATTAGCGCTAAAGTCAGAGTACTTAACGCCATTTTTAGCTAAGAAGTAAGCAAAGTTTATTACCCCAATACCCAGTGTGCGCCGGTTCATTGTGGCATTGTAGGCCGCCGGTACCGGATAGTCCTGATAATCTAATAAGCTATCAAGGGCGCGCACTGCTAAGTCTGATAACTCTGCAAATTCATCGACAGACTCAATGGCACCTAAGTTAAAGGCCGACAACGTACAAAGGGCGATTTCACCTTCTTCATCGTTTACATGCTGTAAAGGCTTGGTGGGCAGCGCTATTTCAAGACACAAGTTACTTTGGCGTACCGGTGCTACGGCTGGGTCAAACGGGCTATGGGTATTACAATGATCAACGTTCTGTAAATAAATACGTCCGGTTGAAGCACGCTCCTGCATAAACAGGCTGAACAGCTCCATCGCCTTAATTTGTTTTTTACGAATGCTATCGTCGTTCTCGTACTTGACGTATAGCTCTTCAAATTTCGCCTGGTCAGCGAAAAACGCATCGTACAAGCCTGGGCAATCGGAAGGGCTAAATAGCGTGATATAGCCATCTTTCATCATACGCTGGTACATCAATTTATTAAACTGTACCCCGTAATCCAAATGCCGTACGCGGTTCTCTTCCACCCCACGGTTGTTTTTCAGCACCAGCAGAGATTCAACTTCTAAGTGCCATAAAGGATAGAAAAGGGTGGCTGCACCGCCACGCACGCCGCCTTGCGAACAGCTTTTAACCGCAGTTTGAAAGTACTTATAAAATGGTACGCAACCGGTATGAAAGGCTTCGCCTCCACGAATCGGGCTACCCAATGCGCGAATACGCCCGGCATTAACCCCAATACCAGCCCGCTGGCTCACGTATTTTACAATTGCCGAAGCGGTGGCATTGATTGAATCCAGGCTATCGCCGGTTTCAATTAATACACACGAGCTAAACTGACGGGTAGGTGTACGTACCCCCGACATAATCGGGGTAGGTAATGATAGTTTGAAGGTAGACGCGGCATTATAAAACCGACGAATATAGCCTAACCGGGTGTCTTTTGGATAATTGGCAAATAAACACGCCGCGACCAGTATGTACAAGAACTGGGCGCTTTCATAGATATCACCGGTGACCCGGTTCTGTACTAAATACTTACCTTCCAGTTGCTTAACGGCGGCATAACTGAAATTCATATCCCGCCAATGGTCGATGTAGCTGTCCATTTCGGCAAATTCTTCAGGGCTGAAATCTTCCAGCAAATGATGGTCATATTTTTGCGCATCGACCATTTTTACCACATGGTCATACAACGCCGGTGGCTCAAACTGTCCATACGCTTTTTTGCGCAAATGAAAAATGGCCAGGCGTGCAGCAAGGTACTGATAGTCAGGGGCGTCGGTGGAAATCAAGTCTGCGGCTGACTTTATCAGCGTCTCGTGGATTTCACCGGTTTTAATACCATCATAAAATTGAATATGGGCTTTAATCTCTACCTGAGAGACCGAAACATTCTCCAGTCCTTCTGCTGCCCAGGTAATGACTTTGTGAATTTTTTCGAGGTCGATAGGCTCTTTTTCACCATTGCGTTTGGTGACAAGTAAATCATTGTTCATGGTAACTGGCCGTTTGTCTGTTAGCGCTTTTCGCGTGGGCTCTGCCCGATTGTATTTATAGTGTTGTTTGTTACCGCGGTTTAGTTACCGCCATCTTCAGGTAACACCATTGTGGCACCACAGACTCGTCAAAATCCCGTGTACAAAGTTGCTACACGAGCGCGCCGGGGGTGCAATGGGATAAAGCACAAGATAGTGAGGTTTACGCTGTAATGCAACCCAATATCTGGTGCATAAACCTGCATTCAGAATGTCAAGTTTTTCATGTTAGTAAAGACTAACCTAACAGGATTTCCCAAGCGTTATTTATCGAAAATGCAAGCATTATTGCGCGTAGGATCAAATATAAAATTTCTCTCTACGATTGAGTGATTGTCGATAAATAACCGATATATAGTGGTTAAATTTTGTATAGGACACTAGATGTAGTGTTAGTCAACCCGTTCACTGTGCAACATGTAGTTCACATCGATATTGCGATCTGAAACAAAAAAGCGCTGCGTCACCGGATTCATATGAAGTCCTGTGGCATGGCGTGTCAATAAGCCCGCATCATCCATCATCGTCATTAGCTCCGAGGGTTTGATAAAGCGCTGATATTGATGCGTACCTTTGGGGACCAGGTTCAAAAGATATTCAGCACCTACAATACCCATAAGATAGGCTTTAGGATTGCGGTTCAATGTAGAAAAATATACCGCGCCCCCGGGCTTAACCAGCTGTGCGCAGGCTTTGACTATAGAGGCGGGGTCAGGCACATGTTCGAGCATTTCCATGCAGGTAACAACATCAAATTTTGCCGGATGGCGCTGTGCAAAGCTTTCTGCCGTGGTGCATTCATAATTAACCGCTATACCAGACTCCAACCCATGTAAGCGGGCTACCTCAAGTGAGGCTTCAGCCATATCAATACCGGTAACCCGGCCACCCATGCGAGCCATTGATTCTGCTAAAATACCCCCCCCACACCCTATGTCCAGAATGTCTTTTTCGAACAACCCGTCAGCATGTTGGGCAATAAAGTCCAGTCGCAAAGGATTAATCGCGTGTAAGGGTTTAAATTCGCCCTCGGTATCCCACCAACGTGATGCAAGATCGCCAAATTTGGTAATCTCTTGATGATCAACATTTGTCATGGTCACTATCCACTCTTTGTTTAATGTGCCTAACATAGCGCAAAAGCGCGACACTTGGCACCCATTTGCTGCACCATGGCAGCTCGGGTGAACGAAAAATAGCCGCTTGATAAGGTACAGGTGATTTGCGCCGATTAACCGCTACATTATTTGCTGTGTCAGTGGTACACTTAATGATTGTTTTATTACCCCAATAATAAGAATGTGCGTATCCAGCCTGTTGCTGTTTTGGGGCATTTCAACCAGATAGCGCACACTAAACCTAAGTTAAGGGAACAAGCAGTTTATGACTGATAACGCTAAAGAAATTCTCCCCGTTAACATAGAGGAAGAGTTAAAGAACTCTTATCTCGACTATGCGATGAGCGTTATTGTTGGCCGGGCGTTACCAGATGTACGTGATGGCTTAAAGCCAGTGCATCGGCGGGTATTGTTCGCAATGAACGAGCTGAAAAACGACTTTAACAAGCCGTATAAGAAATCAGCCCGGGTTGTTGGCGACGTCATCGGTAAATATCACCCCCACGGTGATTCGGCAGTATATGACACTATCGTACGTATGGCGCAGCCGTTTTCACTGCGTTATATGCTGGTAGACGGGCAGGGCAACTTCGGTTCGGTAGACGGCGACTCAGCTGCGGCTATGCGTTATACCGAAGTACGTATGGCTAAAATAGCCCACGAGCTGCTGGCTGACCTGGACAAAGAAACCGTGGATTTCGTGCCAAACTATGATGGCACCGAACATATTCCGGAAGTGTTACCCACCAAAGTGCCTAACCTGTTGGTTAATGGTTCATCAGGGATCGCTGTTGGGATGGCCACCAATATTCCTCCGCACAATCTGGTTGAAGTCATTAACGGCTGTATCGCCCTCATTGAAGATCCATCGCTGCCGATCGAAGGTTTGATGGAGCATATTCCTGGACCTGATTTTCCTACCGCGGCGATGATTAGCGGGCGTAAAGGTATTGAAGATGCCTATCGCACCGGCCGGGGAAAAATCTATTTGCGCGCGAAAGCGGATATAGAAACCGAAAGTAATGGTAAAGAAACCATTATCGTTAACGAAATTCCTTACCAGGTAAATAAAGCGCGCTTAATTGAAAAAATCGCCGAACTGGTAAAAGAAAAGCGTATCGAAGGTATTTCGGCACTACGCGATGAGTCTGATAAAGACGGTATGCGTATCGTGATTGAAGTGAAGCGTTCAGAATCTGCTGAAGTACTGCTTAATCACTTGTACGCCAATACCCAGCTACAGACCGTGTTCGGTATTAATATGGTGGCGCTGGACAATAACCAGCCTAAAGTTTTCAACCTGAAGGAAGTGCTGGAATGCTTTATTCTGCACCGCCGGGAAGTGGTTACGCGCCGTACTGTATATGAACTGCGTAAAGCGCGGGACCGCGCTCACATACTGGAAGGCCTGGCTATCGCGCTGGCTAATATCGACCCTATCATAGAGTTGATCAAAGCCTCTAACAGCCCTGCTGATGCTAAGAAATCGCTGATTGGTCAAGGGTGGCAATTAGGTGATGTTTCGCAAATGCTGGAACGGGCCGGAAATGATGCTGCACGGCCGGAATGGTTAGCACCGGAATACGGTATCCGAGATAACCAGTATTACCTGACGGAACAACAGGCTCAGGCCATTCTAGACCTGCGTCTACACAAGTTAACCGGCCTGGAACATGAAAAAATTCTGGCCGAGTATAAAGATTTGCTTGAGCAAATCGCCGAGCTTCTGCACATACTGCAAAGCCCTGAGCGCTTGATGGAAGTTATTCGCGAAGAGCTGGAAAAAGTACGTGACGAGTTTGGTGATGTACGCCGCACCGAAATTACCGCTGCTAGTCACGATATCGATATTGAAGATCTGATAGAGCAAGAAGATGTAGTGGTTACTTTGTCGCGCGAAGGGTACGTGAAGTACCAGAAGCTGACCGAATATGACGCGCAGCGTCGCGGCGGCAGAGGTAAGTCAGCGACAAAAATGAAAGATGAAGATTTTATCGAGCGTCTGTTGGTAGCCAATACGCATGATCATATTCTGTGCTTCTCGACAAGGGGCCGCTTGTATTGGTTGAAGGTCTATCAATTACCCTTTGCCAGCCGTAATGCCCGTGGCCGGCCGATTGTAAATATCCTGCCGTTGGAAGCAAACGAACGGATCACCGCTATATTACCTATCAAAGAGTTTGTGGAAGGTAAGTTTGTATTAATGGCGACCGCTAACGGTACCGTTAAGAAAACCGATCTGAGCCTGTATTCGCGACCACGTTCCAGCGGTATTATTGCCGTTAACCTGAATGATGGCGATGAGCTGATTGGGGTGTCTATTACTCACGGTGATGACGACATCATGCTGTTTTCCGATGAAGGTAAAGTCGTACGCTTTAACGAAAAACTACGGGACTCGGAAACCGGCCAGGTTAAACGTGATCCAGAAACCGGCGAAGAATTACTGGCGTTACGTCCCATGGGACGAACGGCCACCGGTGTGCGCGGAATCAGGTTACAGGAAGGCCAGCGCGTGGTATCGCTAATTGTACCGCGTGGCGATGGTGCCATCCTTACGGCCACCGAAAACGGTTTTGGTAAGCGTACTCCTTTGCAGGATTACCCAGCTAAGAGCCGCGCGACGCAGGGCGTAGTTTCAATCAAAGTCTCTGAACGTAACGGTAAGGTAGTAGGTGCTGTTCAGGTCGATGATACCGATGAAATTATGCTTATCAGCAACCAGGGCACATTAGTACGCACCCGGGTTGATGAAGTGTCTGTGGTAAGCCGTAATACACAGGGCGTTCGTCTTATTCGAACGGCTGAAGGCGAGTCAGTTGTAGGCCTGCAGCGCATCGAAGAAGTCGAAGACGAGATTATTTTGGATGAAAACGGGGAAAACACCGTTGCCGCCGACGTTACTGAGGCTGATACAGCCGGTGACGAAGATAAGCCGACGACAGAAGAGTGATGTCTTACGCGCTTAGCGCGTAACGGCAGTTCTTTTAATCGACAAGCGGCTTAGATGCCGCTTGTTTTGTTTACAGGTATACAAAATTCCTATGAGTGATGTGTTTAATTTCAGCGCCGGACCGGCCAAATTGCCTGAAGCGGTAATGGCTCAGGCTCAGCAAGAGTTTGTTAACTGGCGTGAAGGTGGAACGTCCGTGATGGAAGTAAGCCATCGTGGAGCTGACTTTATCGATATTGCCGCGCAAGCAGAGCAAGACCTGCGTGATTTACTGGCCATTCCCAATGACTATAAAGTGCTGTTTATGCATGGCGGGGGCCGCGGCCAGTTTGCCGCAGTACCTTTGAACCTGTCGGCGCCCGCCGATACCTCGTTACATCTGGTATCCGGTTCCTGGTCTAAAGGCGCCGTAACTGAAGCGGAAAAATACAACCAGGCGCGGGTGATTGGTGAGGTCGGTCAACAAGACGGGCTAGCCTATATGGCACCACCGGCGGCCGAGGCTATCGATCAACAGGCTGCGTATTTGCATTTTTGTCCAAATGAAACCGTCGACGGGGTCGCCTTTGATTGGCTACCTGATAGTGGCAAAGTACCGCTGGTCGCCGATATGTCATCCACTATCTTGTCTCAGCCGTTAGATATTAGCCGCTTTGGCGTACTGTACGCCGGTGCGCAAAAAAACATTGGCCCCTCCGGGTTATCAGTGGTCATAGTACACGAGTCCTTATTAGGCAAAGCGCAAGGCGTCACACCTTCTATTTTCGATTATACATTAGCCGCTGATAATGACTCGATGTATAACACGCCGCCAACCTTTTCATGGTATTTAGCTGGCTTGGTATTTAAGTGGTTAAAAGATCTTGGCGGTCTGTCTGCTATGGCACAGCACAATGATACCAAAGCGCGGACGCTGTACAGCGCTATCGATAATTCGGGTTTTTATCGTAACCGAATCCACCCAGCTTGCCGCTCGAAAATGAATATACCGTTTCAATTGGCTGATGCCTCTTTGGACAGCGTGTTCTTAAAAGAAGCTGAAGCGCAGGGATTGAAAGCCTTAAAAGGGCATCGTTCGGTAGGTGGTATGCGCGCCAGTATCTATAACGCCATGCCCATTGAAGGGGTAAACGCACTGGTCAGCTTTATGGCCGAATTTGAACGCAAGTACGGATGAGCAGTATGGAACAACTTACATTACAGCCGGTGACACGTATAGCCGGTGAGGTTAATGTGCCGGGGTCAAAAAGTCTGTCAAATCGCGCGCTGCTGCTAGCAGCATTGGCCGAGGGGCCGACCACCCTGACCAATTTGCTCGACAGTGATGATATTCGTCATATGCTAAGCGCATTACAGGCGTTAGGCGTAACCTATGAACTGAGTGACAATAACACTACGTGCACGGTGCAGGGCCTAGGCCAGGCTTTCACCACCAATGCCCCCATCAGTTTATTTTTAGGTAATGCCGGCACCGCGATGCGCCCTTTGTGCGCGGCGTTGGCAGCCAGTGGAGTTACGGTAGAACTTACCGGGGAGCCGCGAATGGAAGAGCGCCCTATTGGGGATTTGGTCGATAGCCTGCGCCAGGCCGGCGCCGAAATTACGTATTTAAAAAATGCCGGCTATCCGCCCCTGCGCATATGTGGGCAACAATTGGCTGGCGGGGAGCTTGAGGTCGACGGCAGCGTCTCGAGCCAGTTCTTAACGGCTTTGTTGATGGCGGCGCCGCTGTTTACGCAAGATACCACCATTCAAATTAAAGGTGAGTTGGTTTCTAAGCCCTATATCGATATTACCCTGGATACCATGGCGAAATTCGGGATCACGGTAGAGAACCATAATTACGCCTCATTTACCGTCAAAGCCGGCCAGCAGTATCGTTCTCCCGGTCGGTTTTTAGTTGAGGGGGATGCATCATCGGCGTCATACTTTCTGGCCGCTGGTGCCATCAAGGGAGGTACCGTACGGGTTACCGGTATTGGTAAAAACAGTATTCAGGGCGATATTCGCTTTGCCGATGTGCTTGAAGCAATGGGCGCGCAGGTGCAATGGCATGATGAGTACATTGAAGTCACGGGAAATAAGTTACAAGGCGTGAGTATGGATATGAACCATATTCCGGATGCGGCCATGACCATCGCAACCACAGCATTGTTTGCCACCGGGCCGACCACTATCAGCAATATTTATAACTGGCGGGTAAAAGAAACCGATCGTCTGCATGCTATGGCTACTGAATTACAGAAGCTGGGTGCCCAAGTAGAAGAAGGGCGTGACTATATTACAGTTACGCCACCGGCCACCCTGCGCCATGCCGCTATAGATACCTACAATGATCACCGGATTGCGATGTGTTTTTCGCTGGTTTGCCTTAGTGCTACCCCAGTGACTATTAATGACCCGAAATGTACCGCTAAAACATTCCCTGATTATTTCCAGAGATTCGCTACACTTTGTCACTAACATGTCGTAGTCATCATGTATACTCACGCCCGCTGTGGTGTTTTGCCCTGTTCCGCAGGGCAGGCATTGCACTGGGCGGCTGAGTGCGTATAATTGCGCCCGATTTTTTAACCTTTTGTTAATAACTGGAGCAGGTATGCATCCGATTCCCGTAGTCACGGTTGACGGCCCAAGCGGGGCGGGCAAGGGGACTTTAAGTAGTCTGCTTGCTGACAAGCTGGGATGGCACTTTCTCGATAGCGGCGCGATTTATCGCGTGCTGGTAGTAGCCACGCTGCATCATGATTTACCGGTAGAGGACGAAGCATCGATTGTCCCCCTGGCTACAGGGCTTGATGTGAGTTTTGAAACCAATGGCGATACCACACGAATTATACTGGAAGGTGAAGATGTCACCGATGATATTCGTACCGAACAAGTTGGGGCGGTAGCCTCAAAAGTAGCTGCATTACCGCGAGTGCGTGAAGCATTATTACGTCGCCAGCGGGCTTTTCAACAAGAGCCAGGGTTGGTAGCTGATGGGCGGGACATGGGCACGGTAGTGTTTCCAAGTGCTTCAGTGAAGCTATTTCTGACCGCCAGCGCCGAAGCAAGAGCGCAGCGACGCTTTGAACAGTTGAAAGCGAAAGGGATGGATGTTAATATTGCGCGCCTTTTAATCGATATCAAGGCGCGTGACGATCGAGATATGCATCGTAGCGTAGCACCACTGGTACCGGCTGAAGATGCGGTAGTAATAGATTCTACGGACTTGGATATTGAGCAAGTCTTTGAAAAAGCAATGGAAGTTATCTCTTCTCGCCTTAATCTGCGTGATTGAATAGCTCTACCGGAGCAGTTGGCCGTAACAGGGAGTGACGGCATATGTTAATAACCCCACGTTAGCTGGATTGTAATGTGGATTTCAACTTCTATTTAATTAAAGACCTTATGACTGAAAATTTTGCACAACTTTTTGAAGAAAGCCTACAAGAACTTGAAACCCGTCCGGGTTCCATCGTTAAAGGTACTGTTGTTTCTATCGATAAAGATATCGTACTTGTAGATGCAGGCTTAAAATCAGAAAGTGCTATCCCAGTAGACCAATTTAAAAACGCCGAAGGCGAGTTAGAAATCGAGATTGGCGATACTGTTGATGTTGCACTTGATGCTGTAGAAGACGGATTTGGTGAGACCATTCTTTCTCGTGAAAAAGCGAAACGCCACGAAGCGTGGGTTGAGCTTGAAAAAGCGTACGAAGAGAAAGAAACCATTATCGGTGTTATCAACGGTAAAGTTAAAGGCGGTTTCACTGTTGAAGTTAACAGTGTTCGCGCGTTCCTGCCAGGCTCTCTGGTAGACGTTCGTCCGGTTCGTGATACTACTCACCTGGAAGGCAAAGAGCTTGAATTTAAAGTAATCAAGCTTGACGCTAAGCGTAACAACGTTGTTGTTTCACGCCGTGCTGTTATCGAAGCCGAAAACAGTGCAGAGCGCGAGTCGCTGCTGGCTAACCTTGAAGAAGGTCATGAAATCAAAGGTATCGTTAAGAACCTGACAGATTACGGTGCATTCGTAGATCTGGGCGGTGTTGACGGCCTGCTACATATCACTGATATGGCTTGGAAGCGTGTTAAACACCCAAGCGAAATCGTGAATGTTGGCGATGAAATCAATGTGAAAGTTCTGAAATTCGACAAAGAGAAGCAACGTGTTTCTCTTGGTATGAAGCAGATGGGCAACGATCCATGGCAGGACATTTCACAACGTTACCCAGAAGGCACTAAGATTTCTGGTCAGGTAACTAACTTGACAGACTACGGTTGCTTCGTTGAAATCGAAGACGGCGTAGAAGGTCTGGTACACGTTTCAGAAATGGATTGGACTAACAAAAACATTCACCCTTCTAAGGTTGTTAACCTGGGTGACACTGTTGAAGTTATGGTTCTTGAAATTGACGAAGAACGTCGTCGTATTTCTCTGGGTCTTAAGCAATGTATCGACAACCCTTGGGAAACATTTGCTAAGTCACACGAAAAAGGTGACAAGGTTACTGGTAAGATCAAGTCAATCACTGACTTTGGTATCTTTATCGGTCTTGACGGCGGTATCGACGGTCTGGTTCATTTATCTGACATCAGCTGGAACAAATCTGGTGAAGACGCCGTTCGTGATTATAAGAAAGGCGATGAAATCTCAGCAGTGGTTCTTCAGGTCGATCCAGAGCGTGAGCGTATCTCGCTTGGCGTGAAGCAAATCGAAGAAGACCCGTTCAACAAGTATCTGACAGACAACAAGAAAGGTGCTATCGTTGTTGGTACAGTTACTGCTGTTGACGCCAAAGGCGTAACCGTTAATCTGGCTGAAGAAGTAGATGGCTACATCCGCGTTGCAGACCTTGCACGTGACCGTGTAGAAGACGCTTCAGAAGTGGTTAATGTTGGTGAATCTATCGAAGCGAAATTCATGGGCGTAGATCGTAAGAACCGCGCTGTTAACCTGTCTGTTAAAGCAAAAGACCAGGCTGACGAGAAAGACGCTATGGAAAAAGTTAACCAGCAAGATGAAGGCGGCTTCGGCAGCGCAATGGCAGAAGCATTTAAAGCCGCTAAAGGCGAATAATGCTTCAAAGTGCGCCAGATTGTATAATCTGGCGTATACTTGATTTGCAGTAGCTGTTTGGACTTTATTTTGACAAAGAGGTTTACATGACCAAGTCGGAACTAATTGAGCGGCTCGCAGATCAGTATCGTCACCTTCCTGCGAAAGACCTAGAGTTGGCGATTAAAGAACTGCTCGAGCAAATGGCGCAAACCCTGCAAAAGGGCGAGCGTATTGAAATTCGCGGATTTGGCAGCTTTTCTCTCCATTACCGGGCGCCAAGAACGGGACGTAATCCTAAAACCGGCGAAACCGTCGAGTTAGAAGGCAAGTATGTTCCGCACTTCAAGCCGGGTAAGGAATTGCGGGAGCGGGTTGACGCTTCCATTGCATAGAAGTTAGCATTCACCATTGAGTGTCGCACTTTCATAAAACCGCAGTTTTTACTGCGGTTTTTTATTGCCTTTCGTTCTGTAAAACCCGCTTCTATCACTAATTAGCTAACGTTTTTCGAGCGCCTACCGATAACCTACCTAGTACAAAAAAAGTTTGCTGGGCTGAAAATTTAATGATTCTTTGGCTCTAATGCAACGGTCATAGGTTGACCAGCAAATTCATAAAGTTATATATTAACGGTCGCTAAGACTAGAATAATAAGTATGCCCATGGCCGGCGACGAAAAAAAAATACTAAAACAATATCATGCGCTTATTCGCGCCCTTATCCCTTATGAACAGGACAACCGCCTGTTAGAGGGGCTGAACCGTTTTTCCAGCCGTATTCCGAGTAATGTACGCAAAACGATTCGTGATGAGGTTATTCGCCTGACATCGTTAACCGATGCCCCTGCAGACAATTCAGCTTTTGCCCAGTTTCCCGTATTTAAATTCAAACATTTCGGTATTGATATGCGCCTGGATAAAGTGGGCGCGAATATCTTAAAAACGGAATCTTCGCTATATCAGCAGCGCTATACAGTAGGCGTATTTGAGTCGCTAACAAATTCCGACTTTTACCAGGCACAAATAAAAAAAGAACAATACAAAAAGATAGTTGATGCCTTTACTGTAGAGACACAGTCACAAAACGATATTCAATTCGGTGATGACATTGCCATCGCACCTAATTTTGCGGTGGCCTGCGGGGAGTTTGATAAAGGCCGCCACTGTACCGTACCAGCCCTGAGCCTGACGGCTATGGTTGCCGAAACCAAACGGCCACCTAAAGCCGAGGTTGGCCAACGCTACGAATTTGCGCTGCCCGAGATATTTCCACAGGGTAAAGAGACAGCCATTGGCTATCGTCTTGATAAACTCACTTTTAATAAAGACACCGAGAAATACGAAAGCCATTTTACCCTAGACAAGGATGTCGATGATAAAACCCGAACACTGCTAAAACGCTATATTGAAAATAACGCATACCAGCAGCCGCTTAAACGAGAGTTAGAAGTGGAGCGCGCAATGCAGGATCTGGAGCGTGACCGTTTTGTGGTTAATAGCCCCTGGGTTGCAATACAAATTAACCAACATAATGGCCGGCTTCAGCCTACCTCTGCGTTATTTACAAAAACCAATCGCTATCATAATAAAGGATTTACTGCACTTAACGCATTTTCCGGTAAACGTAATTTTTCGGCCCTGACTGACGAGCTAGCGATCTTTAATGAAGCCTTTTTGTTTACCGGAACCATTAAAACCCGTCGCGGTGAGGTAAATATTGTCGCCACCCATCGGCAGTTGCTTTCGTCTAACCTGTTTATCCCCGTACTGTATTTACTCACCAAAACGGGCAAATTCCAGTGTTTTCATTGTCGGCTGGCGCCCGCACCGGAGGCGGCTAAACGCATCGCCTATGCTACCCACGATATCGCTTCAAGTCAGCACGGCGAATTCAATAGTTGTGCACATTTACTGTTTTTTACCGATATCAGTAGCCGCATTGGGCCCTTAGGCTTGACGGAAGCTTGCCAAATGGGGCCGGTCCATCAGGATCTTCAGGCCGATCCTGATAGTTGGGATATACAGGTGGTCATGGATGACGACCTCGACCGGCGACAGGAAACCCGTTACGAGGTAGATAAGCCAGCAACCGTTAAAGTAAGTTTGTTGTCATCATTGCAGGCTACGGTATTAGATATTTCAGCTCGCGGGCTACGTTTACGCATGGCTGAACCAAGTAAAGGCCCCATGCAGGGGGCGTTAAAGGTTACCGTACCAGAACTACGTATAAAAAATGAAAAATACCATGTTATTCACTACTGTAATAAACGTCATATAGTTCGGTTGCGCATTGCGGATAAACCCCCACAGGCATTTTTGGCTTTGGTAGAGGAAAACCCTACTTATTTTCGCCCGCGAGATGCCGCTAAGATGGCCCGTAACCGGCATCGGTTTATGTGGGAGCTTTCTGTTCGCGAGCATCCCTGTGCTTCTATCTTATGTGTGACGAGCCGCTTTCTACTTGACCGTATAAAAACGTTGTACATGAGTGATAGCTCCCAGGATTTGTACCCCTTCATGCAGGAAAATAATATTGCTCCTTTGCATGGTTTTTTCGCTGATCAGGGTGAAGATAAGCCGAAGTCCACTTTGTTACTTGCGCTATTGAAAGGCCAGATAAGTCAGACGGCGGTGGTTCATTGTGCTCGTAAAGCCGATAATAAGCTGGTGTATGTAGCGCAGGACGATTATTTGTATAAGCCTATACGCCAGCAAATTTGCCGACACTTAGCGGAAGAAAAAGTCGAATTATGTGTGACCCGGGTACAGGTGCACCGTTGTACCGAAACGGCATCACCGCTTACAAAAAAACGCCTGGCGCTATTGTCAAAAGTCGACAAGTCTTTGTATGAGCGTTTGCTTAATTTACAGTCTGCGTATACGCATGTAATTTACCTGACGAATGAGTCAGCCCTGCACAGTGCTATTGTGGCAGCAAGACTGCGTCCAATACCCGAGCAAAATAAAACCACTAACGCCAGTCAACAGGCAAACCAAACTTAGCGATAAAACGCCAGACAGTCATAATGGTGATACTAATTGGTACGTTTTTAGTAACAAGTGATATCAACCCCCGCTGCAATTTGCTATGCTCAATAGCAGTTTAGGTAACCAAGGGTCACGCGTTGAAAGGAATTTTTTCACTTATAATTATTGTCGTTTTGTTGGTATTGGCATTTGCCGTAGGCTCACAAAATGAAGCGGTAATCACGGTTAATTATCTGGTTGCCCAGGCTGAACTGCGTGTTTCTACACTTATCGCAATCGCCGTGACAATAGGTGTTATTATTGGCTTTCTAATGATGCTGACCAGTTGGCTTGCTTTACGCATACAGCTAACCACTACTCGCAGCCGTCTGAAGAAAGCATTAAAAGACCACTAACATGTTAGAACTGCTGTTCCTCCTTTTACCTGTTGCTGCTGGTTATGGCTGGATTATGGGCCGTAACAGCGTACGTCAGGCGCAGCGCGAACAGTCTAGTATTCTTTCAAAACATTATTTTCGCGGTCTGAACTTCCTGTTATCCGATCAGCCGGATAAAGCTGTCGATACACTGATCAAAATGATTAACCTAAATAGCGATACAGTGGAAACGCATATTGCTATGGGCAATTTTTTTCGCCATCGGGGCGAGATTGATCGGGCTATTCGGGTGCATCAAAACTTAGTTTCCAAGGAAGAGATTCAGGCCTCACAGCGCGAAAATGCGCTCAAGGAGCTGGGGCTGGATTATGTTCAGGCCGGTTTTTTGGAGCGGGCTGAAAATGCCTTTCTGCAACTGCTTAATAGCGATAAGCATTATGTTATAGCCCAGCAGCAGCTTTTCAATATTTATCAAACTACCAAAGAATGGCACCGGGCTATTGAACTGGCCGAACGTATGGTCGACTGTCATGGTGACAACGACGATGTAAGCGAACGACTTGCTCATTTTTACTGTGAACAGGCATTGGTAGAACAGCGCAGTGAACATCACAAAACCGCCTTAGATTTACTTCAAAAAGCCGTGAACGCTGATGAGCGGGCTGTTAGGCCATGGTTGCTATTAGGCGATATCGCTATGCAACAATTACGCTATAACGATGCGATAGAGTATTTTTTGCAAGTGGCAGAACGGGATATTAGCTGGTTTAGCGAAGCGGTTCCCAAGCTCGAAATTATCGCTGAGGAAACCGGCGAATGGGCCCGATTTGCTCAAGAATTGGAGTCACACTGGCAAGAATGCGCCACGTCTTATCTGGCCATGGTTGATGTGTTGTTGCGTAAAGGGGATACCGGTCCCGCTGCCGATTATTTATTAGATCAATTACGCAAGCGGCCCACCATGAAGGGCTTTAAAACCCTGATGGGTCTATACATTGACCAGATAGAGGATAAAGCATCTACCGACAGTTTGAAATTGCTTAAAGAACTGGTGGAAAACCAAATTGCACTGCGGCCCAAATACCGTTGTGTAAGATGCGGATTTTCAGGTCGAAAACTTTACTGGCTATGCCCGTCGTGTAAACGATGGAATGTGGTAAAACCAATTAAAGGGTTAGATGGAGAATAATGTGAACCAAGACGATCCAAAAGTCATTATCGCTCTGGATTTTGACAATATGGCCGCCGCCCTGGAGTTTATCGATAAATTACATCCAAGCCAGTGCCGGCTAAAAGTGGGTAAAGAAATGTTCACTTTGTTCGGACCTGAGTTTGTGAAAGCATTAGTGGCACGCAAATTTGATGTGTTTTTGGACCTGAAGTTTCACGATATCCCCAATACGGTGGCCAAAGCGTGTAAAGCGGCAGCCGAACTAGGGGTTTGGATGGTGAATGTGCATGCCAGCGGAGGCAAGCCAATGATGGAGGCCGCTAAAGCCGCGATACAGCAGAGTCAGCATCCTCAGACCCGGTTAATTGCGGTAACAGTATTAACCAGCATGGACCAAGCCCAACTTAGTGATGTAGTTGATAATATCACCCCGGAGCAGCAAGTGGAAAAGCTCGCCAGGCTTACCCTGGACGCGGGTCTTGACGGGGTTGTGTGTTCGGCCCGTGAAGCGCAACTATTAAGGGGCTTTACGGATGACAACTTTTTGTTAGTGACTCCCGGTATTCGCCCCGCAGGCAGTGATGTGGGCGATCAGAAACGAGTAATGACACCTGAACAAGCGATGGCTGCAGGCGTAAGTTATCTGGTAATTGGCCGTCCCATTACCCAAGCGGCGGACCCGGTCAGGGTGCTTGACGAGGTGAATCGAACCCTGGTCAGCTAAGCCTGGCATGAGTATCTATCGCCCGGCGTAACTCAGTCCCATGCGGGGCCCTGATAACGTTAGAAAAAAAAGCCCGCTGCATAGCGGGCTTTTTTCTATCTGAGCGTATTAAACCTCGATATTATTACCGTAGGCTCACGGGCTGGCATCGCCACGGCGATACCCTGTCTAATACTGAAGGCTGCCTACATAGGGCAGCCGTGCTCAAATTATGCTTTTAATGCTTCTTGCGCCGGCACATAGGTTAGCCCAAGTTGCTCGCCTAACGCATCGACAACGGCTTTATAGGTGACTTTCCCCTGGTGAGTATTCAGTCCCGCGCGCAAATTCTCATCGTCCAGCATTGCCTGAACCGGCCCTTTATTGGCCAGTGCCAATCCGAAGGGCAGGGTTGCATTATTAAGCGCCATGGTAGAGGTACGCGCCACGCCACCGGGCATATTAGCCACACAGTAGTGCACTACATCATCCACCACATATACCGGATCCTGATGGGTGGTGGCTTTCGATGTCTCAAAACAACCGCCTTGGTCAATCGCAACATCAACCAGTACTGAGCCAGGCTTCACTGCTTTGATTTGTTCGCGGTTAAGCAATTTGGGCGCTGCCGCGCCGGGGATAAGTACGGCACCTACTACTAAATCGGCGTGCGAAGAATAATGCTCAATCGCATCCACCGTGGAAAATACCGTTTTAACCCGGCCATCAAATATATCATCCAACTGACGTAAGCGTGGTAGGGAACGATCTAAAATCGTAACATCCGCACCTAAACCTAATGCCATTTTGGCTGCGTTAGTGCCCACGACACCGCCGCCGATAACCAGCACTTTACCGGGTGCTACACCCGGCACTCCGCCCAATAGCGTACCAGACCCGCCGTGCGCCTTCTCCAGATAATGCGCACCAGCCTGAACTGACATGCGGCCAGCTACTTCACTCATGGGCGCTAACAGGGGTAAACCGCCACGGCCGTCAGTCACTGTCTCGTAAGCAATGCACGTTGCGCCTGATTCAACCAGCAGACGAGTTTGTTCAGGATCGGGGGCCAGATGCAGATAAGTATAGAGCGTTTGACCTTTGCGTAACATTTTACACTCATTGGTCTGAGGTTCTTTGACCTTCACAATCATTTCAGCTTCGGCAAAAATTTGCTCAGGTGTATCGGCGATAGTAGCGCCCGCAGCCAGGTACATCTCGTCAGTAAACCCAATAGCGTCGCCCGCCAGAGTCTGTACCAGCACATTATGGCCGTGGGTTACAAACTCTTTTACCGCTGCAGGAGTCAATCCAACCCGGTACTCATGGTTTTTAATTTCCTTCGGTACACCTATTAGCATAACCACCCTTATATATGATTTATAAAATAGACGGGCAGTATACGGGGAAATTTAGCGAACTATGTGCTGAAAAGTGACCGTGACCCGTGTAATATTCTACCTAAACAATAAAAAGCAGTATTTTATATGCTAGTAAAAACCCCGAAAAACCTGGATAGACTGGACCGTAATATCCTTACCGTCCTGCAGCGAGATGGCCGAATATCGAATGTCGAACTGGCCAAAGAGGTCGGGCTGAGTGCTAGTCCTTGTCTCGAAAGGGTACGCAGACTAGAGGCTCAGGGCTATATTACCGGTTATCACGCTACGGTAGATCCGACCAAACTTGGCGCGGCGATGTTAGTGTTTGTAGAAATAACGCTAACCAAAACCTCGGTCGATATCTTCGCCGAATTTTCTGCTGCTGTGCAACAGCATGAAGACATCCAGGAATGTCATTTAGTATCGGGCGATTTTGATTTTTTACTAAAAACCCGGGTGGCAGATATGTCGAGTTATCGTAAATTGTTGGGCGACACACTATTGCGCCTGCCGGGGGTAAGCGAGTCTCGAACGTACGTGGTGATGGAAGAGGTAAAAAGCACCACACGGTTACGGATTAATCTGAAATAGACTAATCTGTGTTTTTGTACAGTTTTATAATAGGTGTAAAGTTTAACTTTGTGTTAGTCTTTGCAAAAATTAAATTACGACCGTAGCCAGTCCCTGATGCGCTTTGCGTGCATTGTGGGGTCATGGA
This sequence comes from Alteromonas indica, assembly GCA_003056425.1. Taxonomy (GTDB): domain Bacteria; phylum Pseudomonadota; class Gammaproteobacteria; order Enterobacterales; family Alteromonadaceae; genus Alteromonas; species Alteromonas indica. The sequence continues at coordinate 41,246 of PYVY01000022.1, forward strand.
TGCTGATGTTTTAAATGTGCGTAGCTGCACTTAAACGGTTAATAAGATATTGAGGGTTATGGCGCGACTTTCCGGAATTCAGCGGTTGCTGGAAGCAGGTATGATCATTGCCTGCGTATTTGCATTTTATTTATTATTGGCATTGGCTTCTTTTCACCCAGGCGACCCTGGCTGGAGCCAGGCCGGCTTGCAGCTTGATATCCACAACTGGGTGGGGGCCACGGGCGCATGGGTGGCGGACCTACTGTTATTCTGTTTTGGTTACCTGGCCTATCTACTGCCTTTTTGCAGCGCCTTCCTTGGTTGGTTCCTGTTTCAGCATATTAAAGATATCGAAGAGTTCGATTACCTGACGATTGGCTTGCGCATAGTCGGCGGGTTGCTGATTAGTCTGGGAACCAGCGGCATTGCCAGTGTGAACTTCAATGATTTGTTTAATTTTTCCGCTGGCGGCTTTGTTGGTGATGTAATCAGTTCAGCCTTAATTCCCTACTTTAACGTGCCGGGCACGATATTGCTGTTGCTGTGTTTTTTCTGTACCGGTTTTACTTTGATGACTGGCATCAGCTGGCTGACCATTATTGATGGTACCGGACATGTTGTGTTGTGGTCAGGCCGAAAAGTGGTGGAGGGCCCCAGCCAGTTGCTGGATTTGCAAATGCCCAAACTGGCGCTGCCTTCACTGGGTAAAAAACGTACCGCTAGCAGTACCGACGAGCTGGATATTACCAGTATGCGGGCAGAGCCCCCGCCTGTGGCTCCAGCTACTGACACCCGGAAACCGGCTACCGGTGGAAAATATACCGCCCCGGCAGCAGCCAAAACCCGAGAGGAGCCCACCTTTGGGATTCCGGACGAGGTTTTTGAATACGACGATACCCCGCCATTTATAGCCGATGATACGCCTGCGCCTACGGCCAGGCCACCAGCGCAGCCGAGTGAAGCATCGGCATATAGCGAGCCTGACGTGGATAGCGCACCCGGCGCTGCGGCGCCTGAAAAACCCCGGTTTTCGATGTCGGCGATAAAAGACAAAGTGAAAGCAGCGGGGCAGGGGGCAAAGGCCAGTCATGCTGCGCCGCCAGCAGAGTCACCTGCGACTAGTTCACAAGATGATATCGACCCCGCGCAAGAGGTCACAGGTTTAACGCCCATGCCGTCCTTTGACTTACTTGAACGGCCCGACAAACACGAAAACCCAATCACGCAGGAAGAGCTTGATGCCGTGTCCCGGCTAGTAGAAGAAAAGCTAGCTGATTTTAATATTGAAGCAACTGTGGTGGGTGTCTACCCAGGCCCGGTCATTACACGTTTTGAGCTAGACCTCGCGCCAGGGGTCAAAGTCAGTAAAATAACCGGCTTATCGAAAGATCTGGCACGCGCTATGTCGGCTATTTCGGTGCGGGTGGTAGAGGTCATTCCGGGTAAATCGGTTATCGGCCTGGAGCTACCGAATAAAAACCGTGAAATGGTTCGCCTGAGTGAAGTGATTAGCTGTGAAACATTCCAAAGTAATCCGTCTGACTTAACGATGGTATTGGGCTCGGATATCAGCGGCAAACCAGTGGTGGTCGATCTGGCGAAAATGCCCCATGTACTGGTTGCGGGAACTACCGGCTCCGGTAAGTCGGTAGGCGTTAACGTAATGATTTTAAGCTTGTTGTATAAATCAACGCCGGAAGATGTACGGCTTATTATGATCGATCCTAAAATGCTCGAATTGTCAGTGTATGAAGGGATCCCGCATTTGCTGGCGGAAGTCGTCACCGATATGAAAGAGGCCGCTAACGCCTTACGCTGGTGCGTGGGCGAGATGGAACGGCGCTACAAACTTATGTCGGCACTCGGTGTGCGTAATCTTAAAGGATATAACGCCAAGGTAGCAAAGGCGAAAGCAGAAGGTGAGCCGCTGAAAGACCCATTATGGCGGTTTGAAGAGAGTATGGAAACAGTGGCGCCTGAGCTTGAAAAATTGCCCGCCATCGTGGTGGTGGTGGATGAGTTTGCCGACATGATGATGATTGTGGGTAAGAAAGTGGAAGAGCTTATCGCGCGGATTGCCCAGAAAGCGAGGGCCGCAGGGATCCACTTAGTATTGGCTACCCAACGCCCCTCGGTGGATGTTATCACCGGCTTGATTAAGGCTAATATTCCCACCCGGATAGCATTTCAGGTATCCAGTAAAATTGACTCGCGTACTATTCTCGACCAACAAGGCGCTGAAGCCCTACTGGGAATGGGGGATATGCTGTATTTACCTCCGGGCAGCCCAGTGCCAACCCGGGTACACGGAGCTTTTGTCGACGACCACGAGGTACACGCGGTGGTCGCTGACTGGCAGAAACGGGGCGCACCGCAGTATATTGATGAGATTTTAAATGGTGAAGCGAATGCAGAGGTATTGCTGCCTGGGGAACAACCTGACGGCGGCGACCAGGAACTGGATGAGTTTTACGACGAAGCGGTAGCTTTTGTAACTGAAAGCCGCAGAGCCAGCGTTTCTGGTGTGCAACGCAAATTCAGAATTGGTTACAATCGCGCTGCCCGGCTGGTCGAACAAATGGAGAACAGTGGTGTCGTAAGTGCACCGGGGCACAATGGTAATCGTGAAGTAGTGGCGCCGCCTCCGCCCAAGGAATAAGAAGACATGAAAACAATGATCAAGCGAACAGTTATATTGGGTATAGCGTCAATATGCGCGTTTGCTACACTGGCAGATGAAAGTGCCAGTCAGGCGTTACAGAGCAAGTTGGCAGGTATGCAGCAGTTTAGCGCAGATTTCACCCAGGAGGTTACCGACCCGCAAGGGGAGCAAATTCATCAGGCCAGCGGAAAATTAGTGATGGCGCGACCTGATAAACTGCGCTGGGAAACCGCGCAGCCTGACGATACCCTGCTGGTCGCCGATGGGCACGCCGTATGGAATGTTGACACATTTGTAGAACAAGTCACCATTGTCGATCAAGCAGAGGCGATTAACGATAATCCTATTATTTTGCTTACCACCAATAATCCCCGAAAATGGCAGCAGTTTTCTATTGCGCAGCCCAGTGCTGATACATTTACTATCACGCCGGTAAATGGGCAGGGCCAGATACAACAGCTTGAACTGGTGTTTGATAATAATGTGTTATCGGCGTTGTCTATGCAAGATGCTCAGGAACAAACCAGTGCGCTTAGCTTCACTAATGTCAAAACCGACTTTACGCCAGCGTTGACGCTATTTGAAGTTACTATTGGCGATCACTATACGATAGATGACCAGCGTTAATGCTATTTGCAGATGATGAACCTTTTGCTCCGCTGGCGGCGCGAATGCGACCGGCAACGCTGGACGAATATGCCGGGCAAGCGCATTTAGTCGGGGTAGATAAACCGCTTCGCAAAATGCTGGAGGCGGGGCATTGTCATTCAATGATATTATGGGGCCCACCAGGCACCGGAAAAACCACCCTGGCCGAGCTTATCGCCAGCTATACCAACGCGAATGTAATTCGGTTGTCAGCGGTAACGTCAGGGGTGAAGGATGTGCGGGCCGCCATGGAAAAAGCCCAGGCAGATGTACGCTATAATCAACGTACCTTGTTGTTTGTGGATGAAGTACACCGCTTTAATAAAAGTCAGCAAGATGCGTTTCTCCCCTATGTAGAGTCCGGTACGGTTACGTTTGTGGGCGCAACCACTGAAAACCCTTCATTTGAACTTAACAAAGCACTGTTGTCCCGCGCCCGGGTATATGTACTTAAAGGGTTGCAGGAAAACGAACTTGATGCCTTGCTTGAACGGGCCTTAAGTGACGCCGTCAAAGGTTTAGGCGAGCGCCAGCTATCCATTGAACCGGATGCCCGTGCCGCGCTTATTGGCTTGTGTGGGGGAGATGCCCGACGGTTATTAACGTATCTGGAACTGGCTGCCGATTTCACCGCCGAAAAAACCATTGTATTAAGCGATATTGAACAAGCGGTCGGAGAAAAAGTTGCGGCATACGATAAACAAGGTGATGCGTTTTACGATCTTATTTCGGCGTTTCACAAGTCTGTACGCGGCTCAGATCCCGATGCAGCCCTATACTGGTATGCACGTATTTTAAATGGCGGCGGAGACGCCTTATATGTTGCCAGACGCTTACTGGCGATAGCCTCGGAAGATATTGGTAATGCCGACCCCCGGGCTATGCAACTGAGTATTAACGCCTGGGATACCTATCATCGGGTGGGGCCTGCTGAAGGTGAGCGGGCTATCGCACAGGCTGCTGTATATTGTGCACTGGCAGCTAAAAGTAATGCTGTTTACCGGGCGTTTAGCGCCGCGAAGGCGTTAGCCCGAGAGGCCCCTGATTATCCGGTGCCTAATCATTTGCGTAATGCGCCTACCTCGCTGATGAAAGATTTGGGCCATGGCGAGGGTTATCGCTATGCGCATGATGAACCCCACGCCTTTGCCGCCGGCGAAGTCTATTTACCGCCTGAGTTAGCGGGTAAGCGCATTTACGAACCCAGCGAGCGTGGCTTAGAAAAACAACTTAAAGCGAAGCGGGACTACCTGGACTCGCTGAATGCACACAGTGCAAGGAAGCGTTAATATGCCGACGGGTGTGGTGCTTTATTGTTATATAGCCGCGGGAGGCGCGGTAGGGGCCTGTCTACGCTATTTTCTTAGCGGCCAGATAGATTCGTGGTTTGGAAAAGCGCTGCCCTTTGGTACACTTGGCGTCAATATTCTAGGCTCATTCAGCCTGGCTTTATTATATGGATTGATTGAACGCTACGAATTGGCCGAATCCCCCTATAGGGCGCTAATTGGCGTTGGTCTACTGGGCGCGCTCACCACATTTTCGACATTCTCAATAGAAACACTGGCATTACTGGAAAATGGCCTGTGGATGAAAGCAGCAGCGAATATCATGTTGAACGTTGCGGTTTGTCTTCTGGCTGGCTGGTTAGCCATAGCAATTATGAAAGGATAAGTAAAAGCACATGTTAGATCCAAAGTGTTTTCGAAGCGACATACAAACCACTGCCACCAAGTTGGCCAGCCGCGGTTATTCACTGGATGTAGATACGCTGGTAAAGCTGGAAGAGCAGCGCAAAGTATTGCAAACCAGAATGCAGGAATTGCAGAACGACAGAAACATTCGGAGTAAGTCGATTGGTAAAGCGAAAGCACAGGGTGAAGACATTGCACCGTTGCTCGCTGAAGTAGGCAAGCTGGGGGATGAATTAGACGCCACCAAAGCCGATTTCGCCCAGGTTCAGGAAGAGGTTACCGCGTTAACACAGGGCGTGCCTAACCTGCCTGCTGATACAGTGCCTGAAGGTAAAAGTGAACAGGATAATGTAGAAATCAACCGCTGGGGTGAGCCTCGCCAGTTCGACTTTACCGTCAAAGATCATGTCGACCTTTCAGAGCAACTTAACCGCGGAGCAGATTTCGAACTGGCGGCTAAACTTACCGGCAGCCGGTTTGTGGTAATGCGTGGTAAAATTGCGCGGCTTCATCGTGCACTTGCCCAGTTTATGTTAGATATACATACCAACGAGCACGGCTATGAAGAAACTTACGTGCCGTATCTGGTTAATCACGATAGTTTGTATGGTACAGGCCAGTTACCTAAGTTCGGGGAAGACTTATTTCATACCCAGCCAGCAACCGAAGAAGGCCAGGGGCTATCGCTTATCCCTACCGCTGAAGTGCCATTGACCAATATTGGGCGGGACGAAATTTTTGATGCTAAACAGCTGCCCCTGAAAATGACTGCGCATACTCCCTGCTTTAGAAGCGAAGCCGGCTCGTACGGCCGTGATACACGGGGATTGATACGTCAACATCAGTTTGAAAAGGTTGAGCTGGTGCAACTGGTGAAGCCTGCAGATAGCGAAGCTGCTCTGGAGCAGCTTACCGGGCATGCTGAAGTGATCCTACAGCGACTTGGGTTACCATACCGCAAAATGCTATTGTGTACCGGAGACATGGGATTCGGCTCGACCAAAACCTATGATCTTGAAGTCTGGTTACCCGCTCAGGATACGTACCGGGAAATATCTTCCTGTTCGAATATGGGAGACTTCCAGGCGCGCCGGATGCAGGCCCGTTACCGTAACCCCGAAACCAATAAACCGGAGCTATTGCATACCTTAAACGGTTCAGGCTTGGCTGTTGGCCGCACATTGGTGGCGGTATTGGAAAACTATCAACAGCAAGATGGTAGCATAACAATTCCAGAAGCACTGGTAAGTTATATGGGTGGCGTGAAGCACATTACTGCCTAAATTACTTGCTCTTTGGCGTAACGCGTGACGCCAAAGAATCCCTGGCTATATGCTAAGCTTGGGTTTAATAGCATGGTTTATATAGTCGGGCGAAACGTAATACGCTTTACGCCGTGGTTGTAGCAGCAGTATATATAGTATAAAAAACGCCTCTACGGCGTTTTTTTGCGTTTCGGCTCAGCTATAACTCGCTAGCCATTATCTGGCACCTCGCGGTGAAATAGCAGGTAAGGGATCCTACGCGCGAAAACTGGTTTACCTTCGTCACGCAAAACGTATTTGTGTCGGCTGCGGCAGGTAAGTAAAGCATGCATCCTGATCTGAAGCGAGCTTGCCCGCCCGCCTTCGCCTTGCCTGCCCATCACCCGGATCATAACCGGATAGATAAAGCGTTAGCAGAATGCTTTGGAGCGCAGTAAGGCTTGGCAACCGCCGCTATTACACGCTTTCTTAAGCGATAATTTTTGCTAGTAGGCTAAACCAGCGTCACTATAAACATTTAGCAGGCTTAGGAAGACCGGCGAGCTTGGTTGCTTGCTTAGCCGGTCCGCGCGGAAACAAACGTTGTAAATACCGGCTATTACCTTTGTCCGGTCCGTACGCTTGTTTCATAGCATTAACCAGAGCGCGGATTGCCGGACTGGTATCATATTCAAGGTAAAATGACCGAACAAAGCGAATGACCTCCCAATGAGCTTCACTTAATTCGATGTTTTCAATGTGAGCGAGAGTAGGCACCATTGCTTCCTCCCAGTCTTCCGTATCTAGCAGATAGCCGGCTTTATCGGTCGCTATTGACCGACCTTGCCATTCAAAAAAATAGTTATTGCTCATTACCAGGTTATCCAGGGGGTATGGTTGGCGCTTAATGTCACCAGCGCAGCTTCGTCTACAGGTTGGGCGTTACCAACGCTAATGCCCCGCGTTAGCACATCAGCATTCATTATATATAAGGGCGCCGGTAACGCTGCTAAACGCACATCGGTTGCAAGGTATGTCCCGTCACCGCGTAATACCACGCAGTCATGTGGCGACAACCCGGCTAATGTTGTCATTGCGATATCCCCTAGCGCAGGAGAGTTGATAACAATCAGCATTAAAAAGTCACCACATGGTCAGTTTGATGCAACAGCTCAATAATTTGTTGGGAGGATACCAGACAGGCCTGTGGATTATCTACCGCTACGCCATAATGGGTAACGCATTGTTGGCAAACATAGCACAGGTCAATATCAAACAAAGGGAGTGATTTTAAACGCTTGGCTATGTTCTTAGTGCCTTTTGCTGGCGATTGACTATGCTGCCAGGCATAAATGCCAAGCCCTTCGAAAAGCAAGGTAACGCCATGCCCATAATTAGTGGCGGCAATCGCAAAATCCAATGCGTCGGTGACGGCTGCGCCGGTGTAAGGTGCTCTGGTAATTCGTACCGTTAAACGTGCCATTAAAATTGCACCAGATGGTTGCAGTTGTGGAGCGCGGAGAAAAATTCACCCAGGCCCGCCTGTTCAAACGGTGCCTTAAGATTGTACTGGCTATCTCCATTTTCTAATGCTTCGGCTTCCCCAACTATACCGCGCTTTAGCGCAGCGGTTATGCATACTATTAATCTGCATTCAGTTTCACTTTGTACCAGCTGCCAGCGTTGATACGGGAAGGTTTCATCAGATGCAGGCTGGCTTAACGCGTTGGCGTTGAGTACGCCCGCGCCATAAAAAAACACGTTGTCCAATACATGCCCCTGAGCGGGTAGGGCGCGGGCAAACTGTTGCGCTGTGTGGATCCCAGCGTCCTCTATGGGAGGGCTGGTAATTAAAATAGAATAGTGAGCCATACAAACAAAAACACCCCGACCAGGCGGGGTGTTTTCCTTAACAAATAAAATTAATCGTCGCCGCCAAATGCACCCAAAAGGTGAAGAATTGACGTAAACAGGTTATAGATATTCAGGTAAAGCGACACAGTCGCCCGAATGTAATTGGTTTCGCCGCCATTAATGATTCGGCTGGTATCAAACAAAATCAAACCAGACATAATGAACACGATCGCCGCGTTAAGTGCCAGGCTGACCGCTGGTACAGCAAAGAAAATATTTGCGATACCGGCCACAATAACTACTACCAGACCAACCATTAAAAAACCACCCAGGAAGGAGAAGTCTTTTTTAGTGGTTAGGGCGTAACCTGATAATGCGAAAAATACCAGTGCTGTCGCACCAAGCGCCTGCATAATAATGCCCGGGCCGGCAAAGTTAAGATAATACGCCAGAGTATAACCCAGCGAACCACCCATTAAACCAGTAAATGCAAATACCCAATAGATACCAGAAGCAGACTCAGCTTTCTTCTGTACTACGAATAAAGTAACAAACGCGCCAATCATCATCACTAAAGAAGCAATCGGGCCAACGCCCACTACCATTGCAATACCAGCACAGACCGCACTAAATGCCAATGTCATGGCCAGTAACATATAGGTGTTGCGTAACACCTTGTTCGTTTCAAGCACCGACTGTGAGGATGCATTAGCATACATCGAACGGTTATCCATTTTTCCCTCCAACAGGATTAATAATGAACCAAATATTGGATATCAATACTTTGACACATTTGTATGGGTTTTGGTTCCCATTTTCAAGTAGTTGAACAGCTTAATTATACGTTAAATTTGTAACATTGGATGAATTATCAACGACCAGCCCGCGGTTTGTATAAATCCCGTCCAGTTAACAGTTTTTTTTGCATTAGGGCTTTACACCCCCAAAAATATCATTAAGATACGCATCACTCGTCGGAGAGGTGGCAGAGCTCGGTTTATTGCACCTGACTTGAAATCAGACGTAGGGTCAAACCTACCGGGGGTTCGAATCCCTCCCTCTCCGCCATTATTATAAAGGTATCGTACCAACGGTGCTAGTATTATGCTTGTATATTTATAGCATAATCGACGGTTACAAAGTCAGCTTAGCTGGCTGACAAGTTTGGAGAGGTGGCAGAGCTCGGTTTATTGCACCTGACTTGAAATCAGACGTAGGGTCAAACCTACCGGGGGTTCGAATCCCTCCCTCTCCGCCAAATAAAAAAACCCACTGTTTAGTGGGTTTTTTTATATCTGCAGAAAAGTGATAAGCGGGTTTACTGCGCTGCCACACGCTTGCCGGATTTCGTTTTCAACTAATTGTTGATACTCCCGAAGGGTATCGAGGCGCCCGAATGGCCATGGCTTCAGTGTGATCTGCCATTCAGGCTGGGCGTATTGATAAACCACTTAAGCCGGATGTCAGGCACACCCGCAACTGATTAAAAACTCGTAACAGAGAATTTGTCTTCCTACCTGTTATATTCATAACAAAAATACCGGACAATCGATGTTAGCCATCCTGAGCGGTCAGGTGATGGTAGCAATTTGCCAGTATTGTTTTGATTATTTCCTCCCAATCATTTTATGCTGATGGGATGCAAGGGTGCCACAAACCATAATGGCCGTGCCTGAATGAATTAGCCTGACCGATGTTCGTTATGAGGAAGTTACATGGAGATCTATCACACCCCCAATTTGCACGAGGGGACAGTGAGTCAAAAACGCGCCGAAATCCTAGCGTATTTTCACCATTCTTTTGATACCTATGAAAGCTTGTTTGGCAATCTGAAAAACGACGAGGCCTTTTATCAGCGTCCCGAAAAGCTTCGCCACCCGCTCATTTTTTATTATGGGCATACCGCCACCTTCCTCATTAATAAACTGGTACTGGCGAAACAGATAAACGATCGCATCAACCCTGACTTTGAAGCTTTGTTTGCCATTGGGGTAGATGAAATGAGTTGGGATGATTTGAATGATGCTAACTACAACTGGCCTGAGGTATCGCAGGTCAGGGATTATCGACGCCAGGTACGCCAGTTAGTTAGCGACTTAATCAATAGTATGACATTTTCTATGCCCATCGGGTGGGACAGCCCGATGTGGACAATAATCATGGGCATTGAACATGAACGTATTCATTTGGAAACCTCGTCGGTACTTATCCGGCAGCTCGATTTAGCCTACATTGAACCGCAATCGGCGTGGCTGGCTTCTAAACGGCATAATCCACCCGTTGCGAATAGCTTGGTTGATGTAGCAGCCGGTGACGTTACCAATCAAAAAAATACCGCAGATCCCTGGTATGGGTGGGACAATGAATATGGCTATCAACACGCTCATATCAATGCGTTTAAGGCCAGTAAATACCTGGTTAGTAATGCACAGTTTTTGCGCTTCGTAGAAGACGGTGGCTATCATACATCCGACTTGTGGGAGCCAGAGGGCTGGCAATGGCGTGAATACACTCAAAGTGAATATCCGGTTTTCTGGCGCAAGACCAAACAAGGGTATGTTTACCGCTCGATGCTAGAAGAAATGCCGCTGCCAGCTTCCTGGCCGGTTGATGTGAATTATCATGAGGCTAAAGCATTTTGTAATTACCTGAGCCTGCAAACGGGTGAATCCATTCGGCTGCCTACTGAAAACGAGTGGCAACGCCTAAGGGATACGAGCGGGCTTACTTCGCCGCGCTATCATGATGGCATGAATATAAACCTGTCCCGCGCCGCTTCTTCTGAACCTGTCGATATCAACCAGCATGGTGACTTTTACGACATCGCGGGTAACATCTGGCAGTGGACGGAAACGCCCATTTATCCCTTTGACGGATTTGCAGTTCACCCAATTTACGATGATTTCACCACGCCAACATTTGACAACAAGCACAATATTATTAAGGGTGGCTCCTGGATATCTACGGGCAATGAAGCGACGCGCGATAGCCGTTATGCTTTCAGACGCCACTTTTTCCAGCACGCTGGTTTTCGGTATGTGCAATCTCAGGAAACAATTACCGTGAATGATTTTGATTATGAAAGTGATACGCAGGTTTCGCAGTACAGTGAATTTCACTATGGCGATAGCTTTTTCAACGTGCCTAATTTCGCCCAGCGCTCTGCGCAGATATGCTTGCACTATACTGCTGATAAACCGCAGCGGCGAGCGTTAGATTTAGGCTGTGCCGTGGGCCGCAGCTCGTTTGAACTAGCCACGGTCTTCGATAATGTCGATGGCATCGATTTTTCTGCGCGGTTTATAAAAACCGCGTTTGCCATGCAGGAACGGGGTGAAATTCGCTATCATTTGATTGATGAAGGCGAGTTAACCCAATTTAAGTCTCGTAAATTACAGGATTTAGGCCTACAGGATACTGCGCACAAAGTCGCGTTCGCTCAAGGTGATGCGTGTAATTTAAAGCCGCAATACAGTGGCTATGACCTGATCTTTTTGGGTAACCTGATTGATCGGGTGTATTCACCACGTAAGTTGCTGGCTGATATTCAGCGACGGCTTAATATTGGCGGTGTATTAGTGGTGGCGTCTCCCTTTACCTGGCTGGAAGATTATACGCAGCGAGATGAATGGTTGGGCGGATACAAGGATAATACTGGCGAGACGTTATCTTCTACTGATGCCCTCGAGCAAGCGCTGAATTTATGTCAACGCCTTGACGAGCCGCAGGACGTAGAGTTTGTTATTCGCGAAACCAAACGCAAATTTCAGCATAGTATATCGCAGTTTAATGTTTTTCAGCGGGTACGTTAATACGTGTTTATCGATAGACGTGGGACGGGCGCATTAAAGTATGATGGGATTGCTGATAAATTTGGTGTAGCCCGCGAGGATACGCTGTCGATGTGGATTGCCGATATGGATACGGCCATCCCTGATTTTATCCGCCACGCTATTGCTGACTACTTGCAATCAGCGCAAGTGGGATACCACACAATGGCAGTTTGTGAGGCTATCGCGAACTGGCTAACCCGCCCCCACCATGTCATATTACCGACCCTAGTTGTACCAGTGACTAGCCTGGTCGATACGTTGTTTACCAGTGTGGCCTTATACAGCCAGCCGGGGGATAGCATTGCCGTATTTTCCCCGGTCTATGGGCCATTTTTTGAGGCGATTGAACAGCAAGGCAGGCATCTCGTTGATTTACCTATGCGATTTGACGGTCGGCAATACGAGCCAGACCTGGCTAGTGTACCGACCGATGTTAAAATGGTGCTTATATGCAACCCTAATAATCCTACCGGTACCTGTTGGCAGGCAGATAAACTGGCCGCATTAGCTGAATTTTGCTGCCGCCATCACATCACCCTGGTGAGTGACGAGGTACACCGTGACTTCGTGTTTGCCGGACATCTTAACAGCGTACTTGATGTACCCTCGGCCTTCGCACGCTGCTGCGTAATGTTAGGCTCACCGGCAAAGAGTTTTAACTTATCCGGGGTGGGGCCTGCGGCGTATGCAGTCATTCCTGATGTGGATAAACGTAAGGAGATGGCTGAATGGATAGAACGCCGCCACCTTACGCCCAGTTCGCTGGCAAAGTTAGTCACTCGCACGGCATACACTTATGGGCAGCCATGGCTACATAGCGTGGTTCAGGCAATCGCCCAGCATCGTCGGTATGTAACTGCCCAACCACTCCCCCCCACGTTTACGTTGTTATTAGGGCAGGGCACGTATTTCGCGTGGCTGGATGCACGTAAATTAGGGGCCGATCCTAAACAGCAACTACTGGAAAATTATCGTCTGGCTTTGGGTGATGGTACGCAGTTCGGGGCGCCGGGGTTTTTCAGGCTAAACCTGGCAGCAAGCTCAGCTATTGTCGGCCAGGTAGTGGGTCGTCTGCAACAAACTCAGCATTCTAAATTTTGAAACAACAGCCGTGACTTTTTCGTATTTTTTGTTCGACCGGATGTTTATAAAGTAATACATACTTAAAAATGGTTATTTACAGGTTATAACATGTATTACTTACGCCAAGCGCATGCGCGAGGGTCAGTAGATTTAGGCTGGCTTAGCAGCCATCATACGTTTTCATTTGGCCATTATTACGATGCCCAACATCAAGGGTTTTCGGTACTGCGGGTACTCAATGATGACATTGTGCAACCGGCACGAGGTTTTGATTCCCATTCACACCAGAACATGGAAATCATCTCCTATGTAATCAGTGGTGAGCTTGAACACAAAGATAGTGAAGGAAACCATTCGGTGATCCGCCCAGGCGACATTCAACGAATGAGTGCCGGTACAGGTATACATCACGCAGAATACAATCCATCTACCGCCCATCCGGTTAATTTTCTGCAAATATGGATAGTGCCGGCTAAACGTGCAGTAGCCCCGGCATACGCACAACAGCACGTGCCTCAACAAGGGCCGTTAACTGCGCTAATCCATCCGCTCCCGCAGGCCCCGGCTATCTCTATCAATCAGGATATGGCCCTGTATCGGCTTATGCTAAAATCCGGTGAGCATTACACGCTACCGCTATCTACCCGGGCCGGATACTTGCACATGGTGGCAGGTGAGGCACAGCTTGCGGGGGGCGATACACCTTCCATTGGAATGTCACCAGGCGATGGCATTGGAGTAGCAGATATTCCCACCTGCACGGTGGTGGCCACCAAAGATCTTGAAGCGTTATGGTTTGATCTTCCTGCGCCATAGGTAAACCGGGCCGGGCTAGCGGCTCGCCCTGGGTTAGTTTATTTGGCAACAAAGGTAAGTTGGGCAGCCATAAGATGGGAGCCGCATTATCCTGTACCCATTGGGCAATAACAGCGAGTTTCCGCGTATTGCTATTAGATGTCCCGCCGCAACTAGCCATCCCCGCCGTTCAATAATTTCGGTGGGGCCGGTGTGTTGAACGTCAATCCTGGCCGCTTTTAACCCAGTCACCCTGTTCATTTTTATGATACTTTTGCTTTACCGCTGCCCACGCTACTTTAAAGGCAACCTCTTCCCGACTGTCGCTACCCGCGCGGTCAGCTGGGTCCTTGTACTCATCCCAGGCGCTATTGTAGGCTTCTTTAAAAATTTCCTGGGCATGTGAAGGTAAATTGTCGGCTACCGCATCTGGCAAGTCTGACTTTTTATCGTATGGCATAACCATCGCTCCAATTTAATTGAATCTATTTTTATTGTTACGCCGTAAATCAAACAATCGTTTATGTTTCAGGCAAACAGCCTGCTTATGTGACTTGTGAGGACTTCACACCCTACTGAACCATGGTATGATGCCTCATTCGCAGGTTGTACCTGTTCCCGCAATGATAATAACGACTATCGGTGAGCAACAACGTGATAAAGATTATCCTGGCAGACGATCATGAGCTGGTCAGAACAGGCATTCGACGTATCCTTGACGATGTAAAAGATTTTAGTGTTATTGCTGAGGCAAAGTCCGGCGAAGAGGCCGTGCTGTGTTGTCGGCGTAATGCCCCCGACGTAGTGTTGATGGACGTTAGCATGCCAGGCATCGGCGGATTAGAAGCAACCAAGAAAGTGTTGCGGATGTCCGAAAATACGCGGGTTATTTGCCTGTCGATGCACAAAGAACACCCGATACCGGCTCAGGTTATGCAGGCTGGCGCATTTGGCTTTTTAACTAAAGATGCTGAACCGGATGAGATGATTCGCGCTATCTATAAAGTGGTATCCGGACAAAAGTATTTGGCGCCTGAAATTGCACAAAGTATTGCAATCAGCAAACTGACTCCGGATAGTGATAACCCGTTTGAGGTACTATCAGACCGCGAACTTAATATCGCTCTGCGCCTGACCCGTGGCCAACGGGTTTCCGACATAGCGCAGGAGCTAAGCATAAACGCCAAAACAGTTAATACGTACCGTTATCGTATGTTTGATAAACTTGGCGTAACTACAGATGTTGAACTAACGCATTTAGCATTAAGGCATAAATTGATCGATCCCAATACGTTATAATCTGCATGGCTTCATTTGACGCATCTGCTTTTCTAAAAAACCTCAGTAATCAACCGGGTGTATACCGCATGTATAACGCCCAGGAAGAGGTGATTTATGTGGGAAAAGCAAAAAATCTTAAAAAACGCGTGTCGAGTTATTTTCGCGCCCAGGTAGATAACGCGAAAACCCGTTCGCTAGTCAGCCAAATAGCGACCATGGACGTCACTGTAGTTAACAGCGAAACAGAAGCATTTTTGCTGGAAAACAACTTCATTAAGAAGTACAAGCCGCGTTATAACGTGGTGCTACGTGACGACAAATCTTATCCCTTCATTTTCTTATCTGATCACGAGCACCCCAGGTTGTCATTTCACCGGGGGCCGCAAAAACGTAAAGGTGAGTATTTTGGGCCTTATCCAAGTGCATGGTCGGTGCGAGAAAGCTTGCGCTCTATGCAAAAGATATTTCCGGTACGACAGTGTGAAGATAGCTATTATCGGGCCAGAAGCCGGCCCTGTTTGCAATATCAAATGCAGCGGTGCAGCGCGCCCTGTGTGGAAGGCTATGTATCGGACGAAGAATATGCTGAACAAGTCAATCTTGCACGGTTATTTTTAAAAGGCAAGAACCAACAAGTTATTGGTACGCTGGTGGATAGGATGGAGCAAGCGTCGGTAGATATGAATTTTGAAGCCGCCGCGCGTTACCGCGATCAAATTACGGCCTTACGTAAGGTACAAGAGCGTCAGTGGGTGGCGGGCACCCAAGACGAAATGGATGTGTTTGGTTTTGCCATGAAAGGAAATATGGCGTGCATCCAATCCATGTTTATCCGCGATCGACAGCTGTTAGGTTCAAAAGCCTTCTTTCCCAAGGTTCCCCCAACGGCTAATGAGCAGGAAGTATTTGAAGCTTTCTTTCTACAATTTTATCTGGCCGGGAATAAAGTTATTCCTAAGCAAATAGTTGTGCCGGTAGAGTTAACCGACGAAGAAGCTATTGCTGATTTACTCAGTAGTGAAGCTGGCTATAGGGTGAAATTTTTTCGCGGCGCCAGAGATGAGAAAAGGCGTTATCTTGACCTTGCCCAGAATAACGCAACAAGTGCGCTTGAGGCACGTTTTGTAGAGCAAAAGTCAGTTCATGCCCGCTATCTCGATTTAGAAGGCACGTTAGTGCGCGAAACGCCGATTCAGCGTATGGAGTGCTTTGACATCTCGCATACATCGGGCCAGCAAACCGTAGCATCCTGTGTTGTATTTAACCGCGAAGGGCCACTAAAAACCGATTATCGCCGTTACAATATAGAAGATATTACACCTGGCGATGATTATGCGGCAATGGCCCAAGCATTAAAGCGCCGTTATAAAACGCCGACTGAGGTAAGCAAAATTCCAGATATTTTATTTATCGATGGCGGCAAAGGGCAATTGGCTCAGGCCGAAACATTTTTTACCGATTGGCCAGCCGATAAAAAGCCAATGCTAATTGGTGTGGCCAAAGGCACTACCCGAAAGCCAGGGCTGGAAACCCTGATACTCGAAGATACGCATGAAACTATTCCCATGGAAAGCCATGCGCCAGCGCTGCATTTAATCCAACATATAAGGGATGAGTCGCACCGGTTTGCCATTACCGGGCATCGCAACCGACGTCAAAAAGTAAAAAATACCTCTACGCTGGAAGGTATTCCGGGGGTAGGGGCCAAACGCCGTCAGGCGCTACTTAAATATATGGGTGGCTTGCAAGGGTTAAAGCGTGCCAGCAAAGATGAGATCGCCAGTGTACCGGGCATCAGTACCGACCTGGCGGAAACTATTTATGACCATCTGCACAACTGATTAACGTAATATTGTTGCAGGTGGCGCGTTAACAATAACTGATAACGCTTACAGAGAAGTGATTATGTGGACTGTACCAAATTTGATAACCATGTTTCGGGTTGTTTTGATTCCCGTATTTGTGGTGGTGTATTTCTTAGACTGGCGCTGGGCGCACGAACTGGGAGCCTTTATTTTCTGGCTGGCAGCTATTACCGACTGGTTTGATGGTTACCTGGCAAGAAAATTACAGCAAAGTACACCTTTTGGTGCATTTTTGGACCCGGTGGCAGACAAACTGATAGTGGCGGCCGCGTTGTTGATGATAACGCATAGCTACGCTACCTTATGGATTACCGCTCCGGCTATTGTATTGCTAGTAAGAGAAATTTATGTCTCGGCTTTGCGAGAATGGATGGGCAGCCAGGGCGTACGCGAAGAAGTTAAGGTATCGTTTGTCGGGAAAGCCAAAACCACCGCTCAAATGTTAGCGTTAATCGGTTTACTATCTGGCCTGGAATATTTCATGGGATGGCCGATTTACTGGGTTACCCTAGGCTATATATTACTGTATGTCGCGGCAGTACTGTCACTATGGTCGATGTGTATTTATACCAGTGCAGCTTGGAAACACCTTTCTGGAAAAGGTTGATTTATAAGAATTGTTTGCTAGATAAACAATATGCATAAAAAACTAGCAAACAAACCAAAAAATGCAAAATACATTAAAAAATAGCATGATTTTGTATTGACAGTTTGGGAGGGGTAGGTAGAATGCACCCCACGTTTGGCACAGCGGATAACGCTTACCAAGCAGTTGTTTACGGTGGTTTTGTTCAACATTGTAAATGCATAGAAATACGCAGGAATAGCTCAGTTGGTAGAGCACATTACCTCGTCACGATAGTGATTGCCAAGGTTTGGCAAGGTGACGACAAGTAATACTACCTTCGAGGCTCGAACGCAAAAGATGTGCGGGAATAGCTCAGTTGGTAGAGCACAACCTTGCCAAGGTTGGGGTCGCGAGTTCGAATCTCGTTTCCCGCTCCAAGCTTTACGAAGTATGTGGAAAACATGGAGCGTACGGTTTAATTATGTTTCGCGATGGTCGCGACAACGTGGTTGCCAGTTACGCATCTCGTTTCCCGCTCCAAACTTTACGAAGTATGTGGAAAACATGTAGCGTACGGTTTAATTATGTTTCGCGACGGTCGCGACAACGTGGTTGCCAGTTACGAATCTCGTTTCCCGCTCCAAACTTTACGAAGTTTGTAGTAGCAGAAATAAACATTATTTTTGTTACGGTATTAAATTGGCGGAATGGCAGAATGGCTATGCAGCGGATTGCAAATCCGTGTATCTCGGTTCGACTCCGGGTTCCGCCTCCAATTGCTTTTACCAGGCAATAACCAGGTCGAAAGACCAACCCTCTAAGCCCGGGTGGTGAAATTGGTAGACACAAGGGATTTAAAATCCCTCGCTGGTAACAGCGTGCCGGTTCAAGTCCGGCCCCGGGCACCATTTCTTTGTGTACACCCACACCCTTTAATTATCTATAATGCAGCCTTTAACGTGCTCAAGGTATATTAGCTTTTTATAGCTATACCATCGAGTCAGTAAAACCTGTTTTCTAATCAAGAATGTCATTCAAATGGCAACGATAATGAAGACCAGTTAGCAGTCAAACCTTATAAATTTTTGAAGGGCCTTGCCATATGACTGCCATGGGTAATATTCACTAATTCCTCTTTCAACACAGCTTAAACCTATTTTTGACCTTAAAGGCAGTTGAGATATATCCATAGGTGATATTAAAGTAACGCTTATGGTATACAGTTTAGGTATGTAATCGGTAGCCGAAAAGAAATGTTGCGGTGTCTTTTATATTATTAAAAGGATATTTATATGTTTAAGAAAACGAGCAAATGCTGGTGTAAACCTCCCCTAAAATAGCGACATACCTTCTGAGAGTTATTCGCTCTTTCTAGGCTATAAGCAGCTCTATTTACGCTGTTGTGACTGTCCTATTTGCTCTGTTGAAGTAAAAACAGGTAACGCAGGCCTTTCGCCGAACCAATCAAAGGTTATTGAACAGTCTGGGGTGGATAGTGGGGGCAATCCACAATATCGTATCCCTCTGATACAATGCCTTCTGTTGAATTAATGAGGACGCTGGATCTAAGAAAGAGAATTCAAATAGGACAGTCACTCTCCAAATTTGTTATACAATTCGTTGTTCAGTCCAGTTATACAAGTTTTCAAATTTCTTTTAACAGTTGTTCGTCTAATGACAGCGCTAAACCTAGTACTTGCTTGCAGCAATAGTTATTTGAGATGGGACAGAGCATCGCTAAGCATCAGTAGGTGTGAATGTTATGATAGATAGGTTGGATAAAAACTAAAGTGGTTATGCGGAGTTGTATCTTAGGCTTTTGTTGCGCTGCGCCATGAGCTTTTCAAGGCTGATGGTGGTGTTAAATTCAGTTTCAATTCCACTCACTAATGCATTCCAGTCAGTCTGTTCCAGCCCAACGCGAGTGAGAATAGGGCTGGCGGCATCATCAATTTTACCTCGTTTGTTAGGGTGAAAGTGACGTCCGGTTAACTCGACCAGGGCGACATAGTCCTCCAGCCGAAAATGGAGCCAATCGGATATGTTTTCAGATGAATTTTCTGCAAATGGCAATAGATGACCAGGCTGATGCTGGTTTTTAGCAGCGATGAGACGTTGTTGTATGCTGGTATGCGCTGAGTCTTCAGGAGTGCCTGCCAGACATGCGCGAACCGGATTCAAATCAACGTAAGCCATACAGGCTGCTAAAGCTGCCTCATCCAGTAACGCCTGTGATTTAAATCGTCCCTCCCAAAAATGACCGGTACAACCGTCTTCCTTATTGGCCTGCCGGGCAATATATTCATTGAGCAACCGCATGAACCAGCTGATATTAAACAGGCGGTGACGATAAACCTCGGCGAGATTCCTTACGGTTTCCACTTCAGCCACAGACAGTGCATTGTTCTCAGCCGGGTTGATATAGCGCTGAGCTAACAACATCCCTTTGTATAACTTATGCCAGCGTCTAATCACCTCTTTGGTTGATAACACATCCGCTTTTTGTTTATTGATGCGTAACACTACATGGGTATGGTTGCTCATGACGGCATAGGCACAGACATCCACGCAAAAAATATCAGACAGAAAAAGTATTCTGTCTTCGACCCACTGACGACGATGTTCGTAACTCTTACCGGTGAGCTTATCTTTACCACATAAAAATGCGCGGCGTACGCACCGGGATACGCAATGATAATAGGACGTATCAGATAAATTGATAAGGGATTTACGAGGTCTGGGCATTGCGTTTGAAAGACTAAGAGAAAAGTATGTTCTAATTATGCAGAAGCTGGCCCAGCTCCCAACTGTATTTTGGTAGGGAAAGTGACTGTCCTGGTTTGCTGTGCGGTTGTTTTTGAAATAGATAATGACTTGCATAAGTTTATAATGGATGAAGCCGTGCCTCAAAGGCCAATACCAGGGATAAAAAGGGATCCAAATGCACCAAAAATAGTAGATGATACTAAACCAGGAACTGCTTTAGAACTTCCCCATATGTGGAATTCTCTGATTGAAGAGTATTCATCGAAAGCTAAAATATATACTCAAGAGGAATTTATTAGAAAATATGACGGTAGAATCGGAAAAGATTGATATTTGTGAAGCCCTATGGAATGGTGAAAAAGCAATAGGTTGTTTTATATATGGAAATACTTGGAACTGGGCAATAGATGAAAAGTATAATTTTTGTCTTAATGGTGAGTTGGAATTTCAAGCTTATTTAAGTAAAGGCCGCATTACATATGAACAGTATTTGGATGCTTGTAAACGCTTTAGAGATGGATTTTTAAAGCTAGATGAAAGTAATTTTAAAAGTTATAGGCAGAGGCGGGAAAATATATTTTATAACAAAGATTTTTTACGAGGAGTGTACGAATGTAATGTAGGTGAAAAGAAGCGGAAAGAGTTTACGATAAAAATTGAAAATGAGAAAGAACTTCGAAATGTTATGAGTTTTTCTGAGATCCTTTTTTCTAGACTACCTAGTTTTTACATTAACTTCGACAAAAAGCAGTATTATCATACAGATATGGATAGAATTCATGAGGAAAGTGTTTGGTGCGGTTGGAAAGGTATGTACAAAAACTTTCTCGATTTGATACCAGCTACTGAAAAATATTGGATGTTCAAATAGCTCTGAATAGATAGGACAGCCACTTTTTGAAACAGCAAGAAAAGGTATTGGACGGTAAAAGGTATTGGACAGTCACCTCTTAAGACAGCCGTGGATGATGCGAAAGACCAGGTAAAACAAGCCAAAGCTGACTACCGGAGATACCAAAAAGAAAAAGACCAGCTGAAAAACACCTTAGCGCAACTTGAAGCAGATTATGCCAATGGCGTAGCAGGCGTCAACCATGCAGATATTGTTGAGCTAAGAAACCTGCTGGACGATGTGAAAAGCGACGAAGAGTGGTATGTGGCCGGTATGGCAACGGCGGCGAACCTGGCCAGCAAAACCACCTTACTGGTGCAACAAACTGCGGCGGCGGCACAAAGTACTGCTACCTACGGCTTTAACGCTGGCGTGCAACTGGATATTGCCGCCAGTAAAACCGACAGCAGCCTGGATGCGACCAGCTCGCTGGCATCCACGGTTAATGGTACCAACATCAATGTGAGCACTGGTGGTGACGGTTTAAGTGGTAATACCTTAATTCAGGGTAGTGCGCTTAATGCCGCGCAAAACCTCAATATTCTAACCGGTGAATTAGACGTTCTGGCCAGCCAGGACACCCAGCGCTCACAAACTGATACGCAAAGCGGCAGCATGACCATTGCGCAGACGGTCTGGGGTTCAGCTGGCGGGCCGACGGTGAATGCCAGTTTAAACAGCAGCAAGCAATAGGACAAACAAACCACCCACAACAACAGCACACTGACGCCAATAACCTGAACATTGCCACCACCGGTGATACCACTATTATCGGCGGTAACCTGCATGGCGAGAGCGCGGTCAATATGGACATTGCTGGTGACTTAACGCTGGAGTCGGTGCAAGACCGCTTCAGCGGCAGCAATAAAGGCATGGGTATCAGTGGCGGCATGAGCTTAGGCGGCGTGTTCACCAATGAAAACGGCGCGAAGGTCAACAGCAAAGAAGTCAAAACCACTGCTATAGGTCAGGGCGGCGATGTCAGCAGTGTGAATGGTGGTGTTAACGCCAGCAATGGCCGTTACCAAAAGACCGAAACTGTGTTAAGCAGCATTACCGGCGGCACGGTTGATGTGTCCGTTAAAGGCAATACGCAGTTAACCGGCGCCTTACTGGCCGCGGTGGATGCCGAAGGCAATGATACCGGTGATTTAAGCCTGCGTGCCGGCAGCTTAAACACCACCGACTTAACCAACCGCAGCTACAGCAGTAACCAGAGCGTCGGCGTTAATGCCAGTGTCGGTGTTAGCGACGCTGCCAACCCGGCAGACCCGGCCCAGAGCAACACCGACCTTACCCTAAACAGCAGCAACTACAGCTATCAGAACGAAAGCAGCCAGAGCCTGGACAAAACCTTAGCCACCATCGGCGAGGGCAGTGTTTCAGTTAATGGCGAAGACGCCTCACCTGAGGGCGCTAACCGTGATGTCGCGCAAGTGAACAAAGAGGTTTACAACGTTGACCGCCAGCAGGGGAGTATTGATTTAACGGTTGACCACCGGTTGTTGAGTGAAGATGGAAGAAAGCAGATTGCTGAGGACGCCAAACGCACGAAAATTATGGGCGATTCCATTATCGACTCGGTTGCAGACAGTGTGTCGTTGACCGGATCCGACGAGGGGGAAGACTCCCTGCTTGACCACATGGGTAACAAGCAGGATTACTTTACGGCCACTAAAATTTTTACGCAAAACCCGGCCAACGCTGAGCACGTGGCGACATTATCTGACAGCAATGCCATGCCTGGGCAAAAGCAGGCGGCCTATACCGCATTGGTGAATGAAATTGCTGTGTATATGGGCGTTGGCCAGACCGAAGCAAAGATCTTGATGGCAAACGATCTTCAATTATCTAAAATAGCCGGTGCTCACTCGCGCGACACCGACACGGTTTATGTGAACGACGCCGCTCACGACAACGCGTCAGACGCCGTAAACACCGTTGGCCACGAAACCCAGCATTATATTGATAACCGGCAAAACCCGGATGCAGAGTAGACCGAAACGTACCATGACAACCGCGAGGAATACGCGGGCATTATGGGCGATGCGACAGAGGACTATCTGGGCTTTAATCTTGCGCAGAATGAGAGCCAATTGGCGGATAATAATAGCCATAATTTGAGGGTATCGTTTGAAGAGATAGAGTCCAACATTAAAACGATAAACGAAAATCACCGGCAATATTTAGAAGAAGATCCTAAATCACTCGAATATAAGCAGTTAAATGTTAGCAGAGAGTTAAATTCAATCGTTACCCCTGAAAAATATCAACATGCGGTATCTGTAATCGTTAGAGAAAGCCCTGATGATTTTACAGCAGAGGAAAAGGCTAAATATGGTGAACCCATTGAGATAGAAGGGCAGGGCTTTGGTTACGCATTTGAAGCCTTAGATATAGAGATAAAAGATGATAAAACTGGAGATACTGTTAACACATTAGTGCCGGTAGTAAATGGTTATATGCTCATGGGTGGAGAGTTGATGGAAGAGCCTGATATGGAGAATGGTGAAACATTTACAGTGCGCAAACTTAATGAAGGTGACTACACTTTGCATGGTGAAATTCCAGACAATGTTGAGTCTGAGACCTCATTGATGGATGAATATAGAGAAGATATGCAAAATCAGGAGAGTTGGAAAGAATACCCTAGCACATGGGATACAATTAAATGCACCGCCACCGACTGCACAGGTGATAACGCCATCTACAATAGCAATACTTATTATCATGACAAGCAAGTTGAAGCGGGTCAGACACCATCACCAGTTAATGAAGAAGTCTCTCTGCCGGGTCACCCCAAAAATTGAAGAGGAATCGAAACCAGGATTAGTTAAAATGACAGAGATTAAAAAATAAATCGGGAAACGCCTTTAATAAAATTAAATATACGTTAGCAATAGATGAAAAGGAGAAAAGGCGTGAAAAATTTAGTTGAATTAGTTCGCAATAAAGGGGGAGCACTAAAGTGGTGGGCTATAGTGGTAAATTCAATGTGCTTTTTATCTGTAAATTTCTCTTATTTCATCCTTGATGGGCAGGAGTTAGAGCTTTCAGTTTTTTTTGCTTTATTTTATTTGTATTTATTTTCTCCTTATTTATTAGCTATTTTAATTTCTATTAGATGTGATGTAAGGTGCATGTCATCACTAGCGTTTTGTACTGTAACAACATTGATATCTATTGGTGGAGCATACTGGAGCTATTTGATGTTAGCTCACGCGAGTGCTGAGCGAACGTATGGTGTCATTTTCCTTCCTATTGTCATTGCCATTGTTATCTTTATTGTTAAGTTACTCATAGTACTGATTGCTCGTTTTACAGCTCGTTCTTAGACGTCCCGCTCAAATCGTTCGCATGGAAATGGCCCTAAAAAGCAGCTTATTTCTTCTCACTATTCAAAAAAAGCTGAAGTAAACTGAAATAAATAGGACTGAAAGAAATAAATAGGACAGTCACTCAACTTTAACGTATGCCCGATTTCAGATAATAAGTGCACCACTCATGGTTAAACGGTGAGAAGAGATCAACTGCCTGTTGGTGGTACTCTGTAATCGCCAAAAAACATGAGTAGTTACCATGAGATACAAGCAGTTGATCGA
>PYVY01000023.1 GCA_003056425.1 Alteromonas indica
TGAGCATTACAACAATGTTCGGCCACATAGCTCACTAAATTATTTACCGCCTGTTGAGTATGCAAAACGGGCAGCATAATATGAAAAATCTCATCGAAGGAGTGGTGCTAGTTCAGGGGAAAGGTCATACGTTACTTGCGTGAAGATTTAGACGCCTGGCTGGAAAGCTTTGTTCGTCGCACTTCCCTGTATCAGGATGAGAGGGCGGCATAATGAAAAAACTTACGCTTTCTCAGTCAGCCCTTCTTGGCTACTTCGCTAATGGTGGCGTTGTGGAAATGTGTACTACGGTTTGCAGTCAATTAGGGGCGACTAATTTTTCTGCTGAACGACCTGAGCAGTTTTCTAAAACGGTGCTTTATTCCCTGGTCAAAGCCGGTTTACTAAAAACAATGGACGAAAAGCTGGTTTACGGGCTGCGCTGGAGTCGGTTAATGATTACCGAACGCGGTTTGAAACTTCATGAAGCAATGGAGGCTCAGCGTGCGTCGGTTTAAAGAATCTGAACTGTCTAAAACCCTAGATTTAATGGGTGGCTTTATGGGCGATTTTTATCGCTCACTGCATGTTGATGACCGAATTTTTGTTAAAGGGCTGATTTCACATTTTCCGGCCGAGGTGCAGCGCATACTGGCAGACAGATACCAGGCATTTGATAAGCCGTTTAATGCTAATTCCTATATACGGGATATGACCGGTAAACTGAATGCTTTGTTACCGGCAAAGCTGATTCCTTATTTTAATGCTGGGGAGAACGAGCTTCGCGAACTTGCCAAAGAAAATGCCCGCCGCTGTAAACGCTTTGAACTGAATCATATCAGACAACAAAACAAACTATCTGAAAAGCCGGAAAATCCCGTTAACGGGATCCAGTTTCCGTTAACGGCTTCAGCGCGGTTCGTTAACGGGTTTGGTATTGCTGCGCCCGAAGAATCAAATTCCGTTACGTTAACGGGTGTGCTTCGGCGAATGCAGGATGAATACTGGTGGTTACGTCAACTTCGCAAGGTTATCAGCCGTAAACGAGAAACAGTGTTTATTCACCTGGGCCAGGTAAATAGCCGCAAAGGTAAATACTGTAGTGACTACACGGTACAGTTTCGCCTAATTCAAAAAGAATTACAGCGTGAAATGCTGGAAAACCTGATTATCGTTAACGAGCTGAACGAGTCTTTTTCGTTAGCAGAATTATCGGATAAAAATGTCTCGAATCCCGTTAACAGAAAGAACGAACTGATGACCCGCATGTCTGGCTTTGAAAAGCTTTCGAAGGAAGCCGGACACAAAGCAATATTTGTCACCATTACCTGCCCTTCCCGCTTTCATAATGCCTATGCCAAATCAAGCGACCCGAATCCGAAATGGGATGGTTCCACGCCCCGTGATGCTCAGGACTACCTAAACAAATTATGGCGGCGTATACGTGCCGAGTTCGACCGCCGCAAAATCCAGCAATATGGCTTTCGTATCGCTGAACCTCAGCATGACGGTACGCCCCACTGGCACATGTTGCTTTTTATCGAGCCTATACACGCTGATGCCTTTAAATCAGTGATTACCCATTATTCCTTACAGGAAGACGGCGACGAAGCCGGCGCACAGGAAAACCGTTGTGATTTTAAAGACATTGATTATAGCCGTGGTAGTGCTACTGGCTACATTGCGAAATACGTCAGCAAGAATGTTAATGGCGAACAACTTGATAGTGATATTGATGGCGGTGACGCTATACACGCAGCTCAACGGGTGGAAGCCTGGGCAAGCTGCTGGGGTATTCGCCAGTTCCAGCAAATCGGTAACGGCTCAGTCACCGTATGGCGCGAACTTCGGAGGCTAAAGCAGCTTGTTGGCTTATCAGAAACCTTCGACGCTATTGCCGAGGCTGCTGATAGTGGCGATTGGGCAAAGTTTGTTGAGCTGATGGGCGGTGTCTTCTGCAAACGAAATGACCAGCCTATTAGGCCGCTATACCAGGAGAAAGTGAACGAAGAAACCGGCGAAGTGAAGCAAAGCTACTTTGACGGCGTAGTCACCCTGGCATTAAAAGGCGTACAGCATGCTGATAAAGAAGTCATTACCCGCGTTCACGAATGGCGCATTGAACATCAATCAGAAAGAGCCGCATAGCGGCTCTTCTGCTTTTACTTGGAGTTCTGTAAATAAGTGTACTGAAGCTAAACCCCATTTAAGCTGAAAATTTTTTTCTCTTTTGTAGACAATCAATGATATCCACTGCTAGATTAGATTGAGGAGAAGGAAATTCTGTGTATAATCCGCGCGCGGATGTGCACCGTACATGATACTGATAGATCAAACTAGGATACATAAATAATGCTTCCCGATATAAGCAGCTTAGAAGATTGCAAGAAATCTACAGTTAGTACTAAAAAACGTTTATCAAGAACAAGCGCTTTATCTTTCAGTGCTAATCAATGCACTGGCAACAACGTTGTAGCTTTCAACGAGATAAAGAAGCAAAGAAAGTTAGAGCTTGCTAAAAAAACGATATATTCAGCCGCAGATAACTTGTCTTGGTAAACTCACTGCTGCTAACATCAGGTCTTTTTAAAGGGACTTGTCATGGCAGCAGACGCAGTAAAAAAGATTGATATAGAAAACAAAACTTCATCAAAAAACTCCTCAAACTCCTCCGAACTAATAAGAAGTAGAAGATCGCAAGAGCTCGTCATCGGTTTTTGTGGTGCAGTAGGCTCTGGTGTCAAAAACCTTAAGGAAAAATTAGAATACGAACTAAAGCAACACGGGTATCACGTTGAACATATTAGGCTAAGCGAACTTATATCCTCTACGTTAGATAGTAGTCAGTTGCAGCAAGTAGAAGAGTCAAGCTTTAAAAGATACAAAATACTTCAAGATGCCGGCGATAAGCTCCGACAAATTCATGGAAACCAAACTGTAGCTGAGTTAGCAATTAGGAAAATCACTCTGTTACGAGAAAGCCTCGCAGATGAGCAGGCTAATGAAGTGCCAGCAAAAAACACTAGTAAAATTGCCTACATCGTTAATCAAATCAAGCACCCCGCAGAAATAGAATTATTATCAGAAGTGTACAGAAACAACTTTTATCTAATTGGACTTCTTAGAACGGAAAAAGAAAGAGAGCAAAACCTGAGAGAAGAAAGGATAAAAGACAGTGAAATCAACATTCTAATTGAAAGGGATCGAAAGTCAAATCTGAAGCATGGCCAACAAGTCGAAGCTTCATTACACAAGGCAGATTATTTTATAAGGAATATTGAAGTAGGTAAGGAAATATCCGCTTCGGTGATTAGATTTATAAAACTTATTCACGGTATTGATAATATTACACCAACAGATGACGAAATAGGTATTTATACTGCTTACTCAGCTTCACTTAGGTCAGCATGCCTTTCAAGGCAAGTTGGTGCTGCAATTGCGGATGAAGAGGGAACTATCTTATCTACTGGTTGTAACGACGTACCTAAGTTTGGTGGCGGACTATACACTTCCAATACTGTTAACGATAAAAGGTGTTTCAACAAAGGCGGCTATTGTTTTAATGACAAACATAAGGACATGTTAAAAAATGAGATAGAGGAAATTCTAAAAAAGAACAATGTGAAAGACTTCGATTCAGTTGCTCAGGAAATTTTCGATAATTCAAAAGCAAAATCAATAATAGAGTACTCGCGAGCAATTCATGCTGAGATGGATGCAATTATCTCTCTAGCTCGTTCAAGTAGTTCTAGTAGCAGAGGAAAGACTTTATATTGTACAACATACCCATGTCATGTTTGTGCACGACATATAGTTGCAGCTGGCATTAAAAAGGTTGTGTACATCGAACCTTATGAGAAGAGTCTTGCACTACAGTTACATAGTGATTCTATTAGTCACAAAGATAATCATACTTCTATCGATACTGTTGTTTTTGAAAACTTTGAGGGGACTTCACCTAAAAGGTATGCAAAGTTCTTCGGTTACAACCCTCATCAGCCACGAAAAACTTCCTCGGGGAAGGCAATAAAATATTCTGTTACAGATTCACATCACGTCGATCCGCAATATTTGGATAGTTATGGTGATTACGAGTTAAAAGTTGTGCAAACGGTGAACTCTAAACTACCAGACTAATCTGCTACACATTTGCTACATATTTTAAAAAGGGAATTTTTTGAGGAGAGGAATCGGGCTGTAGCCCTTTAAAAATGGCGCACCCGATAGGATTCGAACCTATGACCTTTGCCTCCGGAGGGCAACGCTCTATCCAGCTGAGCTACGGGTGCGTACTTTAAAAACGTGTTTCTGACCCATCCATGGTGGGTCATTCCAGCCGCAACGTCCTGTTGCGGCGTTGCGTGCCTTTCGGCGTGACGTTAAGTCACCCCTCATCGCCTACGGCGACCGGTACTCACCCAGCTGAGCTATACAACAGCAAAGGGTGCGTACTTTAAAAACGTTGTCCAGGCCCATTTAGGAGGGCTGGTCTATCGCAAAAAATGTTGCTTGCGATAGAGATAACTATTTCAACAAGGTCTGCGGCTTCGGTGAGCGCAGCGATTTTGCCGAGGTGCGCTATAATACTTATCCATCGGCCCCGCATCAACCGTTTTGTTGAACAAAGTTCAGCTAGAGATTTTTTGGAACCGGGCTGATTAAAATTTGGTTAATTATACGTAAACTATTGTAGTAGCTCAGTAACCGTTATAATCTTTTGATAATATCGCGTTTTACTGACATGCCTGGAGGCAGATGTGAGATTAACACTTTGGTTTGGTGGTGCAGCTGTAGCTCTGGTTGCTGTCGTTCATGCTCAGGATATGAGCGATGAAGCGATTAAAGAACGAATTAAACCAGTAGGCTCGGTGCATATGGCTGGCGCGCAAGCTGAATCTGCCGATGCTGGCAGTGGCGGTGCCCGCTCGGGCGAGGCCGTATATAACAGTGCATGTGTTGCCTGTCATGGTTCTGGGGTGCTTGGCGCTCCTAAATTACAGGTTGCGGCAGACTGGCAACCACGCATTGATGAGCGCAGCCTGGATGGCTTGCTTAAAAATGCCATTAATGGCTACAACGCAATGCCGCCTAAAGGCACTTGTGGGGATTGTAGCGATGATGAAATCAAAGCCGCCATCGACTACATGATTGAAGGCGTTTAACCGAATTTGGGCTGCTAGCTCACCTATGCAGCCTCTGTTTTACTCACCTTGTCCCTGTTTACGCTGCTACGCTTATTTTGCCCCTTACCGATGCTTGTTTAACGCATAATTAATAGCCTTTCCGCTAACTTATCGTTAATAGCCGTAAATTTTTTGCTGTTGTATTTTTAAACAAAATCTAGCCTTTTACAGGTAAATAAGTTAGGTTTATCGCTATAATGCCCACTACTATAATAATCTGGCTAACTTAATGTCGACAGAGTCAACGCAGTATGAGTTGTCGGAGGATGAGCTTCGCGAGCTCATTCCTCAGCTACAGCAACTTACTGACAAATATAAGCGCTCCGAACGTGTACAGAAGGCGCTGTTTAATATTTCAGAACTGTCGAGCTCTGTAAGTAACCTTAATCGTCTTTATAGTGCTATTCACGAAATTATTGGCGACTTTATGAACGCCGATAATTTCTTCGTCGCCTTTTATGAGCGTGACGTCAACCTGATAAACTTTGCCTATTTTGTAGACGAGTACGATGAGCAAACTATTAAGCAGGTGCCAGCTGAGAAGCTAATGGACGGCATTACCGGCTACATATTGCGTTCTGGCCGCCATGTGTTTTTGCAAAAAGACGATACCGATGCATTCGCCCGGGAAACCGGGGTCACCATGGTTGGAGCACCGCCCCACCAGTTTTTAGGTGTGCCGCTAAAGCGTGGTACTCAGGTCATAGGGGCCATGGTGGTGCAAACCTATGACGAAGGCGTGTTTTATTCCCAGGAAGATTTAGAAGTTCTGCTGTTTGTATCACAACATATTGTGACCACCGTAGACCGGGTAAAAAGCCGTGAGCTGACTGAACGCACTATTCGTGAGCGCACTCGCCAGCTGCGCAAAATCAATGATGACCTGCAAGAAGAAATTTTGGAACGCCAGAAGGCCGAACAGTTACAACAAGCCTTGTTTGAAATTTCCGAACTGGCGGCCAATCTTGAAGGCGACATGTACAACTTTTATAGCAACCTGCACTTTATTTTGGCACGTTTGATAAGCGCCCCCAACTGCTATATTGCCACCGTTGATGAAGACGGCGAAACCCTGCATTTTCCCTATTTTAGCGATACCGTCGATACCCGAGCCAGCCAGCGCCCGCTGGGGCTGGGGCTTACCGAATTTGTGTTGCGCACCGGCCAGGCAGAATTAATTAACCCGCCCCGGGTACTGGAGCTGGCTGAAGCCGGCGAAATTGATGTGTCGATTGCCCAAACCATGTTAACCAGCGCTAACTCGTGGCTGGGTTCGCCCTTGGTAGTAGACGGTGAAATCTCTGGCATTATTGCCGTGCAAACCTATGGCAAACTGGCTAAATACACAGCCCGCGACCTGGAATTGCTTCGCTTTGTATCGCACCATATAGCGGTAGCTATGGAACGCAAACGCAGTACCGAAGCGATTCAGCAATACAATGCCCAACTTGAAGAGCGCGTCAAAGAGCGTACCGAAGAGCTAAACGGTGCTAATGCCAGCCTGCGTCAGCAAATTGAAGAGCGTAAGGAAATGGAGCTCAAGCTGATTCACGATGCGCATCATGACACGCTTACCGACCTGCCCAACCGGGCCATGTTCGCCAGCCGGTTAGAACTGGCACTGGCTAGCAAACACCGTTATCACGATAATCTGTTTGCGGTGTTATTTATTGATTTAGACCGTTTCAAAGTGATTAACGACACCCTGGGCCACCATGCCGGTGATGAATTTTTGGTTGAAGTTGCCCGGCGTATTTCATTATGTATTCGTGGCCACGACTTACTGGCGCGACTGGGCGGTGACGAATTTGTAGTCCTGCTGGATAATTTTGATACCGCCGAAGATGTGGAAGACGTGGCAGCCCGGGTGATTGATGCAGTGTCCGAGCCCTTTGTGCTGGAAGGCAAGGAAATGTACTCGGGCGCCAGTATCGGTATTGCTCATTTAGAGGCTTATTACCACAGCGCCGATGAAGTGCTACGCGATGCAGACGCCGCCATGTATCAGGCTAAAACATTAGGCCGTGGCCGGTTTGTCATGTTCGACAAAAGCATGCGCGAACGGTTACTTGAAGAGCTTGAGCTGGAAAATGAGTTTCGTCATGCCCTGCGCGAAGAAGAGTTTGACTGCTTTTTACAACCGGTAATGGACTTAACCTTAAACCAGGCGCTTTACCATGAAATGTATGTGCGCTGGTCGCACCCGCAGTTTGGCAAAATCGCCCGTGAACAGTTCCGGCAGGTAGCCGATCAAAGCGGCCTGACCTTAGATTTGGATTTATACCAGCTTAAACGCGCCTGTGACTTACTGGTCAACAGCCAGCAAAGCAGCCATGCCCCGCAAAAAATTGCGGTCAATGTGTCGATAAACCATTTGCTGCAGGCTACGCTGGTAAACAAAATGCTTAACCTGATTGAGCAGGCTGGCGTATCGGCGCATCAGCTGGTATTTGAATTCGACGAGAACGACCTTAACCGCCGTTCGCAATACATTCTACCGGCGATTAAAAAGCTCAAACGTTCCGGGGTAACCCTGGTGCTGGATAATTTTGGTAGCGGGCTGGCGAGTTTAAGTTATTTATTCGCTTACCCATTTGATTACATTAAAATTGATCATCGGTTTGTAAAATCATTACCACGGTCTCAGCGTAATCTGAAGTTGATTCAGTCGGTTATGTTGATATCAGAACATTTGAAGTTTTCGGTGATTGCAGAAGGGGTGGACTCGCCCTCGCAACTCGACGCCCTTAACGAAATACAATGCCATTATGCCCAGGGCAAAGAGCTTAGTGAGCCAGAAGCATTGGCCATTCGCAAACTGGCCGGTTAGCAGTGCGTGGGCTCGCCACCGGCCTGGTGGCGAGAATATCTGTGCAGTCAGTAGCTTTCTTCTTAGATGTTAAATAGGGTGTGTATAGGGCGGCATACACGCTCACTTAACGCCCCTGAAACGACTAACCTTTACCTAACATCGCCCGCAGGTTGGCAATACTCTGATTACCCTTGTCCTGGCGTTCCTGGGCACTGACCTTTTTCTTGTTTTCTTCCCAGGCCACATCATCTACCGGTAGCTCGTATAAAAACCGGCTGGGTTCGGGGTTTAGCACTTCGCCGTACTGGCGGCGCTCTTTTGCCAGTGAAAATATCAGTTCGCGCTGGGCGCGGGTAATGCCCACATACGCCAGTCGGCGCTCTTCTTCAACATTGTCTTCATCAATGCTGCTTTGGTGGGGCAACAAACCCTCTTCCATCCCAACTAAAAAGACGATAGGAAACTCCAGACCTTTTGATGCATGAAGGGTCATCAGCTGAACCTGATCAGCTTCGGCGTCATCTTCGCCGCGCTCCATCATGTCGCGCAAAATTAGGCGATTAACCACCTCTGGTAATGTCATAGGCGGGTCCAGTTCACTGCCTTCAAGCATGTCGGTGACCCAACCAAACAAGGTACTGACATTTGCCATGGCCATTTCCGCCGCTTTAGGCGTGTTGCTTTGCTCGTACAGCCATTCCTCGTAATGCATCGACTTAATCATTTCGCGCAAGACTGCTTTACTGTCGCCGCGCTGTGCGTTGTCGGATAACTCCACCATCCACCGGCCAAAGCCAGCCACCCGGTTATAGGCAGCATCCGGTAGTACCTGCGCCAGACCATTGTGTACGGCAGCAGCAAAAATAGACACGCCTAAGTGGTTGGCAAAATTACCCAGCTTTTCCAGGGTGGCACGGCCGATCCCACGATGCGGCGTATTGATAACCCGCAGCAGCGCATTGTCATCATCTGGGTTAACCATTAAGCGTAGGTATGCCATGATGTCTTTTACCTCGGTACGGCCAAAAAACGACATTCCCCCGCTGATTTTATAAGGGATACGGTTGGCCATCAGCAGTTTCTCGAACAACCGGCTTTGATGGTTACCACGATACAAAATGGCGTAATCTTTAAACGCAGTGCGGTTCATAAACTTGTGAGCAATTAGCTCGGCTACTACCCGCTCGGCTTCGTGCTCTTCATTTTTTGCCTGAATCACCCGCAATGGCTCGCCATAGGCCAGCTCCGAAAAAAGCGTTTTATCAAATAAATGCGGGTTATTCTGAATTAAAATATTCGCACAGTGCAAAATACGCCCGGACGAACGGTAGTTCTGCTGTAGTTTAATAACATTCAGACGGGGGTAATCTTCTTTCAATAAATGCAGGTTTTGCGGCCGTGCGCCCCGCCATGAATATATCGACTGATCATCGTCCCCTACTACGGTAAAGCGCGCCCGTTCGCCGGCCAACAGTTTAACCAGTTCATACTGGCTGGTATTGGTATCCTGATACTCATCCACCAGCAGATACTTTAGCTTTTGCTGCCACTTGTTACGTACCTGCTCGTGGTTTTTCAGCAATAATGTCGGTAGCAAGATAAGATCGTCAAAATCCAGCGCATTATAAGCCTTAAGGTGGTTTTGATATTGACGGTAGGCTTCGGCAAACTCTTTCTCGCCGGTGCTGATAGCCTGGCGCTGCAAAGCATCAGGCAGCATCAAATCGTTCTTCCAGTTGGATATACAGCTTTGCAATAGTTTTAGCTGGTCTTTGTCACCATCCAGGGTGTCTTCGGTTAAATCATTCAGCAGTGCCATCGAGTCTTTGTCGTCAAACAACGAGAACCCGGGTTTTAGCCCTAGTTCTTTTACATGGGCTTTGATGATGCTCAGGCCCAAGGTATGGAAGGTGGATACCTTCAGGCCACGGGCTTCGGCTTTACCTAACGTCTGGGCCACCCGCTCTTTCATTTCACGGGCCGCTTTGTTGGTAAAGGTAACGGCGGCGATATAGCGGGCAGGCATATCGCACTGGCGTACCAGGTAGGCAATCTTGTTGGTGATTACGCGGGTTTTACCGCTGCCGGCTCCTGCCAGAACCAGACACGGACCTGAAACGTAAGTAACTGCAGACTGTTGGGCGTCATTTAATCGCATAGAAAAAGTACCGGCACTCGCTTGGGTTTAACATCTGGCGGTTTTCGTTGCATGTGTCCAACTTCTCTTTAGAATAGTTAAACCATGACGTGGCGCATTATAGAGGAAAACCATGCTCGATCCGAAAAAACTCGAAGAACTGGCAAAACAAATTTCTGAGGCCGTGCCACCTGGTGTGCGCAATATGGCTGAAGGCGCTGAGTCGCGGATTAAACAGGTGCTGCAGTCACAGTTATCTAAACTGGACCTGGTAAGCCGCGAAGAATTTGATATCCAAAGCCAGGTACTGATTCGTACCCGTGAAAAACTGGATGCAATGGAAGCTCGGTTGACTGAGCTTGAAGCGAAAAGCGCAGCTGAAAAACCATAACCCGCTTGTAGGGGTTGGCAGATGCGACCCGGCAACCTCAGTGGTTACCGGTCGTCATTGATTAATGCTATCCGGCGGTGAATGCAACGCGGCAGTGAATATACGCGCGGGCTGCATTTGCACGTGGATCAAAGATAGTTCAGCAGTAACCCCGCGGTAAAAGCCAACCCTATATAATGATTATCAAGAAACGCCTGGAAACAGGCGGGTCTTTCGCGGCGGCGCACCATATATTGCTGCTGAACAAACAATCCTGCACACACCACCAAGGCACTGTAAACCGCCCAGCCAGCCTGTATTTGTTGAGCTACCACTATCAGCAGTACCAGAGTGGCCGCCTGTAGCACGCCCACTATGCGTTTATCATGTTGCCCAAACAATATAGCGCTGGATTTAATCCCAATTTTTAAATCGTCGTCCCTATCCACCATGGCATACAGTGTGTCATAAGCGATAGTCCACAACAGGTTGGCTAAAAATAACCACCACCCATAGCTTGGCACGTATCCGAGAACGGCGGCAAAAGCCATTGGGATCGCCCAGCCAAAGGCCGCCCCAAGTATCGCCTGTGGCATATGCGTATAGCGTTTCATAAAGGGATAACAGGCCGCTAGCGCTACAGCCACCACTGATAGCGCAATAGTTTGCCAATTCAAAAACAACACTAAAATGAAAGACGCCGCCACCAGCACAAAAAATAATTGTAAAGCCTCACGCTCACTGACCTTACCCGACACTAAGGGGCGCTGTTTAGTGCGCTCGACGGCGCCATCTACCTTACGATCAGCATAGTCGTTGATAACGCATCCTGCTGAACGCATCAGCACTACACCGGCAATAAATATCGCCGTGATTTTTAACGAGGGTACGCCTTCAGCAGCAATGATTAACGCCCACAACGTCGGCCATAGTAATAGGTAAATACCAATAGGCTTGTCCAGCCTGGCTAGCTGTATGTATACCCGAAGGTTGGCAAAAGATAAGTGGTTTTGCATGTTTAGGCGTCCTGATAAGCCGGCGAACCCGCTAAAAAAACCTCAGCTACAATGATGTAGTCGTCATTTAGATGAAACCGTGACCGGCGGCCCCACAGGGTGGGCGGGGCATTAGTGTGCTGAGCATTGGCGGGGGAGGCATTGGCATACGCGCCAAAGTGAAATGCCGCAGGCGGTATCTGGCACAGTTCAAACTCACTGCGTACAAAGCGCGCGTCGTTAAACAAGCGCTTACCTAACGGCTGTGTCCCCAAATTTGCTAACTCACCCTGGAGTAAGGTTTCTGGTAATACCGAGCGGGCAAATACCCATGGGGTATGGTCTGCGCACAGTAATACTTCACGGACCTGCCAGCGCTGGTTTGCGCCAGCCGGTAGCCAGCGCTGCTCATTGGCATACAGCGGCGCATTACCCTGGCCAATTTTATGCACTGCAAATTCGCCGCAGTGTTGCTGCAACCGTTCAGTGAGCGAGCCGGTATCTAGCAACCAGCGGCGCAAGGTTGGGTTTGAAATCGTCATCTGGTCAGCCGGTACCCACTGTACCGTCACCCCATGAGCAAAAGGAAAAGTTACTTCCAAAGGCTAATACACTCTTGGTTATTTACAGGCTATCTTAGCATCATGGGAATCAGACTCACACCCTGACACCCTAAACCAAAAATTCGTTAAATGTGGGTGTTTATTTTTCAGTCTTTGCTACACTAACCAAATACCCACACCTGCTTTCGTGCTTAACTCAGTTGTCACTATCTATATGAAAATCCATTCTTTTCTTAGCGGCGTTACTGCCTTATTGCTGTTAATTTGCGTAAACACGACCCCTGCAATGGCGCAGGATAAGCCGAATTATGCTTATATGGGGCTTGAGCCAGACATTGTGACCAATTTTGTTGGCCCTTCCGCTAAAAAGCTTGGCTTTGTACGGGTTACGGTTGAGCTGATGATAGGGGATGCTGACCAATTGGAAATAGCTGAACACCATATGCCGTTGTTACGGGCCACCGCCATTGAAATATTTGGCCAGCAACCAGAAGAAAAAGTACGCTCAATGACCGGCCGGGAAGATATCCGGCTGGCCATATTAAAAGCGTTACAAACGCATATGAAGGAAGAAACGGGCGCAGAGGTCATCAAAAACGTTATTTTCACTAAGTATTTGTACAATACCTAAGCAACGTGCTGATGACGCCGGCTGCCTAACGCCATAATGGCAGCCAAGGCGCAGCCGCTTATAAGGCCCACGGTATGGGCAGTATTGGCCATGTTTACCCATAGCACGTCGGTGTAGCCCAGTACCAACCATACCAGCATAAAGCCTACAATAGAGTTAGACAGCCCCAACCCCCACTGTGGCCGTAGCCAGCCTAACCACCATACAAAACCCAGTACGGCGTACACCACACCAGATAACCCCCCAAAGCTTGGCCCGCTCACCAGAAGTTGACCAATGTTGGAAGCCACCGCAGATACAATAAATACCAGCAACAACACAAATATGCCTAAGGTTCGCTCTATTTGCGCCCCTAACATCGACCACCACAACAGATTAAAAATAAAATGCAGCGCACTAAAGTGTAAAAACACCGGCCCTACCAATCGCCACCACTGATGGTTTGCCGCCAGGGTGGATAATGGTTGCATGGTCAGGGAATAATACAGCTCAGGGAATAAGCCCAGCAAAGACAGTGCATAACTTACGCTACACAATAGCAATACCACGGTGGTAAATGGCGCCTGTTTGGCGCGATGTAACAAGGTGGCTGCAGAGCGCCCGGAGCTGGCTGGCATGGTTACCTGCTCACCGGTTTGCCAGGCCGCCTGCTGATATCGCGGATGGTTAGGTTGTTGTAAAAAGGCATCGCATATGGCTTTGACCTCTTCAATGTTATTCAAATCCTGCAAGCAAACCTGATAGGCCTTGCTATCGGCAGTAGTAGCATCGCCATTCTTATCAGGGCCTTGTACCACCGCAGGATGGCCTTGGCTGGTAAGGTAATTGGCCAGTAAATGCGCATAACTATGATGGCGGATAGTCAGTATTGGATGCGCCACGTTTAGTCTGTCACTACAGGTTGGGCTAACTTCCAGGCTTCAAACCCGCCATCCATGCTAAAGACGGTATCAAACCCCTGGCTCACAATAACTTGCGCCGCCCGTTGGCTGCTAATGCCGTGATAGCATACCACCACCACCGGTTGGTGTTTGGGGGTAGTTTGCAAAAAAGTGGCAAAATTGTCGTTCGACAAATGTACCGCCTTGGGCATATGGCCCAAGGCAAATGATTGCGGGTCGCGAATATCGACCACGGTGTAAGCCGATGTATCATCGGCCACTTCCTGCACACTAATGTGCTTAAATTCAGACATATTGACTACCAGTTTAAAATAACTTTACCTGACTCGCCTGAGCCCATTTGTTCGAACCCCTGCTGGAAGTCATCAATATCATATTGGTGTGTAATGATAGGAGACAGATCCAGGCCGCTTTGTAGCAAACTGGCCATCTTGTACCAGGTCTCGAACATTTCACGGCCATAGATGCCTTTAATCACTAACCCTTTAAAGATAACCTGATTCCAGTTTATCGCCACATCAGAAGGGGGAATGCCTAACATCGCCACTTTACCGCCATGGTTCATATTGTCCAACATGTCACGAAAAGCCGCGGGTACACCCGACATCTCCAGCCCGACATCGAAACCTTCTGACATGCCCAGCTCGTGCATAACCTCTTTTAACGACTCTTTGCTCACATCCACAGCGCGGGTAGCGCCCATTTTCTTGGCAAGCGCTAATCGGTATGGGTTGATATCGGTAATAACCACATGGCGTGCGCCCACATGGCGGGCTACCGCAGCAGCCATAATACCAATTGGGCCAGCGCCGGTAATCAGTACATCTTCCCCGACCAGGTCAAACGACAATGCGGTATGCACAGCATTTCCGAAAGGGTCGAAAATGGCGGCCAATTCATCGCTGATATTATGGGGAATTTTAAACGCATTAAATGCCGGTATTACTAAATACTCAGCAAATGCGCCGGGGCGATTTACCCCCACCCCGGTAGTGTTACGGCATAAGTGGCGACGCCCTGCCCGGCAATTACGGCAATGACCACAAGTTATATGGCCTTCACCAGAGACTCTGTCACCAATTTCAAAGCCTCTGACTTCCTGGCCCAGTTCAACCACTTCACCTACGTATTCATGCCCTACTACCATAGGCACTGGAATGGTGTTTTGTGACCACTCATCCCAATTATAAATATGCATATCGGTACCGCAAATTGCGGTTTTGCGAATTTTAATCAGTAAGTCGTTATGGCCGACTTCTGGCTTTGGTGTGTCTTGTAACCAGATGCCTTTCTCTGCTTTCGCTTTGACCAGTGACTTCATTTAATGATCCCCATTTCGCGGCCAACTTCGATAAACGCATCCACAGCTTTATCAACGTGCTCAATGGTATGGCCAGCAGACATTTGAGTCCGGATACGGGCTTCACCTTTGGGTACTACCGGATAAGAAAAGCCAATCACATAAATGCCTTTTTCCAGTAATTTATCGGCCATGTCACTGGCTACTTTTGCATCACCTAGCATAACCGGGATAATGGCGTGGTCTTTACCTGCCAGGGTAAAACCTGCCTCTTCCATGCGGCGGCGAAAATGGGCGGCATTTTTCCATAATTGCTCGCGCAAACCGCGGCCCTCAGCCATCATATCAAACACTTTCAAAGAGGCGGCCACAATGGGCGGCGCCACTGAGTTAGAAAACAAATAAGGCCGTGAACGCTGGCGTAACCATTCTACAATTTCTTTTTTAGCCGCCGTATAGCCGCCGGAGGCCCCCCCTAATGCTTTGCCCAATGTACCGGTGATAATGTCCACCCGGTCCAGCACGCCGCAGTATTCATGGCTGCCTTTGCCGTTCTCACCCAGAAAGCCGGTAGCGTGACAATCATCTACCATGACCAATGCATCGTACTGGTCTGCCAGGTCGCAAATACCTTTCAGGTTGGCGATAACCCCATCCATCGAGAACACCCCGTCCGTAGCAATCACTTTGAACCGTGCGCCATCGGCGTCCGCCTGCTTCAGCTGATCTTCAAGCGACTCCATATCATTGTTGGCATAACGGTAGCGCTTAGCTTTACATAATCTCACACCGTCTATAATGCTGGCGTGGTTTAATGCATCAGAAATAATGGCATCTTCGGGGCCCAGCAGGGTTTCAAACAGCCCTCCGTTGGCGTCAAAACAAGAGGGATATAATATAGTATCTTCGGTACCCAGAAAGGCACTGATTTTGGCTTCCAGCTGCTTATGAATATCTTGAGTGCCACAAATAAAGCGCACAGATGCCATACCAAAGCCGTGCTCGTCCAGGCCTGTTTTGGCGGCATCAATTAACTCACTATGATTGGCCAGCCCCAGATAGTTATTTGCGCAAAAATTAATAACCTGCTCATCGCTACCTACATTAATGTCGGCCTGTTGAGAGGAGGTAATAATGCGTTCTTTTTTGTACAGGCCATCTTCTTTGACCTGGTCGATTTGGGCTTGTAGATGTGCGGTGAATGCGTCAGACATAGAGTCTCCGAAACCAGCTAAAAGGATTATTTTAAAGAATACATCGGGCGCGGTATACCATTTGACGGATTACCGGCCCAAGCGGTTAGTTGCGCTGTAAATTTATCGGCACACCTAATAGGCAGGTGTACTCGTATCTTCTAGTTTCCATACACCTGCATCCAATGATTTGTTCAACTGGTCCCAGAGTTTATTCTGCGGGATGGGAGGGCTAAACAGATAGCCTTGCCCTTGATGACAGCCAAACTGGTCGAGCATATTGTATTGCGCCATGGTTTCAATCCCCTCTGCCACCACCGTCAGGCCCATACCCCGTACCATTGAGACTGTTGATGCCACGATACTGCGATCATCATCGCTTTCCAGCATTCCAGACACAAACGAGCGGTCGATTTTGATAAAATCAGCCGGCAAGGCCTTCAGATAGCCTAACGACGAATAACCGGTGCCAAAGTCATCAATGGCAATCATACAGCCCATACTACGAATGGTTTCCAGGGTTGCCGAGGCCCGGCTTATATCAGCAACCAAGGCGGTTTCCGTTAACTCCAGCTCAATCAGGGCGGGCGGTAGCGAAAACTTGTCTAACTGACGGGCAATAAACTCAGGTAATGCCGGGTCCAGAAAATGCGCGGCGGAGATATTAATGGCCATTTTGACCTCATCATAACCCCGTTCGCGTAGCTCGCTTAATAAACTCAGGGCCTTTTCCACCACCCAGTAGTCAATAGTCATCATCAACGAGGTGTTTTCCAGTAAAGGAATAAACTCGGCAGGTGAAATATTCCCTTTTTCTGGATGATGCCAGCGCAGCAGGGCTTCAAACCCAACCAGGCGTCGGGTTTCCAACGACAGTTGCGGCTGCAGGGCTAAGCTGAACTGCCCATCATTAAGCCCAATACGCGCTTCTTTTTCTAGTTCAACCCGCCGCATTACACGCTGGTTCATGGTTCCGTCAAACTTGCAGTAGGCTGAGCCTTGTTCCGCTTTGGCCTCGTACATCGCAATGTCAGCATGGCGCAGCAGCTCCATGGCTGTAATTTCACCTTCGTTACAAAAGGCCAGGCCAATGCTTATCGACACATAAAACTGGTGGTTATCAAACTGGATGGGGGCTTCAAATGCCGCGATTAAACGGGTGGCAACCACTTCCACCTGGTCGATGGTATTCAGCCCGGGCAGCAGGATGACAAACTCGTCCCCCCCAAAGCGAGCAGCAATGTCGCTGTCGCGTAACGGCTCGCTAATACGGGAAGCCGCCGCCTGAATTAATTTATCGCCTACGTCGTGGCCATGGCTATCGTTAATACGTTTAAAGTCATCTAAGTCCAGAAACAACAAACCTAAAGGTAAATCCGCGCGTGAGGCCAGGGAAATCTCTTTTTCCATCTGGAACATCAGCATGTTTCGGTTGGGCAAGCCGGTAAGCACATCAAACATCGCCATGTTTTCCAGTTGCGCGGTCGTCAGCGCAATTTTGCTGTCGATGGTTTCCAGCTCGCGAGCCAGGTTACTGGCGGCGTCTTCCAGTACATCCAGCTCGTCAGTCAGGCGTTTTTGCTTTAAGGGTCTGGACCGGCTGGCGCTGCGGCTAAAATCATCATAACGATGCTCTGCCAGCAAGGGCAAACGCCGGCTCAAGGCCATTAACCGGGCGCGATACTGATTTAAAATCAGGTATAACAATATGGCAAATACCGCCACCAGCGCCACGGCACTACCAACCACCCAGTTTTGATACGCGCTGGCTGAACGCACCTGCTCGGTGATGTCGCGGG
The DNA here is from genome assembly GCA_003056425.1 of Alteromonas indica. Taxonomy (GTDB): domain Bacteria; phylum Pseudomonadota; class Gammaproteobacteria; order Enterobacterales; family Alteromonadaceae; genus Alteromonas; species Alteromonas indica. The sequence goes on from PYVY01000023.1 coordinate 17,865, forward strand.
CAAACAGTATGTAGCTGTCAGGTAAGCGGCCATCCAATACCGGTAATAAGCTCACCAGTAGCAAGCGGCCTTCATATACTACCCGGCTCCCCTGCGTGGTTAAATTATCAATTGCGGTATTGGCCGGCAGACCTTGAATAATAGCAGTCACCGCCCGTTTGTTAGCCACTGACAAGCGGCTAATCACCTCCATGGAGGCCGCATTATCGGTGCCCCGGGCAATTGCAATACGCCCGACATCAGCCGAACGCGACAACAGGGCCAGTAGCTCCTGCATGCCAGTGGCAAAAATCATAACCGCGGGCTGTTCGTTCTGGGTCATAACCGGCGAGGCTATATAGCGACGGCATAAATGGGCGCAGGAGGTCACCATTTGCGGGCGCAATGTTTGCAGAGCCTGCGTACGCATGTCACTGACAAAACCAGGCATTGCCTGCGGGTCACCATAAATCAGTGTTTCTGTACTATCAAAAAGCCATACATTGTCTATTTGCAGGCTGACATCCATCGAACTACGCGCCCCTTCAATAGCCCCTTGTAAGGTTTCAACAGAAGCCGGCGCCCCGCTTTTTTCCTGAGTGAAGGTTTCGGTCCAGAGTAAAATACGGTCGGTAAGCAGCGTATTGAGCAACGCGTAGCGGCGCATATTCTGCTGCTGAACTACCTGATGCTGCGTATCGATAGCCGTATTAGACTGCCGAATAAGCAAGGAGCTGATAACCGCGGTAATACACGCCATCATCAGTAGTAACAGCAGCATCACTTTGGTAAGAAAAGATAACTTTACCTGCATATAACCTTAGAACCAGTACATTAGCTGCACTGACCACATGCGCCAGTGCTTTTCTGTCATTGTTACGCTTTGCGGCAGAATAAGGCTGGTGGCCCGGGCCGCTCCGTTTACCCAGTGATGTTCACCCTGCAAGCGCCAGTTAGGGGCGATATCCCATCGTATACCCACGGCTACCGTGTCTTCGTAGCCGTAATAGGCGGGGATCAGCCCGGCGCTGGCCCGGTTCAGGCCGACGCCATCGGGATCGTCTCTATCAAGGGTGTAAGTATCAAAGCTAAGTAGGGAACTAATTTTGGGCGTAAATAGATAACGGGCCTGCACATAGCCGCCTTCTCCTACCCGCTTGTTGGTAAAGTCCGGCGCATAGGCACCAGTGTCGGTGCGATGTTCCTGCACCAGCTCAGCACTAAATTCCCATTGCTCGGTAAAATAAACAGCTGACAACATAAGCCGGGTAATACTGCTTTTGCCGTCGAAAAATATATCGGTTGGCGCCGCCTGGTAATCAAAGTCAGATTTGAGCCAACTGGCGCCTATCCGCCAGTTAAGCGATGGCGGCTGATAATACACACTGGCCTGATGCACAAAATCCTGATCAGCATCCCCTTGTGCTTCGGGGCCCAAAAAAGCACCGGTTTCGCCCTGGTTTAAGGGCGACTTACCATAGCTCCAGTTCAGCTCCCATGATCCGCTCTCATCACTGCGGGTGGACTGCATTAAAATGCCGTCGCTTCCCAGGGCAATATCGCGAAATCCATCAAAATAAACCGACTGGGGTAATATGGCTGTGGCGCGTGTTTGCGGCACATCCCGGGTGGCTGAATATAGCCAGTGGCGGTTTTTAAAGCGCCCCAGATGTAAATGGGTATCCCACTGCCATAGCCGGGGCAAATGCCAGTCTACAAACAAGTAATCTACCCGGCCGCCCGACTCATAACGATTACCGCCATCCAGATAATTAGCCTGGCCCACCAGTGCAATTGCCGGGTTAATTTGCCAGCGGGCATTTACTCCCAGCTCGGTTAAATTAAGGGTAGTATCATTATTATCAGTAATAAAGTTACTGTCTATCGATTGGGTAATACCTTGAGAAACATAGCCGTGCCAACTGAAAGTACCAGCCTGTACCGCCGGAGTCAGGGCGCAAAAAGAGATATATAACAGCCGTTTCATAACGGGTTAACCTTGTTGTCTTGCTGGTCTTCCAAAAAAGTGTCGGTAGCATAACCCACCGCGCCGGGCGTTTGATTGACAGCGTTAATCAGTGCTTGTGAAGAATCTACGATATGAGGAGGATCGCCCTGACCTGAATACGTTATCTGGTTCCAGATTCGCTCAAGCTGATAGGGAAACATTTGTAGTAACTGGCGACAAAAACGTTGGTGCTCCAGCGTATCTGTGTTCAAAACAAATACGTGAATTTTAGAGCCGTCTTCCCAGTGTTGCTGGCGCGCCGTGAAAATTTGTCGCGCCTGGGTCTGGGTCAGGCTTTGGGTAGGTACGCTTGGATGGAAAATAAATTGCAAGCGCGCCTCACTGGCGTCAGTGCGGGTAGCGTATAGCACAAGCAGCACCACTACCACTGGCAGTAATACGCTGAGCCAACTATTACCACCAGATATCCTTTCTGTTAAGGCCACCCGGTATTTCTCCCTGGTCTTGCTCGTTTCAAGCATCAATAAGTTTAAGTGTAGTTATATTAGTGAATTTCGCCCCCTCTATATCGGCGGCATGCGCTATAACTCAAATAAGGCGGGCTATCTTTTCCCATACCATAGGTACGCTGATACGTTGCATCAGGTCACTTCCTTTTGCCCGGGTCCCCCAGGGTAGCTGGTCCCACGCTTTACCTTTTTGTTCTTCGATAACTTCGTCGTACACCGAGACGACATTATCCAGATTATTTACCGGCCCGGTACGGCGTGGGTTGGAATGGGCATATAGCCCGACTACAGGGGTGCCCATAGCAGCGGCAATATGGGTCGGGCCGGTATCCGGTGCGATGACCAGTGTAGCCTGCTGTAACAACGCCGCCATTTGGTGCAAAGAGGTGCTACCCACAAAATCATACAGCGGTACGCTACTACTATGCTTAATGTCGCTGGCCAGTTGTCGATCCAACTTACCTGGCCCGCCACACAGCACCACCGCAATACCCTGAGCGACAAGTTGCTGAGCGACTTGAGCGTAGCGTGGTGCCAGCCAGTTACGTTCGGCTTTACTGGCCGCGGCGCTGATCACCGCAAACTTACCCAGTTTTTTAGCCTGCTTCAGGGCCCACTCAGTGGCGGGCTCTTCCAACGGAATATCCCAGCTAAGGGGAGCTTGGGGTACGCCCAGTTGGTCTGCAAAATCCATAAAACCGGTAAGCACATGCGCGTGCTGGCGCGCAGCGATACGTTCGTTGGTAAACCACCAGTGCAACTCTTTGCTGCGGGCCCAGTCAAACCCGATCCGGCGGCGGGCACGTATCGCCTTAGAAGCTAGGTTTGCCCGTAACGCAACCTGCATCATAAGCAGCGCGTCAAACTTTTCGCTAGCCAGCGTTTGCTTTAGTTTTTTCACTGCCGCCTGTTTCTCTTTTTTATCAAAGATAACAAAGCGTACATTCGGCATAAGCCGCACCAGTTGGTATTCTATTTTACCAATAACCCAGGTTATTTCCGCGTCAGGCCATTGGGTACGGATTCGCGTTACCATCGCCGCAGCGTGACATACATCACCAATGGCGGAAAGTCTGACCAGACAGATTTTTTTATCCAATTAAATTGCCTCCCGGGGGTGCGTCACTACAAAAAGCGATTACAATGACAAATTTACCATAAGTTAACCTGTTTATGACCATAAAGCACCAGAAAATAAGTATGGGCCACCATACGTTAGTTAACACTCACTTTTTTGATAGTGTAGACCCAATGGTATTTTCTGCTGAATATTGGCGTGCAAAAAACGCAGTTATTGGCCAGGCAAAAGGCCGCGGCACAACCTTGTTTGTACAAAATAGCGACACCGATTGCTGGGTTCTTCGCCATTACCGACGAGGCGGCATGGCGGCTAAGCTGCTCAGTGACCAGTTTTTCTATGAAGGCTTACGTCGCACCCGCCCGTTTATGGAGTTAAACCTGTTGCATTATATGCAGCAAGCCGGCTTGAATGTGCCCACCCCTATTGCTGCGCAGGTATGCCGGCGGGGTTTAATTTATCGAGCAGACCTACTGACGGTAAGGATTCCCCATGCCCGCGACATGCACCATGTTCTGACTCACCAGAGTCTATCGCCGGCGGTGTGGCAAGCGGTTGGCGCTGCCGTACGCAAAATGCATGATGCCCAGGTTTATCACCACGATTTGAATATCCGCAATATCATGCTGGATAGCCATGAAACCGTCTGGATCATCGATTATGACCGTTGTTACCGGCGCCAGGGAGATAGCTGGAAACAGCAAAATCTGGCTCGCTTACAGCGTTCATTGTTAAAAGAGCAGGCGAAGGCCGGCGATACCGCTTTTCACTGGTCTGGCGCGGATACCGAGGCCATGCTGCGCGGTTATGAGAAAGTGTAGGCGCGGTTTGCCCTGAAGGCGAGGTTTTAAGACAATTGCATCGTAACGAAATACTCGGTAGTGTGCAGCTAACTCCTTTAATTGTGATGAAAAGTCATGCATACCAGAGCCATTTATCCAGGCACCTTCGATCCTATTACCAACGGGCATGCAGATCTGATTGAGCGCGCCTCCCAGATGTTTTCTCATGTTATTGTGGCGATAGCCTCTAACCCAAGCAAGCAGCCGCTCTTTAGTCTGGAAGAACGGGTACGTCTGATACAAACCGTGACCAAAGATTTAGACAACGTGGAAGTGCAGGGTTTTACCGGATTGTTGGCCGATTTTGCCGATGAGCAGCACGCTACAATATTGATTCGGGGCTTACGCGCCGTATCTGATTTTGAATATGAGTTTCAGCTGGCTAATATGAACCGGCGGTTAAACCCAAAACTGGAAAGTGTGTTTTTAACCCCGGCAGAAGAGAATTCATTTATCTCTTCTACACTGGTTAAAGAAGTGGCTTTGCATCGCGGGCGGGTAAATGGTTTTTGTCATCCTGAGGTGGAAAAAGCCCTGGCGCAACGCTTGCACAATCCCGAGCAAAATAATAAGCCAGCTTAACGCTGGCACTGTGGGCAGTAAAAGGTATTGCGCTGCCCGATTACCACACTTTTTATCGTCCCGTCACAGCGTTCGCATGGATCGCCCGCGCGGCCATACACCCGCAGATGCTGTTTAAAGTAGCCGGGGTTACCGTCTGATTGCGTAAAATCTTTTAAGGTAGTGCCGCCCTGCTCAATCGCTTTAGCAAGTACCTCGCGAATAGCCTGGCTTAACTGCACATAACGCTTTTCGCTAACCTTACCTGCTGCGCGCCGCGGATCGATACCCGCCATAAATAAAGCTTCATTGGCATAGATATTCCCTACGCCCACTACATTCGCGTTATCCATGATAAAGTTTTTCACCGCCCCGGCACGCCCGCGAGACAAACTGTACAGCCTGCTATCGTCAAAGGCATCGGTAAGCGGTTCGGGGCCAAGATTGCTCAGTAAAACGCTCTGTTCACCTTGTGACAGCCATAAACAGGCGCCAAAGCGCCTGGCATCGTTTAGCCGCAAACATTTTCCACTTTCCAGCACAATGTCGATATGGTCATGTTTTATCGGGGCCAGGGCAGCATCAACCACGCGTAATTTACCCGACATGCCCAAATGCAGCACGATGGTGCCCTTGTCCAGCTCTATAAGCAGGTACTTGGCCCGCCTGTTCACCTGGCGCACGCGTTGGCCGCACGCCTGTTGAATTTGTTCTGGCACCGGCCAGCGCAGCTTAGGCTGGCGTACAATAACCTTACTGATAATCTGATTGGTCAGCCAGGGCGCAATACCCCGTCGGCTCACCTCTACTTCTGGAAGTTCAGGCATGTGGTTTTCCTGCATTAGATCGCTTTTAAGCCTGCATTGCACGCCTTATGTTAAGCCTGCATTGTACGGCTTATGTTAAGCCTGTAGTGTACGGCTTACTTTAAGGCTGCGTCGAACGGCTTGTTCCAAGGCAATAGTTGGGGCAGCGTGGTGTCTTTCAAGACAAACCATTGGTTATTCACCTGAACATAGGTATGAGTTGGGCCAGGATGAAATGCATAGACCAGACCATCGGACTTGCCGGCCAGCCATAGGATAACAATGTAGGCCTGTCCATTAGCTATAGTCGCCGGCACCCTGTCGGTAGGAGCAAGATAGCCGCGCTGCCAAGCGTTAAGCTGCGCTTCAGGCGAGGTATCTATAGGCGCCTCAAGCTGGGATTGCCGCCACACCTGCCCCACCCGCTCCAGCCGGTAATGGTCTTGCTCAATACGCAGTAGGTATTCTTGTTCAGGCACTAAAGGCTGGTCTTGCGGGCTACCGGTGGTGGGCAAAAACGAGTCCAGATTAAACAATAAAATCATGAACAGCATGGCAAAAATCACCACATTGTTCATAGCTCTGGAAGAAAAGTGACTTTTTGCCATAGTTACTGAAGCCTTTAACTATAAAGACCAACCCAATGCCAGCCTGACGAAGCCATAATATAGCATACGCCATAACGCAAAAAACCCGGCAATAGCCGGGTTTTCGTGGAGACAAAAGCAAGTTTTATTACTTGATTTTGGCCTCTTTGAACATAACGTGCTTACGCACTACGGGATCAAACTTTTTGATCTCCATTTTGCCAGGCATATTACGTTTGTTCTTATCAGTGGTGTAGAAAAATCCAGTACCTGCTGATGAAACTAATTTGATTTTATCACGCATTTTCAGGCTTCCTTAGATCTTTTCACCGCGAGCACGGATGTCAGTCAATACTGAATCGATGCCGCGCTTGTCGATAATACGCATGCCTTTAGCAGACAAACGCAATTTAACGAAACGGTTTTCGCTCTCTACCCAGAAACGGTGAGAGTGAAGGTTTGGTAAGAAGCGACGACGGGTCGCGTTTCTTGCGTGCGAACGGTTATTTCCAACCGTAGGACGCTTACCTGTTACTTGACATACTTTTGACATGTATTTGTCTCCAGAACAACGATAACTGTCGCGCCAATCGATCCCACCACTCACTAGTCACTGGGTCAAATGACGTATTATACTATAAATAAGAGGGCGCATTTTATACAGCAAAGCTATCCAAAATACAAGGCAAACAGCAAAAAATCTGGCTCATGCCCCCATAAAACGCAGATCCCTTTCAGATCCAGGCGGCGGATTCTACCCTAACATTCGCCTACAGTAAAAGATCTGTTGGTGTTTTTACGCACAATGATCGCGATCTTGTGTGTTATCAACAGATCTAGACTGTTTCAAAAGGCAATAATGCCGTCAGATCAGCCTCTGTGTAGGGTGCCGTCTGATGCAATGTCTGCCCGTCTAAAACCGTCTCATAACACTGCTGATAGCCCTGAGCCATTTGCATATGCCCGAACCGCTCTTTAGCTACCTCGTGGCACATACGTCGGTTGTAGGGGCTCATATCAGCCATCGCCGCCGCCAGTTCTTCGGCATTAGTGGATAAGAAGCCCAGTTCAGGCTCACTGACAATCTCTGGAATAGCGCCGTAGGGCGTAGCAAACACCGGCGCACCTAAATACAAGCTCTCGGTATAGGCTAGCCCAAAAGGTTCGTGCCAGCGCACGGGTAACAGCAATCCTGCAGACTGGCGAATCAGATTATGTTTATGTTCCCCACCCACCATGCCTTTAAACGACACGTGGCGGTCAAAGTGAATGTACCCACCTTTGCCTAGCTTCATTCGCGGGCCGCCCAGCACCGCTAGTTTTGCTTTGGCCTGTTTCGCTATGGCGATAGCGCCAGACAGATTTTTAGTTGCGATACGGGCTTTACCTAAAAAGTGGAAATAATTCCCCCGAGGCGTAAAACAAGGTTCGCCATAGTCAGACCAATCTAAGCCGTTATACACATAACAATGGCCGTGGTGAATAGCAGCATGCTGGCGGGATAAGAAAACCGTATTAAGATGATACTGTTGTGGTCCACCCGCATTAAAGTGCTCGGTCACCACATAGGGTTTGCTAATCGGCTCGTCGGGGGCCCGGTGAAAATGTACGATGTCGGGCCAGTCGCCGATTAATGGGTTCAGGGCCTGGCCCTTTTTCGCCACAATCGTTCCTGCCGGCACCTGCGGGGCATCGCCCCATAAAAAACGAACTTCATGCCCCTGTGCTCTCTGGGCTTGGGCCAGGGACCAGATAACTCTTTGGGTACCACCGTATTTAGGCGGGGGTAACGACACCCTGGAAACCAAAACATGCAGAATTTTCATTGTGCAAACCTCAAGTACAGCCACTGGCTAAGCGTGATCATCATTAACGTTAAATAGACGTAGCAATAAGTCGATAGCGCCGAACATGATAAGGCCGGCGCACCGGCCCGGTTTAATCAAGAAACGGCGAACGTGGCCCGGTCAGGTTGATCAGCTGGCTAGGACGATTCAGCATTTGCCCACCATCGCGAGAAATCGGCACCCATGGGAAACGCCCACTCCCTTTTGCATGTTTCAGGACAAATAAATCCAGCGGCACGGAAATATAGAACCCTTTGGTAAAGCTTCCTTCCCCGTATTCTTCAGCCGAAGCATCGGTAAAGGCCGCGTAGGCGCCTACTACAATGCCACTGTCAAAGCGCTTAGCAAAGTTGATATTCACCCCTTTGTCTTTGGCCAAAAACTGGCCTGCGCTCACCGTAAACTGAGTTTCAGGTAAAATTTCAGGCCGCCAGTATGCTGTGGCAAAGCCGGTCACTGCTTTGTAATCAAACAAATCCCAATCGTTTTCGTAGGAACGCTGCTGGGCGTAGTTAATGTCGACCCCGAACGCAAAATTACTGTCGACCGGCCGGTAAAGCGCCTCTGCACCCACCCCGGCGAACATTGTTTCAAGGTATCCGCCATAGACCTGGGCATACCAGTCATCAGCGACTTTATCTACCCAGCGGGTATACAGGGTGTCAACGATGACATCTGAACGCGATATATACTCTCGCACATAGGTCCGAACCCTAGGCAAGGAAGACTCGGCACGGTCCAGCGTATAGTTAAATTTGTCATAGTTGTCGATCAGCGTGGCCCGTAAACTGCCAAAAACACCAAAGTTTTCATTTGCCGAATAATTACCACCTAAAATCAGCCCGCCCTGGTACAAATAAAAATCTTCAGGACCGCCAAAGCTTTGGGTATAGAAAAAGTCTGCTGAATAACCAAAACCGGTTACCCCGCTCGGGTTGTAATCCTGCAGATCTTTCTCGCTAGGGGTAGACCGGGTGTAAGTGTCTTCAATGTGCCGGTTAACCCCTTCGTAGCGGGCCACCGATTTAAACGATTGGGCATCAATAGAGGTAGTAGTCATCGGTAACCCGGCAATGGTTTCGACCAGCCGGTATTCTGTTACCTCTTCGGGCAGTTCGTCGGCCAGTACACGGCCTGCGCGCTCAGTAGCCTGCACAATATCACGATAGGCGGTTTGCTGGCCGTATACCGTAATTTTGTCGTCTTCTATACTAACATCATGTAATACCAGCCCCGCTTCAGCGCGTAATCCGCGTGATAGCGAGATACGATCAATTTGCTGCGGGTTTTGGGGCGGCTGGCTGGTCATCAAAGACCGCGGTGGCTGGTCTATTTTTACCTGCCTGAAAGTGTTCATATTAAAGTTATAGGTAATACCAAAGCCGACGGTATTACCGCGCTGGTAATTCAGGGTGAAGTCAAAGTTATTCCAACGATAAACTGCCGCCGCATTCCACCGGCTATCCTGGTCCAACCGTCCAGCCCGGTCTCGGGAATAATCATTTCCTTCGTATTCCAGCTTCAGCGTGAGTGGTTGCCAGGGCGTCTGGTATTCCAGCCCGCCAAACAGGGCGATGGGCCCTTTGAAAAATTGATCATAGTCAACCTCGCCCCCGTTGCCGCCAAAGCCGCCGGGACGTTCACAAAAACTATCCCGTACTTTACAAAACGGGTTGGTCAGGTCATCTGCGGTACCCAGGTAGCCCCACCCCATCCCCAGGTGCAAGTCAAATGGTCCCCAGGCTTTACTGGCTGAAACATGTTCGCTTTCAAAAAAACCGGTGCCGCCAATATCGCGAAACCCAACCGACACTTCAGGCAGGTAAAAACTTTCCTCAAGTAACCTGAATTTTACGTCCAATCCTTTGTCTTTCAGGGTCTGGTCGCCACTAAAGCTTTCTACATTACTGTATAAACGGGTTCGCACATCGGTATAGCGAGCCGTAGCTTCCATCCACGGAAACAACTGCAAGCTTACAGTCCAGAAACGATATTGGTCATTGTCGGTATAGTTAAGCGACAACTCACCTTCTTCGCGCATTCTTGAGGTCGGGGTTTGAATAAGCCCTGCGCCCCCCTGCACCATTTGTGATGGCTTAACGGCCAACGTGTTAGTGGCTTGCTGAGCCACCGCAGGTGTTGCAAAAACACCAGCAATCAGTAACGAAAGGTATGTTGGTTTGCTTGTTATCATTACAGCACCCGGTTGACAGCAAGCTCCGCTACTTTCTGGTTTAGCTCAGACAGCGAAGGCGTAAGAAGATAAGAAAAAATAGGTACAAAAATCTGGCTACCAGGCATTACCTGAGTGTATTGCCGATTCCAGTACGCCGTATTCACGTTACGTAACCGGCCCGAGGGCTCAATAATATACACAAAATCCGGATCAGCATCGGCGCGTAGCTCAATAGCCTGGGTATATTGATAGGCACTTCCCGCGGGCTGATGTTTGTACGGCCCGGGAGTTTTTACCAAACCACTCAAATGTACCACCTCTGGCCGGGGGGTAAGGGTTAGCAGGTAATCACCTTCAAGCAACTTTGGATTTTGGCTAATGTTCAGTCGGGCCACGTCATAGTTCACTTTGAGCGGGACCCGTTTGGCCAGCTTCCAGCCTTCAATCTGCTGGCGCAACGCATGCAAACCAATAGCGCGATCATCGGTGGGTTCCAGCTCAATCGCCAGCTTATCAATTAACTCGATAACCTCGTTACGTTGTTCCTCAACACTTTCATCAACTATAAACAAGCCGGAAGCAGGCCAGTACCAATCTTGATTATGCGCCACCGGCGCTAAGGCATGCGCTAACCGCACTGGCTCTAAAAAGCGATACTGTTGGTTATTTATTTTAAGGTTAACCTGAGCACTGGTATTGACCGAAAATAAGAGCAGCATTAACAGGGAAAAAATTCGCATTAAAAGGTACTCCCTGCTGCTGTATGGCGGGCTGCACGGCTTAAATAGGTCATATCTATACGCGCCCCTTCAGGCATTAAGCGTACTGAAGCTTTAAGCAATTCACCGCTATTCTGGTCAACCCAGTATGTATTTGTCCAGGCGTTCGTGGTTTCGATAAAAGGTGTCGTTTTAGGGAACTGTAGGGTTTCTTCAATCCTTCGCGTATTGAACGAGTAGCCCAGCACCTCAATAGTTTCACTGCTTTTAACCTGCCAGTTACCGGTGACGGTAAGGCCATACCCTACCTCGGCAATATCCAGCTGTCGTTGCCAGCTAAAATCAATCATTCCTTTATCGGCCAACGGGTTAGCTGCCAAGTTGCTGGTATACAGCACATCGTTCGGCATCCCTTCTGTTTGCACTATCACGCCTTGTTCGATCGTGAATATGGCATGGTCGGCAGAAACCCATTTATTCTGCCCTTTTTCAATAAAGGCCAGCGCCATCACGACGGGCGGTCGCTCGCCGACGGTAACTTGCAATAAGTCAGCTTTGCTTTGCCTGACCTGCTCGATCGTGAGTGATTTTCGCTCGTTTGACTTAACCGCCAGCTTAAGAGTATCAAAGTAAGCCCGGTTAGTAGATGAACACGAGGAAAGCGCCAGGCATAGCATGATGCCAGTGAAAACATGCAAAGGATGAAATTTATTCATGAAGGAAATATGGTGTTCTTTTGGCTGTAACAGGTTTCGCGGAAACAAAAAAAGCCGCACCAGGCGGCTTTAATCTACAGAATCTATCGCTTACACAGATGGCGCGTAAGTGAATGTCACTGAAGTCATGGTAGTAGCAGTGCCAGTACCAGTAACAGTGCTAGTAGTACCTACACAGAAACCATCGGCATTCAGTTGGTCGTCACCTTCACAACCTGCGCCTGGCGCTACATCTTCGATATCAGCTGAACCACGGTTGTTGCTAACAACTGCCGCTAGTACACCTACAGCTACAACGCCAGTAGCGATTGTACCAGTAGTTAATGCACCTTCTGCACTGTCGGTAGAACCGCCAGCTTGATCTTGAGCTGTAGCAGAAAAAGCTAAGCCAGCACCGATCAATAATGAAACTAATGACTTTTTCATAATAATCCTTACAAAATTCCACCAACTTACTATGCTAAAGCATCAGGGCAACATTGGCCATACTTTAAACAAAGCTTCGTCGTATTTACTAAAAATCCATCCCAAGCAATCATAACAAAGCAGGTCAGAATTCGACTTTTATCAGTATAACTGGGGTTTGTCTTTACATCAATCCCCGTTGTGATAGTGAAACGGTTAAACCTTCGCCAACAACAAAATGATCCAGTACGCTGATATCCACCAGCGCCATAGCGGCGATCACCTGTTTGGTCAGCTTTATATCGGCCAAACTTGGCTCAGGATTACCCGAAGGGTGGTTATGGGCCAATATCACGGCCGCCGCATTTTCCTTTAGTGCCCGTTTTACCAGCTCTCGGGGGTACACGGCGGCGCTATTCACCGTGCCAAAAAACATCGGCCGGTAGGCAATAAGCTGATGCTGACTATCCAACAAAAGCATGCCAAACACTTCCTGCTCTAACCCTTTAAATGACGCCAACAGATAATGATGAACCTGATTGACATCGGTAAACACATGCTCTCGCTGCAATGGTTCTTCTAGCATACGGCGTACCATTTCGCGGGCCGCCTGTAATTGCATATAGCGCACTATCCCTACACCCGCCTCGGCGCAAAAGTCTTCTGTGGTGGCGGTAAAAAGGTTACTGAAAGTAGTAAACTTTGCCATAAGCTGATGCGCCAGCTGACAGGCATTTTGTCCCTGTCGACCACTACCTAAAAATACTGCCAGTAACTCAGTATTACCCATGCTCTGCGCCCCATTAGCTAAAAGCTTGGCCCGGGGTTGCTCGCCAGTTGGCCAGTCTTGTATACGCATATATTATGACAACCAGGTATTTTCCATGCTCTTGTTATACGCTGGTATTGATGGCTATATAACTGAACTTTGTACGCGTTCGCAGCTAGAGCATCGAACTACCTATAGCTTGCGTAGCATGGTACGCTTATCTCTATCCATACGAGCCATTCTGTTAATCTATGCAGCTTCATAATAAAAACATTTTGCTGGCAATAAGCGGCGGCATAGCAGCTTATAAAACGCCTGATCTGGTGCGCAAACTCACCGCCCTTGGCGCGAATGTCAGAGTTGTACTGACCACCTCAGCGAAAGCGTTTGTCAGCCCGCTATCTTTACAAGCAGTATCAGGCAACCCAGTTCACGATAGTTTACTGGACCCAGCGGCGGAAGCCGCCATGGGCCATATTGAGCTGGCTAAGTGGGCCGATATTTTGCTGGTAGCCCCAGCTACCGCCAATATCATGGCGAAGCTGGCCCACGGTATTGCCGACGACTTGCTTACTACCTTGTTTTTAGCCACCACCGCCAGGCTTTATCTGGCCCCCGCGATGAATCAACAAATGTGGCAAGCCTCTGCCACCCGCCGGAATTATGCTTTGCTTACCCAAATGGACGTCACCATGATTGGGCCGGCCAGTGGTGAGCAGGCTTGTGGTGATGTGGGCTATGGCCGTATGTCGCAACCTGAAGACATTGTGGCAGAGCTTGTGGGTGCCCAAGAGCACGTTACTTGTGCGGATTTTTCAGACAAAACCGTGCTGATTACTGCCGGCCCCACCCGGGAGGCGCTGGACCCGGTACGTTATATTACTAACCACAGTTCAGGCAAAATGGGTTATGCCATTGCCCAAGCTGCGCAACGTGCCGGCGCCAGGGTTATTCTGGTAAGCGGGCCCACACAGCTGGCCACGCCAGCAGGTGTAGAGCGTATAGATGTGACCAGTGCCCAGCAAATGCTGGAAACGGTTATGGCCCATGTTAAAAGTTGCGATATATTTATTGCTACAGCAGCGGTGGCCGACTACAGAGCCAGCCAAATAAGCCAAAATAAGATAAAGAAAAAGGATGATGAGTTAACACTTACTTTTGTTAAAAACCCTGATATCCTTAAAGAGGTAGCGTACTTGCCCACCCCACCGTTCACCGTGGGCTTTGCCGCAGAAAGCCAGAATGTAGAGCATTACGCACGCCAGAAACTAATTAATAAAAAACTGGATATTATTGCTGCGAATGATATTTCGATGGAAGGTTTGGGCTTTAACAGCGACCAAAACGCCTTGCATGTTATTTGGGCTGATGGCGACAAACGCCTGGAACCACAAAATAAAAAGCATCTTGCCTGTGCGCTACTAACGGTCATTAATGACCGCTATAACAATAAGAAAACGTCATAATAACTGACTATCTGTCGATAAAGAGACGTGCAAAAAATTTATTGCCCTGTTGGGCATGTTCATCCATGGAACGGGCTTCGGTCCCAAAGCTTAGGAAACACTTTTGTTATGCCTGCTGTAAAAAAGACGAATCGCCGGGCTCAAATTCTTCAGGCACTGGCCGGAATGCTCGAATCCAGCCCGGGTCAACGCATTACCACCGCTAAGTTAGCGGAAAAAGTGGGAGTGTCGGAAGCGGCGTTATATCGCCACTTTCCCAGTAAAGCCCGCATGTTTGAAGGCCTGATAGAATTTATCGAAGATACGTTGTTTTCGCGTATCAATAAGATATTGAATGAAGAAAAAGACTCCAGCGCCCGCTGCCAGCTTATTTTGCATTTGCTCTTAGGCTTTGCTGAAAAAAACCCAGGGATTACCCGTATTTTGAACGGCGATGCCTTATTGGGCGAACAAGAACGTCTGCGGGCGCGGATAGCAAAGCTATTTGAGCGCCTTGAAACCCAGTTTAAACAAGTCCTGCGGGAACGAAAGTTGCGTGAAGGCCGGGACTTATCGGCTGATGAAGCCGTATTGGCCAATATGTTTGTGTGTTATGTAGATGGACGTATCAATATGTTCATTCGCAGTGGGTTTACCCGCAAACCCACCGAACAGTTCTCTGAACATTGGGCTTGTTATAAGGCAACCTTCCTGTAGCCAGCTCTTTGATTAAGATAGAAAAATGCCCGGTTTTAGACCGGGCATTTTTGTTGGCGGTTTAAGCAATTTAACCGCCGATAACCACGTCGGGTTACTGACGATCTTTAGCAAAAGTTTCACCAAAAAAGTCGCCTTTATTCCACGTTGGCTTTTGCTGCTGAGTGGCCAGTGTATAGCCAATTTGAGCATTAACTTCTGCAAAGGTACGGGCCGCATCCCAGTTGAACTTCTGGTTCACATCATCGCTGGGTTTATGATAATTGGTAGATAAAAACTCACCAAATACCTTGCTACCATCTACATTAGGATCTTTTGATTTTAGGCCAGGAACCAAAAATACCGAGGGCACACCTTGCTTAACAAAAGCATAATGATCAGAGCGGGTAAATAATGCTTGTTCCGGCCATGGATCAGGGCTTAGTTCAATACCCGCATTTGCCGCAGCCTGCTCAACGGACGCTTTCATATCGCTATGACTGGCACCAAAGGCGATAACATCGGCAAATTCGTACGTTAAAATAGGCATATCCAGGTTTACGTCCGCCACCATGCTTGAAACCGGAACGGTGGGGTTATGGGCAAAGTAATCAGCTCCTAGCAAGCCTTTTTCTTCACCAGTAACTGACACAAACAGAATTGAGCGCTTCGGCTTTTGCTCCATCTGGCTGAATAAACGAGCCGTTTCCAGCATCACCGCAGTGCCCGAGGCGTTATCCATTGCACCATTGTTGATATTGTCTTTTTTAACCGTTTTGGCAAAACCAATATGATCAGAATGAGCAGAAAATACCACATACTCATTTTTAAGTTCAGGATCTGAGCCTTCCAACGCCGCCACCACATTGGGGCTGGTGATCTGTGAATGCTGGCTTTGTTTGCTCATATTTACTTTACCTGGTAAAGCAAACCCTTTAGGTGATTTATCTTCTGCCAGTTGGGCATAGATGTCATCTAATGATACCGGGGCATCAGCGAATAATTTGCGCGCCGCGCCTTCACTTAAATAGGCCGAGCCTTTCAACTGAGGGAACCGATTAGCCGGCTCGCCTTCACTGTCTATCCAGGCCAGACTGGGCGTATGGATATAGCTTAAACGCGACTGGTAAGGGCGAACTTTTTCGTTGGTGGGCGTAGTGATAGAAATCATACCAATTGCGCCGTGGTCTACCGCATACTGGGCCTTTTGGCTACCCGAGGCTAAATGCGCTCCCATCTCACTAGGGAAAGATTCCGGCTTACCAGATAAAATCACTACAATTTTGCCGTCGACGTCTATGCCTGCATAGTCGTTGTGGTCTAGCTCTTCAGCAATAATGCCATAGCCGGCAAAGACCATTTCGCCACTTAGCTGGCTTGTCTGATTCAATACATCAGGACCCGTCAGGTATTCTTTTGGATAGGCTAAAGCGGTTTCGCCTTCGTCGGTAGTTAATGTGAAAGAGGGCGATTCCTGCACCAGTGTTGCTTTACGAAACGCTACTGGCTGCATATAGCCGTCGGTCCCCATTGGCTTTAGCCCATACTTGGCAAATTCGGTAGCAATATACAAAGAAGCAATATTATGCCCGCGCGACCCGGTATCCCGGCCTTCGAGTAAATCATCCGCTAAAAAGAACAGATGAGACTTGATGCGATTGGTGTCAGGTTCAAATGAAACCGCGTCGTTCCCCTGGCCAACAGCCACTGCGCTTAAAGCAGAAACCATAGCGCCTAATACAATTTTTTTTATCATAGTCGTTAGATGTTTTGGTGTAGTGGAAAAAAAGCAATGGTATACCAGCTAAGATGAATAACAAATGTTGCACTGCAGGTTTTCGTTATTTGCCGTAAACTTGCGATAACCAACGGCTAACACCCCGTTAAAAGATAAAACGGTATTAAAGACGAGAAACAATACTAAGATCCTACATCAAAGTTGCCGGCTCAGTGGCCTGCGGTTAGACCCCTGCCCAAACACCACCGGGCAGGCACAGCATGACTGGGTATAATCAGCATCGCCGTGATGCCTGACGACCTGGGTATAATCGTACAAAGTGACCCAGAGGTTCGATCCCTGTATTTTTTTAGTTAAGCCCCCATATTGGACAAACTTCAGCTAAGAACAGATAGAACAGGTGTAGTTATGAGTAATCCATTGCCCTTATACCGGGTACAGTTTGTGAGTAACGGCGAACGATACGAATTGTATGCTAAAGAAGTCAGCCAAGGCGGCTTGTTCGGGTTTATTGAAGTCGGCGACTTTGTGTGGAATACCCATTCCAGTGTGGTTGTAGACCCAAGCCACGAACGGCTGAAATCTGAATTTGCAGATGTGACAAGTACTTATGTTCCCATGCATAATGTGCTACGAATAGATGTTGTGAAAAAGCAGGGCGCCGCAAAAATCAGCAAACTATCCGATAAAGTTGCGGCGTTTCCTAATCCTATTTATACACCTAAAAAAGACTAGCCCGGCATCTACGTGTACGGGCACTCCGGCCCGGAATAACGATTATGATAAAAAAAATCCGCGTGTTGCCCGGTATACTGGCAGCCCTGGTAACTCTCACCAGTATTGGTATTAACAGTAGCGCCCAGGCGCAATCTGCTGCCAGTAAAGAGCTCGACTCATTAGTCACCACTATTTGGGAATATGAAAGTAAGCTACAGCAATCCCGGCCGGCCGATATCTCGCCTGCCGCCCTCGCCAGCCAGCATGAGCAGTTTGCCCGTTACCTTAAGCAAATTAACCAAGTCCCCGTCGAGACACTCAGTGAAGAAGAAAAAATCACCTTGCTGATGCAGCGTTACCGACTTAAAAACGAAATAGACCAGTATGAATACGGTGCTTATAAAGTGCCACTCACCTCCGAATATGGCTTTCACAGCGCCTTGGCCACACTGCCACAAAGCACGCGTTTTTCTAGTATCGAAGACTATCGCAACTATCTGTCGCAGCTTGAACGGGTGGCAACAACTATTGATCAGAACATTGCTTATATGCAGCAAGGCCTTGATGAGGGTTACACCCAACCTAAAGCAGTCTTGCAAGGTTATGAAAAATCAGTAACCCCAATGCTGGTTAAGCGGGCTGAGGAAAGTGTATTTTATCAGCCTTTTCATACCCCTCCCGCCCAGTTGGAAGCAACTGCCATAGCCCCGCTGCGCCAGCAGGCCAAACAGCTAATCGAGCAACAGATTATCCCCGCCTACCAGCGCTATTATGATTTTCTGGTGTCACAATATATACCCGGCGCTCGAGACTCTATCGCCGCGACGGACTGGCCGGATGGGAAAGCTTATTACCAAAACCGTATTGCCTACTATACCACCACCGAGATGACCGCCAGCGAGATTCACCAGCTCGGCTTAAAGGAAGTCAAACGCATCCGGGCACAAATGCAGACAATTGTTGATGAACTAAAATTCGACGGCGATATAGACCAGTTCATTCATTTTTTAAGAACTGATCCGCAGTTTTATGCCACCTCAGCCACCGCATTACTCAAACAAGCTGCCTATATAGCAAAACAAGCCGATGCCAGCCTGCCCGCGCTATTCGAGAAGCTCCCAAGAGTGCCTTACGGTGTGGCCCCTGTCCCGGACGATATCGCCCCCAAGTACACTACAGGACGCTACATTCACCCAGCCAACGACGCCCAGCCAGGTTATTACTGGGTAAATACTTATGCGTTGGATAAACGGCCTTTATATGCGCTTGCCGCGCTCACCCTGCACGAAGCCGTACCCGGACACCACTTGCAGATTTCGCTGGCCGACGAAATGGAAAATTTACCTGCCGTACGCCGTCAGACCTATATTTCAGCATTTGGCGAGGGTTGGGGTCTGTACGCCGAGTTTTTAGGCATTGAGGCCGGTATCTATACCACCGCGTACGATAACTTCGGGCGCTTAAGCTACGAAATGTGGCGGGCTTGCCGTTTAGTGGTGGATACCGGTATGCATATGTTTGGCTGGTCCCGGCAACAGGCTATTGATTACATGATGAAAAATACGGCGTTATCGGAGCATAATATTACCACCGAGGTGGACCGCTATATTTCCTGGCCAGCCCAGGCCTTGTCTTACAAAATAGGTGAAATCAAAATCAAACAACTACGGCGCCAAGCTGAACAGGCATTAGGCGATGAGTTTGATGTTCGCGAGTTTCATACCGCCGTGCTAGCCCATGGGTCCGTGCCATTGTTTGTATTGGAACAAAATATTAATACGTTTATTGATAATAAGAAAACAGGAAACCTTTGATGTTAGCGTTTGGTGTAGTGGGGATATTGGTCATTATTTTGATTTATTTTGTGATGCGGGCGCAAACCTTACAAAGAGAGGTCGCATTATCACGTAGCGGACTAAAAAATCAGACACAGCGGGCTACCCTAGCATTCAGTAGCCTGACTCAGGTATGTCTGAAGCTACAACATATTTATACTGATAATATCGAAACCGCGTCCTCGAAAGGGCTTATCAGCTCAGCTCAATATCCTATGCTGGCCTTTCTAATGACCCACTTTGCAGAAATTGTGCTTGATTGCTACCAAGGGGGCAAAAATACTGAAGAAGCACTAACCCGGCTACTGGGGCCAGAGCAGGCCCTAACAATGGAAGATATTCGGCGTTTTATGCAAGAACAACCTAGTCAGATCCGCATGGCCTGGGCTAAAAATACGCCGGATGGTTTCATCAGTGCTTGTGAACAGATGTGTAACCAGGCTTTAGGCAAACCCCTGAAAGGGTCATAGAAAACCCGGCTCATTAAACAAAAATCGCTGTTAGGTAAGCCACTTAACAGCGATTTTTTTATCAGCTCTTGTCAGCTAAACTTGTTCACCTATAATACTGTATATACATACAGGTGAATTATGACTAACTCTACCCTACCTTTGACACAACATCCGGGTGTATGGCGGGCCAGTGAAGGCCGACATCAGGACACCACACAACGCCAAGATACTGGTTTTGCTGCGCTAAATACGGCTTTAGGCGGTGGCTTTCCGGCCAGTGGCCTGATCCGCTTACGCAGTTTGTGCGGGGTAGGTGAACTGAGCTTATTAAAAACGGTATTGGGGCAAAATAATAGCGAAAAACTGCTGGTTTTTATCAACCCACCCGGCCAAATTCATCAAGCCTGGCTACATCAAATGGCCATTAATCCGGCCAACGTTACCGTTGTGCACTGCCGCTCGGGCGATGAAGCGTTATGGGCTGCTGAACAATGTCTGAAAAGTGAGGCGTGCTATCAGGTATTACTATGGCATGATGCAATCACCACTAAACAAGCCCGCCGCTTACAGGTAGCCTCGACTCAGCACCGGCTACGTTGCTTGCTATTTGAAAATAAACGGGTACAGCGTATAGCCCTGCCCCTGACACTTGATTTAGATATTCAGGCGGTAACGGGTGGCTTGCAAATAGACATTACCAAAAATCGGGGGGCCTGGCCTACCTCGGCTACCCAACTTATGTTTTGCTACACCCCCACTAACCAGGCTATTTACCGAGCCATGGACAATACCAGCGCCTTACACGCGTTGTCCCATATTGCGGGATAGCCAAATATGCTGTGGGCGTATTTCCATTACTATCAGCTTTTTCTGGATAATACCGAGATTACGGCGCCGCCGACGTCCTCTCAGGCGATAGTCGTTTATCAGGCAGCCAACAACCGTATTATGCAAGCCAACCAGGCCGCTCGGGAAGCAGGGATAACCCTGGGAATGGGCCTGGCTCAGGCTGGGGCATTGTGCCCACAATTGACTATTCTTGACTACCAACAGGCTGATGAAACCCATCGTCTTACCGCCCTGGCTAACCGCTTATACCAACTGGTAGCTGATATCGTTCTGCTGCCCCCGAATGGTTTAGCGGTCCGTTTAGATCCCAGCATGAAATACTATGGGGGGCTGAGTTATTTATGGCAGGCGTTGAAAAATGAGATGACCGCGGCCCATGTCCATTTTTCGTATGCCACCGGCTGGAGCGTTGAAGCGGCGAAAGTGCTAGCCCTAAACGGTGCTAACCAGGTTTTTCAGCATAATAGCGCAATTAAACAGGCGCTGGCCAAATGCCCACTTGAACACACTGATTTAACGCAACAACAATGCTTTGCCTTACATCGGGTAGGCATTCGGGATATTGCGACCTTGTTGCAAATGCCGGTCACCGAACTCGGCAAACGCTTTGATAATTCGCTTATCCAGTATCTATGTGCCTTACGGGCCGAGGTGGTGCCCCGCTATGTTTATTATCATCCCGAGTCCCATTTTTTCAGTAGCCTGACACCGTCTTATGAAATAAGTGAAAATACCCGTTTACTGCCTTGGATGGCGCAGTTAATGGAAGAGTTTATGACGTATGCCCGGTTACGCAATAAGCTTTCCGCGTGCTTAGCCTTTGAATTACACTTTCGGGATGAACAGGCTTTATCTGTTTGTATTCAGTCTGCTACGCCCTTATACAAAAGCGCACAATGGCACAGCCTTATGCTATTGAAGCTGGAAACATTAACCTTACCTGCCCCGGTAATTCAGTTAAGCCTGACAGTGTCGGAACTAGAGGAACTAGAAGAACAGACCACCGACTTTTTTACTAACCGGGTCCATGTGTTTGCGCAAAAACAGTTATTGAGCAGACTGCAAACGCGCTTAGGTTGCGAGGCTGTCGGAGCGCCTATTAATGGTAATGACCATCGTCTGGACCAACACCAATCAGCTCTGTCGGCCTCTGGCGCTTTACCAGCTTATACGCTGCCCAGCATTTGTTTGTCACAGCTGCAACCCTTGTGTGCGGCCTCGCATATTGAACATGGCCCGATCCGGCTGCATACGGGTTGGTGGGATGGCAATATTCAAAAACGTGACTATTACATTGCCCGGGCCAGCGATGGCCGGCGCATGCACGTATTCAAAGATGCCGAGGGGAACTGGTTTGTGCAGGGCTGGTATTGCTGATGTTTGCCGAACTGGTTTGTCAGACTAATTTTAGCTTTTTAACCGGCGCTTCTGAGCCAGAAGAGATGGTTTCTACTGCAGCTTTTTTAGGTTACCAGGCGCTGGCGATCACCGACGAGTGTTCGGTGGCCGGGGTAGTTCGAGCCTATGCTGAAATACGCCGCAACAGTTTGCCAATAAAGTTAGTTGTTGGTAGCCGTTTCAAGCTGGCGGATAGCCTTGAGGTGGTATTATTGTGTCCCGACAAACCAGCCTATGCTGAATTATGTCGCATTATTACCAATGCGCGACGCCGTTCAGCCAAAGGCGAGTATCAGCTCGCTGAGTGGGATCTAAAAAGTATCCGGCATTGTTTGATTATCTGGCTGCCGGGTACTTGCCGGCAAACTAATACCCACTGGGGACAATGGTTACATCGCTTTTTATCTTCGCGCAGCTGGATTGGTGCCAGCCGCCTACTAGATGGCCTGGATGAACAACGTTTTGCTGAAATTCAGTTTTTAGAACAGACCTTTAGTATGCCGGTGATGGCCACCTCGCAGGCATTGTTTCATCATAGTGATCGGCTACCTGTACAGCATGTTTTGCACGCGATACGGTGTAATACCACGGTGGCCGAGCTAGGCTTGAGCAGCCAGGCGAATGCCGAACGTACTTTACGCCCTTTGAATAAGCTGAATAAACTGTATCCACGTAAATGGCTGGAACAAAGTACGGTTATTGCTTCTCGCTGTCAGTTTTGTTTATCCCAACTGAAATATCAGTATCCGGCAGAGATTATTCCTGCAGGCTATAGTGCCCGACAGTTTTTACGCGAATGCGTTGAAGCCGGTATTCTCAAACGTTTTGGTGGTGAACCCGAGCCCGCCATCCGCGCTATTATAGAAAAAGAACTTAGCCTGATTAGCGAGCAACATTATGAATATTTTTTTCTCACTATTTATGATGTGGTGCAATTTGCCCGACGCCAGCACATTTTATATCAAGGCCGGGGGTCGGCGGCTAATTCGGTGGTGTGTTACTGCCTTGAAATTACGGCGGTAGATCCACGCCAGATTAATGTTCTGTTCGAACGCTTCATCTCTAAAGAGCGTGATGAACCGCCCGATATTGATGTCGACTTTGAGCATGAACGTCGTGAAGAAGTTATTCAGTATATTTATAACAAGTACGGCAGAGAGCGTACCGCCCTGGCGGCTACCGTTATCTCGTTTCGCTTTAAAAGCGCGTTTAAAGCCGTAGGTAAAGCCTTAGGTTTTGCTGAGTCCCAACTTGATTATATTGTAAAAAACATTAATCGCCGCGATAAGGTTATGCCGTGGAAAAGCCAGTTAGCTGACCTGGGCTTGGATCCAACGGTATTAAAAGTCAAACAACTGGTTTATCTGGTGGAGCAGATTGTAGGGTTCCCCCGCCATTTATCGCAACACGTAGGCGGGTTTGTTATCTCTGCTGGTCCCTTGTATGAATTAGTGCCTGTGGAAAATGCTGCAATGGCCGAACGCACGGTTATCCAATGGGATAAAGATGATCTAGAAACACTGGGCTTACTGAAAGTCGATGTCCTGGCATTAGGTATGCTCACGGCTATCCGCAAGACATTCGATATTGTTAACCAGCATATGGATTCAACCTTATCTATTGCCCATATAACCGGCCTGGGTGATGACCGACAAGTTTACGATATGATCTGCGCAGCAGATACAGTGGGTGTATTTCAAATTGAATCCAGAGCACAAATGGGCATGTTGCCACGCCTTAAACCCAGAAAGTACTATGACCTTGTGGTGCAAATAGCCATTGTACGGCCCGGCCCTATTCAGGGCGATATGGTTCACCCCTATCTTAAACGTCGCCAGCATGGTGAAACCGTCAACTACCCTTCCGCTGAAGTAGAAAAGGTTTTGGAGCGGACTATGGGCGTTCCTATTTTTCAGGAACAGGTGATTCAGCTGGCTATGGTCGCAGCTGGTTTTACTGGAGGTGAAGCCGACCAACTCAGGCGCGCTATGGCCAGCTGGAAAAAAAACGGGCGGTTGAACCTGTTCAAAGAGAAGCTGGTTAACGGTATGCTGGACAAAGGGTACGCACCAGAGTTTGCTAATACCCTGTTTGATCAAATAAAAGGCTTTAGTGGCTATGGTTTTCCAGAATCCCATTCAGCCTCTTTTGCCGTGCTGGCCTATGTTTCATGCTGGTTAAAATTTTATTTCCCGGTAGAGTTTTATGTTGGGCTATTAAACAGTTGGCCTATGGGCTTTTATACACCTTCACAACTGGTGCAGGATGCCCAACAGCATGATATAGCAGTATTGCCAGTGTGTATTAATGCCTCTACCTGGGATCATCAGATGGTATTTGTGGAACACCAAAAGGCAATAAGGTTGGGCTTTCGCCTGGTAAAAGGGGTCAGCGAGTTGAATCTGAATAAGTTGGTTTCTGTTCGCCCTGCTACTGGCTTTAGCTCAGTTGACGAGGTGAAAAAACAACAATTATTACGTCACAACGAAATCTCCGCACTGGCCAGTGCAGATGCATTTAAAGGCTTAGCAGGTAACCGCTTTCAGGTGCGCTGGAACATAATGGATGGTCAAAGCGAGCTACCACTATTCGGTCAGGATACGCAGACAGAGTTATTCTCGCTGGCCCCTGATAATACTGAAAACCTGATTGAAGACTATGCTTCAACAGGCTTGTCGGTTTCGCATCATCCTATTGAATTGATTTATCAACAACCTCAGTTCAGACGAATTACGCTGGCAAAAGACCTTAAACAGGCGCCCAACCAATCAGTTGTACATATCCTGGGGTGCGTAACCTGCCGTCAAGCACCCGGTACTGCCTCTGGCGTTACCTTCCTTACGCTGGAAGACCATACAGGTAATACCAATGTAGTGGTTTGGCAAAGCACCGCCAGACACCAGCAGCAAGCCTTCCTGAAAGCGACCATTTTACAAGTAGACGGTATTTTAGAGCGTTCACCTGAAGGGGTTATTCACGTTATTGCCGGTAAACTTACAGATTGTACTGATATTCTTGAGCAGTTGCGCGTGAGCGCCAGAGATTTTCATTAAACAAGCATACTCTTTAGCGAACTTTTTTTGTATGCTAAAGCCTGAATAAACGATTTATCAGGTTTTTATGCGTATTCTGGCACTGATAACCTTACTTCTCTGCTCCCTTCCTGCCTTAGCAAAGCATTATATTATCGGGGCGCAGAACATTCATTACTACCCGCATTATGACTTCCAGTCTTCTGTAGATAAGGGGCTGGGCTGGGCAATCCTTGAAGCCTACGCGAAATCGTCCGGCCATCAATTTAGTTATCATGCTATGCCGATAACGCGCCTGCAGCGAGAACTAAACAAAGGTAACGTAGATTTTATATACCCGGATAATCCCCAATGGTATGCGGGTACGGATGCTCAATATCCTAAAACGTATTCAGGGCCTTTGGTGCGTACATTAGGAGGGACTATCGTTCGCCCCGCAGATGTGGGGAAAGGGGTGGCATATGTTAAGCGCCTGTCTTTTCCATTGGGCTTTTCCCCTGTCATCTGGCAGCCAAGGATAGATGCCGGGTTGTTGGACGTGGTGCCGGTTAACGATACTATGGCAGCGCTGGAACTATTACAGGGCGGACGAGTTGAGGCAGCGAACCTGGAATACAATGTAGTTCAGTATATTGCTTCAGTAACGCCTAATCTGGGGCCATTTATTATGGACACCTCATTACCCTATGTTGATGTAGGTTTTCGGCTTTCAACATTGAATCATCCCGAGCTGATTGCAGACTTAAATGTATTTCTCGCTGAAAATATCCCTCTCCTCCAACGGCTTTACCAGCAATATAAAATCAGTCCTCCGCCCGAAATCTTAGCGCAACTGGCCTCCACGTATTAATCATATTTGCCTTAACATTATTACCCACTTAACTCCCATCACGTGTAAATTCGTAGCTTCGCTATAAAGGGCTTTTCTCTGTTTTAACAGGTTATCTCCAGCAGCTTATCGGGGACTATCTCAGTCAAATCCAAAACTACACCGTGCAGTGTAAATTATACGCTACTAATATTACCAAATTACATAGTTAGCCTATGCTTAATCATTTAATACATAGATTTATTTATACATTTTAAGTATTTATAAACTTGGATCCCGGCTTGCTCTGAGGTTACGCACAACCACGAGGAGCAATCATGTTACGTCCACTCATTTTATTAATACTGCCTTTGATCTTACTGATTACGCCCGCAGCGCATGCTAATTCACAAGCGGTAGCTATTGATTACCTGCAGGGTTCTGATGATATAAAAGGCGTGCGATTAGCCTATCGTCCTTATACCCATCATTTAGTGAGTGACTGGTTTGGAGAGATTAGCCTGTATTGGGAGGCCAGCGTGAATGTATGGGAATATGGTGCGCAAAATACACATTCCAGTAATGTGGCATTTGCCCTATCGCCGGTGCTAATGAAAAGAATTGGTACCGTGGCAGATAGCTACCCGGTGTATTTAGAAGCGGGAATTGGCGCAAGCTTGGTAAATGATCGTGAGTTTGCTGGCAAAGATATTGGTTCACACTATCAATTTGAGGATCGGCTAGGTTTGGTAATGAGCCTTGATGAAGACGACAGTGCCCAGGTAAGCGTTAGATATATGCATTATTCAAATGCCGGGCTCAATGACGACAATCCGGGACTGGACTTTTTAAGCCTTTCTTATATTCACCATTTTTAGCAGACCATTTAGTCTGCTTAAGCACGAATAATTTTCAAAAAGTGCGTAAATATATTCCAATCTATACTACGGCGAAGAAGCGTTAATCTAGCTATATTACTGATTAATAATAATATATTGGTATACGGCACAGTTAATGAATATCTAATATCGAACTTATCCTCCGGTCAGCAGTTCCCACGGAGGCATGACAATGGAGATACAAATGAACAAATTAGCCCTAGCCGTTATTATTTCAGGCACGATGTCTACCGCTGCTTTTGCCAATCATCATATGGAAAAAATTGATAGCACGTTTAGCAGTCTGGACAGTAATAGTGACTCAATGGTATCGATGGATGAGGTGAAAGAAACCTCTATTTCGGACTATTTTTCTAAAATGGATAAGAACGGCGATAATTCGCTGTCAGAAAATGAATATATCACCTACTTACAAGATAGCCCTGAGTCGTTCTCAGAAGATGTGAAAAAACAGATTCACATGACACAAGCTGAAGTAGAAGCTGATATGGACAAAGTGGCGAAACAGTCTCGTGAAGACATGGACTATCGTCAAAAAAATGTTTCTGCGACCGTTGAAGAAGGCAGTTCAGAAATGACGCAGGGCATGCGTTCTGTTAATACAGAAGAACATGCTATGCAGTCACATAAACAGGACTCTATGGACCATATGGAGCAAGACCGTGACGGCGATATTGCCCGTAGCAGTGAGCAAGCAGGCCAGCCTGAAGGCGATGTAGTAGCCCGTAATGAATTTGATATGCTTGATGAAAACGGTGATGGCCAGGTAACTGAAAAAGAAGCGTCAAACGCCGGCGTTAATGAAACTTTCAGTGATATGGACAGCAATGACGACAACATGATTACTCATCAAGAATACAGCGAGTATCGTAACTCAGAAGAAGCTGAAGAATAATTAGTCAGCATAATGCTAAAAAGGCCTGATAATATCAGGCCTTTTTTTAGGGCGGTAGACGCCCTGTAATATACGCATTTTTGCTATCAGAGTAGTGGGCTTTAATCAGGCTTGATTATTTGCGTTCCCTTTCGCTACGTGGCGTGCTATTCCTTAATAGCAGTCAGGGTTAACTTCTCTTTAATTACTTCCTGGCTATAAACGTATTAGTGTTCGGTATATGGCATGATGCGCCACATACCCTAACATAAAACGTTCCATACCTTTGTCAGGCCATAGACGCGTGCTCTTTTGCTGCTTATTTTCTCTTATCTACTAGCTATCTTTATCAATGCATGTGCCATCTCGCTATGTGTGGCGTGAATCACCCTAGTCGGGATATCGTCATTTATGCCTTAGGTAGTCACCGTAATTAGTGCTTACCAGCGTTAGCCTAAGCTATCTGCTTAATAATAGGAACAGGGCCTGCGGGTGTAACTTGCACGCTATCGGTGTACTATTTGGCTAATGGGTTTGAGGTTAAATAAAGCATTGTTCCTTCGCCTACCACACTTTGTATTTTTTAGGCGACAGCACCAGGGCACACCTGTTTGCTTCACTACTTTAACTACCGGCCCGGGTCTAGCCATACGGCCTGGCGTTTACCATTTCACTCTAGACACGCTAGCGCTATTCCACACTAATCTGTCTGCTGCATTAACCGTTGAGTAGACTTTTTACTTCGGTTTTTCTGCTAATGGCTATTCCTATTTTTGCTCTAGGCTGGCCTATTGGTAATTGGCCAGAGAGCCTTATAAAGCATATAAACATACACCATTTGGCCGGTAATGCGTTTGTTGCCGAAAATTCATTAAAATACGATCAAACATTCTCAAGTCCTTTGTAGCCATCTAATTAATCCCCAAAGATACCGTGAGTACAATAGCGGGATCGCCGTGGGTGATGGCAGCTGCGCTACACGTGGCGCTATCCTGACCCTTTATGCTTTATTTTGTCACAGCCAAAAAAATCCCTGTCTTTCGATAAGAGCCTCTTCGTAGAACGGGACTGCTTCACAGCGAGTCGTAGCGGCTGTGCTACACAAAACACTATCCTGACCATTATGCTTTATTTTGTCACAGCCACAAAAAAGCCCCTGTCTTTCGACAAGGGCTTCTTCGTAGAACGGGACTGCTTCACAGTGAGTCGTGGCGGCTGTGCTACACAAAGCGCTTTCCTGATACCTCTGAGAGCGGTCGGGTGCTCTGACAACACGGGGTAAGCCTGCTCTGGCACGGCCCAGCCGCAGTGAATAGCGAAATTACTCAGTCTAATTTACAGACCATAAAAACGAAAAAAGCCCACTCAATCGAGTGGGCTTCTTCGTAGAATAGGACTGTTGCACAGCGAGCCGTGGCGGCTGTGCTACACAAAGCACTATCCTGACCCTTATGCTTTATTTTGTCACAGACACAAAAAAGCCCCTGTCTTTCGACAAGGGCTTCTTCGTAGAATGGGACTGCTTCACAGCGAGCCGTGGCGGCTGTGCTACACAAAGCGCTTTCCTGATACCTGTAAGAGCGGTCGGATACTCAGACAACATGGTTCGCATGAGTTACGGGACCGACTTTCTCGCGTTGAATAGCGAAGTCGCTCAGGTTATTTAGGATGAGGCATAAAAACGAAAAAAGCCCACTCAATCGAGTGGGCTTCTTCGTAGAATGGGAGTCTGGCGGTGTGCTACTCTCACATGGGGAAACCCCACACTACCATCGCCGCTAATACGTTTCACTTCTGAGTTCGGAATGGGATCAGGTGGTGCCGTATCGCTAT
>PYVY01000024.1 GCA_003056425.1 Alteromonas indica
CCATTCCGAACTCAGAAGTGAAACGTATTAGCGGCGATGGTAGTGTGGGGTTTCCCCATGTGAGAGTAGCACACCGCCAGACTCCCATTCTACGAAGAAGCCCTTGTCGAAAGACAGGGGCTTTTTTGTGGCTGTGACAAAATAAAGCATAAGGTGTCAGGATAGTGTTTTGTGTAGCACAGCCGCCACGGCTCGCTGTGAAGCAGGCCTATTCTACGAAGAAGCCCTTGTCGAAAGACAGGGGCTTTTTTCGTTTTTACGGCCAGTAGATTAGCCAGAGTAATTTCGCTATCCACTGCGGCAAAGCCGTGCCTGAGCAGGCTTACCCCATGTTGTCAGAGCACCCGACCGGCTCTCTCAGGTATCAGGAAAGTGTTTTGTGTCGCACAGCCGCCACGACTCGCAGTGAAGCAGGCCTATACTACGAAGAAGCCCTTGTCGAAAGACAGGGGCTTTATTCGTTTCACCGATTAGTAAATAAAACGCTATAGCGTGTTTATTTCTATATAGCGCCGTGGCTGTAGTATGTTATAGGCTCAGCCAGAGAAAAGTCGTGCGTTATTTAAGGGACCAAGGATTGTTCTTTGATTAAAAGTACATACCTTAGGTCAATGTTTACGCAGAGCAATCCATCACCATGTATTTATCCACCTGCAGCGACTTATACAGCGCTGTGTACTTTTCAGCAGGCATTAAGTTTGATAACAATTTATCGAATGCCATTAAAGTATGCGGGTACAAAAAAGGAAATGCTGGCTAGAAGATAATATTAGCACCCCAAGCGCGATCTTGAACGGCGGTAGTAAAGCAATACATGGGTGCGAGCGTACTTAAATTATCTGATGTGCTAATCGGTTAGCTTACTCCCCATAAATGAGTAGAACCACCTGGCGTAATGTACAAAACTGTAAAATTACGTGGCGGAAGCGAAGTTTTGCTTAGCTACTGATTTTCGTTATATCAATAAAGGCTTTCTATCTCACGAATCCCGACTATCTTTGGTAAATCAGCTCAGCTAAGGATGTTATAAGCTATGTTTTGAAGTAAAAAAGAAGCCGTGGTGAGCAGAGTAGGTAGCGCAATACATCGCTTGTTTGTTTTAGCACTTTAGTATTCTAGCGATTAAAACGTCCCCGCGTTCGCTCTCGTCAGGCTGCCACTTGCGAATATCTAGAGGGCCGCTTTTATCACTTGCCTTAATTTATTTGAAATTAAATCTGAAATTAAACCGGGGCAAGTAAGGTCTTCTATTATAGGTGCACTTTGGCACCAGCCTAATCGTGTTACTACGAGGACATCACAATGAAGAATGCTAAAACTTTAGCCGTCACTTCCACCCTTGGGGCTGTTGTATTTGGTACGTTGACTGCAACATCGGCTGCAGCGGGTTCAAATTTATTTGGTATGCAACCATTAGAAGCTGGGTACATGCAAACTGTTACCGAAGGCAAGTGTGGCGGCGATAAAGCAGCCAAAGAGGGCAAGTGCGGCGGCGATAAAGCAGCCAAAGAAGGCAAGTGTGGCGGCGATAAAGCTGCCAAAGAGGGCAAGTGCGGCGGCGATAAAGCTGCCAAAGAGGGCAAGTGCGGCGGCGATAAAGCTGCCAAAGAGGGCAAGTGCGGCGGCGATAAAGCTGCCAAAGAGGGCAAGTGCGGCGGTGATAAAGCAGCCAAAGAAGGCAAGTGTGGCGGCGATAAAGCTGCCAAAGAAGGTAAGTGCGGCGGTGATAAAGCGGCTAAAGAAGGCAAGTGCGGTGAGGGTTAATGCGGTGGCATGGCCTAACCAATAGGGCTTTGTCTGTACGCTTGTGAAAAACTAAGGTGTGGGATAGTGGTATGCAACTAACAGGAGCCGGTTTAGGCTTAAGAAGGGAAATGTTAGATGAGGCGCTTCCTGTTTTGCCACAAGAGGTGGATTTTTGGGAAGTTGCCCCCGAAAACTGGATACCTATGGGCGGCCGGTTTAGTAAACAACTTCGTGCGTGCACTGAACAAGCTCAGTTCACCACGCACGGATTGTCGCTTTCTATAGGCAGCTGCGATCCGCTGGATACTGATTTGCTAAAGCAAATTAAACAATTTATTCAACAACACGATATTGAGCTTTACTCTGAACACCTAAGCTATTGTTCAGCCGACGGCCATATGTACGACTTGTTGCCGATACCGTTTACCACACAGTCCGTTAAACACGTCACCGATAGGATCCATCAGGTACAAGATATTCTTAAGCGGCCACTGGTACTGGAAAACACGTCATATTATTTGGCGCCCGATCAGCAAATGAGTGAAATTGAATTTACCAATGCAATTCTTAAACAGTCAGGCTGTAAGTTACTTTTAGATGTTAATAATTTATACGTTAACAGTATCAATCATGCCTACGATCCCTACCTGTTTTTAGCCGAGCTACCCAAAGATGCCGTAGTTTACGGCCATATAGCCGGCCATTATGATGAAGCGATTGATTTAAAAGTTGATACCCACGGCACGGACGTTATTGAACCAGTTTGGCAACTTTTAGCGACGGCATACCGTATACACGGTGTATTTCCGACGCTTTTAGAGCGTGACTTCAATATACCGCCGCTGGCCGAACTATTGAAGGAAGTGGCTCGAATCAAGCAAATTCAGTTAACGGTTAACAATGAGAAAACCTCAGGAGTACGCCCTGGCCAGCTTGTATGAAGTGCAAAAACGCTTTACCCAGGCTGTAAGAAACCCTGACCAATCACCTATTAGTGATGCTGAGGCCCGGCGCCGTATTAATATATACCAAACGTTATTTTTCAATAATATAAACCAGTTTCTAGTAAATGGATTTCCGGTATTGCATCGTGTATTACGGCCCCAGCAATGGACAACGCTGGCCAGAGGCTTTTTTATCTCGCATAGTGCACAAAGTCCTTATTTTGCGCATATCCCAAAAGAGTTTGTTGATTATCTAGCGCAGCGGCCGGATGTATTAGATGGCTATCCCGCTTGGGTAGCAGAGCTGGCACATTACGAATGGCTGGAATTAGACATTAGTATCCGCCATGGTGATATTAGCGAGCAATTGTGGCAGGCTGCCGGGTTACCGGCTTATTTTGCAGTGTCCCCGTTATCTGAGTTAGTGTCCTACCGTTATGAAGTTCATCGAATTTCGCCTAACTTTATTCCTGCTAACGAAACGGCATTGGTTTATTACTATGTCGTTTATCGGGACGCAATGGACAAGGTAAGCTTTCTACAGGTCAACGAATTAACCGCTTTTTTAATTCAAAATGTGGGTAAACGGGAGTCTTTTAAAGCGCTTTTTCAGCGTATACAGGCTGCCTTACCGCACCGCGGCGCGAATGAAATTGAGCATTCACTCAAGCAAACACTTAGCGAACTATTACAAGCACAGATATTCATTCAAGCCTGAACTATACTATTCGTTCACATCGCGTACGAATAGTTGCCGTAATGTATAGAAATACTGTCATTATGCTTCCTATTCGATTACCATTTATGCCCATTTGCGTGAACTAAAATGAAGGGGATGCGGATGTCCGACGACCAAAATTTCAAAGAACCCTACAATGGGTGGTGGTTCCTTGCTTCATTAGCTGTATTGATTGCATTTCCATTGCTGCATATCATTTGCGGCTGGTTCACATTCTGGATCTAACCAGCACGAATAAAAGGCGTAATAGTGACTGCTGAGTACATTAAATCAGTTGTAAAAACTGTGCCTGATTATCCTAAACCAGGCATTTTATTTCGGGACGTAACCAGTGTATTAGAAGACCATAAGGCGTTTAGCGCCTGTATTGCGTTGCTTCTTGAAAAATACAAAGACGTTAAATTTGATAAAGTAGCAGGAACGGAAGCCCGCGGCTTTCTGTTTGGTGCGCCTTTGGCTATTGAGATGGGAATTGGTTTTGTACCAGTTCGCAAACCTAACAAGTTACCGCGAGAAGTGGTAAGCGAATGCTATGAACTTGAATATGGTACTGATACGCTGGAGATCCACAAAGATGCGATTGACCCAGGTGACAATGTGTTGCTAATCGATGATTTGCTCGCTACAGGCGGCACCATTGCTGCGTCTGCGAAACTTATCCGCCGTTTAGGCGGAACCGTCGATCACGCAGGTTTTGTTATTGAGCTACCTGAGCTAGGCGGTAACAAAAAATTAGCTGAGCTGGCAATACAGACCTACTCAATTTGCGAGTTTTAAGGTTTATCATGGGGATGCAAGGGCAATGAGCTATCAGGTATTAGCCCGCAAGTGGCGGCCCGGTAAATTTGCTGAGCTGGTAGGCCAGGAGCATGTTGTTGCTGCCATTGCCAATGCCCTGGATAATGACCGGCTTCATCATGCTTATCTGTTTACCGGAACTCGCGGCGTCGGTAAAACAACCATAGCCAGAATTTTTTCTAAAAGTCTGAACTGTGAAGAAGGCCAGGGCGCAAACCCATGTGGTGTATGCGCTACCTGTAAGGAAATCGAGCATGGTAATTATGTTGACCTGCTAGAAATTGACGCGGCCTCGCGAACGAAGGTAGAAGATACCCGTGATTTATTAGACAACGTCCAATATAAGCCAACGCGCGGGCGCTATAAAGTCTACCTTATAGACGAAGTTCACATGTTGTCTAAGCACAGTTTTAATGCTTTGCTCAAAACACTGGAAGAACCCCCTCCGCATGTGAAGTTTTTGCTGGCAACGACCGATCCACAAAAACTGCCGATTACTATTTTATCACGTTGTTTGCAGTTCAATTTGAAAGCGCTCTCGCGTGAGCAAATTAGTGGGCAGCTAACGCATATTCTCACTCAGGAGAATATTCCTTACGAAGACGCTGCGCTAGGTTTATTAGCCAGGGCCGCTAACGGTAGTATGCGGGATGCGTTAAGTTTAACAGATCAGGCTATTGCGCAGGGCGATAATCAGGTTGTTAAACAAATAGTCACAGATATGCTGGGCCTGATGGACCGGCATATGCTGGTTAAATTACTTTATGCTGTGGCGCAAAAGCAGCCACAAGAAGTGCTTGGGATAGTGCAGCAAATGGCTGAGCAAGCGCCTGATTATGGTCAGGTACTCGCTGAATTAAGCAGTTTGCTGCATCAGATTGCCTTAACCCAGTGGGTGCCCGAGGCATGCAAACTGGAAACAACTTCAGCTAAGGCTATTTACAGTTTAGCCAAACAGATGAGCAGTGAACAGGTTCAGTTGCTATATCAAATCTCACTGCATGGGCGTAAAGACATGCCTTACGCTGCTGACGGTAAAAGCGCACTGGAAATGACATTATTAAGAATGATGTCCTTTGCGCCAGCGGCCCCGGTAGATGATCCTGAAAAACTGATTAGTGAAGGCGGGCCCGATAGCCGTTTACCTATTCAATCTGCCAGCACCGCCAATGATAGCCCTGACGTGACCGGTAGAGCAGTTAACCCTGATGCTGCTTCAGATAATCATAATGAATTACCGTCAATGGACGACGAGTCCGACAATGCCGAGCAAACGTTAGCTAACGAGCAAAACGCTATTGAACGTCAGGCGCAGGCTTATCGTACTGACGACGTAGCAGCGTTATCGGACGCAAAGCAAAGTCTATCACACGAGACTGGACCAGAGACGGCCGAGGCGCCGCGCGCAGCAACGCGTCAGACCCAGCTGCATCGCTCAGCAGAAGACGTGTCCTCATCCGGCGCACCGCTAAGTGAATCAGGTGACTCTGCACAAGCATTGGCGACCGAGCAGTGGGTAATTGAGCAACAGGCGCAGGCATATCGGGCGCCCGATGCTGCGCAGCCCGCACCGCCGGTCCCTGCACAGCAAGATGAATACTCTCATGCGCAACACCACGAGAATGAATTGTCCGGTGCAGCACCGCCATTTGAGCAAATACCTTCACAATACTACGACAACACTCCCCCCAGGGACGATGTTGCTTCCTCTGGGCCGCCCCCAAGCGCAACACAGAGTTCGCCTGATGAAGCTGATAAAGCTGATGAAGGCGGGGAGGCCACTTCTTCCATGCAGGATATGCTAGCGTTGCGTCAGCGGCTAAAGCGTAATCGGGAGGGAGAAGATGCCGAGGTAAAAAAGTCTGAAACGCAGGCTAAGGGCAACCCGTTAAACCGGTTGGCCCGCCCCGACCGCACGCCTGTTAGCGCGAAACCGGAAGATAGCAGTGGGAATACGCCCCCCATGGGGGCTGACGTAGCGGAGCATAACACTTCTCCTACACCAGCGAGCATATCGCCCACACCATCTGACGGGGATCAGAATAACCCAGCTATAGATACACCATCCTATGCGCCGGCGTTATCCGAAAATAGTGATATGGATGATGTGCCGCCCTGGGTTACCGAAGCCGTGCCTGAAGGAAAGGATAACCGAGACTATGGACCTGTCAGCAGCCATCGTGAGCAAGACCTTGCCAGTAGTAGGCCCGCACCACCGGTAGCAGACGATACCGAGAGGAATGTGCGGCCCCTAGCCGCGAATTCCGCCGGCGGCGCGTCGCAGGGGGACGGCGGGGATGAACCCACCCAGCGTTCGCCAATATTGCAGCAAATGAACCCGGACGGGCTTCAGGCGTACTTACCAGACGGTACCAAACTTGTAGATGCTAATCAGATAGACAGCTGGAGTAACCTGATATCGCAAATGCCCGTGGCGGGCTTGGTTAAACAGGTAGCATTGCATTCTGCGTATTTGAAAAAAGATAAGCTTATAACGCTTGAATTAGACGACAGTCAGGCGCATTTACTCAATGAAAATACGATAGGGCAGGTTAAAGCTGCCTTATGTAGTGCTTTAAATGAGACGGTAGAATTAGAGATTCAGGTAGGTAAACCTGAGCAGACCCCGTTTTCACTACAGCAAAAAATAAACGCCATGCGTCAGCAGTATGCCGAGTGGGTGGTAAGTAACGATGAACATTTTCAGACGTTAGTTACCACCTTTAATGCCCGGGTTAATCCGCAGTCGGTTACTGCACGCTAACAAATAGAGACCATAAATAAGGTGAAAAATTATGTTTAAAGGTGGAATGGGTAACATCATGAAGCAGGCGCAGCAAATGCAGGAGCGCATGCAAAAGGTACAAGAAGAACTGGCCGATCTGGAAGTAACCGGTGAAGCGGGTGCAGGCATGGTAAAAGTTACCGTAACCTGTAACCATAATGTTCGCCGTGTAGATATCGATCCATCATTGATGGAAGATGATAAAGACATGCTGGAAGACTTGGTAGCCGCAGCATTTAATGACGCGGTACGCCGGATTCAGGAAACCAGTAAAGAACGCATGGGTGATGTAACTGGCGGTATGCCTCTACCTCCTGGCTTCAAAATGCCGTTTTAATTATGAAATTCAGCCCTCTTCTAGCGGAACTTATTAATGCGCTTACCTACTTGCCGGGTGTTGGCAACAAGAGCGCACAGCGCATGGCGTTCAACTTGCTTGAACGTAACCGTGAAGGGGCGCTTAAGTTAAGTACAGTGCTGCACAATGCAATGGAACATATCCAGCATTGTCAGCGTTGTCGTACATTTACTGAAGATACTATCTGCGGTATTTGCCAGCATCCCCAACGCAACAGCAGCGGCTTACTCTGTATTGTCGAAAGCCCGCAAGATGTGGTTGCTATCGAACAGACCTCCTCTTATCAAGGCACTTATTTTGTGTTAATGGGCCACCTATCGCCTATTGATGGTATCGGGCCAGCTGACATCGGGCTTGACGAGTTAGAAGCGCGCTTGAAAGAAGCGCCCATTGAAGAAGTTATCCTGGCAACTAATCCTACCGTAGAAGGTGAAGCCACTGCACATTATATTGCGCAGTTGTGTCATCAGAATAATATTGCCGCCAGCAGAATTGCCCACGGTGTGCCAGTGGGCGGTGAGCTTGAATACATTGATGGCAATACCTTAACCCATGCATTTTCCGGTCGGCGTAAACTATAAGTGGCTTTTTTTTAACAAAAACGCCTGTTGCCAGTTGAAAAGCACTCCCCGCGCCCCTACTTTCCTGTTTGAATTGAGTTCCATCTAACTAGGAGATTCTGGTTTATGGCTGAAGCAGCCCAACAAGAAACACATGGTTTTCAGACAGAGGTAAAACAACTTCTGCAGCTGATGATTCATTCCCTGTACTCCAACAAGGAAATCTTCCTGCGGGAGTTGGTATCTAATGCCGCTGACGCAGCGGACAAACTTCGCTTTCGGGCGCTGGAAAATGACAGTCTGTATGAAGACGACGGCGACCTGAATGTAAAAATCAGTGTAGATAAAGAAGCCGGTACTGTAACCGTGGCCGATAATGGCATTGGAATGAACCGGGAAGATGTGATTTCTAACCTGGGGACCATTGCAAAATCTGGTACCAAAGACTTTTTTAGTAAGCTATCCGGTGATTCGGCAAAAGACTCACAATTGATAGGCCAGTTTGGCGTAGGCTTTTATTCTGCATTTATTGTGGCTGATAAAGTCACAGTACGTACCCGGGCTGCGGGCGCGCCAGCGGAAGAAGGTGTAGAGTGGACATCACAAGGCGAGGGTGAATTCGCCATTGCTCAGATTACCAAGCCAAGCCGTGGCACCGAAGTCGTATTGCATTTGCGCGAAGATGAACAAGAGTTTCTAGATGATTGGCGTTTGCGCTCTATTGTCAGCAAATATTCCGATCACATCAGTATTCCAGTACAAATGTATAAAGAAGAAGTGCCTGAGCAGGAAGGTCCGGATGGTGAAAAGACACCGGCTGAACCTGGTCATTGGGAAGGTGTTAATAAAGCCACCGCGCTGTGGACCCGGGATAAGTCAGAAATTTCTGATGAAGAATACCAGGAGTTCTACAAGCATATTTCGCATGACTTCGCTGACCCAATGAGCTGGGCTCATAACAAGGTTGAAGGTAAAACGGAATATACCAGCTTGCTTTATATTCCTAGTAAAGCGCCTTATGACCTTTGGAACCGTGACCAAAGCCATGGCTTGAAACTGTACGTCCAGCGCGTATTTATTATGGACGATGCTGAGCAGTTTATGCCTACCTATTTACGTTTTGTAAAAGGTCTGGTCGATTCGAATGATTTACCGTTGAATGTGTCGCGTGAAATCCTTCAGGATAATAAGATCACTCAGGCGTTACGCCAGGGTTGTACTAAGCGAGTGCTTGGTATGCTTGAAAAAATGGCGAAGAATGATGCGGATAAATACCAGGCATTTTGGAATGAATTTGGTAATGTCCTAAAAGAAGGCCCTGCCGAAGACTTTGCCAATAAAGAAAAAATTGCAGGTCTGCTGCGCTTTTCCTCTACCCATAATGATAGCGATGCGCAAACCGTCTCGTTGGCTGATTACATAGGTCGCATGAAAGAAGGTCAGGAGACCATCTATTATGTATCGTCTGATAGCTATCAGACTGCTAAAAACAGCCCGCACCTGGAAATCTTCCGTAAGAAAGGCATCGAAGTGTTGCTATTAGGCGAACGTATTGACGAGTGGCTAATGTCACATCTGACAGAATTCGATGGCAAACAATTCAAGTCTATTGCTAAAGGTGATCTTGATCTTGGCGATTTAGATGACGAAGAAAGCAAGAAAGCCCAGGAAGCGGCTGAAAAAGAAGTTGAGGGTGTACTCGAGCGTGTTAAAACAGCGCTAGGCGACAAAGTTGTCGAGGTGAAATTCACTCACCGTCTAACCGATTCGCCAGCTGTTATTGTGGCTGACGATAACGGAATGACCACGCAGATGATGAAGCTGATGCAGGCCGCTGGTCAACCCGTACCAGATGTTAAGTATCACTTTGAACTGAACCCTGAGCATAGCCTGGTGAAAATGCTGGCGGATGTGCAGGATGAAAGCCGCTTCGCCCAATGGACGAATGTGCTGTATGACCAGGCGGCATTATCTGAGCAGGGGAGTTTGAAAGATCCTTCTGCCTTCGTGAAAAACCTTAACGAGCTTTTACTTAACTTATCTAAGTAAACGCTGTTAGAAACGTAAAAAGGGCCGGTCAAATGACCGGCTTTTTTGTGGACTCTTGCAAGGGACGGAGGGTGCACTCAGTATTGCTTGGTATAGCGGGCCAGGTAATACCTTAATCGTTTGCACTTAAAGGGGCCCCAAAAGTATTATGTTATAACATCAGCATGGCTGGCTATGGGGCTACTCGCCCAAGCCTTTACATATTGCGCTCCAATATTGCAATGCCCTGCGTCAATGCCCTATCGCAGTGCACCGCATAATTTTTATTAATTTTATTATTAGTATTGCTGATTCCCCAAGAGCACCTTGCTCATTAATAGCTGTATAAAATATCTACTATATAAGTATTTTTTATGGGTTAACGTCCTGTTAATAAATTTAGCTGATAGGCTTTAAGTGAATGAAAATACAAAAAAAGTTTTTCAGCTTTGCCCCTTATTTTACAATGAAATCCCAAAAGCGCTGATAAAATTTATTTAAATCATAGTTTTAGGTACACCTTGTGCAATTCAATGTTTAGTACACGCTGCAAATAGCGCGTATAGCTCGCCCCGGCGCATCAGAACGCCAATAAAGCACACATTGCATTGGAACAAGGAGAATAACCATGAGTAGCCCGGCCCTGTTTACACCCCGACGGCTTTATCTGACTACAGCTATTGCTGCAGTTTTTTCTCAGCCGCTACTGCATCACTCTGCCTTCGCGCAGCAAACCAACGAACCAGCAGCACAACCTGAAATGGAATCTATTCAGGTCACCGGTTCGCGGGTAGCCAGGGATGGTTATGATACACCCACACCTGTTTCCTCCATGACTGAAGCTGATATCAATGCCTACGCTCCAGATAGCGTGGCAGATTTTGTAAATACGATGCCGTCGGTATCAGGTAGTTCTACTGCGTCTACCTCGTCCGGTTCATTAAGTAATGGCGCGTCAGGGATTGCAGCATTGAACTTACGCGCCTTGGGAACGGGCCGTACACTGGTGTTGTTTGATGGACAGCGTTCGGTGGTTTCCGCGTCCACAGGTGAGGTAGATACCAATACTTTCCCTCAATCACTAATCAAGCGTGTGGATATTGTGACCGGCGGTGCGTCCTCGGTGTACGGTTCAGATGCAATCAGCGGCGTAGTTAACTTTATTTTAGATAAGCAATACACCGGCTTTAAATCACAGGTGGAGTATGGCGAAACATCCCAGGGAGACCGCGAAAACAATAAGATTGTTTTAACCTATGGAACTGAGCTAGGTGGGGGGGATGGGCATTTATTGCTAAGTGGCGAAACATTCAATGCTAATGGCATTCACTATACCACCCGTGATTGGGCCACGCAGGGTGATGTTGCCATGATTAATCCAGATACCTCCGTGGGGGCACCGTTTTACCTGGTCGATGACGGAATTGGGATTGCGAACTATACGCCCGGCGGGTTAATCGCCTCTGGTCCGCTGCAAGGAACCTATTTTGGTGTTGACGGCACTGTTAACCAGTTGGCCTATGGCGACGTATCGGGGCAATGGATGCAGGGCGGGGATTGGCAATACAGCACCTCAGGTATGGCCGGCACCAACTCGTTGGCAGCGGATGTGAAACGCCAGAATTTATTTGGCCGGCTTAGTTGGATGCTGGACGATACCGAGGTGTTTTTACAAGCATCATACGCCGAATATGAAGGGTTAAGTTACTACATAAACCCTACCTCTATCGGGGTTACGATTTATGACGACAATGCTTATCTGCCTGAATCGGTAGCTTCGCAAATGAATGAGCTGGGATTAGATAGCGTTACGCTCAATACCAGTAATGTGGATATGCCAGCATCGGGCAGCAATAACACGCGTGATACGACCCGCATAGTGGTTGGGGCAAATGGCGAGTTTGTTTTAAGCGGGAAGTTTTTCACCTGGGATACGTATTATCAGTACGGTAAAACCCATACCGATGAACACATGACACCCACCTATAATTCTGAGCGCCTGACTTTAGCTACCGACGCCGTTACTGACCCCGCCACGGGGGAGATAGTGTGCCGTTCGGCATTAACTGACAGCGCCTCAACGTGTGTACCGTTAAATCGATTAGGAGTAGGGGTCGCTAGCGCCGCCGCCCTGGATTATGTTATGGGACAGCCACGGCGTGAACAGGATTTTATTCAGGATGTAGCGGCAATTAACTTTAGTACCGGCGACTTTCAAGGCTGGGCAGGGCCAATATCCATAGCGTTTGGGGCTGAATATCGTAAAGAGGAAATGGACGGCTATGTTGATCCGCAATACGCGTCGGGCTGGAAATACGGAAACTATAAAGTTACGCAAGGCTCGTACAATGTAAAAGAAGCGTACCTGGAAACGCTGATACCCGTAACTCACACGCTGGATTTTAATGGCGCGGTGCGCTACACCGATTACTCTACTTCAGGTGGAGTGACGACCTGGAAAACGGGACTGACCTGGACCCCCATTGAGGACGCAACCTTCCGGCTAAGCCGTTCACGCGATATCCGCGCCCCGAATCTTTCTGAATTATATGCTGCCGGCACAGCCCGTTCCAACTCGGTGACGATCAACGGGGCGTCGGTGCCTATGATTCAAAACTTACAGGGCAACGCCGGGGTTAGCCCGGAAGAAGCTGATTCATGGGGCGTAGGGATGGTGCTTCGGCCGGCCTTTTTAGACGGATTTTCTGCTTCGATTGACTATTACGACGTTAAAATTGATGGCGTGATTAGTTATGTTACAGCCGACGCTACCGCCGAGTATTGTGTGGAATTCGCGG
This sequence comes from Alteromonas indica, assembly GCA_003056425.1. Taxonomy (GTDB): domain Bacteria; phylum Pseudomonadota; class Gammaproteobacteria; order Enterobacterales; family Alteromonadaceae; genus Alteromonas; species Alteromonas indica. The sequence goes on from PYVY01000024.1 coordinate 12,757, forward strand.
TACAACGCTACTGCGACAATATGGTTTATGATGCGGGGGGAACACTGCAGACCATCAACCTGCTGTATGAAAACCTTAATCAAATGACCGCACGGGGGGTAGATTATGACCTCACTTATCGCTTTGATGTGGCCGATATTTTAGCGGGCGCCCCAGGCGCATTGCAGTTTCGCTTTTTAGCGACTAACTATCTGGAAAATATCACCGACAATGGGGTGACCGCCATTGATGAAGCGGGGGCTAACACTAGCGCCACGCCCGATTGGAAATACCGAGCTTCGATAGACTACACCCTTAATGATATGCGGTTCAATCTAACCGCCCGCGGGGTAAGTGATGGCGTACTGAGTAACGCTTATATCGAATGTACCACCGACTGTCCGGTAAGCGTGGCACCGAACTACACCATCAACAATAACCAGGTCTCCGGCAAAGTCTACCTCGACGGTTATGCCTCAACCACCCTCGCGTTTGCCAATACTGGCGATGTGGAATTATATCTGCAAATTCGCAACTTACTGGATACAGATCCTGCGGTAGTGACTTATCCAGCTTATCAAGGCTCGGAAAACCGGCCTGGCTACCTGGCCACAAATCGTAGTCTGTACGATGTGTTGGGCCGCCAGTTCAAAATTGGTTTCAGAGTAGAAATATAACAGGATCCCGCAATGAAAAAGGTAACAAAAACAATGATAATACGTCGAAATGCGATTGCCGGTGCGTGTTTGGCTGCCGGGCTAAGTTTCAGTATGCAGGCGAGCGCGGCCAGCGATTCTTCGGATGATGTAAAAAAAGCACTGATTACCGCTGTCGAAGCTAAAGCAAAACAAGCGCAGGTTATGAACGATATGATCTTCAGCTTTGGTGAGCTAGGCTTTCAGGAAACTGAGACTTCAAAGTACCTGACCGACATACTTCGCCAAAATGGCTTTACTATCGAACAAGGTATTTCCGGCATTCCCACCGCATGGATGGCTACCTGGGGAAGCGGCGAGCCAGTAATTGCATTGGGGTCAGATATCGACGGTATTCCCAAAGCATCGCAAAAGCCCGGGGTAGCGTACCATGATCCTTTAATTAAAGGCGCGCCGGGACATGGTGAGGGCCATAACTCAGGCTCGGTGGTAAACATCATCGCTGCGTTAGCGGTCAAAGAGCATATGCAGAAGAATGGTCTTAGTGGCACCATCAAAATCTGGCCCGGCGTAGCTGAAGAGCAGTTGGGGACAAAAGCGTATTATGTGCGTGATGGCTATTTTAAAGATGTAGACGCCGTATTGTTTTCCCACGTTTCAAATACATTTGCCACTCACTGGGGGGGCGGCTATGGTAACGGGCTGGTATCTGTTCAATACAATTTTTATGGCGAGTCAGCCCATAGCGCAGGGTCGCCCTGGCGCGGTCGCAGTGCACTGGATGCGGTAGAGCTGATGGAAGTAGGCATGGGCTATCGCCGGGAACACCTGCGTTTGTCTCAGCGTACCCACTCTATCATCGTAGATGGTGGCGACCAGCCAAACGTGGTGCCTCCTGTAGCAAGCCGCTGGTATTTCTTCCGGGAAACCGACTACCCCCACATTAAATCGTTATGGGAAATTGGCGATAATCTGGCTAAAGGCGCCGCATTAATGACGAATACCACGTGGGACTCAACGGTGCTAGGTTCGGCGTGGCCCATGCATATGAATAAAGCCATGGCAGAAGATGCGTACGAAAATATAAAACGAGTAGGAATGCCGCAATGGTCGAAAGAAGACATCGCTCTGGCTAAAGCTTTGCAGGAAAATATTGGCGCAGAACCGGAAGGCTTAAAAACCGAGATATCCGAGCTGACGGACCCACCCGATTTAAAGAAAAACACCGGCGGCGGCTCTGATGATATTGGGGATATTTCCTGGCAGGTGCCGACGATCACACTACGCTATCCGGCCAATATTCCTAACCTGCCGGGGCATAACTGGTCTAATGCAGTGGCAATGGCGACACCCATTGCGCACAAAGGGGTGGTTGCAGGGGCCAAAGCTCAGGCGTTGAATCTTTATGATTTGCTAACAGATGATAAATTGTTAGATGCCGCCTGGGATTATTATAAAAAGGTGCAAACCAAAGACCAGCAATATACCCCTTTACTGCGTGAACAGGATCAACCGGCCATTCATCTGAATGAAGGCATCATGGATGAATTCCGCGATAAGATGAAATCCTATTACTATAATCCGGATAAGTACGATACCTATCTGGAACAGCTGGGCATTACCTATCCAACGGTTAAACAAGCCGATTAATCGCATCATTGCTGCACAAAGGCCGCTATATCCATAGCGGCCTTTTGTTAGGTAACAATACCCAGCCGCAGGTTAAATTGCCAATTGCGTAGTCATTGCTCTGGCTAATAGCTCAATGGCCTCTGAGCGTACTTTCTGCGGGTTCTCCAAACATACGCCAATCTGGCCTAAATCCGGTAATTGGGGAGAGGGCGGTAAGATATGCAACCCGGGCGGTACTGTACTACGGGCCAGCACGGTAATCCCGAGTTCTTCGTTGATAGCCGTCTGTATGCCGTTCAAATCACCAATGGTGTAAACAATCTGCCACTGCCGATGATGTTTCTCAAGCACCTGTATTGCCCGTTTACGATATAGGCAAGGGGCGGGGGCGGCTATCAAAGGTAACTTAGTGGGTAGTGTGGTTACAAAACGCTGGCTGCTAACCCATACTAGCTGATCGGTAACAATATGCCCTGTTTGTTGAGCGTCCGGGGTTTCCTGCAACGATAAGATAAGATCAAACTGGCTTTTCAAGGGCTCTGCCAGCAAATTCTTCGTCAGCGCGCAATGTACCTCTAAAGAAACTTCGGGATAGGATTGTGTAAATTTTCGGATTATTTTAGGCATGAGGGTGGTGGAAAACTCACTGGGAATACCCATACGAATATTGCCACTTACCTGAGGCTTCCCGAACTCCGCCATTGCCTGATCATTGAGGGTGAGTATTTTCATCCCGAACTCAAGTAATTTACTCCCCGCTAATGTTAGCGTAAGTCGATTCCCCTCCCGGCTGAATAACTTTTCACCCACGATCTGTTCGAGTTTTTTAATTTGCAGACTAATGGCTGGCTGCGTGCGCTTTAAGCGTTCTGCACACAATGTATAACTACCGGTTTGTGCAATAGTGACAAACGAGCGTAAAAAATCCACAGACAGGTTTTTCATAGTAAGATCCCCGGCAATAGGCAGGCAATCCTATTTCACTGTTAATTTAGTCTTTGATTGTTATTAATTATTTTTATCATAACCAGATTTAGCATTAGATTTGTCAAAAGTAAAGAAGCTTTACTTATCGGCTGATAAAGCAGAGATAAATAGCTAGGTGGACCGCCGCTAGCTATTTACGCATGTATGCAGCCGGTTAGCCTAAATTAGCTGAGAGACAAGCCGAAGTGCGTCAGCTATTTCGCTAAAATAGGTAAAAATAGCGTTTACCTATCAAATCGTAGTTGTAGTGCATGAAAGTACATCTTTTAGTAACAACAAAGGTACTGGCGGCGGTTATTTTGTACCCGCTTAGACGTTGCAAATACGGGAAGTAGGCATAAAGTAGCAGTTTGTTAACTAAACCTTACAAAGTTGTGTATTGCTTATGCGATTTTAGTCGTAAACGCTGGGTTTAAAGCAGCTATGGGCTTGTCAGTGTTACGCTGAGTGTGTAAAGTGCCGAAAGTTTAAAAATAAAAGCGGAGAACGCAACAATGCGAATCATTCTTCTTGGCGCACCCGGCGCTGGTAAGGGAACACAAGCTCAGTTTTTGATGGGGAAATTCGGTATTCCGCAAATTTCTACCGGTGATATGCTGCGTTCAGCGATAAAAGAAGGCAGTGAGCTAGGCCTGGCCGCGAAGCGGGTTATGGATGAAGGTAAGCTGGTATCTGACGATATTATTATCGGGCTGGTTAAAGAGCGTATAGCCCGGGAAGATTGCAAAGATGGCTTTTTGCTTGACGGTTTTCCCCGTACTATCCCTCAAGCTGATGCCATGAAAGATGCTGGGATTAAAATTGACCACGTAATTGAATTTGATGTACCCGATGATGTCATAGTTGAGCGCATGAGTGGGCGTCGTGTTCATCCTGCGTCAGGGCGTGTTTATCACGTTTCTAACAATCCGCCTAAAACTGAAGGTAAGGATGACGTGACGGGTGAAGCATTGATCATCCGTGAAGACGATAAAGAAGACACTGTACGTCATCGTCTTAGCGTATATCATGAGCAAACAAAACCCTTGGTGGGGTACTACGCCAAGGAAGCCGAACAGGGCAATTGTGAATATCACAAGTTAGACGGCACTAAAGCGGTAAGTGATGTGAGCAAAGAACTGGACGAACTATTAGGTTAATATTACCTATAGTGCGCAGCGATACCGCTGTCAGATGAAAAAAAGGTCGCACAGCGGCCTTTTTTACGTTTAATCTCAGTAAAGCTTTTGCGAAATTGCAGTCAGCTTGCCAGAATAACTATAATGATTATCGGAGTGATTTTTGATGGGCCTGCTTATAACCGCGTTTTATGCCAGCTTGCTGGGGCTGTGTTATCTGTATTTATCGATAGTGGTAATCAGTGTACGGCGACGCGAGCAAATTAGCCTGGGCACTGGCGATAACCCTGAACTGGAAAGGCTAAACAGGGCACATGGTAATTTTAGTGAATATGTTCCTATTACCCTGATCCTCCTGGCGTGTTTAGAAAGCCTTGGCGCATTTACCTGGGTATTACACGTTGGTGCCAGCGCGTTGCTATTTGGTCGAGTGATTCATGCTTACGGGCTTCGTCACCACACCGGCACCAGTTGGCAACGGGTCGCCGGTATGTTGCTAACATTTGGTGCCATGTTGTTTTTGGCGGCAGCCAATCTTTATATGATTCACTATACGGTGGTTTAATGAAGCGTTTGAACGAGCTAATGACGCCAGCCTGCCTGATAGATGAAGTAAAGTTAAAAGCTAACGCAGCCCGGGTAGCTGAAGTATGTGAGGCTGCCGGAGTTGCTTTACGTCCCCATGTAAAAACCTTAAAAAGTATTGAAGCGGCCGCCATTTATGCCCCGGCACTAATGCCCATAACCGTTTCTACCCTGGCCGAAGCAAATATATTTGCTGAAGCCGGCTATCAGGATATTTTATATGCAGTGGGTTTAAGCCCAAATAAATTGCCGCAGGTTAATGCGTTATTGCAAAAAGCGATTACGTTTACCGTGGTTATCGATAGTATGGCTGCGGCAAACCAGCTAAGCCAAAATGCTGCCCAGCTTAGCAATGTATTACAGGTAGCCATAGAGATTGATGTCGATGACCATCGTGCTGGGGTAAAAGCCAGTGATCCACAATTGCTGGATATTGCCCACTGTATTGAGCAGACGGATAACCTGAGCTTCGCAGGGGTCATGGCCCATGCGGGGGCGTCTTATCAGTGTTTTGATGCGCAGTCACGTAATCAAATGGCGCAACAGGAGAGTCAGCAGGTGTTACTTGCGGCGAAAACGTTGGCCGACCACGGCTTGCCCTGCACGAGTATCTCCGCAGGATCCACACCCACCGTGCTTGCCGCAGCCAGCCATGAGGGACTGACGGAACTGCGCGCCGGCGTGTATGCGACATTTGACTTGGTAATGGCCGGGTTGGGGGTATGTGCTTACACCGACATCGCGCTAAGCGTGTTAACCAGTATTATCGGTCATCAACAAGAGAAAGGCTGGGTGATGATAGATGCAGGCTGGATGGCATTGTCTAGAGATAAAGGAACGAGTGGGCAACCGCTGGACTGTGGCTATGGTTTGGTGTGCGATGCACACGGCAATGTGTTAGACGGCTGGTATGTTAGTCAGACTAATCAGGAGCATGGCATTATTGAGCATCGCGATGGTTTGCCGGCGGATCCCACTGTATTTGCTTACGGCAATATGCTGCGAATTCTGCCCGTACATGCATGTGCTACGGCTGCTCAGTTTAACCATTATATGGTCACTAACGATAACCAAACCTGCAGCGATAGTTGGCAGCGTATAAATGGCTGGTAAAACCGCAGAGCGACTATTATCTATACTCTGCGGTTGATTAGCTTACCGCCTGGAAAAACAGCGGCTGATATTATCAGGGTTAGAAGCGGAAGGTTGCTTTGGTATACAGGAACCGGCCCCGGGGATTGTGAATACCGCCTACGTAGCCGTAAAGGTCAGAATCGCCGTTACCGATGGCAAATGGAGGTTCTTCGTCAAACAGATTATTCACGCCCAACACCAACCGCACACTGTCAGATACGTTGTAGCCGCCTTGTAAATCGACTAAAAATTGCGAGTCGACCATGCGAGACTGATTGTCTTCAAAATCCAGAATACCGTCGAAATCAATGTCTGGTGTATCTTCGAACTCACCGATATAGCTAATATTTAAATTGGCATCAAACGCGCCTAGCATCCAGGTAGTACCAAATAGCCAACGGTTTTCCGGATAGCCATACTCTCCAGTGTAATCAAGCCCATCTTTTTCAAACTCGTTCATGTATGACCAATCAAGATTAAACTTAAGGTCGCCATAATTGTTGAGCGAAAGCCCATAGTTTGCACTGAAATCGACCCCGGAAGCTTCCTGTGAAGAAACGTTTTGATAGGTGTTGAAGATTTTTTGTATTACCCCTAGCGATTCGCCAGCTTGGGGGCCAAACGTACACAAATTTCACTGTTCTGATTATTACACTCAGCGTCATACACCAAGCCAAATTGTTGCTCATCAATCTTATTGTCCTGAGTAATACTCCACACATCAATACTCAAACCCAGCGCCTCGACCGGAGCCCAGATAACACCGACGTTCCACGACTCTGACTCTTCAGCTTCAAGCCCCGGGTTGCCCGAGAACTGAATATTATAATCAAGCGATTCACAATCCAAGCCGGTGGCGGCGCAACGATACTGATCTACAAAAAAGACGCTTTTTTCTGACGGTCCTAAGCCAACCTGAGCAAGGGAAGGGGCCCGAAAGCCTTGTGCCCAGGAGCCACGTACGGTTACTTCATCGGTGGGCGCCCAGCGTAGGGCAACTTTAGGGTTGGTAGTGCTGCCAAAGTCGCTGTAATGGTCGTAACGCCCTGCTAGTTGTAATTCAAGTTGTTCAGCTAATGGGATAGACAGTTCAAGATAGGCAGCATATTGATCGCGTTCGGCTTGCGCTGAAACTGATTCGGTACCGAAAATAAGCCCACGCTGAAACTGTATATCGGGGATATCGGAAACTTCTTCTTCGCGGTACTCAACGCCTGCTGCCATCATTACCACATCATCGCCGAAGTCGAATGCTTCCCCTGTAATGTGGGCGTCTACGCTGGTCATACGTGATTCGCCGCGACGTACTAGACTGGTTGTAATATCGTTAATAACCGAATCCGGGTTAGTGACGCCGCCAAAAGGATTGTAATTGCCTAAATTAATCTGGTCTTGCAGCCAGTCAACGCGCACCCAACCTTGCGACTGGTTGCCTGACTGTTCTGATTTACTGCGCCCTTTTTGTACCGAAGCTTCCCAATCATAATCCATAAATACACCGCGTAGCCCGGCGACCATACGTAATGTATCGGTGGAAATATCCCATCGGCGAGCACCGGCATCGACCGGTCGATAGCGGCCGATTTCAATATCCTGGCCAAATGGATTATCAGGGTGCGATCCGGGTACAGTCAGGCCTGCATCTTCATCAAGTGGTGTAGCTGCGCCGCCGGCTTCAGAAGTATTGTGCTGAACTGCGACCTCCATAAATGCGGTTACATCGGCGTTTATCTGGTAATCAAACTGACCAATCAAGCCTACCCGTTCCGCCTTAGGAATGGTCAATCCATAAGGGCCATAGTCAAACAGACAGCTGCCGGATTCAGTTGCACTGTCTGCCGGACAGTCAGGGTCGATAGTCTTCACCCCATCGACATAAAAATAACCCGGGTAGCCCCGAGAGGAACGAAAATCCATGCCACCATAAGCGGATTGATTTGCTGTACCGTACTGACCCATTTCATCTGCAGATAACCGGCTATTGTTAAAATAATCAAGTATAACTGTAGAGCTGCTTTTATCGGACTGCGCACCCCATACCATACTGGCTGTGGTTTCATCATAACTGGGCCCCGTGGTGCCACCATAGCCAAGGTTAAGTTCAAGACCTTCAAAATCTTTTTTCAGTATAACGTTTACTACGCCGGCAACTGCATCAGAGCCATATATAGCGGATGCGCCGTCTTTTAGAATATCGATACGTTCAATGGCAGAGACCGGGATGGAGTTTATGTCTACAAATGAGTTGGTGATACTTTCAGCAAACGCACTGATAGCAACCCGGCGTCCATTGATTAATACGAGCGTTGCATCAGGCCCCATCCCGCGTAGTGATACCGCGGCCGCCCCATTTGCTGTAGAGTCCTGGCTGTTACCTCGGGTAGAAAAGGTTCCCGCCCCGGTAGAGGGCATCCGTTCCAGAAGTTGCTGCAAATTTTCATAGCCCATGCCATCAATCATCGAGGCATCAATACTTTGAATAGGCGAAGGCCCTTCCATATCAGTACGTTTAATTCTTGAGCCAGTTACAGCAATACGTTCGACCTCACTATCTGCCCCTTGGGTTTGCTGGGCCATTGCTGCAGGCATAGTAGATACGCCGAATATAGCCAGGCTAACAGCCATGGCGGTGCGCTTAACACCTTGTTTCATTTGTATTTCCTTATCGATGAGAGTGTGAGTAGGTATAACTACACTTTTATGAATAGCATTAAATATGACCAATATGCAATCATGCGAAAACACTAATACGTAACAAGGCGTGTAAATTTTAGGCAACTTATTGATCCCTCTTCGCTTCAGGGAGGCGGAACGCAAACCTTTATTGGGACAGGAATAGAGTAAATAGAGAGCGAATAAAGTAGACACCCATGCTATTTTTAAGGCGTTGGAAAGAGGGGCGTTGGAAAGAGGGGCGTTGGAAAGACACTCATTGGAATGGTCGATTGTTTAGCGTGGCGCTCTGAAGAATGAGCAAAGAATTAGCGAATAGAGTAGACACCCATGCGAATATTCAGTTATTCATATGAGAATGGTGTCGTATGACCGAGCTAGACAATCATGTTTTTGGAAGGTAGCTAAATAGTCACTATTGCGGTTGCGTCCAGGCGAGTAAAGCAAGCTTTCAATAGACACCCATTCGATATCTCTGCAAGTGAGGCATCCATATCTACATTAGGACGATATACAATGAAGCGGCAGTAGGCCTGCTGAAAGAGTAAAGTTCTCAGTCTAAGACGTATTAAAATTAGTAAAAAAAAGTTAAGACCAACGCTTTAATGAGCGAGATAGAATGACGTATACATTTTAAAAAGTGCACTATGAAAGTGAGAATGGCGGTAGAAAGACACTTTTTAGAGAATAACTCACTAAACATTAAATTCTTTATAAATACAATTAGCCCTAACTAGATTGCTTGGAACGAGCCTTAATAAATGGGCTGTAGCAAGCATATAATAAATACTGCTGGTAAGGGCTAGCCCCAATTGCAGTACTAGCATTGAAGGCGGGCTTAACGCCCGCCAGTAGATTTCTACAGACTAAAAACTATATGTTAGCTTGCCATAAGCATATCGGCCCTGAAAACCGTATGGAGAAAAGTTAGGATAGGGAATAACATAATCAAACTGGCCTACCTCAGGAGCATCAGTGATTACCGCCGATTGGGGATACTTATCGAATAAGTTATTAACGCCAAGCTTTAACTGTAAGTCTTCGGTAACAAAATAACCGACCTCCGTGTCTACAATAAAGGCGGTATCAACAGTAACATCTCCGGTTTGTGTAGAGCCGGGTTGGGTAACTTCACCAAAATAATTACCGCGTAATAGTAACGAGACCTTTTCGCCTTGCCAGTTTGCCGTAATATTGGCTTTTGTTTTGGGAGCGGCATTTTCAAGGCGAGAACGCTCACGTCTTGCAAATAGACTCTCCGGGGCGAACAGATCCGCAGGGCCCGCCGTAGCAATAACTTCACTTACCTCGGTTTCGTTATAATTAGCTCCCATAGAAAGGTTCAATGATCCTTCGGCGATATCATCTATAGTGTAATTAGCAACTACATCAACCCCTTCGGTCCGGCTGTTCACGCCGTTAATAAAGAAGCGCACGGCGCCTACGCCTTCAATATTATTGGCATTGAAAACCTGCGTAACTATAGCGGCCTCATCATCGCTATCCCCCAGTGTTTCCGATAGCACTACACGATCATCAATGTCGATACGATAAGCATCTGCGGTAATAGTTAGACGTTCTATTGGGGACCAAGTAAAGCCAAGACTAACATTCGTCGATTCTTCCGCTTCCAGTTGGCTACCCCCTAGTGCCTGGGCTGCAGCGCTGGTAGAGGAAATAGTTCCAACTTCATACGCTACCCCGTTGATGAAATTAGTGCTCACAGAAGTATAAAACTGTTGTTGTAAAGAGGGGGCTCTAAAACCTGTACTAACGGAACTACGTACGGAGAATGTATCGCTAAACATATAACGGGTGGCAAGTTTGCCGTTAGAGGTAGAACCAAAATCAGAGTAATCTTCGTATCGGCCGGCCAGTGTAATATTCCATTGCTGGGTAATATCAGCATCCAGGTCGATATAAAAAGCATAGCTATCCCGATCTTCATCTACCCGTGCGGCATCTGAAAAATATAGTGCGCCTTGGGCAAATAGTCTATCTGATTGATAGACCGGGTTCCCCGACTCATCAACCACTGGGTTACCACTTTCATCAGTGGCTTGAATATTAGTATATGCAGCCTCATCACCTGAGCTTATTTCAAACTCATCGATACGGTATTCAGCGCCCAGTGCGAACGATAGCGGCGAGAATAAGCCGTCTATGTCAATAAACCGGGATGCATCAAAGCTAAAGGTAGTTTGTTGATTCGCTAACTGGCCACCATAAAATTGGGTGGGTGTCTGGCTAAGGTATGTGGGGTTGGCTGTGTTGTAGGTAGTATAATCGACCTCATTGCTACCGGTAACCACACTGGCGTTATAGTCCCAATGCTCAGAACTGCCTTTTACCCCAGCTAGCACTGACCAATCTTGAATTTCTGCTAAAATTTGTGGGGTAAAGCCGTTAGGGTAGATATCCTGAATAAATAGTCCTTCATCTGCGGCTTCGCGAAAAAAAGCCCCTGTCACACTTTCTTTATCCTGAAAGGTAATTGTTGAGTAAAGCTCTGCCTTGCTGTTTAGGTAATAGCCAGCATTGGCTAACAATGTATAAGATTCCGTATCCGGAGAGCCAAAATTAAAGCGGTCGCGGTCGACGGTTAGTTCGCGCTGGTCAAAGTTACCGTCAGCGGTTAACGGGTAAGTATCTCCGTCATCATAACCACCGCGATTGGTTCGGTTAGCATTGGCTATTTCACCAGTGATATTGATATAGCCATCATCACCTAGTGCGAGCCCTGTATTCGCAGTAAAATTAATATTTTCACCATCGTTGCGATTAATATCGTCGCCGTAGATACCGGTAACGCGATCGGCTCCGTTTTCATTCGGTACAATATTACCTTGCTCGTCTGTTAAAATACCGGTTAGTTCTGGTACTCCATCAAGTTCAGTGAAATAACTACCACCTGAAATGGTAACCGAACCGCCTTCAGCAGCATCTTTAGTAATAATATTGATAACGCCGGCGATAGCATCTGAACCATATTGGGCTGCCGCGCCATCACGCAGAATTTCAATGCGTTTTATCGCCGCGGATGGGATAGCGTTAAGATCTACCGAAACTGAACCGCGCCCTGATGTACCGTTGAGGTTAAGTAATGCACTTGTGTGAAAACGTCGACCATTTAATAACACCAACGTTTGATCAGGCGCAAGGCCCCGCAATGAAGCAGGTTTGATATGTTCTGTTCCATCCACCAGTGAAGGCTGGTAGAAGTTGAAGCTTGGTACTACATTCTGTAATTGACGGCTGATGTCATTAAAGCCGCCTGCATTTAATGTGTCTTCGTCTATCAAATCAACAGGTACGTTACTTTGGACCACGGAACGCCCTGGTCTACGCGTACCTAAAATAAGGATTTGTTCAGTTTCCTGATCATCCATAACCTTATTCTGTTCGGCATCCTGGGCGTACGAGACTGGCAGATAGCTGGTGGCTATAAGTGTTGCGGCAATAGGTGAAAGTGCGAATGCTTTCATGTGTGTTCATCCTCAGTAATAACAATAATACGTGATTTGTCGTATGGTGTTTTGTTATAGCTGTAATGACCTGCACTTCTTATTTATGAGGCTTTATCGTTACAGAAGGCGCGATGTTACCAAAATCACCGCGGCGGGAAAGCGATTTACGTACGTATTGACGGCAAAAAGGGATGACTTAAAGCTGGTCGTACGACTCCGGTAGTAAATAGGAGGCCCTAAGGGGCTTGAAGGTAGCTTGAAAGGATAGCTTGAAAGACATTCATGCGCAGACACTGTGGCCTGTAAGAAGCTTAAGACATCCGTATTCCAGAACCGTGGCTAGCAACGTGCTTGCAAGACGCCCACAGTAATGGCCGCCATTAATTTTTAAGGCGGAAAACGGGCGGAAAGTGAAAGTTCAAAACTGAGTTGTAGTGAATATAAATCTGATAAAAAGTAAGGATAGCCCTGTGAAGGCGTGGGTTCGTAACTTTCAAAGCTATATTAGCCAACAGTAGCCAAAAGCAAAATTTAGTCGCGGCATAGCGCTGATAGGAAAATAAAAAGAAACTTAAGAGACATCCATATTCCAGAACTGTGGCTAGCAACGCGCTTGCAAGACACCCACAGTAATGGCCGGCATTAATTTTTAAGGCGGAAAACGGGCGGAAAGTTAAAGTTCAAAACTAAGTTGTCAGAGAATATAAATCTGATAAAAAGTAAGGATAGCCCTGTGAAGGCATGGGTTCATAACTTTCAAAGCTATATTAGCCAACAGTAGCCAAAAGCAAAATTTAGTTGCGGCATAGCGCTGATAGGAAAATAAACAACGTCCTATTGTATGACGGCCTTGATATATATCATCAATAGAAGACATGATAGGAAGGTGACGAAGGTATTAAAGGCTGGTTTGTTTTTACAAGCCATAGCTCTTGGTATTTTAACCAAACAGTCGTTGTGCATTACGTCTGTCGGCAATACGACTGAGATTATGATTGTTGCGATACCGCAGCAAACTTTCTATATCCCCTGCGGCCCGGTGAAAACACTGCTCAAAACCCTGCGTCAACGCTAACCATTGCTCCGGTTTCAGTCCTAACTGATGTAAGAGGGGCGCCAACGTATCGCTGAGGCAGGACTTGCCTTTTATCTTAATGCGGCCTGTAGTGTTTATCAGTACCAGATAATCAGTAAAGCTAAATGGTATACAAGAACGGGATGGGCACAGTGTTGTTTGGTCATTAAAGGCCATTAAGGGTGCCACCGGGCGCTGACGGTGGCTATGGCGTAGCCGGTGACGAATGCT
>PYVY01000025.1 GCA_003056425.1 Alteromonas indica
TCTAGTATTCAAAAAACAAAACACTAACAGGCACATAAAAAAATGACCGACAAATTCCCTTGGTAATTAGCGATTACGACAGAATCGCTTGGTAATTAAGATACGACAAAGTCGCTTGGTGTTAACATACTTATTTGTAGCGACTCATATTTGATCTGACACTTTTGTTAAGAAAGTCAGACTCGACCTTACAGTCAGTTAGGCGCGAGGAGTCGTTGCTTAATTGCCTTCCAAGTAAAGTCCGCTGAAGACCTTGAGTTCAATTGATAGCTGCAACACACCGGTTAAATCTCTGAGCTGGTGTTTCATAGTCTAGCGTCTTTCTCGGCCTTTCGTTAAGTTGCCTTGCGATGCTACTCAGCTTTTGTTGACTGTGTACTGATAAGTCAGTGCTTTTGGGGAAATACTGTCTCAACAGTCTATTGGTATTTTCATTTGAACCGCGTTGCCAAGGAGAATGGGGATCACACAGATATACTTTGATGTCAGTTGCCAGTGTGAACTTCCTGTGGTCTTTGATTTCCCTGCCTCTATCCCACGTGAGAGATTTATACAATTCGCTTGGCAGCTTTTGGGCTTGTTTAATCAGTGCAGCGATAACAGTAGATGACTTACTATCTTCCACTTTGGCGAGCATCACGTAACGAGAATGGCGTTCAACAAGCGTTGCAATATAACTGTTCTTTGAGCCGCATATGAGGTCGCCTTCCCAGTGCCCGGGAACAGCTCTATCGTCAACGGAAGCTGGCCGCTCGCTGATTGATAAAGCATCTGGAATTTGGCCTAAGCCGCGTCCTTTTAGCGTTGATGCACGAGACTTTCGGACAGCTCTTTCCGTTCTCAAACACCGTTGCAGCTCTTTCTTCCACGCTCCTCGCGTCTGAATGAACAATGTTTTATAGATGGTTTCGTGGGACACGTACATTTCCTGATTATCGGGATATAGTCGCTTTAACCAACCCGCAATTTGCTGTGGTGACCATGCTCTTTTAAGCTTAACCGCTATCAGTTTACACAACTCTGGCGAGCCGATTAATTTACATGGCTTAGGCCTTAGGGCTTCGTCCCATGCTCGTTGCTCTGCTTTAACCGCACGGTAGCGCTCCAATCCGCCATTTCGTTTTATCTCTCGACTGATTGTAGATGGCGCTCTGGACAAACGTCTGGCAATTTCTCGAATGGATTGTTTACTGACTAAGCACCGTGATATCTCTTCTCTTTCATCAAGCGAAAGAGATTGTGGATGCCTTTTTCGTTCTGGTGGCCGAAACCCACCAGTTTGATAAATGGTGGGCATAATTGAAGAATGATAGCGGTCAAACATTCTGGCAATGTCATGCAGCGAATCGCCTTGCTTATATCTGTCCCAAATAAGTGCTTTTTGTTCAGGTGAATAATAGATGCGCTTTCTTTGTTTCATGGCAACGTTCCTCCTTAAATAAGGATAGCGTTGCATTCACCAATTGAACTCAAGACAAAGAGCGGACGTTCAACGCCTTCATAAGCGGCGCAGAAGCTTGCGAAGAATGAGGCACAAGCCCCCCTATGCGTCAGGACGCGAAAATATGTTCAACGTCGCAGCTCAGAAGGAAAAAGTGACAGATAAATACAGCGATGTTTAAAGAGGTATTTAGCGCGAGAATTATATCCCATGATTGTTTCAGATCTTTCATCCTTGACATAGGAGCGTCAATAGCCCGATGGAACGCTTCTTCAAAAGCCTTAAAACCGAATGGATTCCAACAACTGGCTACCGGAACTTTACTGAAGCAAAGCAGAAGATTGGTGATTACATTCATGGCTATTACAGCCGACTGAGACCGCATTCATATAACGGTGGTTTAACGCCCAATGAATCGGAGAAACGTTACTGGAATAGCTACAACGATGTGGCCAAAATGACTTGACCACTACAAGCTAAGTATCAGTTTGACTATTAACCAGCATGCTAAACTTGCGATGGCGTCATTTTCATTTTTGCCCATTCGGCAAATTCTTGATAGGTACAGCAATCGGAGAATCCCTTCCCATCACCTTCAACCACCCTATATATAAGCAAGTACTTATGCTTACTATTATGTTTTCTTTCGTCTACAACCTGACGAACAGACCATAAACGCCCAGGTTGGTTATTTGTGTAGAATGCGCCCATTTCGAGCTCAAAACCGGCTATTAATTCTTCGTGTAAAATCGTATCAGCTAAGTCAATGATATGTTTAATTTGCTCGTCACTGGCATCAATAACCAATTCTGACCGGTTGATTGCCTCATGGATATGTCGCATTTTTATGCGTCTCGTGTCAGGGTTATAGCCTATCCCCTTATATCGCATAAGACTTTGCGGGTAACGCCTCCAGTGAAAAAGATTGTTGAACAGTATCGCAACAGCAAACAGAATCATGCAGTTGATAATAGTTGGAGTGAGCACGTACCAATAACTTAAATCCGTTATCGCAGACCCACCAATTACAGCTGCCAAAGCGGTAGCACCACCTGGAGGATGTAGTGAGCGGGATAGGTGCATAATAAATATCGAAAGCGACACTGCTACCGGAGCGGCAATAAAGAGATTTTCAATGTATTGTGCACTTGTAACGCCGACAATAGCAGAAAGAATATTGCCAGCGAAGAATGCCCATGGCGTCGATAGCTGGCCATGAGGAACAGCAAAAAGAAGGACCGTTGACGCTCCCATGGATGGTAAAATTGCCGCCGCTCCCTCCGTGCCTAGCAACCATGTTGTAAGAAAAAAGCATAAGAATATAGCGAGCATTCCACCGATAGTGGCAACGACTTTTTCTGATACAACTACGTTGTTTTGAAAACCCCAAAACCGTTTTAGCGTATTTAACATATATTCCTTTGTAAGGTCAGATATAGGAAACGTATAGACAATATCTATAATTTCTGTGAACGAAAAGCTACGTTCTTATCTTTTTCACTAGGGTGATATTAAGGCGCTTCGCCAGTCTGACAAGATTTGCACGGTCTATTGACAGAGATCTGGCTGCCTTAGACCAGTTGTTTTCTGCGTGATGCAATGCCTTGATAATGAGTTGACGTTGAAATTTATCTGTTGCTTCCCGTAAGTCGGTATGGCTATCGGTCTCGAAACATACGGTGGACGAATCTGTGTCTTTACTTGTTAAAGAGTCTGAAGACACGGTTAAACCGGTAATGTCAGATGGCTCAATTATTGTATTTCCGGTTGGATTCTTCTCTCGAGCATAAAGTGCTGCGCGTGATATTACGTGCTCTAACTCTCTTACATTTCCCGGCCAGTGATAAACTGTCAGTTTATAAATTGCTTCTTTAGCCAGTATCAACTTTTGCAGTCCCAGACTTCGCCGCATTTTCTCTGCAAAATAGCCAGCCAGAAGCGGAACATCGCTTTGTCTGTCTCTAAGAGGCGGGACATATATCGGAAACACTATGAGACGATGATAAAGATCGGCCCGGAAGCGTTTATTTTGAACTTCATGCCCTAACTCTCTATTCGTAGCAGCAATAATTCTAACGTCCACTTTTCGACTCTTATCCTGACCGACGACCTGAATTTCCTGATTCTGTATTGCTCTCAGCAATGTACCCTGAATTTCAAGCGGAAGCTCTCCAATTTCGTCCAGAAATAATGTTCCGCCATCAGCAAGTAAGAACTTACCATCGCGGTCGTTTGCGGCACTGGTAAACGCACCTTTCACGTGGCCGAAGAGTTCACTTTCTATCAGATGAACAGGAATAGCAGCGCAATTTACATATACGAGCGTTTTATTCCGCCGGTTTGATTGATAATGTAGCTCACGGGCAACAAGTTCTTTGCCCACACCAGTTTCACCTTGCACCAAAATTGTGAGGTCGGACGAAGCTGCCAGTCGAATGGTCTGCTTTAATTTTTTTGTCGCAACACTATTTCCTATTATTTCTTCACCCTGATGATGCTCAGAGCTATTCTCATTCATTGCCCGTAATACATGCTGAGTATGAGTCTTCTGTTTATTTAACTCTCTGATATATAAAGCAGCATATAAAAGCCGGGCTGCCAGCCTGGACAGTGTGTCAACTGAAGCGGCATCAAGCGCATCATACTCATTAGGCTCCAGGCTATCGAGAGTAAGTACACCTAGCAACGTTTCATCTTTATATAAAGGAATTCCCATACAGGAATGTACGTTCATATTATGGTTATGACTTGCAATCATTCCATCATAGGGGTCTGGTAACGGCGAATCAGCTGAAAAGCGAGTGACCGCCCTCGTGCTACAGATTGCTTTTAAACGTGGATGTTGCTCTGGAATAAACCGTCGCCCCATGACGTCATCGGACAACCCTCTCTGCGCAACGGGAACAAGTGTCTCGTGTCGAAAAATCAATAGTGCTACAGCATCTGCTTTAATAGTTGCACAAACGGCAGAAATCAAACTTTCATAAAAACAATTCATCGAAACTGCGGCGGACAGATCAAGGGCAAAGTTAACCAAACTAAATTGAGATATTTTACTCATGAGACCATTTTGTATTGACACGAAGTATAGGTCATTATGACACAAACGATCCTAATTAGCCCATTAAGTGATGAGTCATTTTGACACATAGCTTAAAGAGTTATTCGTAACACATTGATACTAAGTGAAATAAAATTTGGCACACGAGTCGCATTACTCATAGCTACCAAATACTTAACGTCATTAAAGGTATGTTAATGCTTACTCAAACTCATATAGATACTGTCAAAGCGACCATTCCACTACTTGCTTCGGGAGGAACCGCAATTACCGAACATTTTTACGCCCGAATGTTCTTACATAATCCTGAGCTTAAAAATATATTTAACATGACGCATCAGAAAACAGGTCGTCAGCCAGCGGCTCTATTTAATGCGATAGCTGCATACGCTGCCAACATAGATCAGTTAGAGCTACTGACAGATGCCGTTATGCGTATTGCACACAAGCATACCAGTTTTAATATCCAGCCTGAACAGTACGCAATAGTGGGACATCATCTGATTGAGACATTGAGAGAATTGGCTCCGGACGCGTTTACTCCTGATGTTGAAGAGGCATGGACAGCTGCATATGGTCAATTAGCAGACATTTTCATTAAAGTTGAAAGTGAATTGTATCAACAAAGAGCTGCTGTAAAAGGAGGCTGGTCTGGCTTCAGAGCCTTTTCTGTCGTCTCAAAAGAGACCGAATCCGAACTCGTAACCAGTTTTACCTTAATGCCCGTCGATGGCGGTAGTGTTATCGATTATAAACCGGGCCAGTATTTAGGAATAAAGGTGCATCCTCATGGTAGTGAGCATGATGAAATAAGGCAGTATTCACTATCAACTGCCGCGAATGGAAAATCCTATCGCATTAGTGTTAAACGGGAAGGCCTGGGTGAAATGTGTGGTGTAATGTCTAATTATCTTCATTTAAAAATAAATGTTGGCGATGAAGTCTTGGTCATGCCCCCTGCCGGGGACTTTTATCTAAAACAACTTGATACTCCGGTTATATTGATTTCTGCAGGTGTGGGTCTGACGCCTATGCAAGCGATGTTAGATTCTTTAGTAAAAGAGAACTTCGCACATCCGGTGACCTATCTTCACGCATGTAAAAATCGAAATCAGCATTCTTTCAAAGGACATGTTGAGAGTGTTAAGAATACTCTGAACCTGCAGTCGCACACGTGGTATGAAAATGACGTTAGCAGTGGTCAAAATGAAACTATCGGAAGAATGAAAATAGAAGACGTTAAAGGTTCTTTACCACTGAAAGAGGGCGAGTTTTATCTCTGTGGACCTTTGCAATTTATGCTTGCTATCAAGCATGAATTATTAGCCTTGGGCGTCAGTCAATCGCGAATCAATTATGAATTATTCGGACCGCATCAAGAAGTTTAATCAAGTTTCAACGATAATTGACGCCAATAAACTCTTTGATAAATCAGCCAAAAAAATACCTTAAAGAATAAAATATTGCTCATGGCGAAAAACTCAGAACTTTTCACTGCTAATTCCATAAATACGGAGCGATATAATCTTAAAAGTTCTTGTTATTTTTTTATTAAGTATTAATATCAGTGACAGCAATGAGGAAATCATGACTAAGCACTGTAATCTCAACAAGAGCATTTTACTCACCTTACCCAATTAAGCCGGATGCAGTTCTGCATTCGGCCGCCTCTTATTTATCTAAAACCAGAAATTCCGTACCGGAATAAATTAAAGCTATAGATTAAATTTCTATTTCCTCACAGGGAAGGCTCTCCTGCGGGTGATTTTTAATTCAAAGAGGAAGGATTATCATGTCAAGAAAACCTAACATCACAATTTCATATGAAGACTTGAGTGATATTGAAGAACAGCTAAGAAAAATTAAATTACCGGCTGAAAGGTTTGACGAATTAGAAAAAGAATTAGTTCGCGCCAAAGTCGTTAACATTAAAGATCTTGCTCCAGACGTGGTGGCAATAGGTTCTCAGGTTACATTTAAAATAAGTAAGTTTGATAAATACTTGACTAAAACACTCTGCCTTCCATTGGATATGCATAAATACGAAGACGGCATTTCAATTTTCGCACCAATTGGCTCGGCATTACTAGGTTTAAGAGCTGGTCAAAAAATTAGCTGGAATACTAAAAGTGGCGAACAACAAATTGATATATTAGAAGTAAAAAGAAAAGTCCGTTATCTCGTCTGTGATTAGAAGGTAATCATTAACAGGTTGATTTATGAATTATTTAAGTACTACTATTTCTCAGCTAAAACAAAGCAGTCCGGCACAAACTGAATTTTATCAGGCTGTTGAGGAAGTCCTGCGAACTCTGGAACCTGTTCTGGAAAAAAACAACTATTATGCGAAGCATTCAATTATACAGCGATTAGTTGAACCCGAAAGACAAATTATGTTTCGGGTGCCCTGGCAAGATGACAGCGGAAATATACAGATTAATAAGGGATACCGCATTGAATTTAATTCGGCACTTGGTCCGTACAAAGGAGGACTTCGTTTTCATCCTTCGGTCAATGCCAGTATTATAAAATTCTTAGGATTTGAACAAATATTTAAAAATGCGTTAACTGGCCTGCCAATTGGGGGGGGCAAAGGAGGCGCAAATTTCGATCCAAAAGGACGAAGCGATGCCGAAATAATGCGTTTTTGTCAGTCATTCATGAACGAACTCTATCGTCATATTGGACCCAATACTGATGTGCCTGCCGGTGATATTGGTGTAGGCGCCAGAGAAATAGGCTACATGTTCGGTCAATACAAAAGACTGACCGGGAAATATGAGGGCGTGCTTACCGGAAAAGGTTTGCTTTGGGGTGGTTCGTACGCGCGAAAGGAGGCAACAGGATATGGAACAGTATATTTCGCAGATCACATGCTTAATGCACGAGGCGAAAACTTACAGGGACAACGTTGCCTCGTGTCCGGTGCTGGAAATGTCGCTATTTATGCAATGGAGAAGCTTTATCAACTTGGTGCTACTCCTATTGCCTGTAGTGACTCAACCGGTACGCTATATCATGCGCAAGGGTTGGATCTGTCTCTTATTAAGGAACTCAAAGAAAAAGAACGTACTTCGCTTTTACGTTACTTAAATTCTCACCCCAGGGCACAGTTCATTCCGATCAGTGAATATCCTTCAGGAGGACATACTATTTGGCGATACAAGGCAGACTTAGCGTTTCCATGTGCCACCCAAAATGAGTTAACAACTCGTGATGCCGAAGCACTGGTTTCTAATGGATGCAAATTGGTTAGTGAAGGTGCAAATATGGCTGCTTCACAAGGTGCGGTAGAGTACTTTCTTAAAGCCGGTATTTCTTATGGTCCGGGTAAGGCCGCTAACGCCGGGGGAGTAGCGACAAGTCAGTTAGAAATGGCGCAAAACGCCAGTATGCAAAAATGGACTTTCGAACAAGTCGATTGTCAATTACTACAAATAACGTAGGATATTTATCTACGAGCCAGTGAGACTGCAAGAGAATTCGGTGCGCCCGGTAACCTTGTATTAGGAGCTAATATTGCTGCCTTTCGTCGGGTTGCAGACGCAATGATTGAGCAAGGTGTAGTTTAAAAAACGCATAAAGTGAATTCAGATCGCCTCGAAATTCATGTCAAATCTAGTCTGAATGCAAGAAACAAATAAATATCAGAACCTCATCATCATCTAGTCACGGTGACGGGACTGCAGCTGACTTTTATAAACATCACTTTAATTACTATTAAATACAGATGAGGCAAATCTACAGCCTGAAAAGTTCAGGCTGTTTACTGTTCTTAATAATAAGATAGTTTTTCCGATTTACCGGCAAATATTCGGTATACCATAACAGTGTAAGCAAGAATACAAGGGACGACAACAACGGTACCTACCAACAAAAAACGAAGAGAATTCGCGTCTGCCAGCGCATCCATGATGGTGAGCTTACCCGGTACAACATAGGGATAGTAACTTATCCCGAACGCAGCAAAACATAGCAGAAATACAAGCAGAGCTAACGCAAAAGGCAGCCATTCACCTTTCCCGTCCGCCTCCGGCAGCTTTTGTAGCACGACACCACATAAAGCCAGTAAACCAAAACACGTTACAGGTATAGCCATCAACAAAAAGCCTAAGGGGCTTTCTAACCAGAGTGCCCGCACTTCTGCGTGCAGCGTTAAATTTAAAAAACTTACGGCAATAATGCCCCCAGCCAATATCACCTTTCATAGAATAGAAGTCAGCTTAAGACAAACAGCGGACGCTCAATATGTTGCTGTTGCTAGGCAGTAAGGAATTAGTCTCTTCCACTGGTAGCTTACATAGTTGGAGAGTATCTGAGAAACTTGTTAAGTATTCGATGTACCTATCCAAATATTTTTTGTAAATCCTCTTTTTATTTTGCTTTTTAAGTCAGTGCTTCACGAATTTTCTCAATCCGTTCAGACGTAAAAATGCCAGTTTCAAGAAGATCTAAGATCGATAGTGTACTGCCCCGAGCTCCCCAACTTCCTTCCTCAATAACGCGAAATGTAGTCCACCATGTAGGAGAGGCCTCTTCCATATCACAGGCGTCAGCCATGGCTGAAAGCACGTTTTCAATTATCTGCTTTCGCACTATGTTGGGCCACGCAGCATCCATTACGCAGATGTCGATAGTAGCCACATCAGGAACTTCAAGAGAATCAGATAGCAACCGTCCGCCAATGGCTATGCGGTCAAGTGAACGTTCGTTAAAATGTACTTGAAAACCAAAACGTGCCCGAGGCTCTGAACGACCAACTTCTGGTACCAATACAGCATCAGTGAGCGATTCTGAGAGTAGGCTGCGCTGCTCTGATGACAGGCGGCCTTTGGGAGTAGTGACGGTAATTATAGTCATAATAGAACCTCGAATAAATCGGGTGATCAAAATGGTAAGCTTAGCGCTTTATAAAACAGGTAGCGTAGCCACTGGCTAACAGTTTTCCATCACTATTTTTCAAAACTCCCTCAGCTATTCCTATAGAACGTGAAATATGAGTGACTCTGGCTTCAGCCACAAGAGGTTCATTCAAGGGAACGGGCCTCATCATTTTAACTGTTAGATCCACGGTACCGTAACTAACTCCTTTCTCTAATTCACTATGCACTGCACATCCTGTTACTGAATCCAGTACAGTGGCAGCGAAGCCTCCATGCACACCTCCCATAGGATTACAGTGTTGTTTTGTCGCTTGACAGTTTATCGTTACGCTTCCCTCACGAACCTTAAGTTCGGACATTCCCATTGTTTTGAAAATTGTTGGCGCTGGAATAGCTTCTGAGACAATTGCTTCTAGGTGAGCTAGCCCAGACATTTCACTTAATTTCATTTTTTTACCTTTCAATTAAGTATTTTGGTTTTGTTTGCTTTCGTTACGTTCACTGGCTGTTATATAAAAAGCTAAAACATAAACAGTCAATAAAATACCAAGTGAAGCCTCCATCAGTATCAATACATGGATTTTTAAGGAAATATCTAAAAAAGAGGAATAGTTGTAGTGTCCAAGTGTCAATAAATTGCACAGTCCATAAACTAAGAGTACAGATCCGCCGACATAAGACCTTTCCCTTTTAATAAAGTAATAGCCGACTGGTGCCAGAGGAGTCATAACGAACCAAAAAGCATCGACCATTCGTGTATTTATCCATGTTGGTTCAGGGTATTCAGAGAAAAAAGCAATGTTGTCAATGTAGTGAAAAATACTACTCAGAACGGTGAGAATAATTATCCAAAACAATATCGTTAGTCTTAATTCAGAATCATGGGTGGATAGCACTTTCATTTTTTCTCTCGATATCGGTGAACCAATCCAACGTAGCTTGCCATAGCGGTTCTGCACTCTTCCTGAAATACCCCATGTGACCAACAGTGCCAGAAAGAACATTTGGGTTTAGATCAATACGGGAAACCGGTGCGCTTGAATAGAACCTTACAAACGCATCGCGAGATTGAGGCAAAGCCCAAAGGTCATCCAGAGCATTGACAGCAACAATTGGCGTTCTTACAGAATCATATAACTTTTCAATTCCAGCCATTTTCGGGTCGTCAAAGAAGTAATGCGGAAAGCGGCACCAGTGCCTCCATTGGGTAAAAACATTGCGGGGTAGATCTTCCCCCATACCCAATATTTGCCAAGCACAATACCCTTTCCACCACGTCAATATGGGTAATACGATATTCCACATAGTAAGCACTTTCAGCTTTTCAGAAAGAGGCATATATCCGTGCCAGCCAGCACCTGTTCCATATACATAGAAACCAGAGATTTTATTATGATTTGGGAGTAGACCAAAAGCATGCCCACCATAAGAATGGCCAACAAGAAACAAAGGAACATCATCTTGACTTTCACTTTCTACTCGCGGATTCAACCCCGAAGTGCACCACTCGTTAAATTAAGCTGCGTCTCTTAACTGTTTGAATACTAGAGCAGGCTGCTTAAATCCGAGACATTTTCTGGGTCTCGCATTCAACGCACGCTCAACAT
>PYVY01000026.1 GCA_003056425.1 Alteromonas indica
TCGATCAACTGCTTGTATCTCATGGTAACTACTCATGTTTTTTGGCGATTACAGAGTACCACCAACAGGCAGTTGATCTCTTCTCACCGTTTAACCATGAGTGGTGCACTTATTATCTGAAATCGGGGGTGTTTAATACGAACGATTTATGTCGCGATAACAAAGCGGGCGTTAACCCGCATTTTATTGTCTGGCAGCTATCGTAAATCGTGCTGGCCTAGGGTAGAATGCGCCCCGGAGTTGGCCAGGCAATCGCCGCTTTCTATTTATTAGAAAGGGGAGGAAAGTCCGGGCTCCATAGGGCAGGGTGCCAGATAACGTCTGGGCGGCGCGAGCCGACGACAAGTGCAGCAGAGAGTATACCGCCTAAGCACGCAAGTGCCGGTAAGGGTGAAAGGGTGCGGTAAGAGCGCACCGCGCGGCTGGCAACAGTTCGTGGCACGGTAAACTCCACCCGGAGCAAGACCAAATAGGATCCCATTACGTGTGGCCCACATGGGGATCGGGTAGGTTGCTTGAGCCAGTGAGCGATTGCTGGCCTAGAGGAATGATTGCCTCAGACAGAACCCGGCTTATCGGCTAACTCCGCCTCATTTCGGAAAATCTATGCTTATCAGTATCTTGCTGGTAAGCATAGAGCGCTGAAAGCCTCGTTGTCATAGAAGCGTTACACATCATGTCACACATAGCAGTTCCACACACAATCAAACGTGGTAGCACTTACCATTTCAATTTACGCCACAAATCATCTATTGTTCGAAGGTCGCTTCAGACTAATTGCCGTGCTGAGGCAATAGAGTTAGTAAGTAAAATCCTAGGTGTAATAGGGTCACAGGGTAGTAGAAGAAATATGGATAAAGTAACTCTAGATAAACTAGTTCGAGAGACTATAGATAAACATTTATCCAGAGTGGGGTGTTTGTTTGGTGAGAAAAACTCTTACAGCGATATGCTGTTTAATTACTATCAGAACCAATCTATACATCAGCAATTTACCTATATGTATGAAAGCGATACACCTCTACCGAGTTACTACCAGTATAAGATTCAAGAATGCTTTCCTAGTAGTCAGCCATCTGTTTCAGCCTCAAACCTGTCTCGACAACTGTTTATTAAAGACTACGAAGATCCCGACGCAGCACCCATACCAGATATTGTGGACTTTGATAGAAACTTTTTTGAAACGGAAGAAAGACTAGAAATTTTCTTTGAACAGATAGAGCGTATTAAGAATTTGCTCGCTTCAGGGGATTTTGAAGTAGCTCAGAAATCATATAAATCGCTTAAGGAGAAGCAAGAACAATCTCTATCATTTGCTAAGGTTTCAGAGTTATTTTTAGAGGCTGGTGAGAAGGGAGAGCTTCCAATTACAAAAAGCCATAAAGGCACGCCATGGGCACCTGACAATCTAGAAAATCATCAATATAGCTTCAATATCTTTAATGCTCACTTTGGGGAGCAAATGATAGGTGAAATAGACTCCGCCGAGCTTGATTTATTTTTTAGAGAGATATTAGCAAACTTCCCTAAAGGAAATGTTGCTCCTTATAACAAAATGTCACCTTCAGAGATAATTGATTGTATAGCTGGTGGAAAGGTTGAAGAAGAACAAGTTATAGCGGGAAAGAGTGTCTTTGAACACTTTAAGAAGCTAAAAAGCTTTTTCAATTTCTATGAAAAACAACTGAAAGGCTCTAGTAAAGCTATTCAAGAAATGCGTTATCAAGTAAACAACACCACGAATGCCAGAGGGCAGTTCTCTAGGAGCCAGGTTTCAAGGATTCTCGATTTTGTTGATAACTTAGGGGACGGAAAGAAATGGCCTGTAAACATAATGGCGTTTACGGGAATGAGAAACGCTGAAGTAATGCAGTTAAGGAAGGAAGACATACTGCAAAGTGAAGAGGGTATCTGGTATTTCAGAGTAACTGATGAAGCAGGAAAGCTAAAAACTGCGCAAAGCAATAGACTTGTACCTATTCATCAACTGCTTATCCAAAAAGGGTTCTTAGAATTTGTAGGTAAAAACACAGATAAATACTTGTTTAGGCGTTACTCGCAATCAGACAAGTACCTCACTCGGTTATACTCAGATCATATTCGACCAAACTGTGAGTTGCCCAATGAAAGAGAAAATGGAGAAATACTAAATTTATATAGCCTCAGACATTTTGTTATCTCCTCTCTTGTCGACAAGAATGCCGAATTGCAAGCCCCCTATGCATACATACAGGCAATCGTTGGTCATTTCCAATCTAAAGACCAAAGCATAACCACGAGAGTCTACACACACACCGATAACATGAAATTAAAACAAAAATTAATCAACATGATCACTTTAGTAGATAGCGATTGATTGTTGTATTTAGGCAGTCAGCTCTACCATAAATAGAGCTTTGCCATAAAGAGGAAAGCACCGCATACTTACAAGACTTTTATACGCACATTTTAAGATACCCCTCTACGCTACCCGTCATATGGAGCCTGTAAGTGAGGTGTTTTTTAGTGTGATGTCTTTTTAGAGTAACTATGGATAGATACTCTTTAAGTATACTCTCTTAATAGGGGTACATTATGAGTGAAGCATCAGAGAATAAAACTAAGAGAAAATTCATAGATCTTTTACAGTCATATCCGTGGGAATGTAAGGTAAATTTATACTTCCGATCCTATGAATTTGGCAAGGATGTATACAAGTATCTAAGAAGGATAAATAGTTCACTTAGCACTAAGAATTCAGATATAGGTATTGTGTATCGTGTTTGTTTAAACAACGCTAGAAAAGCTGGATTTACTGAATATCAAGACAACGAATATGAAGATAGAATAAAGTGGACTACAGCCCCCATGGTTACATACTTCTGCCAAAAAGACCCAGAGCTGCCTGTTCTAACTCGTATTAGATCATTTGATATCGGTGATTACAAGTACACCAAATATCCCCAGAATGAAGAAACGATGACTAAATATATCAATACTGTAAAGCAACAGAAGCCACATAATTTAGATAAGTATCTTAATAATACTGGTCAAAGATATGGTAGGCTCAACAAAAAGCACTTGCCCTCAATAAAGTACCCCCCGCTTTAATGACACTGTATGGCTGCTGAAAGCCACTAAAGGGCATTGCCAAACGTACCCCATGGGAATTAAGAGAAGTGCTCTTATAATCACTTTGAGGGCTTATTGTGTCAAGCAGATGGCGTCTCTCGCCCTACTGCGCTAACCCAACTCCATCAAATACTGCATGTTTTGGTAAATTTTCGATAAAAATCAAGTGGTTAGTAATCTTCCCTGCCTTAATAAACACTAGTTTATGTCTGATTAAACCTATCTTTTAGTAGAGTTAATATAGGTTTAATTAAGTATTAGCATGATCATCATAGGCAGATAAAAGTCATTAACAGATGACTGTACCGGATACAGCTAATACAGGAAGACAAATAATGTAGGTGTACTAAATTTTTATATTATATTCGTACATGTACGTTTATATGAATTTGTATGTTTAGTACATCCGCTTTATAGTGTGTACGAATATCTTAATTTTCGTACAGGTAGGCAAATGGAATACATCGGATATGCAAGAGTATCAACAGTAGGGCAGGACCTAGACAATCAGATCTCAGCATTAACAGCTGCTAAGTGTAATAAGATCTTCCACGGTAAGCAGTCTGGCGCTTCAGAACAGAATGAACAAAAGCTCAAGGAGCTGGTGGATTATGTAAGAGATGGTGATATTGTTGTTGTCACCAAACTAGATAGGTTAGGACGTAGCCTTAAAGCAATATTGGAAACCATTCAATCACTGAAAGATAAAGGCGCAACCTTCAAAACTCTTGATGGGTCAATTGACACTACAAACGACTCTCCGTTCGCTACAGCGCAGCTTTCCCTAATAGGTGTCTTTGCTCAACTTGAAAGAGATCTCATCGCACAGCGTACTACAGAGGGCAGAATAGCCGCTCAGGATAAGGGAGTTAAGTTTGGGAGAAAATCAGCCCTTACAGAACAGCAAAGAGAGGACGTAAAGGCTGCGATTAAAGGCGGTCAGTCAATATCAAGTCTAGCTAGACGATATTACGTAAGTCGGCAAACTATCATGAGAGTTAGGGCTTCTTGATATTTTGAATTTATAAAGATTACCCTTAGGGGCAATCTTTCAGTGTCAAACACCTTAGAACACTGACACGATATGCATTACATAAGTTATTTTCGCTTCAAATTAGGAGCCTTGAATGCCATTTTACTAATACTAGGTCCTCCTGACCCTGACCTCAAATAGAAACCAGATCTAATTTTGTACTCACTGAAATCTTCTTTTTCTACCCTTAGATCTTCAAATCTAGTGCAAAATTGTATAGCTTCTGGACATTTTATATCGATGTAGCTATCGGTCTCACTGCTAGAGTGCCAAGCAAGTCTGTATTCACACTGTGATCGATAACTATTTGACTTAATAAAATATAAATCGCTTACATCGCTTATTATATCATTAGCTTTATTAACAATTTCGTCACTATTTGAAGAAGACATATCATTAAAAAAATCATTTGGTACTTCAACTTCTATAGTCTTGCTGGGTAGATATATGCAACCACCTTCTGTACCACCCGAAAAGTAAGGGATATTTTTAGAAACTGCTTCTACAAAACCTATTATGTTATTTATCCGAAATCCGGAATTAGTTTTAAAGTCTTCGGCGATAGCCTCACAGTATAGAGTCGAGGTGCAGAAAATATAAGAGTTTAGGGGACTTCTCACTTCAAATGGATACTCTTCTCCATCTGGTGTTTTAAAAATGATTTTTCCATACCCCTCTAAAGAGTCATTTCTTTGTTCATCAGAGTGCTGGGAGAAATTATTAAATGAGCTCAATCGAAGTATCCCATCGTTAAAAAAAGCATCGGTGAACTCTTTTGCGAGATATCTATACAGTAATGGGGACTGGATATCCCATGTTTTTTGAAGATGGTAAGAAATTGACTGTCTCATCTTTAGGTCCTTTTTATGTAATGTTCCTATTGCATACTATTATCAAAATTATAACTAATATTAAAGAAACATTTGTCGGATAAGAGAGTGAGAAACTTAAAGCGAACTTTATTGGACTATACAGTTAAGACAGATGGATATGTGTGATAACTATTTAGATGTAACACGAACCGTCACACAAATGACTTGTGCATTCAGTGTGTAAAGCGGTACGCTTGAGCTATAGGATTGAACAACCCGGCTTATCGGCCGACTCTTTTTTTTCTGTTAACCGCTTGAATCTCAAGCGGTTAACTTAAGAAAAACCGCATAGATTATTGCATATAAACCGTAAGAATAATCGCTCACATAATTTCTGTAAAAAGCAGTCCTCACCATTGTTGTAGTTAAACGGTCTGAAAGGTTTTATGAGCTACTCAGCGCTGCCTTTACTATTCTAGGATTGACCCTTCGACCAATTACCGCGCCTTATCGCGGCGATAACCGTATCCCATTTCAACCCGGAAACTCAGCGTATTTTCAGATATTAAATCAATAATTATACGCAACACTCTATTCTCTGAATGAGCGATTAAAATAGATATTTCAATCCTGAGTATCCTTATATAGCTGTTGATGTTGATTTAGTACAACTGTAAAGGTTCTTCTGGTATTTTGAGCATAATATTGCTGGAAATTTAAGACACTAAAAAGGATTATTGCTAACAAGCGCAATACCTTTAGGATAACTTGGCGAGTAAACGTCTCGTGTATCAGGGGCCAGAAGACGTAATCTAATTGTATCTAAAGACAGCAAGTTACTTGCGCCAGAAATGGAAGGGAAAGCTGCTGATGAGGTTAATCTTTGTTGAAAGCAATAGCGTGATACAGACCATAGGGTTGTTGATAATATTGTGATGGCGCCTCTAAACCCGTCCCAACATAGTATAGCAATAAGAGTCTTTAACGCAGCAAAGTAAGCGAGTTATTATGGTGAATAACTCATCGAAATACTTACCCCGGGTGAGGTAAAGCGGCTCTCGTATATAGCATTCAGGGCGTTTAAAGTAATCGTTTTACGCGGAAGCCGTCGCTGGTCAACGTTTATCTAACTGTTCAATAACACGAGTAAATCTTCCCAAGAAAGAGGGCGCGATAAATAGTAACCTTGTGCCCAATCACAACCGTTTTCTTTCAAATAGGCCAGTTGGGCTTCGTTTTCTACACCTTCAGCGATGACGCGGAGCCCGTAGAGTTTAGCTAAATTTTGAATGACCATAACCATCTTGTTACGTGCCTCACGCTCTGAAAAAAGGTCGTTGACAAATGAGCGGTCAATTTTTAGGCAGTCAGCAGGGTAATGTATTAATTGGCTAAACGCAGTAAAGCCAGTACCGAAATCATCTAGTGCTAAAGAGATACCAAGCTTATTTAACGCTTTCAAGGTTTCCACACAGGTTACATCACCGGCTACAAATGCGGTTTCAGTAACCTCTAGTTCTACGCTTTCGGGGGCGATGTTATAATAACTTAGTAAGTGCTTTACTTTGGCAGGAAACGCTTCATTGTGAAGCTCAACGCCCGAAATGTTGATGCAAAACTTACCCTTAAATTTATGTTCAGTTTGTAAGATTAATAAAGCTTGTAAAGCGTTATTGATAACCCACAGATCTATATCCTTAATTAGACCGCTTGCTTCTGCTACAGGGATAAATTGGTCAGGCCCAATTCCTTGTAATTCGGGGCTTTCACAGCGAAGCAGCACTTCCACAGCCGCGATAGTATTATCTTTACAGTCAAATATAGGCATGTAAACCAGAAAAAAGTGATGTTCACTCAATGCTAGCCTCAGACCTTTTTCAATCAGTTGACGCTGGCGCAGCGTTTCGGCAATATTCTGAGTAAAAAACCTAAAACCATTACGTCCGTTATGCTTGGCGTCATACATTGCTACATCAGCTTGGTGAAGTAAGTCGGAAGGTTCGGTGGCATCATCGGGGTACACCGCAATCCCGATACTTGCGTAGACCATATGTGTTACATCATCAACTTTAAACCCCCCATCGAAAATCTCTAAAATACGGGTGGCCACGATACTGGCATCAAGCGGCTCTTTAATGTTGGGTAACAACACAACAAATTCATCACCGGCCAGCCTAGCTAAACTCTCAGGCTGTGGTTTTAATAACTGATCGGTAGGCCGAATTGCTTCCCACAGCCGCTCACTAAACTTAAGTAGCAGTCGGTCGCCAACTTCATGGCCATGTTGGTCGTTAACCTGTTTAAAATTATCCAAATCGATATACAACAAACCGATACGTTGTTTATCTTTTTTAGCTCGCGTTAGTATTCGCTTCAAATTAGTTTTGAAACTCCATCGATTGGGTA
This sequence comes from Alteromonas indica, assembly GCA_003056425.1. Taxonomy (GTDB): domain Bacteria; phylum Pseudomonadota; class Gammaproteobacteria; order Enterobacterales; family Alteromonadaceae; genus Alteromonas; species Alteromonas indica. The sequence continues at coordinate 7,363 of PYVY01000026.1, forward strand.
AGCCGGTCAGCGTATCGTAATAAGCTAATTTACGGATATCATCATCATGAAGTTGCATAATCGTTTGGTAGGCCTGTTCCTCCGAGCGAAGAGCGGCTAGACATATAGCGTTTAAGGCCAGCATAGTTAGCATAAAACGAATTGCTTCAATAAATGAGTAGCTAGTCATCAACAAGCTTGCCAAAGGGGTAAATAACAGCGCTATACTGGCCACGCTGAAAATACCGAACATGAACACGGCAGGCCAAAATCGATTAATAAAAAGGTTGATAGCCACGATGGGGTAAATCCAGAGCATTCCGGTATTACTCTTGCCACCTGTTATTAATAAGCTCATAGACAAGATAAAAAGAATACCACTGAGGATCCTAGCGGCATACTCGATGTTACCCGTGCGCTTTAGAATATAAAGATTCACCAAGCCGACCAAGGCGTTAAGCATTAATATGCTGCCAAGAAAATAGGCTCCATTAACTAAGCTTAACCCACCAAAAGCTCCTAGGAACACAACGCCTAGTATGGTTAAAACTTGACAGAGTCTATAACGCCGACGATGTCGTACGGCAAGCATTTCTTGTTGGCCAGCTGTGGTTTCTCGGGTGTAAGTCATACGAACTAGAATTCTTTTAATGAAGATATTAAGCTAAAACTACTGTACGGATTTATTATTGTTAATTGAATGTTTCTTTCACACTATGTGTGCTCAGAATAGACACCATATATAATCTATACAACAAACAGTTTTTTATCCAGTCTCGTAATTATTAAATTTAATCTTCTAAGAAGCATATGCGTTTTTAGTAAGTCCCGATTTCAGATAATAAGTGCACCACTCATGGTTAAACGGTGAGAAGAGATCAACTGCCTGTTGGTGGTACTCTGTAATCGCCAAAAAACATGAGTAGTTACCATGAGATACAAGCAGTTGAT
>PYVY01000027.1 GCA_003056425.1 Alteromonas indica
AGTTTTTGTCTGGCGGCCATAGCGATACGGCACCACCTGATCCCATTCCGAACTCAGAAGTGAAACGTATTAGCGGCGATGGTAGTGTGGGGTTTCCCCATGTGAGAGTAGCACACCGCCAGACTCCTATTCTACGAAGAAGCCCACTCGATTGAGTGGGCTTTTTTCGTTTCTACGGCCAAAATGAGCTACCTCGCAGTCGCCCGCGGCAAAGGCGTTACGGTAACTTGTGCGACCCATGTTTTCAGGAGTACCTGCCCATTCTTTTATCTGTCATTGTGGTGGGCAGAGGGGGGAGTGGACAGTAGCACAGCCTCTTAAGGGCTGTGACAAAATAAGGCATAAGGTGCCAGGATAACGCTTCGGCGAAAAAACTTTCAGAAGGTTATTATCTTCATCTATAAGAAAAAAGATTAAAGAAAGTTGTACAAACTAAATCTTCTTTATCTCAATGAAAGCAAACACTACAACCTGGATAGGTGCCAGCGTTTGGGAATAAAAGTGCGATAAAAAGGAATACCGGATGATATGACAGGCAAACTTATGGAATATATAGAGAAAGACCTTTCATGCATTCCAAGAAGTAGGACTCCATTTTCATGCGAATACATATAAATTGCATTGTCTCATAGCGAGGATCTGCTGGTATCACTCTATTGAACCCGTATAATACTTGTCAACGAAGTAGATAGGTTTGTAATGTTGAAATTAAGAAGTTTAGCAGTAAGGTCATTTGTAGAACCTTATGTGCCGTTAATGCGGCTTAAACATCGGCTTAAATTTTCAAAACCACGTATCAAATTGATAGCGGTAGCAAAAAATGAGGCTCGCTATTTAACTGAATGGGTATTGCACCACCTTTATTTTGGTATCGACCACATAGAGGTCCATTACAACCAATGCAGCGATAATACCGTCGCGTTAGGAGAATACCTTGCTAAACGGTTACCGGTATCCTTTGTAAATGCGGATAAAAAGTTTGCTCCTCATTTGAAGTCTCCCCAGGTAAATATCTATCTATCTTCAATATCCAAAGCCTATCAGGAAGGGTATTCTCACATATTGTTTTTAGATATTGACGAGTTTTTTGTACCCAAAGATCTAAAAACATCAGTGCCATCTATGTTAGCCGATAAGTCCTATTATGACGTGATCAGTACAAATTGGACAAATAAGCTCGACGATGCTGTATTATTTGGTAAGGCGATAGAACAAAAACTTAGCCTGGAAGTTTCTCCTACAGTGAAGTCCGTAGTGAAAACTTTTGTTAATCCCCCGGTAATGAATCCGCACAATGTTGTAAGCCAAAAATTACGCTATGGCATGAGCGGAACTGCAAGTTTCAACACTGATCGTTCTGATATGTCGAAAGTGACTGAGCCGATGGAGCGGTTTGAAAGTGCAGATTTCTTTGTACTGCATCGTCAGTATAGAAGTGAAATAGAGTACGTCACGTTATTGGGCCGAGGACGACCGATAGAGGCAGCAAAACAGAAGTCTATATTCAAAAATAATCGTCGCGGTTATAACATTCACAATAACAAACAACTGCTTTCGTTTGATTCAGTTAATTTTCAAAGCTATACCCAGCATATAGATAACTGGATGCAAAGCTCTGCAATACAATCATTTCACATCGAAGCTGAAAAATTAGTACACAAAAGGTACCGCGAGGTTATAGATATGATTGCTAATGCGCCGATTACCGAGCAAAAGCTCTTAAAGCAACTATTGAAAAATATATCTTTAAATGATGTAAATTGTGCTTTCAATAAAATGAAGTCAAATACTGTAAACTAATCAATAATGAAAACTCCCCTCACCAAACGGTTATTTCAACGCGCAATAGAAAAAATCAATATTAGACCTCAGTTGCATTCAGTCCGGATGTTGAAGGGGATGAAAGTAAAGTTGGTTGCGGTAGCTAAAAACGAAAGTCCTTATCTTGCCGAATGGGTTTATCATCATCTATATTTTGGCTTCGCTCAAATCGAGATTCATTTTAATCATTGTAGTGATAACACCGTCCAGTTATTACGAACCCTCGGCCACCCTTCTGTGAGTGTAATTAATGCTGACGCAGCTTTTGATAGAGCGGTGGACTCACCCCAGGTAAATATCTATAGGAAAGCTTTTGATACTGCATGGCATGAAGGCTATACGCATATTATGTTTTTGGATATTGATGAATTCTGGCTCCCAACCAACTTACAGGATTCAATATCAAAATGGGTAGGAAGTCACAAAAAGTCAGATGTATTGTGTTTTAACTGGCTAAATAAGACGAATGAAGGCAGCCCTTATTCTTCTTTATTGAGCGAGCCGTCGTTAGGTTTTGAAGCCGCTGAACAAATTAAATCTGTATACAAAACGGCAGTAAAACCCGTCACGATGAACCCTCATAATGTTATAGACTCTGCTTTGCGCTACAGCAGGGATAATGGAGAAGAGTTTAAGCCTATAAACACCCATTATTCTCGCACTACCGCGATAGAGTTGCCACTATTGCCAGATCGGGCAGTCGTAATTCATCGTAAATACCGAAGCGAACGGGAATATCTTGCGTTGCTAGGGCGCGGTAGGCCAATAGGTTCGGCCAATCGTAAATCGATTTTTAAAGATAACAGAGATGGTTATATTAACGAAAAGCCTAAATTTCACTATCGATTTAATGAAGTCGCGTTCAGTAATTATCAAAATTACATGCATTCGTGTATGAGTAATGCAGGAACTCAAAAGGAAATTTCATTGGGTAGAGAGTTTGTAGAACAACGCTACAAAGATGTTATCGCTTTAATAGCAAACGCGCCAGTAAGTGAAAAACAAACGCTAAACCGATTGTTAAAAAATGTGAAGGATCCGCTCGCACTTCAAGCCTGGAGGCAATTCAAAACTCGTTACACTATTAACTAGCCTCTGCGGCTTTCCATCTACCTAAGCATGTCCTAATATGACGGCACGTTGTAAACCTAAGATAGGGTGCCAGGTGCCTGCTTTAAGTCATTACCATACATTTCATCTACCAGCCCAGTGTCAGGCTATAGAATCATTTCATGATATTAAGTCCGCTTTATTGCTGAGCCAGGCCTGCGAACGATTCTATTTATTAGGTGAGGGTAGCAATACGATTTTTATCGAAGATTTTGATGGAACGGTATTACGCAATCGTATTACGGGTATAGCGGCAAGCGAAACCCATCAAGGTATTCAATTAAGGGTGGGCGCCGGCGAAAACTGGCATCAGTTTGTGACCTATGCGTTAGAACACGGCTATCACGGTATGGAAAATTTGGCATTAATTCCTGGCTCAGTAGGCGCCTCGCCTATCCAGAATATTGGTGCCTACGGGGTGGAAGTGGCGCAGTTTATCGAGTCAGTGGAATATATAGAACTGCGTACCGGAACCTCAAAGATACTGCTTGCTCAAGACTGCCACTTTGGTTACCGAGACAGTATATTTAAGCATGAGCTGGCAGGTAAAGTGCTGATTACGCATGTTAATTTTTACATCCCCACAGCCTACACGCCGGTTACTTCTTACGGCGAATTGGCAGCACTGGTTAATCCCACCGCCCATCATATTTATGAAGCAGTGATTCGGGTACGTCAGCAAAAGCTTCCCGACCCGCAAGTATTAGGCAATGCTGGTAGCTTTTTTAAAAATCCGGTCGTTAGTCAGACCACCTTTGATGCAATAGCAGCTCGGTATCCGCAAGTGCCTGGCTATCCTAATGACGATAGCGGCGTGAAAATACCCGCAGCCTGGTTAATCGATCAGTTGGGATTCAAAGGTAAGCAAATGGGAGGGGTACGCTGCCATCCAACCCAGCCTCTGGTATTAACCAATACCGGCGTGGCTACGGGTCAGGAGGTTATTACCTTAGCTAAGCGTATTATTGACGCAGTCAGCCAGGAATTTGGGGTGGTATTGGAACCTGAGGTTCGGCTGGTTGGAAGAGAGGGGCTTATCTCGTTATGAAGCACGCTTCAAAACTTATTCGTCAGCATATTTTAGCATTGCTGGCAGATGGCCAGTTTCATTCTGGGGAGGTGATAGCCCAGGAAGTGGGGTTATCCCGTACTGCGGTAGCTGGGCATATTAGTCAGTTAGCGGATTGGGGCTTAGATGTCTTTAAGGTAAAAGGAAAGGGTTATCGTCTCAACCGCTCTTTTACTTTGCTAAACGCCGACAAAATCAAAAAGTATGTGCGTAAAAGCCAGTTGGCGGTAATAGATGTAGCGCCCGTTCTAGAATCGACCAACACTGAGGTTAAAAAACGTATTGCTAATAACCGCGATGAGCTGGCCAATGGCGACACCGTACTGGCGGAGATTCAAACTGCGGGACGGGGGCGTCACGGCCGCACCTGGCTTGCCCCGGTGGGCGGAAGCCTGACCTTTTCTATGTACTGGTCGTTTCCTGACGGTTACCAGAGTATGGCAGGTCTGTCTTTATTGGTGGGTGTTGCTATATGCGATGCCTTGCAAAAGGTTGGCGTAAATGATGCCCAGGTCAAATGGCCAAACGATATTTATCTGGGAAATAAAAAGCTGGCCGGTATTTTGATAGAAGTAGAAGGACAGATTGGGGCCACCGCGCACTGTGTTATTGGGGTAGGGCTAAATGTACACGTGCCGGTAGATGACTATGACGTAGGTCAGCCGCATACCGATTTATCCGGGGTATTGAATAGCGAAACTGACCGAAATAGATTAGCGGCTAAAATTATAGAATCATTGTGGGACCATTTAGAAGGTTTTACCCATACCGGTTTCGGCCAATATGTTGCCATATGGGAATCCCTCGATTTATTTGCCGATAAAAAGATTGTTCTGCAGATGGGCGAGAAGCGATTTTGTGGTATTGACCGGGGGGTAGACGCCAGCGGCGCGCTGCTGGTAGAAACCGAAGATGGTATAACACGCTTTCATGGCGGCGAGGTTAGCTTACGTGGTTACTGAAAATACCGTTTTATTGGTTGATGCAGGTAATACGCGTATCAAATACATTACGCTGGACAGAGTGAACGAGACAGTGTGGACCGCTGATAGCCCGGAACATTTATTTACGCTGTTAAAAAATGCCAAAAATATCTGTCATATATACCTTTCGAATGTCGGGCCACCAAGCTTTGAGCAACAATTTTCAGATTTTTGTTTAGCCAACTCGATCGCCTTGCGCATAATTCATACAGAGCGGGAAAAGTTTGGTCTGAAAAATAGCTATAGCGATGTGACGAAAATGGGGGGCGATCGCTGGTTGGCCATGATGGCTGCACATAAAATGACCAGAAAGCGTTTTGCAGTGATTGATATTGGCACCGCCATTACCTGTGATTTTGTCGAAGGTGGTCAACATTTAGGCGGTTGGATCATTCCCGGTTATGCACTAATGAAGGATGCGCTGGTCAAAAATACCGCAAGAGTGGTTGCCGATAATAAAATTCCTGCTGACTTCGGCGTTGGGCAAAGTACCCAGGATTGTGTGGCAATGGGTTGTCAGGCAGCAGTACGTGGTGTTTATTTAAGCGCGGTTGATTATTTGTCGAACAATCAAGCCGGTTTTTCAATAATAATTGGGGGTGGAGGTAAAAACATGCTTGCATTCGCGCAATTCGATGGTAGCATCCTCGTCGCGAATTTGGTGGTGCATGGCCTAGCCCGCTACGCTCGGAGTGAAATCCAAGCGCTAGTTTCTAACCGATGATAAGTACTTCATCAGTCAGAAAAAAAAGTTCGAAATTATTTCGAAAAGGTTCTTGCACTGAGTAAATGATTACTCTAGAATGCGCACCACTTGATGACGTGCCGACTTAGCTCAGTTGGTAGAGCAACTGACTTGTAATCAGTAGGTCGCCAGTTCGACTCCGGCAGTCGGCACCATCAATCTCAGGAGGGGTACCCAAGCGGTCAACGGGAGCAGACTGTAAATCTGCCGGCTCAGCCTTCGCAGGTTCGAATCCTGCCCCCTCCACCACTTTCCTATGAGGTGGCCAGAGAATTAGGAACGCGGGCATCGTATAATGGCTATTACCTCAGCCTTCCAAGCTGATGATGCGGGTTCGATTCCCGCTGCCCGCTCCATTTAGTGTGCTGATATAGCTCAGTTGGTAGAGCGCACCCTTGGTAAGGGTGAGGTCGGCAGTTCGAATCTGCCTATCAGCACCATTCTTCTCCCCAGCTCATATTTTAAATTTTTAGAATAGAAGTTTTTAAGTAACTTTGCTGGGATAATAGAAAATGGCAAAAGAAAAGTTTGAACGTACGAAACCCCATGTAAACGTGGGCACCATCGGCCACGTTGACCACGGTAAAACCACTCTGACTGCAGCAATCACTACGGTTCTTGCAAAGACTTACGGCGGTTCTGCTCGCGCTTTCGATATGATCGATAACGCGCCTGAAGAAAAAGCTCGTGGTATCACCATCTCTACTTCACACGTTGAATATGACACGCCTAGCCGTCACTACGCACACGTAGACTGCCCAGGACACGCTGACTATGTTAAAAACATGATCACCGGTGCTGCTCAGATGGACGGTGCAATTCTGGTTGTTGCTGCAACTGACGGCCCTATGCCGC
>PYVY01000028.1:1819-3240 GCA_003056425.1 Alteromonas indica
CGTTCTTTAACAATTTGGAAAGCTGATATTAATTAGTAATCAATCAAAATTGAGTAACTGAGAATTGAATATCGAAAGATGTTCTTTCAATCACGCTACTCTCTACTTGACTTAAATTACTTGTTATCGAAAAAGCGCTGAAAAGCGTGCCAATCGGCAAGTCCGATTGTCAATGAGATAGCAAGGCGATTTATCGATTAGCTTGTCATCATACAGCAGGTGTTAATTCACCGACCAATGCAGAAGTCAAAAGGCTGCTTGGGGTTGTATGGTTAAGTGACAAAGCGTATACGGTGGATGCCTTGGCAGTTAGAGGCGATGAAGGACGTGTAAGTCTGCGAAAAGCTGTGGTGAGCCGACAAAATGCATTTGAGCCACAGATGTCCGAATGGGGAAACCCACCTGTTTACAGGTATCGCTACATGAATACATAGTGTAGCGAGGCGAACGAGGGGAACTGAAACATCTAAGTACCCTTAGGAAAAGAAATCAACCGAGATTCCCCTAGTAGCGGCGAGCGAACGGGGATTAGCCCTTAAGCATTTTATAAGTTAGTGGAAGCCTCTGGGAAGTGGCGCGATACCGGGTGATAGCCCCGTACACAAAAGCGAATTTAATGTGAAATCGAGTAGGTCGGGACACGTGTTATCCTGACTGAATATGGGGGGACCATCCTCCAAGGCTAAATACTCCTAACTGACCGATAGTGAACCAGTACCGTGAGGGAAAGGCGAAAAGAACCCCTGTGAGGGGAGTGAAATAGAACCTGAAACCGTATACGTACAAGCAGTGGGAGCACCTTCGTGGTGTGACTGCGTACCTTTTGTATAATGGGTCAGCGACTTATATTTAGTAGCGAGGTTAAGCGAATAGCGGAGCCGTAGCGAAAGCGAGTGTTAACTGCGCGTTTAGTTGCTAGGTATAGACCCGAAACCCGGTGATCTAGCCATGGGCAGGTTGAAGGTTGAGTAACATCAACTGGAGGACCGAACTCACTAACGTTGAAAAGTTAGGAGATGACCTGTGGCTGGGGGTGAAAGGCCAATCAAACCGGGAGATAGCTGGTTCTCCCCGAAATCTATTTAGGTAGAGCCTCGGACGAATTCCATTGGGGGTAGAGCACTGTTAAGGCTAGGGGGTCATCCCGACTTACCAACCCTTTGCAAACTCCGAATACCAATGAGAACTATCCGGGAGACACACGGCGGGTGCTAACGTCCGTCGTGGAGAGGGAAACAACCCAGACCGCCAGCTAAGGTCCCAAAATATTGCTAAGTGGGAAACGATGTGGGAAGGCACAGACAGCTAGGAGGTTGGCTTAGAAGCAGCCACCCTTTAAAGAAAGCGTAATAGCTCACTAGTCGAGTCGGCCTGCGCGGAAGATGTAACGGGGCTAAGCAATATACCGAAGCTGCGGCAGC
>PYVY01000028.1:3480-5314 GCA_003056425.1 Alteromonas indica
CTCTGGGTAGGGGAGCGTTGTGTAAGTGGATGAAGGTGAATCGAGAGGTTTGCTGGACATATCACAAGTGCGAATGCTGACATGAGTAACGATAATGGGGGTGAAAAACCCCCACGCCGGAAGACCAAGGTTTCCTGTCCCATGCTAATCAGGGCAGGGTAAGTCGGCCCCTAAGGCGAGGCAGAAATGCGTAGTCGATGGGAAACGGATTAATATTTCCGTACTTGTATAATCAGTGATGGAGGGACGGAGAAGGCTAGGCAAGCCTGGCGTTGGTAGCCCAGGTGAAAGTGCGTAGACCGAGTGTTTAGGTAAATCCGGACACTTAAAGTCGAGACACGAGACGAGCTCCCAAGGGAGTGAAGTTGTTGATGCCCTGCTTCCAGGAAAAGCTTCTAAACTTATGATTATACAAACCGTACCCCAAACCGACACAGGTGGTCAGGTAGAGAATACTAAGGCGCTTGAGAGAACTCGGGTGAAGGAACTCGGCAAAATAGTACCGTAACTTCGGGAGAAGGTACGCCCTTGTTGGTGATAGGATTTACTCCTTGAGCGAATGAGGGCCGCAGTGACCAGGTGGCTGGGACTGTTTATTAAAAACACAGCACTCTGCAAACTCGAAAGAGGACGTATAGGGTGTGACACCTGCCCGGTGCCGGAAGGTTAATTGATGGGGTTATCTTCGGAGAAGCTCTTGATCGAAGCCCCGGTAAACGGCGGCCGTAACTATAACGGTCCTAAGGTAGCGAAATTCCTTGTCGGGTAAGTTCCGACCTGCACGAATGGTGTAACCATGGCCACGCTGTCTCCACCCGAGACTCAGTGAAATTGAAATCGCAGTGAAGATGCTGTGTACCCGCACCTAGACGGAAAGACCCCGTGAACCTTTACTACAGCTTGGCACTGAACATTGAACCTACTTGTGTAGGATAGGTGGGAGGCTTTGAATCGCAGACGCCAGTTTGCGTGGAGCCGACCTTGAAATACCACCCTGGTATGTTTGATGTTCTAACATAGGTCCCTTATCGGGATTGTGGACAGTGTCTGGTGGGTAGTTTGACTGGGGCGGTCTCCTCCCAAATAGTAACGGAGGAGCACGAAGGTTAGCTAATCACGGTCGGACATCGTGAGGTTAGTGCAATGGCATAAGCTAGCTTAACTGCGAGACAGACACGTCGAGCAGGTACGAAAGTAGGTCATAGTGATCCGGTGGTTCTGTATGGAAGGGCCATCGCTCAACGGATAAAAGGTACTCCGGGGATAACAGGCTGATACCGCCCAAGAGTTCATATCGACGGCGGTGTTTGGCACCTCGATGTCGGCTCATCACATCCTGGGGCTGAAGTCGGTCCCAAGGGTATGGCTGTTCGCCATTTAAAGTGGTACGCGAGCTGGGTTTAGAACGTCGTGAGACAGTTCGGTCCCTATCTGGTGTGGGCGTTGGATGATTGAGGGGAGCTGCTCCTAGTACGAGAGGACCGGAGTGGACGAACCGCTGGTGTTCGGGTTGTTATGCCAATAGCATTGCCCGGTAGCTACGTTCGGAACGGATAACCGCTGAAAGCATCTAAGCGGGAAGCCGAACCCAAGATGAGTCATCCCTGACTTTTAAAGTCCGGAAGGGTTGTTGTAGACTACAACGTTGATAGGCAGGGTGTGGAAGCGTTGTAAGGCGTTAAGCTAACCTGTACTAATTGCCCGAGAGGCTTAACCATACAACCCTAAGCGGCTTCATGCGCGACGGGTTGTGGTAGAGACAAGCTAAAACAAGTGAGAGTAGCAACGTTACTCAATGATTGATTGAATATCAGATTTCCCGAATTGTTAAGTT
>PYVY01000029.1 GCA_003056425.1 Alteromonas indica
TGTTGAGCGTGCGTTGAATGCGAGACCCAGAAAATGTCTCGGATTTAAGCAGCCTGCTCTAGTATTCAAACAGTTAAGAGACGCAGCTTAATTTAACGAGTGGTGCACTTCGGGGTTGAATCCGCGCTTTGCTAGTTGCTGAGTTTTCATTTGTAAGAAGAATATCGCCCTTCTTTAATTCGCTAGTGGGGATTATGTACAATAGTTCGCTCCATATTTGATAAAACACCTAACGCCAAGCTCACCGGAATATTTTACGGAGAGCGCTTTTGTGGAAAAATGAAGCGCAGCGAAATGCACAAAAACGAGCGTAGTAAAATATTTCCGCGTGCAGCTTTTTGTTAGGGCTAGTCACTGCTGCTGCCTACTAATATATAGCGCTGCCCTTGTGCATGAATATCGTAAGCAAAGTCCCAAAAAACTGGATAAGAAGGTTGTCCTTTTTTGAACCCGAACTCAACTACCATTTCTGCCTCTGATAAATTAACCAGTGAAAAAACCTTATTCATTAGTTCGATGATTTCACCTTTCTTATCCTCCAGTTCAATTGGCCCAGCGCCAGTATCGCCGGGGTAAAGAACTCTATCCATTATTTCAAATTCAGCTTCTTTAGGAGTTGACGGAACGACACCAGACATCTCGCACTCCACTGATACCAATCTTCGTAACGCGTCATTCAAAGACTCATCAGAATCACTAGGCCCGTACAGGTTAAACCAAACCTTGTAGTTTATACCGTACAGAAGGTGCTCAATCCTTTTGAACTCATCCAGCCTTTTATCTTGCACGATTTTCATAGAGCCCTAACTTTTAAATAAGGGGCGCAGACGTGTGGGGCACAATGGCGAAGCCGCCCCGCATGTTTGTGTCCCAGCCCGCGCAGCGGGCGAACTTGATTTTTTTGTTAGGTGCGTTCATTTTTAGAGCTCTAAGCCGCTTTTGTCATTTAAACAGCCGACTAAGATACTAAAGCCTTTGAGCTGTTCTGTAACGGATAGGAATCTATTCCCTTTAGAGTCGTAAAGATGGAGTATTTGAGCGCTTGCTACGTGGCGAACTTTTAAAATCGAGCTCCATTGCACACTTGTAAATTTGCTCCCATTATCAATACAGATTCCATTTTCCGATAGAGTGATAACAGCATTCATAAATGGAAGTGTCTTTAAACCATGTATAGTCATGTATAAGCACCCACCGCCTAAAAATGCTGCTGAAAGAAACAGAAGGAATTCATATCTCTGATACCGAACAGGTAAGAATAGGCACCAAATAGAAACTCCCAACATTACGGGTAAAAATACCCATCCTATAATACGTACCCAATAAGGGTGACTAAATTTTAATTCTTCCATGGAAGCACCTAACTCCCCGCTTAGGGGCACAAACACGTGGGCTAAAATCTTCGCGAAGCGACACAGCCCACGTGTTTGTGTCCCAGCGAGCCTGCGAGCGACTACAGCGGTTTGTTATACGATTTTTTTGACGATTTCATTAGCAAATGCTGCAGCTTCTGCATTAATTTTATGTGTTCCTTTAATCTTTGCTATATCAATTTGTATGACGGACACCAAGGAATTTATTGATAGCCAGAAAGATATTTTAGGCATACTTTCGAATAGATCTGTTATAGCCTGGCTAGCATCGGTATTTTCTTCTTGCCATGCTAAAGCTTTTAGCCAGGATTTTTTCTGACTAGCATCCAAAGCGTCAACGAAGTTTTTTAACGAGAAGCTGACATTTTCAATATTGTGGACTAGGTCGTTTCGGAGTTCTGACAATTTTCTAATAAAAGTTCGTTGGCAGCTATCCATGAGTCCTAAATCCTTTGCAACCTTCAGCTTCCCAATCGAACTATCGGACAATGGCAATCTTTTTATAGTTGCACGCAACATTTCCTCGTTTGTATGTGATATAAGCAGCTCAGTAACAACAGACTCAATTAACGCATGTGACTTAATTACAATTGACCAATCAGACTCTTCTAAAAGCTTTAGCATTAGGTCATTGCTGTCTCGAATCTCAGCAAAAGAGTCTTGCAAGCTTTGCTTGATGACGTTCTTTGCTAGTTCTTTGTTAACATACACAGATCTATCCTAAATCGTATAACTACTAGCTAAAGGGCAAAAATACAATGCCATAATCGCGAAGCGGCATTGTGTTTTTGTCCCAGCAACCCGCCCCGCGGGTTGCGTTTTAAGCGCCTTGTTAGCTGATTATTTGCTCAGGAGTACAACTAACTCGTTAGGATTTGACACTATGAATTGGAATGTACTGCCATCAAGTAATGAAACTTCAATTGCATCAGATGTTATAGGCAGAATACCCGCACCTTTACCTAAACATTTTTCTACTTTTGAAATTGAGCTCCTTTCAATTTTAAGAGGCCCAAGCCCATAATCTTTATTATATGGGGCAAAATGAATATCAGTTTCAGTAATCCAAAATTTCCCATCAGCTTTTGCAACACCATTTTGAACTGTGGCTGTAATCGATTTTAAAGTGGCATCTTGCATTTATATTCCTTATGAACGGTTGCACTAATCAGCTAACTTTTAAATAAGGGGCGCAGGCGCGTAGGGCATAATGGCGAAGCCGGCCTGCATGTAGGAGTCCCAGCCCGCGCAGCGGGCGAGCTTGAATTTTTTGTTAGTTACCATGCAAATAAAACCTTGTGATCAGCATAATACAACTAAAGAAAACAGCGTATGAAAAACAAAATTGAATTACTAGAAAAGAATAGGCGTTTTCTTTATAGGAAATTTTGATTGCGCTAAAAGCAACCCCTGTTTTATATGAGCTGAAAATGTTGTAACAACCCAACACTATAATAAACAATAGTACGAACTTATTTAATGTATACGTACTTAGTTCAATGAACCCAAAGGTGACCGAAGTTGCTAAAGCACCTAAAGCAATAGCGTATACGGTCGGAGTTTGGCGAACAGGTTTACTACATTCCTTGATAGCTAAAATTCCCTTTGGTAACTAACGCTAAGCTTTGGGGCGGCTGAAGCGAAGCGTATGCCGTCCCAGCCACGATAGTGGCGACAATAGCGCCTTGTTAGTTGCGAACAACACGATCAATCTTCCAATTAGTATACTTATAATTACTAAATTCTACCGGTTCACCATATTGAATAGACCTTCTTGCCATAGACTCGATTAATATTTTTTTATTATGTTCAAGTCCATTAAACCAGCTCATTGAAAAGTATGCGTTCTCTATATAGCTAAAAATCAATTCAACCAATTTACTCGGAAGATCATTATGACTAATACTGATTAAAGAATCAGCGAATTCACCACATTTCGTAAAACTTTTAGGCCATGAAAAAACTAAGGCATAACCATCTTTTGTATTCAAAGTATTGACTGCAATATTCTCTACAAATTTGACACCCGGCGCCAAGGTTTGGATACGCCTGCCACTGATGGTAAAGTCAGGTGAAAAACAACCTGAGACTGCAATGACTAAGTCACCTGTAAAATAAACAGTTAGGCTTTCAAAATCATCATAAGCTTGAGACTGGTGGCTGATTGCATAAGTATTTAATGTTTCTTTAAAATCATCGATTCCTTTAAAAAAACCTTGCTTCATTGAGTTCAAGTTTCTCTGTAATTCAACTTGAGCCTCCACTGGCATACCTCGGTCAACATGTTGGCTCATAAAAGGTAACCCTTTAACAACGCTGATTTTTTTGAAGTATTCTAAGGCTACAGCTCTATAGCCTGCGATAAAACTTTGACTTTTTGTGCCGTTATATAACTCATCTTCAATGGGGCTAAACATTACTTTATCATGTTTCGCACAGAACCCCTTGAAAGTAGATGCCTTTTGCCAACCTAATTTCAGCACTAGATCTTTTCCATTCTGGTCAGTTCTGAAGCAATAAACATGATTTGATTCATCGGCGATGGATTTCAACGGCCCTTTCTTTTGAATTGTATGAGCGTCGATAATTTTACTACTGCAAGAACCATCAGATGCATCAGGATGCATACACTCTTTATGAATTGTCTTTGCTCTTAGCTCAGCAATGAGCCGGTTGATTGAGAACGCTTCTTCAGCAGATCTATTCAAATGGCACTTTTTATATTTCTGACCAGATCCACACCAACACGGCTCATTTCTGCCTATTTTGCTCATATGTTCCTTGTTGCAACTAACGCTTCATTAAGAAGCGAGTTTAGGCTTGCTAAACTTTTGTGACGAAGGAACTCGAGCAAGCCGTGACGAGTCTTTCTTTAATGACTTGTTATATTTTTATTTTGCTATCAATGACTTCTGTAT
>PYVY01000003.1 GCA_003056425.1 Alteromonas indica
GTTGAGCGTGCGTTGAATGCGAGACCCAGAAAATGTCTCGGATTTAAGCAGCCTGCTCTAGTATTCAAACAGTTAAGAGACGCAGCTTAATTTAACGAGTGGTGCACTTCGGGGTTGAATCCGCGCCAACAAACACGGGATTACCAATGACAAAATTTGATGACAAGGTTAGCGAACTCATCGCTAAACACCCGCATTTAACTAAAGAAGAAGCAATTAAAATCGTCACCGATAAAAATGAACGGAAGAAAAAGAAGAGAGAGGAAAGAACAGATAAAGGCAGTGTTAAAAAAACCAAGTAGTGATACCAGCATCCTACTGACAGATATCCGTAAAGTGCTATCTATTGTGCTGTGAGCATGAGCACTAGCTTGACGCTACCTTGATATCATATAAAACAGGTACAGCACCCTTCCTCTACCCTTCGGCTGTCTATTCTAGAATGACGCGCTTTATGCTTAACATCGCAGTGCCAGATGACAATCAGGCAGTGTAAAGCACGTTTGGCTGTGCTTCAGTGTAAGTAAATTACGCTTCACAAGTGCCTATTAACAATGCCGCTAGTTGTTGCCGCTTTTGAATTACCGCAACGTTTCATACCATAGATAAAACGTTGCGGTTAAAGCTTGCTTTACCTCTCACCTTACCAGCCAGCAGTGCAATTTTTGTAATAGGTTTTAGGCTAGCTGAGTGTTGGGTAAAAATCAGGCCTTAGCATTGCGAACCTGAGCTGAAGGTGGAAACACGCAGACACTCAGTACCCTGCGCTAACAGCTTTGTAATACCCAATTTCAGGGCCACACAAAGGGCTTAGGAAGCTAACAGCCGTATGCACAACACTTACCCTTGTATCCAATCTGACAAGATGAATTCTGCCGCTGATTTAGCGATGCCTAGCAAGGTAAGCTACGTCTGGGATATGCGCAACACATGCTAAGACATTGGGATAACACAGCCTGATTAGCGTCTGCTATGTCATCATCAGGGCGGTTGCCGGTAATGGATGGGGGCGTCGGGATAGCATATCGGCAGCTGCTAGAGATGTATAATATTCACAAGCCGCACGGCTGATATGCTATACGCTTTTTTTGCACCTGCTGGCTTAAATAAACGAGTTTGCGCTTCGGGGTCAGGGAATAATAGGTTGAGAAACCCAGTCCCCGTTACCATCTAACCAGTGTTTTTCGCGGTACTGGGGGTTCCCTTGCAAAGATAAATAATCTACCGACTGGATTTTCAACTTCAATACACAAAAATGCTCAGGGGCTTCACTCATATCGCTAGTTACCCGAAGCGGTGCATCACTAGCCCGAGGATTGGCAGGCTGCCCCCAGAAATACTGTTTACGCCCGGCATCAGACAGCTTACTCCATTGCTTGTGGATTAACGCGGGGTCGCTATCAACCGTAAACCCCTCACCCTTCACGACAAACCGGTACTGCTCCCTGGTTTTAGAAAAATACCAGCACACCGAGGCATTGGGCTGTAAAGCAAGTTCCTGCCATTTTGCTGAACGGGTGTCAGATACCACCACCAGGGAATAGCTCGCCTCTTCCAAGTACCGAAATACTACCGTGCGATTTGCCGGCACCAAATCATCAGTGAGGGTGGCCAATTGAAAGTAACGGCTTTCTGGTTGGCTTTTGCTTTGATGGAGGCTTTTCGTTAAGCGCTGGTTCCAGCCGGGCATTACTTTACTCCTTATGTTTAGCCGGGATTTGGCTAAACAGCCGATAAAAGTTTGCGGTGGTGGCCTGGGCTAACTCGGCTACGGTGATGTTTTTAAGTTGCGCGATAAATTCGGCGACCTCTACCACATAACCAGGCTGGTTTTGCTTACCGCGATGAGGCACCGGGGCCAGCCAGGGAGAGTCGGTCTCAATAAGTAAACGATCCAGCGGCACGGCTTTCACCACCTCGCGCAGCTCCTGAGCAGAATTAAACGTCACAATGCCAGAAATAGAGATATAAAAGTCCATCTCAATAGCGGCTTGCGCCATTTCGAGTGATTCGGTGAAACAGTGCAAGACACCGTTTGTAGCGGGGGCTTTGTGCTCCCGTAACAATGCAAGGGTGTCTTCACGCGCACCACGAGTATGAATAATAAGCGGCTTGTTTAACGCATTAGCAACCTTTATATGATCAATAAAAGACTGTAATTGAACATCTTTTGTTTCTGCACTATAAAAATAGTCGAGCCCGGTTTCACCAATCGCTACCACTTCTGGTTTAGCTGCTTTTTGCAATAATGCTTCATACGAGCAGGCATCTTCCTGGTGAAGCGGATGTACACCACAACTTACCGACACATCATCATAGTGGCGAACTTTTTCATACATGGCGTCAAAATCTTTTACTGAAACGCTGACACACAAAAAATGCTCCACACCACGATTACGGGCAAAATCAAGCGTTTGCGCTAATTGTGTGTCATCCATTTTTAATCGATCGAGATGACAATGGGAATCTACAAACAAAATAACCTCTATTTAAACTATTGGGGTAAAGACGACCCTACACAGATTGCTTTATTTCGGCTAATAAACAACTGAGGATCATAACTTTATTCACGCCCGGGTTCTGTAACATCCGATTCGCCTGCGTACATGCTTCAAATAAACTAAATGACGAAGCGTTCGGATACTGTACACATTGTTCATGGGCATATTGCTGCAGCCAGCCGACGATACTTGGCGCACTATCTTGCCACTGCGTGGCCAGTGTTACGGCATCATTGCCGCCGGCTAACAATGTATCCAGTCCTTCGCGAAACGTGCGATAAGCAATACCTGTTTCTTCGCGTAGAGCCTGTAATAAAGTAAACGGCGCGGCGCCATAAGCATGTAATAGTGCGGGGGTGGCATCATCCACTCCCTGCTCCCGTAACCAGCCTAACGCCTGCTCAGTATCAGGGGGTGGCATTACGTGCTTTTCGCAGCGGCTTACTATCGTGGCCAGCAATTGTTGCGGGCGGTCGGTAATTAACACCAGAAAGGTATTATCTGTGGGTTCTTCAAGTGTTTTCAATAGCGCATTGGCAGCCGGCTCAGTCATTCTATGTGCCTGCGGGATTACCAATACCTTATTGCCATTAAGCTGAGCGGTAGCATGGAGCTTGGCAATGCCCCCACGGATGGCATCCACTCCCAATTGTTTATCGCTTACCAGTTCAGCCATGTCGGGATGGTTACCTGCATCAAACAATAAACACGACTGACAGGCCGAGCAATACCCTTGCGGCGTAAGTGCTTTACACAACGCTGATTTTGCCAGTAACCGGGCGAATTGATACTTGCCTATACCGGGCGGCCCGGTAAGCAATAATCCATGATGCAAGCGACGGCTTTGCAGGCGGGCAAGCAAACGGCTATAGCGGGTAGCAAACCAAGGTACTACGGACATGCAATAAACGCCATTAGATGGTGAGTAATGCACTCGTGAACGTGTGCCATAGGCTGCATGGCGTCTACCGTGACAATACTGTCATCAGCGGCAGCGAGTGCTAGATAACGCTCGCGGGTACGGGTAAAAAAGTCGAGGCCGGATAGCTCTATCCGGTCCAGCTCACCCCTCCCCCGGGCCCGTGCTAAACCCGTTGCAGGGTCAACATCGAGATACAGCGTAAGGTCTGGACGAAACCCTTGCAGGGTAATTTCGCTTAAGGTTTGCATGGTATCGGCGTCTATTTGTCGTCCGCCCCCCTGGTAAGCCAAAGAAGACAGCTCGTGACGGTCGCCTACTACCCACTGGCCAGCGTCTAACGCCGGCAGTATACGGTTTACCATAAGCTGCCGCCGCGCGGCATACATCAGCATTAGCTCAGTCTCCTGCGCTACGGTCTCCTCCCAAGGTTGCTTCACACACTCGCGTATTGCTTCAGCCATTGGGGTGCCACCTGGCTCCCGGGTGGTTTGACAAGTATGCCCCGCCCCCTGCAATAGGCTGACTATAAGCTCAATCACAGAACTTTTACCGGCGCCTTCCAGCCCCTCGACCACAATAAATTTACCGCGCATTACCACATTACCCTATTAATTAAGCTGATATTTTCGCACTGCCTGATTATGTTCTTCAAGCGTTTGCGAAAATTGGTGAGAGCCATCACCTTTAGCCACAAAATACAACTCGTCGGTCAGCGCTGGATTCAACGCCGCTTTGATAGCAGGCCGCCCCGCCATGGCGATGGGGGTGGGCGGAAGCCCACGAATGACATAAGTATTATAAGCGGTTTTTTCGCGTAAATGACGTCGCGTAATATTGCCATCAAAGGTAGCGCCGATACCGTAAATAACCGTGGGATCGGTTTGCAGACGCATATTTTGCTCGAGCCGATTAACAAAGACTCCGGCAATGCGCGCGCGTTCTGCGCCAACCGCCGTTTCCTTTTCGATAATTGAGGCTAAAATGAGCGCTTCATAAGGCGACGCCAATGGCAGGCCCACCGTGCGGCCCTCCCATTGCGCCGCTAAAAATTCCTGCATCGAATGCATGGCGCGCCGCAATATCGTAGACGCCCGGGTATTTGCGGTGAAGTGATAGGTATCGGCCAAAAATAACCCTTCCAAAGAGGCCAGGCCATCTTCTGGTTGCCAGGGCCATTGCGCCAGTAAGTCGGCAGTGACCTGCGCAGACAAATCATTATTAATGTGCGGATGATTTGCCAGTATCGTTTCCCATTGTTGCAGCGTTAACCCATCAATCAAACTCACCGAAAACTGATACTCAGCACCTTGGGAAAACATCCAAAATGCATCGGTTAAGGTCATTTGCCCGGTTAGCTGGTAAGTACCGGCTTTGACATGGCCGCCATGGGCAAAAAATTTCAACCATAGTTTACCGCTAAGCGTATCGATGTCGGTGAAGCCACTATTTTGCAGCAGGCTAAGGGCGCCATGGCCGGTGGTGCCTTTCGGTATTACCAACAGGGTCGGCTCGGAAACGTTGAGTGGGTTGCTTATCTGGTGCTTGAAATAGACCGCCCCTGACACTGCTATCACAACTAATAAGAATAAGCCTGCCAGGCTGGTTTTAATTATCGTCATATTCACTCTGATATGCTGATTGACAAACATCGGCCAGCTGCTGCACTGGCGCAATATTAAATGGATAACGTTGGGAGGAATACCACCAGGTATGCACCGGTACAACCTGCATCAGCGCGTTTGTTACACACATGGCGTTAGCATTGGTCAGCCCCGCTATATGATACCGGCCTACTTCACAACGAAGCCCCTGCGCCGCTAATTGTTCAAGCACAAATTCTCGCATTACGCCGGCTACGCCACTTAGCGCTAAATCGGCGGTATACCAGGTCTTCCCGACCCGCCAAAACAGGTTGGCAGCGCTGGCTTCAACTATGCATTGCTCAGTATCGCACACCACTACATCATCAACGTTACTGGGCATGGTATTTTTAATAAGAACCTGCTCAAGCCGATTAGTGTGTTTAAGCCCAGCCAATACAGGTTGGTGCCCCAACCTGATCTCACTCACACCGATGCTTATGCCGTTCTGGCGCCAGTCTGCATACTGTGACGGCGGCTGATGAAAAGAAAAATGAAAGCCTGCCCCACTGTCTTGAGTCCGGGCATAACCGCGTCCGCCAACCCCGGCGCTAATTAATAACTTCAGTGTCCCCGTGTCACACCGAAGGGCTGCTTGTCGCAATTGCGTAATGAGCGTGGTGCGGTCGATGGGGATCGCCAGACGCTCAGCATTGTCACACAAACGCTTTACATGTCGGCTAAACAGCGCAATACGGCCCTGTCGTACTGCCATTGTGGTGAATAGCCCGTCCCCGTAGTTAGCCACTCTGTCGTTTATGGCGAATTCGCTCACCCGGTTACCCTCCATGATGCACGTTAGGCGGTCAAGTATACCAACAGGTCGCCATATGGCATAGGCGCACGCCGGTTGTATGGGCATAAAAAAAGCAGCTCACATCAGAGCTGCTTTTTTATAATGCTATCGTTACGCCCCTAAAGGCGTTTAAAGATAAGCGATCCGTTAGTACCACCAAACCCAAATGAATTACATAGGGCATAGGGCGAATCGAACGCTTTAGCTTTATGCGCGACAAAATCTAAATCGCAACCCTCGCCCGGATTGTCCAGGTTGATAGTCGGCGGAGCCATTTTGTCGCGTAACGCCAAAATGGTAAAAATCGCTTCTACCGAACCTGCTGCTCCCAATAAATGGCCCGTCATCGACTTCGTCGAGCTCACCATTACATTGTAGGCATGATCGCCGAACACGCGTTTAACCGCCGCTACTTCTGCTTTGTCACCGGCCGGTGTAGATGTACCGTGAGCATTGATATAACCAATGTCGGTTTTATCAATTTTCGCATCGTTAATGGCATTCTCCATTGCCGCTGCTGCGCCCTCTCCATCTTCTGGCGGTGAGGTCATATGGTATGCGTCACCACTCATGCCAAAGCCAATCAGCTCGCCATAAATTGTTGCACCACGCGCTTTAGCCGCTTCATACTCTTCAAGCATGACCACGCCAGCCCCTTCGCCCATAACAAACCCGTCCCGATCTGCATCCCACGGTCGGCTAGCAGCCTGTGGGTTATCATTGCGAGCGGACAATGCTCTGGCCGAAGCGAACCCGGCTATACCCAACGGCGTAATAGACGCTTCCGCGCCCCCGGCTAACATTGCGTCGGCATCGCCATAAGCGATAGTCCGTGCAGCTATACCTAAGTTATGTACTCCGGTGGTACAGGCGGTCACCACGTTCAGGTTTGGCCCCTTTAATCCTTCCATTATAGAAAGAAAACCAGAGATCATATTAGTAATCGTGGATGGCACAAAAAACGGCGATACCCGTTTAGGCCCGCTATTGAGCAATTTGGTGTGATTCTGTTCGATCTGTTCCAGACCGCCAATACCTGAACCTATCGCAACACCAACCCGGTGGGCGTTGGCTGCGCTAATATTCAAACCAGAATCCGCCAAGGCCTGTTTACCAGCCGCAATACCTAGCTGAATAAACCGGTCCATCTTCTTTGCTTCTTTTTTATCGATGTACTCTTGCGGGTCAAAATTATCAACCTGACCGGCAAAACGAGTCGAATAGTTACTGCAGTCAAAAAGTGTAATCTCGCCTATCCCGCTTTCGCCAGATAGCACTCGACGCCAGGTTTCATCAACCGATTGCGCCAAAGGAGATAACATGCCAAGACCAGTAACCACTACGCGACGTTTTGTCACAAAAAGCCCTCGCATTGGAACTAAGGTAGGAAAAACAGAAAACGGCTCAAGAGGAGCCGTTTTATTAAGTCAGATGCTTACGCGTCTTTGTTCGCGTTGATGTAGTCAACAGCAGATTGAACTGTAGTGATTTTCTCTGCTTCTTCATCTGGAATTTCAGTGTCGAATTCTTCTTCCAGAGCCATAACCAGCTCTACAGTGTCAAGTGAATCCGCGCCCAGGTCGTCAACGAAAGAGGCTTCCGGTTTTACTTCTTCTTCTTTCACGCCAAGCTGTTCGATGATGATCTTTTTAACGCGTTCTTCGATGTTACTCATAATTCTAGGTTTCCCTTAACGTAACTAGATATAAAAAGTGCCGCTAGTTTATTTTGCAAGACCTACGCTTGCAAGCACCAGTACTAACAAATTTCCTGGTCTAACCAGCAACGAACCAAAGTCTATTAAACAATTTTTTAACATACAAGGTAGTTTAACACCACCTGGTGAGGATCCAAAAGCGTATTATAACGCTTTTAGCTCATATACATACCACCATTTACATGAATGGTTTCACCGGTGATGTAAGCAGCGCCATCACTGGTCAGGAAGGCCACTGTACTGGCAATTTCCTGCGGACGGCCCAAACGATTGGCGGGAATGTCTTTGAAGATAGCTTCCCGCTGATCATCTGTTAACGATTTGGTCATATCGGTGTCAATAAAGCCTGGTGCCACTACATTTACTGTAATGCCCCGGGATGCTACTTCCCGTGCCAATGACTTACTAAACCCGATTACGCCTGCTTTAGCTGCTGCATAATTAGCCTGTCCTGCATTACCAGAGCAGCCAACCACAGAGCCCACATTAACAATGCGTCCGTGCTTTTTCTTCATCATGCCCCGTAAAACGGCTTTCGACAAGTTGAAAATCGCCGTCAGGTTAGTATCTATTATATCCTGCCATTCGTCATCTTTCATTCTCATTAGCAGATTATCGCGGGTGATACCGGCATTATTGACCAAAATATCCACACCACCGCTCTGTTCTTTAATTTGACTGAGCACCGCATCAATAGCGTCTTTGTCGGTCACGTTTAAACATAACCCTTTGCCGCCACTGGCTTGGAGATATTCACTTATAGCGTCGGCACCTGCCTGACTGGTGGCGGTGCCATAAACCGTTGCGCCCTGGCTAGCCAATTGCTCGGCAATCGCTTTGCCAATGCCCCGGCTCGCGCCGGTCACTAACGCAACCTTAGCGTTAAGTTCAGACATATATAACCCTTATGTTGTCTTTACAGTGCATCCAGCGACGCTGGCGTGTTCACTGCAAATGCTTCAATATTTTTATCAATGCGTTTAATCAGGCCGGTTAATACTTTACCCGGTCCAACTTCGATAATTCGCTCTACGCCTTGACCGGCCAAATATTCAATACTGGCCGTCCATTGCACCGGGCAGTACAACTGGCGTACCAATGCATCACAAATTTTCGCAGTGTCCTGCTCAATTTTCACATCAACATTGTTCACGACCGCAGTGGTAGGTGGTACCAATGTAAGGGCATCCAACGCTTCTTCAAGCTGATCTGCGGCCGGTCGCATTAATTCACAATGGGACGGTACGCTTACCGGTAAAGGTAGCGCCCGTTTGGCGCCCGCTTCTTTACACGCTTGCGCGGCCTGTCCCGTTGCTTCTTTTTCACCAGCAATAACAACCTGACCGGGCGAATTAAAGTTCACCGGGGCCACAACTTCGCCGGTAGCAATAGCCGTTTGCTGACAAATTTCGGCTATTTTATCATCGTCTAAACCAATGATAGCGAACATAGCACCAGCGCCGGCTGGCACTGCTTGTTGCATAAACTGACCACGTGACTCAACCAGCTTAACAGCGTGGCTAAAGTCCAGCGCCCCTGCGCACACCAGTGCAGAATATTCACCCAGGCTATGCCCTGCCATAAAATCAGCGGCAATGCCTTTACTTTCCAGTACACGGTATATCGCAACACTGGCGGTAAGTAACGCCGGTTGTGTTATATGCGTTTCGTTTAGTTTGCCATCGCTGTCGTCCTGAACCAGCGCCCACAGGTCATAACCTAATACCCTTGAGGCCTCGCCGAAGGTTTCTTCTACCTGCGGGTATGCCTCAGCCAGTTCGCTCAGCATACCAGTGGTCTGCGAGCCCTGACCGGGAAATACAAAGGCTGTACGAGTCATAGTCGATCCTTATTGTTATCTATATCGTCGACAGGTCGCTAGGATTAGTAGCGTACCAATGCAGAGGCCCATGCGAAGCCGCCACCGAATGCCTCTAGCAACAGGTTCTGGCCCCGCTGAATGCGGCCATCGCGTATTGCAGTATCCAGCGCGGTCGGAACCGTTGCCGCCGACGTATTACCATAATTTTCTAATGTTAAAACTACCCGGTCCAACGGCATATTCAGCTTTTTCGCGGTCGCTTTGATAATGCGGAAATTAGCCTGATGAGGTACCAGCCAGTCAAGCTCAGATTTATCCATGTTATTGGCAGCCAGGGTCTGTTCCACTAGCTCGGATAATTTAGTGACCGCGACGCGAAATACTTCGTTGCCTTTCATCACCCCCCAGTTCGCATGCACCGATGCTTCATCGCCCCGGGTAGGGTTGCCCACGTAAAGCAGATCTTTATAAGACCCGGCGGCCTGGATATGGGTAGATAATATCCCCGGCTCCTCACTGGCTTCTATGATGGCAGCCCCTGCTGCATCACCAAATAATATCACCATGGTTCGGTCAGCCGGATCAATTAACCGGCTCAGGCAGTCGGTGCCCACCACCAGAATGCGCTTAGCCATACCTGATTTTACATACTGGTCTGCTACACTTAGTGCATAGCACCAACCAGCACAGGCGGCCGCAACATCAAAGGCGGGGATATTATCTACCCCTAAAATTTGCTGAATTTCGCAGGCGGTACTGGGTAAAGCGTAACGGCCACTGGTGGTCGCACAAACAATCATATCAATATCGCTGGCATGTAAACCTGCGGCATCCAAGGCTTGTAAACTTGCTTCAGCCCCCATCGTGGCCGCGGTTTCATCCGCGCCGATTAAACGCCGCTCTTTAATGCCGGTACGGTCCGTGATCCACTCATCGGTGGTATCTACCATGCTTTCCAAATCTGCGTTGGACCGCACTTCGCTGGGATAATAACTGCCGGTCCCGATAATTCGTGAATAGTTACTCAAAGTTGCTCCAACAAAACCGTTTCTATTTTATGTTTTATTTTTTCTGGAACACGTAAACGCGCTTCCTGCATGGCCTGAAAAATTGCATAATAAAATGCGTCGGCCGAAGCGTTCCCGTGACTCTTTACTACAATGCCGCGCAATCCTATCAGACTGGCACCATTATACTGGTCGGGGTTCACCCTATTATAGATAGATTTCAATAGGGGTAAGGCAATCCGGGCTCGAATACGTGACCAAACATTGCTCGCTGACTGCTTTTTAACCTCACTGGCCACAAGTTTAGCCAGCCCCTCACTGGATTTGAGCGCAATATTGCCGGTAAACCCATCGGTAACCACTACATCAGCATGGTCGGTAAATATATCATCACCTTCTACATAGCCAATATAATTGAGCGCAGGGACTGAACGTAAGTGTTCGTCGGCCAGCTTGACCAGGGTATTGCCCTTGATATCTTCTTCGCCCACATTTAGTAAGGCCACCCGAGGCTTGGTTTTGCCCATCATCAGCTCGGCTAATACCGAGCCCATTACCGCATACTGAAATAAGGCTTCGCAGGTACAATTTACATTTGCCCCCAGGTCTAGTAGCAATACTTTATGATGGCCAGCGGTAGGCATAAAGGATACCAGTGCCGGGCGGTCTACGCCTTGCAAGGTTTTTAACAGATAGTACGCTAATGATAATAAAGCACCGGTATTACCGGCACTAACACAGGCATCAGCTTCTTTGGTTTGCACCGCTTCAATTGCTCGTCGCATAGAGGAATCTTTTTTATGCCGTAAAGCATGCGCGGGGGCATCGGACATAGTCACGATTTCTTCACAGTGGCGCACGATAACTCGTGAGCGTTGTGCTTCGCTGAGCTGATTTATTTCAGGACCTATTACCCTGCGGTCGCCGCAGAGAATAAAATTAAAGTCGGGATGAAGGCGAATAGCCTTGAGAGCGGCAGAGAGGATAACTGGGGGACCATGATCGCCCCCCATGATATCTAACGCTAAGGTTAGTTGAGACAAAGTATTGTCATCAAACGTGATTAACGTTCGATAACCTTATTGCCTTTGTAGTAACCATCAGCGGTTACGTGGTGACGACGGTGCGTTTCACCTGATGTTGAGTCGACAGACAAAGTTTCGCATGTCAACGCATCGTGTGAACGACGCATACCGCGCTTTGAACGCGTTTTACGATTTTTTTGTACGGCCATAACTTACTCCTGGTCTCGCTTAAGTTCTTTCAAAACCGCGAAAGGGTTTGTGCGCTCTTGTTCCGGTTCGATTTTTCCAAATGTCATATCATCCTGCCCAATTGGACACGCCTTCTCTGCATGAAGGGGCACAATAGGTAGCGCGATAATCAATTCGTCTTCAAGTACTTGAAACAAATCGACAGTTCCGTGGTCGTCGACCTCTACCGGATCGTAAGCTTCGGGTAATGTGTCGACCTCGTCCTGCCCCTGCACCGGGCTGAAACAAAAATCAACATCAAGCGAATAATCAAATTCGCCATTACACCGCTGACAGATAAGTGATACTTGCGTCTTCAGATGGCCATCGAATACAGTCAGACCCTGCGCGTCTTTTTGAAACTGTACTTCGGCGTCCACCCATTCGGCGCAACTAACTACTGCACCCTGTAAACGTGGCATATCTTTACTGGCAATAACACCCTGATAATCAGAGCGTTTGACAGCGCTTTTAACCGGGTCAACCGAGTGGGGTAATTTCACTTTCTGCATAGGGCGCGCATATTATAGGCTCATTGTCGCTGTGTCAAAGGTTTATCAGCATTTCGCGCACAAAATATTGCGCTATCCTCCTGGATAAAACGCCAGTCCATTTTACTTTACAAGCTATACTGCCCGTTTACACTAGTGGCCTTATTGGCTAACAGCTAACAACTTACTATGACAGCAATTATACTCGCTTCTTCATCACGTTACCGCCAGGCTTTGTTAGCAGGGCTGGGCATCCAGGCACAGGCGATTGCCCCGGACATTGATGAAACGCCGTTACCTGGTGATGAACCCTGGGCCGTCGCGGCGCGGTTGGCTTGTGCTAAAGCCAGTAAAATAGGCAGCTTGCATCCCCACGCTATTACTATTGGTTCTGATCAGGTAGCCGTATTATATAATAAAGCAGAAGAGCCCCGCCTGCTGGGCAAGCCCTACACCTGCGATAAGGCGGTGGAACAACTTACTGCTTGCGCCGGCAATCAGGTCACATTTTATACGGCGCTATGTGTGTATAGTCCCCAGCATGGGCCGATTAATGCCACCGACACCACAGTTGTCCATTTTAAGCCGCTAAGCCAGGCGGCTATCCAAGCTTATGTTGAGCATGAACAACCTCTGGACTGCGCGGGGAGTTTTAAGTGCGAAGGTGTAGGGGCACTTTTATTTGAGCGAATTGAGGGGCGCGACCCCAATAGCCTGATAGGCTTGCCCGTTATGTTGCTGCGAGACCTGTTAGCCAAAGTCAATATAGACTTACTGGCGTTAGCGACCAGCAAGCCTGTTAACAGTCAGGCTTCAGGCCAGTAAATAATGCTGTAGCTGTTCAATTGAATTAACTAATGCTACCGGGCGATGCTGTTCAAGACGGATAGCATCATGCACGCCGTAGGTAACCCCGATACGATCCATCCCAAGCTGTTCAGCCATCTGCATATCATAGGTGGTATCGCCAATCATCACCGCATCGTTAACCTGTACGCCGGTTTCAGCTAAAAGTTGCTCTAACATATCGCTGGAGGGTTTTGATTGCGCCTCACAAGCAGTGCGCGAGGCGATAAAATAGCCCCCGGTGTTAGTGTTTCGCCATGCCCTGTCTAGCCCCCTGCGGGCCTTCCCAGTGGCAACCGCCAACTGCCGACCATTGGCAGTGAGTGCATCTAGCAACGCTGGGGCGCCAGCAAATAAAGGACAAGGTTCCGCGTCCTGCTCGACAAAAATAGTTTTATAGGTCGCCACCAGTTCAGTGACCGTTTCATCACAGCGTAAATTAAATAATCGCGCGATAGCCGGACGCAAACTAATACCTATAATATCGCCCACCTGGGCGTCGCTGGGCACAGGTTGCCCACACCGTAACGCAGTAAGCTGCATACAGCGGATAATTTTGGCTATCGAGTCCATTAACGTGCCGTCCCAGTCGAAAATAACCAACTGATAGGCTTTCATCGAAGTTGTTCCAGGGTACGCATTAACTGTTTATCCAATGGCGCACTAAACGTTACGGGCTCACCAGATAACGGATGGATAAAGCGGATACTGGCCGCATGCAAAAACAACCGGTTTAACCCTAACGCCTTTACCTTAGCATCGAATTGCTCATCACCGTATTTAGTATCGCCGGCAATAGGATGCCCGGCATGCAGGCAGTGAACCCGAATTTGATGGGTCCGCCCGGTAATAGGTGACGCCTCTACCAGTGTTGCCTGTGCAAAATTTTCCAGTACCCGGTAGCGAGTTTCTGACGGCTTGCCATCTTCACTGACACTGACCAGACGCTCACCAGACTGCAAAACATTTTTGCGCAGCGGCGCTTTAACCTTGAATCGATTTTCCGGCCACGTCCCACCAACCAACGCCTGATAGCGCTTATCCATTTGGCCATTGCGCAATTGTTCATGCATATGACGCAAAGCAGAGCGTTTTTTAGCAATTAAAATGCATCCGGAAGTATCGCGGTCCAGGCGATGTACCAGCTCCATGAAACTGGCATCAGGGCGCAACGCCCGTAACCCTTCTATCAAGCCAAAACTTAACCCACTGCCACCATGTACGGCGATACCAGACGGCTTGTTGATCACCATTACCCGGTCATCTTCATACACTATATGGTTGGTTAAATCAGCGACTTTATCCAGCTTCGGGTTTGGCGTATCCGAGGCCTCAGTAACCCGCACCGGTGGCACTCTTACTACATCGTCTGCCTGGAGTTTATATTCTGGTTTCACACGGCCTTTATTCACCCGCACTTCGCCTTTACGCAAAATACGGTAAATCATGCTTTTCGGCACACCCTTTAACTGAGTGCGTAAAAAGTTGTCAACGCGCTGACCGGCAAGGTCAGCATCAATCGTGACAAACTGTACTTTTGGGGAGGAATCTTTATTCATCCTGCAATTATAAAACAAATGTCGCAGCAGACCTACGAAAGTTTGTTGTTGGCGGTTTTAACTGTGCACTAACAATAGGTTAGTCGTTGAAAAAACACTCGTTAGCGATGCAATAATGAGCGCCCCGCGCTAATATAAGAAAAACCTGAGCCGGCGCTTTGAACTTTGCTTGCCTATTTTCAAGAATTGGTGCGATAATCAAGAGGTTTTAACGCGCCAACATAATCGCGACGTTAAGACGGCAAGAACTGAAAAGTCAACGAACCGGTTGCAATGATTCGGCATAAAATTATCCATTGCCTGATATGAGCTAATTTAGAAGGTAGTACTAAAACCTTCTCTCATTTGAATATTGCAGCACGAAAAACACAAAGTTCGCCGTTTAGTTATACAGAATTGAAATGACAATTGCTTCAGCTGGCAGGTTAACCAACCACTGTGAAGCGATGCTAAAATTGAAAATATGAAAAGGGCCGTCGTTCCCGACACCCGCTAATTGATAACAAACGCCTGCAATACGTAGCACAGGCTATTAGCACCACTGGGTAATACGACAGTACAACAAACTCCATACAGTGCCGTGAGGCGTGGTGGTGAGGGTTTGCACATGTCAGTTTAATTTTGTGTCTAAACGGCTGTACAAAACAGAGTTAGATACAATGAAAAGAATGTTAATTAATGCAACTCAGCAAGAAGAGTTGCGCGTAGCGCTAGTCGATGGACAGCGCTTATATGATTTAGATATAGAAAGCCCCGGGCACGAACAGAAAAAAGCAAACATCTACAAAGGCAAAATAACCCGCGTCGAGCCAAGCCTTGAAGCGGCATTTGTTGACTACGGTGCTGATCGTCACGGTTTCCTTCCCCTAAAAGAAATTGCTCGCACTTATTTCCCCAAAGGTTATAAATTCGAAGGTCGTCCTAACATCAAAGATGTTATTCGCGAAGGCCAGGAAGTTATTGTTCAGATAGACAAAGAAGAACGCGGACAAAAAGGCGCGGCGCTGACCACATTTTTATCGTTAGCCGGCAGCTATCTGGTGCTGATGCCAAATAATCCACGCGCTGGCGGTATAAGCCGTCGTATCGAAGGCGATGAGCGCACCGAATTAAAACAGGCGTTGAGTAAACTTGAGCTGCCTGATGGCATGGGCTTAATTGTGCGTACCGCTGGCGTGGGCAAGTCCTACGAAGAGCTGGAATGGGACTTACGGGTATTACTTAAACACTGGGAAGCCGTGCGCGAAGAAGCTGATAAGCGCTCTGCTCCGTTCCTGATTCACCAGGAGAGTAATGTTATTGTTCGGGCAATCCGGGACTATTTACGGCGTGATATTGGTGAAATCCTGGTAGATAAAAGCGCGATATACGAACAGGCATTACAACATATTCAATTAGTTCGTCCTGATTTTGCTAATCGTGTTAAGAAATACGATGGCGATGTTCCGCTGTTTAGTCATTACCAGATAGAAAGTCAGATTGAATCAGCCTTCCAGCGCGAAGTACGCTTGCCTTCTGGCGGTTCGATAGTGATTGACCCTACCGAAGCACTGACCTCGATTGATATCAACTCGGCCCGGGCGACCAAGGGTGGCGATATTGAAGAGACGGCCTTTAATACTAATTTAGAAGCCGCCGATGAAATTGCCCGCCAATTACGCTTACGTGATTTAGGTGGTCTGGTGGTTATCGATTTTATTGATATGACCCCTGTGCGCCATCAACGTGAAGTTGAAAACCGCTTGAAAGAGGCCGTACGCTCCGACCGTGCCCGGGTTCAACTGGGTCGCATTTCCCGGTTTGGTTTGCTGGAAATGTCGCGTCAGCGTCTACGTCCGTCTCTGGGCGAATCAAGCCACCATGTATGCCCGCGCTGTTCAGGCCATGGTACAATTCGCGGTACAGAGTCGTTGGCGCTGTCCATTTTGCGTATTATGGAAGAAGAAAGCATTAAGGATAACACTGGCCAGATTGAAGCCCAGTTACCGGTGCCGGTCGCAACTTATCTGCTCAATGAAAAACGTCAATCGGTAAATGTGTTGGAGCAACGACATGATGTGAAGTTGCTGATTATACCTAACCCGAATCTTGAAACGCCACATTATGAAGTTACCCGGCGTCGTCCTGAAGAGGTTGTTAGCGATGCCAGCTACGATGTATCGTTGTTAGAAACCCCCACTACCGATGCCGACAAACCTGCCGCAACAGTGGTTAAGCGTGAAGAGCCAGCCATCAAAGGTATGGTGGCCCCAGATGCGGCCCCAGTGGTACCGCCTAAACCGGCTGCGCAGCCAAAAGCAGCTGAACCCTCGACCTCCTTGCTAGGCCAACTGTCCAAATGGTTAAAAGGCCTGTTGGGTAGCAGCGAAAGTGAACAACCTAAAGCGACTCCTGAGCCTGCTGTGCAGGAACAGTCAAACCGTCAACGCTCACGTAGTCAGGATAACCGTAATCGCAAGCCGCGCAATAAAACGCGTCGCCCGCGCAACCCGGAAAATGCAGAGCGTGATGATGCTCAGCAGCAGGCTAAAGGGCCGACTGAGCGTCGTAATAAGAATACCTCGTCTAACCGCAAGCCGCGTAAACCACAACGTGATGACAAGCCAGACAATAAAACCGAGGCCACGCCGGCTCCGGAGGTAAACAAATCAGCGGACGACAATCGCGACGTCAAGGATAACCGGGATAACCGGGACGCCAAAGATAACCGCGACTCACAAGACAATAACACTCAGCCGCCGAAGAAAAAGCAGCTGGCAGAACGTCGTAAACGTCGTGATATGCGCAAGAGCGTACGCATAGGTAACGAGCAAATCCATTCTACTACAGAAGCCTCTGCTCCGGCGCAAGACGCCCCCTCAGGCAATACCAGTGAGGTAATGGCCAAAGCGGATAGTCATCAGCCCAAACCTACCGAAGATAATACTGCTGTAGAATCAAATGAGGTTAATGGCGATGACGCTAAGCGTGATGCCAATGGTAATCGTGGCCGCAGCCGACGTTCTCCACGCCATGTTCGCGCCGCTGGCCAGCGTCGTAAGAAAGAGCAGCATGGACACGAAGAACATAGCGAAGATGGTGTAGCAGAGCATAACCAGGCTGATAGTACCAACAATGACAACCAGGCTGACATTGTGGCACAGCAGCCGCGCCCTACTCCCACTGAACGTGCTGAACAACCAAACCGCGAGCATTCTGATGTTACCTCGCATGCAGCGCAAAGCAGCAGTGACACGCCACAGAAAGACGCCACCATAGCGCAACCTGTGGAAGCCCCTGATGAAGTAGCTGCACAACAATTGGAAAGCAGTAACCGCGGTTCGCAACAGGACGAGCTGGAACTTGATTTGCCTAAACAGCAAGCCACCACCAACTTCGCCCAGAAGCCGCGGGAAAAATACCGGGCTGACGGTATGCGGGTGAACGCTGAGCAAAAAGCCAATGTGGCAGACGATACCAGCGCCAGCGCGAAGGTAAATACTGCCGATGACCAGCAGGTTGTAACGGAACAACCGGCTCGTCAGGCAACGCCTGAACAAGTTGAAATTAATCTTGATTCAACCGAGCAGCAGCCAGCCCCCACTGCAAACGATGTGACCAACGCCACTCCAGCGGACAAGGCACAGGCCACTCCAGCAGACGAGACGCCGGCTGCACGTGGTGAGAATGCATCGGCCGAAGCACGCGCAGTACAACCTGATGAGCAGGATGAGGCCTCACACGCCGCTGTAGAGCAGCCGCAACAGGCCCCATCAGCGCAGTCGGTTAGTGAAAATAGCGAGTCCGCCCCGGTTGCGCAAGCGTCTGAACATGCTTCAGCTAAGCCACAGGCACCGGTGGCATCTGCCAGTGCGGTATCTACGCCAAGCACGCCCCAACAGCAACCAGCGCCAAGTGAGCAAAGTAGCGACACCGAAGCTAAACAGGCTGCCCAGCAAAACGTATCGGTAAGCAAGCCGTCGGCGTCGACACCAGGAGCCAGTAGCCGCGGTAAATTTACTGCCTCACATCCAATGGCTTCGCCGAAACAGGTTGATGCGCAATTTGGTGCGGTACAGGTAACAGCCCGTCAGGACGAGGCTCGCCCATCGTGGGACGTGTCTGGCCGTACAGCGGCGATATCATCGAGTAAGTCTAAAGCCTCTGCGCCGATGACCAAACCTGACAGCAGTGATGCTGCATAACCTCAGCTGACAACAGACCGGGCCTTTGGCCCGGTTTTTTTATCTATGAACCAACCTATACACCCTTCTGTAAGTCAGTGGATCAGCCGCGTAATTGATGATGCAGGGATTACTGACTTTACCCTATTACAGACCCTGTGGAGCGGCTATGGCCAGTGCTGCAGGTTTTTCTCTCCCAACACTAATCAATACCTGGTGGCAAAAGCTGTGCAGGCACAGCCAGCCTCTGCCCATCCTAAAGGCTGGAATGATGCCCATAGCCATCAACGTAAATGTAAGTCATACCAAATTGAACAGTATTTTTATCAACACTACGCTAACTGCAGTAGGGCCTTTACCCCACAACTGATTGCTTGCGAGCGACATGGCGACCATGCGCTGACAATCATGAGCGATCTCAATGTGGCTGGCTTTTCCCAGCGCCATAGCAAACTGACAATCGAACAAGCCAAACCGGTACTTGAGTGGCTGGCCTGTTTTCATGCCGACTTTATGCAAACCAACGGCCACGGTTTATGGGCGGCAGGCACCTATTGGCATTTGTCTACTCGCCAACGCGAATGGCAAACCATGGCGACCGGCCTGCTTAAACAACACGCCCCAGCGATCAGCCGGCAACTTGACGAAGCTCGCTTTACTACGCTGGTTCATGGCGACGCTAAAGTCGACAACTTCTGCTTCGACCCGGCCGCCAGCAAAGCGGCGGCGGTAGACTTTCAGTATGTGGGAAAAGGTATCGGGGTACAGGATGTTGCGTATTTTATTGGTAGCGCATTAAACACTGATGATCAGCTATATTTCACCGAACACTGTCTGGACTATTACTTTGCCGCACTGCGGCGGTACTGGCGAAGTCGTATCGAAGTACATGCTGTTGAACAAGAGTGGCGAGGTCTTTATGCCGTTGCTTGTGCCGATTTTCAGCGTTTTCTGGAGGGCTGGAGCCCTGGCCATCACAAACTTAACTCTGTGCTTAATAGTTATACCTGCCGGGCCCTGGCCGCCGTTAAATAGTTTGCCTCTGGTGGGTCAGCCCGATTAGCTAAAATGGCTGGGTAACTATGTCGGCAATCCACTGGCGCACCTGGGTAAGCACCGGATCATTGTCAGTAGCCCGGTGCCAATACATATGTACCGGTAACGGCGGGATCTTTACCGGCAATGGCACGACCTCCACTTTAACACTACGGACAATTTCCCTGGCATACACCGCCGGTAGTGTCAGGATAAGATCGTTGCTGGCAGCCAGTTGGGCAGCTGCCATATAATATTCACATGTCAGACTGATATGCCGCCTTAACCCGGTCTGCGCCAATGCCATATCAACATGATTCACTTCAGAATGTTTCATTGATACTAATACGTGCTGCGCACTGGTGTAAGCGTCTTGCGACATCCCCCGGCGCGCCGGGTGCTGGGGACGGCACAATACGACAAAATTCTCACGTCTCACCCGCTTGTGCAAAATGTCTTTACCTGCTGGCACCATCGCATCTACCGCGATAGCAACTTCCCCCTGTTCAAGGCTATGCGATAAGCTGGATAGCGGTGAATGGCTACTGTGAATGCTTAACCCCGGCGCGTATGCCGACACTTTTTGCTGTAATGCCGGCAGCAGAACTACCTCGGTGATATCGCGCAGGCCAACATTAATGGTCCGGGTAACCTGCTCCAGGTTAATTGGAATAGGTTCAGCCACACTACTGTGCAGCTGTTTTAGCGCACTGTTAACCTGGGGGATTATTAAATGACAACGTGTGGTGGGTACCATCTTTCTACCATGGCGTTCAAATAACGGGTCTTGCAAGATACCGCGTAACCTTCCTAAGGCGTGGCTAACGGCGGGTTGAGTCAAACACAAACGGTGGGCTGCTGCGGTAATCGTACCCTCAGTATAGATGGCCTGTAACACCACAAAAAAATTCAAATCCACTCTACTATGCATACCATTTATCACAATTCATTAACATTTATCACTTTTATTTATCATGTATGTCGGTACTCTGTATAGCAGTATTTAACGGAGACTATTAATGACCGCAACCTCCTCATCCCGTGCCGCGATGGCTGAAAAACTCACTATCGGCGCGCAACGCTTTACGCTGTTTAACATTCCTGAGTTTGGTTGTGACAAAGACCGACAAACTTACGAAAAGCAAAGATTAGCAGCAGCCTTCAGGCTATTTTCACAATATGGTTTTGATGAAGGCCTGGCGGGCCATATCACGCTACGCGATTGTATTGACCCCGACACGTTTTGGGTCAATCCAGTGGGTATTCATTTTGGCTTGATAACGGTGTCTGATTTGGTCAGGGTGTCGCACCAGGGGGATATTGTAGAGGGTCAGGCTGCCATCAATAATGCCGCGTTTGCCATTCATTCACGCATTCATATGGCGCGCCCCGATGTGAATGCGGTGGCGCATGCCCACACTACCTATGGCCGCGCATTTGCAGCATTGGGGCAACGGCTTTTACCGATTTCTCAAGATGCATGCATGTTCTATCAAAACCACGCGCTATTTTCACATTTTGATGGCGTGGTAGCCGATACCCGGGAGGGCGACATGATTGCCGAAGCTCTGGACACCCATTGTGCGCTGATATTACAAAATCACGGTTTATTGACTGTAGGCAGTAGTGTGGATGCTGCTGCGGCGAATTTTGTGATGCTTGATAGTTGCTGTCACAGTCAGCTGCTGGCGCAGGCCGCCGGACAAGTTAAGCTGATAGATGACCCCACGGCGCAGAAAACCCGCGCGATGAACGGTTCAGATTTAGTCACCTGGGGGAATTTTCAGCCAATGTACCAAAAGTTGCTGGCAACCGATGACAGCTTTTTAAACTAACCATATGGTGTACTGATGGCACAGAGTTTTATCACCGCCTGGTTACTTCCCTTAGCGCTTGCTTTCATTATGTTTGGTATTGGCCTGTCCCTAACCCTGGCGGATTTTAAACGCCTGGGTAAACGCCCCGCCATGGTGTTTATCGGGCTGCTGGGCCAATTGTTGCTTATGCCCGCTTTAGCTTTTCTCCTTGCCTGGATATTACAATTGCCTGAACCTATCGCGATTGGAATGCTGTTGTTAGCTGCCTGTCCGGGAGGCACTATGTCTAATGTGATGAGTCAGTTACTTCGGGCTGATTTAGCGTTATCCGTTTCCCTGACGGCACTGTCTACAATTGGCTGTATTTTGACAACGCCGGTTATTTTGCATCTTGCTATCGAGGGCTTTGGCCATACCACTGCGCCGGTGGTAAATGTTGCCCATATCACGCTGGGTATACTTATAATTGCCTTGGTTCCCGTAGGTTTGGGTATGCTGTTCAATGCGTTTTTGCCGAAACCGGCGCAGAAACTTGAGCCTAATTTTCAGCGTTTTTCACTATTATTTTTATGTGTGTTAGTAGTGGGAATGGTTGTAAAGGAATGGGACTTATTAATGCAAACGGGCATACTGCTGCTTTGCAGTGCGTTGTTGTTAAGCTTTGCCACTTCCGCGCTTGGCTGGTTAAGTGGCGCTGCATGTAGGGCAGATAGTCCGGTAACCCGGACCCTGTGTATTGAAATAGGTGTACAAAATGCCGCCCTTGCTATGGTGATCGCATTGAGCTTTTTACATACCCCTGCCTATTCCGTATTTGCCGGCCTCTACGGCATTGTAATGTACCTCGCACCTTGGTTATTGATCTCCCTGCTGTGCCCACCCTCACGTAAGGTGTCTGGCGTTAACGCGCCTTCATAGGGACAAGCCTGACTTTTCAGTTACCGTAATTCTGCTGTGCCGAAGCGTATGTTGGTGTAAGCTAATAGTATTGATTGTTGTTAAAGAAAAGAGAGTTGAAGTGCAAATTTGGGTCGATGCAGATGCCTGTCCGGGTGCGATTAAAGAAATATTGTTTCGCGCCGCTCAACGTACCAAGTTACCGGTAACGCTGGTTGCTAACCACTATATTAAAACCCCACCCTCAAAACTCATTACCTTTGTCCAGGTAACCCAAGGCTTTGACGTGGCAGATGATGAAATTGTAAAGCGGTGCACGGCGGGTGATTTAGTGATTACGTCAGATATTCCGCTGGCAGATGAAGTTATTTCTAAGGGTTGCTTAGCCTTGAGCCCACGCGGCGAGCTATTTACCAAAGAAAATATCAAGTCCAGACTGAATGTTCGCGACTTTATGGATACCTTACGCAGTAGTGGCATCCAAACCGGCGGACCTGCGGCCCTTTCCTCCACCGAAAAGCAGGCGTTTGGGAATAAGCTTGACCAGTGGTTGGCACAAAACACCTGAGGTGACCAATAGTCAATGCCCAGGATAGTTGGTCATGGCCCCCTTAAACCGCAGCGGGCCCCGCCTACCCCAGCTTATTGCTTAAGCCGGACCAAGAAGGGCCCATCTATCACTGGCTATTACCTGCCGACTAACTATCGTCTGTCGTAGTTAACCGGCTTGTTAGGTGTTTGATAGTAACCTTCTTTGAGCAAACGCTTAAAGCGTTTCATTTTGCCATCCAGGGTCAGCTGCTCAATGCCGCGGTTAAACAGCGCGAGTACTAGCTTACCATTCTCACTTCCTTTGGGAACTAACAGGTGCGTGGTAACCGATGAAATAAACGGTCTTAGCTGGGTAATTTGCTTGCGCTGGCTGTCGTTAAAATCGCGTTGCAGTAAATACCAGCCAGACAAATCGTCGGTGGGAAAAATATCAATTTTTCCATCCAATAAAGCCTCAAAGTTTTCTTTGTCTGTTTTGGCCTCAACCGTGTTGCTGTTGTCTTTAATAAACCGGTTGAGCTCATCAGTATAAAGATAGCCCTCGGTGATACCCATTTTATACTGCGCCAGGTCACTGAGGTTTTTCCAGGAATCGATTTCACTGTCAGTACGGGTAAAAAATATCAGATTTTCTGCCGTAATGGGTTTACTGTGAAAAAATTCGTCTTCTCTGGCGCGAACAAAATTACCATACGATACAGCATCGTATTCCCCGTTCTGGGTTGCTTCAAGGGCGTCTTCCCACGGCATTGAGGTGAACTCAACTACCACACCGCTTTCCAGGAATGCTTCTTTAGTAATATGGTTAATATAGCCATCATGTTCCATTTTACTGGAGGTAAAAGGAGGATATTCAGAGGTGGCTATTTTAAGCTTTAACCAGGCATGGGCCCAGCTTTGTGTTGGTAGCAGTAATAAAGCGAAAAGGATAAGTGCTGTTTTTTTCATAGTTCTGTCCCTTTAAAAGTAAATACCCAGACTAATATTTAACCGATGGGTGGTATCCTGCAGGCCGCCCAAATCAAGCCCCACGCCCGGGCCGCCGGCAAACCACATGTTTTCACCCTGAATGCTATCGACATACACAAATAGCTTGTCCCAGCCAAAACTACAGCCATTGGTCCACAATGACGAGTCTTTGCCAGCTTCCAGGTCTGACGTTACTTTACTGTATTCACTATAACAGCTTATATCTGATACTGCTTCAAACTGGTAAGGGATAGAATATACCAGGTTGGCTACGTAACTCTGTCCTTCAGAAGCCATGAAAAACGGCGCATTAAATGAAGACAACTGCACTCTATCGGTTAACTCTCCTTCCGGGGCAGCCAGGTCATAGTCGAAATCGGTATATTGGAGCTCTACTTTGAAGTCGCCCTGAATATGACGTAAATGCACCGCATAGGCCGTCATATCGCCTTCATCCATCGTATCAAGGTTTAGTATATTACCGTGCTGGAAGGACGCACCGACATCGGTGGTCGCTCCTTCAATCCATTTTCCGGTGTAGTTGGCGCGTAAATTAAATTGCCCATCTTCCTGGTTACGGTACCCACCATCTTCGCCAGCAGGATCTGCATATAAGTCAAA
Source organism: Alteromonas indica (assembly GCA_003056425.1). GTDB lineage: Bacteria > Pseudomonadota > Gammaproteobacteria > Enterobacterales > Alteromonadaceae > Alteromonas > Alteromonas indica. The sequence goes on from PYVY01000003.1 coordinate 24,609, forward strand.
GCTATAGCGGCCCGTTTCGGTAGCATCGTTGTATTCATCGTTAAGGAAGTAGCCAGCATGAAAATCCCAGTTACCCGTCTGATAATTGGTGGTAAATCCGGCATCGTAATCATCTTCCAGGCCGATATAGTAGTTCACACCAAACCAAAAGTTGTTGGAAGCAAACGGCAGCAGCCCAAATGGCACTTTGGTAATGCCTCCCGTAAACGACAGATCGTCATTGTATTTATAGGTCAAATCTGCATAACGAACCGTATCAAAATCGACGTTTTCGTACCATCGGTACTCCGCTTTCCAGCTAAATTGTTCCGTTTCGCCAGAAAGGTTCAGGCGGATGGATTCAAATTCAAAGCCATCCCGAAGCTGGGCAGGTTGCCAGTCAAGATGCCCATAGTTGACCCTGACATGTCCGCCAATTTCGACTGGAAGTTCATCCGAGTAAGATGGCATTGCAACCAGTGCGCTGGTCATTAGAACCGGCAATTTGAAAAGTATCTTTCTCATTCAGTAACCCTGGTGTTTGAGTGTGAAAATTAGCTGTTATCTGTCAATCGGGATAGCGTTGTCTCGTACACGTACAACGTAAACAGGCGTCACATCCTGTGTTTTATCCAATGCTCGAAAAAGCTGACAAAATACGATGAAGCCTCCAATGCCCATGTTTAAAAACGCAAAATAAAATCAACATTTGCATTACTTTGAACACAAACAATATCGCACAAGGGTGTTAAAAGGATCACTTCAATGTGGTGGAGTATGCCCATATATGCGCTTTGGCTTAACTTAATACGCGTCGGTAAGCCTGCGTGCAGACCATTGCCGGTAAGGGGCGCGCACCATAACAAATGATTAACCCGCGGCAAAGTCGGACCTGTGCTGACTGCCGATAAGTTAACCAGCTATTTGCACAAATGCTGCTTTATTAATCTTGTTGATTTGGTATATTATTGGCCATACCGGTTAGGAAGTCCGGTATCTTCTTTAAGCTAGGAACGCAATACATGAACCCTAAATCCACTGCCCGTTCAATGCGGTCATCTATCCACTCGAATACCAGCTTACATGAGCTAAAATTGATGCTTGTGTTACTGCCCGTGGCAGCATTGCTATTTGGATTTGGGGTGGGGTTGATTACTGGCTACCAGATATTAAGCTCGCCATTTTATATGATTGGGGTTATCGCCATTGCGGTAGTACCAGCCATTATTACCGCTTTGATAGCTGTGCGTTATTATGCCCACAAAATAAGCGCAGAAAGACTCCGCGCTCACTCCAGATAACTTACGGTGTAGCTGTCTTTTAACAGTAACGCCAGTCGCTTACCAGGTCAGATCATCCGGAATCTGATAGTCAGCATACCAGTCATCTTCTTCACCAGGCGCAGCTTCCTCAAGTGTATCGGCTCGGTAGATCACCGATGCTTCGTCGCGCTGAGCAATTTTATCGGCAACCGGCATTGGTACTAAGAAGTATTCTTCATCCTGCTTTACCACCGCCAGCCTTCCCTGGGTAACTTGCTTGCGCACTGCTTCACCCACATGCATGCGTTTCACTACATTATCGTCGGTAAAGTTCAACACGGCTTCTGATCCGCCACGTTGTTGAATATTTACCGTGATTAGCTGGCGTACCTGAGCGATTACCGAGCGCTGCTCGCGCTCTTTTTGCTGTTGTTCATTCAGCGCACGGTCCCGGGCTTTTTTCTGCTCGATGGCTTGCTGGGCAGCAAGCTGGTTTTCATCCAATACCGGCTGGCTGCTTTTGTTTTTCATCTTCTGCTTTTTGCGCTTATCCTGGCGCGCTTGCCTGGCTGACGATTTATCAGCCAGACCTGCCTTAAGTAGCTGGTCCTGAAGTGAGGCCACAGGAAACTCCTTATTTTGATTTTTTACGGGTATCTTTTGCTACCCATTTACCGTTTTCATACCACGCTGACCAGCCTGTTGACTTGCCGCTGTCATTTTCCGACATCACATATTGTTGCTTAGTCTTACGACTGAACCTGACAATAGTCGGCTGCCCATCTGGATCTTCTTGTGGTGCATCAGCCAGGTAATAGAATTTAGGTGAAATACGGTCTCTGAACCGCGCGAGTTCAGCCACCTTGGGCGCTCGGGTTTCCCGCGATTTAGGAAAGTTGTGAGCAGCCAAAAAGATTCCTGAAGCCCCATCGCGCAAGACAAAGTGCGCATCGGTTTTTTCACATTCCAATTCTGGTAAATCTACCGGATCTTCTTTCGGCGGCGCTGCTTCACCATTTCGTAACAGTTTACGGGTGTTTTTGCATTCTTCGTTTGTACAGCCAAAATACTTGCCAAAGCGGCCGTTTTTCAGCTCCATATCACTGCCACACTTATCGCATTCGATAATAGGGCCATCATAGCCTTTAATTTTGAACGTGCCAGTTTCAACGTAGGTGCCGTCACATGTGGGTACATTGCCACACACATGCAGTTTGCGGGTTTCATCTACCAGGTAGCTGTCCATCGCAGTGCCACATTTATCACAACGCCGTTTCGAGCGTAATGCTTCGGTTTCCATTTCCTCTTCATCGTCCACCTTCATCACCTCATCACCTGGGGTCAGGTTCAAGGTATTGGTGCAACGTTCTTTGGGTGGCAGGTTGTAGCCGGAACAACCTAAAAACACCCCGGTGCTGGCGGTACGAACATTCATCTCGCGGTCACATTTACTACAGGTTATCCCAGCCGGAATAGCCTGATTAGCGCGCATGCCGCCTTCCTCAGGATCTTTTTCTGCGGTCAGCAACTTGTTATAGAAGTCTTCATAAAAACTGCTCAGCACCTGCTTCCAGTTTTTATTGCCACCGGCGATGTCATCCAGTTGCTGCTCCATATTGGCAGTAAAGTCGTAGCTCATCAGATCGACAAAGTTATCCATTAACCGATCGTTGACTATCTCGCCCATCTTTTCAGCGTAAAAACGCTTATTTTCAAGCCGCACGTATCCGCGGTCCTGAATGGTGGAAATAATACTGGCATAGGTAGACGGCCGCCCGATTCCCCGCTTTTCCAACTCTTTGACTAATGAGGCTTCATTAAAACGAGCTACTGGTTTGGTAAAGTGCTGTTTCGGATCCAGCTCTTTCAAGGCTAAAGCATCGCCTTGTTGGACGTCGGGCAATAACAGGTCTTCCTCACCTTTTTTACGCAGTTGCGGTTGAACCCGGGTCCAACCATCAAATTTAAGCACGCGACCTTTGGCTACTAGCTCGTATTCACCGGCGGCGACCTTGATAGTTGTGGCATCGTATTTTGCCGGGGTCATCTGACAGGCCACAAACTGGCGCCAGATTAGCTCATACAGGCGCTGTGCGTCTCGCTCCATGTCGCTCAGGCTATCTGCCTTTACTATCACGTTAGAAGGACGAATCGCTTCGTGGGCTTCCTGAGCGCCTTCTTTGCTACCATAGCGAATAGGGTCTTGGGGTAAATACTGCTCACCGAAGTTTTTATTTACGTATTCACGGCAGTTTTCAACCGCTTCCTGGCTCAGGTTAGTGGAGTCGGTACGCATGTAGGTGATATGCCCAGCTTCGTAAAGACGCTGCGCCATCATCATGGTCTTTTTCACGCCAAAGCCCAGACGGGTACTGGCAGCCTGCTGCAAAGTCGAAGTGATAAAGGGGGCGGAGGGCCGGCTTTGGGTCGGTTTGGACTCGCGGCTACGTACTATATAATCGGCCTGACGTAACTCCTCCACTGCCTTATCAGCCTGGTCTTTGTTAACCGGTTTAAACGCTTTATCCTGATAGCGACTAACCAACATGCGTAAGGCTGCTTTGCTTTGGGCATCTAAATCAGCATGAATATCCCAAAACTCTTCCGGCACAAACGCTTTAATTTCGCGCTCGCGCTCAACCACCAACCGTACCGCAACCGATTGCACGCGACCTGCAGATAACCCCCGGGCAACTTTTTTCCAAAGCAGGGGCGATACCATAAAGCCCACGACCCGGTCCAAAAAGCGCCGAGCCTGTTGGGCATTAACCCGATCAACATTCACTTCACCAGGACTGGAAAACGCATCCTGGATGGCATTTTTAGTGATTTCGTTAAATACCACACGCTGATAGGTTTGGTTTTTGTTACCCAGTAGCTCCTGAAGGTGCCAGGCGATGGCCTCTCCTTCTCTATCCAAATCCGTTGCCAGATAAATAGTATCAGCGTCTTTGGCTAACTTTTTCAGTTCGTTGACGACTTTCTCTTTACCTTGCAGTACCTGATAATGAGCCTTCCAGTCTTGCTGGGGGTCTACGCCCATACGGTCTACCAGCTTACGGTATTCGTAATTACGTAAATATTCCGTCCGTTCTTCTTCGGACAATGCTTTAAGTTCTTTTGCCGGTTTTTTCGGCTCAACTTGCCCTAATGCCTTAGTCGGCAGATCACGAACGTGGCCTACTGAAGATTTAACGATAAAATCTTTACCAAGATATTTATTTATCGTTTTTGCTTTGGCCGGGGACTCGACGATGACCAGTGATTTTGCCATATGATTGAACTAAACCTGTTTTAAATCTTAGACTTATACAGCCTAAATTTTGAATTTCGCGCCAGACAATGTGACCAGGTGACGCTTATGCTTTTTTAACATATATCGACAAAGTGAATGGAAAACAAGTTCTTCTTCATAGTTATTCCACTAACCGCTTTTTTACCATGCAAATTCTGTTTACTTTTCAGGCACCTTGATTGGCAAGGCGCGTAAAAGCCGTATAATGCGGGCCATAGACAATGCGGTAAACGCCGGTTTTATGCTATACCCCTGTGTGGGGCATACGCAATAAATGACCATACGGACTGCCCTAATATAGTGACAATTTATGTCATTTAAACAGACTGAGGAACGCATGAAGCATTTTGAAGTAAACTTTGATGGCCTGGTGGGCCCTACCCATAACTACGCTGGCCTTTCGTTTGGTAATGTTGCCTCGCAGAGTAATGCCAATGCAACAAGCAGCCCCAAACAAGCCGCCAAACAAGGGTTAGCCAAAGCTAAAGCTCTGGCCGACATGGGTATGACCCAGGGTATCTTAGCCCCGCAGGAACGGCCCGACATATATACTTTACGCCGATTAGGCTTTACCGGTAGCGATGCCACAGTACTTCAAAATGCCGCTAAACACGCCAAACAGGTATTTTTAGCCTGTTGTTCTGCCTCCAGCATGTGGACAGCCAACGCCGCTACCGTCTCGCCCAGCGCCGATACAGCCGACGGACGAGTGCATTTCACCCCCGCGAACCTGACCAACAAGTTTCACCGTTCACTGGAGCCAAACGTAACCGGGCGCATTCTAAAAGGCACCTTTGCCAATAACAAGTATTTTGCTCATCATACTCATTTGCCCGATAACGAGCACTTTGGTGATGAAGGTGCAGCGAATCATACCCGACTTTGTTCCCAGTACGGCCACGCCGGTGTAGAACTTTTTGTATATGGCCGTCATGCATTTGATAGCAGCCAACCTGCCCCTACCCGCTACCCGGCACGCCAAACAATCGAAGCCAGTAAAGCCGTGGCGAGGCTACACGGCTTGGATGACGATTCAGTGGTCTATATTCAGCAAAACCCTGAAGTCATTGACCAGGGCGTATTTCACAATGATGTTATTGCAGTAGGCAACCAAAATGTCTTGTTCTTCCACGAACTTGCGTTTTATCAAAAAGATCAGGCATTAACCCAAATTAAGCGTAAATTCGGCGACAATCCCCTGCATTTCATTGAAGTTTCCAGCGCCGATGTGTCGTTGCAAGATGCCATAAAAACCTACCTATTTAACACCCAGATTATTACTTTACCCAATGGTGAGATGGCCATTATTGCCCCTAGCGAATGCCAGGAAAATACCGCAGTCAGTCGTTACCTAGACAGCGTGGTCACCATGAATACCCCGATTAAACAGGTGAAGTATTTCGATGTTAAGCAAAGTATGCGTAATGGCGGCGGCCCAGCCTGTTTACGTCTACGTGTAGCGTTAAATGATGATGAACTGCAACAGGTAAACCAGCATACCTTGTTAACCGACACCCAGTTTGACCGCCTTAACAGCTGGATAGACAAGCATTATCGCGATCAGTTAAGTGAAGACGACCTGCGCGACCCACAACTACTTACTGAGTCGCGCACTGCATTGGATGAGCTAACACAACTGTTAAAACTTGGCTCGGTTTACCCTTTCCAGCTAGACTAATAGTTTGCATATTAAAATACCCTGCAACGGCAGGGGATTTTTTTCCGTTAGATTGATGGGATTGTTTTTCGTCCGCCGCACACTGCTTAGCATAAAAAAGCCCCGTCTAACGGGGCTTTTGACGTTGTAACGAACTATTTACAAATACGCAGTAAACTAAAATGCGTTGTTGCAATTAGCCGAAATCCCAAATGGGCTACTCGGTGGTGGGCTCGCTTCGGTAGTAATATCCGACGCGGCGATACCGAGTTTATAGCGCGTATAAGCAGAGGCTTCGCTGCCGGTCGAGCGGGTAAACACCGCAAGCTCGATATCAGTGAATTCTGCGTATTCTCTTGGATAACGGTATTGCACAGTGGCCTGACCATTTTCATCAGTAATCCCATCACCTGTCAAACGGACACTGCCTACAATACCCGGTGTAAGCATACCATCACCGTTTCCGACCACCTGGTCCCCATCTGCATTCTTGTATTCTTCATCAGCGTCTAGTATCCCGTTAGCATTTCTGTCTTCATTTGGACAAGTAGCTGTTACTACAGAGAAATATAATGACTTTTCGTCATTCCATACCCAACTGCCCTTTCGGTAATTGCCGAGAGCTGAAAGTTTTACCGGCGTAGCTGAAACAGTAAGTGCTTCGCCTTCAACTGGACGTCCCACTGAATCAGTCACGAACACCGCAAATTCTTTAAGATAAGTAGACTCATCGGGAGACTGCAACAAATTACCTGTGCCTAACGAGATATCAAACGGGCGGTCGCCTACCGTCAGAACTACGTTATCCGTTACGGCGGTGTCATCAGCAACTTCAGCAGTCACAACCACAAAATCTTCACTGGTGACCGCCCCTGAGGTAAACACAGTAGATGCTACCCCATTGCTGTCGGTAGTGGCTTGCGAAGGAGCAATAGAGCCTCTACTCGTATCCCGAACATTAAAACTGACCACTGAGTCTTTTACCAGGTTGCCATTCACATCCCGAACAATGGCAGTAATAGTGCTTTTTTGTCCGTCCGGGCCCAGAATATCCGGGGTGGCATCGGCAAGCAGCGTGGCTGGTACAGTGGCGACAAATTCAACCTCTATTCGGGCGCTGACTTCTTCATTGTTATTGTCGACACCCGTGGCGGTAATAGCTGCTATACCGGCATTATCAGACTGGATTGTAAAGCTGGCCCTGCCATCGGCATCGGTCTGCGAATCAGGCAAAGTGATAGCGCCCCGTGAAGCGGTAAAGGTAACCGCACCGCCGGCAAAGGCCGCATCTTCTTTAGACCAGCTTACAGTGAGTGTCGTAGGTGTATTTAGCGGTACATCTTCCGACGGAGCCTGACTGAAAACAAAGTTGTCTTCCTGCACGGTAAGGTTAAACTCGATTTCCGCATTAAGTGAGGTGGCGGTAATGACATCTTTACCTGATTCAGAACCGGTGTAATCAACATTTACCTGACCATCGCTGCCGGTCTGCACAGTAGTGGCTGACAGTTCGCCTTTGTCAGCTGTAATTTCTATCGTTTGATTGGCAATGGCTACGCCGTCCGAGTTCTGTACCCGTAAAGTCAGCGCCACGGTATCATTCAAAATTACCGACTGCGGACCGTTAATAGTCACTTCGGTTCCCACAATTTCTATATCGATATCCTGGGTTAGCTCACCCACCCGTGCGGTTACAGTTACCACACGGTTCTCAGCATTATTTTCGGTCGACAAGGTGGCCAGTGCGCGACCGCTGGGATCGGTCTGAGCCTGGGTAACTTCTATTTCTACCCCCGATTCGCCGACAGCTGAAAACGACACCGACACATCTTCCATCAATACACTCTGTGCGTTTTTTACCAATGCGGTTAACTGCGCAGTGTCTGAGCCACTTGAGGCCAGTTGTACTTTATCGGTAAATAAATCAAGGCTGGCAGGTTGCACGCTAACTTGGGTGGTCCCGGTTGAACTGAAGGTCGTAGTGCCTACCTCACCCTGGGTCGTGGTAGCGGTGATCAGGCCATCACCTGCCGCCGCGCCCACGGTCAGGCCTATCGTTGCCACTCCGTTATCATCCGTACGCGCGGTACCGGTGTCATTACTAAAGGTAGCCAGCTCCTCGTTTGACAGGGTGAACGTGACCAGGGTATCTGCCCGCACATTACCATCCGCATCATTCACCGTTACAGATAGAGTGAGCGGAGAATCCTGACTAAGGTTCTTATTACTGGAGCCATCAGCGCTTTGCAGCGCCAGACTTACCGCATACTCACTCGTGGTACCGTCTGTTCCATTGGAATTGTCAGTACCGTCAGTGCCGGTACTGGTGTCGGTGTCTCTTTCCAGCTCGCCACCGCCGCCGCAAGCGGTTAGCATGGAAAGGATAGCTATGAATAACAGCGATTTTGCTAATGCACGCATATTCGTCTTCCTGAACCTCTATTCATCGTATTTGTTACGTTTTTATTATTTCAATCTGTTGGGAATCTGGCACACTACTCGGCGTTATAAATATAAAAACAAATGTTTCAGGGAACACTCATGTCTCAAAACGCGCACAAGTATAGTCTTACCGTCAGAATCTTTATCGGCATGATTGCCGGAATCATTATCGGTGTATTGCTCCAACTGGTTTTTGATGATAGCGGAGATCTACGCTTTTCGATATTTGGTTATAGCTTTTCCACGTATAACATTCTGGTAGATGGTATATTTTCAACGCTTGGGCAAATATTTATTGCGAGCTTGAAAATGCTGGTGGTGCCGCTGGTTTTTGTATCGCTGATATGTGGTACATCCAGCCTGACAGAGCCCAGTAAACTGGGTCGTCTGGGGGCGAAATCGATAGGGTTATATATTTTCACAACTGCCATCGCAATATCACTGGCCATTGGGTTAGGTTTACTGGTGGCCCCAGGTGCGAATGTAGAAGCCGCCACCGACGTTACCTACACCGCTAAGGAAGCTCCCTCGCTATCCCACGTAATTATCGATATGTTCCCTACCAATCCGGTGAATGCGATGGCCGAGGGCAAAATGCTGCAGATTATTATATTTGCTGTGTTGTTGGGTATAGCCATGGCGATGTGTGGCGAAGCTGGCAAGCGGGTGGCAAACTTTTTCGAAGATATCAATACCGTTATCATGCGGCTGGTAACCATTATTATGAACCTGGCGCCCTACGGTGTATTTGTGCTTATGGCCAAGTTATTTGCCACAATCGGCGCCGATATGCTGGGCAGTCTGACCACATACTTTCTGTTAGTTCTGGGCGTATTGGTTCTGCATGCTCTGGTAACTTACTCCGTGTTGCTCAAAGTGTTTACCGGCCTGAATCCTCTTATCTTATTTGAAAAGATGCGCGATGCTGCACAATTTGCGTTCACTACCTCAAGCTCCAGTGCCACGCTCCCCGTCACCATGGAAACGGCACGCAATAAGCTAGGGATTGGGAAGTCGGTCTCTTCTTTTACTCTGCCCTTAGGCTCAACCATCAATATGGATGGTACGGCTATAATGCAGGGGGTGGCGACTGTGTTTATCGCGCAGGTCTATGCGGTAGATTTAACCTTATCGGATTATCTTATGGTAGTGCTTACCGCCACTCTGGCCTCAGTTGGTACCGCGGGCGTACCGGGCGTTGGGCTAATTATGCTGGCTATGGTATTACAGCAGGTCAATTTGCCAGTCGAGGGTATTGGCTTGATTATTGGTGTCGATCGGTTACTGGATATGACCCGGACAGCGGTGAATATTACCGGCGACTGCACAGTGGCCTGTATTATTGCTAAAAGCGAAAACGAGCTGGATGAAGCCTGTTTTAACGATATAAATGCAGGGCGTAAAGAAGAGGATATTGACCTGGAACATTTCGACAGAAACAGCTAACCCGCCCTCGCCGGCTAGCCGTTTAACGCGCTAGCCGGTGCCACTTTTACCGCTCTGCTGGCAGGATACAAGGTGGCTAATACCACCAGAATAATGGCTACTACCACTGTTACTACTACGTCCATTGTTTCCAGCTGTGAAGGCAAAAAGTCAATAAAATAGATATCGCCCGACAGAATCTCTGTGTTGAACAGGTTTTCAATGGCTTTAACAATGATGGATAAATTGGGCGCAACGAGAACTGCCATCAATGTGCCTGCAGCAATACCAATAATACCGTTGGTCAGCCCTTGCAGCATAAACGCCTGCCTTATCAAAGTATCTTGCGCGCCCATTGTTTTGAGAATCGCAATGGCTGCGCGTTTTTCGCGTACCGACATAACCAGCGTCGAAACGATATTAAAGCACGCCACCGCTATCACCAGCGTTAGGACGATATACACTACGGTTCGTACCAGTTGTATATCATTGTATAGGTGCCCTTGCGTTCGGGTCCAGTCAGACATATACACCGCCTGAGGAAAATCAAAACCAATTTCCCGCATGACAGATTTGGCCGCAAACGGGTCATTTAACATCACCCGCACCCCTTGCGCCCCGGAGGTAATGTTTGCGGCCTGTGAGGCGAGGCCCAAGTGCATCATGCCCAGGTAGTTATCTAGTTCACCGCCAATAGACAGTACACCTACAAGGGTAAGCTTCACCATTTTAGGCGCTTTAAAGGCAAGATCGTCGGTGGTTACCGGTACCAGCACGCTCAGGGTATCGCCCGTTTTAAGCTGTAGTTTATTCACCAGCCCCTGCCCTAACAATACGCCATCCGGCTGCTTTACAAAGCGTTGCCACGCAGCTGGGGTGACCTGTTCAAGCCAGTTATCATGACTGGCGCTGGATACATCCAGGCCCGTCAGCTCCACAGGTTTGAGAGCGGCTTTGTGCTGCAACATGCCGGTTATTTTTGTGTACGGCTCAACCGAGGCTATACGGGTATCGGACTGCAAGGTCTTAACTACCTGGGGCCACTTTTCTATCCCTTCGTTGGAGATAGAGTAAAGCTCCCCATGGGGGATAACCGCTAAAATACGCTGGGTAAGTTCGCGCTCAAATCCGTTCATAACACTCAACAGGGTTATCAGTACAAAGCAGCCTAGGCCAATACCGAAGGTCGATGAAAAGGAGATAAACGAGATATACCGATTTTTTTGTTTGGCCTGACGAAAACGCCGGGCCAGCTGCCACGCCAGTTTCATTGCTCATGCCCTATTGATGTAGCCGTGAGTCGCCCATCGACAATAGTCAGTGTGCGATCCATTTGCGCCGCCAGCTCCCGGTCATGGGTTACGACGACAAAACTGGTATTGAATTCATGGCTAAGTTCACGTAGCAGGGCGTAGACTTGAATCCCCGTTTGATGATCAAGATTACCGGTAGGTTCATCGGCCAGCACTAACGCGGGTTCACAAACCAATGCGCGAGCAATTGCCACCCGTTGGCGTTCGCCGCCGGACAACGCCGCAGGCTTGTGCTTCAACCGATGGGATAAACCTACACGCTCTAATAGGGCACTAGCCTTTTGTTTAGCTTGCGTAGGGCGAAGACCACCAATCAAACAAGGCATAGCAACATTTTCCAGTGCGGTGAATTCAGCAAGTAAGTGGTGGAACTGGTATATAAAGCCCATATGCTGATTGCGCAACGCGGCAAGTCTTGAGGCAGAAAGGGAGAACATGGATTGGCCATGGAACAGTACATCACCGTGGGTCGGTGAGTCGAGACCACCCAAAATATGCAACAAGGTACTCTTACCCGAGCCTGAACTGCCTAAAATAGCAATATGCTCAGCAGCATTGACCTGAAAAGAAATATCACTTAATACGGCGGTGTCTACAGCACCGTCATGATAGGTTTTACTGATGTCGCGACAGACAAGAATTTCCTGCATATTAACCATTTAACAAAGCCAGACTGTACTTGCTTAGATGGTAACGTGATTACCTTCGGCAACCAAGAAATTCAACGAGGGATGTTACAAGGGGATGTCATAAAATGGCGGAGCGGACGGGACTCGAACCCGCGACCCCCGGCGTGACAGGCCGGTATTCTAACCAACTGAACTACCGCTCCGCAAAGGATGATATACGATCTTATACACTAGATGGCGGAGCGGACGGGACTCGAACCCGCGACCCCCGGCGTGACAGGCCGGTATTCTAACCAACTGAACTACCGCTCCACGAAGCGTAAAAGATCTAGCGTAAACTAATGGCGGAGCGGACGGGACTCGAACCCGCGACCCCCGGCGTGACAGGCCGGTATTCTAACCAACTGAACTACCGCTCCGTAGGCCTTTAGCTTACTGTATTAAAGTGGCGGAGCGGACGGGACTCGAACCCGCGACCCCCGGCGTGACAGGCCGGTATTCTAACCAACTGAACTACCGCTCCACTTTCTTTAACACTTTCAGCAAGTTGGATTCGTGCTTTTCAGAACGTTCCCCCCTCACTGCGGCGCAGATAATACGGTTATCGATTTTAAGAGTCAATGCTTTTTTACCACAAAAAAACAGAATAACGGCTGTTTGCATGAATATTCGACATAATGCTGCAATATACAACAATCATACTGAAAAATTCACTGTACCCGGCCCGGTTTAACCGGCGACGTCCTAGCGTGGTCGCCAAGTACTCTGCCCGTGGGCGTATGCCGCCCTGCATGACTACTCAGCTCAGGAATGACCTAAGCCCTATCCTGGCCCGGTTAATATATAGCGGCGGCCGATTAATCAGCCGGCGGTGGTTTCTTTTTAAAACGGGCAAACCACTTTGTGAGCTTCGCTGCCGGGTTGGACTTAGCTGTACTGTTATCTGGGGCTTCTTGCATCACCAGGTCAGGCTGCGCTGATGCACTGGCAACCGGCTGCCGGCGCCGCCATAAAATATACCCAACAGTGCCCCCCACAATGAGCAAGATAGTGCCGTTAACCACCGCCAGTAATGTAATCAATGTACCGGTAGACATTGCCTCATCGGCCTCTGGCGGCGGCTCTTGTAAAGCAGTTGTTGGGTCGGTGGGTAACGCCGCCGCAGCCAAATCCTGGGGCTCTTGCTCGGGCGTGGGAGCAGGCTGCGGCGCGTTAACCTCAAAACTGTATTCGGGTACATCCAGAATAAAATCCCGGCCAGAATGGGTTTGCCCGTAAGCGGTGAGTTTAACTTTGAATAATCCTTCATCCATAGCCAAAACAGGATGTACCCGGGCAGCGTCGGTAGGCTCAGTAAGCGAAAAGTTTTGTATATCGCCATTGGGATAACGTACTTTGCCATCTACCAGCAAGGTATCAATATTAACCTGTTCGCGGTCAACATTAATTAACAGAGTATGGTATTGCTCATCCGCCTTGGCCAGCGTCACATCCAGTGAAACCGGGTTTTCCAGCAACATAAAGGGCGGATCCACCTGTTCACGGCTGAACATCGGGGTGGTAACTTTAAACACCGGCGTCCACTCACCAGCAGGCACAGTAAGGTTAAACTGCCCGGTAAATACCCCGTCAAGCGGCTTTTCATCCATTCCCCGCCCATTGTCTTCAAAGGTAGCAATAAGCTGATTATCGGCTTTGAAGTTGGCATAGTTAGGATTGTTCGTAGAGATCAGCTCAACCGTTAATGTCACTACATCGCGAAAGCCTGGCTCCAATATGGGTTTGTCGCCGTTCGACAAGGTGGCTGTTTGTTTGATGATTTCGCCGGAAAATAAGGTAGCGGGTAGTGGCTGGGCCTCAAGAGTTATATCAGATATAACCATGATGCGACTATGGGGCTTAATCTGGCCTACCGCCTGCCAGGGGCCGGGTACCGGATCTTTCACGGTCACCATGTCGTAGGTGTCAGCATCAAACCACACTGCATTTTCCTGCTCAGCCCGGCTTTGAAAAATTTTTGAACCATCAGGGCGTACCAGAACAACTGGCGCAGAACCGTATTGGCGAAAAAACACCATGGTAATTTCACTGACATTGTGATCTATTCTAAAGCGGTTTTGCAGCAATGTAATGGAGTTTTGGTATTCATCACCTAATGCTTCAATAACCGGCGCAGCTTGAGGCTCGGCGCCCTCAGGCGGGGTTGCCTGAATAGCATTCACCATACCGCTTAGACACAATCCCCCTAGCCCCCCAAGACATCGGAGACTAATCAATTGCCTTATTCGCTTTGCCCTGCTCGCCACAAACATTGTCCATCACTGTTTTGCACAATATCTAATCGTGCCTCATGTTGTGCTAATTCATCGGCGCTGGCATAGATAACCTTTAATTTATTTGCTGAACGGTTAACTTTGCGTATGCCCGAACTCTCCCCGGATTGCCCTTCTGCGCCCTGCCCCAGCAAATTAAGTTTGGTCTGGCCGCCGGTCATCAGCAAATATACGTCAGCCAGAATTTCGGCATCCAACAAGGCGCCGTGCAGCTCACGGTGGCTATTGTCTATACCGTATCGCTTACACAAGGCGTCAAGATTATTCTTTTGGCCAGGATGCATTCGTCTGGCCAAAGCCAGCGTATCAAGTACCTCACAAATACCGGCCGTTTTGGTTGAGCGGGTGGCGGAATGTAGAGCGAATTCATGATCCATAAAGCCGACATCAAATGGGGCGTTATGGATAACCAACTGCGCACCCTGGATGAAGGCAATAAAATCGGCAGCAACATCGGCAAATACCGGTTTATCGACCAAAAATTCATTGGTGATACCATGTACTTCTATTGCTTCTGCTTCTATTTCACGCTGTGGGTTGATATAAACATGGAAGTGATTCCCGGTAAGCTTGCGGTTTACCACTTCAACACAGCCTATTTCTATAATCCGGTGTCCAGCCCGGGGATCGATACCCGTGGTTTCGGTATCCAGTACAATCTGACGCATAGAATATTCTCGTTATAAGCCGCTTTTTTGATAGTATATCAAGCCGTTCACGGGTGAGCATTCAAAACCACAAAAAAAGGAGCCCAGGTGGCCACAAAATCAATTGAAATCTATACCGATGGTTCATGTTTAGGTAATCCCGGGCCAGGGGGTTACGGCGCGGTATTAATTTATAAAAACCACCGGAAAGAAATTAGCCAGGGCTATTTTGAAACCACCAATAACCGAATGGAACTGCTCGCAGCCGTGGCAGCGTTGGATAGCCTTAGCGAACCCTGTACAATCGATATCACCACCGATAGCCAGTATGTGAAAAACGGTATTAATCAATGGATTCATAACTGGCGAAAAAATGGTTGGCGTACTGCCAGCAAGCAGCCAGTAAAAAATGCCGATTTATGGCGTCAGCTGGATACCGCCGTCGCTAAACATCAGGTTAAATGGCATTGGGTAAAAGGTCATTCTGGCCATCCGGAAAATGAACGATGTGACACCCTGGCACGCAACGCGGCCGAAGCACCTTCGCTGACTGATGCAGGGTTTACCAGTGGTAAATAAATAATGTGCTTAGCCGATTGAGCTGGCACATCAGGGTACCATGCTAAACGTTCTACAAAGGGCGGATGAAAATCCAACGCCAGTTGGCTATGATAGGTTGACATCAACGCCTGCATCGCTTGGCTCACTTTTCGTTCGTCGCCTGTTACTGGCTGTTTAGCCACGTACATTGCGGGTAAAGTGCTGTATTCTACCCCATACCTGTTATCTGCTACCGGACTATCCACAGAGGCTGCTAGTCCTGTACGGGGGCTGGCAACACGATGCGGGTCCTCGTAAAACACGGTAAAGGTCCGGCTTTTCGGCGGTACCTGTCCTGCCGTGCGCCGCCAGGCGATAAACTGCGCAACATGCTGCATTAATGAGAGACCCGCCCCCCGATGAACCAATAACGCGATTGCTATTGAAGAAAAGTGTTCTACCCCATGGGGCTCGCTCGATTTGAGTGGTGCCCTATGGCCTGCCTTGGGCTGGGCGTTAGGGGCCGTACGCATCTGCTCAATAAGCGGCTGCATATGCTGCCATACCTCAAACGACGGGGTTTTACGAAAATCCAAAGGTGTCTGCCGACAATACCGTTTAAATGCTCTGGCAAACCCTTCGGTACTGTCAAACTGTGCTTGTAACGCAATCTCAGTAATCGACTGGCCAGGCCTAAAGGCCAGTTGCCAGGCGGCGCGGCGCAGTCGGATGATTCGCATTAAGGTTTGTAAACCAATACCGAACTGGAGGCTAAACTGGCGGTGTAAGCTGGCTTTTGACAGGCCACATAGCTTGGCGATGCGTGCGGTATCGGGTTTTTTATCAAGATGGCAGTTAAGATAGTTAACCACCTGCAATAACCGCGGGTCGGTAATCGGCCCCATTGTCATAGCGGTATACGCGGATGTAGGATGGACTGGCATAGAGTTAAGGGAAAATAGTTGTTAACGAATTTGATAGCTAAAGAGTAACGCTACAAACCACGAATTACCCGACCGTTTGTCTCAATGTGGTGGCTATCGCCGCTATTAATTCTATTTTTTCTTTTTTATGCAGCTGAATAAAGCTAGTTGGCGAAGGACCCGTTTTGTTTAGCCCCTCGCCCTGCTATCGGTAGCCTTGAAGCAGCTTTAGCTGAATAACCACGGCTTGCCGCCGGTGGCGCAAACCGCAGTGCAGTAACGCTTACAGGCGATTATCTGTAGTAGCTGGGTTTACTGTTTTGCTACCATTTGACCACAATTTTACCCCGCGTATCGTTATCTTCAAGGCGTTGATGGGCCTGGTTAATTTGCTCTACGCCCAGCACGGTATCAATGTTCACGTGTAAATTTTTATTCGCAAATTCGCCTAAAAAGTCGGTGGTGAAGCGGTTTATCAATTCACTTTTGTAGGTATCGCTTCGCGAACGCAAGGTTGACCCCTGCACCCGCGCCCGCTTTGCCAGCATCAGTCCCATGTCGAGCTTATCTGCATAACGTCCGGCCAGCATGGCCAGATAAATAATGGTGCCATCAGTGGCTAGCACGTTCAGGTTGCGGTTGAGATAGTCACCGCCGACAAAGTCGACAATAGCATTGGCGCCCTCGGGCCACGCTTGTTTTAAGACTTCCGCAAAATCCTGTTCCTGATAGTTAATAAGTACACTGGCGCCCAACTGTTCGCAATGCGCAAGCTTGGTTGCAGAAGAAGCCGTTACCGCGGTAGACACCCCTGTGAGTCGGCATAATTGCAGTGCGGCCAGCCCCACCCCACTGGCGCCCGCATGAATGAGGGCACGTTCGCCGCGGTGTACCTGACATAAAGCAAACAGCGCCTGATAGGCAGTTAAAAATACTTCGGCCAGGCCGGCTGCATGTTCCATTGACACTCCGGATGGTAAGGGCATCAGGTGCCCGGCATCCACACTGGCTTGTTGGGCGTAACCGCCGCCCGGCATCAAACCAAATACCTTGTCGCCTACACGCCACTGCGTTACATCATCAGCCACCGCAACCACTTCGCCGGCCGCTTCTAAACCCAAAATAGGACTTTCGCCCGGCGGTGGCGGATATTTTCCCTGGCGCTGCAAAGTGTCGGCGCGGTTTATCCCAAAAGCATGTACCTGAATAATGACCTTACCGGGTTTGAGCTGGGGTGCAGCAGTATTGTCCAGAAAAAGGCCTTGCGGGCCTTCACCTTCGTTGAAATTAATAAATTGCATAGATACGCCTCAGACATGTTACTTACCGTTCTGATGGGGTACGTTGCGGTGGTGAATTAAGATGAATCTGGCTATACTTCGCCCCCAAATAAAGCTTCAGTTGTTGTGATTATGTCTGCCACTATTGTTCTACAACCACAGCGAGAAAAATCGCTAAAACGTCATCATCCCTGGGTATTTGCCAGCGCGATTGACACTATTACCGGCCGTTGCCGCAGCGGTGATACAGTAGAGGTGATGAGCAGCGAGGGAGAATGGCTGGGCCGAGGGGCGTATTCCCCTGAATCACAAATTCGTGTGCGCATCTGGACCTTTGTCAAAGACGAGCCTGTAGACAATGGCTTTTTCATGCGTCGACTGGAGCAGGCCTACGCCCTGCGTAAAAGTGTTATCAACTTTTCCAGCACGACCGGTTATCGGCTTATTGCCGCCGAATCGGATGGCTTACCAGGGATTACCATTGATATTTATGCCCAGGTGGCGGTATTGCAACTGCTGTCCGCGGGTGCGGATAGACAGCGCAGCAAACTGGTGTGGGCCTTAGGGAAACTATTTCCCGAGATTGCTATATACGAGCGTTCAGACGTTGATGTACGAAAAAAAGAAGGGCTTGAGCCACTTACCGGCCCGGTTGTAGGCGCGCCACCTACGCAGGTGGAGATACTGGAGAATAACCTGCGTATTAATGTTGATATAGAAAACGGCCACAAAACAGGCTTTTATCTTGATCAACGTGATAGCCGGGCCAGGGCCGGCTACTATGCGCAGGGCAAGTCGGTGCTTAACTGTTTCAGTTATACCGGCACCTTCGCCTGTTATGCCTTAGCCGGCGGAGCCACCCATGTAACCAATGTGGATGTTTCAGCCCCGGCCCTGGCGCTAGCCGAGCAACATTTAACCTTAAATGGCCTGGATCCGGCAAAAGTCAGCATGGTTCAAGGAGATGTGTTTGAGGTATTACGCCGGTATCATGAACAACAGACCCAGTTTGATATGGTTATACTTGACCCACCCAAATTCGTCGATAGCAAAGCCTCCCTGACCCGCGCTGCCCGCGGCTATAAAGACATCAACATGTATGGTATTCATGCCGTTAAACCAGGTGGCTTATTGCTGACTTTCAGTTGTTCAGGATTAATGCCCGCCGACTTGTTTCAGAAAATAGTTGCTGATGCAGCGCTGGATGCTGGCCGTACGGTGAAAATCATCGAGAGGTTATCGCAGGCGCCCGATCATCCGGTGAAAACAACCTACCCGGAAGGTTACTATCTTAAAGGGCTGGTGTGCCAGGTAGCGGATTAACCACCGCAAAAACCCGGTACATGGCCGGGCCTATACAAATAAGCTGCAAAAACTGCAGCTTATTTCATCTCAGAGATTTCCACACCAATGATGCAGCTATTTTCCGATTCCTGCACGCAGCGTACTATCGTTGCAATAGCAGAAAGTGAGGGAATTTGTGAACTGGTCGAGTCAATCGACACTTTCACCTGCGTACCCAGCTCAACCGAAGGTTCATCGACCTCCAGTGACATGCCAGTAGCACTAATGTCTTTGCAAACGGCTTGTAAAGTCCGGCTGGACTCTTCATCGTTAATTTGCACCTGACACGGTGAGTTCACCATCATCCTGAAAAAGTTACGTTTGTCGTCGTATCCCAACATTTTACATCTCCTGACTTCTTCGCCGGTAAATACTAAAAAACCGCATGCTGTTATGTTCGTTATAGGGGGTGAACCTGAGCTTGTCAACCGGGATCGTACCTGGCTTACCTATTTGCCAACCCGCTGCATACCAGCGTTTGAAGCTTTGTACGAGGTAAGCCTGTGATAAGCTTAAAAGTCTGCCAGAAAATTTTGTATTCGCTTAGCTGATATCGGATATGCCGTGCCCAGCTGTTGGGCAAATAAAGACACTCTGAATTCTTCAATCATCCATCTTGCCTCTCCCAGAGCAGGCGGCTGCTTTTCTGGCGGATAACGACTGGCTACTTTCGCATATCCGTCAGTGACCTTTTCAATACTCATCTGAGCTTGTCGGTCGCGGGTCGGATCGATAGGTAACTTGTCTAATCGCCGGGCCAGTGCTTTGATATAACGGTTCCAGTCAGGTAACCGGGCAGCGCCCAAATCACTTACAAACCCAGGGTACACCAGGGTGGCAAGGTGGCTCTTTATATCCCCCAGCGCCCCTACCATGGTCAGCGGTACATTGCCTTTCATTTGTTTTTGACATTGATGGGCCAGGGTTAAGCCGGTTTCTACCTGGCTGGCAATATGTAAAACCCGCTCATTAATATTGGCGCGCACATAATCGACACACTCTTTAAATGCTTGCTCGCTGCGTACGGGTTGCTCGCTTTGCTGTTCGAACTCCTCGCGCAGGGCATCAATGCCAGCAAAGATACAATCATCGATTAACGCTTTAACCTGCCCAAACGGATTGAAATACAAGCCCAGCTTAGCTTTGTTCGGTAAGCGAGTTTCCAGGTGGCCCAATGGTGACGGTATGGCATTTTTAATTAACAGGTTTACCCCCTGACGATGCAGAGTTGCCGCTTTGTCGGCTTCATCCACCAACACGATATCGACCTTGTTGCCGGTTTTCACCAGGGCCGGAAAAGCCTGTACTTCAAACCCGCCAACTTTTTGCACAAAGGTAGCCGGCAACTGTGAAAAGTCCCACTCGGTGAGCCCCTTGCGTTCAAGTTCTGGCGTGGCCGCCTGGGCAAATGTTTGTTGTACCTTTCCCTGGCACTGTTGTTTTACCTGATGCAAATCGTCACCCGAGGCAATCACCTCACGTTTATCGTTGACCACCGCAAAGTGCATTATCAGGTGGGTATCAAGCTGAGCAAGGTTCCACTCTTCTTCCGTTACCGTCACACCGGTCATTTTTCGTAACTTATCGCTAAGCGCATCAATTAACCGCACCGGGTAACCTTTTTTATCCTGGGGCTGAATATCAGCCAGACAGGCTTGCGCAAAATTAGGTGCAGGGACAAAATTGCGCCGTAAACGCTTAGGCAGGCTTTTGATTAATGCCACAATAAGCTCGTGACGCAGCCCAGGGACCTGCCAGTCAAAACCCACATCATCTATTTGGTTTAACACCGGTAGGGGGATATTTACCGTAACGCCGTCATCCGGCGCGTTAGGCTCAAAATGATAGGTTAGCGGTAACGTCAGATTGCCTTGTTTCCAGACGTCAGGATAACCATTTTCCACCGCATCAGGCTGCTGTCGGTAGACATCAGCTTCGGTAAACGTTAGGCATATCTCGGCCTGCTTGTGTCTATACCATTTCTTGAAGGCGGCTTCATTGTTGACCTCCTGTGGTATACGAGCAGCATAGAATTCCACCAGCGTTTGCTCTTCCACCACCAAGTCGCGGCGCCGGGTTTTTTGCTCCAACTCGTCCGCCTGCGCCAGCAAAGCCTGATTATCCTGCAAAAAAGGATAATTAAGCCGGGTATCGCCGTTTACCAGTGCCTCTGTAATGAACAACTCGTGACATATAGCTGGGTCAATCAGGCTATATACTACCGCGCGTTTAGCGACTATTGGCAAGCCGAACAAGGTGACTTTCTCAAACGCAATAACCGCCCCGCGTTTTTTTGACCAGTGTGGTTCTGAATAACTGGCTTGCGTAAGATGCTTGGCCAGCGGCTCTACCCAGGTAGGATCAAGCTTAGCATTAACCCGCGCGAACAATTTGGAGGTTTCTACCAGCTCTGCCGACATTACCCACTTAGGCTGGCTTTTAGCCAGGCCTGAGCCAGGAAAAATCATAAAGCGGGCATTTCGGGCACCCAGGTATTCGCGATCTTTGTCTTTAGTGCCTAAATGCGATAATAAACCGGCACAAATGGCTTGATGCACCGCCTGATAGTCAGCTTGCTGATTACTTAAACCCAGCTTCAGCTCGGCCAGTGATTTTTTCAACTGGCTCACAATATCCTGCCATTCGCGCATGCGCAGATAATTTAAGAAATGGCTTTTGCACCACTTTCGCAACTGATTTTGGGTCAGGGCATTCTGTTGCTCCCGAAACCCGTTCCAGGTATTAAGCAGGCTAATAAAGTCAGAATCTTTGTCGGCATATTCACGATGTGCTTCATCTGCCTGCTGGCGCTTATCGGCGGGCCGCTCACGAGGATCCTGAATGGACAGCCCGGCGGCAATAATCATAACCTCGCGCAAGGCATTGGTTCGGTTCGCTTCCAGTACCATTCTGGCGTATCGGGGATCAATGGGAAGCCGCGCAATCTGACGGCCGGTTTGCGTCAACTGCATTTTACCCTGGTTGCGGGTTACCGCCTGAATCTCTTCAAGTAGTCTGAAGCCATCATTGATATTACGGTTGTCGGGGGGCTGAACAAAAGGAAAGCGGCTGATTTCGCCTAACCCCAGCGCCAGCATCTGTAAAATGACTGAAGCCAGGTTTGTGCGCAGAATTTCCGGGTCAGTAAACTCCGGGCGGCCCAGATAGTCCTCTTCACTGTATAAGCGAATACAGATCCCCTCACTTACCCGGCCGCAGCGCCCTGCCCGCTGATTCGCTGACGCCTGCGATATGGCTTCAATGGGCAAGCGTTGCACCTTTGAGCGCACGCTGTAGCGTGAAATACGGGCAGTGCCCGGGTCTATCACATACTTTATGCCTGGCACCGTTAACGAGGTTTCAGCGACATTGGTCGCCAATACAATTCGTCGACCGCTATGGGGCTGGAAAATTCGGTTTTGTTCGGTGGCAGATAACCGGGCGTATAGGGGCACCACTTCAGTATGCCGATAGTGCTGTTTGTCCAGGGCTTCCTGCGTATCGCGAATTTCCCGTTCCCCACTCAGGAACACTAGAATATCACCAGGAGCTTCCTGGCTCAGTTCATCTACCGCGGCAACAATCGCCTCGGTCTGATCAACATCGTCCCCCATATCCTGAGGCGGGCGGTAGCGTACTTCCACAGGATAGGTGCGCCCGCTGACTTCGATAACCGGCGCATTATTAAAATGGTTAGAGAAACGCTGGGGGTCGATAGTTGCCGAGGTAATTATCAGTTTTAAATCGGGCCGCTTTTGCAGTAACTGCCGTAAGTAACCCAGTAAAAAGTCGATGTTCAGGCTACGTTCGTGGGCTTCATCAATAATAATCGTATCGTACTGATTCAAATAACGGTCTTGCTGCATTTCTGCCAGCAACATGCCGTCGGTCATCAGCTTTACATAGCTGCTGTCACTCACGTTGTCCGAAAACCGAATTTTGAAGCCGACCTTATCGCCTAACGGCGTATTGAGCTCTTCGGCAATCCGGTTTGCCACACTTCGAGCGGCTAAACGCCGCGGTTGGGTGTGCGCTATCATGCCGGTGACCCCGCGCCCTAACTCCAGACATATTTTGGGTAGCTGGGTGGTTTTTCCAGAGCCGGTTTCGCCTGCTACAATCACCACCTGGTTATTTGCAATAGCCTGTTTTATATCATCTTTCTTATCGCTTACCGGCAATGGTGGGTAACTGACCTGGGGCAGGTTCGCTGCGCGTAGTGCGCGCCGGCTCACTGAGCGCTCGATATCCTGGCTCAACTTTTCCAATACGTCGTCTGATACCGCTTTTTGCTGGGCGTTTTGCAAACGTCTGCCCAGCCGGAATCGATCGGCGCTCATAGTAAAGGAAAGCTGTTGTTTGAGTTCGCGCAATGGAGCTGCAATATCGCCAGAATTCAATGGGGGGTCCTTAAACGGTCAAAGTGCGACGATCCTAGGGAAAACAGCCCGACATTTCCAGTGAAAATCGTTAAAGCCTGTACCGCGACAGACCAGCATAGCAGTGTAATGGCTACCGTTGACGTAACTGGCTTGGGGTAAGACCGGTCCAGCGTTTGACAGCACGGCGAAAATTAGTCAGGTCAGATACGGCCATTTTTAACGCGCTTTGTTCATTGGTTAAGCCTTCATAGCTAAGTAAAAAGACCGCTTGTTCCCGGCTCGCGTCAGCGCATATCGCCGAAAAACTGGTATTGAAATCGGCCAGCCTGCGTTTCAGTGTAGCAGGGCTCAACGCTAAGCAGCGGGCAGCTTCAGCCAGGTTAAGGTCACTGTGGTTTAAGGCCAGTTGGCGTAGCACCACGGGCAAGGTTACACGCCTGGCCGCGCGGCCGTGTACTAAGCGACACAGGCTTACAAGAGGCAGGTAAGGTGTTCTTACCGCCGCAGGGGGCATTGTTGCATCAATATGCTTACCGTCCAATTGCGGTGACTGAGGTCTTAAATGAGTAATAGTTTGCTTTACCACTATCGCATCAAGAGGTCTGGCGAAGTACAGTCGGGTACCCAGCATAACCTGGTAATCCGCAATATTAGTAGGCGTGGGCCGACAGAACTCGTAGCGCAGTGACACACGCTGGTGGCCCCACTGCTTAAGTAGTTGACTGAACGCACTCAATAAGATTTGGTGTAATAAAGGCCAGCCGGCAAACGTGCCCAGGGCGCTGGTGACAACTAAATACTGGTCATGCTGGTGAATGTAACGTCGTACATAAAACAATGTATAGAAATCGCCTAATACCAGGGGGGCGGCCCGCAGCCAGTGCTTAAGAGTGGGACTGTATAGCAACGGCGTAGCCACATCTTGTTGCAACAGCGTGGCCAACCGATCGCCGACTAAAAATGCGCTATCAGGAGTACGCTGTAAACGCTGAAAATTATTGAGTAAACGGACTAACTGGCTGGGGCTTATGCACAGTGGCTGGCTAAATACCTCTTCAAACAAACCTGTCCCCCGCAACAGTGCTGCGGTATTCAAGCCGGTATGCTGGGCCGTTTGATACAGCGCTTGTAATAAGGGCTTTAGCCGTAATTGCTTATCTGAAACCAATACCAACGTCCGTGTGGTCACAGCACTTTACCCCGCCGCTTGGTGCGCATTACCATCTAGCAGCGCATTAAGGCTACATAACAAGGCGTCCAGCGGCTGTTCAGGGGTAAGTAATGCCCTTGCAGTACGGGCTGAATGAAAAATAGCGGTAGTTTGCTGGCCCGTTTTGAATGCGACTTGCTGAACTGATGCTTCAAGTTGGCTGCACAGGTTCACCAAATCAATCTCACTCATCTGCGGCAGCAATACGGCAAAACGATCCCCGGCGTAGCGACAGGCCAGGTCGTGAGGGCGTAAATGCATGCGGATTAACCGCCCGATTTCTTTTAGGAAACGGTCCCCCTCGGCCTGGCCGTAACGATGATTAATCTGTCTGAAGTTGTTTAAGTCTAGTAATAGCACGCCGGCAGCCCATTGTTGCCGCTGACATTCATGCACCCGGGCTCGCCAGTAGTCGCCTCGGTATAGCTGGGTTATCGGGTCAATTTTTTCATGACTACGGTAAAACCATTCTACTCCCTGCAACTGACGGTTGAGCGCTAACTGTTCGCGATGCCACCCTAGTAGCGCCACCGACATAATAACCATTCCCACGGCGCCGGGCAGAGACTCCATCATACTAATCCAGGGCGCATGGGGATAAGTAAAAAACTCATCCAACAGGTCCAGCAAAGCGGTGAATAAAAAACAATTAAGGCCTGCACTTAGTAAATGCGTGACATGCCCCGCCGGACGGCTCGCCAGAATCGCTACCAGCCACAGTAATGTAAGCATCACAATGCTGCCTTCCCCACAGACATCCAGCCAGGATATAGCCCGGGCTGTTTTAGCCTGCCCGGCATACGCCGCCATATTAACTGCCACAGCAATCAATGAGCTGGTGCCAATAAGCCATCCGGTATGCAGGTTAAGTCCGGTCAAATTCATTACAGTACTGCCACACAAAGGGTTAAAACAGGGTTATACACCGGGCCGACGCCCGCGTGGAGGGTCATTGTGGCTCATCAATATGACAACCACGTGATAACCCTCGTGGTTAACGCATTCGGTTGGTCAATTACCGCATAAATATCAATAACATACTAAGGGGTCAATTAAGCTCACCCGGTTAGCTAACATTTATTAATCACTTTAATATCAACAGCTTAGATACTAGCTGTAATTTCCGCGTCATCGCGATGTCACATACTGTTTTTAGGGTGGCGTAAGTAGAACACTGCAGCCCGGGGGCGTTTGAAAGGGAGCTGGTAGCGAGCACTATGTTCAGCTTGCTTGGTTGGCAAGCAACGTGAAAAGCCCCCCAGTCTGCAATAAAAAACCACACCATCGCCACTTAACAGGACAACTATGAAAACGTCATTCAATACACTGACCCGGGCATGCCTAATGGCACTGGGGTTATCGCTTTGCCCATTGGTCCATGCCGAGGCCGCAGCGGCGGCAGGTGCGGCAGGTGCGGCAGGTATAATAGGACAACTTACCAATGCCGAGCATAACCGCGTGTATGCTGGAGCCCGTATTACCCTGGTAGAGCTAAATTTGTCTACCGAAAGCCAACGCGATGGCTCGTTCAGGTTTACCAACGTGCCGGCCGGAAGTTATACACTGCATGTCAGTTATCTGGGCGCCGCGCCGGTTACGCAAAAAATTGCTATCGATAGTACCGGTATCGTAAGACCCACAGTGATGCTTAACCCTGTGGCTACCGCTATGGCTGATATCGTGGTTCGCGGCCAGCGCAGTGGTCAGGCTTCGGCCATTAATCAGCAGCGGGTTTCGGATAGGATCTCCTCAATAGTTTCGGCCGATGCCATAGGCCAGTTTCCCGATCAAAATGCCGCAGAATCACTGCAGCGTTTGCCAGGCTTATCTATCGAGCGCGACCAGGGCGAAGGCCGCTTTGTGGGTATTCGGGGTATCGATCCAAATTTAAACAATGTCACTATTAATGGCTTAAATATTCCTTCGCCGGAAGCGGGAGTGCGCTCGGTAGCGCTGGATGTGATCCCTTCAGAACTGATTCAGTCGCTGGAGGTCGCAAAGTCGATTACGCCGGATATGGATGCGGATGCTATTGGCGGTGCGGTCACTGTAAAGAGTGTGTCTGCATTTGATCGCCAACAAAAAACCACCGCCAGTGCTACCGTTCAGGGTGGCTACAATACCCTGCGTGAGGCCTACAACCCCAAGTTAGCAGGTAGCTTAACCCACCAATTTAGCCAGACCTTGGGGATCGCCGCGGCGTTATCCTATTTTGACCGTGATTTTGGTTCTGACAATATCGAAAGTAATGGGGCCGATGAGGTAGAACAACGTCATTACACCATTACGCGTGAACGTCTTGGCGCTGCAATTAATATAGATTGGCGTCCTGATTTCAACAACCAGTACTATTTGCGTACGCTTTACAGCAAGTTTTCTGATGACGAATACCGTCAGGCCGTCATTTACACTTTGGAAGGTGAAGACTCCCAGATAGAACGGCAGAGTAAAGATCGTTATGAGAGCCAGTCAATTGCAACCATAGCCGCCGGCGCCGAGCACCAGCTACAGCAGTGGCTGGTGAGCTATCAAATTGGCTATGCCTCCGCCACTGAAGATGAACCCGACGCCCTTTATTATGTATTCAACAGCGAGAATTCATCGGTTGATGGCGAGCTGGACCATCCAATACCCATAGTGTCCTTTGATGCAGATGCGACTGACATAAGCCAGTACGAAACCGATGAAATCAGCTTTGAAGACAACTATGCAAAAGATACCGATACGTCCTTTAAATTCGATTTGAGCCGCGATATCACGTTAGGCAACTATCCCGGCCAAATAAAACTGGGTGGAAAATACCGGAGTCGGGAAAAGCGCCGGGATAGCCAGATGTTTATTTACGATGGCGGCTTTGATGCCTTATCGCCACCAGACTTAGCCATCACGGAGCCAGATTACGGATTAGGTAATTTTGGCCCGGGCTTGAACCGTGAACGGATGCGTGACTTTTTTAACCAAAACCGCGCTGATTTGAGCTTGGCGGCGCTTGACTCGGCGCTGGAGTCAAACGGGGCTACCTATGTGAACAAAGAAGATATCAGCGCGGCTTATTTCATGCTTACCGCAGATATTGAGAAACTGCATCTGGTAGCCGGTTTGCGCTATGAATACACCGATTTTAGTACCGCAGGCAATCGGGTTGAACTGGTGGATGACGAGCAGAATGATGTACAAGAGGTGATTAACTCCCCCTGGACAGCCGAACGCCGTTACGACCATCTGCTGCCCAGTATTAATGCACGCTACGATGTTAACGAGCAATTACTGCTTCGGGCGGCATACACCCAAACCATCTCCCGCCCCCGTTTTGAAGATGTTGCGGCCTTTCAGATAATCGAAAGCAAAACCGCACAGGACGAGGGTGTGGTGGTCACCGAACGTGAAGCAGAGGTAGGTAATCCGGACTTACAGCCCTATGAAGCAGATAACCTGGATCTATCCATAGAGTACTATCCAGGTGATATCGGAGTAATGTCAGCCGGGCTATTCTATAAGAAAATCGATAATTTTGTGGTGTATGCCGACGTCGCAGCGACTGCGCAGTGGGCAGGATTTGAGGAAGTCACACAGGCTATCAACGGCGAGACAGCTTCGCTTAGAGGGCTTGAGCTGGCCTGGGTTAAAGCCTTTGATAATGGTTTTTTAATATCGGCTAACACCACCTTTACCGATTCTGATGCCACCACCTTTGTCGATGGCGAACAATATGATACCCGCCTGCCCAATCAGTCTGACCGTATCGGCAACCTGACCCTTGGTTACGAGAATACGGCACTCTCGGTGCGCCTTACCGCCTCATATAAAAGCGATAATCTGGAGGAAATTGATGGCGATATGTTACGCATAGAGGATGACCATACCCAGTTGGACTTTATGGGCAAGTACTTTGTCACACCGGCAACGTTAGTCTATTTCAATATCATCAATATTACCGATGAGCCATTTTACCATTATTTCGACCAGCCTAACGTTAATGCACAATATGAAGAGTACGGCCGCACGTTTCAGTTGGGCCTGACCTGGCAATTATAACAACCGCGCCAGGTCACTAAGTGGCCGGAGCCGGGGGTATCTACTAGACGCGCGTCCCAACCCTGGGCCCTGAGGCCCGGGTGCGGAACCCATCTTATTTTCATTAACTCTATAAAAAGCAGCATGATGAACCTATTACAACGCATTACCTGTCAATTCTGGCTGGCTTTAGTAGCTGGTCTGTTCGCAAGCTTTGGCGTCGTTAGCGCCGGAGTCGCCGGATTGCCCACTTCGACAGCAATGGCCCCGCTGGCAGTCGACACGCTCGCCATAAAGGCTAATCAACTTAGTCTTATCAATACACCGACTTATCGGTTTGCACTGGAATTAAGTGAAACCGTGGGAATGACCATCAAAACCGACGAGGGAGGGCTTTTGGCAA
Organism: Alteromonas indica; assembly: GCA_003056425.1. Classification (GTDB taxonomy): domain Bacteria; phylum Pseudomonadota; class Gammaproteobacteria; order Enterobacterales; family Alteromonadaceae; genus Alteromonas; species Alteromonas indica. Next base: position 53,687 of record PYVY01000003.1, read on the forward strand.
CGCATCCGCAACGCTACCAGATGGGCGACTGGCGCGCTACCAAAGACGGTATTGTCATTGCCGCGCTCGCCCTGAACACCAGTAGCATAGACACCTTTCTGTTTAACCCTGATACCCACCAACTACAACAGTTAACTAGCTGGCCGGCCAGTGCCGCTGATCAGGAAGCCTTATGTTTGTATCAACATGGCGAACAGCTGGATATGTTCGTCGCCGAGGCGGGCGGGCAAATGAAGCATATTGCGCTTATGGCCCCCGCCTTGCAGACACCTGTCCAGGTTCGCCAGTTTAGTACCGGACCTGGCATCAAAGCCTGTGCCGTGGACGATTCCCAACATACCTTATACCTGGCAGATGAAAATGCCGGTATCTGGCAACTGAGCGCGCTGGCCGAAGCAGAGGAAAAGCGTACGTTAGTCTGGCATGAACCCGGCGCCAGTATTGAGTCTGTCGCGGTCCAGCCAGGCGCTTTTATCACTGCCGATACCACCAGCAACCGGTTATGGTATGTTAATAGCCAGCAAGCAAGGGAGTTTACATTGCCACCGGGTATCCAGGTCGAAGGCCTGTCAACGTATCAGCGTGGCAATAGGTTGTATGTCAATTTGTACGATGACGCTTCGGCTACCATCAAACAAATCGCCCTGCCCTCAGAACTATCGCAGACATCTATGCCAGCCTCGCCAGCGGTTGTACCACCATTGCCAGACATCCTCATTACCGCGGATGCCGAAACTGCGCCGGTAGCCCGCGTAGGTGATGCGGCTGATGATCCCGCCATCTGGATAAACCCGCTCAACCCGGCGCAAAGCCGGATTTTAGGCACTGATAAAAAACAGGGTTTAGATGTTTTTTCGCTTTCGGGCCAGCGTCTGCAGCATTTACCGGTAGGTCGGGTCAACAATGTCGATATTATTTATAACGTAAATGTAGCCGGTAAACAGGTCGACATAGCCGCTGCCAGCAACCGTTCAGATAACAGTATCCAGCTTTTTACAATCACTCCACAGGGCAGAGTTAGCGCCGCAGGACGCATAGCCACTTCCCTTAGCGATGTGTACGGGCTGTGTGCTGGCCGCCCGGGTGCCCAGGCACAAATCATAGTAAATAGCACTGACGGCAGGTTCGAGCGCTTTGCCCTGGATGTGTCGGGTAGTAGCTTAAACGGAATTCATCTTGAAAGTTTTTCGCTGCCTTCGCAACCTGAAGGGTGTGTCATAGATGATGAACGTGAAATTCTGTTTTACGGTGAAGAACAGGCCGGTGTGTGGCGCCGTAATTTAAACGGGCCGGCCAAGCCATCATTAATTGCGCAGGTTAACCAGCAGGTTCACGCCGATATTGAAGGTATGGCGTTGTTCGACCATGCCGGGTCCGGCCAGCGCTATCTGATTGTTTCAAGCCAGGGGAACCATCGTTATGCGATATACCAAAGTCGCGCCCCGTACACCTTGCTGGGCACGTTTGCGATTACCGCAGATCTGACTAAAGGAATTGATGGGGTTTCAGAAACAGACGGATTGGCCGCGACCAGTGCGCCACTGGGCAAACACTACCCTGCTGGCCTGCTGGTTGTACAGGATGGTCACAACGTGCTGCCGTCCGCTAATCAGAATTTTAAGTTGATTAGCGGCGTCAGGCTCAATGCCGTCATTGAACAGTTGCTGGCGGAACACTAAGCCCCGGCCGGAGATAAGCTAAGTCAGGGCCATTCAGGTGGTAAGTGCATTAACTTGCCACCTGATATCCCGATCGTAATTGCTTGTCTATTGCGCGCAGTACGGCGGCGCGGTTAATACTGCCAACTAAAATACCATCATCATCGACTACCGGATATACCCGCGGTTTTTCGTGAATAAGACGCTGGGCTAATTCGATAACCGACATATAGGGTTTTACGCTTAAAGCGGGTGCTTGCATAATATCCTTCACCCGACAAACCTGTTCGCGGTAATAACAGGACTCAATCATTTGTGCGATGCAATCCTGTTCAGACAAAAAACCGACTAAACGGCCTCTTTCGTTTATAACTGCACCACCAGACTGCCCGCTGTTTAGCAAGCATTCCACCGCTTCGGCGACGGGCATATCGGCCAGTAGCCGCACTGGATGCTGGTTCATGTAGTCACATACCTGCAACGATTCCATAGTGCCTCCCGAGTTGTTGGGTCGGCGCATTACTGCCTGCCCACAACACTCTTATTTTGGGCTAATGTTCATTTTGTTTAACACTGCTACAACCTGTTATCAGTGTTACTTCAAGACTAGCCCCAGAAGGCTGAAACCGCGAGGACTTTTTATAATTCTTTTTAGTTAGCCGGGCGCTCGTCAGCCTTTTGCATGTCGCGATAAATGCCTATCGCCAGGTCGCCATCAGTATTGATACTGGCCCGGTACATTCCCGGCGTATTGAACGGCATAGTAATATTGCCTCGTTTGTCCATGGCAATCACGCCACCGGTTCCTCCCGCCTCTTTTAGCTCGTCGATGACCGTTTGAGCGGCGCGGTTGATGCTAACCCCCTGGTACTTGACCCGAGCACAGATATCGGCCGCCACATTATAGCGAATAAAAAATTCACCATGGCCGGTACCCGATACCCCACAACTGTGATTATCGGCATAGGTACCCGCGCCGATTACCGGCGAATCACCAATCCGGCCATAACGTTTTGCGGTCATCCCGCCGGTTGACGTACCCGCTACAATATTACCTTGAGCATCCAGTACTACGGCACCTACGGTGCCCATTTTTTCATTGCCTTGCTGGCCGCCATCGGCGCGCCCCGCCCGGGCCATTCGAGCTTTGGCGTCCTGTAGCGCCTCCAGCCGTCGGTGGGTATCAAAATAACTATTGTGCACCATTGCCAGGCCCTGCTCTTGCGCGAAGGCTTCGGCGCCAGATCCGGCTAACATCACATGGGCAGATTTTTGCATTACCGTCAGTGCCGCTGCAATCGGACTTTTAATGGTTTTAACCCCGGCTACCGCCCCTGCCGCTAACGCACCCCCATGCATGATAGATGCGTCTAATTCATGGGTCTCGTCATAGGTATACACCGCCCCTACCCCAGCATTAAATAACGGCGAAGCTTCCAATACCTGGATGGCGGCCACCACTGCGTCTTCACCCGGCTTGCCTGCTTTCAATAACGCATAGCCGGTATTAGCTGCTTCTTTGAGTTTCGCGGTATAAGCCTGTTCCTGCTCGGCGCTCATCTCCTTTTTCAAAATAGTGCCGGCGCCCCCGTGGATAACAATTGCCACCTCGGCGGCCACCACTGGTTGACATACGATTAGCGTAGCCAGCATTAAACCCATCAGCGTTTTTTTCATTATTTGTCCTTATCAATATGAGGTGCCAAGGCCAACTCTGGCACAGCAGTAAAACCATGTCAGGTTAGCACGTTGTATGCCATGCGCAGGTTTTTACCTTTTTATAGAGTCGGTGTACACTGCAAGGCGATATTCACTTAACGGGTAACAAGACATCTTATGACGACAGCGCCAAGCATTTTGTGGCACGATTATGAAACCTTTGGCACCAGTCCGCAAAAAGATTTGCCTTGCCAGTTTGCCGCTATTCGCACCGATATGGATTTAAACATTATCGGTAAACCCGTCAATATTACCAGCCAGATTGCCAATGACTACTTACCCCAGCCTGGTGCATGCCTGGTAACGGGCATAACCCCGCAGCAAACCCTGCGTGATGGTATGACGGAAGCTGACTTCGCGCGCAAAATTGCTGAACACATGAGCCAGCCGAATACATGCGTGGCCGGTTATAACAGTATTCGTTTTGACGATGAAGTAAGCCGCCACTTATTTTACCGGAATTTTATCGACCCTTATGCCCGCGAGTGGCGAAATGGTAACAGCCGTTGGGATATTATAGATCTTGCGCGAGCCTGTTATGCTTTGCGGCCAGAAGGCATTGAGTGGCCGCTGCGTGACGACGGCTCGCCCAGTTTTAAGCTGGAACACCTTACAGCGGCCAACAACCTGGACCATGGCAAAGCCCACGACGCGCTGTCTGATGTGCATGCCACGATAGCCCTGGCCCGCTTAATTAAAGATAAACAGCCCAGGTTATTTGAGTATGCGTTTTCGCTGCGCGCCAAACAACACGTGCTTAAGCAGTTTGATTTTTCCCGCCCGTCGGTGGTGTTGCATATATCCTCCAAATTACCCGCCAGCCAGGGCTGTGCCACTTGGGTAATGCCCGTGGCCCAACATCCAACAAATGCCAACGCGATTATAGCAGTAGATTTGGCGCAGCCTGTGGCGGCGCTGTTGGAGCTATCAGCCGAGGAAATCCACCAACGGCTATACATGCGGCGCGCCGAATTAGGTGAGCTGTCACGCCCGGCCATTAAGTTAATTCACATTAACCGCTCACCGTTTGTGACAACCGCCAAAGCCATGACCGAAGAAAATGCTGAGCGCCTGGGGTTACCCCGTGAAGCCTGTCTGGATAATTTCAAACTGCTGGCGGGCGCCAGTGATTTAGCGCAAAAACTGACTCAAGTCTATTTGCAGCCACAACCTGAACATCAGGACGACATTGACCACGCACTATACAGTGGTGGTTTTTTAACTGATGAAGAACGGCGCTGGTGCGAACAGGTGCAAATTACGGATCCCGAACAGCTGTCACTGCTGACTGAACAAACGCAGAATCAAAAGTTACGCAGTATGTTATTTCGTTATCGCGCGCGTAATTATCCGCATACCTTGTCTGAATCTGAAATGCAGCGCTGGCACGCCCATCGACAGGCCCGCCTGACTGAACCCGATTCAGCGGCCAGCATAACTCTGGCGCCGTATCTGGAGCAGATCGAGCAGCTGGCACAGCAACCGGATATCGATGCTAATAAACAAGCCATTTTGCGCGCCCTGTATCAGTACGCCGAAAACCTTTGACGGATAAAATAAAAACACTATAGAGTAAGTGCTAATATGGAGTACGGCGGCATGTTGCCGCTGCTATGGATTTGTCTGACTGGAAGTAGTAATGATAGGCGTTTCTGTCAATCTTGATGATACCAAAAACTATCTTGATATGGTGCTGGATCCCAGCGCCTTCGAGCGCGAGCTGGATTCAAAAAGCTTATGGAAGGAGCTAAACGAGGGCCAGTACAAAAGTCTTTATATCTCTCAAAATTCGCTTAAAAGCGCCTGTGATAAAGCTAACCACTATTTTAAAACCAACGACCGCACGTTAGTTCAAGAGCGCATCGGCGAACGCCGTAATACCGAAGTGGAATTTAAAATCAGCAGCGATGGATTATCTGCTACTGCGATCCTCACTGCCCCCTACGGTGGACGTCTGCCTACAGCGCAAATACTCTACAATATGGCCGCCAACGCGGGGATTTGCCGAGGTTTGAGCCATAAACGGCTGGATGCATTGTTAGTGTCGCTATCCAGTGCTGCCCCAGGCACCATTATTGAAGGTGAAATTGCCCGAGGCATGCCGCCGAAAGACGGCCGTAATAGCCGCTTTATACCATTGGTACCAAATGCGCTTGAGCGCGTGTTAAAGCCCCAGATCGATGACAACGACCGCGTTGATATGCGTAACCTGGGCGAAGTCATATGTGTGAAAACCCATACCCCCGTTTTGCAACGTGTCGAACCATCAAATGGCCGTCATGGCTATGATGTGCGGGGGAATATTTTAAACGCCAAGCCTGGCCAATGGCTGGAGTTTTCTATGGGCAAAGGCACCGCCGTCAGCCACGATGATGCGAATCTTTTAGTGGCTGCATTATCGGGTATGCCTAAATACCGCGACCAGATAATGAACATTGACGATACCTTCATCTGTACCGGCGTGAATGTGGGCAGCGGCCACGTAAATTACGACGGCGCGGTGCTGGTTAACGGCGATGTTACTGAGAAAATGGAAATCAAAGCGTCTGGTGATGTCACCATCAATGGTTTTGTTGAGTCGGCAGCTATTGAGGCCGGTGGTGATATTATTATTACCGAAGGGGCCATGGGTAAAATGGACGAACGCACCGGCGAGTATTCGTGCAAGCTCAACGCCGCAGGCAGTATTCATGTACAACATGGCCAGGGCATCGATGTCCATTGCGCTGGCAATGTTACTGTGGGTCGGCAGTTAGCCTATAGCCGTATTCAATGTGCTGGCTCAGTTACGGTGGGGCGAATAGACAACCCACAAGGCAATTTGTTTGCCTGCGAAATTATTAGCCAGGGCCGGATAACTGCGGGCACTTTGGGTGCGGTATCTGGTAGCACCCTAAAAGTGGACTTTAGTCCCGGTTTTAGTAAATTGCTGGAACGAAAAGATATGCTTGATGAGCTGTTACGCCAATTGCGTGATAACAATGAGCGGCATAAAGAAAAACTTGAGCTGATCAAAGCAAAACTGCTTCCTGCTGAGCTAAGAAATAAAGTTGATGAAGCGGTGGAAATGTACAAAGGCGAAAGTGCCCTGCTCAACTGGCTCGAATTGAAGGCAATGGAAATGCGGGTACAAAAACAGCAGTACCAGGAGGCCATTGGTTTGGTAGCCAATAAGCGGCTGTACAGCGGGGTATCAGTGAAGCTGAATAACCGAAACTGGCGCTCAGAGCGCGAATACGACCGCAGCCGAATTCATTATGATAATCATCAATGGCATTTTGATCCTATTGTTTAAGCAGGCGCTAATCGCCCTTGCCGGAAAACGGCATTAGCAGTAATTTTATCAGGCCACTATTAGCAACAGTGGCCGGATAGGCCTTTTGGCCGATTTGCAGCTTTTCGTCTGACAACGCCGCACGGGAACGAAAACTCTTAAACAGCCGGTCCCACCATGACACACTAAACCCAAAGTTGCTGTTGGTTTCACGTGCTGCCTGACTATGGTGTATCCGGTGTAGGCGTTGGGTGATAATCAACCAGCCCAGCTTATCGTCCAGCTTTTGCGGTAATCTGATATTGGCATGATTAAAAATGGCAAAGCCATTTAATGCCACCTCAAATAAAACTACCACCGCAGCAGGTATCCCTAGCGCGACCACTACAGCCACCTTAATAAATAAGCTCAAGGCAATTTCTACCGGGTGAAAGCGTAAACCGGTGGACGAGTCGATATGAGGGTCCGCGTGATGTACCTGATGCAGGCGCCATAGGACCGGAATTTGATGAAACAAGCGGTGTTGCCAGTAAATTGCCAGATCCAGGGCAAGTAACCCCATCACAGCGCCCACCCAGCCCGGCCAGTTAACCTGATGCAACCACCCTATTGCATGACTCTCAGCCCATATTGCCGTGCCCGCTACGGTCACTGGTAATACAATACGGCCTAAAATGGCCCCGCCCACCACCATGGCAAGATTAGCGCGCCATCTGACCCAGCGGGTTAACGGAGACTGCCGTGCAGGCCATACCATTTCAGCCAGCGCCATAATAGCAAATACCCCGGCAAATACGGCTAACCTTACCCACGCCTGAGATTCCATCAGCCTTCCTGCACGCTCATTTTTTCAGCTCTTTGCAGGGTTTTATATCCTCCTGCAATGCGGGTGATGATGGTAATGCTACACGCCCCGGCGAATATATACGCTAATTCAGTGAACCACTGAGGCCATAGGCAAAAGGCTATAAAAAAGGCAATAGTTTCGGCTCCCTCGGTCAGCCCTTGCATGTAGTAAAAGCTTTTGTTTTCAAATTGTGGCCGGTTGATCTGAAATTTTTCTGCGGCTATCGCAAACGCCAAAAAGCTACTTCCGGTACCAATAAAGCTGACTAACAGGACCATCGCAGGAACTGCCCACAGCGCTGGGTTCGCCAGGCCAAAGGCTAATGGGATACTGGCATAAAATAAAAAGTCCAGGGCAATATCCAGATAGCCGCCGGCGCTGGAGCTGCGTTTTTGGTAACGCGCCAACTCGCCATCCAGACCATCTATCACTCTATTCAACACTATAAACACTAACGCGGCGCTAAAATGCTCTGTAATAATCAGGGGAACCGCTATCAGCCCGATAGCAAAGCCAATTACCGTGAGCCGGTCGGCGGTTGCACCGACTTTATCCAGGGTGTAAATCAGAGGCCGTAATAACGGCTTTATTACAGGAGTAATTAGCGCATCTAGCATGGTGTCACCTCTATAATTTTATCGCCCGTAGCAAGCGCATCCTGCTTATCGTGGGTAACCAGCAAGGCCGGCAGGCCGGCTTCCTGAATTTGGGTAAATACCCAGTCGCGCGTGGTTTGCCGGGTGCGACTGTCAAGTTTGCTAAAGGGTTCATCCAGCAGCAACGCAGCAGGTTTAGCCGCCAGCGTTCGAAGCAACGCGACCCGCGCCTGTTGACCGCCGGATAAGGTAGTCACTGGCCGGGCAGCCATATCGCTTAACCCCACCTGCTCAAGCATAGCCTGGGTCAGTTCGCGCCGTTGACCGCGATTACCCCGGGGCATACCGAAGGCAATATTTCCAGCCACATCCAGGTGTTCAAATAATAACGCGTCTTGGTAAAGTAAGCCGGTACGCCGCTGATAAGCAGGCATATGCGTGATATTCTGGCCATTTAACCAGATCGTACCTTCGCATGTCAGGCCGGCCGGTAATAGCCCGGCTATCGCGCCCAGCAGCGACGACTTCCCGACCCCAGAAGGTCCCATAATAGTCACTATCTGACCTGCGTTTATACATGTAGAAAGACGAATTAAGGTCTGCTTCTGCTGCTGTACAACAAGATTATCCAGAACCAGTGCTGCCTGAGTCATTTTGCACCTGTGTGATGTCGTTGCGCCGGATTGAATAACACCCGGGGTAATAGCCACGCCAGCACGAAGCCAGCCAGCGGCAATAACATTTGCATAATGGCATATACCGCGGTAAGCCGGCGACTGCCCCCAGAGGCAGTGGCTACCGCTTCAGTTGTTAAGGTCGCAAGACGCCCCCCGCTGGCTAACAGGGTAGGTAAATACTGGCCAAAACTGATAGCAGCACCCAGTGCTGCTGCCACCATAACGGGGGCGAACAACATCGGCAATTTAACTTGTAAGAAGACCTGCCACGGCGAAGCGCCCAGGCTTGAGGCGACATTGATGAAACGTATATCCAACCTGCGATAGGCCACGGCTAACGACAAAAAAACGTAAGGCAATACATAAATAAGATGCGACACTACCGTAGGCAACCAGACATGGCCGGGTAGTAACCATTGGGTACACCATACCAAACCGTATAGGAAAGCCACGCCCGGTACAATTAACGGAATAAACAATACCTGATCTACCGTAAAATAACGGCGTTGGCGCCGCTGCGCCACTGACTCACCTTCCAAAAATAACAGTACCAGTACCACGGCGATAGGTGTAGCTAAACCAGCCAGCCACACCGTATTCGCCAGCGGGTCTGCTAAAGCTTGCGCTGCCGTATGCCAATGCTGCACGGTAACACTGCCCGGCAGTAGTTGCGGGTAAGGCCAGTAACCCGCCACGGACCAACTCAGCAAACTCACTAAAAATACGCTAATCATTAGTGCCATCACGCTGGCGGTAAGCCATGCACAAAACGCGATCAGACGTGCGCCATCGCCGCGGGCTCCATTTACCACTAAACCGGTAAAAAATAGTTTTGCCACCCGCTCGGCAAGCAACCATAAGCCCACCGCCCCGGCGGTAACCAACAGCTGCAAGCAGGCTGCTGCGCTGGCCAGTAGGCGCATAGACAAATCAATATGATTAAACCATTGTAAAATAGCCACCGCCAGCGTGGGTGGATTCTGCGGGCCTAACAGTAAAGGAATTTCCACACTGGCACTGGCATAGGCTAAGACCGCTATAATGGGCAACTTTAGCTGGCTGTAAACCACGGGAAAGACAGCATAGATAAAGGCTGTCTGCCGCTGGTAGCCTAAACTTTGTGCCACGGCAAACTGAGCCGCCAGGCGTGCCTTCAAATGCGGTTGCGACAATACGCCCAGCGCCATCAGTAATATAAACGGCAGCTCTTTAACAGCCAGCGCTAGAATAATGGCCACGCCCTGCGAGTCGTATAATAACGAGGATTGCGGGGGCAGCTGCCAGCTCTCGGTTACGCTGGCTATCAGCCTGGCCACCCAACCTGTGGGGGCCAGCACAAAACCAATCCCAATGGCCGTGGCGGCGTGAGGTATAGCCAACACCGGGCTCAAGCCATGCTGAATGATCTGTAATGCCGGTCGCTGATAAAACTGGGCCAGTAAGGCTATCGTACAAAGTAACGCGATAACGGTGGCGCTGATGCTGGTAAACAACGCCAACAGCACCATTTTGGGTAATCCTTCTACCGCCAACAAGCGATGTACCGCGGTGAGCGAAAATTCGGTTTCGCCTAACGCCGGAAAGTAGCCGACAGCGGGCAGAACAATCCCCATAACGCCCACACATACCGGCAATAGTAACACCAGATAAAACAACGCCCGCGCGCTTCGAATGCACAGCTCAAACACCATTTACCATCGTGCTCCGTAGCGGGCATACCAGGCATCGCGAAGCGCATCCGCCCAACTGGCATGAGGCTCGGCAAGTAAGCGTGAATAGCCGGTTTTACGCATGGCGGCGGGGTGCTCGCCGGTAGTAAACATCTGCTGCTGGCGCTGTGTAAGTGCGTCGACAGCCAGTACGGTTTCATCCCCCCATACCTCCAGGCGCTGTTTATACGCTTGTGCCCGGGGCGATAATAAAAAATTGACCACGGTTTGCGCAGCAGCGCTTTGCGCACTGTTATAGGTTATCGCTAAAAAATGGACATTGGCTAAACTGCCATCCTCCATAGCATAGGTCCGGGTAGACTCAGGTAAATCAAACCGGTTAACCGCAGCGGGAATTTCAGCGGCGGTAAAGGAAAAAGACAGCAGAGTTTCGTGATCGCTAAACAGTTGCTGTAGCCCGCTGGCCTGGCGCACAAAATAGGTTCCCTGCTGCCAAAGCAGTGGATGCAGCGCGTCCAGATAGCCAAACAGCGGCTGGCTAATTTGTGCTAAGGCAGCGGGCGTAACCGGTTTATACATCAGCGATTGATGCTGCGGGTTTAACACCAGCGCGGCATATTTCAAAAAACTGATCCCCAGATAATCGTCGGGTAACGGATAGGCAAACCGGCCAGGATATTGCTGAGCAAATAACAGCAGCTGCGGTAAATTACGGGGAGGCTGCTTAACGCGCTGTTGATTATAATAAAATACCATTGCCGCTTTGCCCCACGGCGCTTCCTGGTCCTGGGTCGGCACGCCGAAGTCCATTGTCATTGATGGATTATCGCCAGGACGCGTCAAAGAAAAATTAGGTAGCTGGTTAACCCACGGGTCCTTTAGCAACCCGTGTGCCTGCATGGCGGCGAAATTTTCACCGTTAACCCACAGCAAATCCACACTGCCGGCATGATGGTTACCCGCGGCTTTTTCAGCCAGCACGCGGGAGACCGCATCGCTGGTATCAGCCAGTTTGACATGGTTAACCCGAATCCCAAACTCAACCTCAGTTTGCGCCGATACCCACTGAATATACTGGTTTACCTGAGTACTTCCCCCCCATCCGAAAAACTGCACGGTGGGGCCCGCTGTCGCGGCGGTAGATAGCAGACAGCTAAAGAATAAACTTAGGGCCCAGCCGAGGGGCCACAGCCGGCCATGCCGTTTACTCGTGAAGGTCATTCAGCGCCCAGTTATAGCGTGTATAGCGAATAGCCAGCTCACCATTAGCCAGCGCCTGCTGTGCGGCAGTATCGAATTGTAAGGCATCTGCATAGGTGGTTAAAAAAGGCGTCAGCGTATGGCGGGGCCTGGCACTATCAGACCCTGTTGCCGGGGCCAGAAAGTCATCTTCGTACCAATCGAATAATTTGGATAAGTACAGGGCGTCAGGGGTAACTCTATTGCGCGACCTGTCGGCTAAAAATTGCCGGGTTTGACTATTTAGCTGCGCGTCGAGCTTTGTGCTGATATAGGCTTCACGACGGAGCGCCGGACAGCCGATGCTGGCACAGTTTACGGCAAAATGAATCCGTGGTTCAGCAAACCCATCGAAAGTGCTGCTGTCACCCCGAATCATGCCATGCTCAATATCGTCGAGCGTGCGTGCCTGCCCCAGTAGCTGGCCCACCGGCTGGTCCCAGGCTGAGGAAAAAAGCCCGCCAATATCTTTAATTGAATCAAGCTTCGGATAATGCTTTAAGATAACCGCCACCGTATGGGCATTGTAGGCATTAATCAAAAATGCCAGTTGTTGGCGCGCTGACCATTGCTGGTATTGGACTCGCTCAACCTGCGCCAACGCCTGAAGATACCGGGTTAACGCCTTGGGGTTAGCGTGCCACCGTTGGTAATCCACGCGAGTGGCCTGATGTTGCTGGTTAGCTTCGCTGCTCACACTCACCACATAACGTTTTAACATACTGTCCCAGGGGCCATGCAGAGTGACTTCAAAAACAGTAGCCGGCGAAGTATCTGCGGATGGCGTATCGAAGAGCGTGGTCGCCGCTGCCAAGTTCCCCAGGCTGAATATCAATAGCACAAAACCGCTTATCAGATGGCGCATTAGTGACGTTTCCATGCATGATACTTCTCGACATACTTAAGCAGCTGTTCCGGACTGTTAGCTTTCTTCCAGTTGCCTGCCGTATACTTGGCGCCTTCTGCCCAGGTAGGATACGCATGAATGGTCCCCAAAATCTTATTGAGTCCCAGCTTATGCTTCATAGCCAAAACAAATTCCGCCAACAAATCACCTGCATGCTCGCTGATAATAGTTACCCCTAAAATAGTGTCTTTGCCCGGCGGCGTTAGAACTTTAATAAAGCCTTTACCCGCACTTTCAGTAATCGCCCGGTCGAGCTCAGCAAAGTCGTAGCGGGTCACCTCATAGGCAACGCCCCGCTCGGCTGCCTCTGTCTCGTTTAGCCCCACCCGTGCCACTTCCGGGTCAACAAACGTTGTCCAGGGAATGACCCGATAATCGACTTTGAATTTTTTAAAGGTGCCAAATAAGGCATTGACCGCTGCATACCATGCCTGGTGCGCCGCTACATGGGTAAACTGATATGGCCCCACCACATCGCCTGCCGCATAAATATTAGGAAACCGTGTTTGCAGAAAGTCATCAGCCTCAATGGTTTTATCAAACTGTATACCCAGCTCTTTTAAACCAAACCCTTCCAAACGCGCCTTACGTCCCACTGCAACAATGATTTCATCGTAGGGCACGCAAATGGATTTGTCACCGTCGGAAACTTCCAACTGACGGTTCCCGTGTTGCTGATAAAATCGCCTGGCCTGGTGTCCAGTGAGTAGCTGAACGCCATTTGCAGTAAGGGTGTTAGCCACAAACTCAGCCACCTCTGCGTCTTCGCGGCCCATAATTTGGGGGGCCAGCTCTATCAGCGTTACCTGGCTACCTAGACGCGCAAACGCCTGGGCCAGTTCGCAGCCAATAGGCCCACCACCCAATACCACTAAGCGCGTGGGCGCGGTGTCGCGCTGGGCAAAACTTTGCCACATTGTATCAGAGGTAACATACCCGCTATCTGCTATACCCGGCAGCGGCGGAACAAATGGTCTGGCCCCTGTCGCCACCACAATACTGCGGGTAGTCAGCGTATACTCACTGCCGTTATCTAAGCGAATTTTAACCCGCCAGGGGTCTACAATATGCGCATAACCTTTGACCACATCGACACCCAGCTCAGTATAGCGCTCCACACTGTCATTAGGCGCTATTGCTGCAATGACCTCATGCACTCTGGCAATAACCTGCTTAAACGAAAAGTCAGGCCGGGTATTCGTCAATCCATAATCCTGAGCGTTGGCTATCTGATGGGCAACTTTGGCACTTTTGATTAATGCTTTGCTCGGTACACAACCATAATTGAGGCAGTCACCCCCCATTGCCGAAGCTTCCACTAAAGTGACTTTCGCTTTGACCGCGGCGCCAATGTAACTGGTTACCAGGCCGCCCGCGCCGGCGCCGATAACCACCAGATTCCGGTCGAAGGTAGCAGGCTTTTGGTACCCCTTATACACCCGACGACGGTTAACCAGAGCGACAATGCCTTTGGCAATCCAGGGAAATATGCCCAATAAAACAAAACTTAATATCAAATCAGCGGATAAAATGCCAGATAAGCTATTAAGTTGGGCCAGTTGTGTACCGGCGTTTACGAATACCAGTGTACCGGGTAGCATCCCCAGTTGGCTAACCCAATAAAAAGTTCGGGTTTTAAGGCCGGTCAACCCCATCAGTAAGTTAATCAGAAAAAACGGAAATACTGGTACCAGGCGCAGGGTAAATAAATAAAAGGCCCCTTGTTTTTCAACGCCTTCATCAATCCGGCGTAACTTTTCACTAAACCGGTTTTTTACGGTATCCCGGAATACAAACCGAGCGCTTAAAAATGCCAGAGTGGCCCCTACGGTAGACGCAAATGAAACCAGTAGTAAACCCAACCATAAGCCAAATAATGCGCCCGCCGCCAGCGTTAGAATGGCTGCGCCGGGCAGGGACAGTGCGGTCACTGCTACATACCCGACAAAAAACACACTGACACTTACTACCGGGTTTTGCGCAATGTAGCGGCTGAATTGGTCTACTGACTCTTTGAGCCCGGCCAGCGTTAGATACTGGTTTAAGTCAAAAATAAAAAACGACGCAATAAGGCCGGCAATAACAATTAACAGTGCAGATTTTTTAAGCACAGAATAGCTCCTGAGATGTTTTAAAACGCGTATTGCAGCGCAAGCTTAGCGTGGCGCGGCAATTCGGGCATAACCAGGTCAGCGCCAAAGTAGCCTCCTTCAAATACCGGTTGCCAATTGTCTTCATCGGTAACATTGATAACATCCAACCGCACCAGCAGCGCGGCCGTCAATTCACAACTGGCATTGAGGTCCCAGCGAATTTGGTCCCGTATATACACGCTTTGCAGGTAATCCAGTGGAAATGATTTGGTATAAGTCAGGCTACTGCCAAGCTCGATATTCTCAGCTATCGACCAGCCGGCATTTAAGGCAACTAACTGGGGGACCACCCCTTGCACCCGCTGGCTGGATGCAGCAAACGCCGCAAACGCTGGGGAACCTTGCGCAGAGCCAACAATAATGTGTGGCGCACTGTTATCAAAAGCATCGGCTACCTGCCGGGTCCCCTGAAACGCGGCAGAGTCATCGTAGCGCGCATCCAGGTAGCTGTAACTGGCGTTCAGCCAATATGCATCTGTCTGAAAAAACGCCTGCAGTTCAATGCCGGTGGTTTGTATGCCGGTATTACTGCCATCGCGGTTGCGCAAACTGCGGGTTTGTTCAAATACGGCGACTTCAGCGTATAACGCGGGGTCGGGTGCGTACTTCAGGCCGGCTTCGTATAAAGTGTTCCGGGTCGCGAAATTAGCTGCGCTGATAGCGTTATCTACACCCAGTACCGTCCCCCCGGCCATACTATTGGAAGTCGCGTCATTGTTGCTGTAGGTAGCATAAAGATTCAGCGCCGGCGACAACGCGTAGGTGGCATTAAGCTGATAACTATGGAGCCAGTCAGAATAGGTATCACGGGCTGCAACCATCCCTGGCGGGGGCAAAGGATCCTGAGCCGTCACGGCATAATAATCCGCGCGATAACCTAGAATGGTGGAAAAGCGTTCGCTCCAGCGAGATTGCTGCTGTATCGCAAAGCCGGTTTGCCAAGTGCTGGAGTCGGTGGTATCAGATAAACTGAAATCGCCGGTGCCATCCATATTTATATCGTACTGTGCCCCGGGTGAAACCCACACCTCGTCGCGTAGCATTACCAAACGCTGCTGCTGCGCCTGGGAAAGGGGGATAAGCCGGGCGCTTAATGGTGCGGTCAGGTCAATCGGGTTGTCCGCTTCGGTAGTAAACTGACTAAAGCCCAGTACATCGTTATAACGAACATCTAGCGCTACGGTGGTAAGTTGCTGGTCGGTTAACGCTATATCCAGTTCGGTACGATTTTGCGCGGTATGCGCTCCATCAATTATTTCAACGAAACTGTTAGTCGCAATCTCTTCTCGTTCAAGGTACTGGTAATAGCTAATATTGCGCAGTGCCAAGGCGGGGTTTATCTGGGTGGTAAACCGGCTACGCACTAGTGTGGTTTGCGCCCCGTTCACATCCTCGGGGTGAGTCAGCACATTGGCTCGGGAAATAATCTGTTCGCCCGTGGGGCTGATTACTGAACCCGCCGCCGGTACCTCACTACCGTTAGCCTGTCGGCCCTGCCCGGTTATGTACAGATTATAGTCAATCAAATCCTGGGTCGGTCGATTAATGCCAGCGATATCGGGGTATTCGGCATCATAGTGTTCCAGGCTGATATCCCAGCGGGTCTGCGCAGAAAACTGCTGGGCAAAGGTTATAAACAGATTTTCACTTTGCTGGCTGGCATGCTGATAATAGCTATTTTCATCCTGCCACTGAGCACTCACCCGTAAGCCGGATTTGCCCTGTTCGAGTACATGGGAATAATCGAGCGTAGCCGAATAGCGATCCCAGCGTCCGGCCGTGAACTGTACCATGCCGCGGTTCTGGGTTACCGAGGCGGTTTTGCTGGTAACATTAACAAACCCGCCATTACGCTGGGTACTGCCTAATAAAACAGTAGGCGGGCCTTTTACCACATCCATTTGCGCTATGCTATTAAATGAAAAAGGCAACCCAAACCCATTATTGCCGGCCTGACGGCGTATACCATCTTGAAATAATTCGCCTAACTGGCCGCGCATAGATGGCAGACTAGGGGTGCCAAACCCACTCGAAGCATACGTATTAGGCGCGACGCGGGCAATATCGTGTAAACTGGTAATATTATATTGGGCCAGCGCCTCGGCTGATAACGACGTGATAGCCCGGGGGATATCGCTAACGTCCATATCCGCTCCAAACAAGCCCCCTGCGCTTCCTGCACCCGGGTTCAGTATCTCGCCCTGCTGCCTTTGTCCGGTTATCTCTATAATTTCGACATCCTCTTCGGCACGCGCGCTGGTGGCGCTTACCATTGCCAAGCTTATCATCAGGCTTAGATAACCGTGCTGGGTGCACATACTTTTCATTTAATTTTCCATTTACATCAGCTTACCTCTATCGACCGTTCAGCCCTGTGAAAACTTTCACCGTCGGTAAAAAAGTTACTCTACGATGAAATTAAATAGAGAGCCGAACGTTCTTCTCACATAACCATTTATAATAGCGCAAAAAAGGAGTCTTTATGTCTGATCAGCCTTCTGCTGGTTTACAATCACGGTTAAGCTGGGTTTTATTTGCCCTGCGCATCAGTGTATTCATTGTTATGTTTGTGTGGACCCTGGATAAATTTGTTAATCCCGGGCACAGTATGCGCATCTTTGAAGCGTTTTATTCAATAAAAGGCGTCAACGAAATACTGGTTTACATTATGGGGTCGCTGCAGCTGGTATTAGTCCTGGCGTTTGTAGCGGGCATAGCCAAACGCTGGACTTATGGAATTATTTTCATCTTACACGGGGCTTCCACATTATCTGCGTTTGCCCAGTACTTTGATGCTTTCAACAATCTTCTGTTTTTCGCGGCCTGGCCAATGTTGGCTGCTTGTTTCGCGTTATATGTTTTACGCGATGCCGATACCCGTTTTACGTTAGGTAAATAACAGCCCAAGGCCGGCGCTGGTTTTAGCGCTCGCTCGGGCAACCATTCATTATGCTTTCTCTGGTACCGGTTTTTTACTGCTGTATACGCTGTGCGGCTAACGGTCCAAAGGCCTACGCCTTACATCGCCCTGTCCTGTCGTTTTTCCGCTTGGCTTTACCGTATTGCTACTGGACACCCACCCTGTTCAGGTTAACATGGCCAGTGTAAAAGCCCTGGCGCTGCTCGGTGCATTGCTTCGCACCGCCAATAAATGCGCGCTATGATCATTTTCATAAGGATAACAATGAACAAACTACGCTTGCTGTGGCTGGCTACACCCCTGCTGTTTGCCTGCAGTGAACCAGCCCCTACCCCGGCCCCCAACGATCGCACGGCAGATTCTGCCACCGCCGTAGCTAACGATACCACTATGCGCGCGGGGACTGATTACCACTCATTTTCTAACCCTGACCAGATCAAAGTTACTCACCTTGATTTAGACCTGACGGCGGATTTTGAACAGTCTGTATTACAGGGCCAGGCCACATTAACGGTTGACCGTATACAGCCTGACGCAAAAACATTAGTGTTGGATACGCGTGAACTCCGGATTGATAAGGTGACGGTTGAAGGTGAGCCAGTGGATTACCAGCTCAAGGCAGCCGATCCTGATTTGGGCGCAGCGCTTGAGATAACCCTGCCTGAGCAGGCTGATAAAGTGATGGTGACCTACTCTACTTCGCCCAGCGCTTCAGGCGTGCAATGGTTAACCCCCGCGCAAACGGCAGGTAAACAGCATCCCTTTTTGTTTACCCAGGCACAGGCGGTACATGCTCGTAGTTTCATTCCCTTGCAGGACTCTCCGCAGGTACGAATTACTTATAGCGCCACTATTCACACGCCTACTGACCTACTGGCGGTAATGAGTGCGGCAAACGATCCTGACACCGTGCGTGACGGGGAATACCAGTTTGATATGCCCCAGCCGATCCCTTCCTACCTGATAGCCCTGGCTATCGGCAATCTTGAATTTAAAGCTATGGGAGAGCGCACCGGGGTATATGCTGAACCTCAGTTACTGGCAGACGCGGCCAAAGAATTTGAAGATACCGAGTCCATGCTGGAGATAACGGAGCAAACCTACGGACCTTACCGCTGGGACCGTTACGACTTGCTTATTTTACCGCCATCCTTCCCCTTTGGTGGTATGGAAAATCCGCGGTTATCGTTTATAACGCCTACCGTGATTGCTGGTGACAAAAGCCTGGTATCCTTGATAGCGCACGAACTGGCTCACAGCTGGTCAGGTAATACCGTAACCAATGCGACCTGGCGTGATCTTTGGTTAAACGAAGGTTTTACCACCTATCTGACTTACCGTATTATGGAAAAACTGTACGGCGAAGATCGCTATAATATGGAAGCCGTATTGGGTTATCAAAGCCTGCAAGCTGACTTGGACAGCCTCGATCCGCAAGACCAAATTCTGGCGGTAGATTTACGCGGGCGCAATCCGGATGACGTATTTTCTGATATTCCTTATGAAAAAGGGGCGTTATTTTTACGCGAGCTGGAACAAAAAATTGGCCGCGAGAATTTTGATAAATTTTTGCTCGACTATTTCGACCATTTTGCGTTTAAAAGCATTACTACCGATGCGTTTATCACCTATCTGGACAAAACGCTGCTTACCCAGTACAAAGACAAACTCAGTAAGCAACGCATTGAACAATGGATATTTGAACCAGGGCTGCCCCAAAACGCGCCCGTACCGACCTCAGATGCCTTCAGTAAAATAGATTCCAGCCGACAGGCCTGGTTGGCAGGTGAAGTCACCGCGCAAAATATCGACACCACTAAGTGGACTACCCACGAATGGCTGTACTTCTTGAATAATATGCCTGGTAGCCTCACCGATGAGCAATTAGCAGCACTGGACAGTGCGTTTGCGTTAACGGCAAGTCAGAACAATGAAATTGCTCATAGCTGGCTGATGATTGCGGTACAAAATGAATACAAACCTGCGTACGACAGACTGTATGATTACCTGGTTAGTATTGGTCGCAATAAGTTGGTTAAACCTTTATACCGGGAGTTATCCAAAACGCCTGAAGGTAAAGCATTCGCCACCAAAGCGTTTAATCAAGCCAAGGCTGGCTATCATCCACTTACCATCAAAGCCAATCAGGGTTATGTGACCCAATAGCCAAATATTATCGCCGCCAGCATTTGCGCTGGTGGCGATAATGCTTGTTAGTACGACGTCAAGGTCACGACGCCGCCGCCCTGCCGACGAGCCTGGTACAAAACGCTACATGCTTGTTCGTACCAGTCATTAAATGACCAGTTGTCATTTAATGCTGCTACGCCTGCGGCTATTGTGACGGTAAATCCCTGATTACGCGCCGCTAGCTCAATACATTGGAGCAACCGGTTAGCCAAGGTGGTGGCATCACTTTGCGAGGTTTGCGGGCAAAGAAAAACTAACTGATCATTACTCCAGCGCGCAATCACATCGACTTCCCTGACAGAGGATAAACACGCCTTGCCGATACACCGTAAAAAGTATTCCTGGGTACGGTTTTTTGCCTCCGGACTCTGTGCGGTAATAGCCAGTAAATCCATTACCACCAACGAAGCCGGCGATTGAAAGCGGGTATAACGGGAAATTTCTTCTTCACCTTTTAAAATAAAGTGATTACGATTAAACAACCCCGTTACCGCATCATGGTTGCTCAAAAACTCAATGGTACGGTTTTTTTCCAGCACTACTGCCTGTAATGCTTCCAGGTCGGCATTTCGGCTATGCAACAATTGTTTGAACTGACGCAGTGTGCGCTGGCGCCAGGCAATCAGCCCCGCTACCAGCATCACCGCTATTAGCCCACCTAAGATAGGCCACCACGTCTGCCCCTGGCGCACCGAAACCTGGTTCCAACGCTTATAAATATCTACAGTACGGCTTTGGGGTATGGCACTGATACCACGATTAAGCAGCCCTACCATTGCAGGATCCGCAGTACTTCCCAGGGCAAAGCGCAACCCGTCATAAGGCTCAGCAATGCCGGATAAAACAAAATCGTCATCGCCATGTTTATTTAGATAGGCATTCACGCTAAGCAAAGAGCCAACCATGACATCGACCTCATGTTCCCTTAATGCACGAAACCCTTCATACTCTGAGGCTACCGGCACGACTGTCACAGCAGGATAATAGCGGGCCAGATAATCAGCGTGACGGTAATCGCGCACCACTGCCAGGCGCCGATCACCAATACCGGCATAACCTTGCAGCATAGGCATATTGGCACGCGTTATCAGCACGTCAGGCATGTCCATAAAAACATGGGAAAACCGAATCGAGCGACTACGGGCCTGGGCACTTTTACTCATTACGGCCACATGACATTTACCCGCCGCCAGATAGGTCAGAGACTGCTTCCAGTCTTCGGTTTTTACGACGCTAAACTGAATCCCGGTAAGCTCACTAACCAACCGTAAGTAGTCCGCCACCAAGCCGATATGCTTGCCATTGCGGACCCCTTCATAGGGCATCCAGTTGGTTTCAGCACAATAGGGTACTTGGGGTTGCTGGGCATGCGCCGGCATACTACACACACCAAGTAGAGTCAGAAAAACGATATAAAATGCCGTCCGCTGCAATACAAACACCTGATTTTAAATGGTAAAGCGTTAATACAGAGTATCTATGTAAGTATCGATTATTGCAACTTTGGGACTGTAAGCCTACGTAGTAGGTTGTTTATCCAAGGAAAATAATTTCATTTGCAGATAAAAACAAAAAAGACCTTCATAAAGAAGGCCTTTCTCTTAATAACATATTGTGCTTATTTACGCTGACGACGGGCCGTCAATAACAACATCATACCCAGCGCGAAAACAGATAATACGGAAGGCTCAGGTACCACGGAAAATTCAGCTTCATCGCCGAAGATGGTATCTGACACACCGCCAGGATATGACACGGTGAAAAACGCATCCATTGGGCTGGTTACGTCATAATAAAATGACGCAATCATCTCAAAGCCGAAAGCAAACGAGGTCACATCAAACGAAAGCAGGTCAAAGCCTTTGTTCAGGTTAGTCGTATCCTGAACAATCAAGAAATCGTCGACAAGATCCACTGCTTCACCAAACAGATTAAAGTTTAGCAGGGTAAATACGTCGGGGTAAAACAGGTTATCTACTACTGTTGCATCAAAAAACGGATCCGATGAATAACTTGCCAAAGCAGTCTCGTCTAAATCCACTCCCATTGAGGCCACACTCACACCGTTTATTTTTACTTCCTGTGTAATCAGGGCTGCATTGGCAGATAGTGCGGTTACCATTAGCGCCGCTGCGCAAAACAATTGTTTTAAAGACTTCATTTGTGTATTCCTTTTTGATATTGAAGGGGCCCGAAGACCCCTGACTTCTTGTTATTTCTTATTATTTTTGTTCGTTAAACACTTCTATAGCGGTAGTACCCTGTAGGTTCTTTTCATCGTCATAGAAGCTAACAGTACCCATATACAAAGAATCGTCTAACCCACGGGTGAGGATGTTCACATTGTTAAAGCGTCCATCTACCGCACGGGCTGAGGCGTTAATTCGTACATTTGGTTCTTTCCCATCAACTACCCACGTCATCTGGCTGTATTCTGTCATACCATCTGGTACAAACCAGCCATGAACCATTGCGATATAAAAATCACCGGCTGCGGCGTTCGCCGCTGGCGCGGGGTTAGTCAAAATAACATCCTCGTTCGAACCACCATTAAATGATGAGCCGACTTCGGTACACGAGTACCCGATACAATGATAAACATACAGGTCCAGATCAGCGCCTTCTTTTTCTACCAGTTGGTCACGTAAAGAAAAGCGCACCAAACTTGAGCCATCTGGCACTAACCATGCCGTGTATTGCGTACCCGTACCCAGGAACTCGAACGTGGCCGCCGGATCCTGCGTCACCGAATCTTCGGCAAGGTTTAACGGCGCCAAACCTGCATAATCGATACTGGTACGTCCGTTGTATTGCATTTGTACCGGGAATGCACCACGTCCTTTTTTCAATGCTACTGAAACGCTTTCCGGTACATCGATTTTTTCATCTGCAGCAGGCATAACCGCAATCGGGCTGCGCACTGTGGTGCCATCTTCGCCGGTTAGGGTCAAGGCGCCAAACTCCCATTCCCCAATAACGGCACTGTCCCCTTTTTCAATTGACACGCCGTAAGCGGCACGGCCATTTGGTGTGACTACCAGGTTGGGACTGTCGGTTTCAACGCCTTCACCATTGTAAGTGGTTACGGTCACATCCAGACCGTCCATACCTTCAAGATTAACAGTGTAGTTACCTCCGTTACCGCTAACATCTGTTACAGTCCGGAATACCGTTTGGCTACCTTGTAATTCACCAATGGCGATAGAAGGATAGTTCAACTGCGACGGGTCAGTCAGGAAGCCAGCGCCCTCATAAGCGGCACAACCGAAACCCGACTCACTTTCAACAAAAGTATCCTCTTCCAGGCCACACATAAATGCCATGTAATCATAGTATTCCGCATTATATGTTAACCCTGGCGCCATGGCGCTCACTGGTGCAGCATGCCCCGCGCCAAAATCAAACGGATCAGCTGCTGTTACGCCATCTTCTTTGGTTACGCCTTGATATGCGGTAGTCATCAACGCTGACTTGACCTGTGCTGGGGTCCAGTCAGGATGTTGGCCCATCAGTAGCGCAGCCATACCCGCAATATGCGGCGATGACATTGAGGTGCCACTCAGGTAAGCGACCTGCTGACCTTTTTCACCAAACATTGGTGTGTCAGTCGTTGCTGCCAGCACTCTTACACCCGGTGCGGTGATATCTGGTTTAATAATATCCAGCGTAGAGGCGTTAGGCCCCCGTGAAGAAAAGTCAGCCATGATATTGCCGGTTTCCTGCTGGTCGATAAAGATAGCTGCACTTAAATCAACAGTAACCATCTCGCCGCTATTCAGGGCGGCGGCCAATGCATCGCCTTCTTCATCGCCAATCATTCCACCAGGAATTTGGCCAACATAGTCACCACCAAGTGAAGTTACCGGATTACCCGCCACGGTATACACCACCACTGCCTTCGCGCCGGATTCCACTGCACGAGTGACTTTTTGCGTAAACGCACAATCACCGCGTTGAATAAGCGCAATATTGCCTTCAATATCCGCCGCATTATCTAACGGTGTGGGGGTTACTTCATCGGCATAACAGGCGCGCAACGGTTCAGCCAGTACCAGCTTGCCGCTTACCGGGCCAGTTTCTGATAACGGCTTAGTAATAGAGCCTTCAACAAATCCATAACGGGTTTCTGTATCGCCCACCACCGCATTAAGCGCATTGGTTTTACTTACCCCATCATAGGTAGACGCCGCCACGGTGGTCACCCACGGCGCTGGAGTTCCAATGGTTTGCGCCGCCGGTCCCGAGTTACCCGCCGAGACAGAGACAAATACACCTGCATCCGCAGCACGTAACATCGCAGCAGTAGAGGGGTACGTCAGGTCCGTTAAACTACCACCAATAGAAAAGTTAATGACATCCACACCATCTGCGGCGGCTTGGTCTATAGCAGCCATTGAGTCAGACGGAAAACAACCGGCTTCATCAGTACCTTCTGGTGTGGTGTAATCGGAATTCCAACATACTTTATACGCGGCAATACGGGCGCGCGGAGCAATACCTGACATCACGCCAAGGTCTGCGCCGTTCTTCATTGCCACCACACCTTCGTTACCCGCCGCAGTGCTGGCAGTATGACT
The DNA here is from genome assembly GCA_003056425.1 of Alteromonas indica. Classification (GTDB taxonomy): domain Bacteria; phylum Pseudomonadota; class Gammaproteobacteria; order Enterobacterales; family Alteromonadaceae; genus Alteromonas; species Alteromonas indica. Next base: position 78,114 of record PYVY01000003.1, read on the forward strand.
ACCATGACCATCTGCATCGCGCGGTCCGATAAACTCGCCGAGGCTGGTTTGAATGTCGTAAACTGAAGCAAAAGTGTCGCCATAATAGCGCGCACCTATTAACTTATTATTACAGCTGAAGGTATCGTCCTCACCTGGATCGCACACCCCACTCCAGCCTAGTTCAGCCGGATCGCTATAGCTGCCATCGTCGGCAAAGCTGGGATTCTCCGGGGTAATACCGGTATCCATAATACCTACGATAACGTCATCACCTTTAATACCAAGGCTATGTTGACCACCCGCGCCGGTAAGGCCCAAAAACTCGGGCGTATTGGCAGTATCGATAGTAAACATCTGATCTTCCCAAACGCCGGCCACATCCGGGTTGGCGCGCAACGCCTGAGCCTGTGACTCAGACATTTTGGCGGCAAAACCATTGAACGTATGCACATAATTATGCAGCACGTTAACACTACCTGAGGTGTTGGCAATTTTTTGCTGACGCGACTTCAGCTTGGCAGTGTACTGCTTAACTTTGTTGCTTTTCGCATTGTACCGATTGCCTTTATCCGCTACCGCCTGATTGGCTGGAATGAGCTCACCGATTTCACCTGCATAGGTGATAGCGGCAGCGTCTTTTAATTGAACAATGTATACCCCGGATTGAGTTCTGGCAGGTTTTGCAGGTCCGGATTGATTGAGTTTCCCTGGTTCAGGAACCGAGATTTGTTGTCCAGCAAGGGCAGCCGGTACCAGCGAGGCTGTTACTGCCATTGAGACCATGGTTCCCAATAGATGCTTCCTAAATGTCATTTGCGTCTCCCATCGACACTTTTTATAGTTTTGCAGTCAATACCTCGTGCTTCTACACTATATTGCTGCCTTTTGCCCCTCAAACTCCATGCTTCAGCAGCCGCTATGGCTGTGTCCACTAAAGGGGTGTCGCGTTCTGGCGAGTTGGTTCTCTGAATTTATTATTAGAGGGCTAGTCTCCTTTACCGCATATTGACTAGCCCGCTTTGAAAATATGCAAGAGTAAACCTCTAATTGCAATACATTGATGTAAAAGAATTTTTTTTAATGAAATTAACGCATTGAAATGGTTTATGTAAAAAAACCCGACACTATGGCCGGGCTTTTAATTAAGATTTGTTGCAAAATGAAGTGCTTACACAGAACATTCATTCTGACTCGTTTGGAAATATTTCTTTACAGCATTTCTATTGCTAACGCGACCCCTTCGCCGCCGCCAATGCATAGCGAAGCCACGCCCTTCTTACCGTTAGTTTGTTTTAAGGCATGAATTAAAGTCACCAGGATGCGGGCACCTGAGGCGCCTATCGGATGGCCCAGCGCGCAGGCGCCGCCTTTGATGTTGACCTTACTTTCGTCCAGCCCCAGCTTACGTACCGCCAACATGGTTACCATGGCGAAAGCTTCATTAATTTCAAACAAGTCGACGTCGGCTTTACTCCAACCGGCTTTTTCCAACACTTTTTCCATTGCACCAACGGGGGCAACCGTAAAGTTTTCAGGTTCTATAGAATGGGTGGCATGGGCAACGACTTTTGCCAAGGGTTGCAGTCCTAAGGCGGTGGCCTTCGATTCACTCATTACCAGTAACGCGGCCGCCCCATCAGAGATAGAACTGGAATTAGCAGCTGTGACGGTACCCTCTTTTTTAAAGGCGGGGCGAAGACTGGGGATTTTTTCCGGCCGCGCGCTGCCTGGCCCTTCATCTGTATCAACGGTAACCTCCCCTTTGCGACTACTATAAGTCACCGGGGTAATCTCGTCATTGAAGGTACCGTTGGAAATCGCTTCGTTGGCTTTGGACAATGAACTAAGGGCAAACTCATCCATTTGACCGCGCGAGATATTTTCAGCATCAGCGGTATCCTGCGCAAAACACCCCATAGCTTTACCGTCATAAGCATTTTCCAGCCCATCCAGCATCATATGGTCCAATACTTTACCGTGACCCATGCGGTAGCCTGAGCGTGCGTTAGGCAACATATACGGCGCGTTGCTCATGCTTTCCATGCCGCCAGCTACTACCACCGAAGCTGAACCGGCTTTAATAATATCATGCGCCATCATGACTGCTTTTAATCCAGAACCACACACTTTGTTGATGGTGGTCACACCTGCTGATAACGGTAAGTTTGCCTTAAGTGACGCTTGCCGCGCCGGCGCCTGACCCAGGCCCGCTGGTAGCACACATCCCATAATCACTTCATCGACCTGGCTAACATCCAAATCAGCACAGGTGGCCTTGATAGCACTGGCACCCAGGTCTGTGGCCGACACTGCTGAAAGTGCGCCATTGAACCCACCCATTGGCGTGCGTTTTGCCGCTACGATTACTACCGCTTCATTGCTCATAATGTATGTGCCTTATGTTGATTAACTGGTGCGCTGAGCCTGATGCTCGCGCGCCTTAATAATTGACATTCGTTACGTGGTTTACCGCGTAACGTAATGTTGCCGTATTGACGTTAAAGAATTGTTACTTTACCTTAACGTAATATGCAATTTACGTTAACGTAAACCTGAACACGTCGAGTGTCAATGCACCGCTTTCCAAGTGAAAGCGGGGTTACACGACCCACCGGTTTACAACAAGGCGTACATCACAGGATGTTGTGGAATGAGTAATCCCCAATCTGAACCGACCTATACTATCGGCGAGCTGGCACGCGAGTTTGCTATTACCCCTCGCTCTATCCGGTTTTATGAAGAGCAAGGGTTAATCAGTCCCGCGCGTACCGGGCAAAACCGTATCTACTGTAACAAAGACCGCGTCAGGTTAAAGCTAATTTTACGTGGTAAGAGGTTAGGCTTTTCGCTGGCTGAAGTGAAAAACCTGTTTGAACTATACGACACTAATCCGGATTCGGCAGTGCAGTTAGAAACCATGCTGCAATTAACTGAACAAAAACGGGCCGTGCTGACTCAGCAATTAGAAGATATCACTATGCTAATGCAAGAGTTGGACGATGTAGAAGCCCGCTGTCAGGAAGAACTGTCAGAATTGAAACGAGGAAACATTGCATGAACACTGGCTACCCTACTCTTAATTTCGGCCTGGGCGAAGATATCGATATGCTGCGCGATCAGGTTTATCAGTTCGCTCACAATGAAATAGCACCGTTAGCTGCGAAAGCTGATGAGGACAACGCATTTCCCAACCAACTATGGCCCAAAATGGGCGAGATGGGTCTGCTTGGGGTGACCGTAGGTGAACAATACGGTGGTAGCGAGATGGGCTATCTGGCCCATACAGTTGCGATGGAAGAAATTAGCCGGGCCTCGGCGGGTATTGGCCTGAGTTATGGTGCGCACTCCAATTTGTGCGTGAATCAAATCAACCGTAACGGCACCGACGCGCAACGCGAAAAGTATTTACCTAAACTGGTCAGTGGCGAGCATATCGGAGCCCTGGCCATGAGTGAACCAAATGCCGGCTCAGATGTGGTCAGTATGAAATTAAGGGCTGACAAACAAGGCGATATGTATGTGTTGAATGGCAATAAAATGTGGATCACGAATGGCCCCGATGCCCATACATTTGTGATATACGCCAAAACTGATACCAGTGCCGGACCCAGAGGCATTACGGCTTTTATTGTTGAAAAAGACACCCCCGGATTTTCCCATGCGCAAAAGCTCGACAAACTGGGTATGCGTTCTTCCAATACCTGCGAGCTGATTTTTGACAACTGCGCAGTGCCAGCGGCCAATATACTGGGCCAGGAAGGTGACGGCGTTAAAGTGCTGATGAGCGGCCTGGACTATGAACGACTGGTACTGTCGGGAGGCCCGTTAGGCATTATGCAAGCTTGTATGGATGTGGTGGTGCCGTATATCCATGAGCGACAACAGTTTGGCCAGTCCATTGGTGAGTTTCAACTTGTTCAGGGCAAGGTGGCCGATATGTATACCCAGATGAACGCAGCCCGGGCCTATGTTTATGCGGTCGCACGTTCCTGCGACCGCGGCGAAACTACCCGTAAAGATGCAGCGGGCGCCATTTTATATTCTGCGGAACTGGCCACCAAGATGGCGCTGGATGCTATACAGCTACTTGGCGGTAACGGATACGTTAATGAATATCCCACCGGCCGGCTGTTACGCGATGCCAAGTTATATGAAATTGGTGCGGGCACCTCTGAAATCAGACGCATGCTAATTGGCCGCGAATTATTTAAAGAATCCGAATAATCTATTTGCTGCAGGCTGGCGACAGACACGGTGGCCGCCTGCCCTTTTTGTACTGGAGGGACACGTGCCCGTACTTAATTCCACTATTAATGTAAAAGCCGAAGAATTCACGCATAACCACGCCCATATGCAAGCGCAGGTTGAGGATTTACGTGAAAAAGTCAGCCACATAATGCAAGGCGGCGGCGAACAGGCCGCGCAGCGGCATAAAGACCGCGGTAAATTGCTCCCCCGCGAACGTATTGAAGCGTTACTAGACCCCTGCACACCCTTTTTGGAAATTAGCCAGTTGGCAGCGTGGGAAGTGTACGATGATTATGTCCCCGGCGCCGGTGTTATCGCTGGCATAGGGCGGGTGGCAGGGGTTGAGTGCATGGTGGTAGCCAATGATGCAACGGTTAAGGGGGGGACGTATTATCCCCTAACCGTGAAAAAGCATTTACGGGCGCAAGCGATTGCCGAACAGAATAACTTGCCGTGTATCTATCTGGTAGATTCAGGTGGCGCTAATCTTCCCCGACAGGATGAAGTCTTTCCGGACAAAGACCATTTTGGCAGGATTTTTTTTAATCAGGCCAGAATGTCGGCGCAAAATATTCCCCAAATAGCCGTGGTAATGGGCTCGTGTACCGCCGGTGGCGCTTATGTGCCTGCCATGGCCGATATAAGCATCATTGTAAAACAGCAAGGCACCATATTTTTAGGCGGCCCGCCGCTGGTAAAAGCGGCTACCGGAGAGATTGTCAGCGCAGAAGAGCTGGGCGGCGGCGATGTTCACACACGTACCTCTGGGGTGGCTGACCAACTCGCTAACAATGACCATCATGCGTTAAGTTTAGCGCGGGATGCGGTAGCGCGGTTGAACCGGGTTAAACCCTCAGTAATGGACATCAAACCAGCGTGTGAGCCGCTTTATCCGGCCAGTCAAATCTATGGCATTATCCCGGCCGACGCACGAAAAACATTTGATGTTCGGGACATTATTGCCCGGCTTACCGATGGCTCCGAATTTGATGAATTTAAGCCTTTATATGGCACCACGTTGGTATGTGGGTTTGCCCGCCTTTATGGCATGCCAGTAGGTATCGTGGCAAATAACGGAATTTTGTTTGGCGAAAGTGCCTTAAAAGGGGCGCACTTTATTGAATTGTGTGCAATGCGCAACATTCCGCTGGTGTTCTTACAAAATATCACCGGGTTTATGGTTGGTAAGCAGTACGAAGCCAGCGGTATCGCTAAGCACGGCGCAAAGATGGTTACGGCAGTGGCCTGCGCCAATGTGCCCAAACTTACCGTTTTAATTGGCGGTAGCTTCGGGGCTGGAAATTACGGTATGTGCGGCCGTGCCTATGATCCGCGGTTTTTATTCATGTGGCCAAATGCCCGTATTTCGGTAATGGGTGGTGAGCAGGCCGCCGGGGTGTTGGCTCAAGTTAAACGCGACCAGAAAGAACGTGCTGGTGAACAGTGGCCGCCAGCAGAAGAGCAAGCGTTTAAACAACCGGTAATAGATACCTACGAGCGTCAGGGGCATCCCTATTATGCGTCTGCCAGGCTATGGGATGACGGCGTTATTGACCCAGCAGATACCCGACTGGTATTGGGTTTAGCATTATCCGCAGCGTTAAATAAACCTATTGAACCGACTCAGTTCGGCATCTTCAGAATGTAAGGAGCGCACCTGTAATGACTACTTTTTCAGCCACATCCGGCGAATTTTCCAGTTCAGCGGCCAGCGCCCGCGACGAGGCGCCGACCCCAGTTACCTATAGCGTTGATAAGCGGGGAGTGGCTATCGTCACACTGAATAATCCCCATAAGCACAATGCTTTTGATGATGGCATGATTGCCACCCTGACCACGTTGTTCAAACAGGCGGCCGAGGATGACTCGGTGCGGGCCGTGGTGTTGCGCGCCCAGGGTAAAAGCTTCAGTGCCGGCGCAGATTTGCAGTGGATGCAACGTATGGCTGGCTATAGCGAAGCACAAAACCAGCGTGATGCAATGGCCCTGGCAACAATGCTACAAACGCTGTATACCCTGCCCAAACCGACCATCGCCCGGGTTCAGGGCGCAGCTTTTGGAGGTGCCGTAGGGCTGATAGCCTGTTGTGATATTGCTATAGGTAGCCGTTTAAGCAAGTTTTGTTTAAGCGAGGTCCGCATTGGTCTCATTCCTGCCACTATCGCGCCTTATGTAGTTGAAGCGATGGGGGCCAGAGTATGCCGCCGCTATTTTCAAACTGCCGAGGTTTTTTCTGCCCGTCGGGCGCGCCGCCTTGGCTTATTGAGCGAGGCGGTGACCGAAGATGAGCTTGATAGCACTATTGACGAGATTATCACGCAGATACTCAAAAACGGCCCACAGGCGGTGGGACAGGCAAAAACGCTGGTGGAATATGTAGCGGGCGTCCCCATAGACGCCGCATTGATGAGCAAAACCAGTCAGTGGATTGCTGCCATACGCGTCAGCGACGAAGGCCAGCAGGGCCTGCAAGCTTTTTTGGCTAAACAGCCCGCCCCCTGGCAGGAGACTAACTGATGATCAGTAAAATATTAATTGCCAACCGCGGCGAAATAGCCTGCCGAATTATCCGTACCGCCCGCAAACTGGGTATCAGCACAGTAGCGGTGTACTCTGAGGCCGATAGCCAGGCATTGCACGTCAGTATGGCCGACGAAGCGGTGCTTATTGGCCCGGCACCGGCAAAAGACAGTTACCTGAAAAGTGACGTGATTTTGCAGGTAGCTAAGCGGCTACGGGTGGATGCGATTCATCCCGGCTATGGCTTTCTATCAGAAAACGCCGCGTTTGCCAGGGCCTGCGATCAAGCCGGAATTATATTTGTGGGGCCTCCAGCGCAAGCAATTGCCGCGATGGGCTCTAAGTCGGCGGCGAAAACCATTATGCAGCAGGCCGGTGTGCCGTTGGTGCCTGGTTATCATGGCAACGACCAGCACCACGACGTGTTATTGCAACATGCTAATGATATGGGTTATCCGGTATTATTAAAGGCGGCCGCCGGAGGCGGGGGTAAAGGCATGCGCCAGGTATGGCGCGAGGCCGAATTTACCGAGTCGTTAAACGCCGCCAAACGCGAGGCTATGGCCAGCTTTGGCGATGAAATAATGTTAGTCGAAAAGTATCTCACCCAGCCCCGTCATGTTGAAATTCAGGTATTTTGCGATAGCCACGGCAATGGTGTTTATCTTTATGAACGCGATTGCTCGGTACAACGCCGGCATCAGAAGATCATTGAAGAAGCCCCTGCCCCGGGCATGTCTGCGACATTGCGACAGCAAATGGGTGAAGCGGCATTAAAGGCGGCCCATGCGATTGATTATATCGGAGCCGGTACGGTTGAATTTCTGCTTGATGAGGATGGCCGCTTTTATTTTATGGAAATGAATACGCGGCTGCAGGTCGAGCATCCGGTTACCGAAAAAATCACCGGCGAAGACTTGGTTGAATGGCAAATTCAGGTAGCCGACGGCCATCCGTTACCCAAATCTCAGGATGAGCTACGGCTGCATGGCCATGCCTTTGAGGCGCGCTTATATGCAGAAGATCCACAACACGATTTTCTCCCCGCAACCGGCACCCTTACGTTACTTCGCCCACCCGCCACCTCTGAGCATGTGCGAGTGGATACCGGGGTGATGCAAGGTGATGAAGTCAGTGTCTATTATGACCCGATGATTGCCAAACTAATTGTGTGGGACACGACCCGTGAACGCGCACTACAACGTCTGCTGGGGGCGTTGCGGGATTATCATGTAGCCGGTGTTACCACCAATTTACCGTTTTTGTACAATGTCGCGGCGCACCCGGCGTTTCGCCAGGCTGAATTGGTCACCACGTTTATCGAAAAGCATTACGCTAGTTTGTTTAATGCGCCAACAGCGCTGGACGAGGAATTGTTACCCTTGGCAGCCTTATTGGTGCTGGTAAACAGAACCTGTGCTGTCTTGTCCCGCGGGGAGTCTTCGCCCTGGGCGCTGCCACTGGCATGGCGGGCTAATCATCAGTTATCAGAAACGCTAACGCTAATGATTAACCAACAACGCTATACCCTGAATATTATTCATCGCGGAACACCAACGGCGCCTTGTCAGTGGCAGGTGAGCACCGCCACCGCAACGTATCAGGTTAGCGGGCGGTGTGAGCAGCAAACGCTGCACGCGCATATCGACGGTTATCAACAACGTATAGGTTACAGCCAGGACGGCAATCACTTTACGGTCTTTAGCCGTGCCGGAACGGTCGAGGTAATATATGAAACACCTGACGTGGGCGAAGCAGACGACAGCCCGCACGAGAGTAGTTTTACCGCGCCCATGAATGGCACGATAGTCGAGACCACGGTGCCCGTAAATAGTCATGTCACCAAAGGCACTACCCTGCTGGTGATGGAAGCAATGAAAATGGAGCATGCCATTAAAGCGCCCAGCGCAGGCAGTGTTACCGCGTTTTTCTACACCGCGGGCGACTTAGTCGATGGCGGTGCCCCTTTATTGGAGTTTAGCGCGGATGAGTAATCTTCCTGAGCGCGTTACCCTGGTGGAAGTAGGCCCGCGCGATGGCTTGCAAAATGAGGCTGCCCGGTTATCTACCGAGACTAAAGTCACCTTGGTTGAATTACTGGCAGAGGCCGGTTTATCGCGGATTGAAACCGGCAGTTTTGTATCCCCTAAATGGGTGCCACAAATGGCTGATTCCGCCCAGGTTTTCACTAAAATACGGCGTAGGCCAGGGGTAAGCTACAGTGCGCTTACACCTAACATGAAGGGGTTTGAAGCAGCCCTTGCCGCCGGTACGGATGAGGTAGCAATATTTGGTGCGGCCTCAGAGCACTTTAGCCAGAAGAATATCAATTGTTCAATTGAAGAAAGCCTGGCCCGGTTTGCGCCAATCTGCGAAGCGGCGCAGACCGCGGGGATTAAAGTACGTGGGTATGTGTCGTGTGTGCTAGGCTGTCCGTATGAAGGTGACGTTGCCGCAGAGTCGGTCGCCCGGGTGGCTAAAAGCATGGCAGAGATGGGCTGCTATGAAATATCGCTGGGCGATACTATCGGTACCGGCACGGCGCTTAAAACAGCCGCGATGTTACAGGCGGTAATAGCCGTAGTGCCGGCGAAGCAGCTGGCGGTACATTTTCACGATACCTATGGCCAGGCATTAACGAATATTTATGTGGCCCTTAACCAGGGTATCAGCGTAATTGACAGCGCTATAGCTGGGTTGGGCGGTTGTCCTTATGCCAAAGGTGCCAGTGGAAATGTAGCCACTGAAGACGTGCTGTATATGCTCAATGGTATGGGCATACACACGGGTATATCGATGGATAAACTTTTAGATGCCACACGGTTTATCAGCAAGGCACTTGAGCGCAAACCTTTGTCTAAAGCGGCCAACGCCTTAATGGGGTAAACCTGTATGGGTTTTCCTACCGCGGTTAGTCCAATATGTTGTTACCCGGCGCGGTGATAAAGTCGGTGGGAAGTGCCATTGGTCACGTTAGATACTAACGTCTTGGCCGCTTATGCACTGGCGCCCCCCTCCGTGTCGCCGCAGGTTTCAGCTTGGCCCACTTCGCCGCGCCCTCACTGTTACACTACAATGCCCGTCGGGGGCATATCGCTGCGGGTAAGACATTACGTAATTGACGAATAAAAAGAAAGCTGGTTCCCTGTGTGTATTGCCAACTCGCTTTGCGGTGTGTAGTGCGCTTACGTGCGGCAACAACGGCAAATAAGCTACTAAAGGTGGCGACGATAGTAAGACCCTGTAATAGGATGGATTTTCCAGCTAAACGGGACCGAAGAGAATAACCTGGCGAGTTTGTATTCGCGCCCCACGTAAGCCGAATTGCGCGTGGCGAAGAACACCCTATGCAGGCCCGGTAACGCCCCAAGGTATCCCCTATAAAAAAGACACAATATGTTGGCTGATACACGGCCCCTATAGTATTTTGCTAACCCCGCCGGCTTGAAGATATTTTTACCTATTTATTGAGCCCTGGCTGTATTGAGTCTCTGGCTCAGGACTTATGCTGCCCAACAAGCAAACTTCACACGGGTAACATCGTTTAGATGGTATGCCCTTTATAGTCACTGTAGAGGTAAGTTATTCGCGGTAGGCAGTGAAAAATTTAAGTCACATAGAATCAGCTATTTCTAATCCACCAAGGGTTGCGGCAGCTAATGCTAGCGATGGTTTGCATCGGTCTTTTGGGTTCGCTGTATTGACCATCTTCTAGTTAAGGTTATCCCCTCTAGAAGGTATACCCCAATCTGTTTTGTGCTTGATAATGGGCGGGCGCCTTTATACTTTAGGATAAGCTTTCGCCCTTTTTCGCTGGGAGTCGGCCGATGCCAGAATCCTTCGCTCGACAAGCGGTTTCAGCTGTTATATTTTATTCCTTGCTGAGGATTAAAAACAATAATAAAACAGGCAGTTACATCTTGATACAGCTTATTACTCGCACCTTGAAGCAATACCTGTTATTTGACCAACACCATTTGAAAACCACCGATAATACGGTCTGGAAATTAAGTGTTATTCGCTTGGTGCTAGCCAGTGGCATAATACTTACGTTGGGCATCGTAGTGCATTCTTCTTATGCCGCGTATACCCAAAAACTGTATCATGTGTTAATACTCACTTTCGGCTTTTCAGCATTACTGTGGGGTTCACTTACCTTAAGTAAGGAACAGATATCGCTGGCTACCGGTTTGTTAACCGGCACTATTATTCTGGCTGCGTTTTGCATTTTATTTTTCACCATTGATCTGGTTTACGCCCGTTACGGGTTACTGCTGTTTTTTACCCTGCCAATTTTTCTGCGGCTGTTTTATGGTACTAAAGCGGCCATTCTAGGCATGTTACTGAATATACTGCCATTCATATTACTACTTAGAAACCAGCCGGTAGCGCCATTATTTGATATTGATATAACCTTACCCCACACACACACCTATTTAAGCTCTCTTATATTTTTGTTCCTGAATTTCTGTTTGCCGGTCGCCGTTATGCGCGTGCTAGCCTCTTTGGAAAAACAGTCGCTGATGAACCGTCAGCATAGCCGTAATATGAGCAAGCTGGTAAAGCGTTATCGGGAAATTTTTAATAATGGCGGCACCCCCTCGTTCTTTTGTGATCAGCATGGAAAAATTTTGCAGGCCAATAAGAGCGGCCGCAAACTACTGCATGGCACCCCGGTATCCTGTGAGTATCTGCAGCAGCTGTTCACCTTGGATAAACCCATGGCCCCAGACAAAAGTGAAGTGACCGCGCTACGCCATTTACCTGACTCCCGGTTTCGGCTTCAACCGGCCAGCTTAATACACCATACAAAACAACTTGTTCATTGCTTTGATATTTCCGAAACCGCCACCGCAGACAAAAAATTAGGCCAGATGCGTCGCCACCATTTTACCCGTCACTATGCAGATGCGCTCACCGCGCTAAAAAACCACCATTACTGGGCCCAGCAATATCCCCATTCCGCCCCGCCAGGATGTACCGTAGCACTATTGAAAGTCGCCAACTTACAGGATATTAACCTGCAGTATGGATTTAGCGCCGGTGATAAATTTTTGCTGGCGGTGGCGCGCCAACTTCAGGCCAGCCTACCTTCTAAGGTAGGTATTTTCCGTTTTCCTGGCGCCAAGTTTTTACTCACCGTGGATAACCAGACATGCCCCGTGGAAAACATGAGCAAATGGTTAACGGGTTACTTGCCCACCACCATTGATACAGGTAACCCGAATCTGCCCCAGCGGACTGTGCACTGGCGCTCGGGTTACTGCAATGCCGCGCTGTTTGATGTACCCGGCCGGCTTATTGAAGCCTGCGCGATGGGCTTAAGCCAAACCAGTGCGGGGCAACCCAGCAGACAGTATGATCGAAATATCGTTAAATTACTTCGACAGGATAGCCGCAACAAGGACCGGGTAAAACAGTTGTTGGATACAGGCAGCCTGCAGTTATGGTTACAGCCGCAGGTTACTACCGAGCATACGATTATCGGCTTTGAAGTTCTGGCACGACTGTACGATGCTGAAGCTGCTGTCATACTGCAGCCTTACCAGTTTTTACCCCAGGTAGAAAAAAACCAGTGGCATTTGCTGCTCACACAACAGGTGCTGACGGCCACTATCGAGATGATAGAGCATTGGCCAGCGGCTATGCCTGTAGTGCCGCTGGCCGTCAACCTCTCCGGGCCAGAACTGCTTAATGACATATTTTATGAAAAGCTGCTGCGCCACTATTCAGAAAAGCCTCAGTTGCGTTCCCGGCTGAAGCTTGAGCTGACCGAGACCTCGGTATTGGCCAGTCACGAGGAAACCAAAAAGCGGCTTACTTCATTAGCCAATGTGGGCGTAACGATCATTATCGACGACTTTGGAACAGGCCATGCCTCGCTCTCCCAGCTTATTGATTTATCCGCCTCAGTCCTCAAAGTGGATCGTGAGTTTGTAGAGCGCATTGAAAGCTCAGAGCGCCATCGTAAAATCGTTAAGATGACACTTGAATTAGCCCACGCGCTCGGTATGGACGCCATCGCGGAGGGGGTAGAAACGGAGGCCCAGCTGGCCAGACTTACCCAAATGGGGTTCACCCTGTTTCAGGGTTATTTGTTTGGTAAACCTGCCCCCCTTGCTAGCTGGTCACACTTAGTGGCAGAGGAAAGCGGCGCTTAAGCAAAGCGTTTGGTTGCTTACTGGGCGGGTTAAACAGCGTAAAACGTCAGGTAGGCATACTGTATTGCCTACACCATTAGCGCACAATAGGTAGCAAGGGATGCTTTTGCGCAATACCCAGCACCACCCATAATAACGATTAATTACCAGGGGATACACTGTGAAACATAATATATGGATAGTCTCTTTACTTGCTGCGGGCATTGCCACCGGCTGTAATACCACCGCGTCCTCGCCTACGCCGGATAACGGCGCGCCCCAGGCCAGCGAGCAACCGACGAATGAAGCAGCCACCCTGCAACTCGCTGAGATTGTAGATGCTGGCACCACTACCTTTTTGCGCCAGCAACCTACCCTGGCCACCATGTTGGCCCTATCTGAGCTTGAAGGGGGCGCCGACTACAACAGCCGGTTCCCTGATTATTCCACCGCTGGCATGCAAAAGATGCAAAACAGTATGGCCAGCGCGGCGCAGGCGTTACGTCAAATAGACCGCCAGGGTTTGAGCCCAGCGGATCAAACCCACCAGCAAATTCTGACCAATATCTTTAACTACTACGCGGGCGACAAAGCATTTAAAGCCGGTTATATCGACACCTGGGGCGGGCACCTGCCGTATATTATTAATCAGATATCCGGGCCGCTTATTGATATCCCCAAGCTGATGCAGGTGCAACAGGCAGTGACCAGCGAAAACCAAGCCCGGGCCTACCTTACACGGCTACAAAATATCCAGGGCCTGGTAGATGCGGTCATCAGTAAATATAAGCAAGACGCTGCGGGCGGCGTCCTCCTGCCCGCCAACCTGCACCCGAAAACCCTGGCGTTTTTTGACCGCTTTTTAGACAGCCCGGCCGCAGAACATGCTCTGGTGACATCCTTTGCCAAGAAATTAGAGAACGTGGCGTCGATAAGCGAGCAACAACGTACTCAATGGATAGATCAGGCCATTGAGTTAGTCAGTGACGTGGTTTATCCGGCATATCAGCGTGCCCGGCAAGCGGTTGCCGAGACCCAGCAGCGCGCCAGCCAGAATGACGGAATCTGGGCACAACCCGACGGTGATGCCTTTTATGCTCACGCTATCCAGTATTTAGGCGACTCGACGTTTACGGCAGAACAGATACATCAGATTGGTCTGGATGAAGTTACCCGCATATCACAACAAATGGACCAGATTTTAAACGCTAACGGTTATACCACCGGCAGCGTAGGTGAACGCATGATGCAGTTGGCTTCATTGCCCGGGCAGATATATCCGGCTACCGACGCCGGCCGACAGGATCTACTGGATTATCTGAGCGAAGAAATCGACACTATTATGGCAAAAGCGCCAGCGTTTTACGGCACGTTGCCCGAGCAAGCTGTTGAGGTTCGTCGTATACCGCCTGTCTCTGAAGCGGGGGAAGCCGGTGGTTTCTATACCCCGCCATCGCTTGATGGTAGCCGGCCCGGTATTTATTGGATAAACCTTCGCGATATGCAGGCAGTACCCAAATTTGGTCTTAAAACACTGACGTATCACGAAGCTGTGCCGGGACATCATTTTCAAATTGCCCTGAATATGGCGCAGCAAGATATTGGCCTGCTGCGTCAAAACGCACCATATAATGCCTATGTTGAAGGCTGGGCACTGTATAGTGAATACGTGACAGCTACGTATATGGACATGTACACCGATGACCCGCTAGGCGATTTGGGCCGTTTGCAAGCCGAACTGTACCGCGCCGTCCGCCTGGTAGTGGATACGGGTTTACACGCCAAGCACTGGACTCGGCAACAGGCTATAGACTATTTTCATACTACAACCGGCACATCGTTGTCGGATGTGGTGCCTGAGGTAGAGCGCTACATGGCGTGGCCGGGGCAGGCGTTGGGGTATAAACTGGGTATGCTGCAGTTTGTTGCCTTAGAACAACAGGCCCGCGATACTCTGAAGAGCAAATTCGACATACGCGCTTTTCACGATGTTGTTCTACTTCCCGGCGCCCGGCCGATGGCGTTGGTTAAACAAGATGTAGAGAACTGGATAGCCACTCAGTAATGCTTTGTACTGTAGCGCACGGTGTTAGAACCTATTCACCCGTGCGCTACCCTTAACGCCTAACCGCCCCCGCCTTTCGGCATTCTTTGGTATACCGGGCTACAGTTTTAAAGCCAGGTACGTTTACCATTCGCCCTTCTATCGTGTACTTACTGGCAGTCAAAAAACCGCCATACCTGAGCGCAAATTTGCTAATATCGCGCTTTAGGACCTCACTACCAACTTAGTTTATGACCAGGTTCACCATTCGCCAGGACGACTTAACCGATGGTGCGATTGTTGCGCTATTACAAGCACATCGCCGCCAGATGCACCGGTATTCACCCGAACAAAGTATCCATGCCTTAGATGAGGCTGCCCTTTTCTCACCGTCACTGACATTTTGGTCGGCTCGCGCTGATACTCTGTTAGCAGGTTGTGTGGCACTCAAAGCCTTGTCCGCCGATAGCGGTGAAATAAAGTCCATGAAGACGGCTGAGCCTTACTTGCGTCAAGGTGTGGCGCAACAGTTGTTACATACGGCGATAGTCGAAGCACGACGCCGTCACTATCGCTGTGTGTATCTGGAAACCGGTACACACGCTGCGTTTTTACCGGCCATCAGACTATATACGCGCGGTAAATTTATACCTTGCCCCCCCTTTGCCGATTACATTGAAGATCAATTCAGTGCCTTTTACCAGCTGACGCTGGATGACCAATAAGCAAGCCCTACCACACGGCATAAAGCGCACATTTTTGTATTGCATAGCTGTACAATAAACCCACGGTTTTTGAAGGGGGATTAATATGAATGTTGCTGAGTTTTCAAAACGGGTCGGCCTGAATCCGCATACGGTGCGCTATTACGATAAACTAGGTCTGTTGGATAAAGTCCAACGCTTAGCTAACGGCCACCGTTATTTTACGCCCAAGGATGTTGCCTGGGTGGCGTTTATTCAACGATTGAAAGCGACGGGTATGCCGCTGGAAAATATTCTTACTTACGCCACATTACGTAAAGCTGGCGCACCGACCTTAGCTGCCAGACACCAACTGTTATGCGACCACGCCACACAGGTAGAGCGTAAGCTTGTTGAACAGCAAGGTCACTTACACCAGCTAAAAGAAAAAATTGGACTGTATCAATCTGCACTATGCGGTGAAGTAAACCTTGACTGAGAGCTTACTCGAAGGCGTAAGGTGGATTTTCGCTACCCGCGAATGTTGCTTCCCATGCATAAACCCGTAGGCAAATGAAGGCAGTAACGCATTGCGCCTACCTTGCTTAGCTTTAATTGCAACCGGCTACTTATGGCGGTTTGTATAGCGGCGGTTTGCATAGCGGCGGTTTATTCAACGCAAGCCAAGTAAGATTAACCGAGGCCGAAATAATGAAAAATGCAGAAAATGACCGCTATACCAGAGGATGGAAAAAACTTCAGGAGATAGACGGCGAAGCCGGGGAAAGTGTTATCGCCGCGTTAAACGATATTGCACCTGACTTGGCTCGATACACAATTGAATACCCCTTCGGAGATATTTATAGCCGGCCGGGCTTAGATCTTAGGTCACGAGAGATAGCCACCGTGGCAGCACTATCTGCGATGGGCAATGCTGCGCCCCAGTTAAAAGTACACATAAATGCTGCGCTAAATGTAGGATGTACGGCCCAGGAAATCATCGAAATCATTATCCAAATAAGCGTCTATGCTGGCTTTCCGGCAGCATTGAATGCCGCAGGTGTGGCAAAAAGCGTATTTAGTGAACGGGGCATCAGCAGTGTATAAAACGCATTATGCAAAACCAAAACAGGTTGTTGCCCTGGATACGTCTGTTTGTCAGTAAGCGCGCACCGTCTACCGGTATAAAAATCCTCATGACCGTTTGTTGTTCTGCGTGATGACGCATTAAGCCGTAGCTTAGGCGCCGCAAGCGATATGGTGTGGCTAAGCTGACTCTCCGGTAGACAGATTGCGGGGCTGGCTGGCCACAAGGCCGCGCTTACCCCACCAGGGCCGGCCTATATACAACGCTATAGGCATAATATCTGAGCCTCAGAATTGAAAATGAGGATAAAGATAAAGTTATTTCAGGTTTGTTTATGCTGGTATTGAGGGCTTAGGTTGACCCCGCCCCTGGCGCTAAATCGGCGCCTGGAGCTAAATAGGCGCATGGCGCTAAATCGGCGCATAGCGCTTGTCGCTGAGCATGAACTTACTGGCGGTGGATGAGCCAGGCCGGCGCACCAGTAGCTGCTCAAGTCCGGTTTCTTTACACCCGATACTGTTAGCACCTCACATGTCTATATCGATAGTCAAGGGCCGGTAAATAACACGCCAGCATAACCGTCACCCCGAACGGTTCGCCCTTATGTTGGGAATGATATCCCTATCTTTAAGCAGGTGTGGCTGCACACATCGGTGCCTGAGCTTCGAAGTTTATAGTGATGCACAGCCGCTACTGGTCCTCATTAACCGTTAACAAGATGTTGCCGGGCCGATATCTGTCAGAGCTATATATTCCGGGCGGCCAGTTGCCGAGCTCATAAATGGTTAAAAATTATGCAGACGTTAGATATAATAACGTGAGGAGGCGGCAAAAAAACCCGCCAATAAGCGACGTAGCGCCAGCGCAGGATGCGGATAACACGTTTTATGCAGCGCATGCCTACAGGGTAGAGCGCGGCAAACCGAAGCACCCTTCGTGTGATGCTCGGCGGGTACACTTACTTATGCACGCCGTGGCTGGCACGCCGGGTCCTTGTGTGAAGTAAACAAGGAGCTGTCAATGGAGTTATATCAGGTAACTATACCGGTACGTAATATGCCTGAGGCCACGGCGTTTTATCTTAAGCTTGGTTTTACCCTGATTGTAGATACGCCCGACTACGCGCGTTTTGCCTGCCCACAGGGCGACTCCACATTGTCGCTTTATCTGGAAACCGAAAATTTTGCTAATGGCGCAACTTTGTATTTTGAGTCGGAACGCTTAGATGAACGGGTGGCAGACCTCATCGCCAGGGACGTAGATTTTGTCCGGCTTCCTACCGCACCCCCCTATTTATGGCGAGAGGCAATACTAAAAGACCCTTCTGGTAACCGAATAAAACTATACCGTGCAGGCAAGCACAGGCTAGCCCCGCCATGGAAGGTGAATATTCATCGCGATAACTCACCCTGAAATGATGATATAAGGTGCAGTGGGGAGGTTTTGACGAAATAGTTATATTATTGCTGGTTAATTAAACCTGTCGTTGGCTACACTGGCCGGGCGGGCTATCACCTGGATTTAGTAAAAACATTATGCATACCACGACGTCAGCCACGATGGAACACGCGCAGGTACACCTGCTTCCTTTTGGTGCGCCTTTCGCGAACGCCAGTACAGAGACCAGCCCATCGCCGTTTAGCGCTATATTGGCAATTTTGCAGCAGTTGCGCCCCCATCTGGACGAACTCTCGTTGCGACATCAGCTTGCGCGGCAACAACAACAGGGCTATCAACTGGCGTATATTGAACATCAACACGCCATTCACGCTGTGGCCGGGTTTGTCATACGCGAAAACCTTGCATGGGGTCGCCATATTTATATTGATGATTTGGTAACCGACGCCGGGTATCGGGGCCACGGTGCCGGGACTGCCTTATTGCAATGGGTATGTGAATATGGCCGCGACCAGAAATGTATACAAGTACATCTTGATTCAGGCGTACAGCGCTTTGCTGCGCACCGCTTTTATTTAAAGGAACAATTTGCTATTACCAGCCACCACTTTGCCTTTAGCCTGACCCATCGCTGACTGCAGTACATCTTCAGGCTTTTTCCCGGGGCAGGCAGAAGGTCAACAACATAGCCAGGACCAGCACGGCAGCCATGATATACACCACCGAAAATCCTATAAACGGTTTAATAAGCGCATAAAAGGCGCCAAAGCCGAGTAGTATCAAACCTATCGCCGTGTTACTAAACGCAACAAGTTCGGTTCGCCCCTGTCCTTTTTTAACATCCAGGCTGTAGGTTTTTCGACCTGTACGCACCCCGGTATGGGCCACCGACAAAATAAAAAACAACACGCCTGATAACCATACCGAAGGTGCAGTCAGGCTCAGTAGTCCGGCGCAGGCCAGCAGCGCGATAGCGCCAGCAATTTGTAAGGTAAGTCGGGCACTACGATCTGATAAGCGCCCCCACACGATGGACGATAACATAGTGGCGCCAGCCTGAGCGGCCAGATAAAACGGTAGCAATTGCTGGGGGCCAGCTTCGTTTTCCAGCATAAAATAAGGCGCAACCAAAGCTGAATGTACAAACAAGCCGCGTACCAGTACGAACCGGTAAACCACCGCGTCGAACTGCCAAAAGGCCACCTTATTGGAAGGGGTGTCCGTGCTGGTTTTCTGCTGCATACGAACATAGGTTTTTACCGGCAGTAAAAACAGCAATGCACAGCAAAACCCGGCTGCTGCTAAGGTAACTAATGCCGTGATAAGGGTCATCCCCAGGGTCGACTGGAACATCACTAGCGGTACTGCTATCAGCAGCGTTAAAATGCCTGACAAAGTAGAGGCCCTGCCCAGCAATTTGCCCCGTTCGCCCTTTGCGGCAATGTCTGCTTCTATGTCTTTGACGGTGAGCGAACAGGCAGAACGGCCCAGGCTCAACAATACCAGAGCGCCCAGAATCACCCAGCCGGCGTGAGCGCCTTCCATTAGCAGTGCAGCGCACAACATGCCCGCACATGCGATAATCTGTACTGCCATACCCGCCCGCCATACGCCATGCCGGGCCGCTATTTTACGGAGTAACACACCGATGGCAGCTTGCGGGAGTAACGCGCCGGATTCGCGTATAGGTACCAGCCACCCTACCATCCAGGCAGGCGCCCCCAGGGTAATTAACAAGGCGGGCAACGTCGTTTTAGCCGATATCAAGAGGTCAGCAAGTTTGCTGGCGGATAAGCTGCCAATAAGTCGTTTTTTTTGCTTGTTCACCGAGTGCTGCTCCGCGTTCATTTATCGTGTCAGACTAAAAGCGATTAATGCCTATAAAAGCGCTCCTATATCTATCAGCATATAAGGGGAAATCAATCGCACATTCTACGGTAAAAGTATGATGCGAGATCAGCATACTGCTTTGTTATTCGGTTTCAGCAAAAAAAACCTGTCACAATCCGGGAATTGAGACAGGGTTAGTATCGATTATATTTACGTCAGAGTATTTAGCCGCGGTTTTCTACTACAGTTTTGAGGTTTTCAAGACCTGTTTCAAAGTCCGGCCCAATCATATCGTCCATCATCAGCACAAAATAACGGTTCACCGGATTGTTACCTACCTCGCCGCTATCACTCCAGGTAACCCGGGTACCTTCCTCGGTAGGTTCTAACGTAATGACACCGGTAGAGCCCATTTCATATTCGGGAAAGTACAGGCTGTATATCACTTTTTTATTATGCTTAAGTTCCGTGATTTCCATTTTACCATCGCCCTGACTCTCACTTTCCCACTTGGAAAACATGCCTATAGCACGGTCGGGGCCACCATATTTAATTTGCATGTTGGGATCACGCTGGAACCATACCCCCCAGCTTGGCCAGGCTTTTAAATTAACCACTTCGGGGTAAATGTCGTCAGGCTCCGCAGCGATAATAATACTACGTTCTACCTCGTATTCATCAGGCAGCACGAAGCTAACAATAATCACACCGAACAATAAGGCGGTTATCGCTATCGCGCTTTTTTTCAGAATTCCCATAGGCTTACCCTCTGACAATAACAAACTTCAACATTATAACACTTCATTAACATTTTGCGAGGACAGCAATTTTTTATGGTCGCCAGTGAACTGATTAATAACATAGTCGATGACAATCTGAGGGTTAACCTGACTGACCCAGCGTACCGGGTTACCGCTTGAACAGCGGTAAGTCTGACCGGCATTGGGGGTAGTCACACTGACCTGCAGGCAATCTTCGCTTACGCTGTAAGCCTCTTCGGTAAGGCCCAATAGACTGGTTGCCAGTATATCCCATAGAAAGTAGGTAAACTCATACGCTGGGATAGCCGTAACGGTATTGGCCCATAGCTGCCCCGCCAGATCTGACAACGCGGTATCGGTGTGCGCCAATGTTTGTAAAAAGGCTTTATTCACCGGCAAGGCGTTGGTGGCATCCAGTGGTACCATTAAAAGTGGAGCCCGGCTAGTAATAAGCGCCTGGGTGGCCTTAGGGTCCCAATAAGCATTCCATTCAGCGCTGCCGTTGTGGTCATGCATCGCAACGTTACCTTTGACGGTTATTGCCCCGCCCATCCAGATAACCGTCTGCAATTTTTCTGCTAACGCCGGATAGTGTTGAAGTACCCACGCCAGATTGGTCGCCGGGCCGGTAAGAACCATCGTCACCTTATCCGGGGTGTCTTGTAAATACTGTTTCAGCCATAGATGAGCCGGTAAGGCACTAACCGCCTCCCGCGACTCGTTGATTCTGAGCATTGCCGGCATGGTATGACAGATTCGGGGCTGGGCCCGCCACTCTGGCGGAAACGGGTTGGGGCCGACCAACTCCCCTACCGCCACGGGTACCTCAGTGCGCTCGGCCAGGGTCAGTAATTTCAGTGATGACACCAGGGCATCATCGGCATAACAATCGGCTGGCGTAATACATACCCCTTTTAAATCCACCTGCTCCATCGTCAGCGTAAGAAGCAGGGAAAGGATGTCATCAATGCCACCATCATGGTCAAAAATAACGGGAATAGTTGCTTGTTTAGATTTCATAAATAACCTTTAGTGGCTAAAGTTTTCTTCTTGTGTAAGATGGAGATAACTGCCTGCAGCACCAAGACGTTAACGTCTTACTGGCATCCAACCGAGCGCAGCATCGAAACCGATGCACATTTTAAACGGAGAACCCAAACATGGCAGATAATAGCTCGCGTTATATCAGTAATCTGACCCGGGATACTTATGCCCTAATCCTCGCCGGAGGTAAAGGGTCACGCCTGCATGAGCTAACCAATTGGCGGGCGAAACCCGCACTTTATTTTGGCGGAAAATTTCGCATCATCGATTTTCCCTTGTCAAACTGCATAAACTCAGGGATTCGCCGGGTCGGTGTGGTTACCCAATACAAATCCCATTCTCTGATCCGCCACCTGGTGCGCGGCTGGGGCCACTTTAAGAAAGAATTGGGCGAATCGGTGGAAATTCTACCGGCCTCACAGCGATTTTCCGATAGCTGGTATGAAGGTACCGCAGATGCCGTATTTCAAAACATCGATATTATCCGTGACGAGCTACCCAAATATGTGATGATTTTGTCAGGCGATCATATCTATCGAATGGATTATGGGCATATGCTGGCACACCATGTAGAGACCGGCGCTAAAATGACGGTATCGTGTATGTCGGTCCCCATAGAAGAGGCCGCCGGAGCCTTTGGTGTACTTGCTGTAGAAGAGAACTACCGTATTGTGGGCTTTGAAGAGAAGCCGGCAAACCCTACCCCGCTACCTAATGATCCGACCCGGTGCCTGGCGTCCATGGGTAACTACGTGTTTGACACTGAATTTTTGTTTGAACAGTTGAAGCGTGATTCCGAAACATCAGGGTCCCAGCGCGATTTTGGTAAAGACATTATTCCTTCGATTATTGCCGACCAGAAAGTGTTCGCGTTTCCCTATGATGGTGGTACAGACGGCACTGCTTACTGGCGGGATGTAGGAACCATTGACTCCTTCTGGGAAGCGAATATGGAAATGGTTGCACCGGTACCACAATTGAACCTGTACGATCAGAAATGGCCAATATGGACCTATCAGGAACAGCTGCCCCCGGCAAAATTCGTGTGGGAAGATCACGATCGTCGCGGTGAGGCGATAAATTCGGTGGTCTCTGGTGGGTGTATTATTTCCGGTTCAACTATTCGCCAAAGCCTGGTTTTTTCGAATGTACGGGTTCATTCATATGGCTTAATCGAAGAAGCGGTCATTTTGCCGGATGTGGAAATTATGCGCCATTGTAAATTGCGTAAAGTGATTATCGATCGCGGCTGCGAAATACCCGAGGGAATGGTAATTGGTTACGACCATGATGAAGATCGCGCTCGTGGCTTCCGGGTATCAGAAAAGGGCGTGGTTCTGGTTACCCGGGAAATGCTTGGCCAACCCGTGGGTGGCTTAATGGCCACCGGTTAACAAATAGCGGCCCACCGGTTAATCGTCTTGGTTAGCCGGTCAGCCACATCCTGCGGAAACTCCAGGGGTAACATGTGGCCGCCCGGTAACGATGTCTGCTCAATGCGGTTTTGCTGCACAAACCGCTGCCAGTGTTTTGGTTTACATACTACCGACTCTGCGCCGGTAATAAGTAAGCCAGGACACTGTAACCGGCCTTTATAACGGTCAAGATTATGCGGCACATTGCGAAAAATATCTGCTTCCACGTCCGGTCTGAACGTTAGGTTTATCCTACCTTCTTCATGTTGCGTAGCGGCTGCAACATAATCGGCCACACAGGCTGGTTGCATATTTTTAAATAACGCTTTTTGCTGAAAATAGCTCACCAGATCGCTGTCGGCCTGCCACTGGCTATTGCGATTTTGAGCTAGCTTCGCCGGAGTAATTTTATCTATATAAGAAGTAAGTTTGGCTCCCCGCAGGAGCCAACTACCGGGGCCCAACACCAACGGCGGATCAATAACTATAAGGCCGGCAAAGTAGTCAGGTTGTTCACAGGCCGCCATAAACGAAATAATAGCCCCAAACGAGTGACCTACCGCATAAACTTTTGTGCCCTGACGGTTTACCTTTACATATTCAAGCAGTTCCGCCACCTGGTTTTCCCAGTTGCGCCCCACCGGTAAGGCCGGGTCGTGACCAAACATAGGTTTGGCCAAAATTTGCCAATGCTTCGGCAATCGCTTAAAGACTTCATTATAACTCGCTGCCGGAAAACCATTGGCATGCGCAAAGTGCAAAGTAACAGGCGATTCAGACACGTTTTTCCTTGATGGTAAATTTCGCAATTGGCGTTTTGTTTCGGTTGGGTTAGGATAGCACAAACAACTCATCTGACCAGAAGCACATGCATATTGATGAACTACTTAATCTGCCTGCCGCAGAACTAAAAGATAATAACAAAGGGTATTTTAACAACCTGCATATTCCAACCAGCTGGGCGCAGGGCAGAACTGCCTTTGGTGGCCTGAGCGCAGGCATGGTTTACACTGCGATTAGTAAATTCGTAGACGGTAGCCGGGTATTACGGGCATTTAACACCAACTTCATTGGCCCTATTGCCTTGGAAAAACCTTTTACAATAGAGGTGATCCCCTTACGCGAAGGTAAAAATGTCAGTCATTTTCTAGGCCAGGTGGTACAGGATGGCAAGATTTGTGTTTCCTGTCAGGCCTGCTTTGGGGTGGGTAGATCGTCAAAAATACAGGTCGAAAACCATCAGGTCCATGCTATGGCCCCGCCGAAAAAGGCCCAGTTTATTCCCCAAATTCCTAAAGTTACCCCTAAATTTTTACGTCATTTTGATTTAGCCATTGCTGATGGCGGGATTCCTTTCACCGGGCGTAAAAGCAATCATTATCATGGTTTCATGCGTTTTACCCAGCCTCCCTCCACGCTAACTGACGCGCATCTGATTACCATGATTGACGCTTGGCCGCCTACCTTGTTACAGATGA
The DNA here is from genome assembly GCA_003056425.1 of Alteromonas indica. Lineage (GTDB taxonomy): Bacteria > Pseudomonadota > Gammaproteobacteria > Enterobacterales > Alteromonadaceae > Alteromonas > Alteromonas indica. The sequence continues at coordinate 102,744 of PYVY01000003.1, forward strand.
TGAAATGGCCGGCGCCGGCCAGTACGGTTACCTGGAATTTGGAATTTATCCATCCTCATCGTGAAATAACCGGCGCCGACTGGTTTGCGTACCAGGCACATACGCGCCAGGCAGCGGATGGGTACGGGCATACCGAGGCAACTATCTGGGACAAAGACAACGAAGTGGTTGCAATCAGCCGCCAAACGGTAGCGGTTTTCGATTAAAACAAAACAAAAGAGTTAGGATTAAACAACGCAATGACACTGATGCACTGTAAATTTGTGATATCCAGTGCATCTTCCAGCTCGTCCCGGGCAAGGTCGAGAGTTTCGTGAAGATGTGGCTCCAGGTTACATAGTTCGGGGTAAATATCCGGGTGTACATTGTCCAGGGCCAGCGTATAGCTTAGCTGCATTATGCTGGCATCCAAGTCGCTGCTTAACGGCTGATGCAAGGCGCGGATGGGTTGATGAATCGTGGCTGGTATGCCCCATTGTTTGATCAACTCCGCAGATAATTCAGCATAGGTGAAACCCAGCACCGCACGCTGTAAATCGTTTGGCCCTACCCGGCTATTGAAAGCCAGACACCGGGTTGCTTCTTTGGGGTGGGTGCTTACCACCACCAGCTCACCAATATTATGCAGTAGCCCGGCGACAAATAGCCGTTCTGGCTCCCGCTGGCGTTTATATTCCGCAAAATACTTTGCCAATAGCCCACAGCTGACACTTTGTTCCCAGAACTTATCTAAATCTATTATATTGGCTTCCATGCTGCCAAAAGCATGGGTGACCCCATATGCTAACGCCAGATCATAAGCCGAACGCGTGCCAATAACCTGCAGCGCTTTGGTTATGGTTTCAATAGCATTGGGGAACCGATACAACGCACTATTAGCCACCTTTAAAATCTGACTGGTAAGGCCGGGGTCAAATGAAATAATTTCTGCCACATCATCCATGCTGGCCGCGTGATCGTCCATGCATTCTTTTAAACGGGTTACCGCTTCTGGTAGCACAAATACTTCACTGGCGCTAACCGCTAATTCCTGCACATTCATTGCGTGTGGCTCCTTCAGATAGCCTGAGGTAACGGCTTTCTCATTGTCGCTATGGTTTGTCTTTCAGGTAATCTGATTTATAGATCAGATTATGTTGCTTCGCCAATATACTATCGGCTTAGCAACTTAAGTATAGGGGGATACCACCAGGTTACGAATTGATACATTTTGCGCTTCTCCATAAACACTCGGTGATAGCCCAAAACGTAATTTGGTGCAGAATTTGTTATTATTGGGGCAACGTAACATGTTTTGTATGAGTGCTGTTTTGTCCCACCCGAATATTGTGGTAATTGGTTATGTCTGGCCGGAGCCCGCCTCGTCCGCGGCCGGCGAAAATATGTTCAACCTGCTGATGGCGTTTGTTGAGCATGGCTGGCAGGTCACGTTTATGACCGCCGCCAGCGATAGCAGCCATAAGGCTGACCTGGCCGCTGCTGGTATTCGGTCGGTGCCGATCGCGTTAAACTGTAGTTCGTTTGACACACAACTGAGTGCCCTGGCACCGGATGCGGTGGTCTTCGACCGGTTTATGATTGAGGAGCAATTTTCATGGCGGGTTAAACAAACCTGTCCCCAGGCCGTGCGAATTTTAAATACAGAAGACTTACACAGTCTGCGGCATACCCGCCAACAAGCGGTAAAAAAACAGCAAGAGCCACATGTCGAATTTAGCGAGCCGATGGTACAGCGTGAGATTGCCGCCATTTTACGTTGCGACTTGTCGCTGATTATCTCTGCGGCTGAATACCGGCTACTAACAGAGACCTTTGCGGTGCCCCCCGCCCAGTTGTTATCACTGCCGTTGCTTATCAGTGCTGCGCCCACGCATATTCCGCCATTTTCCGCCCGCCAGGGATTTATGTTTATTGGCAATTTTCGCCATGCACCTAACTGGGACGCAGTATTGCAGTTAAAAGAGCAGTGGTGGCCTGCCATCAGGCAACGTTTCGGACACGCCCAACTGGCGGTGTATGGTGCCTATCCGGCCAAAAAAGTCACCAACCTGCACAATCCGACGCAAGGCTTTCATGTGCATGGCTGGGTGAAAGACGCTCGCGCCGCGATTAGCGCACACCGTGTTATGCTGGCCCCTCTGCGTTTTGGCGCCGGTATTAAAGGCAAGCTGATTGGGGCGATGCAATGTGGCACCCCCAGTATCACTACTACCGTGGCCACCGAAGGAATCCACTACCCGGCAGGCTGGCCTGGCGCCGTGGCGGATACGGTGGATGACATGGCCAGACAGGCGGTTGAATTACATAATCAGCAAACCAGTTGGAACAACGCGGCCGCCCGCGCAGCACTAATTATTGATGAGCAATTTGCTACCAGGGCTAATCAGCAGCGGTTGGTTAACACTACCGAGAGTCTGGTTACAAACCTTACGCAACATCGCCAGGGATTATTTTTGCAACAGCTGCTATGGCACGAAACATTGCGCAGTACGCAGTATATGTCGCAATGGATTGAAGCTAAAAATGCAACAAACTGACCTTACCCGCAATTATTTGCTATACCTATAGAAACACACGCTTTAAATGAAGACCGCATGAAACCATATGCCCCATTTGTTGCTATTGTGTGCGCGATAGCACTGCTCTATCCGCCCAATATTCACGGCCAAACCCGTCAGCAGGATGTTGTGATGCTGTGCCATGGCCTTGGTAATACCGTGGGCCAGGTGCAACAGGGCCGCCGCAGTGGCATAGAAGATAGCGCCAATCAGGCCATTAATATGCTTAATGAGCTTAGCTCTGTAGTTGAAGAAGACCTGATGAGCAGTGTTGATCCGTTTTTAGACAAAACACGGCGGTTACCTGAATATTGGACCGCTGCACTGTATACCCATGCGTGTATTTACAACTATACACAACAGCTTACTCAGATAGCGCTAATCTCAAGTATGGTAATTGCACGCTGTGATATGAGCAGAGCAGATCCCGGGTGCCTGGAGCAGGTATTTTACGATTTACCTGAGCAACAGGCGATTTAACAGGCTGCCCCGCTCGCGGGCCTGGCTTATTTGAGCACCTAGCCGAATAGCTATGCCGGCGTAAAGCCGGGCATAGGGCCGGGCATAGGGCCGGGCAAGCACAAGACGAGGCCGTTATATGATTTCGTCAAGCCGCGGTGCCGGCCAGGGCATGTAATGTTTTTACCACCTGGGCTACTCCGTCCGCCCTGGACTGGCTAATCTGACGGCTGATTCCCAGCTCGGCCAGGTAGTTGGCAAAATCGAATTGGGCGAGCTGCTGGCTTTCCAAACTATGCGCCTTTTCCAGCAGAACTGCTAAAACCCCGCGGATAATCTTCGCTGAACTATATGCCACAAAGTGCCCTGGCGTTTGCGGGCAGGCTGCCAGCCATACCTCGCTTTGACACCCCGAGACATGATTTTCAGGTATCTGCAGCGCGGTTGGCATTGGTTGTAAGTATTTGCCTGCCAACATCAGCTGACGGGTCATTTCGTCCCACCCCTGTGCCGCCTTTACGGCAGTTGCTAATGGCAAGTTTGCAGTATCCGCCACCTTACCGGGCTTCCTCAGTCAGGCTTTGCAGTAATTCATTGGCGCTTAAGACCATACCAGTCTGATCTTCACCTACCGGACATACCACCAGCGCCACGTCGTTAGTGGCCAGGCCCGGCAGCCAGGTATTAATAAAGTCCTCCAGGTCAATTGAGGTGGGGCTGGCGCCGGTCTCTTGCGCCCTTGACCATAAACCAATCAGGTCCTGATGCGGCCATATCGGTAGCAGCGCGCCAATATTATCTTCGCTGCTCTCATCTTCAGGCTCTAACATAATAAAGCCAGATTCCCCAGCCAGCGTCCATAGCGCATTGGCTTTTCCAACATATTGCAAAAACAGCTCAAGACGTTCTTCGGGCGTAAGTTTTGCCGCCTGTAATAATACGGCTTCAGACAGCGACGGGGTAACGGTTTCAGGAAACATAGTAACTTCTGTACATAGGATGAATTGCGTTGAATTATAAAGGCCTGAGGAGCATTTACCAGCATTGTGTTAAGGGGCGTAAAAATAGCCCTACAGCGATGTCTTATATAAGTTATCAAGAACCGTCTTTTTGATTTAACCTGATTGGTTTAGCGTGGTACGCTAGCCAGTATTACCGTACCAGATTACTGGCTAAATGGATTCTGAGTTTTATTTAACCTCGCGCAACCAGGAAAAGTCTCTGCCGCTAAATGACGAGCAGTTTCGGGAGTTGAAGCGTAGTCGCAAACGCCTCTCTCTTATTTATGCAATTGTGCATAAATTTCGGCTGGTTAAATGTAACTTTGCGCTTATCGAAAAGCAGATGGCGCAACTGGGAGTACTCTACGCCAGCCACCGTGATGTAGCACGTATTGAAGAATTGAAGCCGCAGCTCAATGCGGCCATCAATAATTATATTTTAAGTGCCCGTATTTTCACCAGTCAGTTGAAGCGGCATGTACAGGGTTGCTTGCCATTGGAGCGCGATCTTATCCGGGAATTGTCTGATGCCATGGACGAAGAATATCAGCGGTCTTTTGCTTATCGCTTTGTTGAGGCGCTATACGACTATGTGACCTACTATGGCTTGAGCTGCCATGCTTTTCAATCGCGCTCCACGTTAATTGAAGAAAATGGCGAGCAGGTGCGTCGATATGACTTTCATGCTTATGTTGAACGAGACTTTATTGGCGGCCCGGCTGACTTTCGCGCTTCGATTTTGGCGGAAACCCCCGAACGGGTAGACATCCGCGCGCTACTTACAGAGTTCAACACCAGCCTGGGTCGTTTACACGATATGGCTATCAACATGACCAAAGAGGTCTTTGACCAGTCTCACGATACTATCTCTGAGTTTGTGAATGTGTTTATCGGCCAGTTTGGGGCGCAATATGCCAATGTATTCGTGGTGCATAAAACCCGAGCCTTCGGAGATAAAGTTTATGATCGCTTCCCCATCTCCATGTATGTGAATAATCACAATTTATCTGACGAGCTTATGTGCGGAGAACAATAGTGCGTATTGCTGCCCCTGATGATTTTGTCGCGGTACCCGATGACTACGAAAGTTGTGACGTAGTTAGTATCAACTATCGCTATTTTTCAATGTGGTTACGGGCCGATTTGGTAGCCAGTTTGGAAGGGGTGGTAACAGAGGTGCAATTTCCCTGGAGCAGCCACATCAGTTCAGACAATTTTATTTCCCGTTTAAATAAGCTGCCCGAGTACGCTCTACAAGCCATGGCGCTATTACAGTCAACTTTGCAAGCCAAAAACTGCCGGATAATCTGCTGCGAAGCTGATAAATTTCGCTGTTCTTTAGCTTTGGTAGCGCCCTTGCCCCAGGTAGTCTATCAAGGGCTGCAAAGTATGCCCTGTCCTGATATTTTTGAATTGCCGCAGATGGAAAATATCGATATGTCACCTACCGATTACATCAACGATCACCGCCAGCGTTATGAGCATTAAGGCTACCCTTAAGCGCTGGCTTGCTGATGGAAGGCACTGATTAGTTCGGTAATTGTTACTGGACGATGATAGTAAAAGCCCTGCATCAAATCGCAGCCAGCATGGCGGGCAAAGTCAGCTTGCTCGGCCGTTTCTATGCCCTCTAGCAGCACTGACTTACCCAGTTTGCTGCATAGTTGAATCAGGCTATCAACGACTACGCGCTTGGATTCCGGCCCATATTTGCCTGGCATTAATGATTTATCTAACTTAACGATATGCGTATAAGATTCGGTTAACTCGGCAACCGAGGCGAAGCCTGAGCCAAAGTCGTCCACTGCAATGGTAAACCCCTGGGCAGCCAGCTGACGTAATATTCTACGGGTTCCCACGTCGTGCATAGCTGACTCGGTTACCTCCAGCACAATATCTTCTGCGCTAATATCAAACTCATGTAAAAAGGCGACAAATTTACTGACCAGTGCATTGGAATTGAGCTGCAATATCGACACATTGAGGTGTACCTTAATATGCCCCAGTCCGGCGTCTTTGAGTAAGGTACGAGCAATGCAGACCTCGCGTAGCATTTTAAGGCCAAGCTCGTTAATCAGTCCGGTTTCTTCTGCAATAGGGATAAATGACGAAGGATGGATATCTCCCATATCCTGATTGCGCCAACGGCACAGCGCTTCTAATGCGACAATATCGCCCCCTGTATTTACAATGGGCTGATACGTTGCATACAGTTCGTGATTGGTCAGAGCATTCAGTAACCCCTGTTCCACAAACAGCCGGTATTCAATCGCATCGTTGTGCGACTCACTATAAAACACCACCTGGTTTTTACCCTGCTTCTTCGCTTCATACATAGCGATATCCGCGCGTTTAAGTAAGCCGCCGGTATCGTTATTCAGCGCACTTTCTGCGATGCCTATGCTGGCCCCGATATTGAGTTCCAGTTCCTGGACACTTATCGGCTCTTCAAATACGGCCAGTAAACGTTCGCTAAAAGCCTGCAGGTCATCGCTGTGTTGCACCAGTACGACAAACTCGTCGCCGCCATGTCTAATCAGCGTATCTTCTTCGCGTATTACATCACCTAAACGGGTAGCGCACTCGCATAACACCTCATCGCCAATATCGTGACCGTACGTGTCATTGATTGATTTAAACCCATCCAAATCGATAAACACCAGCGCATGGATAGCATCCTGGTAAATACGATCATTAAGCAACAGCTTCATATAGTTACGGTTACCCGTACCGGTCAGGGCGTCAGTAAATGCTAAGGCTTCGAGCTTTTTCTCCGCCTGATTTAGTTCGGTAATATCTGAAATAGTTACGATATAACCGCCACTTCCTACCCCGGGCGTCAGGGCGCTTATCGTCATCATGGCGGGGAACTCATCCCCATCGCCATTCAGCAGGCTTAGCTTTTCACGCAATACCCCCTGCTGCAACTGGGCAGAACTTGAATTTAGCAACACATCACTGATTCCCAGGTCAAACAGCGACTTGCCAATCAGGGAGCGGACCGGCAGCTTAAGCAGCTTCGCCAAGGGCGCGTTACACTGGGTGATGGTAAAGTCATCGGATAATGTCGCTACTCCTTCCGCCAGTTGCTTAAGCATCAGGTTGGACAAACGCAGTTTGTGGCGGGGGCGTTTTCTGGCAGTGACATCCACTACACTACCAATCTGATAAGTATCAGCGGTTTCGTGTATGTCATTAAACATGACATCAATCCAGGTGTCTTTGTCCGGGTCGACACAAATGGTTTGCCGAATATCCTGATTTGCGGTTAACTGCGCCTGTATATGCGGATGTTCTGCCTGGTCAAACAGCTGTACAAACTCCTCTTTCGGAATTTCCGTACTGCCACCGAAGCGCGACACAAAGCTGCTAGCGTCCTCGAATTCAAAGGTCTCGCCTTCATTACACAAATCATCTACACCCAGTTGCGCAGCCTGAACGGTGGTAAGAAAGCTCTTTTCGCTTGATTTTGCCTGGCTCTCCAACGCAAAACGGCGCAAGGCGGTTTCACAGGTCACTTTGATAGTTTTCGTATTAAACGGTTTAACTACATAGCCATAAGGCGAGGTTTTTAAGGCCATCGCTAAAGTTTCATCATCACTGTATGAAGTAGTGTAAACAATAGGAATATCAAAGCGGGCATTAATAGCTCTGGCCGCATCTATACCACTGGCGCCATCGGCCAGATGAATATCCATTAATATCAGGTGCGGTTTAGTTTTAGCTGCCATATCAACCGCATCTTTATCCGAACGCGCCAGCCCCACAACCTGTACATTCAGGCCAGCTAATTCCCGCGCCAGGTAGGTTGCAGCGATGGTGGTATCTTCCACTATCAAAATACGCTTATTGGTCAGTAAACTCATGAATCACTTCTTCTGTTGTAACGCATCGGCTGACATCCACTGACTGTGTAATGTTTGCAGCAAAAGTTTATCGGAAACCGGCTTGGTCAGTAGCGGCACATCTTTGAGCGAGTCGGGAACCGACAGTTCTTCGCCATAGCCGCTGACAATAATGCATAAAATACTATCATCAATCGCCTTTTCTATCAGTGAAAAGGTGGTGTCTGAGCCCAAATGTACGTCAGATATAATGATCTGCGGGGTACGTGACGCCAGTGATGCATTGGCTCTTGCTACACTGCCCGCGATCATCACATCTTTAATGCCATTGGCGAGCAGCTTTTTCTGTAAATCCAACGCTATAACCAGATTATCTTCAATAATCAACGCGCTGTCAGGCAACGACCATTTAATCTGGGCGGGGGCAGAAGCGGTGTCGGCATCCAGTATATCGGCAACATCTGGCATATCTATAAAACGGACTGGTACTCGCAGTTTTGCCTGTAACCCGCCTGGCGCGAAGTTCACCGTCACTTCGCCGCCCAGTTCATGGGGGATAATACTGTCTATCAGGGTCATACCAAAGCCATTGCGCCCGGGGGGGCTTACCGGCGGTCCTCCGCTTTCGGTCCAGTCAATGGTAAGGCCCCGATCCTCATCCACTTCCCACACAATCGACACCTTGCCATTTTTACCCGAGGTTGATAACGCGCCATACTTTGCCGCATTCGTAAATAGCTCATGCACCACTAATACAAGGGGCGTGGTGGCGTCCGGCTTTAACAGAACTTCCGGCCCGCCGTGGTCAATATCCCCACAACCTGAGGCATAGGCTTGTATTTCAGTATTCAGTAACTGACCAAACGAGATAGCGGTCCAGCGCGAGGCGGTTAACTGATCGTGGGCGGAAGCCAACGCCATAATTCGGCCAGTGAGCACATTCACAAACTCGTGCAAATCGCGCCCTGTTTGCTCAGTTTGCGCCACAATAGCATTCACCAGGTTAAGAATATTACGTACCCGGTGGTTGAGTTCGCTAATGAGCACTTCATGGGTGCGCGAGGCTTTACGCTGAATGTCATCCCGTTCCTGAAAGTTACGGATAACCACTTCCAGTAAGGTAATGCGTAGTGATTCACCGCTACGGTAATCCTGCTCACTCCACGGCTCACAACGGTCATCATGGGTTTGCTGCCAGAGGGCAAAACTGGCCCGTGGGAGCAAGCGGCTGCCGCCTTTACTGGTATCTACTGGTTTATCAGGGTTGCCTGCCCAGTTAACGGTTTGGCTATGCGCATCGCGATAAAACAAAAGATAGTCCCGCGGGCTTTTCGAGATAGGGATAGCCAATAGCCCAGCTACCTTGTAAGCCTGGGTATTATACCCTGGCATTTCTTCTTCAAGACAATGTATAACACTGACTTCGCTAGCAGGCAGCCGGTTCAAAAAGCGTAATATCTGCGGTAGCAATTCATCGGGTAAACAGCGCCCTTCTGTTCGCTGCCGACCATCTACCACGGCGGCCACCCCATCGCAGCGAAACAGTTTACGCATAGTGGTAAATTGATTAAACAGCACGTCTAAAAGCTTGCCGTCACTCCCCATCGTTGCCAGTACTTTATCGTGTACTGCGCGCAGCCGATGCGACTCTTCCTCGCGTTCACGGGCTAAGCGTGAAGATAGCTCCAGGGCAAAGATCTCGGCAAATAGCTCCAGCTCGGTACGCATAAAATACGATGGGATTTTCGGGCTGTAATGATGACATGCAATAAGGCCCCAAAGTTTACCGTTAACTATCAGGCTGATAGACAATGAGGCCGCCACCCCCATATTCTGCAGATATTGAATATGGATAGGGGAAACCGCCCGTAGGGTAGAAAACGATAAATCCATCGGTTCTTCACGCGGGCCCACCCCAGGCGCAATTTCTACCGTGGGGGCGTCGACATTGTGGATAACCCGTAGCAGATTTTTCAAATACAGAGCTCTGGCCTGGCGGGGAATATCTGAAGCCGGGTAACGTAAGCCTAAGAATGGCTCTACCCCGGCCACGGTCGACTCGGCCACCACCTCCCCCGCGCCATCGGCAAGGAAACGATAAATCATCACCCGATCATAACCACTGATAAGCTGTAACTGCTGCGCGGTATCTTCCAGTAAATGCTGACTATCCGTGGCCCGGTAAAACTGGCTCAGCAACGCCCTGACGAACGAGTCTTCTGAACTACGCTCGGCCGGTATCTGTTCAAATTCTACAATAATGTATTTGCCATTATGATGAATCGAAATATCTACGGCGCGGCCGCTGCTTTCAATCCGGCGTGAAAACATCCGTTCATTACGGCCGGTGATGGTGGCCGCCTGATAGCCTGAACGAATATCATGCAGTAGTTGGTGATCTATCCATTGCTTTAACGGGGTACCGATAACGGCGTCCGGCCCGACGCCAAAATAGTCCTGTGTATTGGCCGAACAAAACGCTACAATCCAATCAAAACGCAGGGCAATAAAACAGCCAAAAGGCTGGATATGACCTAACAAATGAATAGGTTCACGATCACAGTTTGATAAATCGACCGCGCGGTCGTTATTGAGATACTCGGCGTCGTTCATATCCTTTCCCTGTCTTCATAATTAATAATGTCTGTCCCGTACGCCGCAAGGATTAACAAGATCAAGATACTGAGCACTATGGAAAATTTGTTTACCAGCCTGAAGCAAAACACTGTCGACTCACATCAGTTGCTGGAAACCACAGCACCGTTCAACACCATGCTAAAACCCGGCTTATTCAGCCAGCAAAGCTATACCGCTAATCTGTCAATTCTAGCCAGTTTTCATGAGTATGTCGCGGTTAAAATTGAGCCGAACAGTGAGGCCAGGGCGTTAACGGATTATCTGCAACCTGAACTAACGCTAGGCACTATTAAGCAGGATTTACAGCAGTTAGCTGTACCTTCTTGTGCCCCACCATTTACGGCGTCAATAGATAGCCATAATATGGCCGACTTGATTGGCGCCAGCTATGTCTGGATGGGGTCTTCAATGGGGGCCAAAATGTTACACCGCTGGCTAAACCAACAAGGTTACGCACATCTACCGTGCGCCTACTATGCCCACATGAGCAGTCTGGGCCGGCAGTGGCGAGATTATCAGCAATGTGCATTAGCCTTGGCAGCCAGTCATACTATCGACCACCAGCGCTGCATAGCGTCCGCGAATGGTTTATTTGAGGCATTAATTGAATGTGCCCGCCAGTACAGCGCCCGTACACAAAATATTTTATAATACCGTCAAGTTAAGGTTGGGAAATAAGTAGAATCATGAAAATTATCTCTTTCAACATCAATGGCCTGCGCGCCCGGCTCCACCAGTTACAAGCGATTATCGATAAACATCAGCCTGACATTATTGGCCTTCAGGAAATTAAAGTTCACAACGAGCAGTTTCCAGAAGAAGCGGTACGCGAGATGGGCTATGAAGTTTACTACCATGGCCAGAAGAGCCACTACGGGGTGGCTTTCTTAAGCCGTATTGCCGCAGACAAGGTACAGTACGGTTTTCCCACTGACGGTGACGATGCCCAGCGACGTATGATTATGCTGACATTTAGTGAGGGCCGGGACACCCCATTAACGGTCCTCAATGGCTACTTTCCCCAAGGCGAAAACCGCAATCACGAAACTAAATTTCCAGCTAAGCAAAAGTTTTATGCTGATTTAATGGAGTATTTAGATAATGCGCACACGAATGAAGACGACATTGTCATCATGGGCGATCTCAATATTTCCCCGAGCGACCACGACATAGGTATTGGCGAACAAAATGCAAAACGCTGGTTACGTACGGGTAAATGCAGTTTCTTACCCGAAGAGCGCGAATGGATAAACCGTTTATATGACTGGGGGTTTACCGACAGTTTCAGAGCGCAAAACCCGACCACGGATGATCAGTTCAGCTGGTTTGATTATCGCTCAAAAGGGTTTTTGGATAATCGCGGGCTGCGGATAGACCATATTCTGGCCACGCCAGGGGTTCATGCTAAACTTACCGATACCGGTATTGACTATGAGCTACGCGGTATTGAAAAACCTTCAGATCATGCGCCTATCTGGGCAGACTATTCGGTGTAACCCTGGCCCCTCCCGCTGGTGAGTAATTTACAGCTCGTCGCATTAGCCGCTTATGGCATCCTGTTATGGGTAGTCTATCAGCGGTTTGATGCCATAACGCTGGTGCGAGAGCGCTCGCGGGCAGCTGCTTTTTTCAATAGTTTTGTACTATTGTTAATTATGTGGTTGTTTCGGTTAAAAACTGAACTTGGGCCGGATATTCATTTTTTACTTACCAGTGCACTTACTCTCACCCTCGGTTTTCGCGGGGCGGTGTTGTGCGCATCTTTAGTATTGTTTACCCTGCTGCTGGCCGGCCAACAACTCTGGGCCCAGGCAGGGGTGCTAGGGCTAACCAGTATTGCGGCGCCAATATGTGTTACCTACAGTATTTACGCCCTGACTTTTCATAAGATACCGCGGCACTTTTTGGTCTACATTTTTGCCTGCGCCTTTATTCCTGCGGCACTTGGAATTGCACTACATATGGGGTTGTATGCAGGCTATTTAGCGCTCGACGGGATCTACCATTTCGACTTGCTGCAAGACAACTACCTGGGCGTTATCCCGCTGTTATTATTCCCCGAAGCTCTGTTAAATGGCATGGCAATGACCTTGCTTGTACTGTACAAACCGCAATGGGTTTATACCTTTAGCGACAAACTGTATTTTGATGTAAAAGACGACCAGGATTAAATTCTACTGCGCTGATAAAAACCTGCCGCCGCGGCGCCACTTACAGTGTGCTGGCCGTCACCAAGTGGGTTTATCCCAGCCGGCCGGCCCGCGCCAACGCCAACGCCATTGGAATGCTGGGCACGGAGGGCCGCCTGGCTAGTACACGCAATTGCCGATAGACCCAATAAAAACATAACAAACCGGCAAACAAAAAAACCGGCGCTTAAAGGCCGGTTTTTGTAGTGCAGACATATTACCTAGAGCGCTAAGACGTTACTTAAACAGTGTATCCATCACCCCAGCCAACTCGGCTTTACCTTCGCGAATCTCTTCTTCCGATAACCCGGCGATTTCGTGGGGGAACACTAACCATTCATCACTCTTATTAATGAAATAGTCTGGTACGATATCAGTTTTATTGTTCTGCGGTTTATACCACGGACAGGCTATACGTATATCTTTAGGCATATTCAAACGCATTAGCTTATTGATTTGAGCAATCAATGCTTCTACGCTTCGGCCGGAATCAAATACATCATCAACAATCAGCAACTTGTCATCTGCATTGGCGTTTTCTACCAGATAGTGCAAACCGTGCACCCGAATCTCTTTGCTTTGCTTGTTAATACCGTAATACGAGGACGTCCGTACGGCGATATGATCAGTGGAGGTATTTTTAAATTCAAAAAACTCCTGCACCGCTATGCCTATTGGTGCCCCGCCCCGCCAGATACCGATAATAAAATCGGGACGATAACCGTCTTCATAAACCCTGGCTGCAAGACGAAACGAGTCTTCTAATAACGACTGCGAGGTAATAAAATTCTTTTTCATATGACGTATCGGCCCAACATTTAAAAGACCGGGATTATAGTGAATTCCGGCTCGCTTTGCACGGTTAATCGGGCATTGTTTTACCGCAGATTGATCCGTTTAAATGGCCTGAGCGCGGTACCGGCATGGGCTTGGCGGTCGCACCCGCACACTCTGTTCAGTCATTTTGTAGGGCGCTGGCAGGCTGTGTTTGCATTGCCCGGTACGCCGGATACAGACTGGCGATAAAACATAATGCCAACGATAATACAGTATAAATGGCGACCTGCATCCAGCGTAAATCTACCGGCACTGCGTTGCCATCAGCTGAAAGCCCCAACTCAACCCCTAACAGATGCAAAATGTTGTTCAGCTGAAAGGTTAGCAATAGCCCAAGAACTAAACCAATAGCCGCCCCCTTAATACCATTGAACACGCCATTGAGCATAAAAATATGCATGATTCGGGAACGGGATAACCCCTGAGTTTGCAAGATCGCAATATCGCCCTGCTTTTCCGATACCACCATCACCAACGCCGACACAATATTAAAGGCTGCTACGGCGATAATCAGCGTTAGCATTAAAAACATCATATTGCCCTCCATTTTAACCGCATCGAACAGCGGTCCCTGGCGATCCCGCCAGTTTTGCGATGTCCATTGATGCTGGTTAATCTGCGCCAGGGTTTGCTGATAAGCAAAAGCGTCGTGCAAGAATAGCCGAAAATCGGTAGGGCTGTCAGCACTTTGCCGTAGCAGACGCTGCGTATCTGAAAGCTGCATAAAAATGAGTTTTTCATCCATCCGCGAGCCCACGTCATGCACCCCGCTGATCGTTACCAGCTTTTGACTGGGCAAGCGCCCAAAGGGGGTGTACACGGTGGCCCCAGCCACCAGCACGCGTAACGTATCGCCGGTAGCAACTTGCAACTGTTGCGATAATGCCTGGCTGATAATCACATTAAATGATCCCGGGCTTAGATCATCCAACCGGCCAATCTCAAGATGTTTTGCCAGCACACTGTGTTGCATTGCGTCAGGTACAATACCCTGAATTTGGACGCCCCGGAGCGCCTTACGCGATTGCACTACCCCCTCGGTTTCGAGATAGGGCATTACCTGCCGTACATTAGGCAAATTATGCATGTCTTCAGCTTTAATAGCTTGCGCCGCACTTTGCTGCACCACGATATGCGGCACCAGGCCTAAGATACGTGACTTTAACTGTGCCTCAAATCCGTTCATCACCGACACCACAACAATGAGTGCCATTAACCCCAGGGCAATACCTGCAACTGAAAACCGATTGATAAACGAGACAAAACTATTGTGTTTGCCAGCCAGAGAATAACGCCAGGCAATAAAAGCTGAAATTGGGTGAAACATACAATTTTCGTTGTTTGATCGAAATGGATAGCTCACACTTACCTGAGTAAGTAATGCGCAGCATGGGTAACATCGTGCTAAAGTGCCGGTATAACAGCAGCACATTGCTAAGCAACACACCGGCGTATGGCATGGGGTATACTACGTGTAAGCGTATGTGCGCACAAGAATTGGTGGTAATAAATATGGATACCTTATCGTTAGCTGAAAAGCAGGCGCAGTTCGATGAATTTTTCAGCATTAAACACGAGCTTAAAGCGAATATTAAACCGTTTAGTGATGTTACCTTACTGCCGGCGCCGAACCAGTTAGAAGACGCCATGCCGTATGCCTTTCGAATTGCCGGAGAAATGTCAGCTATTGACGCTGCTGCGATCCGGCCATTACGAAATTTAAGTGATCATGCTTCGGCCCTGGCAGAGTACTTAACCCACCAATCGAAAAAGATTGATTTAATGATGTCGTTTATCCTGCAACAGCAGGATGAACCCGAGTACCGACAAACCACCGTGAAAATTGGTGGCGGCGGGGTGGTAATTCACTCATCTACCCCGTTAGAGGTAGGCACCTATGCGCAGATAAAGCTCTTTTTAACCGAGGAAGCGGCTGCCATTTTTTGTTTTGGTGAAGTTATTGCTTGTCACGAAGACGAGGATGATTACCATATAGCCTTTATTTTTAACCGTATTCGCGAACAGGATCAGGAACTTCTGGTCAGAGCCAGTCTGCATCTGCAAACCCAGCAGTTACGCAAACGGGCTGAAGCCAGAGAAGATGATGCCTGACTGGCGGCTTAGGCCCCGGTCTCACCGCGTTTCTTAACCAAAACCAGGTGACATGACAGCTACAACCACAGTCTTGCCTCTTCCGAAAGCACGGTCCGATAGCCACAGTGAAGATCATCAACATTGGGGCCACTTACAAGGCAGTAGCGCTGCCTTAGCGGTGGCCCGCGCTTATCAGCAAAGCTCAGGGCCGGTTGTGCTGCTCACTGCCGACACGCCTTCGGCGCTTAAAATGCAGCGTGAAATTGCCTTTTTCCTGAATACCAATGCCGCACAGGTTCCGATGTTCCCCGACTGGGAAACATTACCGTATGATATGTTTTCGCCGCATCAGGATATTGTCTCGCAGCGACTGGAAACCCTGTTTCACTTTTCCAGCCAGCGCCAGGGTATTTTTATTGTACCCGTGAATACATTGATGCAACGGTTAGCGCCGGTAGACTATCTGAACAAGTATTTATTGATGCTTGAGCAAGGTCAGACCTTAGATCGCGATCGGTTTCGGCGTAACCTTGAGCAAGCAGGCTACCTGCATGTTAGCCAGGTAATGAGCCACAGTGAATTTTCAGTTCGCGGTTCAATAATCGACTTGTACCCAATGGGCAGCGATCGTCCGTTTAGAATAGACTTATTCGATGACGAAATAGAATCCATTCGGTATTTCGACCCGGAAACCCAGCGGTCAAGCGATACTGTCAGTGAAATTCGCTTATTACCGGCTCGCGAGTTCCCCACAGATAAAGACGCCATTACGTTATTCAGGCAGCAATTTCTTGACCGCTTCGACGCCAGTCAGGCTCATGAATCTGTGT
The DNA here is from genome assembly GCA_003056425.1 of Alteromonas indica. GTDB lineage: Bacteria > Pseudomonadota > Gammaproteobacteria > Enterobacterales > Alteromonadaceae > Alteromonas > Alteromonas indica. The sequence goes on from PYVY01000003.1 coordinate 119,194, forward strand.
TTTCTCAGGTTAGTAAAGGGACGATGCCCAGTGGGGTGGAATATTACTTACCACTGTTTTTTGAAAAGACCGCCACGCTGTTTGATTATTTGCATCCTGCTACCCGTTTAGTACTGCATGGCGACCTGATGCAGGCGGCTGAATTTTTCTGGGCAGATGTTAGCGAGCGGTACGAACAGCATCGCTATAATCTGGCGCGTCCCCTGCTGACCCCAGACGAGTTATTTTTGCCCATCAATAGCTTGTTTGAGCAAATTAAGAAGTGGCCTCGGGTAACATTATTAAACGAGCCTGTAGAAGACAAGCCCGGTTATACCAACGCGCCCAGTGTCAAACTCAACGACATCGCGTTAAACCCGCAAAAAAAACAACCTGCTGAAGCTTTACTAAAGACCCTGCAGGAAGCTAGCGAGCGTCACGCGCGGTTATTGTTTATCGCCGAGTCCCAGGGGCGCCGTGAAAACATGCTGGAGATTTTGCGAAAAGCAGATATCCGGCCGCGTCAGTTTGACGACTTTAACGCATTTTGTACCGCGGATGAGCCCATCGGCATTACCGTAGGGTTAGTTGAAAACAGCTTTAGCTGGGCCGGTGATAACACTACCTTGCTTATTGTGACGGAAACCGAGCTACTGGGTTACAAGATAAGCCAGCGTCGGTTACGTACCAAGGCCAGTACGACGGATGAAAACGCCATTATCCGCAACCTGGCCGAGCTGTCAGTAGGCCAACCGGTGGTGCATCTTGACCATGGTGTAGGTCGCTATACGGGTATGCAAACATTGGATGCCGGGGGGGTGACAACCGAATACTTGTGTATTGAATACGCTAAACAGTCGAAGTTGTATGTTCCTGTGGCGTCACTGCATTTAATTTCCCGCTATACCGGCGGTGATGTTGATCACGCCCCTTTACATGCGCTGGGCTCTGATGCCTGGACCAAAGCCAAACAAAAAGCTGCAGAGCGGGTACGTGATGTGGCCGCAGAATTACTTGATGTGTATGCCAAACGGGCCGCCAATCCTGGTTTTGCCTACCCCATTGAGTGGCAGGATTATCAGAGCTTTGCCGATAGCTTTCCGTTTGAAGAGACCCCCGACCAGCAGCAAGCCATCAACGCCGTTATTCAAGATATGGGTAGCCCGAATGCGATGGACCGGCTGGTATGTGGTGATGTCGGCTTTGGTAAAACTGAAGTAGCCATGCGGGCTGCATTTTTAGCGGCCAGCCAGGGAAAACAGGTCGCCATTTTGGTCCCTACTACGCTGTTGGCGCAGCAGCATTTTGAAAATTTTCAGGACCGTTTCGCCCAGTGGCCATTTAATATCCAGGTAATGAGCCGGTTTGTCAGTGCCAAAGAACAAAAGCGCGTTGGTGAAGGCATCAGTGAAGGCAAAGTCGATATCGTGGTAGGAACCCATAAATTACTAAGTAATGATATTAAGTTTCATGACCTGGGGCTGGTAATTATTGATGAGGAACACCGTTTCGGGGTACGCCAGAAAGAAAAGTTCAAAGCCTTACGTGCTGACGTGGATATTTTAACCCTGACCGCCACGCCCATCCCCCGCACGTTAAACATGTCGTTGTCGGGAATGCGCGACCTGTCAATTATCGCCACCCCACCGGCCAAACGCTTGTCTATCAAAACCTTTGTTCAACAGCGTAATAAGGCGGTTATACGTGAGGCGATCATGCGCGAGATTCTGCGTGGTGGCCAGGTTTACTTCTTGCACAATGAAGTGGATACGATAGAGCGCACCGCAGAAGAGCTTGGCGAAATTGTACCTGAAGCCAGAGTAGCCATTGGTCACGGCCAAATGCGCGAACGCGAGTTAGAACAGGTAATGAGCGACTTTTACCACCAGCGTTACAACGTGCTGGTATGCTCTACTATTATCGAAACCGGCATTGATGTACCGACGGCCAATACCATTATTATGGATCGCGCCGACCGACTGGGCCTGGCTCAGCTTCACCAGTTACGCGGCCGTGTGGGGCGCTCGCACCATCAGGCCTACGCCTACTTACTTACCCCTCATCCTAAACGAATGACCAAAGATGCCGGTAAACGACTTGACGCTATCGCTAATCTGGAAGATTTAGGTGCTGGCTTTGCTCTGGCCACCCATGATCTTGAAATTCGTGGTGCGGGTGAATTGCTGGGTGATGAACAGTCAGGTCAGATAGCGACGGTAGGCTTTACCTTGTATATGGATATGTTGGACCAGGCTGTCACCGCATTAAAGGAAGGCCGGGAACCCTCACTGGATGCCTCTATGGCAGGCCAGACCGAAGTAGATTTACGTATTGCTGCATTATTACCTGATGACTATATTGCCGATGTTAATACTCGCCTCTCGTTATATAAACAATTGGCTAGCTGCGCCACACAACACGAGATTGATGAGTTTCAGGTAGAATGTATTGACCGCTTTGGCTTATTGCCTGAGTCGGCAAAAAATCTGGTACGGGTGGCGGAGCTTAAAATCATAGCCAAATCGCTGGGTATCAGCAAAATAGATTTGTCTGCCGGCGGCGGTAGCATCGAATTTAACGCAGATACACCGGTTGATCCGGGTTATATTATCCAGCTGGTACAAAGTCAGCCGAAAACCTTCAAATTTGAAGGCAGTCAAAAATTAAAAGTGGTCAAACCGACTGAGACTGCGGAGCAGCGTATAGCGTTGACGCGGGATATTCTTAGCGGTTTTGCCCAGGAGACGCGCTAAATGAAGTCTGCGCTACAAGCGTTAATGGCCACTGTGCTGATGAGTAGTGCCTCTATGGGACACGCGCAAGAAGACTGGTGGTTCGATGTGGAAGTGATTTTGTTTGACCGCGGTCAGGCAATATCCCAAACCAAAGAACAATTTGATTACGCTCCTGATCTTGCCCCCGTTTCAGCTGACTGGGACTTGCTGGGAAATTTACTGTATCCGGATATCAGCTGGTTAAAACAAAACTTACCGGTATGCGGGCAATCCTCCTCCCCCCTGTGGCAGGCGCAGCCTTCACTTAAAGAGATTACTCAGCGCTATGAACAGTGGCAACAAGCGCAACCGGGTTATACGCAGGGCGCGCTACCCGCGGCCCCTGAAGCGTCTTCCGGCGAACGCCCGGTAGGTGCGCTTGGTACCTCGCCGTATGCCAGCACGGTAGACCGCACTACTCAGCTAAACGATTCGCCAGGCCCTGATGCCTGGGCCATAGCGGGTTACTGGCTGGCTTTTAACTGGCCCGAACCAGCCCGGGTGTCGGTGCCGACCATGACGTATTGCGAACCGGCGCAACCATGGATTCGCTATCAAGATAATGAGTGGGTAGTGTATGCACCGGATAACCATTTACCCGCTCCGGCACAGGTGCCAATTGTGCCGTCCGGCGATGATTCTGCCACAGCCAGCCCGCGAATACTTAGTGCCAAGGCCAATGAACTCGAGAAGTTGTCGTTGCAAATACGCAGCACCCGCGGGTTAACCCGGTTGTTGCACACAACGTGGCGCCAACCGGTGGCATTTGGCGAGGATAATGCTGCAGCAGTACGGCTGTTTGCCGGGAAAAATTATGCCCAGCAGTTTTTGCTGTCAGGACAGCCCAAACAGGAACAGTTGGTTACTCTGGATGTTGACGGGACGCCGGCCGGCCCCCAGCAGGAGCGTTTTTTTGAACAGCTTAGCCAGCAGTTGGCCAGTGATGAAGATGTTCCCTTTGCTACGCTGCTCGCCGCAGCCGATATTGCCGATACATCGCTGCAGGCAAAAGTGGAGAAAACCAGTGTTTCGCCACATGCGCCCATCTGGCAAATGGATGGCTATTTAAAGGTTTATCTGAAATATATTAATCAGGTGCCTTACCTGCATATTGATTCAATGCTGTATTACCGCCAGCCGGTACCGATGAATATTAGCCAGATTGCCAGTGGTGAAAAACCGCAGTACAAGCTGGTTTCAGTGCCTTTTCATCAAATGCGCCGGGTCATTAGCAAGCAGTTGCACTACTTTGATCATCCCTTGTTTGGCATGGTGGTCACGCTACGGCGCTCACCCACATCAAAAGAGCAATAACATGAAAATATACACCCGAGGGGGCGACCAGGGCCAAACCCGTATTTATGCTGATAAACCGGTGAAGGTAAGTAAAGCCGATACCGTTCTGGCATGTTACGGCGATATTGATGAGCTGAATAGCCAAGTGGGCCTGCTGGCCTGCCATGCCGATAGCGAGACCGACTTTTTGCACGGCGTTCAGCAAAATTTGTTTCAGTTGGGTTATGCGATCTCTGCCACCTCCAGTCTGAACGAAAGTGATGTGTTAGCACTGGAACAGCGTATCGACAGTTTGGCCGCCCCGCTGCCCCCCCAACGCAGTTTCATTTTACCCGGCGGGCATGTTTCTGCAGCGCAGGCGCATGTGTGCAGAACGGTTTGCCGGCGGGCTGAGCGTACACTAGTAGCAGCCAGTATGGAGCATCCGGTTCCCGCCACCACCATGGCTTATCTTAACCGCTTATCGGACTATTTCTTTGTGCTCGCCAGAAGCCTCAATGCAAGTGCCGGGCAGCCAGACATCAGCGTACCTGCACGTGGCTAACGGCTCACTTATAAACGGCACGTTATAGACGAGTTACCGCAACTACGCCGGTAACAATCAATGCCAGGACAACATTTAAAATAGCGCCCTCGCGCGCCATAACCGGTACGCTCAGCCGCCCGCTGCTATACACAATGGTATTAGTGGGTGTGGCTACCGGCATCATAAAGGCGCAGCTGGCACTGATTGCTGCTGGCATCATCAATATCAACGGGTCTATTTGCATCGCCATTGCTGCGCTGGCCAGAATGGGCATAAGCAGCGTCGCCGTGGCGGTATTAGAGGTCACTTCGGTAACAAAACTCACGCTAATACATAACACCAGTATGATGCCTAGTAACGGAAATACTGATAACCCGCCAAAGGCATCGCCCAACCGTTGGCTTAGTCCTGACGCCACGAAAGCACTGGCCAGGCAAATCCCCCCAGCATACACCAGCAACAACCCCCAGGGGATTTGGGTAGCGGTATCCCAGTCTAAAATTTGGCCGGGCTTTTCGCGGTTACCATCCGGAATTAAGCACATTAACAATACCCCAGCTATGGCAATCGTGCTGTCGCTAACGTTCGGCATATTCAGAAAAGCGGTCCAGTACGGACGAAAAATCCACGCCATCGCCACCAGCCCGAATGTGATTAACACTCGTTTTTCAGCACGTTGCCATGCTCCTGACTGCGGCAAATCAATCTTAGGCATAGCGCCTACCGACCGGGTTAGCCATAATGCCATCACCGGAATGCCCAACACCACAATGGGTACACCGGTGCTCATCCAGTTTAAAAAACTGATTTCACTGCCGGTTACCTGGGTATACACATTCATGAATATAATATTGGGTGGGGTTCCAATCGGCGTACCTACCCCACCTAAACTGGCAGCGTAGGCAATACCGAGCAACAGGGCGGTAGCCAAACGTTCTGAGGGCATTGCAGTAATGATTGCCATCGCGATAGGTAGCAGCATTAGGGTGGTCGCGGTATTAGAGATCCACATACTTAGAATTGCCGAGGTTAGCATAAAGCCTAATACCAGCCGTCGCGCGCTACTGGCACCAGTGACGTTAAGCATGTAAACAGCTAAACGTTTATGCACACCTGATTTTTCCAGCGACTTGGACAGCATAAATGCGCCCATGAGCAGTAATATTACGTGGCTACCTAAGGCCGCAGAAGCTTGCTGGTAGGTCATCACCCCGGCAGCCGGAAACGCCACAAAAGGAATAAGCGCAGTCAATGCAATGGGCAGCGCCTCGGTCACCCATAACATGGCGATAAGCACGGTCAGCCCGGCCGTGATCGCTTGCGGATACGCCAGCCCTGCAAACGCGAGTGTCTGCCAGCTAACCATACTGCTGACAAGGCTAATACCAATCCATTTATAACGTATTTTCATAATGACTTAGTAGTGAAACTGCGTGTTGGTATTGCTGAGCAGCATTCCCCACCGCCTGATGGCGGTTGAAATGCGTCAGCCGCGGGTTATCCATTCCGGTCCCATTTAAATAGCCTATCGCCGGGCTATCAGACAGACCGCTTTGCTGAAGAAAGCAATTATCAGTCAGACTCTCTAAAATAGCGCAGGCGCCTGCCGGGTTATTACATGCCAACACCATATCGCAACCAGCTAAGAGCGCCCGGGCAGCGCGCTGTGGATAATCGCCCGCCACACTGGCCCCATGCATCGACAAATCATCGGAAAATATAGCCCCTTTAAACCTTAATCGCTGGCGCAGTATTTGTTGCAGCCAAAACGGCGAAAAGCCAGCAGGCTCGGGCGCTGCGTCAGAATAGATAACATGTGCCGGCATAATGCCATCAAGGCGGGCGATAAGCCGGGTAAACACCTGCATATCGAGCGCTTCAATCGCCGCGAAGTCACGCTCGTCCACTGGTAAGGCGACATGCGAGTCTGGCTCTACACTGCCATGGCCGGGAAAATGCTTACCAGTTACCGACATGCCCTGCGCCTGCATGGCGCCAATTAAACTGGTTGCCAGAGTTACTACGGTCGCCGGGTCTTCGGCGAAGGCGCGATCGCCTATTACCTTGGAATTACCATTAATATCCAGTACCGGGCCAAAACTTAAATCAATATCCAGCGCTGTCAACTCGTGAGCCAGGATATGTCCACACGCTGCGGCCAGCTCGCACGCCTTAGGTAAACTTGCGCACGCCGGTAGCAGTGCGCCCATTGCCGGTAATGATGTAAAACCCTGACGGAACCGTTGCACCCTGCCGCCTTCGTGGTCTACACCAATGAGTATAGCGTGTTTGGCAGCGTGCCTGATATCTTGGATCAGCGCCGCCAGTTGGGGCTTATCGATATAGTTGCGGCTAAACAAAATGACCCCGCCAACCAAAGGATGGGCCAGTCGTTCACGCTCTTCGGCGGTCAACGCGGTACCCGCGCAGTCCAGCATCAGTGGTCCCATTACATCTCCTGCTTATTTATTCTTCAATTGGAACGTTCAAACCGTTACGATAGAGAAAAACAGGGAGTATCGCACGTGTTTAAGTGGATAAAAGGATTGTTTTTCAGTGTATTGGTTTTCGGACTGCTGGCACTTGCCGGCGTGTTTGTTGTATTAAACCAAAGCCTGCCACAGCTTGATGGCACTGTACAGAGCAAGCCACTCAGCCAGCCGGCTAAACTGATACGCGATGACCTGGGTCAGGCGGTTATTCACGCTGCCACGCGTGACGATGCAGCGTATACGCTAGGGTATGCACACGCCCAGGACCGTTTTTTTCAAATGGATATACAGCGCAGAGTGGCTGCAGGTGAACTATCAATATGGGTGGGTAAGCGGGCCATCGAGACCGATAAGAAAGCCCGCTTTCATCAGTTTCGTACCCGGGCGCAGCACATCCTGTCCAACCTGCCCGCCCCCCAGCGCCGCCTACTTACCCGCTATAGTCAGGGGGTGAATGATGCCCTGTTGGCCTTTGGCAGCAAACCACCAGAATACTGGCTAACCGATTTTGAACCCGCGCCCTGGTCCCCTGAAGATAGCTTACTGGTGGTGTTTTCCATGTATCTGGATTTACAAGGCGGTCAGCTGGAACTGGACCTGGCCCGCACCGGCGTTGCCCGTTATTTTGGCCCCCAGATGTTACCGTTTTTGCAGCAAAGCTCTTCCTACCAGGCGGCGTTGGATGGTTCGCGCATAGCGCCTTACAGTGGCCCGGTTCCCCCATTGGACGAGGCGAATAAAGCCCCCTGGCATGGTTCACCGCCGCCGGAGGTGGGCAGCAATAATTGGGCGGTTAGCGGCACGCGTACACATTCAGGTAGTGCCATGCTGGCCAATGATATGCACCTTGGCTTACGGGTCCCCACCACATGGTACCGAGCCCAGTTAAATTACACCCGTAATGCAACGCCTGTTCAAGTCACCGGAGTAAGCTTGCCGGGGTTACCCGGTATTGTCGTTGGCACCAATGGCCATGTGGCCTGGGGGTTTACCAACGCCAACCTGGATAATGTCGACTGGGTGGCATTACCCGAGGACACTAGCCGTTCCCAGCCTTATGCCCTTTCTACCTGGCAGCAAGACGACCATTTCACCAGTAAAGACGCTACCGTGGAGCACCAGCTAACCCTAAGTCAGTATGGGCCGGTCAGGGTTATCGACAATCAGCGTTATGCGTTAAAATGGGTCGCTCATCAGCCGTACGCGATTAACCTGAACATTGCAGATATGGATCTGGCGCAAAATGTCGCCGCAGCGGTCGAGGTGGCACACGGCATTCGAATACCATTACAAAATATGGTGATAGCCGATGCCGCCGGGGCCATTGCCTGGACCCCGGCGGGTGCCCTAACGGGGCGCAGTAAACCTACGGCTACGGCTATCACACCCGATCAGCTATCGGCCCAATGGGCCGCCAACGAAACCAACCCACCGGTCATTATGCAACCTGAGTCAGGGCGGATCTGGACGGCGAATTCGCGGGTAGTCTCAACCGGTCAGTTGAACCGCTATGGCGATGGCGGATATGCTTTAGGCGCCAGAGCCCAGCAAATAAGAGACCGCTTATTCGCTCGTGACACCTTTACTATCAGTGACTTCTACCAGATTCAGCTTGACAACGAAGCGCGGTTTTTAACCCCGTGGCATGAATTATTAACCCGCCAACTTCAGCAAAGGCCTAACGAGTTTGCCGAAGAATTGAACGCATTGGCTAACTGGCAGCACTGCGCGGGTGCAGCGTCGGTCGGCTATACGCTGGTAAGTGTATTCAGGCAAGACGTTATGAACCGCTTACTTAGCCCGGTAATGCATACCCTATCGGTCCATGGCTACCAGCCTAACGGGCTACTGCGCCAGGCAGAACCCGCTGTTTGGCAGCTTATTAACACCGAGCCTGACGATTGGTTGCCACCAGGTTATCAGCATTGGGATAATTTTTATTTAGGCACCTGGCGAGCCACTAAGGCCCGGTTGTTTGAACATCACAATACCGACCAGCTTAGCCAGCTGACCTGGGGTAAGGTTAATCAGCTTAGGGTGGCTCATCCCTTCGCCACGACCCTTCCACTTTTGCAGGACTATCTCAATATGCCGGCGGTCGCGGGGTTTGGCGACCGCTTTATGCCTGCTGTACAACAGCCTGGTTTTGGCGCTTCGCAGCGCCTGTTTGTGCAACCCGGGAAACTGGATACTGCCGTACTCACACTACCTGGCGGTCAGTCAGGGCACCCTTTATCCAGTTTTTATCGAACGGGTTTCAAAGCGTATGCTGAGGGAGACGCCACCCCGCTACTACCAGGCCCGGCAAAACATACGTTACGCTTAGAGGTAGCCGAATGACCCCAGCTATATTGCTGCTCGAAAAACACGGTATTGCGCATCAGGTTCATGAGTTTGGTCACAGTAAATCAGCACAACCTTATGGGATTGAAGCAGCCACAAAGCTAGGTGTAGAGCCAGCTCTGGTATTTAAAACATTAGTTGTCAGTCTGGATGGTAGCCTGGGCGCAGTGGCCTTGCTACCGGTGGATAAAAAGCTTGATATGAAACAGCTCGCCAAACTTTACGCTGCCCGTAAAGCAAGCCTTGCCGAGGCGGCGGCAGTTATCCGGCACACCGGCTATTTACCCGGCGGGGTGAGTCCGCTGGCACAGAAAAAACATTTACCTACCGTTATTGATAACGGCGCCAGCCAGCTGCCCATCATTTACATTTCCGCTGGCAAACGCGGGGTGGATATCTCACTGGCCCCGCAAGATTTAGCAACCTTGACCGACGCGACGTTTCATCGCCTTTGCAAAGCGTGAGCAACCTATACCCCTGCGTCTACGGGGTATACTGCGCCACCGGCAGACCTGTTTCACACCATTTTTTATAGCCGCCGGCCAGCGAATACACCAGGGGTATCTTCATTTGTTGTAATGATTGGGCCGCTAAGGCTGAACGCGCGCCCGAACGGCAATATAAAATAATTATCGGACGCTTCACTGGGTATGCCGTGGCACTGGATGCTTCCTGTGCGGGGGTATCGGCGGGTTGAGTAATGTTACTGGTTCCCCCACAGTGGACGCTGATAAGTTGGATAATGCGGCTTTCCAGCAGCCCCCGCGGGCAGCATATCGCCCCCGCGATAATACCGTCTTGCCATTCCGCCGGTTCCCTTGTATCGATAAACAATACATTAGCCGGGGAGACGGCGGCCGCCTCGGTTACGGTGAGTTGCGCTATTGTTGCAGTCACTTGCGCCACATAGTGCTCAAAAGTTTCCATTGGTGCCCCCTTAGACTAACCAGAGCCGGTCAATAATCATAATACTGGCAATTGCAACTAAGCATCCTGCAAATAGCCGTTGTAAAAAGGTAGCGGAAAGCTTTCCCGCCATATAAATACCTGCCCAGGTACCGGCAATTCCGCATCCGCCCATAATCAATAACACAGAGGGTAGCCAATTCACCGAGGCGTCGCTGATAACCAGGCTGAACACAGCAATGGCACAATTAATAGCGATCAAAGCCAGGCTGGTAGCACTCGCCTGACTTATTGATAATCCCGCCACCAAGGTAAGCGCAGGCACAATTAAAAAGCCCCCGCCCACACCAACCAGACCGGTTATGCCACCAGTAATAAAGCCAATGGGTAACAACCAGCCTAACGAGGGTGTATGAGCAGGTAACGCTGGCTTTTTCGCTAGCATACGCCAGGCACTGACTAACATAATGGCGACCAGCAGTAGTAGCTGCAGCTGCGCGGCAATAAACATCCCGACCATTGCGCCTAACGCTGCTCCCGGTACACTGGTAAGGGCAAAGCGGTTAAATACCGGCCAGCAAAAACGGCCCTGGCCTTTTACACTGTTGATTAACGTACCCGCTAACGCAATGATCCCCACAATCACCAGCGAATGAGCAATAGCGGTCTTCTCGTCCATGGGGGTAAAAAATATTAACGCTGGCACCGTGAGTATGGCGCCCCCCGCGCCCAGTACCCCTAAACTTAGGCCAATAACCATGGCGCTTAGTACAATCATCCACAACATTTGCTTGCTAATCTCACTTTATTTCGTATATTACGAATATACGATCTAATAATTTATCTTGCTACTCTTTTTTGGAGATTAACCATGGCTGTACAAATAGAAGCCTTCTATGACTCCGCGACCGGGACCGGAAGCTATATTGTCATTAATAGGGCCAGTAACCAGGCCCTCATTATCGACCCCGTACTGCACTTTGATTTGAATTCCGGGCAGTTGTCATTCGAGCTAGCCAACCAGCAACTGGCATTTTTGCAAGCCAACCATTTACAGCTTAAGTATATTTGCGATACTCACGCCCACGCTGACCACCTTAGCGCTGCGGCTTATCTAAAAAACCACACTGATGCGCTAACGGTGATCAGTCAGGGAATTGGCGAAGTACAGCAACGTTTTAGCGCTCGGTTTAATAAACCGGTGGTAGAAGATCTAACCCAACTTTATGATGTGCTGGTAGCAGATGGCGACATCCTGACACTTGGGGAGATAGAAATACACGTACTGGCCACACCCGGGCATACATCTGATAGCGTGAGCTATTATATTGAAGACAATATATTTGTCGGCGACACCCTGTTTATGCCGGATATTGGCACCGCGCGGTGTGATTTTCCCGGTGCTGACGCGGCTACGCTGTATCATAGTATTGCTCGAATTCATGCTCTTCCGGGTACCACTAAAATCTGGCTGTGCCACGACTACCCGCCGCCGGGACGGGAAGTGTCCCTGCAGACCACGGTAGCCCAAAGCCGGGAACACAATATTCATATCAATCACCAAATTAGCAAACACGAATTTATCCACCGGCGCCAGGCAAAAGATCGCACATTAGGCGTTCCCGCCTTGCTGTACCCGGCTTTACAAGTAAATTTGTGGGGCGCATTACTTCCTGCAAAGGAAGATAACGGCCGTCGGTTTATAAAAATACCAGTGGATTGTAAAGGAGCAGATTGTGCAGGTATCTGAGTGGGGTCAAGCGTTTGCCGGTGGCATGTTAATAGGCTTGGGGGCCATTATGCTGATGTTATTTAACGGCCGCATTGCCGGTATATCAGGGATTGCTGCTAACGCCTTCACGGCGCCAGGCCAAAGCAGCTGGCGCTGGGCATTCTTAGTGGGCTTAGTCATAGCGCCATTACTTACCCGCCAATTCGGGTTTAGTTTACCAGCACAAATACCAGGAACCTTATGGCTTATGGCAGCGGCAGGTTTGCTGGTAGGTATAGGAACCCAATTGGGTTCCGGCTGCACCAGTGGGCATGGGATCTGTGGCTTAGCACGGTTCTCACCGCGCTCGTTACTGGCCACTCTGGTGTTTATGGGCAGCGGCATTGTCACTGTCACCCTGGCTCGCCATTTACTTTAGGAATTTACCATGCAACAGTTTATTAGTGCGCTTATCGCTGGCGTATTGTTTGGGGCGGGCTTGACCGTGTCGATGATGACGGACCCGGTCAGGGTACTTGATTTTTTAGATGTGACAGGAGCATGGGACCCTACCCTGGCTTTCGTAATGGCGGGCGCGTTGGCGATATACATGCCGATATACCATTTTTACGTAAAACCCCGCGCGCGCACCGTTTTCGGTGAACCCTGTCAGCTCCCTGCCGCTACTGCGCTGGACACCCCCTTAGTAAGCGGTGCTGGGCTATTTGGTATCGGATGGGGTTTAAGCGGGATCTGCCCCGGGCCCGGTATCACGAATTTAACTGGCGGAGATCCGGCTATATTCATGTTCATCGGGTGCATGTTACTTGGTATGATAACCACTCGGACGCTACGTAAAACATAAACTAAGGAAACTGAATGAGCCCGCAAGACATGGCGGAAAATGCACAAACCGCTGCACACTTGCTCCGTGCAATGGCAAACCGTCATCGGCTAATGTTGCTGTGTTTACTGAATAATGGGGAGCGCTCGGTAACGCAGCTCAATGAAGTACTAGCGCTGCCCCAGTCGACGCTGTCACAGCACTTAAGTGTACTGCGTAAAGAAGCTCTGGTGACCACCCGGCGTGATGCCCAGACCATATATTACTCGTTGGCCAGTACCGAGGTAAAAACAATAATTGCGACCCTTTATCAACTTTACTGTATGCCAGAGACCGAGCCTGCGCAATAATCTTTAGGCGCGCCGTTCCGCCCCCATAAGGTGTTAATAAAATAAGCCTAACATTATTAGCTATGCCCGAGTTACCCGTAAGCTACGTGTGAATTACGCGTGAATTACGCGTGAGTTAGGCCTGACCGGCGGACTTCAGGCTCGCGCACAGGATAGCCGCAAGCCTGAAGCGGTGGATAGTGCGCTTAAATAGCGCGTTGATTTACCCGTTTACTGACTTCTTCTGCGGTTTCTACACGCTCTGAATACCGGTCCACTAAATACGCTTTATTATTTCTCAGTAACAAAGTGAATTTCATGAGTTCTTCCACCACATCAACAATGCGATTGTAAAACGGCGATGGCTTCATGCGGCCTTCATCATCAAACTCCAGATAGGCTTTGGGTACTGACGATTGATTTGGAATAGTAAACATACGCATCCAACGTCCCAAAATACGTAGTTGGTTGACAGTATTAAATGACTGCGAACCGCCGCTTACCTGCATCACCGCTAATGTTTTACCTTGGGTAGGGCGCACCCCGCCAAGATTAAGCGGTACCCAGTCAAGTTGACTTTTAAAGATTGAGGTCATCGATCCATGACGCTCAGGAGAGCACCATACCTGCCCTTCTGACCACATCATCAGTTCTCTGAGCTCTTTTACTTTCGGGTGGCTTTCATCGGTTGTGTCGGTTTGCGGTAAGCCTGTCGGGTCAAAAATTTTTGCTTCTGCTCCCATCGCTTCGAGGATCCGGGCACTTTCTTCCACTACTAAGCGACTGAAAGAACGCGCACGTAATGAGCCGTAAAGCAATAAGATACGGGGCTTGTGCTCCCCCTCATCAAGTGAAAAATGGCTCATTTCCGGATATGAAAATTGTTCGCTTTCGATATTGGGCAAGGGGGTAGTTTGGTCGCTGGACATCGTGACTCCAAGTTAGCTATGAAGAGCGCGGCTTCAATGAATACATTACATATGATTTTTCGTATGTGAGACTATCACATACGCTTTGACGTATGTCAATAAGCCGCCGGGGGAAGAAAACCTAAATGGCGACGCTGCGAACGGCGTTTCAAGCCTATATTGTTATGCAATCAACCAAGCCTGGGTAGCCATAGAAGTCATTTGACATATGAATTTTCATATATAATATATAAAACCGTTCAGTGACCACCACGACTTATAGGATATGCCCATGCCACAACCCACTTCCCAGGAAACATTCCAGGTAGTTATCCATCATAATCCGGAATGCGGAACGTCGCGTAATGTTCTCCAACTAATTAAGGACGCTGGCTATACGCCTGTCGTTATCGAGTATCTTAAAACAGGTTGGTCGCGACCTCAGCTGCAAGCTTTGTTTGCGGCCGCCGGACTGACACCGGCTGAGGCGTTGCGTAAAAGCAAGTCGCCAGCAGCAGCGTTAGGGTTATTGGAAGAGGGCGTCAGCAATGAGGCTATTTTGGCTGCTATGCTCGAACACCCGATACTGGTTAACCGCCCTATCGTGGCAACCGCCAAAGGCGTTGAGCTATGCCGTCCCAGTGAAAAGATACTTGATCTGTTACCCCAATGGCCAGCGGGTCCGTATTTTAAAGAAGATGGTGAGCAAATATTAGATGAACAGGGACAACGGGTAATTGCTTAAGGCATGCCATCACGCCTGGCTGCATCCACAACCAGGTGAGTTGGGCGGTTATCTAACGGCGAGCATTACCTGAATACTATTTATACGCGATGTTTAAACAAGGCGACGTGAGCTTACTACTTTGCGGCGTTTGATACTGGTTGGCTGGCAGCGATAAAGCGTTCTTGCCATAATTTTTGGGCAGCCTGACGGTGCGCTTTAGTGACTGTCTGCCCCTCGGCCAGGGTACCGGCAATTTGTTCAATGATGCTGTCACGTTTGCGAATAAGCGCTTGCGCTTGTTTGTACAAATCATCCGCTTCCGGGTACTTTTCTTTTAAGTCTGTGATATCCTGTAAATTGGCATAACGGGCTTCAAATGCATCGTTAAACAAGCGACGTTTTGCGTTAAATACCACATAATTTCTGGCTTTATCAGAAACTAAATACGCTAAATCACGCTCACTGAAACCTGCTTCTTTACCGACCGCCTGGCCTTTTGCCAACCACTCGTCAATCGCCTGCTGATCGTTCTTTTTAACCGCCTGCTTTATACCTGCACTTAAATCGGTCGCCGTTAAAATATCCATAACATTAATAACCGGCACAGGCTCACCGACGGGTTCTGCTGATTGTTCCGACAGCCACATAAAATAGCCGCCAATCGCAATAATACATACCACGCCAAGAATAAGCAGTTGCTTCATAATACGCCTTTAATTAACTAAGCTTTAGCGTGTCGCCAAAACACGCTACCAACAGGCACAGCCTACCGGTATGGGGAGATTTTTGGAAGAGACTGAACGAAATCAGCCCCATAGGATAAACAGCGGATAACAAGGTTGCTATCCGCCTGAGCAGTGGTTTACGTCGTGTAGAACTATTCTACAGTCGGCTTAGTATTTTCCACCCGGCTTTTCAATTTTTGGCCAGGTCGAAAGGTAACCACACGACGGGCTTTAATTGGAATGTCCTCTCCGGTTTTCGGATTCCGGCCCGGACGTTCATTTTTATCCCGCAGGTCAAAGTTACCAAAACCTGACAATTTCACTTGTTCACCAGATTCCAAGGCTGTTTTGACTTCCTCAAAAAAGCCTTCCACTAAATCCTTAGCGTCTTTTTTGTTTATACCCAGTTTTTCGAATAAGTGTTCAGCCATTTCGGCTTTGGTCAATGCCATAGTCTACTCTCTTAACGCTGCCCCGAACTCGGATTCTAACCCTCTAACCACGGTATCCACTGCTTGTTGTATCTCAGCTTCTTCCAATGTTTTATCCGGATTCTGTAAAATCAGGGATAAAGCCAGGCTTTTAAACCCAGGCTCTATGCCTTTTCCTTTATATACGTCGAACAAGTTTAGGCCAACTAGTTGATTTACGCCAATTTTTTCTACATAAGAAAGAATGGTTCCAACAGAAACTGCGTCTTTTACTGTAATTGCTATATCTCTACGGTTCGCAGGGTACTTAGAGATCGTTTTTGCCTGAGGTAAAGTTCTTTTAGATAAAGCAGTTAAGTCCAACTCAAACACAAACGGACGGCCATTTACCCCAATTAATTTGGTAAATTGCGGATGAAGCGCGCCTATATAGCCAATCACTTCACCGTTAAGCAATATCTTTGCCGACATGCCTGGATGTAACGCGGTATGTTCAGTTGTTTCGAAACTCACCGCAGAACTATTCCCCATCAGCGCTAATAAGGCTTCAACATCACCTTTTATATCAAAAAAATCAACTGGTTCATCGTTACCATGCCAACTTTCTGCCAAGCGACGTCCAGCGATTACTCCGCCGATAACAGGTTCTTGAGATACCCCATTAGGCGCCGACGCATCCGGTACAAAACGCAGGCCGGTTTCAAACAAACGCACCCGGCTTTGCTGGCGTTTTTGATTATAAGCCACAGCGCTAAGTAGCCCAGGCCATACACTGACGCGCATTACCGACATATCCATTGAAATCGGATGCGGCAATACCAGCCCTTTTACCTCAGGGAACAAAGCTTCCTGAATCTTCGGGTCAACAAATGAATAGGTGATGGCCTCATTGTAACCACGAGCGATTAATTGTGCTTTAAAGACACTTTCATCAATCCGGGCTTCCTGAGCAGGCAACATCGCCAAACTGGCAGCAGGCGCTACATTTGGAATGTTGTTATATCCATATACCCGCGCAACTTCTTCGATTAAATCTTCTTCAATAGCGATATCAAACCGATAACCCGGAACTTCGGCCTGCCAGCTGTCTTCAAGCTGAGTCACCTGCATGCCTAACCGTGTAAGCATTTCGGTTACACTGTCAGGTGCAATATGAATTCCTAACACCCGCTCCAGGCGTGCTTTGCGTAAGACTACCGTGGCTCGTTCAGGTAAATGTTCCTTGGCGACGGCTTCGATCACCGGCCCCGGCTCACCACCGCAAATTTCAATAATTAACGCGCTGGCACGCTCCATAGCATTGCGTTGTAAATTTGGATCTACCCCTCGCTCGTAACGATGTGAGGCATCAGTATGTAAACCATACTGGCGGGCCCGGCCCATAATTGCATCACGGGCAAAAAACGCGCTCTCCAGCAATATGTGCTGGGTGTCGGTATTCACTCCTGAATGCTGTCCGCCAAAAATACCCGCAATAGCCAGCGCTTTGTGATCGTCTGCAATAACTAATGTATTTTCAGCCAATTCTACCGTGGTCTCATCCAGTAAGGTTAACGACTCCTGGTTGCCTGCCATCCGCACATGAATGTTGCCTTCAATGCTATCCAGATTAAACGCATGCATAGGCTGACCCAGCTCAAGCAATACAAAATTGGTCACATCCACAATAGGGTCTATGCTGCGAATACCGCTACGGCGTAGTTTTTCTTTAAGCCACAGTGGCGAGCTTGCTGAAACATCTACATTACAGATAACCCGTCCCAAATAACGTGGGCACGCATGGGGCGCTTCCAGGTTTATCGAAAGTTTATCGTCAATAGTCGGCGTCACCGGTTCAATAGCAGGTTCGCATACATCCTGATTGTTCAGTACACCCACTTCCCGGGCTATACCGCGAATGCCCAGACAATCAGCACGATTGGGGGTTAAATCCACATCGATACTGTAATCGTCAAGGTTCAGGTACTGACGTATATCCTGTCCTACCGGCGCATCCGCGGGCAGTTCCATAATACCGTCATGATCATCGCTGATACCCAACTCAGAAAAGCTGCATAACATACCAAATGAGGGTTCACCACGTAGCTTGGCCTTTTTGATTTTAAAATCGCCAGGCAGTACTGCACCCACTTTCGCTACGGCCACCTTGATGCCCTGACGACAGTTAGGTGCACCACACACGATATCAACCAGTTCATCGTCGCCAACATTGATTTTTGTCACACGTAGCTTGTCTGCATTGGGGTGCTGGCCACATTCCACCACTTCGCCTACCACTACGCCCGAAAACGCGCCGGCAACCGGTGCTAATTCATCTACTTCCAAACCCGCCATGCTTAGCTGTTCAGATAGTGCCTGTGCAGACAGAGCCGGATTAACCCACTCTCTTAACCATTTTTCACTGAATTTCATACTTACTCTGCCTTGCCTTAATTGAACTGCTTTAGAAAACGTAGATCATTTTCAAAAAACGAACGAAGGTCGGTGACGCCGTAACGTAACATGGTCAGGCGTTCCACCCCCATGCCAAAGGCAAAGCCAGTGTATTCTTCAGGGTCTATATTAACTGCTTTAAGCACGTTCGGATGAACCATGCCACAGCCGAGTACTTCCAACCATTGACCATTTTTACCCATTACATCCACTTCGGCGGAGGGTTCGGTAAACGGGAAATAAGAGGGGCGGAAACGGATCTCTAATGACTCTTCAAAAAAGTGATGAAGAAAGTCGTGCAGAATACCTTTTAGTTCAGTAAAGCTGACATTCTTATCCACCATTAACCCTTCAACCTGATGAAACATGGGTGTATGGGTCTGATCGTAATCATTACGGTAAACGCGTCCCGGCGAGATAATCCGTAACGGCGGCTTTGCCGTTTCCATAGTGCGAATTTGTACACCCGAGGTTTGCGTGCGTAGCATCACATCAGGATTAAAATAGAAAGTATCATGGTCAGCGCGTGCAGGATGGTTAGCCGGAATATTCAGGGCATCAAAATTATGAAAACCATCTTCTACTTCCGGGCCGGTTTTTACCGCAAAACCTAATTCACCAAAAAATTGCTCAATGCGCGCAATAGTGCGACTTACCGGATGCAGATTGCCAGGGTGTTCCACCCGGCCAGGTAGCGACACATCAATCGCTTCCTCAGCAAGCTTACGGTTCATTTCCGCACTACGTAATGCATCACCTTTGGCGGTAATGGCCTGCTGAATAACCTGTTTAGCTTGGTTAATTTTTTGTCCGGCCGCCGGGCGTTCCTCATTAGATAATTTACCCAGCCCCTTTAACAGGTCTGTCAGTTTACCTTTTTTACCCATGTACTCGACTCTAACGTGGTCGAGTGTTGCTGCATCTTGGGCAGCGTCAATCTGGCCTTGTGCCTGACTGATAATCGCTTCAAGCTCCATGATTTCCTCAATTTGGCATATGACTGGATAGCTCTTTTTTACTAAAAGAGTTTGCCTGAATATAAAAGGCTATAGTCTACACGACAGTTAAAAGCCGCCGCTACCCTAACGGGCTGATAATTCCGACAATTATGCGAATAATTTGATTTAATCCGCCAATTTCCTCACTTTGAACCTATTCTGCCAGCAGGTCAAAAGTTTCCAGGTAATTTAGTGGATTTTTTATTCACGACGTCATTTAGGGTAAAACTGCGGGGTTAACATAAAACGGCTAATAAAGAGAA
This sequence comes from Alteromonas indica, assembly GCA_003056425.1. Classification (GTDB taxonomy): domain Bacteria; phylum Pseudomonadota; class Gammaproteobacteria; order Enterobacterales; family Alteromonadaceae; genus Alteromonas; species Alteromonas indica. The sequence continues at coordinate 138,879 of PYVY01000003.1, forward strand.
AATATAGTTACGCAGAAACGAAAAACGGCGAGCATCCTGCTCGCCGTTTTCCGAAAGAACTTAAACTTAATTTAGTTAAAAAATTAAGCTAACGCGCCTTTAGCCGCTTCGACTAATGCGCTGAATGCTACCTTGTCATGTACTGCGATGTCGGCAAGGATCTTACGATCAATTTCAACAGACGCTTTTTTCAAACCGTTAATGAAACGGCTGTATGACAGGCCATTTTGACGTGACGCCGCGTTAATACGTGCAATCCACAATTGACGGAATTGACGCTTACGCTGACGACGGTCACGGTAGGCATATTGACCAGCTTTAGTTACTGCCTGTACTGCTACGCGATAAACGCGTGAACGAGCACCGTAATAACCTTTAGCCTGTTTTAGAACTTTTTTGTGACGTGCACGTGCGACAGTGCCGCGTTTTACTCTAGCCATTATTTAGTCTCCTGGGTTTTAAACGTAAGGCAACATGCGCTGAACCAATTTGGTATCCGCATCATGAACCAGTTTTTTGCCACGCAAATGGCGTTTACGCTTAGAACTCTTCTTGGTCAAAATATGACGCAAGTGAGACTGCTTGCTTTTAAAGCGACCAGAACCGGTTTTCTTAAACCGTTTGGCTGCACCACTGTTAGATTTGATTTTAGGCATTGCTAAAACTCCGCATTGTTAATATCGGTCCGTATGATGTGCAGTCATCACAAACCGGTTACGTTATACAGCAAGGTGTTTCGAAGGGGCAGAGTCTTCGAAAACTTTAGACCATTACTGCTTCTTGTTTGGGGCAAGCACCATGATCATCTGACGCCCTTCCACCCGACGGGGGAAAGATTCGCAGATTGCAATCTCTTCCAAATCCGTTTTAATGCGGTTTAGAAGTTCAATGCCGATCTCTTGGTGAGCCATTTCACGTCCGCGAAAGCGAATTGTGACTTTGGCTTTGTCCCCACTTTCCAGAAAGCGACGCAGGTTGCGCAGTTTTACCTGGTAATCGCCTTCATCAGTGCCAGGGCGGAATTTAACCTCCTTGACCTGAATTTGCTTCTGTTTTTTCTTCTGCTCTTTTTGAGCTTTACTTTTTTCAAAGAGGAACTTGCCATAGTCCATAACTTTACAGACTGGCGGCTCGGCATTTGGACTAATCTCAACTAGATCCAGACTCGCTTCTTCAGCGGTTTGGGTTGCTTCAGCTAATGTCACAACGCCTATCTGTTCACCATCTTTGCCGATAAGTCTTACTTCTCTGGCTTTGATTTCATCGTTAATGCGGGCTTTTGCGCCCTGAGCCTGTTTGTTAGCGCCTTTAATGTGCTATTCCTCCAAAAATTAAAATCTTATGCCTGCCCCCTTATATGGGGATAAAGCAGACACCTTCAAGACCCGTAACAATCTATTTGATTGTTTTTTCTGCGACTTCCTTCTGTGCTAATTCAATGAAAGCATCCAGACTCATCGTCCCCAGATCTTCACCACGTCTTGAACGCACAGCCACCTGACCGGACTCAACTTCTTTGTCGCCGACCACCAGCATATAAGGAACACGCTTTAGGGTGTGCTCGCGGATTTTAAAGCCAATCTTCTCATTTCTCAAGTCTGACTTTGCTCTAAATCCAAATTGTTGCAATTTTTCTACTGTTTGACCCACATATTCGGCCTGATTGTCAGTAATATTCATTACTGAAATCTGCTGTGGAGCCAACCATAACGGGAAGTAACCCGCGAATTCTTCTGTCAGTATACCAATAAAGCGTTCCAGCGACCCTAAAATCGCTCGGTGAATCATTACTGGTACCTTACGTTCACCATCTTCGGCAACATAAGTAGAGCCTAACCTACCTGGCATCGAAAAATCCAACTGTACCGTACCACATTGCCATGCGCGGTCTAAACAGTCATGCAGGGTAAATTCAATTTTAGGACCATAAAATGCCCCTTCTCCTGGCTGATATTCAAATTCAATATCATTGGCTTTGAGTGCTTCAGCCAGCGCCGCTTCAGACTTGTCCCAGATAGCATCTGAACCCACTCGCTTTTCAGGTCGCGTGGACAGTTTAACTGCTACTTTATCAAATCCAAACGCCGCATAAGTTTCATATACCATCTTAATGCAGCCGCTTACTTCAGACAGGATTTGCTCTTCTGTACAAAAGATATGAGCATCATCCTGAGTAAATCCACGTACTCGCATCAGACCATGCAATGCACCCGAAGGTTCATTGCGATGACAACAGCCAAATTCGGCCATGCGTAAGGGTAGATCACGATATGACTTCAAACCTTGGTTGAAAATCTGCACGTGGCCTGGGCAATTCATTGGCTTAATAGCATATTCCCGCTTTTCTGATTCAGTAGTGAACATGTTTTCAGCGTATTTGTCCCAGTGCCCTGATTTTTCCCACAGCACCCGATCCATCATTAATGGACCTTTGACTTCATCGTAATGATAGTCACGTAACTTACGGCGAATGAAGCTTTCCAGTTCAGTATAGATTGACCAACCATCGTTATGCCAAAATACCATACCAGGCGCTTCTTCCTGCCAATGGAACAGATCTAGGGTTTTACCAATTTTGCGATGGTCTCGCTTTTCCGCTTCTTCTAAACGCGTCAGGTACGATTTAAGCTGTTTTTTATCTGCCCAGGCGGTGCCATATATCCGTTGCAGCATTTTATTATCGCTATTGCCACGCCAGTAAGCGCCCGCGACTTTCATTAATTTGAAATGCTGACAGAATTTCATATTCGGCACGTGCGGGCCGCGACACATGTCGATATATTCTTCGTGATGATACAAACCCGGCCGAGAATCCTGTGGAATGTTCTCATCCAGAATTTGCACTTTGTAGGCTTCACCGCGGTTGTCAAAGGTATCGCGGGCTTCTTGCCAGCTCACCTTATGCTTAACCACCTCATAGTTGGTTTTTGCCAGTTCCAGCATCCGCTTTTCAAGCTTTTGCAGATCTTCCTGGGTCAACGAATGCGCCATATCGACATCGTAATAAAAGCCATTGTCGATAACCGGTCCGATGGCCATTTTCGCATCGGGCCACAGTTGCTTGATAGCATGTCCAATAAGGTGGGCGCAGCTGTGACGAATAATCTCCAGCCCGTCTTCATCTTTCGCTGTAATAATTTGTAGCGCGGCATCCTGTTCAATCAGGTCGACAGCGTCTACCAATTCGCCGTTTATTTTTCCAGCAATGGTGGCTTTGGCCAGCCCAGGGCCGATATCCGCGGCAACATCCATTACTGAGACAGCGTTATCAAACGCGCGTTGGCTTCCGTCAGGAAGAGTAATTACAGGCATGTTAATTCCTTCACAGTGGTGACACCTACTCTGTGCCACTTGCTTAATATGAGTTTAAGGTAAGTATTCAATCGATAGCGCGGTGCATTGTCATCACCTGCCGCCCCGTAAAACGGTTGGAATTATAACGGCTTGCCGGGCGCATGCAATGCCTGTCGTGAAATGAACCTAAGCCCACCCGGGGAAAATCCCATCAATGGCCATTAAGCGGCCAGCACGGCTATCTAGTAAAAATGAATCAGTTTGACGTGTTTACCCGTAAAAAGAAGCATAACCGGGCGCAGCTAACTATACTTAATAATCCGATAAGGTAAGCAATGCAAACCGATTCGCAGAATCAGACTATGTGGCATTTTATCAGCGAACATATCAGCCAGGCTACCGCCACCTGTTTTTTGTGCCAGCATACTCAACAGGTTACTGGCGGCGATTCGCATCTGACTTATGTGGTGCGGGATAACCATGCCCGTTATTTTGTTAAACTACGCCGCCATCGCGGCCCCCTTCAGCTCCATCATGAAGCCCTAGGACTTGAGGCACTAAGTGAGGGCCAGACGGTGGCCACACCAAGGGTAATTTGCCACGGGGTAACGCAGGAGGGGAATAGCAGCCGCGAATACCTGGTGTTATCCTACCTGCGCTTCATCGCACCGGAGTCTGCCCACTGGGCCCTACTGGGTAAGCAGCTTGCCGCCCTGCACCAACTGCCGCAAGAACCACATTTTGGCTGGCCCGAAGACAACTATATTGGCCTAACCCCACAATGTAATGACCGCTACGTTACCTGGTCGGTGTTTTTTTCCGAATGCCGGCTTGGTGCAATGTTGGAAAAATTGGCTCGCCAGGGCATCCGGTGGGTTAACCCAGATGTATTCGTTACCCAGGTAGAGCACTTCTTACATTCTCACCAACCCGCCTACAGTCTGGTGCACGGCGATTTGTGGTCCGGGAATATCGGCGTTACACCCAAAGGGCCGGTGTTATATGATCCCGCGGTACATATTGCCGATCGGGAAACCGACCTTGCCATGAGTGAACTGTTTGGCCGCTTGCCACCTGCATTCTATCAAGCCTATGCTCAACATGCGCCACTACCGCACGACTATGAAGCTCGCAAACCGCTGTATCAGTTATATCATCTACTCAATCATGCATTACTGTTCAAAGGGCACTATCTGGAACAAGCAAAATCTGCAATCATTGCCTGCCAGAAACGATGCTAACTTACTGACGGTTTACCGGTTATTAAGAGGTGCTCTACTATGCCCCACTCCCCTGTGGCACTGGTAACCGGTGCGGCCCGGCGTATTGGCGCCGGGCTCGTTAGTGCTTTGCACGAGCGTGGTTACCATGTCATTATTCATTACAATCACTCTGATGAGGAGGCCCGGGCTTTAGCTCACCGGCTAAACGCGTCCCGCGCTAACTCGGCCAGGCTGCTGCAGGCTGACTTAAGCCACCTAACACAACTTACTAGCCTGGCAGCGCAGATTGAATCGTTTTTCGGCCGGTTAGACCTACTGGTAAACAATGTATCAGCATTCTACCCAACGGTATTGGGTAAGGTTACCGCCCAAGACTGGCAGACCATAATGGGCAGCAACGTCCAAGGGGCGTTATTTCTGGCGCAAGCATTAATGCCTTTGTTACGTCAACAGCGCGGCTGTATTATAAATATGGTGGATATTCATATCGCCCGCCCGCTGCCACATTACAGTGTGTATTGCGCCGCTAAAGCGGCATTGGCGTCTATTACCCGTTCACTGGGGGTAGAAATGGCCCCCGAGGTAACCGTTAATGGCATAGCGCCAGGTGCTATTCTATGGCCTGAACAGGCGTTATCGGCGGAGCAAAAAGCCGATACTTTATCCAGTATTCCTTTACAACGCTTAGGCACGGTAGCGGATATTGCCCATGCTATGTTGTTTTTAGTTGAAGCCAACTACCTGACCGGCCAGATAATCGCCGTTGATGGAGGACGAAGTGTTGCCTCACAAGCTTTGGTATAACCGCGGCTCCGGCCTGCAAGAGGTGTTTAGCCGGCGTCGGCACGTGACAGCCGCGCTGCTGATCGGCCTGCTGGGCGCTATAGTAAGTGGCTGCCAGTGGCAGTCAGGTGTAAAAGACGATATGCAGGAATATCGCGCGCGGTTAGCCAGGGTGCTGGACGTGGCGTTTCCGGCGCCGGCCTCTGCTGTGTCGTTAACGCTGCCCGCTAATGCCTTGTTAACCCGACCAGTTGAGCGTATGAATGTGAATCTTCGCGACTTTTATCAGTTGCAGCAGTGCGAACTGGGTACCCTGGTCGCGCAGCGCAATACGGCGTTAGGCAAAACCGCCCAGCCTTCCCAACGGTTTATTTATGAAACCCGGTTATTACGCCAGTTGGCAGCGTGTCGCAAAGTCATCGATAAAAGCAATCCAACGCTTTCTCACCAGCTTGAGCAATGGCTAGCCGCCAAGCAGCGACAACGCCCCATATTATGGGCAAACCTGATACAAACCAGTCCTGAACTGCGTGCCGGGTTATCCCGTGGCGCCAGCTATATTGAGCCGACCACCAATGATAGCGCCAGTGCAACCCTTGCCGCACTGGGATTTTTACAAGGCATTAAACAAACGCCGCAGCGCGCCCTCACTTCGCTGGAACAACAGCTTAAAGCAATCGATAGTAACCGTCTGCCAGCCCGGGTATGGCGTACCCAGTACGAAATTGCGCGCCAGCTTAACGCGTTGAACAGTACGTTAGCTAAGCACTTGACCGCCCTTGCCTGCCCAAATGAAAAGGCCTCTGAACAGGTCACTATTTTGCACAATGTATTTTCGTTGTTTTTTATTAATAAAATCCAACCGGTAGGCAGCAAGCTGAACCAGTACCATTACCACATGCTGCCAGTGTGGCAGCAATGGCAGCATGACCCGGATTTACATCCGACATTTAAAGCTTTTTTGCAGCAGCACGCGCAGGTCGGTTTCGCTAACTACCAACGTGCAATTAAAGATCATGTCACGCTGTGGCAAACCTTGTTCGCGCGCTGTAATTTATCGCCGGCGCCCCCGCCGTAGAGTCCTCACTGGCATACTCCAGTTTACCGACACAGCGCTATTTTTATCCGGTATCGCGCCACGGTATCCGCTATCCGTTGCTAGCGCCGCAGATGCAGCCCCTTACAAAATATTATTACCATCTTCCGGATCCCGGGCCTGCGCAGCCTGGCGTCTTATTTCGCCCGTTTCACTGCTAACATCATCGGTTTTTCGTTTCGCAGCAGAACCCTGGCGCGAAGCTGGAGCGGTATTAGAATCGGGCAGCGCAGCAGACGTGGCGGGCGCCGGCACAGATTGGCGGGGTGTTGGCGGCGCATTGGCGTCAGCGGCGTTATCCGGCCGAGCAGTGTTTTTTACTGCGTGCTGGCTCTCCTGTGGCTGCGTGTGGTCTGCCTCAGCGTTAGCATCTTCCTTACGTATTCCGGGGATCCCTTGGGGGAATATCACCTCACGGGCATCATCTGGCATACTGATACCCGCCTCATCAAACGCGCTAACCAGCTCACGCATCAGCACAGAGGCCATCTTCAGCACACTGGTCTTTTCCACATCTATCCAAAAATAAACCTTAAGGTTTAGCGTGGCTGATCCCAGATTATCTACCAGTACCTGTGGTTCGGGGTTATCCAGAATATCCTGGTGAGCCCGGATCACCGAGGTAGCAAGTTGCTGGGCTTGTTTAACATCACAATCGTAGCCCACGCCAATTACAAAATGCCCCCGCATATTAGGGTTAGCCGTCAAATTTTTGATGACCCCTTTATAAATAGTCGCGTTGGGAATTTGTATATGGTTACCGTCGAAATCGACCAGGGTAGTTGCCCGCGCAGTGACTTTCTGCACCACCCCAAGGTAGTTGTCTACCTCTACAACATCGCCGATTCTAAAGGGTCTCTGTACAGTAAGCAGCAGGCTAGAGATAAAGTTTTCAGCGATATCACGAAATGCGAAACCAAGAATCAGACCTAACAGCCCGGTACCGCTGATAATCGCCACCGCAAATTCGGTTAAACCTGCTAATTTAAGGAATAAATAAGCCCCCAGCAGGATAATCAGAGCTGACAGTACCCGGCGAGATACGGAGCGAATCAATGGGCTTTGGGTAATATAATTAAAAGGCTTTAAAATAAATGAGGCCAATGGCCCGGAGATAAAAAACAATATCAGCAGTATTGCCAGGCCTATGCCGATACTGGGTAAGCGGGCGATAATATCGCCATAAAGCTGTACTAATGCCTGCCCCGATCCTTCAGTGCCGCCTACCGCCGCGGTTGTTTGCCCTGCCTCTGCCCACATATATTTTGCTCGTTATCAGTTATACACAAATGCTATTTTGATAACTATGCATACGCCTGAGTATCAGCTTTTGGGTTAGTTGTGGGCCCTGCTGAGCGCTAAATAATTGCGCCCAGTTGCGTAAACACGGCATCGGGAGGTGTAGAAGGCCCCTTATAGCAAGAGTGGCCACGGGATAGCTGGCGCCGCTATTGTCCGGGCGCCACCACCAAATAGGTTCCCAGTCCTACGGTAAACATAAAACTGCCCCAGATAGCATGTTCAATCACCACCATCGGGGTAGAACGGGTCTGCATGTAGCGATATCCGAACAGCGCGCCACCGAACCAGGATACAACTACCGCAATCCAGTTACCGTAAACCAGGTGCGCCAAACCAAAGGCGAACGTACTTACCGCCCATCGCACGTGTTTGGACGGCATAATACGTTTATAGCGGTGAAAGAAGAAGGTACGAAAAATAATTTCCTGAGGAATGACCGATACAATCGGGTAGATTAACAATGTAGTCACCCATAAGGCGGGCTGCTCGATAGGCCACTGCATAAAAATATCGGGTTTAATCAGATAGACCAGTGCCATTGTCAGGCACGCCCAGGGAATAAACACTTTTAACGTGGCCCCCAGATGCGTTTTAAAATCTGCGAAATGCCAGAGTCTGAAACGCTTAAATTGTTTGTCTGCTAACAACACGGCCAGACAGGCAATGCCGATAACCCCAAGCAGTGGCATAAGCCATCCACCTAACTGCTGAACCCATAAGGCCACTACTATTGGGATACCGAGAAACAGGGCAATCATTTCAACCCACAGTCTTGCTGCCACTTTAACCTCTTTTATGAAAAAACCATGACACTTTTATTAAAGTGTAATACCAGATAGGAAAAACACGTTGCCTGCTATCAGGCTAAGGTATCGTTACCGCTACCTTTTGTTCTTTAGGGGCGTTTCACCCACGACAGCAAACCTGCTATGCCGTGAGCACCTGGGTTTAGCCAGTCGAAATATTCAACACCAGGCGTTGCCACTATTAACAATAAGCACACAGCATACCTATTGGCACATTCCCCGTACCGATATGTCGCTTTAGCTCAATAAACCGCCATATCAAGGGCCAAATAGGTCAGGCCTGAAGGTGAAAAAACAAACAACAGCAAACAGTTAAAAATAAACGTACGGGTTTATTTAATTCGTTGGTGAGTGGTGCTTGCAGGCTACCTGGCCTGTAACAATGGGCTTAGTTAGCGCTTCTGAGGTCACTGCTTCATATTCTGCCGTGCAAAATTTGCAGACCTTTTGTAGCCCCGCACCAGCGTGAACAAACGATGCAGGGGGATAGCACGGCCCGCAGTCACCGGGCCGTGGGCGCATGAGGTCATGCTGGCGTGGGGCGGTGGCCCGGGTCTGGCTCATCAGCTAGGCCGGCTTTGACGGCGGTGCGAGCGACGCAGTAACAAAGCCAGTCCGAGCCTTATTGCATGTCCCACCTGTAAGACTGTTTATTGGCATTCACGCCAGTTTGCTTTACTTTAGAGCCTTTGCTTACTGTCAGTGGCCAGGTACCTTATTTTGTCAGCACCGCAAGACATTCTTGCCCTTATCGAAAAACGCTATGGCGACCTGTCGCCCTCAGCCCGCGCGATTGCGAATTATATTCAGCAACATCCCATCGCGATAATCAGCTTGTCGCTGGCGGAGTTGGCCAGCGCCACGCATACCTCGAAGGCAACGGTCAGCCGTTTCTTTCGCCAGTTGGGGTTTACCTCTCACGCCCAGGCGAAAGAGACGCTATTGGCGCTGCGCCAGGCGGGTGTGCCAATGGATACTCGCCAACCTGATAGCGATCACCTTCAGCAAGATAATAAGAATCTGAGTCAGACCTTTGCCGCTCTGGACGAAGATGCCCTTGTACGCATCACGCAACAATTAGCCACCGCCAGCCGAATTACGTTAATTGGTTTTCGTAACGCCTACCCTGCCGCCTTGCACTTTCGTCAGCAGCTTAAGCAAATACGTAGCACCGTAAGGTTATTGCCTCAGCCCGGCCAAACGCTGGCAGAGGATTTATGTGATATCGCCGACGATGAAGTTATCGTGTTATTAGGTTTTCGTCGCCGCAGTCGCCTATTCGGCCGTATAGTTAAAGCGCTTGAACATCGCAATACTGTGCTTATTACAGACCCTACAGGCCAGCATTACCGCTCACAGGTGGCAGAATTATTGGTGTGTCATCTTGACCAGGATGCGCCCTTTGACAGTTATGCTGCGCCAATGAGCCTTATTGCAATGCTGTGTAATCGGGTTTATCGACAGCTGGGTGACGCCGCCCGTCAACGCACTTCTATAATCAGTGAAATGTACGATGAATTGCAGGAACTTGAACGCAAATAAGTTATCTATAGCGATAGACCATTAAACAGAAAACGTCAATGCTACCAGTTTAAGTTGATTATTTTTTATACTCATTCACAATAAGTAAAACTAAAACAAAGCATTGCCATGTATAAATTTTATACATTGCCATTAGGTGGGTGCATATGGATGCCAAAACATTAGTCACTGTGGAAGAAGCCGCCAGCGTACTGGCATTCTGGTTTGAAGAGCTCGAGCCTGCACAGTGGTTTGCCAAAGATGATAGCCTGGATACGCTCATACGGGCGCGGTTTTCATCCGTGCACCAGGCCGCGGCAAATTGTGAACTGTGGCCCTGGCGGGCAAACCCTTATGGCAGGTTAGCGGAAATTATTGTGTTGGATCAGTTTTCCCGTAATATCTTTCGCGATACGCCAGCCGCCTTTGAGTGCGATCGGCTGGCACTGGCGCTGGCCCAGGAAGCGATAAGCGTGGGCGCTGATCGCAGTATGACTCCACAAGAGTGTGCTTTTTTATACATGCCGTTCATGCACAGTGAATCGTTGGAAGTACACGACACTGCGATGGAGCTTTTCGATATGCAGGGGCTGGAACAGCAGTTTCATTTTGAACGTAAGCATCGGGCAATATTACTGGAGTTCGGTCGTTATCCTCATCGCAATGCTATTTTAGGACGAGCGTCTACGCCCGCCGAAAATGCCTTTCTGCTGGAACCTGATTCGCACTTCTGAACAGCTTGTTTTCTGTTTATCTGCGCAGCCATCACCTTGTTTAGGCGTTTGTCACCTTTTACTGCGCCAGCGGTGGCGCGTGATTTTCCTAACCGCCTCTTGCCCTCCCGTTAACGTCTTTTATCGTCCATGACGGACCATTACCGTCCATTTACGACAGAAAAGTAAAAAAATACATCCCCGCTTCACCGTTTCACTTGACTTAGATATGAAACGATTGTTTCATGGATAGGTCAATAATGAGGGTTATCATGAAACATCACGCCGCTGTCTCTCCATTTATTTCCGGTACCACCGTACCTTTCAGACCGGCGGCGGGCACAGCCGAGCCACCTACGCAGGCGTTGGCCGCACAGCGGTTGGCCGTGAAGGATGTGTTTGATATGGCTGGCTTGCCCACCTCTGCTGGCAACCCAGACTGGTTGCTATCGCATCCTGCGCCGCAAGATACCAATACATCGGTTAGCCGGCTGCTAAACGCCGGCGCGCGGTTTATCGGCAAAACGATTACCGACGAGCTGGCGTACAGCCTTAACGGCCAGAATATTCACTATGGTACGCCGCAGAATCCCTGCACGCCGACCCGACTGCCGGGTGGCTCCTCATCAGGTTCTGCGGTAGCGGTAGCCGCCGGTTTGGCCGATATCGGGTTGGGTACTGATACCGGCGGCTCTATCCGCGTGCCAGCCAGCTATAATGGCCTATACGGGCTGCGCCCCACCCACGGGGTAATTCCTTGCGACAATATGGTTGCCCTGGCACCGTCTTTTGATACCGTGGGCTGGATGTGTAAACAGCGTCCCCTGATGCGGTCGGTGGCAAAGGTGTTATTGCCCTATCAACAGGCGGCAAAAAAGATCTATCGTATTGGCGTGGTACAGGAGCTATTCCAAGCTTCGCCGCTTGCCCTGCAGTTAAATTTGCAACTGGAAGCCTGGCAACACGCCCATCCAGCGCTGGGATTTGAACCGGTCTCACTTAATCTATTACCCACCAACCCAGGTAACACATTTAAAGTACTACAAGGCGCGCAGATAGCGCTGCAACATCAAGACTGGCTGGAGTCGCAAAAGCCATTGCTGGCTGACGATATTCAGGCCAGACTGGACTGGTGTAGAGGTATCCCGGAATCGCAGATTAATCAGGCGCAAGATGCTCAGGCCAAATGGTGCAAGCATCTGGCTGCGATATTTAAGCAATATGATGCCTTAGTGCTACCTACCACCCCCGGCCTGGCGCCGCTGTTGGCGACGCCGGCCTCGTCATTGGGTGAGTACCGAGAGGCTTTGTTGCAACACACCGCAATAGCTGGACTCGCCGGACTACCGCAGCTACATTTGCCTTGCTGTAACCAAGCTGGCGTGCCCCATGGGTTGTCGCTAATTGGCACTAAAAATAACGAATTCGGCTTACTTGATACAGCCGATGTATTAATGGAATAACATTATGGAAACGGCTTCGAATTTTGGCTTTACTGCCCCGCATTATGCTGCGGCGCAGGTGGGCAATACTATATTAGAACGCGGTGGCACCGCCATTGAAGCAATGGTGGCGGCGGCTGCGTCTATCGCGGTGGAATACCCTCACATGAACGGGCTGGGGGGCGATGGATTCTGGCTTATCAGTGAGCCGGGCAAGACCCCGGTGGCCATCAATGCTGCCGGTGTAGCAGCCCAGCAGGCTCAACCACAGCGCTACGCTGGCAGCGGCGCCATTGAGGCGCGGGGCGGCGGCGCGGCGCTGACCATGGCGGGGGCCGTGGCAGGCTGGCAAAAGGCGCTTGAAATCAGTGCCAGGTGGCAGCGTCCTTTGCCGTTAAGTACCCTATTGGATACCGCCATTAGCCAAGCAAACTGGGGTATTGAAGTTACGCAGAGCCTCTCAGAGGCCAGCCATAAAACATTTGCCGAACTTGGTCAGCAACCTGCATTCTCACCTTTTTTGATTAAAGGAAAGCCGCTTAAAAAAGGTAAAATACTTAAACTACCGGCGTTGGGCGCGACATTGGCCCGGCTTGCTGAAGCGGGACTGGATGACTTCTACCAAGGCGCGATAGCACAACAATTAGCAGCGGATCTACAGGCTGCCGGCTCGCCTATTACGCTGGAGGATTTTCATCAGTATCAGGCCCAGGTTACTGAACCTTTAGCCGTGACCACCTCTAAAGGCACCTTGTATAATCTGCCTGCGCCGACCCAGGGCATAGCCTCGCTGCTGATCATGGCGCTTTACGATAAGGTGGCCAGCCAGGGTACTACCGATGCCGATATGGTGCACCTGCTTATCGAATGTACCAAACAAGCATTTATTCAGCGTAACCGCTATGTTAGCGACCCCAGCCGGCTGGATATTGACCTGCGCACCCTGTTAAGTGCTGATTCGCTGGCCGCTATGCGCAATAACATCGAATTAGCCCAGGCCAGCCCCTGGCCCCACTCCGCCAAACCTGGCGATACCATCTGGATGGGGGCCTGCGATAGCGCGGGACGCATGGTAAGTTATATTCAAAGCCTGTATTGGGAGTTTGGCTCGGGTATCGTGAGCCCGTCCACCGGCGTAGTGTGGAATAACCGGGGGACCTCGTTCTCATTAGACCCAACAGATATTAACTTTTTACAACCCGGACTCACCCCCATGCATACTCTCAATCCGGCATTTGCCGAGCTGAACGATGGGCGCCGTATGAGCTATGGCACGATGGGCGGTGAGGGACAGCCGCAAACCCAGGCTGCGCTATTTAGTCGTTATGTCTATCACAATCAACCGTTGCCGAAAGCAATCGCCCTGGGACGCTGGCTGCTTGGTCGAACTTGGGGAGATGAAAGTCATAACCTTAAGGTCGAGCAGGATTTAGCAGACTACGTCGGCGAATCGCTGGTGTCTCGCGGCCACGATATGGTCACTGTGCCTGCCTGCAATGAACTGATGGGCCACGCCGGCGCAGTGGTATGCCATCCTCAGGGTCGGGTCGAAGCCGCCACTGATCCGCGTAGCGATGGTAAAGCCTTTCCGGTACGTGTTTCCTAACCTTATTCAAAAAGTCGAGATATATGCAGTTTATTACCGAAAATCTTCCGACCCTGTTAGCCATGATGGGCACCGGCGTCTTCGCCGGCCTGCTAGCCGGACTATTAGGCGTAGGCGGCGGAATTGTTATCGTTCCGGTGTTGTTTTTTTTATTTCAGGCGCTGGGTGTTTCCGCGCAGACCAGTATGGTGGTCGCCACCGCGACCTCGCTGGCCACCATTGTTCCTACCTCACTAAGTTCAATTCGTGCGCATCTGGCAAAAGGTAATGTAGATACCACGCTATTAAAGAACTGGGCACTTTTTATGCTACTGGGCGTGCTGGCTGGTAGCTATTTAGTCACTCAGGTGAACGGCCAATGGCTTACTTTGCTGTTTGGCATCATAGCCTGTTTATCGGCTATCAATATGCTGGTGGGTAAAAAAGCAGCGCTTACCGAGAGCTTACCCGGCCGCGCCGGGCAAAGCATTATGGCGGGTTTAATCGGCTTATTCAGCTCGATGGTCGGGATTGGCGGCGGTACCCTCACTGTGCCTACCTTAACCTTTTGCAATTACCCGGCACACCGGGCGGTGGGAACCGCCGCGGCAGTCGGTTTAATTATATCTTTGCCTGCAGCATTAATGCTGTCGTTGGCGGGCACCGCACCAACCGATGCGCCCCCCGGCACCTACGGGTTGGTTAACTGGATAGGGTTTGCCTGCATCGTACCACTGACGGTGTTGTTTGCCCCGCTGGGCGCCGCGCTTGCGGCTAAGCTAGATGCAGCGGTACTGAAAAAAATCTTCGCGGTTATTCTGATCATCACTGGTCTGCGCATGCTGGCGCAGGTCCTGCTTTAGGAGTTTGTTATGTCTACCCTTTCGCTTCCGCCCCGTCTGCTGATGGGGCCAGGCCCGATAAACTGCTACCCACGGGTACTCAGTGCGATGGCTACCCAGCTGGTAGGTCAGTACGATCCGGTGATGACCGGTTATATGAATGAAGTTATGGCTCTTTACCGGCGGGTATTTAATACCAGCAATCAACATACGGTATTAATTGATGGCACCAGTCGCGCCGGTATAGAGGCTGTATTGGTTTCGGCGCTGGAACCGGGCGATTGTGTTTTAGTTCCGGTATTTGGCCGCTTTGGTCACTTGCTGGCTGAGATTTGTGAGCGTGCCGGCGCCAAGGTACATACCATTGAGGTGCCTTGGGGTGAAGTGTTTGACCCCCAGCAAATTGAAGAGGCGGTGCAACGTGTACGGCCAAAATTACTCGCTATAGTGCAAGGGGATACCTCTACTACGATGTTGCAGCCGTTAGCTCAACTGGGCGAAATTTGCCGACGTTACGATGTGATTTTTTATAGTGACGCTACCGCATCGATTGGCGGCAACGCATTTGACACCGACACCTGGCAATTAGACGCGGTATCTATCGGCCTGCAAAAATGCCTGGGGGGACCGTCTGGCAGTGCTCCGATTACCTTAAGCCCACGTTATGTTGAACTGGTGCGCAAGCGTCATCATGTGGAAGCCGGTATTAAAGATTCCCATCACCATGGGGCCAGTGGAAGCCGTATACAGTCTAATTATTTTGATATACCAATGATTTTGGATTATTGGGGCGAGGAGCGCTTAAACCACCATACCGAGGCAGCTTCCATGTTGTTTTGCGCCAGAGAGTGCGCCATTACGTTACTGGATGAAGGTAAAGACGCCGTGATCGCGCGGCATAAACTGGCTGGAGATGCAATGCTGGCAGGTATACAGGCACTCGGCCTGCAGCCTTTTGGTAACCTGCAACATAAGATGAACAATGTGGTAGGCGTAACGATTCCACACGACGTAGATGGTGAAGCTATCCGCCATACCCTTCTGCACCGGTTTAACATTGAAATTGGCACCAGCTTTGGCCCATTGAAAGGCAAAATATGGCGTATCGGTACGATGGGCTATAACGCACGCCAAGATGCGGTTTTACATACCTTGCAGTCGTTAGAAACCGTACTGCGTCAGCAGCGCGGGCCGATTACCGGCACTCCCGGCGCCGGGGTCGATGCGGCCCTGGCCGTGTATGATGAGAATAGACAATGAGTGCTTTTAAAACCCAGGCAGAACAGGTTATGCAACAACTGCAGGAGCTTGGCACTATTAGCCAGTCCCCGCAATATCTGGATCGGCGTTATTTAACGGCTGAACATGCCAGCGCTAATCAACTGGTGGCTAACTGGATGCACCAGGCCGGCATGCAAACCTGGCAGGATGCTGCCGCTAATTTGTGGGGACGCTTGGCCAGTAGCGCCGTCCCTGACGCCCCCCGACTTATTTTAGGCAGCCATCTGGATACGGTACCAAATGGCGGAAAATACGATGGCATGCTCGGTGTACTAGCCCCCATCGCCGTGGCCCAATTACTGGCGCAACAAGCCATCAGTTTACCTTTTCATTTAGACATTGTGGGCTTTGGCGATGAAGAAGGAAGTCGTTTTGGCTCCACCTTATTAGGCAGCCGGGCGCTCGTAGGTAACTGGCCTGCCGATTGGGCCGAGCTGACCGATGAGAACAATATTACGCTGGCCCAGGCCATGCAAAATGCTGGTTTGGATTTTACCCAGGTCCACCAGGCAGCCATCAGTAACGAAAACCTGCTGGGCTATATTGAACTTCACATTGAACAGGGCCCGGTACTTGAACACGAGAATCTGCCTGTAGGAATAGTCAGTGCTATTGCCGGCGCGCGACGCTTTGAGTTTACGGTAACAGGCATGGCGGGGCATGCTGGCACGGTGCCAATGCCGCTGCGCCAGGATGCGCTGGCGGCTGCCAGTGAGATGATTCTGGCGGTGGAAGCGCTGGCGGTGAAAAACCAGGTAGTGGCTACCGTAGGGCGGATTAATAACAAACCCAACGGGGTTAACGTTATTGCCGGTCAGAGCCAATTTTCATTGGATATTCGTAGCGCCAGTGACGCCCAGCGTGACGAGGCCCTGGAACACATTATGCTAGCTATGGAGGATATAGCGCAGCGTCGGGGGGTGCAGTTACACCACCAGCAAACCCACGAAGCAGACGCCGTATCGTGCGATCCGAGCTTGCAATCCTATCTGCGCGATGCGGTTGAGCAAAATGGTATACGTCCCTTTACGCTGCCTTCCGGGGCGGGCCACGATGCTATGGCGATGGCCCACCTGTGTCCGGTGGCCATGTTATTTACACGCTGCGATAAAGGCATTAGCCATCACCCGGCCGAAGCTATCACCACCGCGGACATCGAGGTGAGCTTACAGGTTTTGTTTGACACTATTATGGCGGTGGCCGAGCCCACTAAGCAGAAGGAAGTGATGTGAAAATTACCCGTATATACAATGACGAGCATGGCAAAAGCCACTTTGGTGAAGTAACTATACCGGTGAGTGACGGCGGGCCCATCGGAATGTTGTCAGAGCGCTATAGCGCGGGCAACATTATTTTTCGCCAAACCCCGGCCGATTATGATTTTAAATGGCACCCCGCCCCCGCGCGGCAGTTATTGTTTATATTAAAAGGGCGGGCGGAATTTACGGTGTCAGGCGGCGCGCGTAAAGTCTTTGGCGCAGGCGACGTAGTGTTGCTTGAGGATACCGAAGGTGAGGGGCATTGCAGCCGTGCATTGTATAATGAAGTTCGCGACTCTATTTTTGTAACTCTGGGCGATGATGTGGTTTTTGAGCCCGATCTACCCTGAGCCTCCTGGGGCTGAATAGCATCTGTGTACACCGCGTAGCGGTTAGCCAGCCAGCTAAAATTCCACAACGCCCGCTGGGACCATTTTACCTGAGTATTGACCCGCCATACTACTTACAGAGGGTAGATGTCGCGCTCCGCCCTCTTATCAATCTATCCCCTGCCGGGTGATACGCGCTGACGCATCATTTTCGGGCACGCTTCACCTTTTATGTGCAACCCCCTGCACAGCCGGTTATCTCGGGCCGCGCATATTCCCATGTTTTAATTATATAACAACGCCTTAGAACAAATCATTTTGACTGACCAAATGGTCAAATAGTTGCAAGGTTGGTGGTTTTGCCGCTTAGGAGTGCCTGTGGTTCGCTGTGTTGTCTCGTATTGTGCTATATGGTTTTGTACGTTAATTTTTAGTGCCCCCGTGCTTGCTGCCTCTACCATAGATGAATGGTTTAGCGCCTTTAAAGCGCAGGCGACCCCGGCCCAGCTCTACGGCTTTTTACAACACATGCCCAAAGGCGGCGATTTACACCACCATTTAACCGGCTCAGGCTTTAGCCACTGGTGGTGGGATATCGCCACTGATGAAGCTCACAATGGGGGCTATCGTTATTACACCCGTACCCTTGCCAAACTGTGTAATGGCTACGGTACCAATGCCTATGGTCCCATGCCTGAGCATCTGCTGTTTCACACCGTACAACAGTCTACTTACAATGCTTTAAGTGATTGTAAAAAGAGTGAATACACGGCGCTATCTGATTTAACCGCGGATCAGCAAAGCGCGTTTCTTGACAGTATTCGGCTGGATAAACCGTATGAGGGCCGCAATGAGTTTTTTGAAACCCATTGGCAGCGGTTAGGCGACCTTACCCGTAACCCGCATGTACAAGCCTATTTATTGCTTAAAAATATGCAGGCCTATCAGCTCGAACAAGTCACTTATCTGGAGACCCAGGTCAATGTAAAAGGCATGCTTTACCCTGATGGGAGCATAATGCAGGCCGAGCAGGCGTTGCAAACCATAGAAACCATGCTGGCCAGCCAGGCTGCCACGGATACCGGTGTAACGGTGCGGTTTCAATATGCATTATTGCGTTTTTTGCCTGATGCAGAACAACAATTACGCTGGATTTATGCGTTTGTGGATGCGCATCGTGACCGCTATGTGGGTATCAACTTCGTGGGACGTGAAGACAACGATAAAGGCTATCCCTTACGTTTTTTGCCTGTGCTGCGTGAACTACGCCAGGCTTATCCGGCAATTGCCTTATCTATCCACGCCGGGGAAGTTGATGAGCCTAATCATCATGTTCGCGACACCCTGTTGCTGGGCGCCAAACGTATAGGCCATGGCCTCAATACCATCAGCGATCCCCAGACCCTGTTGTTGATGCGCCACGGTCCATACTTAATTGAGATAAACCTGATATCTAATTTATTGTTGGAATACGTCAAAGATTTCACCGAGCATCCGTTTGCCGAATATTTGCGTACCGGCATTCCGGTGGCGCTGTCTACCGATGACCGCGGCATGTGGGACAGTACGCTCTCAGACGAATTTTACCTGGCGGTGACCCGGTTTAACCTTAGCTGGCAGGAATTACTCGCCCTGCATCGCAATTCACTGCAATACGCATTTATAGCGGAACCCGCAAAGCGCGCGCTGATTGAGCACTGGCAACAGCAAACGGCCGTCTTCGAACAAAAGCAGATTACCCATAATACAGTGTATCACCCCAGCCAAACTGGCCAGTTTATTTGTCGCTACGCACCTAAAGTCTGCTCGTTGGCCACCGGAGATAAGTATGAGTAAACCCCACGAATTATTATATGCATTACACGACTCGCCCCCTGCGGTGCCAGCCACTATCGCAGCTTTTCAGCATCTGCTGGCCAGTTTTATCGCGGTAGTTACCCCTACCCTGATTATTGCCGGCGTACTTGAGCTGGGCGATTATACCCCTTACCTGGTCAGCATGGCGTTATTTACCAGTGGCGTAGGCACCTACGTGCAAACAAAATCTATCGGCCCGGTAGGCTGCGGACTGGTAGCCATTCAGGGAACCAGTTTTGCCTTTATCTCTGCACTGCTGGTGGCCGGCCTTAGCGTGCGTAAGCAGGGCGGAAGCGATGAAGACGTGTTGGCAATGTTGTTTGGTATCAGTTTATTCGGCGCTTTAGTAGAGGTGGTATTAAGCCAGGGCCTGCGTTTCTTTAAACGTATTTTAACCCCGCTTACCAGCGGTATTGTAATTACCGCCATCGGCTTATCATTAATTAAAGTAGGTATGACCGACCTGGCCGGCGGTGTCAACGCCACTAACTTAGGCAACAGTGCCAATATATCGCTGGGCCTTACCGTGCTGTTTATTATTATTTTTTTAAATGCATGTCATTCCCGCTGGCTGCGTTTGAGCGCCATATTTATCGCGATGGCCATCGGCACTGTGATTGCTTACATAGCCGATATGATTGATTCCACGACAATGGTATCGGCGCCGCTGTTTACCCTGCCCGTGCCATTAATGTATGGGCTGGACTTTGATCTGGCGCTATTTATCCCCGTGGCTTTTATCTATTTTTTTAGTGCGATTGAAACGGCTGGCGACCTGACGGCTAATAGCTTGTTTTGCAAACAGCCCATTACCGGGCCGGTTTATCTGAAGCGGTTGAAAGGCGGCATACTGGCGGACGGCCTGAACTCTATGTTTGCAGCCTGTTTTAACAGCTTTCCAAATACCACCTTTGGGCAAAATAACGGGGTTATACAATTAACCGGAATAGCCAGTCGTAAAGTAGGCTACATCGTTGCAGCTATGTTTGTCGTGCTCGGTTGCTTTCCCTTCATTGGGGTAATGTTGCAACTGATTCCCAAACCCGTATTGGGCGGCGCAACATTAATGATGTTTTCGATGGTCGCGGTAGGCGGCATAAAAATACTGACTTCTACGACCTTGGATCGGCGCGCCAGCCTGATTGTGGCCAGTTCCCTGGGCTTAGGTGGCGGTGTGCTGCTACAACCGGCCGCGATTGGGTCACTCCCCGGCTGGTTAAGCACCCTTGCCTCTTCTCCCATTACCGTGGCGGGCGTTTGCGCAGTGGTACTAGAGCTGGTACTTCCCCGCCCAGCCGAGGTCGAGCCAGAAAGCGTAACAGAGGCAAAGGATCAACCTCCATTGGCACATTAACCTGGTAATTACGCGTTTCGTCGCAGTGCAAAGGCGGAGTTTTTCGCACCAGTAAAGTGCACTGCGCTGACCAGTTTTCTTCTGATAACAATTTAACAACAATCCTATCGCCGGAAAATAATATTTTTATATCTATATTTCAATAGGTTAGGAATATATCAAAAATTGACCAATTGGACAGATTTTTGGCACCTCTTGTGCTACATGCCTAGGGCCGGTGTTGGTTAGCAATGCAAGGCAACCAGTGGTTAGAAAATAAAAATAT
Organism: Alteromonas indica; assembly: GCA_003056425.1. Lineage (GTDB taxonomy): Bacteria > Pseudomonadota > Gammaproteobacteria > Enterobacterales > Alteromonadaceae > Alteromonas > Alteromonas indica. The sequence goes on from PYVY01000003.1 coordinate 159,831, forward strand.
CAGAGGGATAACATGACACACTCACGCTTTACTATGTCTGCACTGACAAAAGCCGTTACGCTTGGGCTGTTGCTTAGCACGCCAGCTATCGCTTTTGCTCAACAGGAAAGTGCCACGACGCCTACGGATAGCGAAATTGAAAAAATCGAGGTTAAGGGTTCGTTAGGCTCATTACCTGGGCAGGATGTTGAAGCTGTGTTTGGTTTCGGCAAGTCTATTCTGGAAACGCCCCGTTCCGCTTCGACAATCAGTGACGAGCAAATGGAGCGTTTCAATGTTTCTGATATTGATGAGCTGGTAGCTTTTGCGCCGGGTACTTTTACCCAGTCATTTTTCGGCGTAGCGGGGTCATTAGATGTGCGAGGCAACCCTGGCGAAACGTATTTCCGAGGGGTTAAGCGGTTAGACAATCCCGGTAACTACCCAACCCCAATAGGCGCTTCAAGCCGTATCGATATTGTTCGTGGACCGGCATCGCCGATTTATGGGCCGTCAAAAATAGGGGGCTACCTTAATTTCAATCCCAAATCTGCCCGTGCATCTTCGGGCCAGTATCTGGAAGCGCCTACCGGTGGCATGTCGTACACCCATGGGACCTGGGATAAGAGCATTCTTACTGCCGAAGTCGGCGGCCCGGCCACTATCGCCGGTAAAGAAATGGGCTATTTTATTTATGGCGAGGTAGAAAACTCGGGAAGCTACTACGAAAACTCAGCCACTGATCAGTCCGTCCTGCAAGCTTCCTTTAATATGGATATAAGCGATAATTTCCGAGTCGAATTTGGTGGTATGTACCATAAATATGACGGTAACCAGGTGGCAGGCTGGAACCGTTTGACCCAGGAACTTATTGATAACGGAACCTATATTACCGGAACCGCTCAGCCACTGGACACCGACGGCGACGGGTCGATATCTCATGAAGAATACGGTGATGTGAATATCGCCGGTGAAAATGGCTTTTATGTGCCTGCGGCGGCGTTTACCGATGCCGACGCCACTGCCTTAATGGCACTGGAAAATGTGGGCACTACAACACTGAATGCCTCGCAAACGCTGGTAGCGCCGGACGACAGGTTAGAAAACGAAGCCAATACTCTGTATTTCGATATGATGTACTATGCCGATAACTGGGAGATCAAAAACCAGTTATTTTATGACGGGTACGACAATATTAACGAAAACGCCTACGGCTTTTCACAGTTTCACGATAGCTGGGTTATTGAAGACAAACTGATATTTGCCACGTCTTATGAAAGCAATAGCCTGCTGGCTCAATTTCATCTGTCACCGTCTATCCGCTATACCGACTTTTTGCACGGTGATGATTTTACCTATGAATATTTCAATCGCCGCGACTTGACGATGCCGTCATCGGCGCTCGACCGGCGCTTGCTGTCTACCCGCAGTGGGAAAAATTTCGATAACTATGATGACGGTAATTATCTGGACCTAGGTATCGCTGCAATGACCGACCTGACCTGGGAAAATGGTCTCAATATTGTATTAGGGGTGCGCTACGACACCATTGATATTGAAAGTACTTCGCGCCAGGATTTGCTGCTACCAGCAGAACGGGTTGTAGAAGATAGTACGACCCCAATTACTGAAAAGGAAACCGTGGATGGCGTATCCTGGAACACCAGTATCTCTTATAGCTCGCCAATTGGCTTAGTGCCGTACATTACCCTGGCAGAGCAAGCTACTCTGGTAGCCGGCCAAGGAGCAGAAATTACTATCGGCCAGTTGAATAATGATGATGGCAGCGGCGCGTTTGATACCTCAGATTTGTTTGAATATGGGGTTAAGGGCTCCTTTTTAGATGACACACTGTATTTTGCTTTATCTATTTATGAGCAGGAGCGAACCGACTATAACAGCCAGGCTATTGTAACCAATGCAACAACGCACAATGAAGGTACCGAGTTTGAATTACGCTGGGTAGTGAATGAAAACCTGGTGTTATCCGCCGGCTATTCTAATGTTGAGGTAATCAACCTCACGGCATTGGAAGATGAAAGCCAATTTGGCTTTCTGGGGCTAGAGGATTTGGTCAACCTTGAAGACAAATCGCTGGTTCTGGGCGGCAATGTAATTGGTTTGAATCTGGTAGGTGAAGGAACGTCTAACCCGGATGCCCGTAAAGCTGGAATTCCGGAAAACATTTATACCTTTACCGCTACCTACGATTTTCAAAACGGTATTGCGGGTAATATAAGTGTGGTAGATGCCGAAGAAGTATCTTCTGGCTTCTCTGGTGCAGTCACCTTACCAGGCTACACCCTGGTCAATGCCGGGTTGTCATATCAAAGCGAAGACTGGAATGTAAACCTGACCGTGAAAAACCTTACCGACGAGCGTTACTTCCGGGCTAATTTCCCGGATTTATTCGGTAGCCAGGTGGTTCTACCTGAACTTCCCCGTCATTTTAATGTGAAGTTTGCTTACAAGTTTTAATTCGGCTACCGCTAATCAGGCTAGAGATTTTGGTTTGCGCTAGCGGTATTAACTTCAAAAACACGTAACCCTACGGCATACAATTTTGTATGCCGTATTTTTTTAAAGGAAATTTTATGCGCGCAACGTTACTTACCCGGCGCTTTATCTGTGCACTCGCACTTTATTGTATGACGATAACTTTTGCTGCCGCCGCCGAAGCCCCGTTGGAAATTGGAACCCCGCTGGAAATTAAAGCAGTGGTGGTTACTATGTTTGAGATAGGCGAAGATGCGGGCGATGAGCCTGGTGAATTTCAGATGTGGAAAGCGCGAGAAGCCTTAAATACCCGCTATGCGTTTCCCCAAGGATTCCACGATATTTATGTGAATAAAGAGACGGGCATATTGGCAATGGTGACGGGCATGGGCACCGCGCGAGCCAGTGCCGCGATTATGGCATTGGGTTTAGATCCGCGTTTTGACCTATCCCACGCCTACTGGTTGGTAGCGGGTATAGCGGGGATTGATCCCCAGGATGGCACCATTGGTTCTGCGGTATGGGCAGACTATCTGATTGATGGCGATCTGGCCCATCAAATTGATGCGCGCGAGATTCCGGCAGACTGGTCTACCGGTTATTTTCCCCTGTTCTTTACCGAGCCCGCCGACCAGTCTGCAAGTGGGCAGCCAGCTAACGCCAAAAACGGTGAGATGTATGCCTTAAACGCGTCATTGGTCAACTGGGCAGTCAGCCTGACTAAAGACACCGCCTTACATAACAATAAGGCAATGGATGAATTACGCGCACGGTACAAAGGCTACCCGAACGCCTTGGGCAAACCCCAGGTTATGCGCGGTGCGCAAATGGCCGCGGCCACTTTCTGGCACGGTAAACTACTGAATGACTGGGCGAATGAATGGACCGCCTATTGGACCAATAACAAAGGTAACTTTGTGACCTCGGGAATGGAAGATACCGGCAGCTATCAAGCGATGCTATACCTGGATAAGGCGGGAAAAGCTGATAAAGACCGCTTTATGGTTTTACGCACAGCCAGTAATTTCACTATGCAACCGCCGGGGCTTAGCGCGGCGCAAAATTTAGCAATGGAAAGCTCATCTACCGGCTATGCCGCTATGCAGCCGGCCCTGGAAGCAGCCTATCTGGTGGGCAGTAAAGTCGTACATAATATAATCGAGCACTGGGATACTTATAAAACCCAGTTGCCTGGTGAGAAGTAACCCCCCGGGTTGCTGCATAAGTTTGCTCTAACTTTTGCGCCCTGCCCCGTTTAAGCGTCTGGGCAGGGCGTTAAGCAGCGTTCATTTTGCTTTTTATCTTTTCCTTACCCTAAACAAACCATTTGCAGATAGCTACCCCACACTGTTCAGTTTTTAACACCTTGGCTTACTGGCACGGTCAATTGAGGCTACCTGTGTGATAGGGATAGCGGCCAAACTTTGCAATGCTATTGTTAAGCCAGGCTACGGCCCGATAAACCCAGAATTTACGCGGCCTCTGTCAGTGTTCGTAACAGCCAATCTATACCCATTCGCTAGCCGGTAATAACGCTATTGGAATGCGTAGCGGCGACGTGTTTGGGTAACCCTTCGCCACTAAGCATTTTTCCAAGTAAAGGGGAAGCGAGCGGAGGCCCTACATCAGGCATCGGTATGGTGGAACCCGCCAGGCATACCCGACGTATTAGTGTTGTTTGCAGCGTGATAGCCCGGCAAGGGTGCCTGGTCGGGCAAATTGTGTAGCACATCCATGCGCTATTATCTGCTTTGCTGGGGCAGCTGGGACGGGGTTAATCCACGCCGGTGGGCCTGACTCTATCTACCAAAGGATATTGCGCGGCCAGGTCAGCGGGCTTACTGCCATCACTATGTTCCCCTTCCACAAACGGGATGACACTTAATTCTCCGCTAGGCTCAACAATGACCGCCATAACCTGTTGCTGGGAGGCAAATCCCTGGATGCGCATGTTCGATAAGATTTCTTCTTTAGTAATCCTTTCTTTTTGCATATTTACCGACAGGAAGTCACCCGCGTAATAAAGTAGCGTAGGGGACTTTTTCATCGTTCGTCTGAATAAAGAGGAGTGTACCGATAACTTGGTAAAGCCATACTGTAATATCAAAAGCGTTAGCAAACCCAACGCAACTTCTATCACTACCACTTTTTTTAATAGCACGGAGGAGCCCAAAATAGAGCCCATAGCGACCGTAACTATCCAGTCGAAGTTGTTCATTTTGGCGGTCGAACGCTTGCCAAACAGACTGATAAACGTGACACATATGGTGTAGGTAGCCAGTGCAGTAACCAAGACGCGAAACAACTCGTGCCAGTTTTGAAAAAATATCATGTTATTGCCTATATTAACTTTGTTTAATCTTTTCGATTGTTAACGATTATTAGATCAGCCATAGGGATTTATCTTTTGAGGAGTAATCTGGTTGCCTGTGCAAGAATTGCGGCAACGTTCCCCTCTGTCACCGGGTACCAGAGGTGTAAATTACACACAGAGTGGATGTAATAAATATGCAAAGAAGATAATTCCACCACCCCCCGCAAACGCATCCTTCCTTATTTTAACTCACTGTTAATTAAATATATTCGTTAAAAAAAAAGCATTTTTATAATGCGGTACAAGAGTTGCTGAATAGCTTTTCACTGGAGGCACTTATGACCCTGATTAGCTACAACGCACTACTTAAAGAAATCAAACATGCCGAGCAACTGCTGGGCAATTTACCTTACTGGAAAGTCAGTGAACGGCTGCGCCTTGAACTACGGGTAAAACAGATGAGAAACCTACTCACTCACTAGGAACGCACATGGAACCGGCACTGTCGATTAGCGCAATTTTTGTTACCTACAAGATGAAAGATGGAGTAACAGAGCGGATTATGCAATTTAAACAGCATTTTCCCGACAGTCAGATTATTGTGGTAGATAACTCCCCTGCCACCTATAAAAGATATGCAAAGTTGGGCGAGGCGTTGTCTGGTATAACGCAACTGGATTATATCGACAATCCAACGAATAGCCGTTTTACCGCCTATAACCTTGCATGTGCAAAAATCAGCCACCCCTATGTGGTATTTCGAACGGATGACGACACCTTTGATGAAGCAACGCTTAGGGCTCAACTGGTAACGACCCAATGGCAGCATTTTGCCGTGACCCCGCATTATTTTAAGCAGGACTATCAAATACCCCTGTCCTGGCAGCGCCCGATTGAGGGGGTGATTTTTGACACTGCTTTTTTACAGCTTCTATTACCGTTTGAGGAGGAAGCTGGAGCCGACTGGGCCCTGCTTGAGCGCGCCTTTACGCTTGCTTCACCGGCTTATTTTAACCAGCCAGTGTTGTATAAAGCTGCCCATGGGAGAACTGTGTAGATGAAACTGGCGGTTATAGCCCATCCCAGATTTCCTATTAAACCCCCTTTTGCAGGCGGGCTTGAGGCGTTTATTGCGTCGTTAGTTGATACGTATAGCCAACATATTGATGTAACGCTCTATGCGCATCCCGATAGTCAGGTCAACACCAAGCTGGTGTCTTTCCCTATCGATGAGCAAGCGTACCAGCGCTATCCGGATATTGTAGAGAATGACTTTTTGCTCAAGGTTATGGCTGACATCAGCAGGCGTGGTTTTGATGCTATTCATAATAATGCGATCAGCTCTGTGCCTCCACTGTGGGCATGTAAGTACGATATGCCTATTTTAACCACCCTGCATACACCGCCCTATAGCAAGCTGAAAGCGGCCGCTGATCTGGCTTCCTACTCCCCTTATGTGCATTACAATGCGGTATCTTATTCAGTGGCAGAGTTATGGCGGCCATTCATTAACGATCATATAGACGTTATTTATAATGGCGTTGATCTAAGCCAGTGGCAGGTGGAAAAGAACAATCCCCGGTTTGCCTTTTCGTTTGGCCGGATTTTACCGTCAAAAGGATTCGATCTGGCTATTCGCGCCGCGAACGAGCTTGATTTGCCTTTCAAGTTTGCTGGCCCCATTTTTAATCAAAGCTATTTTGACCAGCAAATAGCCCCCCTGCTAAGCAATAATGTCGAATATCTGGGGCACCTTACCCACCAGCAAATCAATACATGTTTGCAGCAAGCTCAGGCGGTGGTATTTGGGGCCCGCTGGGATGAACCTTTTGGCTTATCTACAGTAGAGTCTATGGCCACCGGAACACCGGTCGCGGCTTTTAACCGGGGTGCGTTCCCGGAAATTGTCGCCGACTCTGGGGGCCGGTTGGCGGCAGGAAATAATGTGTATAGTCTGGCTGAAGCATTGGCACAGGCAGTGCAATGTCATCGTGACGATGTTCGACAGCGCGCCGACCAGTTCCCACTTGCCACCATGTGCCGGGCATATAGCGATAAAGTGAGTGCCCTGTTGTGAAAATATTAATGGTAACCAGCCCTATCGTGTCTTTGGCCGAACCGTTTGCAGGGGGGACCGAAGCGTTTGTAGTACAGCTGTCCAATGGCTTAGCCGCCAAGGGCCATCATGTGGATGTTTTATGCAAGCATGCCGATGAAACCAACCGCTTTAACACCCTGGCCATCGAAGAGTCGGCGATGCGCATGTGTGATGCTATTACCAGTGAAGCAGATGGTCAAAAACAGTATCAGGCCGCCCAATACGGACTTATCGATACCAGCGGCTACGACGCGGTCCATTATCACAGCTATTATCATGCTATTTATGATTATGGGTTTATGCACCAACGTCCTAGTGTTGTAACGCTGCACAGTCCGGTATCGGAACGTTTAGCTTTAGCGCACCAGTTGCACCGAGCCCGCAGCGATGACCGCTATATCGCGGTATCGAAGCGCCTTAAACAAGAGTGGGAAGCGGTAATTGGCACGGGTATCGAGGTTATCAATAATGGTATTGACCCCGCCGCGTTTACGCTACCACCGCAGGTTAAACGCGATTATGTCATTGTTAGTGGCCGAATATGTCCGGACAAAGACATCACAGCTGCAATAACGCTGGCCGCTGGCATCGGTAAGCCTTTGTATATTGCCGGGCCCATCAGCGATCAGCACTACTTTAGTCAGGAAATTGAGCCCCGCCTAAACACTAACGTGCGTTATCTTGGTCATCTTGATCAGGCCCAGCTTCGCACATACGTAGCAGGAGCATTTGCCGCGCTTGCCACCTCTCGCTGGAACGAGCCGTTTGGGTTAGCTACGCTCGAAGCATTAGCGTGTGACACCCCGGTAATTGGCTTTGCCTCTGCCATTGTGCCGGAACTGCGCCATTTTCCAGCAACTCAAATTGTATCCCCTGACAACCGTAGTGAACTCATGCAGGCGGTTAACGCTATTAAAACACTTCCCCAATGCACCTGCGCTGGCTACGCCAGGCAGTTCGATTTTGCCCATACCCTGGCGCAATACGAGAGTCTGTATGAACAACTGCACTAGTACCATTTTGTATTACATACATCATCATGGCTCAGGGCATCTGCAGCGCGCAAAAAGCTTGCTTGCGGCCCTGCCGGAGCACTATCAGGTAGTATTGCTGGTAGCCAGCGAGAGCATGCAGGATAGGGTGCAAGGTACGTTTCCTACATTGTACTGTGAGTGTTTACCGTCCAAGTGGCCTGCAGACGCAGTGCCTACAGCACGAACATTTAACCGCGCCTTTGAAGGTGTTGCCTATACCCCCGAAGCGGGCAATCGCGCCCAGGTATTTTGTACCCTGTTGTTAGCTCATAAAGTGGATGTGTTTATTAGCGATGTATCAGCCGAGCTAACTATTTTAGCGCGCGCAGCCGGGGTGCCATGCATTATGCAGCGCCATAGCGGGAATACTGCCATTGATCCCACCCAGAACTATGCGTACGAATGTGCTGAGGCTCTCTTTGCTCCCTATCCGCAGGTGGTAGAGAATGAAGACTTTGCGTATCAGTTTAAAACACATTATCTGGGTTTTTTCAGCCCGCAGTTCCAAGCCCACGAGCCAGCCAGCCGACGGGGTTTGACCCTGATATCCACTGATCCGGCCTGGGTTGCCTCGGTCCTTGCAGGGCTCAGTCAAGTAAACCTGCCTATTTGGGTGGTTGGCTGCGATGGCCCGTCCACGTCACACATTCATTACGCGGGTTTTTGCCAGAACATTACCCAACATGTACCCACAGACATCGTAGTTTGTAGCGGCGGTAATAACCTCCTTTCTGAACTCATCATCATGGGCAAGAAATTAATTATTACTCCTGAACCACGTCCCTATGACGAACAGGTGGTGAAAGCCAACCGGCTCGCCCAAGGTGGCTACGCAGTAATGATGGAGTCACAGGATATGCTCCACCCAAGCCTGTGGCAGCAAGCTATACAACATGCTGCAAAAATTGATATCAGCCGCACCAGTGCGCTGGTCAACCCTCATGCGGCTGCACAATTTGCCGCTTTAATTAAGGACGTACTATGCCTCCATTCTCAGTGATAACCCTGGTAAAAGGGCGCAAAAAACAGTTGGAAAATCTGCTTGAGAGCATTGGTCGAAGCACAGTAAAGCCGCAGGAAGTCGTGGTTGTGTGGATGGAAGAGGATCGGCTTGATAAGGACGAGATACAGGATGTACCGATTCATCAGGTAACGTGTGAAGGTGATGGGCTACCTTTGGCGAAGGCCAGAAATCTGGGCGTAGATACCGCTACGCAGCCTATTTTATTGTTTTTAGATGTAGATTGTATCTGCAGTCCTAATCTGTTTGATGCTCTATTACAGCAGGCAAGCCCACATACCATCTCTTCTGCCGGGGTTCGCTATCTCCGTGACGTTCCCGAGCATGGCAATTATGACCGGTTAAGCAGTGATGCTATTGCCCACCCCAAACGGGCTAATCTGCCGGTTGGTACGCCCATCGACCATAAACATTTCTGGTCGCTAGTATTTTGTATTCATCGTAATACATTTAACGAAGCCGGCGGCTTTGACGACAATTTCACCGGTTATGGTGGGGAAGATACCGACTTTGCCGAGCGTTTTACCAACAAAGGATGCAAACTGGTAATGTGTGATGCGGAGGTGTTACATCAATACCATACCAAATATACGCCGCCGATGAATTATGTGGCCAGTATTTGCGAAAACGCGAATTACTTTGCCCAGCAACATGGATACCTACCAATGTATAGCTGGTTAAAAGCATTTGAAGAAAAACAGTTGATTAGCCTGGATGAAGAGGCGCATCAGGTCGCGTTATTGCGCGAACCGTCTGAGCAGGAACTAACGCAGGCATTCAGCGAACACCCCTATTAACCCGTTGCTACTGGTAACGGAGTCGTCACGCTTGGCCATCGGCACTGTGTAGCGCTGTGGTCAGCGTATTGTACTTCCTGCAGAGGGGAATACCTGGTCCCCGCGTCTTTATTTCTCTTCCCCTTAAGGCCTATCGGCTTATCCATCAGTTAACTCATTGCCTATCTGAATTGCCGTTCTCTACCTGTATTGCCGCTGACCAGGATGACCGGCCTTCTCCCAGCTCCGGCCCCAGCCGCGAATCACATGTTTCCTTGCACTCCTGAAGGCGCTAAATCCGCCGACTGGCAGCGTTACAGAGTCATCGACTTATAGCGCTAGCCCGCCGTATACCTGCTGTATCTGCCCTCAGTCATTCTTGAAGGTAAAAATAGGGGTATTTTATACCTTTTCGCGCAGGGGATTTAATTGATGAAGAACCGTGGTGCCAAGTCGTTTTGCACATCTGGCGCGGGGCATACCGCAATAATGTAAGGATTTACCATTGATCCGGTGTTATTTACCCGGTAAAGAATTCCCAGGTTTCAGATAGTTTTTCATACGCGGGGACAGAGCCAATATAAAATATGAAAATACCCTTTAAATTTCATTCACTTAGCGGGTAATTTTAATGGGCAGGGTTCTTGCTTAATAGATAATAACTAACAAGATAAACATCCCTTACTATCACTGTTGTTCGCGGTTCACCGCCAGGTCAAAGTAAGGTTAGAGAAGACGGAGAGACCAATGGAAACCTTATGTGCCTTAGCTTTCGCTTACCAGTGCTTTTTACTTATTCGTAAGGCACCTTTCGCAGTTGCAGGGTTACGCGCTTCCGTATAGGAGCCTGGAGCTTTGCGAGGTGGTATATCGCCCTCCAGCCCTCCTTGCCTAAGCCAATGTTGAACCTACGCTGTTCGGGCTACCTAAAACCCATCTGCAGTTAGCAGTGAATATGGAATCAGTGCTTAGCCCCTGGTAGTTATTCTTCCCTGTATATGAATCTGTTTCGTGCTAAAGCCTGAAGGAGCCTGCGCATGCAAGCCTATTTACCACAACTTGATGAAAATCTTCAACAGTTTATCGCCCAGCAAGGCTTCCCCTGTGTAGGCGCAAAAACTGCGTTGGCGAAAGAGCAGATTCACCTGAATCAATACGGTGAACTTTCTGATGCCTGCGACAATACCGATATCCTGTCTGACCTTTATGCATTTATTGATAACTTTGATATTAAGAAGCATATGTTCTCTTCGTTTGTCTGCACCTTTGAAGGCCCATGGCAACATACTGAGCGCCAGTATGAACGACTGTTATGGGAAAAGCTTCAGCAGTTGCACGAAATAGACAGCCGCCTGTATGGCTGGGACAAAGCGGTTAGCCGTGATCCCGATCATGATAATTTTAGCTTCAGTTTAGGTGGCCGCGCATTTTTTATCGTCTGCCTGAACCCCGCCAGCAGACGTAAAAGCCGGCGTTTTGAGTCGCCGGCGATTGTGTTTAATTTACATGAGCAGTTCGATAAATTAAGAGACGAAGGAAAATTCGAGACTTTTCGCGATCATATTCGCAAACGCGACACTATTTTTAGTGGTTCGGATAATCCAATGTTGGGAAATCACGGTAGTGATTCAGAAGCCAAACAATATAGCGGGCGTTTACTTGAAGACAATTGGAAATGTCCGTTCCATCCCTCTAAGGAGCAAACAGAAAATGGATAAGATTGCCCCTCGCAGCGGCACCGCCTTTGAATTACGTGCAGGCCAAAAACTGAAGGTTATTGACCCGGAAGGCGAACAGGTAGCTGATTTGTATGCATTTAACAGTGCTAACCATAACGAATATCTGTCGTCTGGCAGATCGCTTGATTACAATGAAAGTCTGGCATTTGGTAAAGGCTCGAAGTTGTATTCAAACCAAAGTAATGTGATGTTTGATATTATTGAAGATACGGTTGAAGATCACGACTTTTTATTAACGCCTTGCAGTAAAGATACATTTCGCCATTTTTACCCTAATGAAGAGCCGGTACCCGGTTGCCATGGCAATTTAGTCAGTGCATTTGCCGCTTATGGTATTCCCGAGCACCTGATAGGCACCACCTTCAATACCTTTATGAATGTAGCCGTCGACGCCAGTGGCAAAATATCCGTGTTACCCCCCAAAAGTAAAGCCGGTGACTACACCGTATTTGAAGCAAAGATGGATATGGTAGTAGGGCTTACCGCGTGCTCCGCCGGAGAGTCGAATAACTTTAGTTACAAACCGATTTGCTACGAAATTCTGTAGTCGGGCGTTAGTTATTGGCCGTGTGATATTGGATGGTCCTGTGCTGGTAACATGCAGATACCTTTCGTAGACACGGCTAAAAAAGGGCAAAGGCCCTTTTTTTGTGCCTGAAATTCACGCGGCCCATCGCGCTTTATTCCCCGAAGCATTATCAAAAGCGCTTGAACACCCATGCCAATATGGTACCTGCCACCAGGCTATAAATCGTTTATTTTGCCTTTGCCTGTTCTGCTGCTCTGCACGAATGTACATAACCTTCGCCCAACGCATTTCGCGCGTGGGCGTTGTCGGGTGCCAGGTACACATTGGGTTTTAACCGGGTGGGCGCAGTGAGGGTGGCGACGCTACCAAACCGCTAATGCTATTATGCCCCTGCCCCTTCCCGGATAAGCCACCTGCTACCGGCCAGTTCAATGCCTGTTTTCCTTGGCTTTACCTGTAACTGATGGATGTGGCTTGGGTGATTTGGTTTGCAACGAGCCGCGAAGGTTACTCACGCAGAGTATGATAATAACGAAACACCGGCGTAAATTTACTAAATCGCTGCGCAGGCTATACCGCCCAGTCAGCGGCAGGAGAACACCAGCCACCAACCCGCTTGCTTGTGCAGGATAGGATATCGACGCGGGTGGCTTTCTTTGCTACGCAATACCCCCCCCAACCGGGCTGGCAGTTGCCCCTTTGGCCTTGGTGATGCCGGAGCCCGGCCCCGGCACATACGGGTACACCAGGCATTTAGGTGCTACCAGCAGTGACAACTATTATGCCGCGTTAATTTGGTCTATCCACTGCTGCTGTTGCGCGGGGGGTAAAAAGCTGGCCTTGAAGCTATTGATAAGCAGCTGTTTTAGCTGAGCATCGTTCATAGCCAGTGCCTGTTCAAGTTGCACATAGTTATCGTTCAGATACCCGCCAAAATACGTGGGATCATCGGAGTTTACGGTAACTAATAAGCCCTCATCCAATAGCTGCAAAATATTATGCTGAGCCATATCGTTAATCACTTTTAGCTTCAGGTTGCTTAACGGGCATACCGTTAACGGAATCTGACGTTGTTTAATTAAGGCTAATAAAGTCTCATCTTCCTGACAGCGAACGCCGTGGTCGATACGGTCTACTTCAAGCAGCTCAATAGCTTGCCAAATGTACTCAGCCGGTCCTTCTTCGCCGGCATGGGCCACCACTTTAAAACCCAGCTCTCGGACTTTGGCAAACACTCTGGCGAATTTTTCCGGCGGGTGGCCTAGCTCTGAGCTATCCAACCCTACAGCGCTTATCATCGAATAATAGGGAGCTGCCTGAGCTAAAGTGTCAAACGCTTCGGCTTCACTGAGATGCCGTAAAAACGATAAAATCAGTAGCACACTCATGCCCCAGTCTTGCCTGGCCTGCGTAATTGCCTTATCAAAACCAGCCATAAACACAGCGTAATCGACGCCACGCAGGGTATGTGTTTGGGGGTCAAACATAATCTCGGCGTGTACAATATTCTGTTCACGACAGCGACATAAGTAAGACCACATAAGCTGATAAAAATCATCTTCATCGCGCAAGACATCGGCGCCGGCATAATACAGGTCAAGAAAGCTTTGTAACGAATCAAATTGATAGGCTGCTTCAATCTCGGCCACACTGCTATAGGGCAGAATCACCTGATGTTTTTGCGCGAGCTGCCACATTAAGGCTGGCTCAAGGCTACCTTCAATATGTAAATGCAGTTCGGCCTTAGGTAACGTGGAAATTCGTGTGGAAATGGCCATATGCCTCCCTTTTATCATTCTTATTACGCTGGATAGCAAAAAACTCAGACCAACGGTTGCACCTTAATGATGCTTCACGCACAATTGCGGCGCAACCCACCGCGCTTCGTTCTCGCTGCATTATCATACTGATAACGCTTAACATGCCACGATAGCCGTTTTTATTAAAACTTTCAGCCTTTGTGCCAGGCAATGCCATTGTGGCACGGTCACTGATTACCAAGCGATAACCTATCGCGGTGTTGGCCAGACTAAGCACAAAGCACACCACGAAGTTGACTACATGGTCAACTTATTGCTTATCGGCTTAAAGTATTACAAAAAACGCGCCATTGAGAGAACGCATGATAACAGACTTACTCCAACGATTTTTTAAACTCGACGCCAATGGCACTACCATCAAAACTGAGGTGATTGCCGGGTTAACGACCTTCGCTGCAATGTCTTATATTTTGGTGGTCAACCCAGGTATTCTAGGCCTTAGCGGTATGCCTGTTGAGGGGCTGATTACGGTAACGGCGCTGTCAGCGTGTATTGGTACCATGTTAATGGCCCTGATGACTAACTATCCCATTGCCATGGCACCGGGGATGGGACTGAATGCCTTTTTCGCCTTTACTATCTGTATGACCCGAGATGTGCCTTGGGATGCCGCACTAGGCATTGTATTTTGGAACGGCATACTATTTTTACTGCTAACCTTAACGGGCATCAGAACCAAAGTGGCCGAAGCTATCCCCAACGCGCTGAAAATTGGTGTACAGTGCGGTATCGGTTTGTTTATCGCCTTTATCGGTCTAAAGAATGCTGGCCTGGTGGTAGACCATCCTGCCACCTTCGTCACGTTGGGCGACCTGTCTGATCCGGCAGTGATGCTGGCCCTTGCTGGTATTCTGTTCACCATTATTATGGTCATGAAGCAAGTTACCGGCGGTATCTTACTTTCCATCGTAGTGCTTAGCTTGATTGGCCTGTTTGTGCCCACTGAAACCGGGTATTTAACGGCTCAGCCTGACGGTGTGGTTGGCCTGCCCGACAGCATGTCGCAAACCTTTTTTGCAATGGATATCTGGTACCCTATCGAAAACTTCGCCCAGACCTGGGATCTTATCTTCGCCCTGATGTTTGTGAATATGTTTGACACCATTGGCACCTTGATAGGTGTGTCACGGCGGGCTAATTTGCTGGATGAATCAGGTCGCTTACCCAAGATTGGCAGCGCAATGACCGCCGATGCTACCGCCAGCGTGGCAGGCGCAGCGCTAGGGACATCACCGGTTACCAGCTATGTAGAATCTGCGGCGGGGGTGTCTGCGGGGGGCCGCACCGGCCTCACCGCCATGGTGGTTGCGATTTGCTTTTTATTATCGCTGTTTTTAACACCGCTGATGAAAGTGATACCGCTTATGGCCACTACCCCTGCCCTGATAATGGTTGGTATATTAATGATGGATTCTATCCGCCAACTGGATTTTGACGATCTTGGAGCATTGGCCACAGCCGTTGTGGCGCTACTGGCTATGCCACTGACCTTTAGCATAAGTGAAGGCATTGCTCTTGGGTTTATTACGTATGTCGCCATTATGTTAGGGACCGGTAAAGGTAAACAGGTAAGCAAACTTACATATGCGCTTGGCCTGTTGTTTTTACTGCGCTATGCATTTGATTTGAAATAACCCGGCTACAATGCCCAAAGATCATGCCGAAACAAGGCCCGGCCAGCCGATGAGCGGTTGTAGTGCAATCCTGGCCGGCGTACAAGCATTGCAATACAGGTTATCTCAGGCAAGATAATAAAAATATTTATCACCATCCATAAGGAGCCAACGTGGCAACAGTAACGTTACAAGGTAATTCCATGAACACCGTCGGTGAGCTTCCTGCCAAAGGCAGCCAAGCCCCGGATTTCACGTTAGTAAAATCTGATCTGTCGACTGTGAGCTTAAGTGAGCTTCGCGGCAAACAGGTTGTTTTAAATATTTTCCCGTCTGTCGACACCGGCACGTGTGCAATGTCTGTACGTACCTTCAACGAAAAAGCGGCCGGACTGGACAATACCGTGGTTATCTGTGTTTCTGCCGATTTACCCTTTGCCGCTGGCCGCTTTTGTGGCGCCGAAGGGGTAGAGAATGTCTTGACCGGCTCGACCTTTCGCAGCAGCTTTGGCAGCGACTATGGCGTGACTTTTGAAGATGGCCCGCTAGCTGGCCTGTTGTCACGCAGTGTTGTGGTTATCAATGACGCAGGTGAGGTGGTGTATACCCAGCAAGTGGCTGAAACCGCTGATGAACCCGATTACGATGCAGCGCTTAACGCCCTGTAAATGGTGTGATTGGCAAAACTGAAAAAAGCCGGACGCGAAAGCCTCCGGCTTTTTTACTACAGTTTGTTGTAGGAAAAGGTGACTGCTTTATCTGACATAAACATCACTTTCACATGTTTACCCTCTTCCTCACCCCAGATACAACTGAGCGTGCCTAGCGATTTATTACAGCTGTCAGCACTGCCTATAGTATCTTCAACGTCCTGTTGACTCATGCCCATTTCCAGTTTGTCATAGTTTTCTTTATTGAGCTTAGAACAGCCTGTAACCGCCAACAGCAAAAAGGTTACAGCTAACGTTTTTTTCAACATGTATTACTCCACGGATACCACAATTGTTATTCTTAAAGGGTATAGTGCTACCGCGATACAGGGTGGTGCTTTTGCCAGTGCATGGCAATTTGCTCGCGGGTAGCGAACCATACTTTAGCATGACCTTGCGCGTACTCAATAAATCGTTTTAACGCAGCTAACCGGGCCGGGCGTCCGATGATTCGACAGTGTAAGCCAATTGAAAGCATTTTGGGGCTTTGCTGACCCTCTTCATACAACACATCAAAAGCGTCTTTAAGATATTGATAGAACTGTTCCCCACTGTTAAAACCCTGGGGTGTAGCAAAACGCATATCGTTAGTATCCAATGTGTAGGGCACCATCAGTAAGGGTTTGGTGTAATGGTTATCATAATAGGGCAAGTCATCTGCATAGGAATCCGCGCAGTATAAGATATCATCGCGCTCAGCCAGTAAAGCCAGGGTGTTGGGGCTGGTACGGCCGGTATACCAGCCTGCCGGTTTACTCCCGGTAAGCTGGGTATGCAGGGTAATGGCCTGCGCTATCTGTTGACGCTCGGTGGCCACGTCCATGTCCTGAAAATGAATCCAGCGCAGTGCGTGGCTAGCAATTTCCCAGTTTGCGTCGAGCATTGCCTGAACCGCCTCAGGATTACGCTGCAACGCCATAGTTACGCCAAATACGGTGGCGGGTATCTGATATTGGGTTAACAGACGGTGTAAACGCCAAAAGCCCGCCCGACTGCCGTATTCATAAATCGACTCCATACTCATGTGCCGGTCGGGGTAAGGCTGGGCACCGATGATTTCACTTAAAAATACTTCGGAGTGGCTATCACCATGTAGCACACAATTTTCACCGCCCTCTTCATAATTCACCACAAACTGCAACGCGATACGGGCGTTCCCAGGCCATTGAGCGTGCGGGGGGGTGGCACCATAACCTATAAGGTCGCGCGGGTAATTAACTGAGTTGGTCATGTTGGGATCTTTCATAGTGAGGGGGCACGGTCAAGCCGCAGCCATTTAAAATAAGTTGAATAACGGTGGTGGTGGCCTGGGCGAAATCCGCTTTTTTCATTTTCTGCCCCCGCAGGCGGGTTATCTGGGTGGCAAAATCCGCGTAATGCTGCGTACTGGCCCAGATGGTATAGAGCAGATAATGGGGATCAACTTGATTCATTTTGCCTTGTGTTATCCAGGCTTCAATTATCGCCACCCTGCCCTGCATCCAGTGCAAATGCTCATCATTGAAATAGGGGTTCAGATTAGGTGCGCCGTTTAAAATTTCCAGCGCAAATATCTTCGATAGCATGGGATGGGTACGGGACATTTCCATTTTTTCACTGATATATTCAGCCAATGTTTCCGCTGGGTCATCAGTTTCGCAAGCTAGATCAAAACGGGAATTCCACAAACTCAAAGTTTGTTTTAGTACGGCCTGATATAAGTCCTGTTTGGTTTTGAAATAGTAAAGTACATTCGTTTTGGGCAACCCGGCGGCATCGGCTATGCGCTGAACCGAGGTGCCTTTGAAACCGTGCTGGGCAAAAGCCTTTTCTGCCGCCTGCAAAATATTTGTTTTATTTTTCTCACCAACAGAGATGTCAGTGCTTCTGTTTCCTGCCATAAATCCTTATGCCTTTTATCAAACGCATTCCTGACCAAGCAGTCATAGTGCCATAGTCGACTATTCTCTCAACATTATTTATCCCGCCAGCGGATCTTGGCTATTCGCCGAGTGTGCATAGAACTTGCTGTGCCTATCGTGATGGTGCCAACCCGGGCCGGGGTTAATATCACCAGAAGGCGCTATGTACGGGTTGTAGGCGGGTATGATAAAAACCCATTTAGTGAATCAGCCATTTTATTGCACCAACATAGAGCATGCTACCCATTTTGGCGCATGTTTTTTTATTCTTTTTTATTTGACCATTTGGTCTACTTTTAATTTAAAAAGACCGCTATAGTGATGCATTCAGAGATTTTGAAAAACCAGAGGAAAGGTTGATGGTGCGCTTTTTATTGAATACAACACCGCTTACCGTTTCAACGGAAAATGCGAACCAGACCGTGCTGCATTTTTTGCGTGAACAACGCCGGCTTACCGGTACAAAAGAAGGCTGTGCCTCTGGCGATTGCGGTGCGTGCACGGTAGTGGTGGCCGAATTAAACCCATCCCATACCGGGCTACATTACCGTACCATCAACAGTTGTATTGCGCTGATGTCGTCATTGCACGGCAAACAACTGATTACCGTAGAGCACCTGGCTGAAGCCCAGCAATTACATCCCGTCCAGCAGGCATTAGTTGACCACCACGCCAGCCAGTGTGGATTTTGTACGCCGGGCTTTGTCATGTCGATATTTGCGCTATATCAGCGCCACCAACCGGTTAACCGAAGCGAAGTTGAACATGCCCTATCGGGAAACCTGTGTCGGTGTACCGGGTACAGGCCTATCATTGACGCGACAATGGCCGTATGTCAGCAGCCCGTAGAAGATAAATTTAACCGTATGGCGGCCACCACTATCGCCACGCTTACTGCCATGCAGGCCAATACCAGTGACGATAACCAGTCCACCGGGTTGCTTATGCCTACCAGCCGTGAAGCGCTGGCAGCATGCATTGCCCAGCACCCAGAGGCTTTGCTGGTAGCCGGCAGTACCGACCTGAGCCTGGAAATTACCCAACAGTTGCGGCAGTTTAAAACCCTGATAAGCATTAGCCAGTTAGCCGAGTTACACAGCGTAGAGTGTGACGATGATTACCTGACACTCGGTGCCGCCTGCACCCTTAGCGATATCAAGGAGGTATTGCTGGATGCTTTTGCGCCGCTTACCGAGTTATTCGAGCGCTTCGCCTCGCTACCGGTACGTAATCAGGCGACGCTGGGGGGTAATTTGGCCAATGCCTCGCCTATTGGTGATATGGCACCGGTCATGCTCGCCCTTGAAGCCGACTTTATTGCAGACGATGGTCAACAGACGTATACCCTGCCCGCTCGCACATTTTTCACCGGCTATCGGCAAACCAGCCTGCCTGCCGGGGCCTGGCTCAGTAAGATACGTATTCCGCGGTTAACGACCGCCGACCGCCTGGCTGCCTATAAGGTGTCTAAACGCTTTGAAGATGATATTTCGGCAGTGTGTGCAGTCTTCAAGCTTCGCCTTGATAGCCAGGGCAAGATAACCCGGGCAACCACCGGGTTTGGCGGGGTCGCCGCCACGCCGGCAAGTGCCATAGCGCTGGAGCAAAACCTGGTAGGCATGGCGTTAAACGCTCCGGCTACACTGGTGCGGGGCAAACAAATATTAGCTACCAGTTTTGCGCCAATAGATGATGTTCGCGCCAGCGCCGATTACCGTAACCAGCTAGTGGTTAACTTGTGGCATCGCTTTTTTGTAGAACAACAACCCAGTACTAATCGTATTTCGACCCGGGTGCAGTATCATGCGTAAACTTAGTGAACAACAGCAGGCCGCCACCAGCGCCAGTCCTTTAGCTAAACCTGCCGCACACGAAAGTGCCAGCCGACAGGTAGCTGGCAGCGCCCGCTATGTCGACGATATGCCGGTACCGGCTGATACGTGCTATGGCGCGGTAGGGCAAAGTCGTTGCGCAGCCGGGCGAATAAGAAATATCGATTTAGCGGCAGTGCGAGCGGCCCCCGGCGTGATAGATGTGATAACCGCTGAGGACGTACCCGGCCACGTAGATATCGCCCCTGTTTTTGATGGCGATCCGGTATTAGCGCAGCATAATATAAAATTTTTTGGCCAACCGGTATTTGCGGTATTAGCTCACACAGTTGAGGAGGCCCGCTATGCTGCTACGTTAGGCAACATTGAAGTAGAGCCCACGCCTGCTCTGCTAAGCATTGCAGCGGCCCGCGAACTAGATGCCAAGGTCCGGCCCAGCCACCAGATGCAACAAGGCGATTACGCGGCGGTGTATGCTGAGGCTCCCATCAAGTTGGAAGGACAGCTAAAGGTGGGCGGCCAGGAACATATGTACCTGGAAGGACAGATCTCGCTGGCGTTGCCCGAAGAAGACGGCCGGATGATGATTTATACCTCTAGCCAGCATCCCAGTGAAGTCCAAAAGTTAGTCGCTGAAGTACTTGGCGTGGGCTTGCACAAGGTGACGGTGGATATGCGTCGCATGGGCGGCGGGTTTGGCGGTAAAGAAACCCAGGCTGCCCAGTGGGCGTGTCTGGCCGCCCTGCTGGCCCAGCGTAACGGCTGTGCGGTTAAATTCCGCTTAGCCCGAAGCCAGGATATGCAGGTTACCGGCAAACGTCATCCGTTTGAAAACAGTTATGCCGTAGGAATAGCCGACAGCGGCAAAATATTGGCCACTCACGTTACGGTAAGTGGCGACTGCGGGCATTCGGCGGATTTGTCTGATGCAATTGTCGATAGAGCAATGTTTCATGTCGATAATGGTTATTATCTTGGCGCCAGCCGGGTCACTGGCCATCGTTTTCAAACGCATTACGTCTCACATACGGCCTACCGGGGCTTCGGTGGCCCGCAAGGCATGATAATGGCTGAAGCGATGATGGATAACATTGCCCGGGCCACCGGCCAGGATCCACTGACGGTAAGAAAACTCAACTTATACGGCCCCGATACCGGCGATACCACCCCTTATGGAATGCAGGTAGAAGACAACTTATTACCCGAGATTATAGCCCGCCTGGAGGACAGTGCAGATTACTGGGCGCGACGTAAGACCATTACTGCCTTTAACCAAACCAGCCCAATCATTAAAAAGGGGCTGGCGCTGACGCCGGTAAAATTTGGCATCTCGTTTACCGCTAAATACTTAAACCAGGCCGGCGCACTGGTGCATATTTATACCGATGGTACGGTTCAGGTTAATCACGGCGGCACAGAAATGGGCCAGGGTCTGCATACCAAAATAGCCCAAATTGCAGCGCATGAGTTTGGCATAGGTTTAGATCAGATTGAGGTTACCGCTACGCGCACTGATAAAGTACCGAATACCTCCCCTACTGCTGCGTCCAGCGGAACAGATTTAAACGGTAAGGCAGTTCAAAATGCATGTCAGATTATTCGCCAGCGACTAATCGACTTTTACGCCACCTCGCTACAACTCCCGGCCACCGATGCGCAGTTCAGCCAGGGCCAGGTAAGCCTGGGCGAACATAGCATCGGCTTTACCGAACTGGTACAGCAGGCCTATTTGGCGCGGGTGTCGCTGTCCTCCACGGGTTTCTACAAAACCCCGAAAATTTATTATGATCGGGCCAGCGCATCGGGGCGTCCGTTTTTCTATTTTGCTTATGGCGCGGCCGTAAGTGAGGTTACGCTGGATATCCTCACCGGCGAACATAAAACTACCCGGGTAGATATTCTTCATGATGTGGGCACCAGCATTAATCCAGCGATAGATACTGGCCAGATTGAAGGTGCCTTTATCCAGGGTATGGGCTGGTTAACCACCGAAGAGCTACGGTGGGGAGACGATGGCCGGTTAACCAGTAACAACATGGCCACTTATAAAATACCGGCCATTGGTGACACGCCAGCCATCTTCAATGTCGATCTTTTATACCGGCCTAATGCACAAGACAGTATTTATCATTCTAAAGCCGTTGGCGAACCGCCTTTTATGCTGGGCATATCGGTGTGGTGCGCGTTAAAAGATGCGTTGTCGAGCCTGTCCGGTTATACCCAAGATCCACAGCTTGACACCCCCGCCACTCCAGAGCGTGTGTTAAAAGCGGTATTAGCGGCCCAGGATGCAGGCTTGTGAGAGCCGCTAGCTGGGTTGAAGCATTAAGCCAGTGTGAACAACGCGGGGAAAGCTATGTACTGCTTACCGTTATCAGTATCGCTGGCTCTACCCCGCGTGAGGCTGGAGCTAAAATGGTGATAACCGGAGATAGCACCTACGATACTATTGGCGGGGGGCATCTTGAGCATGCTGCTACAGCACAGGCCAGAGCATTACTGGCGAGCAATCAGCAGTGCCAGCAAATCGAGTCATTCCCGCTGAGTGCGCGCTTAGGCCAATGTTGTGGAGGGGCGGCCAAACTGCTGTTTGAGGTTAGGGTGAATCACACCCAGCATATAACCGTATTTGGCGCCGGCCATGTGGCACAGGCGCTGATCCCCGTGTTAGCACAGCTGCCATTGCAAATTAGCTGGATAGACAGCCGAGCGTCGATGTTTACCAGCCAGCCTTATCCGCCGAACGTTAAAATAATAGTCGATGACGATCCGCCTGGCCTTATCCGCTCCCTACCCGCAGCGAGCTGGCTGTTAATTTTGACCCATAACCACCAGCTGGACTACGATATTGTGGAAACCGCCCTGCGCCATCATCAGTTTGACTTTGTCGGTATGATTGGGTCTGACACTAAAGCCCGCAGATTTACCACCCGATTGGCCAACCGCGGCATTAGCAGGGCACAACAGCGCGCGTTAGTCTCGCCGGTGGGCGATACCCGAATCCCCGGAAAACGTCCCATTGAGGTCGCTATCTCTATCAGTGCGCAAATTATCTCGCGTTTGCATAGTACGCCGGACGCCGTTACCAAGCACAGTGCGACGGTATCCGCCAGCAAGGAGGAACAGCATGACACTTGAACAGCTAAATCAATTATCAGTACCCGGTGCCAGACAATGGTTCAGCCGTTGTTGCGCGGCTGCCAGTTGGATCAACATGATGGTGGAAAGCCGGCCCTTTACCAGCCGCGAGCAGTTACACGAGTATGCGCAGCTACACTGGCACAAAATGCAAACCAGTGATCTGCTCGAAGCCTTCGCCGCGCATCCCATGATTGGCGATATTGATAGCCTGCGGGCGAGGTTTGCCAATACTAAAACATTAGCTGCTAACGAGCAGGACGGCGCCCGTCAGGCTAGCGACGAAACCTTGATTGAGCTTAAGCAGCTTAATCAGCAATATCTGAAAAAACATGGTTTTATTTTTATTATTTGTGCCACCGGGTTGTCGGCGCAGGCCATGTTAGATGAGTTGCGGTTGCGGCTTCATAACGACACCGCGACCGAACAAGCTAATGCGGCAGACCATCAGCTACAGATTACCCAGCTGCGACTGGACAAAGGGCTAAGCACCCCTTCTGACTTACAGGATCTACCATGAATACACTATCCAGCCACGTGCTTGATACCACGTTAGGAAAACCAGTAGCAGGATTGCCGCTGACCCTTTACACTCCGGCCGGCACTACCGTGACATCGGTGACCGATGCCGATGGCCGCTGCCGCGACTGGCAGGATACCGTGTTCACCGCCGGCGAATATCGTTTGCGGTTTGCGTGCGAGGCCTATTTGCGTAGTACGCACGGTGAGACATTTTACCCTTTTATAGATATCTCATTTATTTTGGGTGATCAGGACAGCCATTTTCATGTACCGCTGCTGATCTCCCCTTTTGGTTTTAGTAGTTACCGAGGCAGTTAGTGACCACCCAATATTTATTTCGAGCCCGTATTGTACATTTTCCCCAGGCCTGTGCTATTCCAAGCGAAAGCGTGGAATGTTTTGACGATGGCGCCATGGTGGTGCAGGGCAATACCATAGTTGCACTGGGCGACTATTCGACTATCGCCCCGCGCTATCCGCAAGCGCAGATCAAGAACCATCGCGGGCGCTGGATTGTGCCTGGTTTTATTGATAGCCATTTACATTACCCGCAAACAGAGATGATTGCCTGTTATGGTAAACAGCTATTGCACTGGCTTGAAAGCTACACCTTTCCAACCGAAGATAAATTTAAAGATCCCGCCTATTCGGCAAAAATCAGTGCACTGTTTTTACAGCAACTGTTAAAAAATGGGACCACTACCGGGCTGGTGTTTGGCACGGTTCACCCAAGTGCTACCGATACCCTGTTTACGGCCGCCAGCGAGCTTAATATGGCCCTAATCGCAGGCAAGGTATGTATGGATCGCAATTGCCCGCCTTACTTGCAAGATAGCGCCAGTCGGGCGCAGCGCGAGTCGGCCGATTTGATTGATAAATGGCATAACAATGGACGTAACCGGTATGCCTTAACGCCCCGTTTTGCCCCTACCAGCACAGAACAGCAGATGGCCGCACTGGGCGAATTGGCGGTACAGTATCAGGATGTTTTTATTCAAACACATTTATCTGAAAATACAGATGAAATTGAATGGGTTAAGTCATTGTACCCGCAGTGTGACGGCTATCTGGATGTGTATGATAAATACCATATGGTGCGCCAACGTTCTGTATTTGGCCACTGTATCCACCTGACCGACAACGAGTGGCAGAGAATGGGTGACAGTGGCGCAACGGCGGCATTCTGCCCTACATCGAATCTGTTTTTAGGCAGTGGGCTGTTTAATTTTGCCAAGGCTAGGGATAACCACGTGCATGTAGCACTGGCCACTGACGTAGGTGCCGGTACCACATTTAATATGCTTAAAACCTATGGTGAAGGCTACAAAATATCGCAACTCAGGCATGACCCTTTGTCGGCGTTGGCGGGTTTATACATGATGACCCAGGGCCCGGCGGTAGCTTATGGTTTGGATCATGAAATTGGCAATTTGAACCCCGGCAGCCATGCTGACTTTGTGGTGCTGCAACCGGAATTCGATGAGCTCACCTCATTACGATTAACGCACCCGCATAGCGCGCAAGATATGCTGTTTGCACTAAGCATGCTAGGCGATGATCGGGCCATCTATCAAACCTGGATAGCCGGGGTA
The DNA here is from genome assembly GCA_003056425.1 of Alteromonas indica. Classification (GTDB taxonomy): domain Bacteria; phylum Pseudomonadota; class Gammaproteobacteria; order Enterobacterales; family Alteromonadaceae; genus Alteromonas; species Alteromonas indica. The sequence continues at coordinate 184,945 of PYVY01000003.1, forward strand.
TGTCAGTACAGGCAACATAAGGAAGTTGAATAATGCTATGGTTAGACTGGGCGTCGCTATTGGTTCGCTGGTTTCACGTAGTGGCGGGGATTGCCTGGATTGGCGCCTCTTTTTACTTTATCTGGCTAGATAACAGTTTACGTGAACCCCCGGAAGCAAAGAAAAAACAGGGAATTAAGGGCGATTTATGGGCCATCCACGGTGGCGGCTTTTATGAAGTCGCCAAATACGCTTACGGGCCAGCCGCCATGCCTACTACCTTACATTGGTTTAAGTGGGAAGCGTATACCACCTGGTTAAGCGGCTTTGCGCTGTTGATTATTGTTTACTATTTCGGCGCTTCAGCTTATTTGATTGACCCCGCCGTACAACATTGGTCACCGGCTACAGCGATAGGCCTTGGCCTGGCCTTAATTTTTGGGGGGCTGGCCCTCTATGAAGCGGCGTGTCGCAGCCCATTGGCAAAATCGCCCAAAGCGTTCGCGCTCTTTCTGGTTAGCTTAATTTGTGTGGCCAGCTATCTGGCTAGTCAGTGGTTTAGCGGGCGCGGCGCATACATCCATGTAGGCGCGCTGATTGGTACCATTATGGTGGCCAATGTCTTTTTGAACATCATGCCCAACCAGCGTAAAATGGTCAAAGCCGTGGCGGCTAAGGCGGCCATTGACCCCGCATGGGGCGCCGGCGCCAAACTTCGTTCGGTGCATAATAACTACCTTACCTTGCCGGTGGTATTTATTATGATAAGCAATCATTACCCCATGACGTACCAGCATCCACAGAATTATCTTGTGCTTATTCTAATGATGGCAACCGCGGCGTGGCTAAGGCATTTCTTTAACTTAAAACATTTAGGTATTGTTCGCCCCTCTATTTTAGTCAGTGCTAGTGCCGCGATGTTAGCTATTATGGTGTGGGTCTCGTGGCCCGCTTTGCCTTCACAAAGCCACCTTCCAGCCGGTGCTAGCAGCAATACCCACCCCGAATCAAAGCAAATGTCACCGGTCACTCAGGCCGCGGTAACCTCGTTAATTAATAAACATTGCGTAAGCTGTCATTCCGCCTCTGCAACGGACGACGTATTTAAGGTCGCTCCGTTAGGCGTGGTGTTTGATACCTGGCAGGATATCGAACGCTACGCGCCGCAAATTCACCGGCGGGTTGCAGTCACCAAAGATATGCCTTTTATGAATAAAACAGAGATGACCGAAACAGAAAGACAGCAGATAGCAAAATGGTTTAACGCCCGGTAATGCCAAACGCGAGACCACACGTACCAGCTAATGTTACCTGAAGAAAAAAGCACCGCCGGTGCTTTTTTTTCGTATTGCTGCTCATTATATACAGCGCAGGTATTGAATAAATCAGGGTGGGTGGCCCTGCCTGCTGTTCATCAGTGCCGCCACCACACCTTTTATTCATCCTTTCCTTCATCAGCTCCTATGACGACCAATGGTCGTTTCAGGCCATTCCCGGATTTTAAGAATAACCCCTGTGTAGCAATAAAAAGTAGGCGGAGTCTGTTAAGGGTGGTGTTGCAGATACACTGTTCATCTTGGGGCCAATAACAACAAAGACGTGTATTGCCTTTCAGCCACCGGACACTATCCGCATGACTCAAAAAATAATATTGACCAAAGAGCATGAACGCAAAAAGTTACGGCGCGCTGATGGATACTTTTATTCTCACGATCTTACTCACGCTAAAGCCACTTTTAAACAGAAACTGTTACGGAATTTTGAGGAGCATTCTTAAACCTGGTTTGCAGTAAATGAAGAAAAGAGTCACTCTTATTCGTCTGACGGATAGAGCGCTGCTCGCTTCCTCTGAACTAACACAAACTTAAATTGAGTTTATGTAACGATAAGACTAGGGCGTAGGTTGAAAAATCATGTTTTCAGCATCTCAGAACGCCTTGGTGTTTGAAAGAAGTCGATACGGCGACGAATCTTATGACGTGGGCGGGCACGGCCCCCAGCATGTTGGACATTTGGCCTACCTTAGGGAAACTACGTGTCTTTTCTGCGCTCATTCTTTAGCGCGATGAAAAACCTTTCTCAAAATGATTTGCTTCTCAGATAGGCCGTAACGAACCATAGTGTCTCAAAATACAGTTCAGCCGATCATGTCACGTGAGCATAAATCTAGCGACCATCACCATTATTGCGTGTGATCGGAGTGACCTTGAGAGGGGATAGCTCAAATAAGCGCAGTTCCGTGTTTCCACCAATTGACTCAACCGATAGGTCATTTATACCGGGGACGCCGAATACGAGATTTGAAAGTACAACCTCGCCGTTATTCACAAAAACCTCGATGGAGGCTGTATCAACAATGATGTCCAGTGTAACAACACCTTCGCGCGCCAGTGCCGGTGACTTTCGAACCTCGCGGTAAACCTCGGGCATCGCGTCGGCTATAGCATCCCTATCCCGCCTGACGAAAACAGTATCATTCGCAAAGTTGTATCCCACAATAGCAAAGTGTTCATTGCTTTCCTTGAGCCGGAAGTGGACCTCCCTGGCATCTGAGGCAGCGTCAAGCTCAATCCGGAGTCGGTAGGCATCGGATGTCGGCTGCGGGAGTGTCATCTTCGATGCTTCCGTCAGCTGAACGTTGGCACGGACCACTGCATCACCCTCAAGCTTATCGAACGCGTTGACGGGCTGCGAGACAAGCTGCGGCTTGCCGTCGATTGACCGCAACCCGATGCGCCGTACGATCGAGTTGGCCCCCCCATGCCAGTCATCGGTAGGCAACTTGGTGGCGTAGGCCCAGTTATTGAGCCAGCCTATCGCGTAGCGGGAAGCGAGGCGTTCGGCGGCATTGTGGCGCGGGTCGTCCCATGTCACCGCGGCATAAAAATCAGCGCCGGCGTCGAGCCATTGAGGTTCGTCACGATCCGCGGTGAAGCGCTCGCCGTCCCAGTCTCCTATCCAGTACAAAGTTCCCGTGGTCATCCCTGTGTTGAAGCCGTTCGCGCCCGTTGCCAGCACCCATCGTGTTGTTGCAGGGTCACCGTCGACCGACATTCGGAACAGGTCAGGACACTCCAGAATCCCAAGATCGTCACGGTCGAACCCTGACTGATACGTCCAATGCTTCAAATCGGGTGACGTATAGAAGCCGATCTTATGGCCCTCGGCCAGCACCATCAGCCATTCATTGTGCGCGTCGTCCCAGATGATCTTAGGATCACGCCAGTGGTCGGCGCCGGGGTTATCCATAACAGGATTGCCGTGATAAGCCTTAAACCGATAGCCGCCGTCAGTTGAGACAAAGAGAGACTGGCGCTGCACACCTTCATGCTGTTGAGTCATGATGGCGATTATCGCGCCGGGGCCGAAGCCAGCGGTATTATTGATGTCAATTACTGCGCTGCCGGTCTCGATGTCGCCGAGGCCGTTCTTGTACTTGTCAATTGCAACACCATGATCCTGCCAGTGTACGAGGTCGACCGAGGTTGCGTGGTACCACTCGGTACCGTTTCCTTCGGGATAATCGGCATTGTAGAGGTAATAGTAGTGCCAGATGCCGTCAATCAGAATCGGACGCTGGGGATCGTTCATCCAGTGTTTGGCGGGGGTGAGGTGCACCGCGGGTCGATATGGCGCCCAGTCGCCCGGGCGCTGGTAGTTAGACGATGCTGTTGGCAATATAGACATCAGTGTGGAGCCCGGTGGCGTTTCGGAACCGAATACTACGGCTGGCGCCATCCCGGAGTAGAACAGCGCGACCAACGCGCCAACTGTCTTACGCTTGGGAGTTACAAACATTGAGACAAGATTGTGATTCATAATTCTCCTTATCGGAGTGTGGACCATAAAGCAAAGCAGCCGCGCAATAGTATTTAAATGAACACCTTAGATAACATTGGGCAGCACGATAACAATTTGCAAAAGAAGGAAATGCAGCGCCCCATGAATTCCCTGCTGCATAACAGGAAACCCAGAGCCACTGTTTGAGAGGCTGTCGAATAAGTCATGACCGGCATGCTTTTAATCGTCATGCTCAAACAAGGCAGGAGAGGCTACGCCGGCATATTACCGCCGCTCCCCCCCTGGAAAGACTGTGTGGCTTAACTGATTAACGCTATTTCTTAAGCGGCTTGACCTGCCCGCCCGAATTCACATTAAGATTCGCTGGGATATCGGCCCAGCCACCCAGTCCATAGCCATTTACGCCATAGGAATAATCAACCGTAGACGAGGCGCCGTTGATTTCAATCCTGATCGTGGGTGCGAGCGTGCCACCACGACGAAAATCTTCTTTGGTACCGATAGTATCGATAAACGACTGGATTAAACCATCAGGCATCACGTAGTGCGAGTACGACTGGAATTGCCCAGGATGCTGGTTATAGTCTGGTGCAAATGGACTACCCGGCCAGTAGTTGAGGTTCGTCGGATTACCGAGCACCAGCCCGGATCCCTGGTTCATCGGTTGGTAATCGCTGCGAATACCGTTGCCTACGAAACCATAGACGCCCTCGGGGCCAGTAATACCCGCTGCGTAGGTAGTACTGTGGCTGATAGTGAAAAGGTAGTACTTGCCATCTTGCTGGTAGATCTGCGGCCGTTCAGTCTGATCAGTCACACAGTTTGCAGATAGAATCGGCGGTAGAAATTCCCACTCGGTCAGCTCGTCGTTCGTTGCCCTGGCCAGACCGACGTTACCGATCTGAAAGGGTGCTCCCGATGCATTCACTTGGGTTACGGTTTCGGCATAGGGGTCGCCGTCCCGGTAGCCAAGGTCATCCGCATCACACTGTGCAGTCGTCCGGTCCATGGCCGAATTGCCCTCAAATACCATATAGGTCTCACCCGGGTGCGCCGGATCTTCGAAAGTGAACGGGTCGCGAAAGTTATAATAAGGGTTTTGCTCAGCAGTCTGGTAGTAGGTGCCGTCGGCCTCAAGAAGCGACGTAACCTTGTTGAAACCGGTGAATCTTACACCGTGTTTATTAGCATGCACATGGCCTACGCTTAGCGCGAGCCGAGAGTCGTACGGCTTGATATCTGGTCCCCCATCCTCGTCACGGTAGAAGGCAACATCGGTGAAAAACAGCTTGATTTCGCCGCCTGGAAAGATACGCGCCGACCCTGACCATTGGGTCTGGTGGCTGTAAGACTGGTCTTCGAAAATTTCACCAGTAACACCTTCATCGAACACCAGGCCACCATAGGTCCAACCACCATTTTCGGGGCGCTGGTCAGCGGGAATCCCTGCCGGCCGGTAGAAGTAGCCTATCTTTGCGTACACGTGGCGGTCATCGAAGCCAAGGTTACGGTCGGCTACTAGAGAAAAGATGATTTCCTGCCCATTGACACTGTACTGATTGGCGTCCTCGTCAGTCAGAGGCCAAGAGTCCCATACCCAGACCTGTTCGTTCGACATGTCAGGGAAGTTCTGCGGGATGCTGGGCATGGTGTATTCCGCTGGCATCGAATTCTGACGTGAACCGGCTGTCGGATCAGACATTCGCTTGATCTGGCGTGCATCAGCCCGCGTCCACTTCGCAGTGAAATTACTCTCAGGAGAAAATGCCTCTTGGGTGTGGAATGTCGGCTCCGGACCGGGCTGTAGATAGGGTTCTGCAACAGCTACCGTTGCTACACCCATAAATGCACCCAGAATTGGGACAGTCGATTTACTCATTTTACTATTCATCAATATCGTTCTCACTAAATTAAAATGTGTTACCCGAAAAAGGATCTCCGATGCCTTATCAGCCCCCTCGAACCCTGGTCTAAATCAATTATTATCAGCAAAAAACCAGTTGCAGTTTTTGATTTTTAAAGCGAAAGCGGTTCGCGCAAAGGCTAAAGGTTGAATTATGCAGTTAGCCATAAAATTAAGGCGTAATTATGCCGCCTTACATGATGCAGGCAGTATGAGTATATACCAACGCACAAGAAACTTAAACGATTAAGATAAAAATAAGGATCAATGCATATAAATTACATACTACCCGCCTAAATGTTAAAAAATGAAATAAAAAATAGTAAATAAAAACATAGTTTTTACAAGTGATGCCACGAGTTCAGTCATCGTAAAAGGCAGAAAGATTGCAGGATATAGAAATAAATCCTTTTTAAATCAGTCTATAATAAGAATCCTATGAGTGTAAAAGCTGAAAATAATAGTTTGGTAGAGTAAATAATATTAAGACTTATGACGAAAAGTAAATAAACGCCATTTCTGTTTTACTAACTCTTATTACACAGATAACCATAATTGTGAATAAGAATATGTATTCTTATTCACAATTTATATAAAAACGACTTAAGCGATTAAGATGGTTTTATTAGAGAAGCTTTCTATTGCTTTTATTTCAATTTCAGCGCACCAGCTAAATAAAGATAGGTTAAAGAATCCACTTCTATTATTTTTCGTTGAGAAAAAACAATGTTCATTTATTAAATTTTGGCGCTCTGACACTCTTGAGGGGGCTGCCAGGCTTTTAATCTTTAGCATAATGACAATAACCCGTGGCCGTAAAATCCTTGCGTGCAAGCGCGATAAAAAAGACACACACTTACCCAGCTCCATTAAGAAAGCTTGACTGTAATGGGACAATAATATGACCTATCGCAACCTCACCTGAATTTATCGAGGGCAAATTGTCGACGTTAGATCGTGCCCAAGCAGAGGTGTAACCGGCCATGATGAAGATCAGCGTAAATACAACGCTCCTGAATGGCGCTAGGGCAGACGGTCTAAGTTTGTCGCTACTAATACGTTGAGGCGCAATTTCACCGCTACAGTCCCGAAGCAGAATTGAGTCTACGCCACGCATATTCTTAACGGAACCTTACTTTTAGCTATTATGATGGGCTTCATCACCGGGAAATATGGTGGGTGGGCCGAAGGATAGTAGAATATCAGAAGCGCTAATATCTGAAGGCACTTCCCCTCTCCCACTGACATCGACAATTATCAGATACAGCCTAACTGCGGGAAAATCGCGGTTCTTAGTACAGCAGCCGATATTTCAGGATCGTAGTCCAGATGGTGAAAGTTGAGCACTGAAAAAAGGTTATGAATTTTTTAACTTTGACATTTGATGGAAAATCGCAGGCGACTACCCAGCTTCGCTGCTAATAGATATAGTCCACTAGAGATATACTATACACGGGCCATACCAAAAAACTTGATAGCTACTATGAATATAGAAGGAATGTTTAATGAAGAAAGATCAAATAAAGGGTTTGTCGTATTGGAATATTTTGACAATGAGGAAAGTGGTGCGTCTACCCTGATTCGAACAGGGGACCTCTACCATGTCAAGGTAGCGCTCTAACCAACTGAGCTATAGACGCATTTTGAAAACCAACAAGCTTGCGTTGATTCGGCGCGTATAATAACGATGCCCGGGATATCAATCAAGCAAATTTTTGATGTTTATGAACTGTTTGCCTGCTTTGTAAACAAACTGAGCCTACAGCCTGGTGCCCTGCCCGCCAAACATATACCTGCCAGTATGGTAGACCACTATGTGCCGCCGCCCCTGGCTTTACCTATTTTATTTAACGCGGCTATCTCATTACAGCTATGTCATTACAGCTATGTCATTACAGCTATGTCGTTGCAACTATGCCGGTACAACAATGCCGGTACGACTATCGCGATACTAGCTATGCAGGCAAATACACAATAACTCTGTGTGCATAACACAGGTTCGGCGTAGTTACTCGCGCAGCTACACCTACCTGACTGGCCCTCGGGCAGGCGCTAAGGCTTATCCCAAACATTCGTTCGGTTGGGCCCGGTTAATTCATAACAGCCTATCAGCGCTAACCGACCACCTTTATTAGGCTAAATTACTTCGCCTAGGAGCCCTACTTGGCGTAATTTCAACGAGGCAACACCCTTCTTCAATAGCCCACCTCCCCTTAAACGCTGCCTTCCCATTTTCTGTATAGGCTTGCCTCACGAATTCAACTACCGTTATACAAAAACATGCTGTAAAGCATGCAAAGCGCTGAAGTCTAACGTTGGTAAAATTACGCTAACAGGTTTGGTGTGTTCACGCTGTAAAAGCGTGTTGTGAATAACATCTATCTTTGCTTAACGTACCAATAGCCGCAATAAATCCAACCTACAGGTGGTAGAAAAACATTGAGCAAAAAAGCATAAAAACCAATAAGCAGAAGATTACTGGCCTTGCCTCGGGCAGATTTAACGGTAAAAAAGATTGCTATTACGGCCGCAAAACATAGTACTTGCCCCCAAAATGTAGCGTTAATATTCATCTATAAAATCCTTTTCAATGACTTGAAATACAAGTACGCAACGCCCGTTAAAAAACAGCGGGGAGTGAAACTAACCACAAAGAAAAAACCTGTCTATTTACGCCTAATCCAGCTAACTCGTCAGCGGTTCCGCGTTCGCCTGAAACGGGTACAGGGCGTATTTTGTAGCGCTTTAATACTCTGGGCAATAAAGATAAGCCCAGCATCTACTGTGTAGCAAGCGCAGGCCATAGGAAAACGAGCATTTACACAATTTGGCCCGAAATAGACTGTTACTGGGTTTTAACCCAAACTATGCTAGCAACTAACATAGGGTGATGCCCGCACGAAGGTATAGGCTATCATTGCGCAAACGCTGCACACTTATCAGGTTCAATGGCCAAGGGGAGCACCAATAGTGCTTTATACATTGCCATTACCCCGCCCCCGACGCTTCATATATCTGGCCAATTGAATGGACTCAAGGTTCTGGCTGTTAGCTAAGGTTTCAAATACGCTAATCTGATCGTCAACGTGTCTGTGCTGTCCTAGCTTTTCTTTAGCATCAATTCTGTCTACGTGGATTTTGAACCCCACGACAGCTTTGAGAAGTCTATTGACATAATCTGTGGGCATTAAATCGTGATCGTTAACTATTTCTGGCTCATATGTTTCAATAAGAGTACGAATGGCGGTAGCCGTATCTGCTGCGTCCAGTTCAATAAATTGACCAAAACACTGAACCTGAGCGTAATTCCACGTAGGTACCGCGGGTTCGCTAACATACCATGTAGGAGAAATGTAGGAATGCGGGCCGTTAAATAAAACCGACACCCGCTTTCCCGACAACGCTTTCCACTGTGGATTAGCACGAGCCATATGCCCTAAAATATAACCTTTCCCACCAGCAGCGTTTTCATAAAGCAGCGGCAGACGGGTAGCTTCCAGGTCGGGGCTTATAAGCGTACCGAAGCCAAACTTCGATATAAAAATCGCTATCGCCTCGGCATCGTTCATTTCCATGTTTTTGGGAACGTACATGCAGATCCTTATTGTTGTAAGCAGATAACCCAAAAGCACCAACCGTGAGCATAACGAAGTCAGGTGTGTGGTGCCCAATCCTGGCGCTACTCTATCCTTACCCTCCCCGTACGAATAGCGTAGATGTTTTCTCTTTAAGTCCATTGCATTTACATCGCTGCGTATCGCCTGTTAACTCAAAGCGCGGGAGGTAGGTTGGCGAGTTCAGTTTTTCCCGGTACAGGAGGACGTGGTATTACCACGTTGTGCAATTACAGGTAACGTTAGTATTTAGTTACAGGCGAACGGCAAGGGTTTCAGCTTATCCATTATAGAGCCATCTTCGGTGATTGACATAAAGTACTCCCCTAACCTATCGGTTTCGCTCAATACCCTGTTCCAGTATTTTATCCGGGTGGGCGCATCCATATTTTTGAAGTCATTACGGTCGGGTATTTTACTGTAAGGTAGCGAAGCTACAAATGACGGTGACGGCACCAGCATAACCACATTATCGTAACTTTTTTGATGGACCAGCCGTTTTGGTAAGCGTTTATCAAACCAGCCGGTAACAGGACGTGGGTAAAAATGAGGATAAAGCGTTAAACCTTGGTGGGGCCCAAACGATAAATCGAAATGGTAATCAATAATTCCGCCATCCCGATATACCCCTGGCGGCGCTGCAACAATGTTTTCCACACCATCTAACACCATGGGTATCGATCCCGACGCTAACAAAACATCTTGAATATTATTGTAACCCAGCTCGGCGCGTTCGGTTTTAAGATCATAGGGATCGATAATATCCAGTTTGCTTTGGGGCGCCGAAAATACCACCCGGGTAAATGCCTTTTGTAAATGTTGTCGGCCCAGGCGATTGTGCGCGGCACTCATAGCCAAGCCGGCTAATTGCGCTAGTTTCCCTGCGCGGCTAACCAGGCCCTGGCACCGCGCAGTGATAATATGTGCTTTAAAACGTTCATTGGTTAATATCTCTTCCAGGCCGTTATCGCCTAACATATAGGCCAGTAACTCTTTCGCTTTGGCCGTGATTTCATAGGAGGTAGGCCGTGGTGAGTAGGTAGTATGCGCATAGCTTTCTGCTAAGCGGTTGATGGCCGCCAGCGGGTCGCGCTGGACCATACACGCAGCCCGAAATGCACCAGCAGAAGAGCCGATAATCTGAATTTGTCCACCTCTACGCTGAAAGTAATCCGGGAACAAAACCCGGTCCAGTCCAGCTAATACAAACCATTTTGGGCCGCCCGAGGCACCAATAAAATAATTGAATAACAGCGGATAAAAGCCGTACTGCTGCAATGTTTTGGTTGCCCCAGGCCCGGCATATATCTCTAGCGGTGCGCTCAAACCTCACCCTCATTTAAATATGTTTTATGTCAATAATGTACCAGTTCATTTAAAAATGTGCACTTCATGCTAAAAATAGCTATTTATAACTTTTTTTAATATACCAGCAGCGTATAAAAAGCCTGCGATCAAAAGCTATAAAAGCGTATTTTAAGGGTATAAACAACTGTCTATAGGTGCAGATACGGCGGTCAAAACAACAGGGTTGTCAACACTTCAGCGATCAATTTCAGCCACTTTTTTTCGTTTATTTTTAGTTTTGTTGCTAGACATAGGTTGTGGAAAATGCTTGTGGGTAGTCTAACTTTATCCACTGAGTGAAAAATAACCAATATTTTTAACCCTTTAAATTCATGAGCTTACAATTCAGCCCCAAACTACTCAACAAACTTATCCACAGAATGAGTGGATAACACATGGTAGTTACCCCCATATAATGCTTTAATGAGTCAAGTAATAAATACTAAATTATCGAGATGTAATGGCAATCCAGACATTAGCGGTGCTCCCCCGCCCTTTTACTATCTATGCGATGGATCCTGATGCGGTCATTCCGGCCCAGGTACTGGCCAGCGATCTTTTTTTTATTGGGCGCACCCCGGATCAGCTTTCTATCATTTTGCCCGACACTATCCCATTGGCTGCGCAGGAGCAGGATAACGACTGGCGAGCCCTTGAATTGCTTGGCTCTCTGGAACTTTCAATGGTAGGGATAATGGCAAAAATCGGCGAGGTATTGGCCGCAGCGAAAGTCAGTATTTTTGTGCTTTCCACCTTTGATACAGATTTTTTCCTGGTAAAAAACAATAAACTCGATACAGCGGTAAACGCGCTACAGCGCGCAGGCTACACGGTGGTCAACCAGTAATGCTTGAAACTACCCAAAAAGTCCCGGCTAGTCGCACACTTACCCTCCCTGCGCCACTATCGGGAAGAGTGTGTGAGGCGACAGAGAGCAGCCTGGGCGAGCTATTGCCTTTATTCAATATTGGTTGTGTCATGAGAGTCACAGGAAATCAGTTGTATAGCCCATTTCAGGGAATGGTGACTGACTTTGACAGCCGCGAGCTAAGTATCAAGCTAAAAGCAACGTCAGGTTTGCAGCTATGGGTAAAGGTGGCAGAGGTAGGGAAAAGTGGTGTGGGCAGCGCCTGCCTGCCACATGTGAAACGAGGTCAGCAGGTATCAATGGGGCAATCGTTATTTCAGTTTAATTCAACCACCTTAAAACAGGTGGGCGCCGTCCCTTATGCCCGCATCGTGATCCCCAATGGCCAAAATATTAGCCGTTATAAAACCACTAAAGCCAGGCAGTGCCTGGCTTTAGAAGATACGCTGTTTACGCTTTACATCTGATTACTTAGTTGTGAAACGTATAATCCAATGAAATTTCAGCTTTCAATAGTTTGGAAATAGGACAATTTTCCTTGGCATCTTTAGCAATGTTAGAAAATTCGTCTTCATCAATGCCACTTACTTTAGCATCCAGGGTCAATGCAGATTGCGTCACGGCAAAGCCGTCTCCGTCTTTTTCCAATGTTACAGCGGCATCTACTTTTAATTCGCCGCTGTCATAGCCTGCATCAGCCAGAGCAAACGATAAGGCCATGGCATAGCAACTTGCATGTGCGCCGGCAATAAGCTCTTCCGGGTTGGTACCGGTTTTATCTTCAAAACGGGTATTAAAACCATAAGGCTGTTCTGATAGTGCGCCACTGGCCAGACTTACATGCCCCTGGCCACTTTTACCTAACGGTTGATAATGTGCAGATGCTGTTTTTACAATTGCCATGTTCTCTCCTTTGCCTAATCGTTTTCAATACGAATAAAACGTGATAACAGAAGTATTGCATTTGGCGTGCCGAGATAACCTATTTACCGTAAAAAACCTCTATGCCCCGCGGTGATTCACGTCCGTACATCGCTACTAATGATGCGCCTGCACAGCTTTCATTAATTCTATGTAAGGTTTGCACGGTCGCTGTGTACCTTTTGCATCACACATTGCGAAAAGATAGACTCACGCTATCTGACATCATCGACTGATTAATTATGAGTACAACCCTGTTTGGTATAAGCAATTGCGATACTATTAAAAAAGCAAAAAAATGGCTGGAGGCTAACGCTCACTCTTACACGTTTCATGACTATCGAAAGCAGGGGCTGGATAGCCAGTGGCTAGAGTGCGCTGAACAGCAACTGGGATGGGAAACGATGCTCAACAAACGCGGCACTACATTTCGACAATTAGATGCCGAGGTTAAAGAGAATCTTGACCGTGATAGTGCTATGGCATTGATGAGCGAGCAACCGGCTATGATTAAGCGCCCTATTCTTGTTCGCGGCAGCAAGATGTATATAGGATTTAAAGACAGTACGTATGAGGAGATTTTTGCCAATGAGTGAAGTTATTGAACTGGCGAAGGATCTTATTAATAGAAAGTCGGTAACACCGGAAGATGCCGGCTGTCAGCCGATGATGAAAGCGCTGCTGGCGGCTATTGGCTTCGATAACGAAACAATGGTGTTTGAAGATACCACCAACTTATGGGCGCGCCGCGGCAACAACGGCCCCTTGCTGTGCTTTGCCGGCCATACTGATGTGGTGCCAAGCGGCCCGGCAGAGGCTTGGCAAACACCGCCTTTTGTGGCAACTGAGAAAGACGGATACTTACATGGGCGTGGGGCTGCAGATATGAAAGGTAGCCTGGCTGCCATGCTGGTTGCCACGCGGCGTTTTGTTACTGATTATCCGAATCACCATGGCAGCATTGCGTATCTGATTACCAGCGATGAAGAAGGGCCTTTTATTAATGGTACTACCCGCGTAATAGATACCCTGGAAGCCCGAAATGAAAAAATAGACTGGTGTATCGTGGGCGAGCCCAGTAGCACAGAACTCATTGGCGATGTGGTCAAAAATGGTCGGCGTGGATCATTAACCGGCAATCTTAACGTGGCAGGCATACAAGGTCATGTGGCCTACCCGCATCTGGCCCGCAATCCAGTCCATGAAGCCGCCGCGGCACTCGATGAATTGGCGCGTACCCATTGGGACAATGGCAATGCCTCATTTCCTCCCACCAGCTTTCAAATTTCCAATTTACACGCTGGCACCGGGGCTGGAAATGTGATTCCTGGTGAGCTCAAAGTGTGTTTTAACTTTCGTTTTTCCACCGAAGTGACTGACCAGCAACTTATTGAGCGCACCCTGGCTATTCTGGATAAGCACAAGCTTACCTATACCATTGACTGGACCTTCAATGGCCAACCTTTTTTAACAGACTCCGGCGATTTGGTAGCCGCTACGCAACAAGCTATTCATCATGTTACCGGACGACATACCATGCTTTCCACGGCAGGCGGAACCTCAGATGGCAGGTTTATTGCGCCTACAGGGGCTCAGGTGATAGAACTGGGTCCGGTTAATGCCACAATCCATAAAATTGACGAAAATGTCAAAATGGCCGACCTGGAAGCACTGGAAAATATCTATTACGAGATCATGGTAAGGCTGTTGGCATGAGCGCCAGTTGGCTTGGCTTAAGCCACGATAACCTGGCTGATGCCGGGCACGGGCACCGGCTACATGCAGATGCTCTGCCGGCCTTTTATGCTATGCAACAGACCGCTGCTGAACAAGGTATCGACTGCCAGTTAGTAAGCAGCTACCGCAACTTCGATCGCCAGTTAGCTATCTGGAACCGTAAATGGCAAGGCGAGCTTCCGATACTTGATATACACGGTCAGGTAGTGGATATCAACACGGTAACTGATGAAGAAAAAATGCATAGTATTTTGACCTGGTCAGCTTTGCCCGGCACCAGTCGTCATCACTGGGGTACCGATATTGATGTATATGACCGGCGCGAAGTAACACGCCAGGGGCTGGAATTTAACCTGGTTGATAGTGAGTATCGCCCACCCGGGCCATGCGCAGCGTTAGCCGGTTGGCTTGAAGATCACGCTGAAGATTATGGCTTTTACCGACCTTTTTTGCATTACACGGGCGGGGTTGCTTGTGAACTATGGCATCTTAGTCACCGTACAACTGCTAAACACTATGAACAATTACGCAATTGTCATCAGCTGGCTGACACTCTGGCGCACTGCCCTTTAGCGGGTAAAGCGACCGTGTTAGAACACATTGATAGCATTTTTTATCGTTACGCGTTGAATAAGGGAGTCTAGGAAATGGGCATCGGCTGGATTTTACTCATTGTGGCGCTGGTGGTTGGGCTTATCGCCGGAAATTTATTGCTCCTGCGCAACACCAAAAAGATGCGCACCCCGCCTGACTTTACTCCCCGTAAGTATGACGATGATGACGATGAGTGGAAGTAACGTTATCAACGGCGATACCGTTAGTTAAACCATCAACCCGTTTTTTGGCTAAGAATATAGCCGGTTACATGGGGTAAAGCGCTTGCCAATGGCGCTTTATCCCTGCTGCTACACTTACACCACACGCCAGCGCCAGCCGTTTACCAGTCACTTTACGGTCGGTTTACTTTCACTGCCGTGCCGCTAATACTTACCATCAGCATACTGCCCTTTTCGCCCATTACCTCGTAATCTATATCAATACCCACTACGGCATTCGCTCCCATATTACGGGCTTCTTGTTCCAACTCGGCAAATGCTACCTTTCGGGCCTTAGTTAATTCGCCCTCATAAGCCCCGGAGCGGCCCCCAACTATATCGCGCACTGAAGCAAAAAAGTCTTTGAATACATTAGCGCCCATAACGGCTTCGCCAATAACAATACCAAAATACTGCTCAATTTGATGCCCTTCAACATTTGGTGTAGTGGTAAGGATCATGGGTTAAGCTCCTGTTGTATAAGTAAAGATGTCACTCTATCAATAAGATCGTGAGCTTGCTTCGGGGGATAAGGAATACTGGCCTGTCGCCCCCAGATGGGCGCAGGCCAGGCACAATCTTCAGTAAACCTGGCCACATGATGAATGTGCAGCTGTGGTACCACATTGCCTAGCGCAGCGACATTGAGCTTGGCCGGGGAAAACAACTGTTCCAAAACATTACACACCTGGGCCGACTCCTTCAGATATTGCTGCTGATCGGCTGGGTCAAGTAAATAAAGTTCGGTAGCTAACGGACGACGCGGTACCAGAATCAACCAGGGAAACTGGCTATCATTGGCTAGCAAAACAGAACATAAAGGTAAATCGCAGACAAAGTATGTATCGTTCGCCAGCCTGGTATCAAGTTCAAACATGCTTAGTCATCCAGTTCAGTTGGAATCACTGTCAACAGCGCGCGCTGGCCCACAGCGACATTCGCATTAGGAAATACAATCGCTTCACCGTCATACTCAGCAACATAACGGGCTCCGGTTTCTTCTGCCAATAACGTACCTTTGGTAAAACCAGTAAAATTAGGGGTATCGTCAGCAAAGTGCAGGCTAAAGTCGTCCGCTTGCTTGTTAATTACCTGGTTAACCGTAAATATCTCGGCATCCTGGGCACAGGGTAAGGCTAATTGCGGTTGCGTAAGTAATGCGCTAATAGTGGCTCTGGCCGCCGCAAACCGGCTCATATCATTGTGGCCAAAGGGCTGAACTTTGCCCAACTCGACGGTAAAGGCGTGCGCCTGATGCGTCACACTGGAGTAATAGCTAAACGTAGTGGTAGGACTTTGCGAAAGTAAAATGGTTTTCACCCCGCAGGCACTTAAAAAAGCAATTTGCTCTTTATCATGAGCTTTACCATGCAAATAAGGATACACCGCAAACTTTTCGTTTTTTGATTCGCGTATGGCGGTGTGTAAATCGTAGTGGTAGCGCAGCGCTCCTGCCGGTTTAAAAAATTCGCTTACCGCCTCTTCCAATTGTTTGGCCCGCCGTCTTTCGGCGTTAACCAAGCCCGGCCCCTCGCTATGGGCACCGCAAAATAGCCGGTTCATATTTTCTTCAACAAACCGTTTGGCAATATCCATTGACGGTAAATTGCCAAATAGAAACAATACGCGGTGAACCGGCTCGACCTGTTCAGTAAGTATGTTTTTTACCCACTCGTCACATAATTCTATTGGTGCAGTTTCATTGCCATGAATCCCACAAGATAACACTATGTGTTTAGTGTCATCCTCCCAGCGCGCCGGCGTAAAACTAATAATACCGGGGCCGGTGATAGCCACCTGAACGCCATTTTGCAAAGTAAATTCAGTTGCGCTTTCAAATAATTGCGGGGAGTGACGTGACGTAGATAAAAAGTCGCCTTTGCGACAAAGTTCAGCTTTCATAAAACCCGGTAGGTAATGGTCAATGCTGTTTAGTCTACCCAGTTAGCTGCTAAAAGCCAAACTAGCCCAGGCGCTTACGTAAAGGAGAGCTGCCAACAATAATATCCTGCTGGGCCAACGTAACAAATTCGTTTAGTGGGATGGCGCGGGAAAATAGAAAACCTTGCCCGGTGGTAATGCCTAATTCCCGTAAAATATGCAAATGTTCCATGGTTTCAATACCTTCGGCAACCACTTCGCATTGCTTGGCATCGCCAATAATCTTCGCCGCCTGAACAATGGCCCGGTTAACCTGATTATCTGATAACCCCATCACAAAATTTTTGTCGATTTTTAGCGCGGTGATGTCTAAATCGCGGATATATGCCAGGTTTGAGTACCCCTTGCCAAAGTCATCCACCGCAATGGCTATCCCCAGCGCGCGCAGCCGGGCTAATTGCTCTTTCACCATTAACGAGTTAGATAGTGCTACATCTTCGGTAAGTTCGAGTTCGAATTTAGCAGGCGCGAATCCGTATCTTTCGCAAAGCATTTTAATATGGGGGATAAGCTGACTGTCGTACAGCTGGGTAGGCGAAATATTGATAGACAAACGCGGCGTCAACCCCGATAGACTCATGCTGGCTAAGCTGTGAAATGCCTGGTTCAAAGTCCAGTAAGCCAGTTCATTCATCATATGATATGACTCCGCCGCTTCAATAAGCGGGCCGGGAAATACTACGCCGTCTAACGGATGATTCCAGCGTAGCAAACATTCAGCGCCCACAATCTGCAGGGTCGATAGATTCACTTTGGGCTGGAAATATAATTCGAGTTCGTCACGGGCCATTGCCCGGCGTAAGTCAGCTTTTAACGCAAGACGCCGCCCGCTTGGCGCGTAGCTGGTGCCATCAAGCATATAAAAGTTTTCATATTTATTCTCTTTGGCCTGCTTTAGCGCCGCTTCTGCCCGGGAGATAAAATTACTGATTTGAAAACCGTGCTGGCGCCCGGCTACTGCGCCTACATTAAAGTCAGCAATAAAGGCGTGCTGTTCATGATGCATTGGGGTTTTAAAATGTTCAGTCATGCGCTCGTAACGCCGCAACATCAAACCCTGTTCGGCTTTACCTGGAAACATAATGCCGAAAATATCGCCGCTCATCCTGCCAAAACAAATCTTGTCATCAAAAAAGGAGATAATACGATTCGCGATTTGCAGTAAAAAGCGGTCACCCACGGTGATGCCTAAGCTGGTGGTTACATCAGAAAAGCGCACCACATCAATTAGCATCAGAGTGAAATTGTCATGGCATTGGGCAAATTTATCAACCTGATTGATAAACGCATAGCGGTTGGGAATGGTTGCCAGGGTCTGATGCAATTTAGGCATTACTTCATGTTTCCCGAATTAATATAGACAGACATAAAACAAATGAAGGCGACCATAAGAGCATGAGGTCAGCGTGCATACAAGCCATAAAAGGTATAGCTGGCCATACCTTATTATTTTCACAAACGGAATGTTAGCAGTAAAACAAATGCGCGAAACGGGTTGGCCCTACAGCTTAATCGTTTGATTTGATGTTATTGGCCAACCCGATGTTCTTCTGGCTCCCAGCCAGGCGCCGACCAACCGCTGAAAAAGCACGTTCAGCGGCATAATAATAATGCTATATCTTTCTATAACATAGAACAAAAGTGCCACAATCTTTGAGCCGAATGTTCATATGCTTTAGTATATATACCGTAGATTCAGCCATTACAAAGGATTGCAGCATATATTTACCAGCGGAGGGGCCCTTAGTCTGGCGCTTTTTTGTGTCCAAAATTCAAGATGCGACCAAAAAAGAGTAGAGCTGAATCAATATTTATCTGATTAATTTACCTGGAGCTAAACTATGAGCATACCGCGCTTGCAGAATTTTATTAATGGTGAACCCATCGCCAATACCACTGGCGAAACCATTGCAGTAACAAATCCTGCCACAGGTAAGGTGATCTACGAAATTGAAATTGCTGATGATAGTGTAAAACAAGCGGCTATAGAGAGCGCCACAGCCGGCTTTAAGCAATGGTCAGCCATGACCGCGATGGACCGGTCTCGTATTTTATTACGTGCCGTAGCCCTGTTACGGGAAAAAAATGATGAGCTGGCCATGTATGAAGTGTTGGATACCGGCAAACCTATGCAGGAAGCAAACTGTGTAGACGTGGTAACGGGCGCGGATGCTATCGAGTTTTTTGCAAATTTAGCCCCTACCCAGGTAGGACAGCAACAAGACCTGGGCGGCGATTTTTACTACACCCGTAAAGAGCCATTGGGTATTTGCGCCGGCATTGGCGCCTGGAACTACCCGATTCAAATAGCGTGCTGGAAATCTGCCCCGGCTTTAGCTGCCGGTAATGCCATGATATTTAAACCCTCAGAAGAAACTCCCAGGGGCGCGGTTGAGCTGGCGAAAGTATTTATTGAAGCCGGTGTACCTGCAGGCGTCTTCAATGTGGTATTGGGCGAAGGCGACGTAGGTCAGTGGCTAACCGGCCACCCCGCTATCGAAAAAGTCTCTTTTACCGGCGAAGTGGGTACCGGTAAAAAAGTCATGGCATCAGCTGCCAGTAATCTGAAAGATGTCACCATGGAACTGGGCGGGAAATCACCCCTGATTGTGTTTGAAGATGCTGATATATCTCAAGCAGTTGCGGCGGCGATGTTAGGTAATTTCTATACTCAAGGTGAAGTGTGTACCAACTGCACCCGGGTATTTGTGCATGAAAGTGTTTACGACGCCTTTATCAGCGAGCTAAAACAGCGTACCGAAAATAATATAAAAGCCGGCGATCCTCAGGACTTGGAGGTTAACTTTGGTGCTCTGATTTCAAAACAGCACCAACAGTTAGTATTGGATTACATCGCTAAAGGCAAAGCAGAAGGTGCCACCGTGCTCACCGGCGGCAATAAAATGTCAGTACCAGGAGCCGACGGCGGCTATTTTGTCGAACCGACCGTGTTTACCGATTGCCACGATGATATGACAATTGTGCGCGAAGAAATATTCGGCCCGGTGATGAGTGTCCTGACCTTTAAGGACGAAGAGGAAGTTATAGCCCGGGCCAATAATACCCCACTTGGCCTGGCCGCAGGTATCATGACGCAAAATGTGCGTCGGGCGCACCGGGTTATCCATCAATTGGAAGCTGGTATCTGCTGGGTTAACAGCTGGGGAGCTTCACCAGCTGAAATGCCGGTGGGCGGTTACAAATTATCAGGTATCGGCCGTGAAAATGGTATCGAGGCGTTAAACCAGTATACCCAGACAAAGTCGGTATATATGGGCATGGTTGATTTAGACAGTCCATTTTAAGGAGGCCCGATGGAAACGTTTGATTATATCATTGTAGGCGCGGGGTCAGCAGGCTGTGTGCTGGCCAATCGGCTGTCGCATAATGCAGATCACAAAGTATTACTGATAGAAACCGGCGGCAGCGACAAAAGTATTTTTATTCAAATGCCCACCGCATTATCTATTCCGATGAACACGGAAAAATATGCATGGCAGTTTCACACAGAACCCGAGCCCTATCTGGATAACCGGGTCATGCATTGCCCCCGCGGCAAAGTGCTAGGGGGCTCCTCTTCAATCAATGGCATGGTGTATGTACGTGGCCACGCTAAAGATTTTGATGAATGGGAGCAGTACGGCGCGCAGCAGTGGAACTATCAACACTGTTTGCCCTATTTCAAACGGGCTGAGCAATGGTATTTAGGCGAAGACGAGTACCGCGGTGGCGAAGGGCCCCTGGGCACCAATAATGGCAACGAAATGAAGAACCCGTTGTATGGCGCCTTTATTGAAGCGGGTAAGCAGGCCGGCTACGCTGAAACCTTTGATTATAACGGGGCCCAGCAGGAAGGCTTTGGCCCTATGCATATGACCGTAAAAGACGGCCAGCGTTGCTCCGCTTCGCGGGCTTACCTGGACCCGGTTAAATCCCGGGACAATCTAACTATTGTTACGCATGCTACGGTACACAAAGTGTTGCTAGAGGGTAAAAAGGCGGTAGGCGTACGCTATAAACATGACGACAAAATGATTGAGGCTCGCGCGGCAACCTCGGTTATTTTAAGTGCAGGGTCTATTGGCTCACCCCATCTACTGCAGTTATCTGGTATAGGCAATGCGGCACATCTGGAAAAAGCCGGCATTGAATGTTTGCACCACTTACCAGGTGTGGGCGAAAACCTGCAGGATCATCTTGAGTTTTACTTCCAGTTTCGTTGCAAACAGCCGATCACGCTTAATCGCGAACTGGATCTGGTATCCAAAGGCATGATTGGCGCACGCTGGATGTTATTCAAAACCGGCCTGGGCGCGACCAACCATTTCGAATCATGCGGGTTTATTCGCTCAAAAGCCGGTGTGGAATGGCCCGATCTGCAATACCACTTTTTACCTGCGGCTATTCGCTACGACGGTAAAAGTGCATTCGATGGTGACGGCTTTCAGGTGCATATTGGCCATAATAAGCCCCGCAGCCGCGGATTTGTCCGGGTAAAAACCAATAGCCCGGACGACGCGCCAGCGATCCAATTTAACTATCTGCAACACGCTGACGACATTGAAGGTTTCAGGGCCTGTGTCAGGCTTACCCGGGAAATTATCAATCAGCAGGCATTTGATGCCTATCGGGGAAGTGAAATTCAGCCCGGCGAAGCTATTCAGACCGACGAGCAAATCGACGCCTTCGTACGCAGTGCAGTAGAGAGCGCCTATCATCCTTCTTGCTCATGCAAGATGGGGGAAGATGATATGGCCGTCGTAGACTCCACCACGCGCGTGCATGGCATTGATAACCTACATGTTGTGGACTCATCTATATTCCCCACCATACCCAACGGTAATCTGAATGGTCCGACTATTATGGTCGCAGAAAAGGCCGCGGACCATATTCTGGGCAATCACTTGTTGCCGGTAGAAAACGCCGCGGTAATTGAAGAACAAAATTGGCAAACCAAGCAACGTAGTGCAGCGCTTACCGCCAGCAAATAAAGGAGGCGGGCCCACCGCCCGCGTGCGTCTTATACTTTCCTAAGGCGCACAATAATTATTATAACGATAAAACAGGAGACAACACATGCAGATGTGGTTAAGTGCCGGCATCTTGCTCACCCTCGCTGCCATAGTATTTATAGTAGCGAAATGGGGCAACATGCGCATGGTGGGTGTGACACCCGTAAGAACGCTGACATTTGTCGCAATTCTGTTTACGTCCGGTTTGGACGTGGGCCTGATCATGTTTCCATTGACCGAGTTCGGTGGCTATGCCAATACCGGGGCGAACCCCGAATATGACTTCACAAACCCCCTGGCTATTGAATTTGGTTTCTGGGGCTTCTTTATCTGGTCATTTTACTTTCTAACCTGTTTTTACTTTTGTGTCATTGAACCTAAAGTAAAATTCTTTGAAATAAGCTGGGTTAAATTTATCAATAATGTGGTCATTATTGGTACCTGCGCATTCACCGCGTTTTTGCTGCTTTCCAACCTCCCCTGGTATCTGCCAAGGTTAGGTGATGGCGAAACTATTATGCCGGTGTTTTATCTCATCGTATTTGCCGCTATCGCATTTTCGGTTTATAGCAGTACCGACTTAAAATATGTTCGGATATTAAGTATTTCGACCACCTGGATGTTTATCGGCTTGATCTTCTTTATGTGGGGGAGCGCTTTTCTATGGGGTAACAGCCCAATGGCTGAGTATTTTGAAGCCACCACTATGTTAGGGGGTTACTTTGCCAATATTCAGCACTTTTTGTTCCCGATTAATGATTACCATGCCTTTTATTTATTCTGGTGGTTTGCCTGGAGCATTATGATTGGGCAGTTTACTTCACGCTTTGTGGGGGGGCTGAAAACCTATCAGGTACTCGGTGCAATGATGATATTTCCTTCTATACCCATTGCGTTGTGGTTTGGCGTACTTTACCACTATCATGAAGCGGGACTGGATACGAGCGGCATCCGCAATATCGCCATGGTATTTGTGGGCGTGGTCTTTGTGATTAATTCACTCGATTCGCTAATCAGGCTATACACCGACAACCTGAATATTTCATCCAAACGACTAGGTAAAACAAAGTATTTCGTTTTCAACTTTGTTTCATTATGTGCATTAACCATGCTGTTCAAAATAGACTTTTTGAAAATACAGTGGGTAGGCGCCTTGGTTATCGGCTTATTTTACTGCTGTCTGGGCTATATTTTTTACAAGAAAATGAGCCACGTACGCAATATTAAAAGCTCACCTAAAGAAAATAAGCTGGATTACACCAAAATTGAATCGTCGAATTAGCGGGTGAACAAGATGCAACTAAGACAAATGATTATCGGTACGGGCGCGCTGCTATTAAGCGCCCCCGGCTGGGCGAACTGGTCAACCACAGTTACGCTGGCCTCTGACTATATGTTCAACGGTGTGAGCCAGACCCAAAACGATCCCGCTTTACAAGCAAGTGTCGATTATGCCGCAGACGCAGGCTGGTATACCGGCGCGTGGACGTCGAATGTAGACTATGGTGAGGCGGCTGAGCAGGAACTGGATTTTTATGCCGGACACTGGCAGCAGCTTAACCAAGACTGGTCGATGGATTATGGCGTTGCGTATTACACCTATATGGGCTCCTCTGCCGCCAACGGGTTAAATTATCCTGAAGTATGGGCCAAGTTCGGCTATACCTCAGATTACGGGATGACAGAATTCAATGGCTGGTATTCATGGGACTATTTTGGGTTAGGCGGTAGCCATGTGATTGGCATGGTGGCGCATACCTTTACTCTGGCGCAAAACCACGCTTTGCGGGTGAGCATTGACACCTCAAACTCACTGGACGGCGATCGTTATCTGTGGGATACCAACGATAAATCCTATGTGCACTATCGTGTAGCGTATCAAACCAGCTGGCAGGGCTTTGTTTTGGAACTGGCCGCTGAAGATACCACACTGGATTATGATACCGCTGATGAGCGTATCGTGGCCAGCGTTAGCCGCACGTTTGATTTTTAACCAGTACAATCAGCCCGGGGCCGTTTATCTAAGCGGCCCTCCCCCATTCAATACTTGTATTTTTTACGGATAAAACGCTACATTAGTGGCTTTGGGGCGTGCAAATTAATGCATGAATCGTTAACTATCCGTGCCTATACCCGCAACGTTGCTTCTCATCAGCATAACTTTTGTCAACTGGTGCTGCCCCTTAACGGCGTTATCAAACTGGCTATGCATACTTTTGAGGGAGCGATTGGCGTAGGCGAAGGGATCGTTATCCCGGCTGGCACCAATCACGCATTTAGCGCGAATGAGCAAGCCCGATTTGTAGTGGCCGATCTGGCTGCATTACCGGCGGCCTTCGCCCGCCATACCAGCCCCAAATTTTTGCTCAGCGCTGCCTTGTCTGCCTATTTACAGTTTGTCGAACTACAGCTCCAGCAAAGTACGCTGATGACAGTGGAAACCACCCTGATTACCCTGTTTAAACAGCTCCTTACCCCCCACCATATACATCGTAGCGCTGGTGACAAAATTGAATTAGCTATCAGCCAAATCCACCAATATCCGGAATCAGTATTATCGTTAGAGGTATTATGCCGCCACGCTTGCTTGGGTGTGACGCAGTTTAAGAAGCGTTTCCGCGAGAAAACAGGTACCAGCCCTGGCCAGTACATCACGCAAGTCCGCATGCAAAAAGCGCGGTCGCTGTTACAATTTACCGATATGCCAGTTACCCGCGTGGCGCTGGAGGTAGGCTACAATGATGTATCAGCGTTCAGCCGGCGCTTTACCACGGTCTTTGGCCGTTCTCCTAAACATTTTTCGCGCCGTATAAAAACGCCTGACGAGCCCAAAAAAGTGACTTTTTAGCACAAACTATATTCAATATAAACGGTAACCTTACCGTCAAAGAAACGATAAGGGAGATGTACCGTGCCTAACACAGCTGGCGTTACCGCAATACTTATGTGGGGAATGTTGGCGGTATTCAGCTTGCAGACAAAAGCTATACCGCCTTTTCAACTACTTTTTATCTGTTTCAGTATTTCTTTTCTAATCATGATGGTATTGCGGCTATGTCGTGGACAAAAGCTGCTCACCCCGCCCTCCCTCACTGTTATACAATGGCTGGTACATACGGGCTGCTTATTTGGCTTTCACTTTTGTTATTTTATGGCAATACGCTTTGCACCGGCAATTGAAGTCAGCTTAATCGGCTACCTGTGGCCCCTTTTACTGGGTATCTATGTAGCGCCCCAGGGGCTACGGCTATACGCCTTGTGTGGCGGCCTGCTGGGCTTTTTGGGCTCGGTATATCTGGTAATGGCAGGCGCAACCCTGCAAATAGAAGCTGAATTCATCTTTGGCTATTTGCTAGCCCTGTTGTGTGCATTAATCTGGTCAGGCTATTCATGGTTTTTATCTCGATCGCACAGCGAGGTAGAGGATATTGGCTGGGTATCTTTAGTGGTGGCGCTACTGGCGCTGGCTGCCCATGTTATTGCTGAAACGTCCGTTTATACATTCACCCCGCTACAATGGGTCAACGCAGTATTACTCGGCTTAGGGCCTATCGGTGGAGCCTTTTATTTATGGGATACCGCCATGAAAAAAGGTAATCAAAGTTTACTGGCTTCGATTAGCTTTGCGACGCCGGTTATCTCTGCTTTAGCGCTGTACCTATTTGGTCTGAGCGCGTTATCAAGCGCCGTTATCACGGCTGTTTGTCTTATTTTAGCAGGCGCTATGATCATTCATCGGGCCCCTGTTATTCATGCCCGGGTTACCGCGTTTAGGAACTTACCATGAACACGTTCCCCAGGTAACGACGTTGCTAAACCTGCGAATCAATACACTATGGATTTTGGTGCAGAAATCGGCAAAAGATTAAGCGCAAGTGTACAAACTCCCCGGCATACGCTGCTAATAAATTGCTAGTGAGTTGCTAAGGGCGCTAAATATCCGGGGAGGTAACTCTTCCTATAAACACAATAGGTCCTTTTATGTCGCTAGGGTTGGTGACCGGATTGGATTACGGCCAAGACGTGGTATTGCTTTACCCAAAAAGGCCTAGGACCGATGGCCCAAAGCCTGGCTAACGCCATTCACGGGGGTTACGGTAAAAATGTTGCAGCAACAATGCGGTAGCAACCGTATGGGGTAGGCAGTGTGCTGGTAAATTTACAGCTGCAACCTTAACCCCACCCGCTGTCTTTGATGAGGGTGTGGCCTGACGTTATAGGCCTTGGCCCATTTGGCGTTGCTATCAGGTGGCTAATCCTACAGAAGGTTGTGTATTGCCCCAACGATCCCTATTGTGTGCTGTATTCATTCATAACCGTTTTGTAAGGAGCTTCGTATGAGCCGCCATTTTGACCAGGCCGAAGGATTATGTGAAACCAAGGACGCTGCCACCTCCGGCTTTGTCTTCAACCAAACCATGTTACGCATCGCCGACCCTGAACGGTCGTTGGATTTTTATACCCGTATAATGGGTATGACACTGTTGAAACGGCTCGATTTTGCCCAGATGAAGTTTAGTCTGTATTTTTTGACCAGCTCTGAAGCTTTATCAGATATCAGTCACGATGACGCGGAGCGAACTGAGCAAACCTTTGGGCGTCCGGCAATGCTGGAGCTTACCCACAATTGGGACGATACGCCGCAAACGGTGAGTTATCATAATGGGAATAGCAATCCTAAAGGATTTGGCCATATCGGTTTTCATGTGCCAGATACTGAAGCGGCCTGCGAACGCTTTGATAAGCTGGGTGTACCGTTTCAAAAACGACCTCAGGATGGATCAATGAAAGGAATTGCGTTTATTCAGGATCCAGACGGGTATTGGATAGAGATTTTTAATGCCGCACAGGTTAACACTATTTGCCAGCCTCACCTGCAAGGATAAAGCCGCGCTGCCGGACCAGATGACAGCACGGCTGTTTGTATTGGCCGTGACTGTGCGCTGGCCTTGCGGCGAGAGCGTATGAATAAGTTAGATAGGTAAAGAGCGAAGCAATAGCGGTTGCCTCTCTGCGCCATTGTTGATGGCCTAACCCTGGGTTGCGCCATTGTTGATGGCCTAACCCTGGGTTGAAGCTATATTGCACTGGGGGACATAATCGGGTCCCCCTCCCGCCACACCCTTCGGTTGGCGAGCGCAAGGACTCACAGCTGCAAAATCGGTGGGCTGTAAGGCCTTTGTGATGAAAAAACAGTCTTCTGATAAATCTGAGTACTGAAAAGATATTCCTGGGTAAAGACGCATGCATTCAAAGCCAGACACCATTTGCGACCTGCACTTATCCCACTGTTAAATCTTTAGTGCAACCCCCTTTACCTTCTCAGGATAGTTATCGCAACTGGCTATCTTTACTGCCACGTCGGTTAAACGACGAATGAGATGTGGCTTTCTTTTCAGCAATCGACTGGCAGGCGATACACAGCTGCACCCCAGGTATCGCTTTACGCCGGGCCGGGGCAATAGGCTCGTCGCAATTTTCGCAGAACTCTGCGCTTTCGCCATGGGGTAAATGGCTTTTCGCCCGGGCCACCGCATCTTCAACGCTGGCGTCTATCTGATCCTGCACCGCACCATCTTTAGCCCATCCGCCGGCCATGATTATCTCCCGCTGAAAATAATTAATATCGCCGCGCTAACCAATTAGATCATTTACCGCCGCTATGCGCCGCAAAGAAAACCCACAATGGCCCCGTCCTTGACCTATACAAAACGCCAGATTATAAGTACATCGCGGTATGCGGTCTGGCGGTTAAGACGTATTCAGCTAAAGTCTGCTTTGACTACTATGATTAGCTATCAAACTACTACATAAAAAGGCCGCCGCCAGAATACAAACGCCTTGCCAGCCAGCGATGTCATACACTGCGACACTGCTAAGCGAGCCTATGGCTCCGCCCAGGTAATACCCCAGCATATATACGCTGTTTACCCGGCTTTGCGCATTTGAATCGATTGAAAAAACCCTCACCTGATTGGCCACCTGAGCCATGAATACGCCAAAATCAATCAGCACAATACTTATAATCAATAGGCTTAGTGACTCACCCGCCGCCGCGCTAATTCCAAAGCCAATCAGGATCAACCCAATACCCAGATTGATTGTATTACCCACCCCCAGTTTGGTGACCCATCTACCTGATAATTTTGCCCCCGCGATCCCTGCAAGTGCTACGACCCCAAATAACCCCGCTTGCTGCACCGAAAAATAAAATGGGGCCGAGGTAACATGTAATGCTAATGCTGCCCACAAGGCATTGAAAGCCGCAAACCAGCACATTCCGGTTAGCATGGATTGTCGCAGCGCCGGGTGCGAGCGCAGCAATGTCCATAGGCTTAGTAACAACGCTTTATAGCTGACGGCCTCAGCGGAACGTTGTAAAGGCGACGGCCGATCTGGCAGTATCCGGTGTAACATCAGGCCAAAAACAGTGGCAATCGTCGCCGACATTAAAAACACCATGCGCCAGCCAAAGTGTTCGGCTACTGCACCACTAATGGTACGCGAGAGCAATATGTCGGTGGTCAGGCCCGTCATAATAGAAGCGATCACCCTGCCTCGGCTTTGCGGCGAGCTTAGTGTGGCCGCAAGGGGAAGTATTTGCTGGGTGATGTTTGCGCTAATACCTATTATAAGACAAGCTAATCCAAGAAAAACGCTATTGGGAGCAACGTACGCCAGCAATGCGCCACCTACCAGAGTGACGGACAGGATATTAATTAGCCGGCGCCGGGGTAACACATCGCCTAATGGCGAGATCAACAGAATTGCTGCGGCGTATCCCAGTTGGCTTAATGCAGGGATCATACCCAGTTGGCCCGCTTCTACGCCAAGTTCTTTGCCCATTAATGGCAACAAAGGTTGGGTGTAATAAAGATTAGCAGCCGTAGCAGCCACCGCGCAGGACAGTAAAAAAATGATAGAGGGGCGCAATATCTCTGATGGCATGTCTTTGTGCATAACCACACTCTCGATAAAATGATGATGCCGGGCAGTGTAATCAAGCGCACATTATTATAGAAATGCTTAATTCAGCCCCTATTTATGTCATTTCAGCATTAATTGTATTGATTGACACGGCTTAAGCAGAACCTCGGTCAGCTCGCACAGCGAGCTTATGCATACCACAAAGAGCAACCACACCCACGCTACATATGGCGAACAACACGTGTATTGGCGGGAACGGGTGATATACGTCACACCCCCGGGGGGCTTGTCACCTCACTGGAGTGGTGCCCCTTTAGATAGTGGTGAACAGTAAGCCACAGAGCGTGCCAGAACTGGTCATGGCAGCCTTGTCGATTGTTCCCGGCTGGCGCTAAATCATACCTGCCGCACGTTGCTTTACCGGGCTCCACTGGCGCGGCGACAGGCCATACATACGCTTGAATTCACGACTGAATTGCGAAGAGCTTACGTACCCCATCTCCATCGCTGCAGCACTAACATTGGCCCCAGCGGCAATACTCATAGCGGCGTTATTCAGCCGCATAGCCTTAACAAACTGAATAGGTGACATCGTGGTAGCCTGCTTGAACTTTCGATGAAATACCGCCCTGCTCATACCTACCCTGGCCGCCATATCTTCAATGGTGATAGCCTCCCCCAGACGGGTTGATATATATTCAATTGAACGGGCTATTTCGTTACCTACCCCAAACGCGCGTTTTGCTGCATTGCCCGCAGCCCCCTTTAACACCGCATAATATACTTCACGAAGCCGGCTATTACCCAGAATCGCGATATCCTGCGGGTTATCGCCTAATTGGATCAGCCGAGAAAGGGCGTCGCTAAAGGTATTGTCCCAATCCGATAATGTCAGTCCCTGCGGCTGTAAACTGGCTGTAGGTTGTCTGATGGCGCCAACAGTATTTTGCATCTCAATGGCCAGTTCGGTCATTACCCTGGTATCCAGCTTTATGTAAACGCCCAGTAACGGGTTATCCACAGAGGCTTCAGGTGTGCCTGCTTCTACGGGCAACGACATAGTACAGCACATGTATTGACGATGGTCATAACGGTAACGATTACCATCAAGAATGGCTTCTTTCGCGCCGCTTACAATCGCAATAATGGCGGGCTCGTATACCGCCGGGGCGCAACGTATAGACTGGGTTACTTTAAACAGCTGTACTCCTTTCACCCCTGTTTCGTGCATACCTTCATGACTTACTCTGGCGTTAATTAGCTGCTTTAAGGCTTCTCTATACATTGTGGTCCTCCCGCATCATTGCCGAACACTATTCAAGTACTGGCTAAATTATTCATTTTGATACAATCAGGCATGTATTAGCAACTATTACGTCTATTTTTCATAAAGGATGAGACTTATATTACACCCATCACTATTGCTCCCTTTTATTGTTGATTAAAAAGCGTCAGGAGAAAGTAAATATGAATGCGACTACCGATAGCCCATACGACTGGTCCCCACACCAATTAGACACATTGACCGGACAGACCTTCGTTATTACCGGCGCCAATACCGGAGCAGGTTTTCAGGCCTCACGCCTGTTACTGGCCAAACTCGCACAGGTAATAATGCTGAACCGCAGTTCGGCCAAATCGACTGCCGCTATCGCCGCGCTTAAACAAGAATTTGGGGATGATGCTAAGGTATCTTTTATTCGTATGGATTTCGCCTCGCTGGACTCGGTCAGACGTGCCGCGCAAGAATTATTAGTTCCTGCTCCGAAGATAACTGCGCTTATCTGTAATGCTGCTATCGCGCAGGTAGCGAAGCACACCACTACCGCTGAAGGCTTTGAAAGCCAGTTTGGGGTTAATCATTTAGGTCATTTCCTGCTTTGTGGTCTGTTATTTGAGTGTATTGATGCCTCACGCGGGCGTATTGTGGTAGTGGGCAGTAATGCGTATAAAATGGGCCTGAAGAAGATTCAATTTGATGATATAGACTTTACTAATAACTATTCTGCCTGGAATGCCTACGCCCAGAGTAAACTGGCGCAAATGCAATTTGCTTTTGAACTGCAACGACGTGTTGAGGCTGCCGCTAAGCACGTTCAGGTGCGGGTCTGCCATCCCGGCGCCTCCCGGACTAATCTGCTGAAAGATACCGCGAGCCGGTTAAACAAAATAATATGGTCGCTACTCGCGCCGCTTATTGCACAATCAGCGCAAAAAGGGGCCTGGCCCGAAGTAATGTGTGCCACGCATCACACTGTAAAGCCCTTCACGTTATATGGCCCTACTAAACGCGCTGATATGGTAGGGCCTGTAGGCGAATGCGTGCTGCATGAAGTGGCACTTGATACGGCCATGGCAGCTAAATTATGGACGGTATCGGAACATAAAACAGGGTTTACCTGGCCTATTTGAAAACGGCACAATGGGCCAGACCCTGACCGGGCCGCGCATCATTTACTCAGCCGTCAATAAAAAAGCAGCGTAGCGCTGCTTTTAACACGATGACTGTGGGCTGTAGTGCCCTGGCAGGGTATGCCCCGTTGCTATTCATACCAACACTGCTCAAAGCATTATCTGGCTGAACGGGTACCATGCAACCCTACACGAAGGGTTAAAAATCCGGAGCTGGTAAGATCTATAGCTGTTCACTGGTAGATTTAATCCACGCATGGTGACGCTTTTCATCATCATAGTGTTTAGCGAGCTGGGCTTTTTCATCTACATTTAACGCATCAGAGTCGCGCGCTTCTTCGTAGGCTTTTACCATAATTTTTTCATTGGCTACCATAGCCTTGAGAATAGCTTTATCGCCAAACAGGTCAGCGATGACCACTTTACCTTCAGTGAGCAGACGTTTAGCGTCAGGACCATCCACCATTTCTTCGTTACGCGTTTTCAAAAAGCGATTAAGTACTTCGGTGTGCGATACATGGTCGGTACGGTATTGCGCTAACTTATCAGCAATACTTTTATCGTCCAGTCGTTTAATTGCTTCTTCGTAGGCTTCAATGGCGTCGAAATCAGCTTCACACAGTTCTTTTAAAAGTTTAGCGCCCTTGTCCATATTAATATCCTTAAATGTGGTGAAAGATAGTAAAAAGAGAAGCGTCTGGCCATTAACATCAGCGCTTCTGGTTATTGATAATTCAACCCCGCTAAATTAGATCAATAGCAGCTAAAAACTTCATGTTGATTATCCACTTATGTGCGTTTTAAAGTATATAACCTGTTCGCTGCGCGGGTGATGGATTGCACCTGATGCAAGCTGTAAAAAACTGTTAAACAATGGCTTTTGTCCATAATCCATAACGATTTCCTATTTTGCCTTTGGGCAGGCTTAATCCTATCAACAACCCACCACACAGTATGCTAGCCACCATGGCAATGGGCGCTGCGCTATATACAAACGGGGTAACCAATAACCCGATTCCCAAAGGAATAAGTAAGTAACGCACTGCTCTGGCGGACTCGGCGAACGCTGTTACCACTACCGTAAGTACCAGTGAGCCTATAATGTGATCAGCATTTGCCATTGTACCTGTACTATCCAGAGTAAGGCGGGTAAACATCAGCCATAGCCCCACTAACATTGCCAGGCCCAGGTTCCAGGGTATGGTTACACCACCAGCGACCATGTCTTTAATGATAGTAAACGGCCCCCGACGAAACTCAGATGCGTCACCCTGCCATTCTCCATCGTCTGTATCACCTAAAAAGAATATGCGAAGTAAAGGCCGACCCTGTTTCTTACGCCGATACAGAAATTCGCTTGTCGCGACCAGTTCATCCAGCGAATAAGGAATTTGTATAAGCATCGCTGCAGCCCCAATCAGGCAAAGGGTGCACCAGGTATTAATAACAATCGGCTGAATAATGATGAAAATAATCGACACCACTCCCAGAGGCACGATCATAATGCCAAACAACATGACCAGCCAGGGCATGGTACGCCAACGTCGAACCGAGCCCATCAAGCCGGTGATAATTTCCAACGCGTAGGTTAAGGCTCCCAGTCCGGCATCAGGAACCGGCCATGCTTCAGATACCGATGAAGTTATCACTTCTTCCGTGCCATTCTTCGGGTTCGCTGTTGCCCCGCCAAAAAACGGGTCCCACACAGCATCGATATGGCCTAACTGGTAAGCGCATAAATAGCGAGAGATAAAAAACCCTACCAGGGCCAGCACAATGATCGGCATGCGCTGCACCCAGCCGGACGGATTGAAGTCCCACCCCGGGGGGATATTGGGGCCGGTTTGGGCAGCGGCTTCGCTTACACCCGGCACTGGGCGAATACCTATCGCCAGCCCTAACACCAGCATTCCTACCAAAGTGTTATTAAGATATGCTGCGGCGCTGGGAGCCCAAAACAGCAGTGGTGCGCCCAATAACCATAACCCTACTGCTCCGGCGCCCCATCGGGCCAGCCCCATTCGCCATGATAACGAGAGCGAAGCGAAAACCAGCAAGGCCGCCCCGCTTGCCATATCGCTGATCAGCATCTGCTGGCTTTCATAACCCAGGATAAACGGGGACGTCAACAGCCAAAATGCCAGCAACATATTGGTGAAGTGCGCCCACAATGAACCGTAATGCTGTTGTTGGTATTGGGTTTCGTGATTTTCCCGCAAGGTGTCGGCATTGACGTTTTTTTCTTCGGCGGTTTGCATCCAGTCAGATAATACAATGCCATTTTGACGATACCAAGCGGGCGGATCGGCCTTAAGGTTGCTGACCATTACCGCTAATTTATCAAAAATAGTATGTTGCGGTTGCCAGCCAAGCGCATCTCGGGCATGGCTAATATCTAAATCGTAATGATCGCTGGCCAGATCAATCATAAAGGGCTTAATAAAAGGTTTTTCTCCCTGGTCAAAGGCGTCAGGCACCACAGGTTCAGCCTTATCCTGAAACCAGGCACCAGGTTTAGCAATAAACTCTGGAATATCATAGGTTTGCCACTCCTGCTCACCATGAATAAGTTGACCTAACCTATTTTGTAATGCCTGGTACCCCATCACCTCCGGTTCACCGGCCAACACAATATGTTTAAACGGTAAGGCGTCCCGTCGTTCCAACACAGCATCAAATAACGCCAGCATATCGTCTTCATGAATAAACGACTGTCCAGCCATAAGGTCGCCCGAATACATGGTACTTTTTATATCGCGTTCATATATCCGCGCTATCTGATAACTCAATGTAGGCACAGCGCTATGATCATCATATAGTCCCGCCAGCCGCAATATACTAAAGGGAATGGTGCCATGGGCCTGATGCACCGCCTCTTCTGCCTGCGCTTTGGACTCTGGATACGCCCAGCCGGGTTGCACGGGGCTACTTTCGTTAATTTTGTGTCCAGGGACGGTTGCTTCGTGCACCAACATGGTAGAAGCGTAAATAAAACGCTCTACCGCAAAACGTTGCAGTTGTGACAAAAAATGCCGCGTGCCGTCGACGTTAAGGGTTTGATAAAGGGAGTTGGGTTCACCGGTAAAATCAAAGTAGGCAGCCAGATGAATCACCGCCGCTATCCGGTCCCCATGCTGTTCCTTAATTCTATGAAGTGCCAGTTCAATGGAGCTGGGCGTAGTAAAGTCGCAGTGGAAGCTCTCATCGGCGCATGGGGCATCATTAATATCTAACCCAATGGTGTAGAAACGCCCACGTAATGCTTTGCATAAAGACTGCCCTAAATTGCCGGACGCCCCACTTACCAGAACAATTGGTTGTGCCATATGTATCCCTGAAAATAAGTCGTGGTTAAACCATCCTGTTACCCATTTAAGTAGCAGATAACCGGCTTAGTAGATCACCCTTCCCTGGTATATGGTAGTTTTCTGGTTATCCCTCCTTTAGCTGAGCACAAATAACGGCGGTGCTTAGCTTGATAGACGCAAACAGGAGAGATCGCTTGGGCCGTTCCCCAATAAAAAGCCCGCATAGAGCGGGCAATTGATCAAGTGCTGAGTGGATTAGCTAATTCATGGCTATCGCGTGCGGCTAAGCACCTTAATTAATAATCGCTACCCAGCGCCTCGCGTTCAGTCTGTTCCAGTTCGCGCTGTGTTATGGGTTTATCCTCATCCATTTCCTGCTCAGCATGACGTTGCTTTTCTTTCATTTCACGTTTGGCCTGTTTGGCCTCCCGTTTTGCTTCACGGGTAGCTTGCTTAGCTTCACGTTTTTCTTCAGACCATTCCTTTTTAGCTTCGCGTTTTTCTTTCATCGCTTCACGCTTGGCCTCCTTTGCCTCACGCTTTTCTTCTTCACTCATGGATTTCCATTGTTCACGCGCTTCGTGCTTACCTTCGCGCTTTTCTTGCATGGCCTCACGTTTAGCTTCGCTCATTTCCACTTGCGCTTCCTGCTGCGCTGTCTGTGTAGGCGATTCGCCTTCAGTTTGCAAAGTATCCTGCACGGCAAAAGCACTATTCATGCACAGCGACAACGGTAACAGTGTTGCTGCAGTAAGGGCGGCTAGCTGATTAGCTTTGTTCATTCCAGGTCTCCGGCTATTATTTTCAAAGTTATTTAATATTGTTCCATCTATATACAGGGGAAACCATTAACCGGATTAAGTAAATAAACTGTTAATGCGAATAACCTGGCAGACCTTATTGGCTAATTACCATAAAAAAACCGCTGACAAGCAGCGGTTTTTTAACAGTATTAATGAATGACTGAATACTAAATTTTAGGCCGGGTCACCGGGCACGCATTCAGGTTCCATACACGGTCAACATAATCTTGAATGGAGCGGTCAGAAGTAAACTTGCCCATCATCGCCGTGTTGATAATCGCCATTTGCGCCCAGCGGTCTTTATCGCGATAGGCTTTGTCGACTTCAATCTGCGCATCTGAATAAGCACGGTAGTCTGCTAGTACCAGATAGGGGTCGCCCATATCCAGCAAGCTTTGTTTAATTGACACCAACGCACCCGGCTTGCCTGGTGTGAAGTAGTCAGTCTCTAACCAATCCAGTACGGCTTTAATTTCCGCATCTTTGTAATAATAGTCTTTAGGGTTATAGCCTGCGGCCACAACTTCATTAACCTCTTCTACGGTCAGACCAAAGATAAAGATATTGTCATCGCCCACTTCTTCGGCAATTTCAACGTTCGCTCCATCCAGCGTACCAATAGTAATTGCACCGTTTAGCGCCAACTTCATATTACCGGTACCTGAGGCTTCTTTACCTGCTGTACTGATTTGCTCTGAGACATCAGAGGCAGGAATCATTTTCTCTGCCAGGGATACCCGATAGTTAGGCAGGAAAACCACCTTAAGTTTGTCGCCCACCCGCGGGTCGTTATTGATTTTATCGGCCACTTTATTGATAGCAAAGATAATATCTTTGGCCAACTTGTAGCCTGGCGCCGCTTTCGCGCCAAAGATAAACACACGAGGATGCATATCGTAATCCGGGTTTTCCAGAATACGACGATACAGGGCCATAATGTGCAACAGATTCAAATGCTGGCGTTTATACTCGTGTAAGCGTTTAATTTGTACGTCAAAGATAGCATCAACACTAACCTCAATCCCCATTGACTGCTTAATTTCATCTGCCAGCATTTGTTTATTGGCTTGTTTGACCTGCATAAACTGCTTTTGAAAGGTTTTATTGGTGGCATGTTTTGCCAACCCTTCAAGCTTCTTCAGGTTTAACGGCCAATCTTCACCAATTTTCTTGTCAATCAGTTTAGATAGGGCTGGATTACAGGCTTTTAACCAGCGACGGGGGGTAATACCGTTGGTCACATTGGTTAATTTATCCGGCCAGAGTTGATCAAACTCGGGGAACAGGTTCTCTTTAACTAAACGCGAGTGCAGCTCTGCCACACCGTTAACCCGAAACGACCCCACTACTGATAAATGGCCCATGCGCACCATTTTTTCACTGCCTTCTTCAATTATCGACAGCTTAGATTTCATGCTGTTATTGCCAGGCCATTTCTTATCCACCTCATCCATAAAGCGATGGTTAATTTCATAAATGATTTCTAAGTGACGCGGCAGAATTTTTTCCAACATACGGGCTGGCCATTTTTCCAGCGCTTCTGGCAATAATGTATGGTTGGTGTAGGCAAAAACCTTAGTGGAGATACCCCAGGCGGTATCCCAGTCCAGTTCCGCGCGGTCAACTAAAATACGCATAAGCTCTGGAATGGCAATAGCCGGATGAGTGTCGTTTAGCTGTATCACCACCTGGTCCTGGAAACGGCTCCAGTCATCACCGTGCGCTCGTTTATAACGGCGAATGATGTCTTTCAATGAACATGAACAGAAAAAATATTGCTGAACTAAACGCAGCTCTTTACCCGCTTCGGTTTCATCATTAGGGTAAAGCACTTTGGAAATTGTTTCGGCCTGTACGTTTTCGCGCTGAGCGTCCAAATAACCGCCAGCATTAAAAACATCCCAGTTAAAGTAATCCGACGCTTCTGATTGCCATAAGCGTAATACGTTGACGGTTTTACCACCGTAACCGACTACTGGAATATCCCACGGCACACCTTTTACGATAGACGCTGGGTGCCATTCTTTTTGAATGCGGCCGTTATCACCATATTTGGTTTCAACATAACCGAACAATGATACTTCCTGAATCGACTCCGGGCGGCAGATCTCCCATGGATTGCCATAATCGCGCCAGCTGTCCGGCCGTTCTATCTGTGCACCGCTCTTAATTTCCTGTCTGAACAAACCATGTTCATAATGGATGCCATAACCTATAGCAGGTAACTCCATGGTCGCCAGCGAGTCAATAAAGCAGGCTGCCAAACGTCCTAAGCCGCCGTTACCCAGCGCCATATCCGGCTCTTCTTCCAGAATATCAGCAATCTCTACGCCCAACTCTTTTAAGCCAGCTTCGGCAACTTCGTATAATCCAAAGTTTTGCAGGTTATTAGACAACAAACGACCCATTAGAAATTCCGCTGAAAAATAATGTACCGCGCGGGTGTCGTTCATATAGTGGGTTTTTTGAGTTCTGCGAAGCCCTTCCAGTACATTTTCCTGCATGGCTGCGCACGTTGCTTTCCACCAGGCATGGCTATTGGCTTTGTTTTCATCTGTACCTAATGTGGTATGCAGATGGCGTATAACGGCAGACTTAAATTCACCCTTGTCCATTTTTACATCAGGAACAGCATCGGTCTTTGAAGCTTTTGCGTTCATATCACTCTCTCATTGGTTAATGATACACCGCGCCTGAATACAAAGAAGGCGATTGGTGCAGGCTCAAAAATGTAATTTAATTACAAAACTGAAGTACGATATGACAGCAATATAGCAGCGTTAAAACCAACTTTTTGTAATTTTTTTGTTAAATATACAAAAAAAAGAGGCGGATTATAAAAACCGCCCCTTTTATTAACAAATATATTACATTATTTACTGCAAATATTTACATTAGAGAATTTAACGAATAATTTTGCCTACTAATTGTTCGGCTTCACTAATGAGTGCTTGTAAGTGAGTATCACCTTTAAAGCTCTCTGCATAAATTTTGTATATTTGTTCGGTCCCCGAAGGTCTGGCTGCGAACCAGCCGTTTTCGGTAGATACTTTCAGCCCACCAATAGGCGCATTATTACCGGGCGCATTGGTTTGCACGGCAGTGATGGGCTCACCGGCCAGCGTATCGCTGGTAACTACCGAAGCATCCATAGCAGACAGCTTTTGCTTTTCTTCTAACGTTGCCGCCACATCTACCCGCATATACGCAGGCGCACCAAACTTGTCGGTCAACGCCTGATAGTGTTCACCCGGATCTTTACCGGTTACAGCCAAAATTTCCGCTGCCAGCAAACACAATATAATACCGTCTTTGTCAGTGGCCCAGGTTTTCCCATCACGTTGTAAGAAAATACCGCCGGCACTTTCTTCACCAGCAAAACCTATCGTGGATTGACTCATACCCTCTACAAACCATTTAAACCCTACCGGCATTTCGGCCAGATCCCGGTTTACCGACGATGCTACTCGGTCAATCATTGAACTTGAAACCAGCGTTTTACCAACTTTCAGCGTATCGGGCCACGCTTTGCGGTATTCAAATAAGTAGTTGATCGCTACGGCCAGATAATGGTTGGGATTCATCAGCCCACTGCTTTGACACACAATACCATGGCGGTCAAAGTCAGGATCGTTACCCCAAGCCAGATCAAATTTGTCTTTTAGCTCTATCAGGCCGGCCATCGCATATGCCGATGAACAATCCATTCGCAGCTTGCCGTCTTTATCCCGACGCATAAAACCAAACTGCGGATCCACTTGGTCGTTCACTACCGTAATATTCAATCCGTACTTTTCGGCAATACGATCCCAATAGCCGATACCTGCGCCCCCTAATGGGTCGGTACCCAACGTCAGGTTTGCTGCTTTGATGGCTTGCATATCCACCACCTGCGCTAGCTCGTCGATATACGGCTCCATGAAATCATCTTCTTTAACCGAACCGCTGGCCATCGCTTTACGATAATCTAATCGCTTCACATCCCGATTGTTATCCGCGATCAGGGCGTTGGCGCGTTCTTGAATCATGCCAGTGACATCACTGTCTGCCGGACCACCATGCGGCGGGTTATACTTAAAGCCACCATCGCCTGGCGGGTTGTGCGACGGGGTAATAACAATACCGTCGGCAAACTCGGCCGTACGGTCAAGATTGTAGCGAATAATTGTTCGAGAAATGACGGGGGTAGGCGTATAGCCGCGGCTGGCATTCTGTTTTGTCTGAATAACCACTTCGATATCGTTGGCGCTTAATACTTCAATTGCGGTAAGCATCGCCGGCTCAGATAGCGCGTGAGTGTCTTTACCAATAAATATCGGACCGGTAATTTGCTGATGTTCACGGTATTCTGCCAAAGCCTGACAGATTGCAGCGATATGCGTATCTGTAAATGTGCTATTGGCTGCACTACCACGGTGCCCTGATGTACCAAAACTTACTGCTTCGGCAGGTGCCATAGGATCAGGTTTGTATGCGTAGTACTGGCTTACCAGTTCTGCCACATTGATTAACTGTTCACTGGCGGCAGGTTGCCCCGCCTGAGGATGTAAAGCCATGCAGATTCCTTGTTAGGTGAATAAAAAATTAATGCCAAAGCGTACGTGAATCAGGCAAAACGGTTCATTAAGCTTTCACAGGTTGCCTGGTCGTACCCTAATAATTGCAAGACCTGCTCCAACATGGCCACTTTCTTGGCGGTATTGTTATTGGTGACGACCCAATACTCACTACCTGGTATCTGTTTAGGGTTAGTGCTACTACCGGTATTAAGCAATGCCTCTTTACTGGTGGCAAAATACACTCGATTTTTGCCTTTTATTTGCTCGACCTGTTTGAAGCTTTCTGGGTGCAGTTCGTGTAATTGCGCCAACATAAACAGGAATAAATCGACCCGCTTGGTGTATTCTTTTAGTGCTTCAGGAGTAGCTCGCTTTAGAATTTCGCCGCGGTTAACTGTTTTACGGCCACGACTCGCTGCCGGCGCTGACTTTTGTCCGCCGGTGGCACGTGATGGGGCTGCCGTTTTCTGTGCCGCCGCTTTATTTGCGGCGGCAGTTACAGTGGCTTTTTGCGCAGTAGCAGGTTTACCCGCGGCCGGTTCAGCCGGACGCTGACCAGGCTGAGTTTCGGCGGTTTGTTCTGGGTTAAATTGCGGCATCAGTAATCGACGCAAGATATCAGATGCGCTTTCGCCGATGTGTTTGGTTTCACCGGCAATAAACGCGTACAAATCATCATCAATTTCAATACTTTTCATAAACCACTTCCTTAAATAGCTGGCCCATTATAGACAACCCGCTAGCTCGCCGCAGCACTTTATCACTGCTAATTTGGGGTTAATTCGTGCATAAAACAAACGGTTGCGCTTTTGTGGCTATACTCACGTATTAGTAACGCGACGTTTTTACCAGCTTAAATTGGTAAACTGAGGAATAACCGCTAACAGGGGTGGCAGCCACGGATGAACAGTACGCAATATCAAGCGTTAATGAACACATTGTCTCAACATATTCTGGGCAAACCGCAGCAGATCAAACTGGCGTTGGCCTGTATGCTGGCAAATGGCCATCTGTTAATTGAAGACTTACCCGGTATGGGCAAAACCACGCTGTCTCATGCGCTAGCCGGTTTATTCGGGTTACAGTTTTCGCGTATCCAGTTTACCTCTGACTTACTGCCCGCGGATATGCTGGGCAGCAATATCTTTAATAGCCGTACTCATGAATTTGAATTTCGCAAAGGCCCGGTCTTTAGCCAATTAGTTCTGGCAGATGAAATAAACCGTGCAAGCCCGAAAACCCAAAGCGCGCTGTTAGAGGCGATGGAAGAACAACAGGTGAGCATCGACGGTCAGACCTTTGCTTTGCCCCAACCGTTTTTTGTTATTGGCACACAGAATCCGTCTTATCAAGCAGGCACCTATCCGCTGCCCGAATCCCAGCTTGACCGTTTTCTCATGCGTATATCTTTAGGCTATCCTGACTGGGAGGCTGAGAAGACTATGCTTAACCAATCCGGGGGACAGCGTAGTGCCACTGGGTTGGTCGAAGTAATAAGCCCTACCCAGCTTGCCCTATGGCAGCAACAGGTCAGTAATGTTCATGCTGCCGGTGCAGTTATTGACTATATCTTGCGTCTGGTAACAATGAGTCGAACCACGCCAGGGTACCCTCACGCCTTGTCACCCCGCGCCAGCAAAGCGATTTTGCAGGCGGCAAAAGCCTGGGCCTTTATGCACGAACGGGACTATATCGTGCCAGAAGATGTACAGGCGGTGTTTGAAGCAGTAACAGAGCACCGCTTACGGTCGGTGAATATGGAAAGTGCCCAGGATGCTGTATTGAGCCAGCGCTTGCTGGAGAGTGTCGACCCGCTGGCGGCCTGAACGATGTTTGCCCGGTTTAAAAATCGTCTCTTATTACAATGGCTGGCCAACCGGATTCCGGGCCAGCGCCGTCATCAACTTTCAATACAATCGGTATTTATTCTGCCTACCCTGTTTGGCTTCAGCTTTATGATACTTTGCGTGTGCCTGTTTATCTTAGGTACCAATTATCAAAATAACCTGCTGCTATTGCTAACATATTTTTTTGTCGCTCTGGGCCTGATTAATTTATTTGCCAGCTATCGAAATTTCGCTCGCATCCGGTTACAGGCGAAAGGCATACATCCCGTGTTTGCCGGTGATAATGCCACCTTTCAAATGCAGTTGGTGCACACTACTGATGCTCATCCCCACGGTGAATTAAAAGTCCACTGGTGGGGCCACGCCACCGGCATTGTGGTAGATCTGGATGATACCGCTGGCGTTATCAGCCTGCCACGTTTCACTTACCGCCGCGGCGTATTTAGCCTGCCGCGGGTAACCTTTTCCAGCATGTATCCACTGGGGTTGTTTAAGTGCTGGACCCATTTAGACTTTACCCAACCATTGACAGTGTATCCCAAACAGCAAACCTGTCAGGTTCGCTTGCACAGTGTCAACGATGCCTCCGGTGAAGTCACCTCGCATGCACCGGGACATGACGATTTCCAGGGCCTCAGAGCCTATTCTGAAGGCGAGCCGCTCAACCGGATCGCCTGGAAAACGGTAGCGCGGGGCTTACCGCCTGCAGTGAAGGTTTTTAGCGAACAAAGCGGTCAGGCTGGATATCTGCTGATTGACCCAAACTCGGGAGAGCTTGAGCACCAGATTAGCCGGGCAGCCTTTCAGGCCGTCGCCTTATGCCGCCAGAATTTGTCTTACGGTTTAAAAATTGGCTCGACGGTTATTTCGCAAGGTAGCGGGCTTGAACACCGTAACCGTTGTTTAGCGGCTATGGCCAGCATTCCGGCAACCGAGGCGGCCAATGATCAGTAGCCATTTACCTATTGCCGGCCATCGGGCCAGCTTATGTATCGCTTTGACCCTAGGCGTCATTACCTTATGCCTGTACCAGCAACTGATGGCCTGGGTGCTCTTATTGATGTGTTGCGCCGTAGGCTCGCGAGTATTTTTGTTCAAAGGCGCTTACCAGCGCGCCCCGGGGACCCGAACGATTAACATGTTGGCACTACTGACGTGTGTGGCCCTGGGCTGGTTTAGTCGGGACCAGGGCTTGTTACTGACCATGGTAAACCTGCTGGTTTGTGCATGTGCCTTAAAATTATTATTACTGCAAAAACATCGTGATTTTTTACAGGTATCGGGGTGTTGCCTGTTCCTGATAGGTTGTACTTTTATTTTTTCCCAGGATCTGTTCGCGACTATCCTCTATGCGGTTATCTTAATGGCCGCGCTGTTATCTTTACAATTGCTGTATGCTCCCCAGCAACCCTTTAAAGGACATGTTAAAACGCTGCTGAAAATGGCTTTGCAGGCCTTGCCCATCGCCGTAATTTTATTTCTGGTATTGCCGCACTTACCTCCCTTCTGGGGCATGCCCGAAGGCAAAAGTAGTGAAACCGGATTAAGCGAAAAAATGACCCCGGGCGATATTGCTAACTTAACCCAGTCTACCGAACGTGTATTCACCGCCACGTTTGATAATGCATTGCCGGCGCCGCAGCAGCGCTATTGGCGGGCAATGGTATTAGAACATTTCGATGGCTATAGCTGGCAGGTAGCTGATTATCGTAAAGCCCGCCAGCAGTTACTGCCGCTCATGCCCGGTCAAAGTTCAAGTGAAGCAGTGCAGTCAACGATAGACAGCCCTGCCTGGCGCTATCAGTTATTAAGCGAACCATCAGGCAACAGCTGGCTTTATGCACTAGGCTATACGCGTCCCCAGAACTCAAGTACCGCCCAAAAGACGTGGCGAGGTGACGATTATACTCTGATGAGTCGGCAACCAATATTAAGCAAACAGGCTTTTTCGTTAGTAAGTTATCCGCGTACCCCGCTATTACTCAGCCCATTGGCGCAGGAGCGACAAGTAAACCTGCAATACCCTGAGCAAACAAACCCGCGCACGCGTGAGTGGGCACTTGCTTTGCGCCTACAAAGCTCCAGCAATGCGGATTACATAAAACGGCTGCTTGCTTACTTTGCTGACAGCGGTTTTCGCTATACCCTACAACCGGCGGTAATGCGTCATGCGCCGGTGGATGCTTTTCTGTTTGATTACCAGGCGGGCTTCTGCGCTCATTACGCCAGTGCCATGACATTAGCGCTACGCATAGCAGGCATTCCTGCCCGGGTGGTATCAGGTTATCAGGGCGGGCAACTGTTAGATGAGAAGGTGCTAAATGTGTTTCAATACGATGCCCACGCTTGGGTTGAGGCCAGTATAGACGGCAAACATTGGCAACGTTTTGACCCTACCTCGGTGGTTGCCGCTTCACGGTTATTGTATGGTTTTCAAAATGCTATGGCCGATCAACAGGAAGATTTGCCGCTATTCTCCCGGGCCCGCAGTCACAACTCTGCTATGGTGGCGGGTGTCTACCAATTCATGGACAACATTAACTACCAATGGAACCGTTGGGTTTTGGGTTTTGACGGTCAAACTCAGCAGGATTTTTTCACCCGTATTTTGGGACACGCCAGTATAGAGCGTATGACCTTATTTTCACTGGCCGTTGTATTGTTTAT
Source organism: Alteromonas indica (assembly GCA_003056425.1). GTDB lineage: Bacteria > Pseudomonadota > Gammaproteobacteria > Enterobacterales > Alteromonadaceae > Alteromonas > Alteromonas indica. The sequence continues at coordinate 229,406 of PYVY01000003.1, forward strand.
TGCAGGCTTACTGGCGTTTTATTTTATGCCACGGCCCACTCAGCGTAATGTTAAAGAGCCACTGCGCCTCTATCAACATGCTGCCGCAAAACTTCACCGGGTAACCGGTCTACCCCGGGATAATCTCCCTGCCCGGGTTTATCAACAGCGACTAAACCCGCTGCTAGATAAAGCAGATCAGCAGGCTCTTGCCCAGTTCATAGCATGTTTTGAGGCTGTAGAATATCAGCCGGAACACGCCGCTAAGCAAAACCTCCTGCCATTACGGGCCAGCTATAAAGTGTTGATGCGAAGCTTAAAAACGCGCGGCCCATTTAAGCCCCCGCGAAACTAAGCCTCGCCGCTGGCTATAGTGGCAAATACAAGCCATGGGAAATAACCTTTTAGCGCGCTGCTCAAGCCAGGGGACAGCAAACCGTGGCACACACACCCGACCCACTTCATAGGGCCCGGCATATAGCACCATTTCACCGCGATATAGGTTAATACGCGTAACCATCGCCATCGGCAAAATTACCCGTTCAATTTCCATCTTGTAAGGTACGGTAAACCGACGTAAGCCGATATAAGATTGGCAGTTCATAACTTGTAGCACCAATACCCGGCGGGCCACAAGTTTAGCGCCAACGATAATTGCCAGTACGGCTATCGCCGCTATTACCACCCCTGCAACTACAACCCACAAAGTCGTCATGGCTGTTTATCCATAGTCTATTCCCTGCGCCCAGGTGGTTAAGTGTACAAAATGGCAAGTGTGAACGAGGTACAGGTTAAGGCCAGTTTTTGCTGGAAAAGGGACGATTACAGGCACAAAAAAACCCGCCTCAGCGGGCGGGTTTTTTTACCGTATTACCAGAGATTATCTGGCGTTACGTGCTTTCGCTTCTTCGATAACTTTATCAGCAACATTATTCGGACATGGCGCATAATGACTGAATTCCATCGAGAACTGACCACGACCTGATGTCATGGTACGCAGCTGACCGATGTAACCGAACATTTCAGACAGAGGTACATCTGCCTTAATACGTACACCTGTTACACCTGCTTCCTGGTCTTTAATCATGCCACGGCGACGGTTAAGGTCACCAATAACGTCACCAACGTGATCTTCAGGCGTGAACACATCAACTTTCATGATAGGTTCAAGAATCTGTGGACCCGCTTTCGGCATAGACTGACGGAACGCGCCTTTAGCCGCAATTTCAAACGCAATCGCTGACGAGTCAACGGCGTGGAAACCACCGTCATACAGTTCAACTTCAACGTCCAGAACAGGATAGCCAGCTAGTGGGCCCTGATCCATCATGCCTTTGAAACCTTTCTCGATAGCTGGGAAGAATTCTTTTGGTACGTTACCACCAACAACAGTTGATTTGAACGTAAAGCCAGAGTTCACTTCACCAGGCTTGATACGGTAGTCGATCTTACCGAACTGACCAGAACCACCTGATTGTTTCTTATGCGTGTAGCTATCTTCAATTGGTGTAGTGATAGTTTCACGGTAAGCAACCTGAGGCTGACCCACTTCCAGTTCAACACCGTAAGTACGCTTCAGGATATCAACTTTGATATCTAAGTGAAGTTCACCCATCCCTTTAAGGATAGTTTCGCCAGAATCTTCATCCGTTTCTACCTGGAACGAAGGATCTTCAGAAACCAGTTTACCGATAGCGATACTCATTTTCTCTGTAGCGCCTTTATCTTTAGGCTTAACAGCGATTGAGATTACCGGCTCAGGGAAAATCATTGGCTCTAGTGTACAAGGATGCGCAGTTGAACACAGCGTGTGACCAGTCTGAACATTCTTCATACCTACAACAGCTAGAATGTCGCCAGCGTGAGCCATAGACAATTCTGTACGATCGTTCGCGTGCATTTCAACCATCCGGCCGATACGCTCAGTTTTACCAGTAGCACTGTTAAGAATGGTATCACCTTTCTTCAGTACACCAGAGTAAACGCGGATAAAGGTCAGGGCGCCGAAACGGTCGTCCATGATTTTAAACGCCAGCGCGCGGAACGGCTCGTCAGTAGATACTTTAGCGACTTCACCAGTAGGTTCACCAGTATCAGCATCAGTAAGTTCTTGTGGATCTACTTCAGTTGGGTTAGGCAGATAGTCAATAACACCATCTAGTACCAGTTGAACACCTTTGTTTTTAAAGGCAGAACCACAGAATGTCGGGAAGAATTCCAGATCACGTGTACCTTTACGTAAACAACGTTTGATATCAGCAATAGACGGCTCTTCACCATCCATATAAGACATCATCAGGTCGTCATCCATTTCTACCGCAGTTTCAATCATGTCTTCGCGGTATTTGGCAACCAGTTCTTTCATGTCTTCTGGCACGTCACATACTTCAAAGTTCTCTGGCAGACCTGTTTCGTCCCAGATATACGCTTTTTCTTCAAGTACGTCGATGATACCGTTGAAGTCGTCTTCAATACCGATTGGCAGAGTCATTACTACTGGCTTCGCGCCCAGTACTTTTTTGATCTGACCGATAACACGGTAGAAGTCTGCACCCATACGGTCCAGTTTGTTTACGAAAATAACCCGGGCTACGCCAGATTCGTTCGCATAACGCCAGTTGGTTTCTGATTGTGGCTCAACACCACCAGAACCACAGAATACACCGATACCACCGTCTAATACTTTCAGTGAACGGTAAACTTCAACAGTGAAGTCAACGTGTCCTGGAGTATCGATGATGTTCATACGATGATCTTTCCAGAAACAGGTAGTTGCTGCTGACTGGATGGTAATACCACGCTCAGCTTCCTGCTCCATGAAGTCAGTTGTTGACTCACCGTCGTGAACCTCACCGGTTTTGTGGATTTTACCGGTTAGCTTCAAAATACGTTCAGTCGTGGTAGTTTTGCCCGCGTCTACGTGAGCGAAAATACCAATATTTCTGTAATGAGATAAGTCTGCCATTAGTTCACTTTCATTGGTTCAGAGTAAAAAAACGGCGGGATTATAAAGGATTTCAATACCAGATTGACAGCCCTTTCCGCAAAAAGTATAAAACTTATCCAGCGGATCCACGCCACCACTTTATTTTAATTTAATTAATCAACAACTTATTAAAAAAATAACCCCGAAGGGTTATTCTCTTAAAATCGAAACTGTTATCTCGTCGCGGTCATGATATAGATGCCGCAGACGAATTACAAAACTGTCATCCAGCTTTTGTAATCGAGCCGTTAAATCTGCCATAGCTTGTGTCACCGTTTCGTAGCGTTTTTTCATCGGTAACTTCAAATTAAATATAGCATGCTCGGCCCAGCGATTGACTAACCAGTCGCCCATGAGTCTTGCAACCCTGTCAGGCTGCTCTATCATATCACAGACCAGCAGATCTACACGGCCAAATTGCGGACGATAAGTAAAGCCGTCCGCCGCAAAGTGCTCAACCAGCCCGCTGGCCATCAGTTTTTCATCAATAAGACCATTGTCAATGGCCTCTACATACATCTGTCGATGTACCAGCTGATAGGTCCACCCGCCCGGGCAGGCACCTAAATCCACCGCCCGGCCGCCTTCTCTGAAAACCTGTTGCTGTTGTGCAGGCGTTAACATGGTTAAAATCGCTTCTTCCAGCTTCAGGGTCGACCGGCTAGGCGCCGCAGAGGGAAACTTTAAACGGTAAATTCCATTAGCGTAGGCGCTGCGGCAGTCCGGGTAGGAGTAGCCCACCAAACAGCGGTCAAACTGGGTGAAAAACACATGCACCCCTCGCCCCTGTGGTTTTTCTTTGTAGGTTAGGCAATTTCCTTTACGCAGACCCTGACGCAATACCACGGCAAATTTGCGACAAAACTTTGCCAGTTCTTTGCCCTCATCTGTATCCGCGTGCTCTACCAACAGCAGACCGTTGACCATTGCTGAATCGTCGTGGTCGATAATCTCCTGTAACACCGGCGATAACCGGTCCTCACGAGGCAGGTCGTCAAGCGTTGAGGTGACCACCACTAATTGCCGGGCAAACACAGTATCGGCTACTGCAAGACGCTGTCCCAGTTTGTCAGCATCGGCAGGATTATAACAGTCGAATTCCACATAGCCCTGCCCGCGCACAAATTTAGGATAACCGTAACACTGTAGTTGCGCAGCACGAGCGCTTAGCTCATTCGCCAGGTCGGCTTCATAACCGGCCCGACAATAGCCCAATAAACTAGCCATTGGATGCGTCTCCTAACGATGCCACAATCAGCGCCAGCCACCCTATCATTAAGGTAAGGCCCCCGAGTGGAGTAACCGGTCCCAGCCATGTCCACTGCGCCAGGGTCAACCCGTAAATACTGCCGCTAAACAATAGCGTACCAATTACAAAACAGATTTTTGCCACCCCCACCCAACGGTTACGCAACGGTAAAACACAAGCTAACAACAACGCCAGGCTATGGTACATCTGATATTGCACAGCGGTGGTAAATGCCGCTAATGCCTCCGCGGTTAACTGCTGTTTTAGGCTATGGGTAGCCAGCGCCCCCAACATAACAGATAGCAGCGCGCCACTGGCGCCTGCCGCGATAAAGCCCTTCATAAATTTACCTGCGTCGTATGGGTGTGTATAAACGAGGCTGCATACTCTGCAGCGCTTTGCATATTAGTCTGATAGGTATAACCACTGGATTTTCGCGGTTTCAAGCTGTGATCGCCATCGGGTAGCCAGTTTACCTCCACAGTAGCGGCAAGTTTAAAGCCGGGTAATTCTGCGCGGGTGCCAAACGTATCCCGCTCACCTTGTAAAATACAAACGGGCTTGTCAGGCTGCAACAAATGCGCGGTACGAAGCTTTTCAGGTTTCCCCGGGGGATGAAACGGATAGCCAAACACTACGGCGCCGCGAGCCAGGCTATCGGGTAATAATAACGTGGCCATTCGGCCGCCCATGGACTTCCCGCCTATAAACAGTGGTAGGGCACAATAGGTACTTTCAAGGTGCGCCAGTAGCGCACTAAAATGGCTAAGCAGCTTGTCGGCTTTCTCCGGCGGCCGGCGTTTACCGGTTTGCTGTATTGTTTGCATGTATTCAAAATTGAAGCGCACTACCTCAATCCCGCGTTCACACAACAGGCTGCTCATGTGCTGCATAAAGTCAGACTGCATGGAGGCGCCGGCACCGTGGGCCAAAACTAGTCTGCTGTGCGCGGTGGCAGGGCTGTCTATAGTATAGTCAAATATCATCTTGTTCTTCGTTCACCTGCGCCAATATCCATTCCCGAAAAGCCGCTATTTTACCTAACTCTGCCTGAGAATCATCACATACCACGTAAAAGGCATCGCGACTTTCTACCCGTTCGGAAAAGGGCATAATCAGCCGGCCAGCGTCAATTTCTGGGCGGGCCAGTATGGTGTTAGCCAACGCGATGCCCTGGCCCAGTGCAGCGGCTTGCAATACCAGCATAGAATGACTGAATACCGGCCCGTGGTTGACGTTTACGCCAGCCACACCTACCTGCTTCAACCAGGTTTTCCACGCTTCACGGCTGAGGTCATGCAATAGTACATGATGCTTTAAGTCAGCCAGACTATTTAACGGTTTTGGGCCGCTAAATAAACTTGGGGCGCATAACGGAGTAAGGAATTCTTTGTGCAGTTTGTCTGCCTGTAGACCAGACCACCGCCCCTTACCGTAATAAATCGCTACATCAACATCGTCATTTAAAAAACCCTCGTCAAAATCGACGGCTTTGATGCGAACATCAATATCAGGGTGGGCAACGCTAAATTTACTGATCCGCGGCACCAGCCACTGGGAGGCGAAGCTGGGGGGCATTGCCACGGTAATTGCGCCTTTGCTGCCCTTGGCCAACAACCGTTCAGTGGCTTCCTGCAAACTTTTAAAAATATCTTTAAGTTCTAAAAAGTATGCCTGCCCTTCTTCGGTCAGCAGCAAAGTACGATTGCGCCGAATAAACAGCTTCATCGATAAGTATTCTTCAAGCGCTTTAATTTGATGACTAACCGCCGCCTGGGTAACAAACAGTTCGTCGGCAGCACGGGTAAAGCTTAAATGACGCGCGGCGGCTTCAAATGCTTTGAGCGCATTTAGGGGGGGTAAACGACGTTGCATAGGGCGTCCTGTTATTATGACCATTTGATTAATAAACGATTAGTTTTTCTAATCAACCAACCCTATATTTACTCGTTTTATTTTTAATCAAACACTGTTTAAAATTCACTCGCATTTCAACATAAGGCCGTATTAACAAATAGTTAATAACCTGCATTGTTAAATGCCTTAACAATTTTCGAACAAGATTTATATTAATTATATTAGGTGTAAAATGAAAAAACTATCGTTATCTAGCATTATTGTTTCAGCGTTTGCGCTGCTGACTACCACCACTACAGTTTGTGCCAGCGAGCCCGCTGTTGAATTGGAGCTAAACATCGACTTCGCCCCTATCACCGTAACCACAGATATCGTTAACGATATACAACAGGCCGTGCAATCTACGCTTACAGCCCAAAGCCAGCGCGCCCAATCTGCGCCATTACTGGCGTATCAAAATGAACAGAGTGAAAGGCCGGCGGCTACGGCTCAGCAAAGCGAATAACCTGACTCATTTTCACCTGATACAAAACAGGCAAGCCATGCTTGCCTGTTCTCCCCGATAGCCCCACTTTTAGATTGCCGAGCCAGATTTTACGCTTAGCGGAGTTAGCCAGCTGAGGTATCTAGTGGCGCAAAACCTTTGACCAATTCGTCTACCGCTTTCATCTGCGCTAAATAGGGTTCCAATTTCGCCAAGGGTAACGCACAGGGGCCGTCACATTTTGCCTCATCCGGATTGGGGTGAGCTTCGATGAACAAGCCAGCCAGGCCTAACGCCATCCCGCTTCTGGCAAGTTGCGCCGCTTTCGCACGGCGACCGTCTGCTGAACTTTCCCGTCCCCCGGGCATTTGCAACGCATGTGTGGCATCGAAAATCACCGGCGCATATTCTTTCATTGCGTCCATTCCCAGCATATCGACAACCAGATTATTGTAGCCAAAGCAGCTGCCACGCTCACAAAGAATAACCTTGTCATTACCCGCTTCGCCCAGCTTACCGATAATATGGCGCATTTCATGAGGCGCTAAAAATTGGGGTTTTTTGACATTGATTACCGCACCGGTTTGCGCCATCGCAACCACCAGGTCAGTTTGGCGGGCTAAGAAGGCGGGTAACTGAATAACATCGACCACATCAGCCACCGGTTGGCATTGATAAGGTTCGTGCACATCGGTGATCACCGGTATATCAAATGTGCGCTTAATCTCTTCAAAAATCTTTAAACCTTCTTCCATGCCAGGGCCACGGTAAGAGTGTACCGAAGAGCGGTTTGCCTTATCAAAAGAGGCTTTAAACACATAAGGTATGTTTAGTTTCTGGGTAACTTCAACATAGTGTTCAGCTATTTTCATAGCAAGATCGCGCGACTCCAATACATTCATACCTCCAAATAAAACAAAAGGCAGATTGTTCGCAACCTGGGTCTTCCCCACGTTGATAACACGGTTTGATACAGTCATAGTTTTACCCAACATTTAAAAAATTACAGCTTCTTTGGTAATCGCTACCCGTGCAATCAATACCAACCAGGTGAGCGCGCCAACAAAGCCAATCCAACGCATGGGTGCTGAACGCCCCCACTTAAGGGCAAATAGCCCCATTAAAATATACAAAATCAAGCCGGTGAATTTAAATGTCAGCCAGTCATTGATAAACGGCCATTGCGAGAGCAATGTGCACAACCACAACGCACTGGCGAGCAATACGGTGTCGATGACATGGGGCACAACTTTAAGCCACTTTTGGTGGCGCATGCCTGCGTCAGCCTGCAACAGGATAAACCGAAAGATAAACAGCAGTGCGCTGAGCGCCACGGCGGTTAAATGGATATGCTTTGCCATCATGTACATGGAGCGGTGCCTTTTATGTGTTGTTATAGATAATCAGGTTATTCAGACACTATACTGAAGGTAACTGGCGACCTGCAATGCCTGGTGCAATGTGTTTTACAATGAAAGCTATACCCGCTTAAACGTGATGCTGATCATTGGGAGCGGCAGACAACCTGGCCCTTAGCGCACCATTGCCCGCCGCTAATCCGCGGCTGGCCGCTTAAATCATTTACGGTGGAAACGTGGATGAACCCAGCCTCTTGCAGCAGTGTTCTTACCGCAGGCCCCTGTGTATAGCCGTGCTCCAGTAGCAGCCATCCTTGGGCGGTAAGATAATTACCGGCATGCTGCACAATGTATCGTATATCGTCCAGCCCATCGCTTCCGGCGGTAAGTGCTGAAGCCGGTTCAAAACGCACATCGCCCTGCTTAAGATAGGGACTGAGATTTTCTACATAGGGCGGATTACTAACAAGCATGTCAAACTGCTGTCCCTGGATATTAGCAAACCAGCTACTTTGCAGTACTGTTACATTTGTCAGATTATTAGCCTGGGCATTGCTACTGGCCAACTCCACCGCTTCGGCAACCACGTCTATGGCGAGAATCTGACAGTCGGGACGTTCACTGGCGATGGCCAGGGCCACCGCGCCAGTGCCGGTGCCCAAGTCACATATTGTCGCAGGCCCGGTGGGTAAACGTAATAACGCTTGCTCAACCAGGGTTTCTGTATCCGGACGGGGAATCAAGGTGGCAGGAGATACCTGTAATGATAAGGACCAAAAGTCGCGCTGACCAGTGATATAGGCTACCGGCTTACCTTGGCCGCGTTGCGCTATATAACGCTGATATCGGTGCAGCTCAGTACTGCCTATTGCTTTATCGGGCCAGGTATACAGATAAGTGACTGTGCGCTGTAAAGCACTAGCCAACAGCACCCGAGCGTCCAGTGCACTGGCGTCATTCTCGGGCAAAGCTGAGGTCAGCGTGGCGGTACCCCAGCTCAGTGCTTGTTGGATAGTTGTATCGGATGCTCTGGCCACACCTTATTCGCCAGCCAGAGATGCCAGCAAGTCGGCCTGATGTTCTTGTCGAATAGGTTCCAGTAACTGGCTAAGATCGCCTTCGACTACTTCATCTAAGCGGTATAACGTAAGGTTAATGCGATGGTCGGTGACCCGGCCCTGCGGAAAATTATAGGTACGGATACGCTCTGACCGGTCACCACTTCCCACCAGATTCCGGCGAGTGGTGGCTTCTTCCGAGGCGCGTTTTTCCTCTTCAATCCGGTTTAACCGTGCCTGCAAAACAGACATAGCTTTGGCCCGATTTTTATGTTGTGAACGCTCATCCTGACATTCTACCACTAGCCCGGTAGGCATGTGCGTTATCCGGATAGCTGAATCGGTTTTGTTAACGTGCTGACCACCCGCCCCTGACGCGCGAAATGTATCGACTTTAAGATCTGCCGAGTTTATCTCAATGGCTTCTGACTCCGGAACTTCAGGTAATACCGCCACAGTACACGCCGACGTATGTATGCGACCCTGAGATTCCGTCTCGGGTACGCGCTGAACCCGGTGGCCACCTGATTCAAATTTTAATATGCCATAGGCCCCTTCGCCCGACACATTGGCGATAACCTCTTTGAACCCGCCATGTTCGCCTTCATTAGCGCTGACCAGCTCTACTTTCCACCCGCGGGTTTCCGCGTATCGGCTGTACATCCGAAATAGATCGCCGGCAAAAATAGCCGCTTCATCACCACCGGCGCCGGCACGAATTTCTAAGAAACAGCTATTGTCGTCGTTAGGATCTTTGGGTAACAGTAATATTTGTAGCTCATCTTCTAAGTGGGCTAACTCCGTTTTTGCCTGTTTTATTTCATCCTGCGCCATTTCACGCATTTCTGCGTCATCTTCTTCAAGCATTTCGTTCGCCGAAGCCAGGTTTTGCTCGGCTTGACGATAAGCATTAAAGCCTTTTACGACGTCTTCCAACTGGCTGTATTCTTTAGACAACGCCCGAAATTTATCCTGATTACCGATAACCTCTGGAGAGCTTAGCAACGCCTGCACTTCATCAAAGCGCTCGACCAGATTTTCCAGTTTAGCGACTACCGATTCTTTCATATGTTTTATTCTACCTTAGTCTTCTTGGCGCTGATTTTGCGGGCCGTCAAGCTCCAGAGAATGGCTCAGCCACTGAGTCAGCGTAGTATCATTTTGCGTGGCGGCATCCCGCAGCATTCTGGTGGGCCCGTGCATTAATGAATTCGTTAATTTGTAAGCCAGTTCTTTTATTATTTCTTCTGCCTGTTTGCCATCAGCCAGTTGGTTCAGTGCTTTTTCCACCAGTTCATCGCGCTGGTTAGCCCCGTGCGCACGGTATTGACGGACCAAATCTATCGATTGCTGGGCCTGTTTCCAATTCACATAAACATCTATTTGTGAGTCAATGATGGCTTCAGCTTCGCGGGCGGCTTCTTCCCGGGAGGCTAAATTTTGCTCCACAATATGTTGTAGATCATCCACGGTATATAAGTAGGCGTCGCCGAGTTCATTAACCTCAGATTCGATATCCCGGGGAACCGCCAAGTCCACCAAAAACATCGGCATATTGCGTCTTTTACGCAAGGCTCGCTCTACCATACCTTTGCCAATCAATGGCAACTGACTTGCGGTGGAGCTTATCACAATATCGAAACTGTGTAGCTGCTCAGGCACCTGGGATAATGTCAACACATCCGCATTGAGGGTCTCGGCTAACGCCTGGGCCCGCGCAACGGTGCGGTTTGCCACGCAGATTCGCTCCACGCCTTGTTCTTTCAAATGACGGGCTACCAGTTCAATAGTTTCACCGGCACCGACTAATAATACCGAACGTTTGGGTAATGCAGAGAAGATGTGTTTGGCTAGCTGCACGGCAGCAAAAGCTACCGATACAGCATTAGCCCCTATCTCGGTTTCGGTCCGTACTCGCTTAGCTACAGCAAAGGTGTGCTGAAATAAACGTTCGAACTCCGCGTTGATAGTGCCAGAGTGGCGGGCATCGTTAAACGCTTGTTTAACCTGCCCAAAGATTTGCGGCTCACCGAGAATCAGAGAGTCCAGGCCACTGGCCACACGCATAATATGGCGAATAGCGTCTTCCTGTTCAAACTGATAGCTGTGGCTGGAGATGGTATTGACATCTATGCGGTGAAAATCTGCCAACCAGTTTATTAGTCGTGCCTGCGGCTCATTCCCGTTGACATAAATCTCCGTGCGGTTGCAGGTAGAGACAATGACCGACTCGTCCACGCCAGCATGCTGCTTGAGTGACGATAGCGCAGCCACCAGAGAATCTGGTGTAAAAGCGACTTTTTCACGCAAGGCAACAGGGGCAGTTTTGTGGTTAATCCCGAGGGCTAGTAAGGTCATTAACATTCATGTGGCGACTTCGGAGCGGCATTGTACGAAAAACCCAAAATTATTGAAAGTGTTCAGGTAACTGTGTTCCTATATAATGTTCCAATCAGATCAATCGATTTTTTATTTTATGCGATTACGCTTATTATTCTGCAGCGCGCTGCTTTCCTTATTATACGGTTGTTCCAGCCTACCTGATGGCCCTGAGCGGCGGGTTGATTTACCCGAACAACTGCAGGCTTTACAGCAGGTAAATAAGTGGAAAATACAGGGAAAAATGGCGTTAAGAGCCAACGAACAAGCTATAAGCGCAACGTTAGTATGGCGCAATAGCCCCGAGGCGTTTCATTTCAGACTGACCAATTTATTGGGCATTACTTTAATTAACATGCGCTATGCTGATGACGTAGCCAGCCTGGAAGCCGATGGCGAAACCTATACACATGCCGACCCGCAAGCCCTGATCAAACAAACTACCGGCTGGGATTTACCGGTAAACCAATTGCTTAACTGGGTAAAGGGATTGCCGGGTGCTACTGATAACTATACGCTTAATAACAAAGACTTGCTGGCTACACTGGTACCAGGCGACTGTACCGGGTGCGGCAACTGGGAAGTGAGTTATGCTAACTATGGGTTGGTGGGAGAAACCTGGTTACCGCATTCTCTGCTGTTAACCGATATTAAGCAGCCCAATACTTTTATTAAATTTCGTATCGACAGATGGACATTGCTGTAATGCCTGCAGATTCTACCCCAACCTGGTGGCCCAGCCCGGCCAAGCTTAATTTATTTCTGCATGTGACCGGGCGCTATGATAATGGCTACCATCATTTACAAAGTGTTTTTCAAATGCTGGACCAAGGCGATCGGTTGGCGTTTGAGGTTACCGATGATTCCTCTATAACCCTGGCCACCCCGTTGCCGGGTGTGCCGGCCCAGGATAATTTGGTTATTAAAGCCGCCCGGCTATTACAACGCTTCACGCAGTGCCCGCAAGGTTGCGTTATTACGCTGGATAAACAGTTACCGATGGGCGGAGGAATTGGCGGGGGGTCATCTAATGCAGCGACCACTTTGGTGGTACTAAATTATTTATGGGGTTGTGGGCTCAATGATGACGCATTGGCCCTATTAGGTTTGCAGCTTGGCGCAGATGTGCCTGTTTTTATTTATGGAAATACAGCTTTTGCTGAAGGCGTAGGTGAACAATTAACGCCGATAACCGTTGCTCCGGCATGCTATTTAGTCGTTAACCCAGGCGTTCATGTGAGCACACCAGCAGTTTTTAGTGAGCCTGAGTTGCCGCGGAATACGCCAAAAATCGGCTTATCAGACTACGTGTTTGAAAAAACTCACAACGATTGTCAGCAAATTGTCTGTAATCGCCATCCCGAAGTTGCAAAATTATTACAGTGGTTGGTACACTACGCACCGTCGCGGATGACGGGCACAGGGGCGTGCGTGTTTGCCACTTTCAGTAACGAAGATGCCGCCCGGAAAGTACAGGCAAAATTGCCCGCTAACTGGAGCAGCTTTGTGGCCAAGGGTGTTGCCCAATCGCCATTAAAACGACAACTACATGATGTGTACGCAGCTCCGGACAGACATTAATTATTATTGGGGTATAGCCAAGTTGGTAAGGCAGCGGGTTTTGATCCCGTTATTCGTTGGTTCGAGTCCAGCTACCCCAGCCACCTCTACTATCAACGCACTGAGGAAACACTTGTGCCAGATATGAAGCTCTTTGCAGGTAATGCCGTACCAGAACTTGCCCAGAAAGTTGCCGATCGTCTCTATACCAAGCTTGGAAACGCCAGCGTTGGCCGCTTCAGTGACGGTGAAATCAGCGTCGAAATACATGAAAACGTCCGTGGTTCGGACGTTTTTATTATCCAGTCTACTTGCGCGCCTACTAACGATAACCTGATGGAGCTCATTGTTATGATTGACGCCCTTCGCCGTGCATCGGCAGGACGTATCACAGCAGTTATGCCCTACTTTGGTTATGCTCGACAGGATCGCCGTGTGCGGTCTGCCCGGGTGCCGATTACTGCAAAAGTGGTTGCTGATTTCCTGTCTAATGTTGGGGTTGACCGCGTATTGACTATCGACCTTCACGCCGAGCAAATTCAGGGCTTCTTTGATGTACCTGTAGATAACGCATTCGGTACGCCTATTCTGTTAGCCGACATGATGCGGCGCGACTTTGTGTCGCCAGTCGTGGTATCGCCGGATATTGGCGGTGTAGTGCGGGCGCGGGCCACAGCAAAACTGATGAACGATACCGATTTGGCTATTATCGATAAGCGCCGCCCCAAAGCAAATGTTGCTCAGGTGATGAATATTATTGGTGATGTGAAAGACCGAGATTGTATTATTGTGGATGACATGATTGATACCGGTGGTACGTTAGCCAAAGCAGCAGAAGCGCTGAAAAGCCATGGGGCGCGTAAAGTATATGCCTACGCCACTCATGCGATTTTCTCTGGTAATGCGGCAAAGAATATTCGCGAATCGGTTATCGATGAGATTATTGTTACTGACAGTATCCCGCTGAGTGATGATATGCGCGCAATTGAAAAAGTGAAGCAACTGACGTTGTCAGAAATGCTGGCTGAAACCATCCGCCGCATTAGCAATGAAGAATCTATCTCTGCAATGTTTGAATATTAAACCCGTTGAGGTTTTACCAAGGCGGCTATAAAAGCCGCCTTTTTTGTGACTGTATTTTTTTACTAGACACCCACTTATCCCTTAGACATCCACCTTCCCATAGACATCCACCTTCCCATAGACATCCACCTTTCTCCTAGACACCCACTTATCCCTTAGACACCCACTTATCCCTTAGACACCCACTTATCCCCTAGACACCCACCTTTCTCCTAGACATCCACCTTTCTCCTAGACATCCACCTTTCTCCTAGACACCCACTTATCCCATAGACATCCACTTATCCCTTAGACACCCACTTATCCCTTAGACACCCACTTATCCCTTAGACATCCACTTATCCCTTAGCCACCCACTTATCCCTTAGACACCCACTTATTTCTTAGCCACCCACTTATCCCCTAGACACCCACTTATCCCCTAGACACCCACTTATCCCTTAGACATCCACCTTTCTCCTAGATATCCACCTTTCTCCTAGATATCCACCTTTCTCCTAGACACCCTCTTATCCCATAGACATCCACTTATCCCTTAGACACCCACCTTTACTTAGAAGCAACTTATTTTAGGTTATCGCCTAAAGGCTACGCACACCGCACACGCGGCTTTCTATCAGTTGCTATTCATATATTTAGCGCGCACTGATAACCATTTAACTTGCTTGGGGGGCTAAATGACATTCTAGCTAAGCGTAAGATTGACTATATTCATTGTTTATTCAGCTAACAGCTTGCACAATCACCGTTATAGTTAAATAGCAGGATTAGTAATATGCAAAAATGGTTATTTGCTGGCATGCTCGGTCTACTCTTTATCACTGCCTGTACCGGCCAACCTAACGCTCAAATGCACAATGACGAAACTTCACAATCGGTAGAGAAACAGACAATGAAAAAAGGCCCGATACCTAAAGACAGTTTGCAACAGAGCCCGGCGACAAAAGCGCCAATGGAATTGACGGGTACTATTGTTTACAAAAATCTTGAAGGAGGATTTTTTGCCTTTATCAGTGCTGATGGCGGGCACTATACGCTACGCAATCTTGCTGCTGAGTATAAGAAAGATGGTCTGAAAATCGCTGTTACAGGGCACGTTCGTACCGATATCATGACCTATACGCAATTTGGTGAAGTTTTTGAGGTAACCCAAGTGAAAGTTTTAGACCGTAGCGGTGTGAAACCGGCCCAAGATGAAATGTAATGCTGTTGTTTGAAACAGCTTGGGAACGGTGGTAGAATTCGCCGCCCTTAAAATTTGGGTAATGCCGAAACGGGTTTGTTTTTGCATTTCAGGATGTGCTTTTGGTCGCGGAAGCCATCATCGATTAATTAAAATTTTTGGAGACAGTCAATGTCTGACAACACTATTTTTACTCTGGATGCCAATGTCCGTACTGATAAAGGGAAAGGTGCGAGCCGCCGCCTTCGTCGTGCAGATTTGGTACCAGCTATCCTGTACGGTGGCGAAGAAGAGCCAGTTTCTTTGACTCTGGATCATAACAAAGTTAACAACTCTGCTGATTACGAAGCATTCTATTCTCACGTTCTGACCTTGAACATTGATGGAAAGAAAGTAGAAGCGCTGGTTAAAGACATGCAGCGTCACCCGTACAAGCCTAAAATTACACACATCGATTTTCAGCGTGTAATTGCAGGTGAAAAACTTCACACAAATGTACCTTTGCACTTCGTAAACGAAGAAGCAAATACTGCAGTGAAAACCGAAGGTGGTATTGCTGAGCACCATGTAAACGAGATCGAAATCACCTGTCTGCCTAAAGACCTGCCTGAATACATCGAAGTTGACATGAAAGGTCTGGAAATGGGTTCTACCCTTCACCTTTCAGACATCAAACTACCAGCTGGTGTTAGCTCTGTAGAGCTGGCCAAAGATGATGAAAATCATGACCTGGCTGTAGTTACTATTAAACCTGCTCCTAAAGCTCCAGCGGCTGATGAAGATGCAGAAGGCGAAGAAGCTGGCACAGAGGAATAATCCTCTTGGCTGATATTCGCCTTATCGTGGGCCTGGGTAATCCAGGCCCCGAATATGAAAATACCCGCCATAATGCGGGAGCCTGGTTCCTTGAAGAACTGGCGGCACGTCACAACACCTCACTTACCCCAGAGTCCAAATTCTTCGGAAAAACTGCCCGCATCACTATTGCAGGTCAGGATGTTCGGTTGCTCTACCCTACTACGTTTATGAATAAAAGTGGTCAGGCCGTGGGTACCTTAGCGAACTTCTATCGTATTGAACCTGAACAAATTCTGGTGGCATTTGATGAACTCGATCTGCCTTCGGGCGTGGCCAAGTTTAAGATAGGTGGTAGTTCCAGCCAAAATGGCGTGCGAGATATAGTAGCCAGATTGGCTAACAATAAAAATTTCCTGCGTTTGCGAATTGGTATAGATCATCCTGGGCACAAGTCCAAGGTGACCGGCCATGTTTTAGGCAAGCCAGCAGCAGCAGAAAAAGAAGCCATCGACAGTGCCATAGATGAAGCAGTGCGCTGTATCGATATCTTGCTGCAAAAAGATTTAAAAACTGCTCAAAACCGGCTTCATTCATTTAAAGCCGACGCAAAATAACCTAACCGAGATAAGAGGCTAGCATGGGTTTTAAATGTGGCATCGTCGGCCTGCCGAACGTAGGTAAATCGACGCTATTCAACGCGCTAACAAAAGCGGGTATTGAAGCGGCAAACTTTCCCTTTTGTACCATAGAGCCAAATACTGGCGTGGTGCCTGTGCCGGACTTACGTTTGGACAAACTGGCCAGCATTGTAAATCCTCAGCGCGTTATTCCTACGACTATGGAATTCGTAGATATCGCCGGGCTGGTAGAAGGTGCCTCTAAAGGTGAAGGTCTGGGCAATAAATTCCTGGCCAATATTCGTGAGACTGATGCTATTGGTCATGTAGTACGTTGTTTTGAAGATGAAAACATAGTGCATGTAGCTGGCAAAGTCAGCCCTCAGGATGATATTGATGTTATCAATACTGAATTAGCACTGTCGGACCTGGAAACAACAGAAAAAGCGCTACTGCGTGTGGCCAAACGCGCCAAGGGCGGTGATTCTGAAGCCAAGTACGAACTTAAAGTACTGGAAAAAATAAAACCCCATCTTGATGAAGGCCTGTTACTTCGGTCGCTAGAGTTGAGCAAAGAAGAGCATGCGGCTATCAGCTACATGAACATGCTGACTTTAAAGCCGACAATGTACATAGCCAATGTGAACGAAGAAGGTTTTGATAATAATCCCTACCTGGACCAGGTACGGAAAATTGCGGAAAGCGAAAATGCGGTCGTTGTAGCGGTATGTGCAGCCATTGAATCAGAAATTGCCGAGCTTGATGACGAAGAGCGCGAAGAATTTATGCAGGATATGGGGTTAGAAGAGCCAGGCCTTAACCGTGTTATACGAGCCGGCTACAACCTGTTGACCTTACAGACTTATTTCACTGCCGGAGTTAAAGAAGTACGTGCCTGGACTTTCCCAGAGGGTTCAACTGCGCCACAGGCAGCAGGGAAAATACACACTGACTTTGAAAAAGGCTTTATTCGCGCAGAAGTTGTTGCCTACGATCATTTTGTTGAATACAACGGTGAGCAAGGGGCTAAAGATGCCGGAAAATGGCGTTTGGAAGGTAAAGAATATATCGTTAAAGATGGCGATGTAATTCACTTTCGCTTTAACGTGTAAGACACTGTTAAATAATGAAAACCGCCCCATTGGGCGGTTTTTTTATTTGTACTGCCAGTACAACGGGGCGCCGTAAACCTGTACAAAATAATCTATCACTACTCTGACATTTAGCGGGGGGTAGCGGGTATGGGGATAAATAGCCGCTATTTGTTGGCGTTTTGTCGATATTGCCGGCGCATAGTTTGTAAGTAATTTGATTAAACGCCCGTGGTAAAGGTGTTCTCCTATTAACCAATCGGGAAATAAAACTATACCCACATCATCAAGGGCTGCGGTTAATAAGCTTTCGGCATTGTTGGAAGTGATTAAGGCCGGTACCTGATACTGCTGCCAGCCTTCACTTTCCTGTTTAAAAAACCAACGGTTGGCGCCCTGCTCTCCTTTGTATATTAAACACTGGTGGCCAGCGAGCTCTGCGGGTGTTTGTGGCGTTCCGTACCTGTCAAGGTATGCGGCAGAGGCTGCTAGATGGTAATACTGATGTCCAAATACCCGAGCATGCATGGTCGAGTCAGACATACTACCAATACGAAATAACAAATCTGCCCCATCTTGTAGAGGGTCAATGAAATTGTCTGTCTGGGACAGTTCAATTCGAAGTTTTGGATATTTACGTAGTAAGGCACCTATCCATGGTGCTATGTGGCGCTGGCCAAAAAATACTGGTGCATTAATTCTTACGAGCCCGTGCGGCTCATTTTGTTTATCGCGCAATACCTCGTGCGCCTGGGTGTACTGGCCCAAAATGTTATTAGCGTACTCATAAAATACATGGCCAGCTTCCGTAGGGGCTATAGCGCGGGTGCTTCTGTAAAATAACTGATGACCCAGCGCATCTTCGAGATGACTGATTGTTCGGGAAATCATTGAGGCCGATACGTCTTCCTTTCTCGCTACGACCGTATAATTGCGTGCTTCATACACATTGACAAAGAAATATAAAGAACGAATGTCGATAGACGATGGCAGCTTCATTAATGCACCTTTTGCAAAAGACTTATGCATATTATCCTGTTTTTCATATTAATAGAAACCGGTAGTCTGCGCCCTTCAAAACTAATCAGGAGTATTAATGCATATCGTGCTTATTGTGCTGACTATCATAGCGGGCATGGGATTGTCTGTTGAAGCTGGAATTCTGGGGCCATTGGGAAATGTAGTTGGTGAGCTATGGGCTACGCTTAGTATTTTTGGTGTAGGCGCTGCCCTGACCTTTTTACTAATGTTGTTTTTTAGCCCTCGCCAAAGCCCCTCATTTTTCAAGCAGCCTGGCTGGCAGCTTACTGGCGGGGTGTTGGGGCCCGTCTATGTGATCATTCTTACAGTTACTGCGCCGGTAATTGGCATCGCACTAACTATGATAGGTATTCTGGCTGGCCAGATAGTAAATAGTCTGGCTATTGATCATTTCGGATGGCTGGGCTCAACATCAAGACGTATTGATAAGAATCGGGTAATTGCGCTGTTGTTTATTGTCGCAGCATTAGTTCTTATTGGTTTGGGTTAGAGGACGTTAAATGACATTATTAATGATATCACTTGCCATTATTGGCGGGGCTTTACTCAGCGTACAAGCGGCAGTTAATGGCCAGCTCGGTAACAAAGTTGGGGTGTTCAAAAGCGCGTTTTTGACCTTTTCTGTAGGGGCGTTAATTACTGCGCTACTCATTTTTTACTTTGAACCAGTTCAGCCAGTTAGTCTTATGGAAGTACCCAAATGGCAATTATTAGGTGCGATGTGCGGAGTACCTTACATTGTAATAATGGTGCTGGCTGTTCAACGTATCGGCGTGGCAGTAGCGACCGTTGCCGTTATTTTCGGCCAGTTAACCATGAGTATGATAATTGACAGCTATGGCTGGCTCGGCAACGAAGTGCTACCGTTTTCCCCCAACCGGTTGGCCGCTGTTTTCTGCTTAGCAGTAGCCTTGTATTTTGTTTATAAAGGAAATCAAAATACTACCGAGTAAGCTAGCCATAACAAATAAGTTTGAAGAGGCAGGCCCTTTGTAACCTCTTATATGTCTGAAGGCTCCCCCTTACCTGTAATCAACGTTAGCCAGGGATGCATGACTGCCCTTCTTCAAACACGCCAGCGGGGATAACCGAGGGGTTTAGTATTCTTCGTAGACATCCATACTATTCTTCGTAGACATCCATACTATTTTTCATAGACCCCCGTACGCAGCAACAATGAATGAGCCCGGTGGGTGTCTAGCATTCTTCGTAGACATCCAGACTATTTTTCGTAGCCCTCGTATGCAGCGACAATGAATGCGTCCGGTGGGTGTCTAGCATTCTTCGTAGACATCCATACTATTTTTCGTAACCCTCGTACGCAGCGACAATGAATGCGTCCGGTGGGTGTCTAGTACCATTCTTCATAGACACCCATACAACAGCGACAGTGAATGGGTGCGGTGGGTGTCCACACACATGCTTATCTCACTTCACCGCACTTCCTTGAGCGTATGGGATGCACTTCCTACGAATACGGTTGTTAACCATTCTCATTTGTATTTACAGCGTGTCATTTTTTAGCTACACTTTGGCGTCGCTTCAATACAGAGAACACACATGAATAACAAAAAAATAACTATGGGTGCGCATACCATTGCCGCCGCCCTCGCATTTGGTCAAGGCGCAGCCTGGGCTCAGGAGCCTGCCGAATGTAAAGAGAGTAATTCTGAGCAATGTGCTATGCCGGATGATGATGCCATTGAGCTTATTCGTATTCACGGCATTCAACAATCCATCTACCGCTATGATAAATCCGGCGATCCTCGTCGTTTAGCCGATTTAGTAGACACACCGCAAACAATAAGTGTCCTGACACAGGATCAAATTCAGGAAAGTGGTAAAACAGATCTTAAAGACATCCTTGCCGCTCAAGCCGGGGTAACCCTGGGTACGGGTGAAAACGGAAATGCATTCGGAGACAGATACATTATCCGCGGCCATGAAGCCCGTAGCGACGTATTTGTGGACGGCCTGCGTGATCCCGGTATGACTACACGGGAAAGCTTTGCTACAGAGCGAGTTGAGATAACCAAAGGGCCAAGCGCTACGTTTGCTGGCCGAGGCTCATCCGGCGGGGCGGTCAATAGCATCACCAAAAAAGCATCGACCAGCTATAATTTTGGTCGGGTAGATGCGAGCGCGGGTACAGATGAACATACCCGCTTTACCTTGGATTACAATAAAACCCTGACGTCCGATAGCGCCGTTCGAATCAATGGCTTGTACGCAGACGAAGATAAACCTGGTCGTGAGGATATTGAAAGAGAGCGTACCGGCGCTCAGCTTTCCTACGTGATACACCCCACCGATAAACTATCCTTTATTGGCGATGTTTATTACCTTGACGCCCAAGACCGTCCAGATTTAGGAAGCTATTATAACCGCGATACCGGGCATCCACTGGAAGATATCCCCGTTTATGCGCAAGACGAAGACTTTTTGAATTCAGAAGTAACCACTTTTACCTTGCGCACCGAATATGAATTAAGCGACACATTGCGGTTTTACAATGCAACCCGTGCTGGTAAAACTGAGAATGAATATATTACTACAGGCATGAGCGGCACAACGCGCGCGGATACAGATCCCACTGCCCCCGGTGTCGATACACTGAATTTGAGCACTCATCAAGGCTGGCAGGACGTTGATTATGTTACCACTCAATTTAATTTATTTTGGGATACACCCTTCCTGGGTTTAGACCACCGGCTGGTCTTTGGTTTTGAATATACTGATGAATCTGTCGATAACGGTACATTTGCAATAGAAAATGGTAACCCTGGCAACTGTTTAGTGAGCGGCCGTCGAGGTGTTTCTGAAGGCTATTGTATTACAGATGGCTCTAATAGCCTGATAGATAATATTGGCGGGCTGATTAATCGTAGTTACCAGCGCGCTGACGCTGATGCACTGTATGACATTGAAACTTATTCTTTTTATGTGATGGATACGGTTGCATTAACGGATAGCCTAGATGCTTTTTTCGGGCTTCGTTCAGATAGTTACGATTACACCAATGCCACTTCCGGGCGCAGTGGTGATGAGGTTTATGCGTTCTCTGACGACCTCTTCAATGGACACCTAGGTTTGGTTTATGCCCTTTCTGAAACAGGCAATATTTACGCATCTTACAGTACTGCCACTAATATTAATGGCGGCGAGTCAGATTTAGGGGCTAACTGTGGCTATGGCGGGTTATGTGGTACACCCGAGCAAGCAGCGCAGGCAGATCCAGAGCATGTTGAAAACATTGAACTGGGTACTAAATGGATGCTGTTCGATGAAAAGCTGATGGCGAATGCGGCAGTATTTCGTATTACTAAGAGCGATGTACACGAAAGTGTGGGTGACGCTTATTCTACACTGGGTACCCTGAATACTGGTGAAAACCGCGTGCAAGGGATTGAGTTTGGTATCAGTGGTGATATAACTGAAAAACTAAGCGTCCAAGCATCAGCAGCAGTAATGGACTCTGAAATCCGCGAATCTTATGATACGGCGAATGTGGGCCTTGAACTAAGCAACTTTGCTGACCAAAGCTTCTACCTTCAACTTCGATACCAGCCTAATGAGCGATTCGCATTTGGCGGCGATTATAGCTACCAGTCAAAGATGTATGGTGGCCAGCCGGATACCGCCGCGGGCTATAGCGCTGAGACAGGGGAATACAGTATTGTGGTTCCCAGTTATCAGGTAGTCAATTTGTTTGCTAACTACTATGCATCCGAGAAGCTAACTTTCCGGGTTAATATTGGCAATGTATTGGATGAAGAATACTGGACTGCGGCTTACCGTTCCGGCGCATTCATGTACATCGGCGATGGCAGAAGCCTGACTGGAACAGTAAGCTACGCATTTTAAATCAGCTTTATAATATAAGGACTACGCTGCGCCATGATCATTATTGATAATTTGCTCCGCCCGGAAGAGGTTGAGCACTATCGCAAAACTCTTGCTAACGCGCCTTTTAGTGATGGGACATCCACCGCTAAAGGAATGGCGGCGCAGGTTAAAAATAATGGTCAGGCCGATGCTACTCAGCCCGAAATACGCCAGTTGGCTAATCAATTACTCAGTACATTGGGGAGTCACGCTAAGGTTGTTTCGGGGGCATTGCCGCAGCGTATTTTCCCGCCCTGCTTTAATCGTTATAGCGAAAATCAAAAATATGGTTACCATGTCGACGCTGCTATTATGCGTATCCCCGGCACGCCAGATGTAATGCGCAGTGATATGTCGATGACCGTGTTTTTGTCCGACCCGGAATATTACACCGGCGGGGAGCTGGTAATTCAAACAGGCTTTGGAGAGCAAACCGTTAAGCTACCGGCGGGAAGCGCCGTGCTTTATCCTTCATCCAGTCTACATAAGGTCAATCCTGTAACAAAAGGTCAACGATTAGCGGCCATAACCTGGATGCAAAGTATGGTAAGTGATGCTGCTATGCGGGCTAGCTTGCATGAATTGGACGAGGTTATTCAGTCACTTATAGTCAGCGGCACGGCATCACGTGACGAACTTGATAGGTTACATCATGTCTATCACAACTTAATTCGTCAGTTTACCAATTTGTAAAAATCGAAGGTCTAGCGTTTAATAAATAATAAAGCTGGAAAACGCCTTATTTAAGAAGTAAGCCGTAGCTACATTGTATTTACTATTTTTTAGACATCCATCTACTTAAGCTCTCAGATGTTTCAATCCCTATCATAGACACCCACCTGGCTATGCGTGTCCTATTTTCCTCTCTTGGCCCTCTCTTAACGGCCCCTCCTTACACTATTGCATTCTATAGCAGACACCCACCACTCTGTGCGTGTCTTGTTAGCTTTTAGCTCCGCTCGCAGGCTTCCAGCTTGTGCCGACGCTGCATGATCATGATGGCATCTATCCTATTGCCTGCTAAAAATGCTGAAACAGCGATTGATGAATTGCGTAAGGATACTCGTTGCTTATTTTTGTAATATAAGGCATGGGGCTAACTACCCACCTAGACATTTTATTCTCCTCCAGGGAAGAAGGCTGGAATTGAGGCTAGCTAGGGAATTTATAGAGCGTGGTTTAACTTAATTTTTGCAGAATTTACCGCTAAAAAAGCAGTCTGTACTGTGAGTTTATTTATTCTCGACAACCTTAAGTTTGCCTCTATGGGCGGCCCCCTTACAGGCGCGTTCAAAATGCTGGCTAAGGTTGATTATACTGTCAAAGGACACCCTTACTTTTCTAAGCATAGGTACAATGTTTGCCTTCGGCTGACTTAATAAATTACCACTTATTCGTTTTGCACTACACTCGACCAGGCTTAAATAATCAGATACATCAAAGGGTAGTGATTCGCCAAAATTATGATTCCCCGCTGAGGTAAATGGCATTAATCCTGAAGGTTGCACTGAGCGATTAACGGCAGCCCGCTTTCTTCTGCGTACACTGGTGTATTGCGCCTCTTCAGGTGAATGTGCCATGCCGGCCCTTACGGGATTCAGGTCAACATAAACCATACAGGCTAGTAACGCTGCATCATCTAATAATGCCTGAGATTTAAAACGGCCTTCCCAAAAGCGCCCTGTACACTCATCTTCTTTGTTTGCCTTACGCGCTATGTATTCGTTCAGTTCGCGCATGAACCAACTTATGTCTTGAAGACGTTGTCGGTATACTGCAATAGTATCTTTTAAAGTGGTTAACTCACTCGATGTAAATGTGGGCGAAGATGTATGGTAGCGTCGCGTTAAACAAGTTCCACGATGTAACGAATGCCATCGTCTAAGTACTTCCTGTTCTGTCCACTTGTCAGCGCACCTGCTATCTATTCGCAATACAATATGGGTATGATTATTCATTACCGCATATGCACACAAGTCGATAGCGAAAATACTGGCTAAAAAATACAAGCGTTGCTCTACCCATTGGCGTCGATGTTCATAGCTTTGTTTGGTAAATCTGTCTACACCACATAAATACGCTCGCCTTACACAGCGCGATACGCAGTGGTAATAAGGGGTAGCTTCAAGATCGATTTGAGTTTTTCGGGCACGGGGCATGGCAAGCCTGCGTAACGATAGTTTATGGGTATATCATTACCGATGCTTACTTTTTTTACAGCTGTGCTAACGTTCAGATTGCTTTTATTAATAACAAAAAAACCCTGCAACTGCAGGGTTTTTCGCATATTAAACTTAGCTATTTAGAATGTTACCGCTATGCGTTCAACCTTTACCGTTTGCCCTGAACTGCCTGAAAACGTACCGTTAAGTTGTATTGCGATACGTTCAATCATCCCCAGGCTCGCTTCATTTTCAGGTACGAAGACCAGGGTTTGGCTGCCTGCAATGACGGGCTCTATTGTTCCGTAAACCCTTGTATAATCGGGCGCTCCCGTCTGCACGTAAGCTTGGGCGGTCAGTGCTGTACTTGCTATATCGGCGCCACTGTTCAACGTAATTTCAACCTGAGCATCGTTAAAGTCCGTCGCACTAATTTGCATAATATAGTTGTGTGAGCTGGCGTCCGGCGAAGGTAGCAATATTGCCGCCTGCAGGCCCGCATCATAGTCCACCGCCGCATTTGTTCCATAATCGGCCCTTAACCCCTGCACATCAGATGCAAAATCGTAAACCAGATTTGTCGGTGGTATCACCACCGGCAAAGTCAGTGATACGTGCGTTAGCAAAACGGCATCCGATTGGCCACTGGCAAGCGGACCGTTTAACTGAAGACCCAAACGTTCAATAATTTCCAGATTGCCGGAACCATCATCTACTGGCGCAAAACTGAGAGTATTAAGGCCATCATTTACCGCTACGGCCTCGCCGTATAATCTGGCATAACTCGGCGCACCGGTTTGTACAAAGGGTTGCACGGTCAGTCCACCCTGCACTTGAGCCATACTGACACTTACGCTGTACTCAAGATCGGCGTCTGTCAGGTCACTAAGACTTATCTCTTTTATATAAACCTGTTCAGTCGGGTTATCAGTCCAGTCTGGAAGCAATACTGCGGCCTTAGCGTCAGCATTATATTCTACTGAAGCGGCGGTACCATAATCGCCGCGCCAGCCTTCGGCGTCATTCTCAAAGGTATATTCAATAACCGTTGGCGCGATATCATCGCCTGGCACAACAATAGGCAAAGTTAACACCTTGCTGGTATAGCCTGACTCTTCTATCTGTATATAAAGATTGTAAATTCCAGCGCGCAAGGCGTCGTTTACAACAATCTCGCCGGTATGGCTATTTAGCTCAAATAAACCCGCTTCGTTGCCGCCTAATATTGTCCAGGTGACCGATGTTAGCTCCTCATGTAAATTACCTTGTGCATTTCTGGATACTAAATTGACAACGGGTGTGCCAATAGTGGCCTCGGGCGCTATTTGCTGAGCCCCTGGATTGTCGATAGAAGGTGCTTCATTACGCACATAGCTGCGTAACCAGGTCAGGGCTGCTTTCTCAGCGCCATTTTCGTAGGCCAGTATAGCGCCCTGCGCTTCTCGCCAGTGGCCAGGCAGGTAGCCCCACATAGTTACTCCCTGTATTGCAGGATGCTCCCAAAACACCGGAAATAGACGTTGGTATTCCAACAGCTGAGTAAGTTCGTCTGTCCCGTCTATATCTAGCTCTGTAAGGTATAGATCCAATCCGGTTTGCTCGGCCAGCGTATCAATATTAGTTTTTATTGTCTCGAGGGGCCCGGTAGTGGAAAATGCGTGGCCTTGAAACCCTACAGCATCAATTAACCCTCTGGCATTCAAAAGATTGGCCAGCTCCACCATTTTTGCGGTTCGGGTAGTAGAATTAACAACGTTATATTCGTTAAACATCAGTTTGGTATGAGCAGGAAATATATCTCTGGCTAACTGAAAGCTATTTATAATCCAATCGTATTGCGCTGCTTTATTTTGCGCCTCTGTGGGTGTCATCCCTGCGTTTAGGAACTGCTGCGTTAACTCTTGCGTCATTTGAGGATTGGCCAACCGTAAGGCGTCAATATAACCTGGGCCATTATTGGCACTATCGGGTGGATCATTGTCAAATTCATTCACTACCTCTATATAATCAATACTAGGATAGCGGTTATTTACCTCGTTAAACCATTCGGTTATTTCTTCAAGCTGTTCCTCTGCCGGTAGTGTTGAAATCCACGAAGGCTGCTGATTTCCCCAAACCAGCACATGATGCTTATAAACGTAGTTGTTATTTTTGGCGAGATTGTAAGCTTCATCCAACTCAGTCCAATTGTATTCATCGCGAACGGCTTCGACACTTCCCCATTTACCGGCATTTTCAGGCGTTACCTGGTTCCAGTACGCTTCAAAATTGGGCCGCTGACGGCCACAACACACTCCACCTAAAAATTTCGATAGGCCTTGTGCAAGAGGGGGACCCTCGGGGACATAAGGGGCGGGCGGCGGCACCAAAGTACCAGGTCGGCCTTGTTCAAGTTCATCAACAGTATAGGTTAGCTCCGCTGGCGCAAATACAAATTTGTCTATATCTAAACCATCTTCACGTCCTGCATAACGAAAAATGTGTTCGCCAGCTACCTCTACCGTATATTGGGTGTCTACCATGCGCGTCCACATAAATGATTCTGTCAGTGCCGAACCCAATCCAGCGACGATTTCATCTTTTTGATAGCCTGGTTCGCCAGGCGCGGCATAGCCCCCAATACTATTTACCAGGGTCCATTCTTGTTCCGTATTCAGCCTGGTATTGATAAATAAGCTATCATCGTTGGCACCTTCCGGCCCTACCCGCACCCTTGCGTATAAGTTGTATTGGCCGGGGCGTGGGAAATAAACGGCTAGTTCCCCCACTCTACTGTCGTCTTGTGGCGGCTCGGCCTGTGTAGACGCTATCGATACATATCCTGTAGCGCCCTGGGTAAGTAAAAACGCCTCCCCGAGGTGACGTAATTGCGCATCAGCGCCGCCCTCGGCTTCTGCATATATCCCTACACCAGGGTTATCCTGCTGAACCGTTGTTTGATACGATAATTGTTGGCGCTGTAATTCAAACGGTATTGCCTTAGAAATGGTTTCCCCAGGCGCTAACGTTGCAGCGGCTACTAACCAGTAAGGCGCATCTGTATAGGTATAGCCATCGGGAGATGAAGCAGGGATATTATTTTGCGTTACAAGGACGCGAAATGGCCCGGTAAGCGGCTGCTCTGTTGCATTGGTGATTGAAACGGTAGAGATATATGCACGGTTAACCCTATCAAATACAGCGCGAGACTGGGAGGTCGCGACACTATCTTCTATAGACACCCACCCAGCCCAGCCCACGCTGGTTGTAGACGCATAAACTACGGCTGCTGTTAAACCTGTTAAAAGTTTCATACATCACCTCTGCTGTTTTTTCTGCGCCGAAGCGACAATGCTAATAAGCCACTGCTGATCAGAAATAGCGTGGTGGGAGCGGTAACATTGAAGGTATTCAACGCTACGTTGTCTACAGTCAATGATGATAATCCGCCATCGGTAAAACCATCAATACCTACGCCCGGCAGTAATTGAAACTCTAATGTAAGATTGGCCATACTTCTAAGCGCTTCACTTAGCATAATATTCAATGAAAAGCTGGCGAGACCATTTATCTGCTGCTCGATAATCGTTCCCAATTGCCCATCGGCGTTATAAAACGCTCCGCTTCCATCGCCAAAAGCGACCACGAAATAATCGGCGATAAAACCGCTTGCACTGCTGTTTAATAAGGAATCAATAGTAATATCAAATGATAAAGAGGGCGCTGAGCCGATGTCGATAGATTGAAACAGCGTGTTTGCAAAGAAAGCTTCGGTTTCTGTACCGTCTATTTGTAAAGTGCCTGCACAATTTCCCGCTGCATTGGTTACCACAAAGTCCTGCCCAACAGAGATATCACCCCATCCATCCGTGTCTTTTTGCCATCCATCAAAGGTACATGAGTCAAAATCGCCGTTTGTAATAGGCGCTCCAAATGCTGGTAAAGTAATTACTGCGGTAAGCAACAAGCTGGCACATATATTCGCTTTCATTTTTGTTATTTCCTGATTAATAGGTTTGCTAGACAGTAGCTCACCTACCCGTCCCCCGGTCATTCAGGCCGCCACTGAAAGTAGGATTACAAAAACAGCGAATAATTTTTATACATTTTATTAACTTCTCATTAATGATTTTATGTTTTGTTTTTTTGAAAAACACTTATAGACAGTGGCTAATCCTTCATTAGTGCCCGTTGCCCCGCAGTGATATCTACGGCACTACAACATATAGACAACGAATCAAAACAACGTATTTATATAATACTGAAAAAGGAATGGTTCCTTTGCACTGTATACAGATAGCGGTTGCTAGATGCTTATCCGCTATAGGCTATTCCAATGCACTCCTCACATAAATACGAGCGCGATCTCGGTTCATCTCTTATCGAACGGTGGGTGTCTATTGAGATGTACTAGAGTCAACTGATCGGCGGCTAGCCGTTTAACCCAGCGCTATTCTGAGGGTTTTAAACGAGTCGCGAATACCGAGCCAAGACAAACAGAACTGGTGGGTGTCTACCGCTACGACTCTGAGGCAAAACATGCCGTGGGTGTCTATTGAGATGAGTGGGTGTCTATTAAGATGCTCTAAGGGTTTTAAATGAGTGGCGAATGCCGAGCCAAGACAAACAGAGCTGGTGGGTCTCTACCGCTACGACTCTGAGGCAAAACATGCGGTGGGTGTCTATTGAGATGTACGGTGGGTGTCTATTAATACAATAGGCCCTTGAATCAAGTGCTCTGCGGCTGGCTGTTTAACCCAGCGCTATCCTAAGGGTTTAAATGAGTGGCGAATACCGAGCCAAGACAAACAGAGCTGGTGGGTGTCTACCGCTACGACTCTGAGGCAAAACATGCCGTGGGCGTCTATTGAGATGCCTTGGGTGTCTATTGAGATGCAGATAGCGGTTGCTAGATGCTTAACCGCTATAGGCTATTCCAATGCACTCCTCACATAAAAACGAGCGCGATCTCGGTTCATCTCTTATCGAACGGTGGGTGTCTATTGAGATGTACTAGAGTCAACTGATCGGCGGCTAGCCGTTTAACCCAGCGCTATTCTGAGGGTTTTAAACGAGTGGCGAATACCGAGCCAAGACAAACAGAACTGGTAGGTGTCTACCGCTACGACTCTGAGGCAAAATATGCCGTGGGTGTCTATTGAGATGAGTGGGTGTCTATTAAGATGCTCTAAGGGTTCTAAACGAGTGGCGAATACCGAGCCAAGACAAACAGAGCTGGTGGGCCTCTACCGCTACGACTCTGAGGCAAAACATGCCGTGGGTGTCTATTGAGATGTACTAGAGTCAACTGACCGGCGGCTAGCCGTTTAACCCAGCGCTATTCTGAGGGTTTAAACGAGTGGCGAATACCGAGCCAAGACAAACAGAGCTGGTGGGTCTCTACCGCTACGACTCTGAGGCAAAACATGCGGTGGGTGTCTATTGAGATGTACTAGAGTCAACTGATCGGCGGCTAGCCGTTTAACCCAGCGCTATTCTAAGGGTTTTAAACGAGTGGCGAATACCGAGCCAAGACAAACAGAGGTGGTGGGTGTCTACCGCTACGACTCTGAGGCAAAACATGCGGTGGGTGTCTATTGAGATGCCTTGGGTGTCTATTGAGATGCAGATAGCGGTTGCTAGATGCTTAACCGCTATAGGCTATTCCAATGCACTCCTCACATAAATACGAGCGCGATCTCGGTTCATCTCTTATCAAACAGTGGGTGTCTATTGACATGTACTAGAGTCAACTGATCGGCGGCTAGCCGTTTTAACCCAGCGCTATTCTAAGGGTTTTAAACGAGTCGCGAATACCGAGCCAAGACAAACAGAACTGGTGGGTGTCTACCGCTACGACTCTGAGACAAAACATGCCTTGGGTGTCTATTGAGGTGAGTGGGTGTCTATTAAGATGGCTACCTATCGAAGGGCTTACTATCCCGGCGGCAACAATACAAACTGTGTTCAACATTGGCGGGCGGTGTCTTCTACGTAGTTTCTTGCGCGCAAACTGGCAAGGTGTTTGTATGGGGAGTAAATACCATAGATAATACCTGCTGCATTAAGCTGGGCCGCATGGCATTTTCACTGTGCACGGCCGCGGTATGTATAGCAACGTTTTACTTATCTGCTTTTTTCAAACAGGAATCACCACATGCAATACCATCGCGCTTCCTTTGCGTTGATTATTTTAGTTTTTATCGGCAGCCTTTCGTTTGATACGGTAGCAGAGAACCCTGCGGATGCGAGTTTTTGGTACGATATACCCCAAAAAGATTTGGTTTATTTGCAAACTGCCCATGGACAGGTGGTGATTGCACTGACCGATTCCATTGCGCCCCAGCACGTGGCCCGGTTTAAAAACCTGGTACAAACCGGCTTTTACAATAATCGTTATTTCTATCGGGTGGTTGAAGGTTTCGTCGCCCAGGCCGGGGCTAACAATACGCACCGAAAAAACGCCTCCACCTCCCCCCTACCCGCCGAGTTTACAGCAAACGATGTTGAAGGATTCTACGAGGTAGAACGTCCGGCTCCCTTCGCTCCGGTAGCCGGGTTCATCAATGGCTTTCCAGCTGGCACTACCCCCGACCGACAACGTTATTGGCTAACGCATTGTCCTGGTATGGTGGCTATGGCCAGAGACAACAAAAAAGATACCGCTACCACCGACTTTTTCGTGGTGATGGGTCAGGCGCCCCGCCATTTAGACCGCAACATGAGTGTTTTTGGTCGGGTGGTAGCCGGCATGGATACGCTGCAAAAACTGCCCCGTGGCAACCTCGAGAATAACGGAATGATCAACGACTTTGAGGAGAACAGCGAGTTAATTTTTGCTAATCTCGGTAGCGAGTTACCCGTAGCAAAACGGCGTCAGTTCAAAGTTCAGTTACCCGGCCATTCTGCTTATCAAAAAAAGGTAGCGCAGGGCCGCTTACTGAACAATGCATTCTTTGTTGATGATGCACTGGCTCCACGGCCAATCGATATTTGCTATTATATGACAGAAGTTCGTGAGTATTGAAGCTTCAGCCTCCTTGGCCAGAACAGAGAATAACTGCGGCGAATTGCACTGAAATCTGGCGACTTTTCCACCATAGTGCGGGGAATATCCGCATTTCAGTACACAATGTGAGCATTTAGAAAAAGTTAGTAAAAAAGGGGTTGACGGACACCACTCATATTCGCATAATACGCGCCACTTCCTGAAGGGGAAGAGAAAAAACGTAAGGCTACGTAGCTCAGTTGGTTAGAGCACATCACTCATAATGATGGGGTCGCAAGTTCGAATCTCGCCGTAGCCACCACTTTTTATCTTTTCATTTAAGAAGTTTCAACAGTGCGGGAGTGGTGGAATTGGTAGACACGCTGGATTTAGGTTCCAGTGCTTCACGGCGTGAGAGTTCAAGTCTCTCCTTCCGCACCATGTTGGGGTATAGCCAAGTTGGTAAGGCAGCGGGTTTTGATCCCGTTATTCGTTGGTTCGAGTCCAGCTACCCCAGCCATTTTTCTAAGTAATTGCGCAGTCGCTGCGTGGTTATCAACTGGGGTATAGCCAAGTTGGTAAGGCAGCGGGTTTTGATCCCGTTATTCGTTGGTTCGAGTCCAGCTACCCCAGCCATATCCGAAAACCGGTCCGCTTGACCGGTTTTTTTGTCTTTATAAAAATTTGGCTACGTAGCTCAGTTGGTTAGAGCACATCACTCATAATGATGGGGTCGCAAGTTCGAATCTCGCCGTAGCCACCATTTTTATTTAAGATAGGTATTAGCGCCCTGCTAATACGCCCTTTGTTGTTGGGGTATAGCCAAGTTGGTAAGGCAGCGGGTTTTGATCCCGTTATTCGTTGGTTCGAGTCCAGCTACCCCAGCCATTCCTTTTTTTCTCCTTCTCCGCTGCTCCCATTTTGCTCTACTCCCGTAACTACCCCAGACAAGTTATGACATTTAACTGCATAACTACGCACTAAACATTATCGGGCTACTTACGGTTTAAACCTCACATGGTAAGATAGCCAGCCATTAAAAAATTTATCCAAGGGAACATAAGTGATTGATAAAATTGTCGCAGCCGTGAACAACGTGCTGTGGGGAGATGGTCTGGCCTTCAACCAGCAACTCCCGGTACTTGGGAATGTTGATTTCGCCACCGGCCCCCTGCTTATCTATATGCTGGTTTTCTGTGGTATCTGGTTTACCTGGAAACTACGCGGTGTCCAAATCCGTCATTTCGGACATATGTTTTCTATTATGAAAGGCAGCACCACCGCCACCACCGAAGGCATCAGTTCCTTTCAAGCGCTGTGTACCAGCTTGTCTGCCCGCGTAGGAACCGGCAATCTTGCCGGGGTGGCGGTAGCCATTTCCCTGGGTGGGGCCGGTGCCGTTTTCTGGATGTGGATGATCGCCCTTATCGGTATGGCCACAGGTTTTGCCGAAAGTGTGTTAGGCCAGTTGTATAAAGTAAAAGACGACAATGGCGAGTTTCGCGGCGGCCCTGCCTACTATATAAAGCAGGGGCTGAATAAAACCTGGTTAGCCATTGCCTTTTCGTTGTGCCTGTTCCTGGGTTACGGCTTTATATTCAGCGCTGTGCAGGCCAATACCATTACCGATGCTTTGGAAAATGCCTACGCAATTCCTACTCTTTATAGTGGGTTGGCGATTATCGGCTTAGCGGCAATGATAGTGGTGGGAGGCTTACGGGGTATCGCCCGTTTTGCCGAGCTGGCGGTTCCCTTCATGGGCGTAGGCTATATTCTGGTGGCCTTATTCGTAACGTTTACCAATGCATCCGAGTTGCCTGGCATGATTATGCATATCATTAATTCTGCCTTTGGGTTAGAGGAAGCTGGCGCGGGAGCACTGGGTGCGGCTATCAAAAATGGTATTCAGCGCGGGCTGTATTCCAATGAAGCGGGCTCAGGTAGTGTGCCTCACGCCGCCGCTGGAGCAGCGCCTAACCCAAACCATCCGGTATCGCAAGGCTACGTACAAATGCTCGGGGTGTTTTTCGACACTATGATTTTATGTACCTGTACGGCATTTATCATCTTGCTGGCGGGTAAAGAAAACGCAGCCGAAGGCATGGGCGGAATTGGCCTGACTCAGGAAGCACTGAGTATACATCTGGGGGCCTCAGGAACAGACTTTATCTCTGCGGCAATATGTCTTTTTGCGTTTACCTCCGTGGTGGCAAATT
The DNA here is from genome assembly GCA_003056425.1 of Alteromonas indica. Classification (GTDB taxonomy): domain Bacteria; phylum Pseudomonadota; class Gammaproteobacteria; order Enterobacterales; family Alteromonadaceae; genus Alteromonas; species Alteromonas indica. The sequence goes on from PYVY01000003.1 coordinate 263,359, forward strand.
ATGCGTATGGCGAAAGTAACCTGCACATCTTTAAGCTTGATAACAAACCGGGCCGATTGGTCTATACCGTAGGGTATCTGGCTATGATTTTATGGGGTTCTATGGCCGCATTACCTACCGTTTGGGCGATGGCCGATATGGCCCTTGGATTAATGTCGGTTATTAATATCATTGCTATTGTGTGGTTAACTCCCACAATTGTTTCTGTATGCCGAGATTATTTCACCAAAATGGATCGGGGCGAGCGGCCCGAATATGCTAATGGTGATTGCCAGATTCAGGGCAAATCTGAAAAGGGCATCTGGTAAACCGAAGGTTAACCTCTACCCTGTCTACCTTTAGTCAGTAAAAAGCCACTACGCCTTGCGGCGGGTGGCTTTTTTTTGTGTTTTTTTATGCTCCCGGTTTAGCGCTTTAACCCTGCTTTAACCGCACCTTTATTATGCTGTCATCATTATGTTTGATAAGAGCAGTATATGAAGGTTTTCTCTTCTCTATTTGCGCTGAGTGTTGCCGCCGTATTAGTGGGCTGCAGCAGCCTGCCTGACACAACCTACAGTAAGCGTAGCGAGCAAACGCTCACGGAACTAAAGCCATGGTCGCAGACGCCAGAACAAGGGGTCGCGGCACAAACCCTGGTCGAGCTGATTGACTTACCCGTCGTATCCGATTTGATTGCAGAAGCCTTGGCCAATAACCCCGGGGTACAGCAAACCCTGATCACCCTACAGCAAGCTCGCTTAAGGCAAACTAGCGTAGGTGCAGATCAGCTCCCACAGGTCTCGGCGACTTTTCAGGGCGTCAATGCTGAAGCCTCGCAAACTCGGTATACCACAGATATCACCGTCAGCTGGGAGTTGGATTTATGGCAAAAGCTGGCAGATAGCACAGATGCCGCCAGTTTTGCTGCCCAAGCCAGTGCAGCAGATTATCTGGCAGCGCAGAATACGCTGGCAGCCAGTGTTATCCAGGGCTATTTAGAAGTGATTGCCCAACAGCAGTTAATCGCCATTGAGCGGCAACGTTTAGAGGTGTTGCAAAATAGCGAGTCGATTATTTTAACCCGCTATCGCAATGGCCTGGGTAGCCTTAACGACTTGGACACAGCCCGTACCAGCAGTGCAACCTCTCAAGCGAACCTTGCTGAATATCAAAACAACCTGCAAACTGCACAACGTAATCTAGCCGTTCTGATAGGCCGCCCCCAGCCAGATCTGGACGCTTTAGTTACCGCTCAGACCTTTCCCGAAGTGGTTGCCCCCTTACCCGGAATGTCGCAACAAAACCTGGCTCAACGGCCTGACTTAATAAGCGCCTACCAAAGCCTGCTCAGCACGGAATCCACCCAGCAAGCAGCTTATAAAGCACTGCTTCCTTCACTTAATATCAGCGGCGCGTTATCTGATGAAGGTTTAAGTCCCAGTGCTGCTTTGCTAAAGGATCCGGTATGGACACTGTTAGGGTCTCTTACTGCGCCCCTCTTCCAAGGCGGAAAACTTAAAGCCAATGCGCAGATAGCCGAACTGGATACGGTGAATAGTTGGTGGGTTTATCAGGAAACATTGCTAAACGCCGTACAAGAGGTAGAAGACACCCTCAGCCTTGAGCAAAGCCTTAGTGTACGCCAAAACCATTTACGCCAGGCCCTGGCGAATGCCACCCGTAGCGCCCAAAGTTACGCCAATCAGTACCGGCAGGGATTGGTAGATATTCTTGACTTATTGTCGGTCTATCAAACCCGCTTCGATCTTCAGGCGCAGCTAGTTCAGCTACAACGCAACCAGTTATCCAATAGAATTAATTTAGGTCAGGCTCTGGGCCTGGGAGTATCGTCATGACACCACGACAAAAAACGTTTCTTGTCACCCTGACTGCGTGCGCAGCAATGGTGGCGGCTGTGCTGTTTTTAACCAACCAGTTTTCGCCCCCCGGCCCACCCCGACAGGCTGCAGTCAGTGCCGATGCGGTGCCCCAAAAGCCGGTTGACGCAGATAAATCGGCTGTTCGAGCCCAGCCCAAGGTTGCCCGCGCTGGCGAGCCAACGTTACCGGCCGATAATGAGGCGCAGCAACGCCGACCCGGGGGTACCCAAGCAGGCAACGCGAAGCGTCAAAGCACTGCACCCGAGGTGGGTGTCATCATGGTAAGTGTCCAGCCGCACCAGGCCTCTGTTACCGGTTATGGGGAGGTGCAGCCGCTGTTTAATTTATCTCTTACTGCCCAGGTGAGCGGGCAAATACAAGCATTGTCTGATAACTTTTTAACGGGTCGCTTTGTACAAAAAGGCGAAGTGATTGCCCAGCTTGATGATACCGATTATGTGCAGGCAGTAGCGATTGCAAAAGCTGGGGTAGAAGAAGCTATTGTAGCGCTGGAAGAGGAGCGCCTGCAGGGCGACCAAGCTGCCGATGAATGGCGTCGCTCCGGGCTTACAGGCGAACCGGCTTCGGCTTTGGTTTTACGTGCTCCGCAGTTGGCAGCGGCTACCGCCAATTTAGAGCAAGCCCAGGCGACCTTAGCAAGCGCCCGCCGCGACTTGCAATATACCCAAATCACCGCTCCTTTTGATGCGGTAGTAGTTAGCCGGGATATTCAGCCAGGTAGTTTTGTGCAAACCGGTTCCCCCATTGCTACTTTATATTCCACCCATACCGCTCAGGTAGCGGTGGCGTTGTCGGCCCAACAATGGCAAAGCTTACCCGGCGTAGACACCCTGGCAGACAGCCCATGGACTGCCACCCTTACTGATATGCAGCATTCGGCTACCTGGCAGGGAAGCATTCATCGGGTAGAACAAACACTTGCCAGTGATACACGCCAGCGCAGCGTAATCATTACCCTAGCGCAGCCCCTGAGCCAAGCATCACCGCTGTATTTTGGTACCTATGTAGAAGCTACGATCGCGGGAAAAACCTGGCCGCAAGTATGGCGTATTCCCGCCACCGCTATCTCGCAGCAACAGGAAGTCTGGTATGTAAAGCCTGACAACACGTTGGCGAAGTTTTCCCCCACGGTACTTTTTCAACGCGGTGACGCCGCCTATATTCAGCCGTTGGAAAACCTGCCCGATGGGCAATCTGCCGCGGCTCACTCAGCCCCTACCGGCCTGCGCATTGTAGCCAGGCCGCTGAACAACTATTTACCCAACATGCGGGTAACCCCCGTTGAGGAGAGCGTAAATGGAAACTAACCAAACTGGCATTATTGCATGGTTTGCGCGTAACCCAGTGGCGGCTAATTTACTTATGCTCGGCATGATTATTCTGGGCATCGCCTCGCTTACTGATATTCGTAAAGAAGCTTTTCCTGCCATGGAGCCACGTTTTGTAACCATCTCGATGACCTATGACAGCGGTGACGCTAAGCAGGCTGAAGAAGGCATCGCGATTAATATTGAAAACGCGCTTGAGGCGGTACCCGGGATTAAACGCATTACCTCAACCTCATCCGCTAACGGCGCCACAGTGCAGGTAGAAAAAGAAAGCGACTATGACTTAGACACCTTACTGACGGACGTTAAAACTCAGGTAGACAGCATTTACAACTTTCCTTCGGATGCGGAAAATCCGGTTATCAGTAAAGGCCGCCGACAAGAACATGTGATCTGGGTTCAGCTGTATGGTGATACCAATCATGCGACCTTGCAAAAGCTGGGCGAAAGCCTGGAGCGGGACTTGTTAGCGCAAACCGGGATCCGCGAAGTCAGTACGCCTCACTTCACCGATCCTATGATATCGGTGGAAATCGATGAAGCGCGTCTGCAAGCGTATAACCTGACTCTGTCTGACGTGTCGCAGGCCATAAACCAAGAGTCGGCTACTGCCTTAACCACTTCCCTGCGAAACGAGCAAAAGGTCATTCGCCTGAAAGCCTCAGAGCAAGCTTACTACGCCAAAGATTTCGCCAATATTCCTTTACTCACCAATACGGCGGGGACCTATTTAACTATTGGCGATGTGGCTAATGTTACCGACATTTTCGCCGACGATGCCTTTAGTTTGTCGCGTTACAACGGCAGCAACGGTTATGGCATTCAACTGGTAATGGACGAGAACGGCGACGTAGTAAAAATGGTCGAACAGGCCAACGCCGTAGTGCAGCAATGGCACGAAGAAGGGCTATTACCGGATGGCGTCGAACTGGAAACCTGGTACGACAAAAGTACATTGATTACAGAGCGGTTAACCCTGCTTACCAGTAATGCGATGACCGGCATCGTATTGGTATTTGTAACGCTGGCGCTATTTTTAAATCTGCGCGTGGCGTTTTGGGTCGCGGCCGGCTTACCTTTCATCTTTTTCGGCACCCTGTTTTTTATGACCGATGATTTCACCGGCATGACCATCAACGAAATGACCACCTTTGGGTTTATTATGGCGCTGGGGATTGTAGTAGACGATGCGGTGGTCGTCGGAGAGAGTATTTATGATACCCGTCAACGGTTTGGCGATACCCTGGGCAATACCGTGCGGGGCACTATGCGCGTGGCCATACCTACCCTGTTTGGTGTGCTTACTACCGTAGCGACTTTTTTCGCCCTGTCGAATGTAGAAGGCAACTTAGGCAAGCTGTATTCCCAGTTTGGCACTATTGTCACCTTATGTCTGCTATTGTCGGTGGTGGAGTCCAAACTGATTCTTCCAGCGCATCTAGCCCATTTACCGACACATCGTAAACCAGGTAAAGGTATTGCCGGTATCTGGGGGAATATTCAAAATAAAGCCGACAGTGGATTAAGCTGGGTGCGGGACCGGTTGTACCGGCCCGTTTTGCAAAAAGTGATGCTATACCGCTATGCCGCGGTGGCTGGCTTTATCACTTTACTTATTCTAGTGCTTAGTATGCCTATGTCTGGCGCTGTACGAGTGGGCTTCTTTCCCAGTATGCCGGGCGACACGGTGGAAGCATCGATGACGCTACATTCTGATGCCAGTTTTGGCCAAACGCAGGCCAATTTGCTGCGCCTGGAAAATGCGGTAAATCAGGCAGATAAACAACTTATGCAGGAACACGCTGCCACTGGCAGTGGGATCAAAAGTTTACAGGTGGCAGCATCAGGCGATCAGGCTGGCTCCCTGGTAGCCGAACTGGTTAGTGACAAGCCCTATACACTTGATGAACTGGCCACGACGTGGCGGCAACTGGCGGGCAATCCCGAAGGTGTGAAGCAGCTTAAAATTCAATCCCGCAGGGAAATGGTGAATGCTTTTCAGGTAGAGCTAAAGAGCATTAGTGATGACACCTTAATTGCTGCGGAAAGTCAGTTTCGTAGCGCGCTAGCCGCCATTGATGGCGTGCATAGCATCGAAAGCTCGTTAACCCCAGGAGAAGCAATGTTGCGCTTCGAACTGACCCCTCAGGGCCGGGCGCTGGGCATGGACACCCAAACATTGTCCCAGCAACTTTTACGTGCTTTCGGGGGCGAGATCGTACAACGCTACCTGCGTGATAAAAACGAAGTGAAGGTGCGGGTGCGCTACCCTGAAGAAGATCGTACCAACCCGGCAGATATCCTAACTGCCCGCGTACGGCTTCCCGATAACACCGTGGTGTCATTAAGCGATATAGCGCAAATTATTCCCGATACTCAGCAAAAGCAAATCACACGAATTGATGGCCTTCGCGCCCTTACCATTGCCGCTTCGGTGCAAAGTGATAGCATCACGTCAACCGAACTGGTTAGCAAACTTAATAGCGAGCTGGTGCCGATATTAACCCGGCAGTATTCCGACTTATCCGTGCATTTTGCTGGCGAAGCAGAACAACAGGAAGAAACCCAGAGCTCAATGCAAACCGTGTTTATTCTTGCGCTGATAGGAATCTATGCGCTGCTCGCGATTCCGTTAAAATCGTATATTCAGCCCCTGATCATTATGACTGCCATCCCCTTTGGCATTGTCGGTGCTATTTTGGGTCACTGGAGTAATGGGCTTATGCTAAGCCTGTTGTCTTTGAATGGAATTCTTGCCCTCAGCGGCGTCGTAGTGAACGACTCGTTACTACTGGTTTCCCGGTATAACAGCCTGCGCCGGGCCAATGTGGCGATCCACGAGGCCATTCTGGAAGCCTGTACCAGCCGATTACGGGCGGTATTACTCACCTCAGTGACGACCTTTGCCGGGCTTTACCCCATCCTGGGCGAAACCTCAAAACAAGCCCAATTTTTGATCCCGGCTGCGGCCTCGCTCGGTTATGGTATTCTGTTTGCCACCGGTATTACCTTATTGCTTATTCCGGCGCTATTACTTATAAACGAAGATATCCGTCACCTACTTGGTAAGTTACGCCAACGTAACCGGGCGAACACTGGAGAACCCCATGACCAACCTACTGCTGGTTGAAGATGATCCCGACCTGGCGGGTAATATTATTGATTATCTGGAGCTGGAGGAGCTGTATTGCGATCATGCCAGCAATGGCATGGCCGCCCTTCAGTTATTGCAATCTGGCTGCTACGGCGTAGTGATACTGGATATCAACCTGCCGCAACTGGACGGTTTATCGGTATGCCAGCGCCTGCGTGAACAGGGTAACGATACGCCGGTAATAATGCTTACTGCCCGGGATCAACTGGACGACAAACTAACCGGTTTTGCCCGTGGCGCAGATGATTATCTGGTGAAACCTTTTGCCATGGCTGAGCTGGTGGCCCGGGTGCAGGTACTGGCATTGCGCCGCAGCGGGCAGATAAAACAGTTATCCAGCGGCCCGGTGACACTGAACGTTACGCAACGGCAGGCTTTTATTAATGAAAAACCGGTTAAGCTGAGCCCTACGGTACTGATCATCCTTGAACAATTGTTGCGCGCCACGCCCCAGCCGGTTAGCCGCGATTCACTGGAACAGGCTATTTGGGGGGATGAACGGCCTGACAGTAATAGCCTTAAAGTCCACATGCATCATCTTCGTAAAGCGCTGTCGGTACAAGACAGCGTGTCAGTAGTATCCCAGCCAGGCGCCGGTTTCCGCCTACTGTTACAGGTTGGTGAGCATGGTTAATGGTATTAAATTAAGCTTGCGACGCTATGTGCTGGCTGCCCTGCTAATCATGGGCACTGTATTAATTTCTGCATTATCGTGGTTGGCGGCGAATAATTTTTTTGAAGGCATGGATGGCATGCAACGCGGTACGATGGTTTCGGCCGGGCTTCAGACCCAGGTGAAATCCGGCGAACCCAAACAGGTGCTTAACTATATTATTGCGGCTGACTGGCAAGATTTGCCACACAGTATCACCAGCACCTTCGATGCCGACCAAATGCAACCCTTTCGGCTGCATAAAAAAGTTGACCGGGATTTTATTTTCTTTCGTCCCCGGGGCGCGCTGTTTGTGGTAAAGCTTCGCACAGAACAAGGCGAAGAGAAATTTGTTGCCCAGGTATTTCGCCCACCGCGGATAAAACAAGACCGGCTATTCGCTATTTCCCATGAAGGTGTATCGCTATTGGTAGGTCTTGGCGCGCTGGTATTATTCTCATGCATGTTACTGATCCTGATGCGCAGTGTGGCCAGGCCGGTGGAACGACTAAAAAACTGGGCAGCCGAACTGGACGAAAAAACACTCGACTTACCTATACCGCCGTTCAGATACAAAGAGCTGGATGAGTTGGCCAGACTCACCCATGGCAGTCTGCAAAATGTCCGTCAGGTGCTACACCGGGAAAAAGAATTTGTCAGTCATGCCAGCCACGAACTACGCACGCCCATTGCCGTGATTCGCTCCAGTGTGGATTTACTGCATCGCTTGCCGGATGTGTCTGGTGATAAGGGGCAACGGGTTATCCAGCGTATCAGTCATGCCTCGCATACCATGACCGACCTGACTGAAACCCTATTGTGGTTAGGCCGGCCCCAAACTGACGCGCTACATTACCAGGCTACTCAACCGGGCCAGCTGATTACCCAGCTATGTCATGAACTGAATTACTTGTTAAACAGCAAACAGGTAAAGGTGCAACTGGAAACCGATAGCTATCACGCCCAGCTACCGGTCACCGCACTGCGTATTGTGTTAGGAAATATTATTCGCAATGCTTTTCAGCATACCCAAAGTGGTACGGTCACCGTGCATCAGCAGCAGTTGTCCATAGTGGTGGAAAATAGTAGCGCGCAAAATGATGAAAGCGCGCCCCAGGAAACAGGTTATGGACTGGGCCTGGAACTGGTCGACCGCTTAACCGCCCGGCTGGGGTGGGATTATACGGTAGCACGGCTAACCCAGGGTTATCGGGTTACGCTGCACCTTACTCCCGTGGCATAAAATCTCGTAGTTCAGCCAATAAAAAAGCGCCAACAAAAGGCGCTTTTTCCAAGAATACCGGGCGTTAGTACTAGTCACGTGACCAGGCAAACTTTTTAAACGGTTCATCCACCGGCGTATCTGCCAGGTGATTGGTGTAGTTACTCATTACCTTTTGGGCCAGAATAACAATAATCTCCAGTAATTGCTGCTGCGCATAGCCGGCATCAAAAAACTCATTAATAACACTTTGCTCAACATTACCGCGTCCGCGGGTTAATGCCAGAACCGTATTTTTCAGTGTATTGAGTTTAGCATCAGACAATGTTTTATCGTCGCGCAATTCCTGGATAAGATTGTCATCTACCTGCATGCTTTTCGCGATACCCGTATGGGCAGGTACACAGTAATGGCAATCATGTTCAACATTTACTGTTTGCCAAACTACTGTTAATTCTTCTTTATTGAACGAGGTTTGCTGCGCCAGCTCGTGTAATTTCTGATACCCTTCCAATAATGTTGGGGCTTCGGCCATTACAGCGTGCAGGTTTGGAATCATGCCAAAAGCTTTTTGCGACTCTTTCAATAACGGCTTTGACTTCTCTGGGGCATTGCTTTCATCATAAAGTGTAAAATCTGTCATTTGCATCTCCTAAAGGTTGCGTTCCACAATATAATGGGGCTGCTTGAACACTTGTTCAACCCCTTACTTGAACATTTGTTCAAATAGTTTAAATAAAGACTGAGTAATAACGATGTACGAACCAAATACGCTATTAGATAAAGCTACCGAACTTTTTTGGCAAAAAGGTTACCAGGCAACCAGTATGCGTGATATTCAACAGGCACTGGATTTACGTCCGGGCAGCTTGTATTCACGTTTTCAGGGCAAATCAGAATTGTTTGAAAAAGTTATTGTGCATTATGCCGAACAGATTCTGGCGCGCCTGGAACAAACTGCTCAAAGCGAGGATGGATTTGAGGCTACCGGTGATATGTTCCGACAAGAGCTAATCAAGCCGGCTGAACTGCGCTACCAGCGCCAATGCTTGCTGTTAAATGCTTTAGCTCAAAGCAGTAAACTGGAAGATCGCGCCGCCCAGGCACTAGAACATGCCATGGCTAAAATGCTGCAGGGCTTTATTGGATTGGCAGCAGCGTTACAGGAAAAATCACTGATAAGCGGCGAAGTTGCGCCCGCCCAGGTAGGCCAGTGGTTACAGATTCAGTTTGTGGGCCTACGCAATGCGGCCTATTTTGCCAACGATGACGAACAGGTGATGTACTTTATTGATAAACTGATCATCGATTTACAAAGTGAGTGGCCGGCCTCATAAATGCGTACCGCCGGGCTATCTGGCTATCATCATAATCAGTTGTATGACCAGTGAGACCATTATCAGTGGCCATATCCAACGCGATAGTTTACCCGCGGTTTCACTGCTAATTCGCATCTTCGAGCGTTCTATTAGTGGCACAATGATCAGCAAGGCTACCAGTAATACGCCAAGAATAATTAACACTTCCATACACTACATCCCTACTGCATATCGCAGGATCTGTCGTTTTCCAAAATCAGTGTGTTGGGCAACTTTTAAGATGTTCCCCCGTAACCATTTTATGGGGGGCAACGCGTTGCCAAACAAGAGGTAAAGACCATCCATTGCCGACATCATGGCCAGGTTGTCGACTCTGCGCGGTGTTTCGTACTGTTTTTCTAAGCGACGCACAAATGATTGGTCTGCTTCGGCTGCACCCGCTAACGCATCGCCACTTTGCAAGTGAGATGAAGCTGTAACGTTAAGCAGCGCGGCAACATCTTTAAAGCCAATATTGACCCCCTGCCCGGCCAGCGGGTTAATAGTATGGGCCGCATCGCCCACCAGTATAGCCCGTTGTTTAACGTATTGTTGGGCGTGCATCCTGGCCAGTGGAAACGCAGCTTTGCCTAGTACGGTAAACGGCCCTACCTGGCTTGCGAAGCGCTGCGCAATGGTTTTTTCCAGACGTGAATTATCCATAGCCTTTAACTGTTTTATCGTCGAAGGCGTGTCATACCACACGAACGAGCCATAATTATTGTACATGGGTAAAAAAGCGCGCGGCCCCTCAGGATGAAACTCCTGCCAGGTTTGGTCAGGCTGCTGCTGTGCGGTTTCTACTACCACTCCCAGCGCTTGCTGCGCGTATTGCCAGCCAGTAGTGCCGATGCCCGCTAACTGGCGCACTTTAGAGCGCGCCCCATCCGCGCCAATAACCCATCTGGCCTCGAGCTTTTCGCCACTAGCTAAAGTGACAATGGCGCTGTTTGTCTGCCAGCTAATTGCTGTAGGTACACTCTCAAAGCGGCTGAGTTGTCCTGCTGTTGCCTGGGTATCGATAGCGGCCAAGCATGCCAGTTGAACCAGCCGGTTTTCAACAAAGTATCCTAACGCATCCAATTGCAGGAGGCTGGCAGTAAAATCGGTACGCTGCGTGGGGCCTTCCCAGACTGATAAGGTATCGTAGGCACGCAGTCGTGCTGCAGGGATATGCTGCCACGCCTGCAACGAGCGTAGCAGCTCAACCGACCCCAGGGATATAGCGCTAACCCGCATGTCAGGCGGCTGCTGCGGATTATAAGGCTGTGGCCTATCCGGTTCTATCAAGGCCACGCGATAACCCTGGCGGACTAACCCTAAAGCTGTAGCTGCACCGACCATCCCGGCACCATTCACGCAAAAATCGTACATATGCTCTCCTAGCTGTAAGGCCACCATTATGACCTAAACCCGCTATAACGTCATGATGTCCTCCTTACGTTACGTAACGAAGCAGGATTTTCGATTAAGAATCCGTACAATCACTGGGCAAAAGCCCTTATAACAGGTAAAATACGCGGCTATTTTGAACATATACCGGCATGGTTTATCACCACATTGATGTGACGCAATGTTTGCGTTTTATACGCCCGGACGAGGCGGTCATTTAACGGTGCCGGTTAAACTACATAATGGTTTTTCTATGACCAAGAAGCTGTATATCAAAACCTGGGGCTGCCAGATGAACGAGTATGACTCGGACAAAATGGCCGACCTGTTGGACTCTACGCATGGCTACACGCGCGCTGAAGAAGCAGAAGACGCAGATGTTATTTTGTTAAATACCTGCTCTATTCGCGAAAAAGCGCAGGAAAAAGTGTTTCACCAATTAGGCCGCTGGAAAAATCTTAAGCAAGACAAACCGGACCTGATTATTGGTGTGGGCGGGTGTGTTGCATCACAAGAAGGTGATGCTATCCGCCAGCGAGCGCCGTTTGTTGACCTGGTGTTCGGCCCCCAAACCTTGCACCGCTTGCCTGAAATGATTAAACAATTACAGGGCGGCGCCGGTTCCGTGGTGGACATCAGCTTTCCTGAAATTGAAAAATTTGACCGGTTACCTGAACCTAGCGCTGATGGCCCCACGGCCTTTGTGTCGATAATGGAAGGCTGTTCAAAATACTGCACATTTTGTGTGGTGCCCTATACCCGCGGCGAAGAAGTAAGCCGGCCGGTAGATGATGTCATTCTGGAAGTGGCGCAACTGGCGGAACAAGGGGTCCGGGAAGTGAACCTGTTGGGACAGAATGTGAATGCCTATCGTGGCGAATATCATGATGGCACCCAGTGCTATTTTTCTGAGTTGCTGGAATTAGTGGCAGCCATTGATGGTATTGATCGTATACGCTACACCACCTCACACCCGGTGGAGTTTACTGACGATATTATCGCTGCTTATGACACTATTCCGGAGCTGGTAAGCCACCTGCATTTGCCTGTACAAAGCGGTTCAGATCGTATTTTAACCCTGATGAAACGGGGCCATACCGCTATTGAGTATAAGTCTAAGGTACGTAAGCTGCGCAAGGTCCGTCCTGATATTAGTATGTCATCTGACTTCATTATTGGGTTTCCGGGTGAAACCGATGCTGACTTTGAGGCCACCATGGATTTAATCCAGGCCGTGGATTTTGATTTAAGCTTCAGTTTTATTTACAGCGCACGGCCAGGCACGCCGGCTGCAGACGCAGTAGACGATGTAACCGAAGCGACCAAAAAACAGCGTCTGCAGTTACTGCAACAGCGTATAACTCAACAAGCCTTACGCATTGCACGGCATATGGTAGGTACTGAACAACGCATTTTGGTAGAAGGGCCATCGAAAAAGAACCCGATGGAGTTATCTGGGCGTACTGAAAATAACCGGGTGGTAAATTTTGAAGGTACACCGGATATGATTGGCGAATTTGTTGATGTAAAGATAACAGATGTGTTCACCAACTCATTGCGTGGTGACCTGATTCGCCGGGAAAGTGAAATGGGGTTGCGTGTAGCGGTTTCACCCCAATCTATTACCGCGAAGCATCAACCCGAACAACCTGACACCCTTGGTGTAGGCCAATTTGTTCCAACAGCATAAAGCGAGGATACAACCAGCTTGAGTAATTTGGTAAGCAACGAAATTATATTAGAACCGGAAGACAACAAACGGTTGTCAGTACTGTGTGGCCCGTTTGATGACAACATCAAACAAATTGAGCGACGTCTGGGCGTAGAAATTACCTACCGAAGCAACGCGTTTAAAGTGTTGGGCGATGCTCAGCAGGCAGAAGGTGCGGCCGAGTTGCTCAAACAGTTGTATATTGAAACTCAGCCCCTGAAAGGCCAACCAGTTGAACTTACGCCCGAACAGGTGCACCTGGCCATCCAGGAGTCAAAAGTTCTGGAACAGGACAACGATGCCGCCCGTCCTGGTAAAGAAGTTAACATCAAAACAAAGCGCGGCGTTATTAAACCGCGCAACCCTAATCAGGGGCAATACGTAGCGAATATCGTTAACCACGATATTACGTTTGGCATAGGCCCGGCGGGTACTGGTAAAACGTATTTGGCAGTAGCTGCGGCAGTGGATGCCCTGGAACGTCAGGAAGTACGGCGTATTTTGTTAACCCGCCCTGCTGTGGAAGCCGGTGAAAAGCTGGGGTTTTTACCCGGGGATTTGTCGCAGAAAGTGGACCCCTACCTGCGCCCGCTGTATGACGCGCTATTTGAGATGTTGGGCTTTGAAAAAGTCGAAAAACTGATGGAGCGCAACGTTATCGAGGTCGCACCGCTGGCGTATATGCGGGGCCGTACATTAAACGATGCCTTCATTATTTTGGATGAAAGCCAAAATACCACCACCGAACAAATGAAAATGTTTTTGACCCGCATCGGGTTTAACTCAAAAACGGTGATAACCGGTGATATTACCCAAATAGACCTGCCCCGCGGCGCGCGTTCGGGTTTACGGCATGCTATCGAGGTATTGAAAAATGTGAACGATATATCGTTTAACTTTTTCACCGCCACTGATGTAGTGCGTCACCCGGTAGTGGCCCGTATTGTTCAGGCTTATGAACGGCATGACGCCGAGCAGGAAGCATTGCAACAAGCCAGACGCGAAGAAGCACGACAGGCGGCAGCAGCGAAAGACGCTGCGGATAAAGACGCCTCGTGACGGCCATTATTGACTTGCAACTTGCCTATCAAGGTGATGCAGATGTCGAAGCTGCCATTCCTGCAATATCCACATTGCAGGAATGGGCAAACAGGGTGTTTGGCATTCTGGATCTATATGATCAGGAATTCACCGCTCGGTTTGTGGGCATTGAAGAGTCTCAGGCCCTTAATCTTCAGTTCAGGGGTAAAGATAAGCCGACCAATGTGCTGTCGTTTCCTTTCGAATCTCCCCCGGGTATTGAGATGCCTCTGTTAGGTGATTTAGTGATTTGTGCGCCGGTTATTAGCCAGGAAGCTGCTGAGCAAAACAAGCCTGTGGCCTTTCATTATGCACACATGTTGGTGCATGGCATTTTGCATTTACTGGGTTATGATCACATTGAAGATACTCAGGCAGATGAAATGGAAGCACTGGAAATACGTATATTGGCCGAATTAGGCATTGACGACCCTTATCAAGATCATTAACTTGACCATTGTAAATCAATAAAAACGGATATTATGAGCGACGATAACCCCCACTCTACCAACGGCTCTGCGTCTAAAAGTTGGTTAGATAGAATTAAACTGACTTTCTCCGGAGAGCCGCAAAGTAAAGAAGAACTGGTAGAAGTTATCACCGACGCTGAACAGCGCGAAGTGATAGACCCGCAGACCCGTGAAATGATAGAAGGTGTTATCGGGGTGAACGAAATGCGGGTGCGTGACATAATGATTCCCCGCACCCAAATGACGACTATTGATATCAACCAAAAGGTAGAAGAATTTCTACCTATCATGCTTGAGTCTGCTCACTCACGTTTTCCGGTTATCAGCGAAGACAAAGATCACATTGAAGGTATACTGCTGGCCAAAGATTTGCTGGCATATATGTTCAACTCCGAAAAAGAATTTCATCTGCGCGAAGTAATACGTCAGGTAGTGATTGTGCCTGAAAGCAAACGGGTCGATGTACTGCTGAAAGAGTTCCGTCAACAGCGTTATCACATGGCTATTGTGGTAGATGAGTATGGCGGGGTGTCGGGATTGGTGACGATCGAAGATATACTGGAACTTATTGTTGGCGAAATTGAAGACGAGTACGATACCGAAGAAGACGGTACTCAGGATATCCGCCCGCTAAATAAATACACCTATTCTGTAAAAGCCCTTACGCCAGTAGAAGACTTCAATAGCTTTTTTGAAACCAGTTTTAGCGAAGAAGAAGCAGACACCATCGGCGGTATTGTGCTTAAAGCGTTTGGTCATATGCCTGCCACCAGCGAAGAAATTGCAATAGGTGATATTAACTTCAAAATTACCCATTCAGACAAGCGCCGGTTAGTGCAGCTTAAAGTGACTATCCCCTCCCTGGAGTAATTGTTCTGAAACCGTTTTTCTCTGCTGTCCTGCTATTACTTAGCGGGGCCAGCCTGACCTTTGCTTTTGCCCCTTTTGCTATATGGCCGGTGACATTTTTTGCCCTGACCATTGCGATTCGCCAACTCCACGTACGCCCTCCTTCAGGCTTTATGACTGGCTGGTTATTTGGCCTTGGCTGGTTTGGCGCCGGCATTAGCTGGGTACATGTGAGTATTGCCGATTTTGGCGGCCTTCCGATAGTGGCTTCAGTAGGGCTAATGGTGCTGCTATGCAGCTATCTTGCCCTGTACCCAGCCCTGGCGTTTTATCTAACTAAGCGTTTATTCACACCTGCGCTATGGCCACTGGCATTGCCAGCGTTATGGTTTACCTCAGAGTGGTTACGTAGCTGGATGCTAAGCGGGTTTCCCTGGCTGTCGGTGGGCTATAGTCAGTTAGATAGCCCTATGGCGGGATGGTTTCCGGTTATCGGCGAAACTGGCGTTAGCGCTCTGGTCATAATGTTGTGCACCTGTGCGGCTATATGGACCATGCGCCGCCGTTATCTTCCTGTACTTCTGGTTATAGCTATTACTTTTGCCTCTGGTTGGGTATTGCACAATTATCGCTGGACTACCGCCCACAAAACGTATCAGGTGGCAATGGTTCAGGGCAATATTGAACAGTCTATTCGCTGGGAGCCTGAACAGGACCTGCCCATAATGAATACCTACCGCCGGCTAAGTGCACCATTAATGTCGAATGACTTGATCATTTGGCCGGAAGCGGCTATTCCCAAATTGGAATATCTGGCCCGGGATTACCTTTATCAGTTAGACGCTGACGCCGCCGAACAGGGTACGGCAATTGTCTCTGGTATTGTTAATATGAATTTCGAGTCACAGGATATCTGGAACAACCTGATAGTGGTAGGTCAAAAGGTAGATGGCGATGGTGGCCATTATCGATATGGCGGGACTAACCGTTATGCTAAACATCACTTGCTACCGGTAGGCGAGTTTGTGCCTTTTGAAGATATATTGCGCCCGTTAGCCCCGTTATTTGATTTGCCCATGTCATCGTTCAACCGGGGCGAGTTCGTGCAACCTAATCTGGTTGCAAACGGTATTCGCCTGGCCCCGGCAATATGTTTTGAGATCGCCTTTGCACGCCAAGTGTCAGCCAATGTTCACCGCAACACTGATATGATACTGACGGTCAGCAACGATGCGTGGTTTGGCCATTCTCACGGCCCTGCGCAACATTTAGAGATTGCCCGGGCGCGGGCTGCGGAGATGGGCCGTCCGGTAATTCGGGCTACTAATAATGGCATCACCGCATTTATTGATGCGCGAGGTGAAGTGACCGCGCGTTTACCGCAGTTTGAACAAGGCAGTATCAGCGCCAGTGTGACTGGTACACGGGGCTTAACACCCTATCGTTATGCCGCTGACTGGCCCATGATAGGGTTATTGTTAATAAGTATCTCGCTAGCAGCCTGGTTACAACGCCAAGCGCGCGGGACACGCGCTGCATAAGAAATTCCCCCAGCGCTACCGCCGGGGGAAATTTGCCAGCCGCCACCTGCCTGTTATTACGCTTCTGTAGTCGCGTCGTCCAGTACGTACAGCTCACCATCATACAAACCCTGGATAGTCAGTTTTTGATTAGACAACGAGCGCAGGTAATTGATATGTGCGTCTTCAATCAGTTGGCCTGGCACAATCAGTGGTATGCCTGGCGGATAAGGGGTAACCAGTCCAGCCGCGATACGCCCCGCACTTTGTTGCCAGGGTAGTGATACCCGTTTACCAAAAAATGCATTAGAAGGTAGCTCGACCAAATTAATCGGCGGAATCATCTGAGGTAACTGGTGGCGGTTTTTGCTGCGATTTAACGTGACTGAGCCTTCATCCAGTTTTTTCAGCGCGTTATATAACCGTACGATTTTAGAGCGCATCCCCCCTAAGGTTAATAACACCAAAATAGTACTGTGGGTGAATTTTTCAATTTCGAGGCCCACTTCATCCATTAAAAAACGATGAATTTCCTGGTTTGAATATTCCAGGGCGGAAATATCTATCAAAATTTTAAGCGGATCGTGGCCCATATTGTCTTTGTCAAAATGGGCAAATACCTTCGCAAAATCTTTGGCTTCCAGTATACGCAAACGCTTAAAACGAGAGACCTGCTGTTTGAGTTCTTCCACATTACTGAGTAACTCATTTAGTATCCTATAGCCTTCCATTTCGAGTTGCTGCCGGCACACATCCAGCGACGCGATAAGCTGATATTTTGGCGAAGTACTGGTATGGATACTGTATATTTCTTTGAAAAAATCCACATCGAAATCGGGATCGTTAACATGAATAAACGATGCCTGAGAAAAAGCCGATACCACTTTGTGTGCTGAATGAGTTACATAATCGGCGCCCACATGAACCGCAGAATAGGGGCGGAATTTGGGATGAAAAAAGGAATATGCAAACCATGCTTCATCAATAAATACCTTAATGCCGTGTCGATGACCTAATTCAACCACTTGCTTTAAATCCGTTAGCAAGCCGTCATAGGTACAGCCGGTTAGCACAATCAGTTTGGCATCGGTGTTAGCTTCGATAACCTGCTTAAGTTGATCAAGCTGAGGCGGCGAAAAAATCCCGTAATCAGGGTTAAACACACTGTCCAGATATACCGGCATAGCCCGCGCCTGGACAATGCCGTAGTGGACAGATTTATGGCAATTGCGATCGGCAATAACCTTATCGCCTTCGCGTAACAGCGTTTGCAAAATGATTTTATTCGATGTAGACGAGCCGTTGGTGACAAAAAAAGACTGACGCACCTCAAACGTACTGGCCACATTAGCCTGGGCGCGTCCAATAGCGTGAGTACCATCGGATAATGAGCCTAATGAATCAACACTTACAGACAGGTCGCTAACAAACACGTTACGCCCAAAGAAACGGTAGAAATCACTAATGTACGGCGAGTGGCGGAAACTGGCTCCCCCACTATGACCTGGCGTATGCCACGAGTCATTGGCCTCCATCACATACTTTTTATAGGCGGTCCAAAACGGTGTTTCATTTCTATCGTCAAAATCGTTGATGATATAGGCAAGGATAGATTCCGGATCAGAGATAATATCGGTGCGGTAAAAAAATGACTCCATGCCGCTGGTCACATTAACAATATCCAGCCCTTTAATAGCATCACCTAGTACATATACCGGCAATTCACGGCGTATGGCTTTGATAGCGCTAATGACCACCGCATTGTTATCGACCTTGCCCTCGCCTTCGCCGCCCACTTCTTTTTGATAAACTTCCGTATCCCAACTGAATACCACAGCCTGGATTTCCCCGTCATTGTGTACATGGTGCAGCGCTGTTGACACGGCGCTGGCTTCCACCACGCTAATATCAATATCAGGCCTATCAAATAGCTCAATAGTAGAACGAATACTTTGCGTAAGTTGTTGCAATAGCTCAGCTGAATCTTCAACAACAAGAATTTTTAATTTAGGAAGCATGCAGAAAATAAAGTTGTTTGGACGTTCCCCGCAGTGTACCGCTCAGGCAGGGGCTTGTCAGCGATGTTTTACCCCAAAGGTTTACCCTGGCAACACGCCAGGTTACGCGAGCACACCCGATATTGCCCGAAACTCCTTTTAGGCAATACTGCCATACCGCTTAGCTAACGCCCTGCTTATAGCCGCTTTATCTCAACGTACCTGGTAACGCTCTACGTTGCGCTTCCTCATAGGGGGCGATGAGTAAAGCGCTTAAAGCGATCTGCAAAAGGTTAGACGTTTATGTTCGCGATAGGCGTGCGAAATTGCTGTTCGTGATAGATGTTCAGGAAAGGTGCTAAAGATGAGTACCGGAAATAATAATACTATATTAATCGGCAATGATTACCTTACCCAATAGCCATGTTATATGTATCTGGAGGCTTGTCTGGAGTATGGCCGGCGGCAGGGTACTCTGTCGCCAAAAACTGCCGACGGCAACGCCTACAAAAATGCTACAGCGTGCATACTGCTATACCATGGCATGCTCTCATTTTAGCAACCTGCGGCCCGGACGCGTAGCGAAAACATGGTTGAACGAGGTGGCTGTCCACTATGTTTGCCCGCCGTGATTATTTCCCTAACGATTGTGAGTGGGTATCTATTGGGGAGCGTTACGAAGCGCCCTAGCCGATTATGTATAGGTGTCTACGGTCTAGCGCTAGGTGCCTATCGGGGTAGTGAGGCACGGTAGACGTGATTGAACGAGGTGGGTGTCTATTATGTTTCGCCGTGATTATTCCCTCACGATTGTGAGTGGGTGTCTATTATGATTGCCCGCCGTGATTATTTCCCAAACGATTGTGAGTGGGTGTCTATTGGGGAGCGTTACGAAGCGCCCTAGCCGATTAAGCATGGGTGTCTACGGTCTAGCGCTAGGTGTCTATTATGTTTGCCCCATTATGTTTGCCCGCCGTGATTATTCCCTCACGATTGTGAGTGGGTGTCTATTATGTTTCCCATTATGTTTGCCCGCCGTGATTACTTCCCTAACGATTGTGAGTGGGTGTCTATTGTGGAGCGTTACGAAGCGCCCTAGCCGATTATGCATGGGTGTCTACGGTCTAGCGCTAGGTGTCTATCGGGGTCGTGAGGCACGGTAGACGTGATTGAACGAGGTGGGTGTCTATTATGTTTGCCCCACTATGTTTGCCCGCCGTGATTATTTCCCTAACGATTGTGAGTGGGTATCTATTGGGGAGCGTTACGAAGCGTCCTAGCCGATTATGCATGGGTGTCTACGGTCTAGCGCTAGGTGTCTATCGGGGTCGTGAGGCACGGTAGACGTGATTGAACGAGGTGGGTGTCTATTATGTTTGCCCGCCGTGATTATTTCCCAAACGATTGTGAGTGGGTATCTATTGGGGAGCGTTGCGAAGCGCCCTAGCCGATTATGCATGGGTGTCTACAGTCTGGCGCTAGGTGTCTATCGGGCTGGTGAGCCACCGGACACGTGGAACGAGGTGGGTGTCTATTGCAGCGTCTTTTGCAGCGGGCTAACAATTGTGAGGCGCTTTGATGTAAGTCGATAAGCACATTACGGTGGACTTACATTTACACCTTGGTTTGAAGCCTGGAATATCTCAACCCTCTGCGCGAGAACTATATAGTGGCTATTATCACAGCGGGTTATAGTTATTCTAAGTGGCTATCATTGTCATCCAGGCCCGAGAGAAGAAGGCTATCAATGTTTGAAAAGTATTTATAAACACAATACGCTGCGTCACACTTGATTGGCGTAAAACTGGTTTGTATAACTTATCGGTTTTATCCGAAGAAGCGGGTATCTGGTCGTGGTTTGTCTTATCATTAGCCGAGGTTTGTTTACAATATCGGCTAACATATCAGCAAGTTATAAGGATAAAAATGAAGATACTTGTCGCAGTTTTATGCGCTACCTGGACCTGGATGGCTACTGCTGCCCCGGTCGCAATCACCGCCGATCGCATGGTAGATGTCGTTGAAGGAAAAGTCATTAACCAAGCAGTGATTGTTGTAGACGGTAATAAAATTCTCGCTGCAGGTCAGGCCCGCTCTGTGAATGTGCCTCAGGGGGCTCGGGTCATAGCATTAGGCGATCATACATTGATGCCGGGGCTGATGGATATGCACGTCCATCTTACCAGCGATGCTACCAAGCATGGCTACAAGCGCTTATCGGTGTCGCTACCACGGGCAACGATTACCGGCGTGAAGCATGCGCGCCAAACTTTGGAGGCAGGTTTTACCACCGTGCGTAATGTCGGCGCGCCTGGTTTTGCCGACGTTGCCCTGCGTGATGCTATTAATGAGGGCGATGTACCCGGCCCCAGAATGTTTGTTGCTGGCCCCTCTTTAGGTGTCACTGGCGGACACTGTGACAGTAATTTACTGCCCTATGAGTTCCATGAAAAAAGCGAAGGCGTAGCTGATGGCCCATGGGAAGTACGAAAAGCGGTACGCCGCAATATTAAATATGGGGCCACTGTCATAAAATTTTGTGCCACTGGAGGTGTACTGTCTAAAGGAACGAAGGTGGGCGCTCAACAATATACCCAGCAGGAAATGAAAGCCCTGATAGAGGAAGCGCATTTGCGCGGACTGACCGTGGCCACTCACGCCCATGGTACCTCCGGAATTAAAGCGGCTATCCGCGCCGGCGTTGATTCTGTAGAGCATGGTAGCTTATTGGATGATGAAGCCATCGCCCTGGCGAAGGAACACGGTACGTATTTTTCGATGGATGTGTATGTCACCGAATATATCTTAAATGAGGGCGCAAAGGCCGGCATATTAGAAGAAAGTCTGGCTAAAGAGCGCAGAGTAGGGAAGCAGCAACGGGATAATTTTCGCAAGGCAGTGGAAGCAGGTGTAAATATGGTGTTCGGCTCAGATGCAGGCGTGTACCCTCATGGCGATAATCCTAAGCAATTCGCTCGTATGGTAAAATTCGGCATGTCGCCTATGCAGGCTATACAGGCAGCCACGATTAATGCCGCCACATTATTAAAACAGCAAGACACCCTGGGTAGCCTGTCGCCAGGTAAATATGCCGACATCGTCGCCATACCAGGTAATCCTTTACAGGATATGTCAAAAATGGAACAGGTCAGTATGGTTATGAAAGATGGCGATGTGGTACTCAACCGCCTGAAGATGTAGCGCGCAAGGCTTGAAAAAGCAGCGCCAGGCCTTATTGTTTATCGTAATAAAAAAAGAAGCTGGTGCTTGATAACAAGGCCAGCTGCAATTTCGCCTGTTGCTTGATAAGGATTGGTACTATGCGCTCTGTAGATATGACTCCCCTTTACCGTTCATTTATTGGATCTGACCATTTAGCGAGCTTGATTGATGCTGCTACCCGGGCTGAAAAGCAAAGCGCTTACCCGCCCTACAACATAGAACTTTTAGCAGAAAATCAGTATCGGATCACCATGGCGGTAGCCGGGTTTACCCAAGACGATGTAAACATTGAAATGCTGGATAATACCCTGACCATAACCGGGCGGAAGGCGCCGCGTGATAGCAATGCGCCAGAACGTACCTTCTTACATAAAGGGATTTCTGAACGAAATTTCGAACGCAAGTTTCAACTTGGCGATAACGTAAAAGTACTCGGTGCCGACATGGAACACGGCTTGCTGCATATTGATATGGAACGCATTATCCCTGAGTCCCAAAAGCCTCGCCAAATTAAGATTAATGGTAACCTTATTGGCAACAATAACCGTTAGCGCTTAATGTATTCCGGCACGCGTTTTATCACTGCCGTGCCGGATAAATAATCGTGAAAGCCCCGTTTATTTTTGTCAAAGGCGATCCAGATAAAACCTAAAAATAACGGCAAAATAGAAACGATATATGCAAAATAACGTACCACTGACTTTGCTATTGTAGGCTTGCGACCAGTGCGGGCATCAACCACCTGAATACCCAGCATCATTTTGCCGGGCGTTCCTAAATAGCGTTGCCAGAACCACAAGGTTACAATAAACGGTAGCATATACCCGAACACGACATTCGCCCACATAGGTTGGCTACCGCCCGACATAGAAACAGTACCAAATACCAGTGCTACGGGCACCGTAATAAATAAAAAGAATACAATACAGTCCACAATAACCGCGGCCAGGCGTAACATGAAGCCCGCTGGTTTTACCCCAAACATACTCATGACTACAGCAGTCCTTTTAAACGGGCAAGCCCGAATGCATTACAGGTACTGGCGTCTTTTATTTCGCCGCTGAGAATTTTTTCAACCAATTCAGTAACGGGTAAACAGTGCACCTGTAGCCCTTCCTCTTCTACATCCAATTGTTGCTCGCCATGTTCAAAATCACTAGCCAGATAAATGTGATAGCCTTGATTACTCATTCCATAGGCTAAATACTGAAAGCCCACATAGGTCCACTTTTTCGCCAATAAACCGGTTTCTTCTTTTAACTCCCCTGCCGCCAACACGGCTGGATCAACATCGGGATTTTCATCCCAGGTGCCTTGGGGAAATTCCAGTTGATGTTGTGCAACCGGATAGCGGTATTGTTCTACCATGTACACCTGACCATCCTGCACGGGTAGAATAATGGCAAAATGGGGTTTTTCTACTACGCTGTAAAGGCCTTGCGCTCCACTTTCTCGCGCGATGATATCTTCACGTACCCGCATCCACTTATTTTCATATACCACTTTGGATGATAGCGTTTTAATGGGTGGGTTATGCTTCGCGGTAGTCATGTTTAGCCGAGCCTTTTTCTTTTGATTAATTATTAGTACCGGCTACCTGATTCAGCAGGCGTGCCAACGCATGATGCTCATCCTCGCCTACCATCACCACTGAAAGGTGGGTTTCATTCTCATTTAAAACCCGCAGTATATTAGGCTGGTGCCAACTCTGTTCCATCGATAAGTTACTGATAGTATCACTTGCCGCGCCATAAATAAGGATAGGTATGGTTAATTGAGGGATATCCAACAACATATCGGTTTGCCTCAGACTTACCCCGGCGCGCAGGGCTGCCAACTCTGCCCCTGCTTTTAATGTAGCATTGCTAATAACCCGGCTTAACCAGGGGGAGTAAGTGCGTGCCACCGGAATCGTTGCCTCATCAAACCGGCGCATCGGCGCAAGTAAGGCTAACGCATCAATAGATGGTGTATGAGTGGCGGCCTTCACCGCAGCCAGCGCACCTATAGAGTGGCCCACCACAATAATTGGTCGGGGCAAGCCAGCTAGCTGTTGGCGAATAAAATCTGCTATCAATATACCGTCTTTCACCCCGTAGGCCCGTGCCCCTTGGGAATCGCCGTGCCCGATGAGATCCGGTGCAAACGTATGTAAACCAAGGTAATTAAAATAGGCCATGGTGGGCAACCAGCTGCGCTTATTATTGCCCTGTCCGTGAATTAATACCACAGTGCCGCGATATAGGCCCTGCCAATCAGCAGACAAATGCAATGTTTTTTGCCTGTGCTGGTTCGCATCGGCAGTCAACGCCACCGTGTATTGCAAACTAGCCGGGGTCACGGTAGGCGGTCGGTACAAATAGTTGATGCAGTCGCTCATAGCTTCGCTGCAATAGATAGCCTGCGTGGCGGTGGTATCGGTTGTTGACGTTACAGAAACCGAGGCATTCGCTTGTTCTATCTGGTTTGCCACTAACTGAGCACAGCCGCTGAGCGCACATAACGCTAACAGGCTAAGCAGCACCCACACAGATCTGAAGAAAGCAACCGAAGGGGTTTTATGAGTAAGTAAACTAAACAAAACATCGCCACATTGCCTGAGCGGGGGAACAAAGCCGGGGAAGGTAAACGGGCGCATGGCTATTCTCGCAGGCTGATAAAAAAGGGAGTCTGATGCTCCCTTTTTTATTATAAGTACTCGACTTCGATAATCTCAAATTCCACTGCGCCAGAAGGCGTCTGGATATTGGCTACATCATCCACCTGTTTGCCAATCAGGCCTCGGGCGATAGGTGAGTTAACCGATATCAGATTATTTTTAATATCGGCTTCATCGTCGCCTACTATGCGGTAGCAAATTTCTTTATCTGTTTCCACATTCAAAATAGTTACCGTTGCCCCAAAAATAACTTTGCCATTGTTTT
This sequence comes from Alteromonas indica, assembly GCA_003056425.1. Lineage (GTDB taxonomy): Bacteria > Pseudomonadota > Gammaproteobacteria > Enterobacterales > Alteromonadaceae > Alteromonas > Alteromonas indica. The sequence goes on from PYVY01000003.1 coordinate 288,121, forward strand.
CAATTTTTGTGACATCGATAATCTGAGCATTTGACAGCTTACCTTCAATATCCTGAATACGCCCTTCACAAAAGCTTTGCTGCTCTCGTGCGGCATGGTATTCAGCATTTTCTTTCAAGTCGCCATGTTCACGGGCCTCGGCAATGGACTCGATAATTCTTGGGCGTGTAACAGATTTTAGTTCGTTAAGCTCATTGCGCAGAAGCTCTGCACCGTGAGCAGTCATAGGATACTGAGCCATGGGTTCGTCTCACTTTTATGTCTGTTTATGCTAAAACGCGATCAAAAAAAGTGCGCCCTTGGGGCGCACATTTTATTTCCTAACTATGACAACAGGATACCGCGTATCCTGCAAGTTGTCATCAATGTTTCATACGCGCATGCAACTCCTGCACAGAAGTTACACGGCTACGGTCATCGGCAGATTTTGCCTGCACCGTGGCAAATGCCGCATTCATTGTAGTGGTATAGGTGATTTTATTTAGCAGCGCTTCGCGCCGTATATAAACTGAATCAGTAATCGCCTGGCGACCTTCTGTGGTGTTGATAATATAATCGTACACCCCATTTTTTATTGAATCGACAATATTCGGACGACCTTCTGATACTTTGTTAACAACACTGCTAACAATACCTGCATCATACAATGTAGTGGCAGTGCCCCGGGTAGATTCAATCTCAAAGCCGTTATTTACCAGTAATCTGGCCAGCTCAATAACCCGGTTTTTATCATTGTTGCGCACCGACAACAAGGCTTTACCACCTTGCGGAAGTGGTACGCCTGCACCAAGATTGGCTTTAGCATACGCTTCTTCAAAGGTTTCACCCACGCCCATCACTTCGCCCGTAGACCGCATTTCCGGGCCTAACAGCGGATCAACGCCCTGGAATTTGGCAAACGGTAAAACCACTTCTTTAACACTAAAGAACGGTGGAATGACCTCTTCGGTGACGCCTTGTTCAGCAAGTGTCACACCGGCCATCGCCCGGGCCGCTACCTTAGCTAGTGGTATACCGGTGGCTTTAGATACAAACGGTACAGTACGCGCCGCACGAGGGTTAACTTCTATCAGGTACACTTCGTTGTCTTTTATCGCGAACTGCGTGTTCATCAATCCGACAACGCCTAATTCCAGCGCCATATCTTTCACTTGCTGACGCATTTTGTCCTGAATTTCTTTAGACAACGAATGTGGTGGCAAGGAACAGGCTGAATCACCAGAGTGGACGCCGGCTTGTTCGATATGCTCCATGATGCCGCCGATAACTACCTGCTGACCGTCACAGATGGCATCAATATCAACCTCAATCGCATCGTCTAGAAAACGATCTAACAACACCGGAGAATCATTTGACACTTTTACCGCATCGTTCAGGTAACGTTTAAGATCTTTTAAATCATAAACAATTTCCATGGCGCGGCCGCCCAGCACATAGGAGGGGCGTACTACCAGTGGAAAGCCTATTTGCTCTGCCCGCGATAGTGCCTGTTCCATATTACTAACCGTCGCATTCGCTGGCTGCTTCAGGTTCAGCTTATTGACCATATGCTGAAAACGCTCACGGTCTTCGGCGCGGTCTATTGCATCAGGCGAGGTGCCAATAATAGGCACACCATTGGCTTCAAGGTCACGGGCCAGTTTTAAGGGGGTTTGCCCTCCGTACTGCACGATAACCCCTTTGGGTTTTTCTTTGGCCACAATCTCCAGCACATCTTCCAATGTCACCGGCTCAAAATACAGCCGATCAGAGGTGTCATAGTCCGTCGATACGGTTTCCGGGTTGCAGTTAACCATAATGGTTTCGTATCCATCTTCGCGCATAGCCAGCGCAGCGTGGACACAACAATAGTCAAATTCAATCCCCTGGCCGATACGGTTTGGACCGCCGCCCAATACCATGATTTTATCATTGTCGGTTGGCGCGGCTTCGCACTCTTCATCGTAGGTGGAATACAAATAAGCAGTACTGGTCGCAAATTCCGCCGCACAGGTATCTACCCGCTTATAAACCGGATGAATAGCAAAACCATGACGCACACTGCGCACGTCACTTTCGGCTACGCTGGTTAACTCAGCCAAGCGGGCATCAGCGAAGCCTTTGCGTTTAAGTTTACGCATAAAGTCAGCATCAATATTGCTGATACCTTTATCCGTTACTTCCTGCTCAAGTTTAACCAACTCTTCTATCTGTACCAGATACCAGCGGTCAATGTTGGTCAGGCTGAATATCTCTTCTACATCCATCCCCAGGCGGAAGGCATCAGCAATATACCAAATGCGTTCGGCGCCCGGTTCGCGTAATTCATATACCAGTTTATTTCTAACGTCAGGGTCTTCCAGGTTTACCATGGAATTAAGCCCGGTAGCACCAACTTCTAACCCACGTAGTGCTTTTTGTAAGGACTCCTGCTGGTTACGGCCAATCGCCATCACCTCGCCAACAGACTTCATTTGCGTAGTTAACCGGTCATTGGCACCCGCAAACTTTTCAAAGTTAAAGCGGGGGATTTTAGTTACGACATAATCGATAGACGGCTCGAAGGACGCAGGCGTAAGGCCGCCGGTAATGTCATTATCTAGCTCATCAAGCGAATAGCCTACTGCCAGCTTGGCGGCCACCTTTGCAATAGGGAAGCCGGTTGCTTTAGACGCCAGCGCTGAAGAGCGAGAAACCCGGGGGTTCATCTCTATAATAACCATCCGGCCAGTTTCAGGATCTACCCCAAACTGAACATTGGATCCGCCCGTTTCGACACCAATTTCACGCAATACTGCCATCGCTGCATTACGCATAATCTGAAATTCTTTATCGGTAAGGGTTTGCGCCGGGGCTACGGTAATAGAATCCCCCGTGTGCACACCCATCGGATCGAAGTTTTCGATGGTACAAACAATAATACAGTTATCGTTTTTATCGCGTACCACTTCCATTTCGTATTCTTTCCAGCCAATCAACGATTCATCAATAAGCAATTCGTTGGTGGGAGAAAGATCCAGGCCGCGGTGACAAATTTCATCAAATTCATCGATATTGTAAGCAATACCACCACCGGAGCCACCCATGGTAAAAGACGGTCGAATAATACACGGGAACCCAATGCGGCTTAATACATCGTGCGCTTCATCCATGCTATGGGCAATTTCAGCATGGGGGCATTCCAGACCAATATTACGCATGGCTTTATCAAAGCGGTCGCGATCTTCAGCCTTATCGATAGCGTCAGCGGTGGCGCCGATCAGCTCAACATCGAATTCACTTAGCACGCCATGGCGGTCTAGTTCCAGTGCACAGTTAAGCGCCGTCTGGCCACCCATAGTAGGCAAAATAGCGTCAGGGCGTTCTTTTTCAATAATCTTACGTACAACTTCCCAATGAATAGGCTCGATATAAGTAGCATCGGCCATTTCGGGGTCAGTCATAATAGTTGCCGGATTCGAGTTAACCAGGATTACCCGGTAACCTTCCTCGCGCAGCGCTTTACACGCCTGGGCACCTGAATAATCAAATTCGCAGGCCTGGCCAATAACAATAGGTCCAGCGCCAAGAATCAGGATACTTTTTAGGTCGGTACGTTTTGGCATAGTGGGCTCGTTCCTACTGCTTTGCTTGTTCGATAAGTTCGATAAAATGGTCAAACAGGGGGGCGGCATCCTGAGGACCCGGGCTGGCTTCAGGGTGGCCCTGGAAGCTAAATGCCGGTTTGTCCTTGCGGTGAATACCCTGTAAGGATTTATCGAACAGCGAAATATGGGTCACTTCCAGATTATCCGGAATAGTTGACTCATCGACCGCAAATCCATGGTTCTGGCTGGTAATCATCACCACACCACGTTTGAGATCTTTCACCGGATGGTTCGCGCCATGATGGCCAAACTTCATTTTCGCAGTGGTCGCCCCGCTGGCCAGAGCCAATAGCTGGTGCCCCAAACAGATCCCAAAAGTGGGAATGTTGGCTTCAACGATTGTTTTAATCGCACTGATAGCATAATCACAGGGCTCCGGGTCGCCGGGGCCATTGGATAAAAATACGCCGTCTGGCTGCATATCCATCACTTCCTGCGCCGGGGTCTGGGCCGGAACTAAGGTAATTTTACAACCCCGGTCCACTAACATACGTAATATGTTGTGTTTAACCCCGTAGTCGTAAGCCACCACGTGATATTTGGCCGGCTCGGCAGGTTTTACATAACCTTCGCCCAGCTTCCATACACCACCATCCCATTCACGGGTTTCTTTGATACACACTTCTTTGGCGAGGTCCATGCCCTTAAGCCCGGGATAGGCTTTTGCCTGTTCCAGCGCTGCCTGCTCATCCAATTCGTCGGTGCATACAATACAGCCGTTCTGAGCGCCTTTATCGCGCAATAAACGGGTAAGTCTGCGGGTATCGATGTCAGCAATACCGACTACGCCTTTGGCAGCCAGATATTCAGATAGTGATTGTTGTTGACGAAAGTTACTGGCAATGAGCGGGAGCTCGCGGATAACCAGTCCTTTAGACCAGATTTGATCTGCTTCGACGTCTTCTAAATTGATACCGGTATTACCGATGTGGGGATAGGTCAGGGTGATGATTTGTTCAGCGTATGAGGGGTCTGTGAGGATTTCCTGGTAGCCTGTCATGGAAGTATTAAAAACAACTTCCCCAACGGCTGTGCCTTTAGCACCTATTGCCGTACCTTTAAAAACAGAACCGTCCTCTAACACCAAAAGGGCAGAATTAGCCAAGTCAACCTCCAAATTAAGGATAACCGAGTGTTTCAACAAAACAGATTGCTAAAACTCACAAAAAACGGGAACAGAATATAATCCTGCGTCCCGTTTGCAGTCTTTGCAGCTAATAAACATGCGCTGTAGAGCTTCCCAGCGCAAAATTTTGGCAAATTCCGTGAAGTATATAGTAATTCTTTAAGGCGGTCTATCCGGATTTTAGAAAACCTGTAAAAACACCGCGCTTAAACAATTTTTTGCCAATAGGCTGCAAAAACCTCACTTTATTGTAAACCGGCCGGTTAACTTTCAAGGCCGATTACATCATTCATACCATACAGGCCTGGCGTCTTTTGCTGCAGCCATACAGCCGCTTTAACCGCGCCCCGGCCAAACGTCAGGCGGCTAGACGCTTTATGGGTGATCTCCAACCGCTCACCAATATCAGCAAACAGAGCGGTGTGCTCTCCTACAATATCCCCTGCTCTAACGGTGGCAAAGCCGATGGTTTGTTGGTCGCGCTCAGGTTCTACCCCTTCCCGACCGTATACCGCACATTGACTGAGGTCACGGCCCAACTCGTCGGCTATCGCATGCCCAATGGCCATGGCGGTGCCTGATGGCGCATCTTTTTTAAAACGATGGTGCGCCTCCATGATTTCTATATCTGCGGTATCCCCCAGCGCTTTGGCGGCTTGCTTAACCAGTGATAACATCAGGTTGACCCCCACACTGTAATTAGCCGCAAACACAATTGGAATGTGTGCTTTAGCCTGCTCAAGCGCGTTCAGCTGTTCAGCAGACAGGCCGGTAGTGCCGATAACCAGTGGCACCTTATGTTTTACGCACCAGGCTAAGTTATTGTCCAGCGCTGCCGGTAAGGTGAAATCAATCATTACATCTACCTGCGCAGGGCTGAGCGCGTTCACCGCTATACAATTTACCGCCTGTTTGCCAATACCTGCCAACTCGCCGACATTCATCCCTATCCAAGGCGAATCGTCACGCACAGTGGCTGCACTCAGTTCGGCTGCTGTGTGCTCTTGTACTGCTTCAATTAAAACCCGGCCCATGCGGCCATTTGCACCAAATATTCCTACGTTCATTACTGTTTCTTCAAAACCTGTTTAAAGGCATTTTGCCTGATGCAGAGCGGTATGCAACCGTTGTTGAAAGCACGAACATGCATTTCAGCTTAGCATGGCCACCGTACCGCCCTTATAGGCGGCAAATGACAGGTCATAATTAACCTGCCTGCGCGCTGCCAGCTAACGGCCTGGCGTGCTCCTGCCTCTCGCTCTTGTGGCTTGCTCTTGTAACCTGGTCTGTGGATTAGTCATCCGTATAGGCTTGGCCGGTTAGCAATCTATAAACGGTATGGCCTTCATTTTAGCGGCGGCCAACGGTAATCAATCGAGGCTTACGTATCGCCTTTTTGATTAAATTATAGCTGGGATAAAACTATCCCCTTTGAGCAGCGCCGCCTAGCCAGTGCGGTATTGTTCGTTTTACGCTACTTGCGGGTTTTACTAACCCCGCTTTGCCGAACAAATGAGCCCGGACAGGTGAACGCCTGCCTGCTTAAATTGTTTGGCCCTGCGCAGTAGTCAACCCAGTATGCCAGGCCTCAAACCTTCGGCTGCGATGTTATTACTGTGCCTTTACTTACAGGCTACGCATTGGGGCAGTGGGTAGGTTTGTTCTATACCCGGCTAGGTTGGCAAACATGCCGTCACAGACAACTATGTAGGTAATGTGTGCCTGAAACAGTGATACGCCCTCCCCCGTGCAGATGCTGGCACAGGCAATTCCACCGTTAATTATTTCCCACTGGCGGCGTCGCCTTTGTGCCGATAAACCGCGCTCCTGTTAGGATAGCTGCATATATCCGCATATAGGGTGGCAGCGCTGGCTTAGCGGTATGGTAAATAAAAACCGGCCAATGGCGGCCGTATCGGCCTGCTTGTTTAGCGGAGGAACAAAAATAATCTGTTAACGTACTTGAGTTTATCTTGGGGTTTTCGCACTCTATAAAAAAACATGGTGAGTGTTGATTATGCAATCAAATCTTATTTGGGATATCCCTACCCGTTTGTTTCACTGGTTACTGGTAGGCGGACTACTCGTGCAATACATTACAGCCGAATGGATGGACGATGCTATGCAATGGCATTTTTACAGCGGCTATTTCCTATTGGGCTTACTGATATTCCGGCTATGGTGGGGGTTGATTGGGCCAGATTACGCTAAGTTTTCGTCGTTTGTTACCGGCCCGGCCAGAGTTTACCAATACAGCCGTCAGGTGCTTTCCCGGCATCATGAGGATCACGCCGGCCACAATCCTTTAGGTGGCTGGGTAGTGTTACTTATGCTTTTCCTGGTCATGTGCCAGGCGGTAAGCGGGCTGTTTTTGACTGATGACATATTTCTAGAAGGACCATGGCGCGCAGCGGTAGATGCATCAACACAGGATTTCATGAATTTTATTCATCACCGTTTCTTCAACTTGCTATTGTGGTTAATCGGGCTGCACGTGGCGGCCATTGCCTTTTATTCTTTTTACAAAGGGCAAAAACTGGTGCCAGCCATGTTCCACGGTAAAAAAGTGACCAAAGCGAAAGGAATTACTTCATCTAAATTGATGTTAGCCATTGTACTTGCCCTATTCAGCGCAGCATTAACTTATTACATAGTGGAGTTAGCGCCGCCAAAGGCTGCGGTTGAAGCGTACTATTGAATTTTTCGGGGTATGTCGCTATCGGTTAAGACTGCCTTAACTGCATTTATGCAAAATAGACGGTCGGTTATCGCCAGAACCCCGCTAACGTAATCTTAATATATAGTAGTTAATGTCATAACCGTATAGTGGCAAAGGTTCAGATCTGTGTTTCTGTGTATCGGGACTTTTTCATCAGGAGTTCTCCTTCTTGGCTCAGTTTACGCCGAAGAACTCTAAAAAGGTATGTCGCTATTTTAGGGGGAGGTTTACAGAATCAGTAACGACCCTGCAAATAAAATATCGATTTTAATATCTGAACTCATATAAACATCCATATTAAAACAAGAACATAACGCCCATTAAGGGGCGGTAATACGTAGGCTAAAATAAGGAGCGAAGCGGCAGAGCCTACGTGTTACTGTCCCAGCGAGCGAAGCGAGAGCCTTGAGTGGATTGTTATACATCTGAACTAAAGCCTACGTTGCCATCGCTTTGGGTAGATACCTTTGAATACGATATTAATAAGTTCTTCTCTGTCGATATATCCTTTTTTGCATTTAATGCCATAGTAAATGAAGGCAAATAAAGCACAAAACGTGAATAGCGATAAACATAGGATTAAGAAGCATAATGTCAACACTACCAATACTGTATAACCATCGTAGCTGCGGATTGGTATATCTGACTCGAGACCAAAGCTTGAAGCAACGACGAAAAATAAAGGGTATGCAACTGCAAACCCAAATAAGCAACCAACACCGCCAACTTTCGCAGACTGCGAGTAAAAGTAAGGCTTCAATCTTCTTTGACTCTTAATTGCTCGAATTAGCAAAACACTTTTCCTAGGATGTATAACGCCTACATCTAGCGAATCCCCTCATAAATTAAAGCAGATTCAATAATATAGACACGCATGGCGCTATTTGATCTAATTCATTTCGCCAAAAACATACCAGAACAACACACCATGCGTGATATCTCTATCTTACATGATCTGCTTAACAATCAATGCCCTAATTTGCATCAAAAACGCCTTTCCTCTCTGATGGTTGCTGTGCAATCGTTGCTTGATGGGCAGCAACTGTCGCTTACCGAATTGGGCCGCAATACCATTGGGGCCGTTGCCGCTAAGCATAACAATAAACGGATTGACCGGCTGCTTGGTAATCATGCATTGCACAACGAGAGATTCGATATTTATCGCTGGCATGCAAGGCTCCTCTGCGGGGCGAATCCAATGCCAATAATACTCATTGATTGGTCTGATGTGCGAGAGCAAATGCGCCATCAAACCCTGCGAGCCTCAGTGAGTTTTGAAGGACGTTCTGTCATCCTTTATGAGCGGGTATTTCCATTTTCTCAATATAACTCACCGGTCAGTCACAATCCCTTTCTACGAGAATTGGCAGCCATACTGCCTGAGCGCTGTTGCCCGCTTATCGTCACAGATGCGGGCTATCGCAACACCTGGTTCCGGGAAGTTGAAAAGCTTGATTGGTTCTGGCTTGGACGTGGCCGTGGTGAAGTCGGTTTTCGTGAACAGGGTCAATCCAAATGGCGCAGCAACAAGTCCTTTTACCCCTCAGCCAACACCAGAGCGCGTTACCTGGGTACCGGTGAATTAGGTCGAAAAAGCCCCATTAATGCCTGTTTGCATCTGTTTAACTCTAAATCCAAAGGACGTAAAGACCAGCGCTCTTCCAAAGCCGGGCGTCATCACAATGCACAGCAAAATTATCGTGATAGCAGTAAAGAGCCCTGGCTACTGACAACGAATATCCCCGCGGAATCACTGTCCTCAAAGAAACTCGTCAACCTCTATGCCAAACGAATGCAAATAGAAGAAAGTTTCCGCGATATTAAAAGCCCTCAATACGCGCTGGGACTGCGTCACAG
>PYVY01000030.1 GCA_003056425.1 Alteromonas indica
TGTTAACACCAAGCGACTTTGTCGTATCTTAATTACCAAGCGATTCTGTCGTAATCGCTAATTACCAAGGGAATTTGTCGGTCATTTTTTTATGTGCCTGTTAGTGTTTTGTTTTTTGAATACTAGAAGGCATGTTGAGGATGATTGTGATGGATTCAAAAGCTCAACTCAGTGTTGATATTATTGCTAAGGTTGTTGAAGGCAGAATAACAATTGCCAATGCTGCTAAGTTACTCAGCAAGTCTCGTCGCTCCATTGAGCGCTATGTAAAACGATATCAGCAAGTCGGTATTCAATTCGCTATTCATGGCAACAGCGGTAAAGCCCCACCCAACAAAACGCCGGTATCAATTAAGGAAGCAGTGCAGGCTTTGATTAAAGATAAGTATTTCGATTTGAACTTGTTGCATTTGGCTGAACAGTTGGCCGAAAACGAAAACATTGTTGTGAAGCGCGAAACCCTGAGAGGTTGGGCGCATGATATTCATCATGTTAAACGAGCTAAGCGCAGACGTAGCAATGTACGTAAACGTAGAGAGCGTATGGTAGCACCGGGCTTAATGATGCAAATGGATGGCAGCCCACATCGCTGGTTCGGGAATAAAAAACATTGTTTAATTGCCATGATTGATGATGCGACCAGTGAAGTCTACGCCGAGTTCTTTCCCTCAGAGACAACGGTTGGCTGTTTGAAAGTGATGCGAGAGTGTATTGAAGCGAAAGGCGTGTTTAAAACGCTTTATGTCGATAGAGCCGGTATCTACGGCGGCCCTAAACGCTGCAACTTCTCACAAATGCAGAGGGCTTGCGAAGAGCTAGGCATTGAAATCATCTTTGCCAATTCACCACAAGGCAAAGGGCGTATTGAGCGAGCATTCGATACCTTCCAAGACCGTCTTGTTCCCGAGCTTAGGTTGAACAATATCAGTGATATTATGGCAGCCAATGCCTACCTAAAACATGTGTTTATTCCTCAGTTCTGGCAAGCCAAAATCCAAGTAAAATCGAAACAAGCGCCTGAATTTACGCCTCTGTCGAAACACATCAACCTTGATGATATCTGCGTCATTAAAGACCATCGTAAAATACGTAACGACCATACCTTCAGTTATGGCAACAAGTTCTACCTAATAGATTCACCGCTCAAGCACTCCATTGCCAATCAGAAAATCGAGATAAGGAATACGAGTAAAAAAGGGTTTACCGCTCACTTCGCGGGAAGAAAACTTGCTGTATCCGAAGTCAATGAGCCTAGCAAATTAGCAAGTGAAGATTTAGAGATCCAAAAGAAATTAGAGGTGCTCGCCTTGGTCGAGAAGCTCGGCAACGTCTCCAAAGCATCGCGCCAAAGTGGCGTGTCACGAGACACGATATATCGTCACTTAAGACTGGTCGAGCAAGGCGGGCCTAATGCCTTAAAACGACAAGAAACGCCTAACATAAGGCATAAAAACTGTGTCGATATGGAGATCGAGAAAGCGGTAATCGAGTTCTCTCTTGAACATCCCCACCTTGGGCAGCAGAAAGTTGCATTGAAGCTAACCAAAGCGTTAGGGATTGAAGTTAGCCCAAATGGCGTGCGCAGTATGTGGTTAAGGAATGATATGAATACAACTGCATTGAGGGTTGTTAGGTCCCAAGCTTTGCATGAATCATAATGAAAATAGCCAGTTGTTCAACTGACTACTTTTTAATTACAACAACTGTTGCCCTCTTGAATTGGAGGGCATTTCACTGTTCCATATGAGCAGTAAACGCAGCAGTCGCCGCTCAAAGGCTTTAGCAGTGATTTACATTTGGTGCATTCATAAAAAAATTGGCATGCAGTGGTTGGCATTTCTTCTTGCTGGCTGTAATTGCAATGTGGGCAAGTGATCGTCGATGAGAGTTCTATTTTCGCCATAGTTTTGTGTTCCTCCGAGGATTTCAATATCGTTCAACTAGTGACGGCCTTACGACTTCACTAATGAAGGATAACCAGCATTCTTTGTAGCCTTTGTTAGTGCATCAGGATTTGTTATCTCATCGTCAAATGTTACAACAGCAAGTTTATTTTCAAATGTCACTTCCACTTGTTTTACGCCTTTAACGCGCTCAAGTGCTTTTTCTACTGTTATCGGGCACGTTACACAATCCATCGACGGAACTTCTAACGTAACAGTTACATCTTTTGCAAACGTCGCCGGGCTGCTTATCAACAATAAAGTTGTTATCAATAACTTCTTCATTTTTCTCTCCAATTAGAGTTAGGTGGTAGCACCTACACGACCCATATGATCCAGTAGTTGCTGGTAACAAAAACAAACGCCAATAGTGTGGTAAACCAAAATACTGCTTTTCGTCGTGTTCTTACTTTTGGGACTGCACAAACCTCATCATCCGCACAGTTTTCAACAGACTGATGTATCTTCCACCCAGCAAAGCCAAATAAAACTACGACCACGAATATAAAAATAGGACGATAAGGATCTAAGAGTGTTAAATGACTAATCCATGAACCACTTATCCCCAATAACAGCAAAATAAGTGGCCCAGCACAGCAGGCACTGGCACCGATTGCTGCGGCGAGCCCGCCTAAGATTGATAGTTGACTACTTTTTGCCATATTTAGGTTTATTACACTATTCTTTTAAGCATAGTATAAACTCCGTATGTGGGTACGGAGTCAAGTGATGTGTCATTTTATGGTTGGAGTGACTGAATGATCGGGCAATCTTTATCACTTGGATTATTTTTACAGTCTGAAACGAGCGAAACAAGGCTTTCTTTAAGGTTAAGCAAGTCACTTAACTTATCTTCAATTACTGCAAGCTTTTGCTCAGCGAGTTGCTGAACATCTTCACAATTACTAGCACTTAATATTAATAATGATGATATTTCCGCCAACGTAAAACCTAAATACTGTGCACGCTTTATGAACAATACTCTTGAAAGTGCTTGTTCTGTATATTGCCTGTAACCCTGTATTGGCTTGATGGGTTGTTCAAGTAAGCCTTTGCGTTCATAGAAACGAATCGTTTCTACACCAACATTTGCCTTTTTGGCGAGTTTACTGATTGTATACATTGGCTACTTTAAATATTCCGATTAATCCAATAATATACAAAACTTCCAGTCAACTCATGCCTTAAAAGAAATATTCACAGATTTATTGAAGTGGATAATACCAACTGTTACTTTAGTTCCGACAAAGTCGCTCGGTAATTAGACCGACATAATCCCTTGGTAATCACA
>PYVY01000031.1 GCA_003056425.1 Alteromonas indica
CGATCAACTGCTTGTATCTCATGGTAACTACTCATGTTTTTTGGCGATTACAGAGTACCACCAACAGGCAGTTGATCTCTTCTCACCGTTTAACCATGAGTGGTGCACTTATTATCTGAAATCGGGAGTTGTAAGAAAATCGACTGGAAGTGATTTCTCACATGCAATTCTATATGTAGGTCATGGTAGCTATATACATTCTGATGCTAACGGCGTTCATTCAGGTAATCTGCAAAGGCTTCTGTTTGATACATCTGAAAACGTGACTGTTTTGAGGGTCAAATGTGATCAAGAAACAGTAAACCAAGCATGTGTTTTCGCGAGATCAAAGATAGGAACTTCGTACTCTGTAAAAAGTGCAGTCAATGCGAAGCTGAAGGCAAGTAAGAGGGAAAATGAGAATAGGCAGTTTTGCTCTAGGCTTGTAGCACAAGCATACGAATATGCTGGCGTTAAGTTAGTAGATACCGCTTCTTTTTGTACACCTCAGGAAATTCTCGAATCTCAAAGTATTAAAGAGTTTCCAGGGCAAGCGAGAAAGGCCACAGATGAAGAAGTCACCTTTGCGAAAAGTGAAAACCCGATTGAGAAGCAGTCAAATATAACAAATGAAATTCTTTCAAAAGTTAGAAATCTAACTAAAAAAGACATTCAGACTCTTGAACAAATTACACAGTATGTAATTGAGAATCCAGTGCATGATCAGCAAATATCCAAAATCTATAGAGATTCAGGATATTTAACAATGTGGGAGTACGAGACCACAAAAAATGCATGGCGTTATGATGGGCGAGTATTTATGAATTTACCTTTGCCTATTGATGAGTTGATTGAGATGGCAAGATTTGAGAAAGATAGCGCCCAGGAGAGGCTTGCGCTTTACAAGCAGAATCTTGAACAATATTTTTATTTTAATGAGATTCATAAACTGGAGTATTCTTCCATACATTTTGACTTATATAAGAAACTCGTCGAGAACACATTGGACAATATTAATGCCGCAGAGCATGTGCTGGAAAACACCTAACAAACGCATGTTGCCGGACTGTTTTTCCGCTGCGCTCCAAACCAGCCGCAAATGCGGGCGCTGGGGGATCCCCTCATAATTCAGGCACTCCGGTAACGTGGACCCGCCGGATGTATTGCGTTATAGCCCATCGAATTTCAGTGATTGAAACGGGGTAATCCCGTCGCCGTTTCCGAACTTCCCGAC
>PYVY01000032.1 GCA_003056425.1 Alteromonas indica
TGACCTTTCCCCTGAACTAGCACCACTCCTTCGATGAGATTTTTCATATTATGCTGCCCGTTTTGCATACTCAACAGGCGGTAAATAATTTAGTGAGCTATGTGGCCGAACATTGTTGTAATGCTCACGCCATAGGTCTACTTCGTAACGTGCTTCGTCCATTGTTCTAAACCAATGCTGGTTCAGGCATTCGTTTCTGAACTTGCCGTTAAGGCTTTCCACGAAGGCATTCTGTGTCGGTTTGCCAGGCTGGATAAAGCCAAGCTCAACATCCGTCTTTTTACTCCAGAAGAACATAGCCTTGCTGGTGAACTCTGTTCCGTTGTCGCAAATCACTTTTCCTGGTTTACCTCTTTGCTCAATAAGCTGACTAAGGAAGCGTGCAACCTGACGACCATTAATAGAGATAGACACTAGCTGTCCGACCATCTCACGGGAGTAGTCGTCCACCACATTCAGCACTCTGAAGCGCCTGCCGTTGCTGAGTTGATCGGATACAAAGTCCATAGACCAGCGTTGATCTGGTGCTGTTGGCACCTCAAGCGGTTGTCTTGGCCGAGTCAGCTTCTTGCGCTTCTTCGTCCGCACTTGTAAGGCCTCCTCGGTATACAGGCGGTACGTGTGCTTGCGGTTGACGACAAGCCCTTCGCCTTTGAGCAGGCCATGCAGCATCAAATATCCGTACCTCGGATACTGTGACGCTAATTCTTTCAACCGTGCGCGCAAATCGCTATCTGGCTTCGTCTTATAGCAATATCTGAATGCGGTTCGGCTGACACCAGCAAGCTTACAGGCAACCCGTTCACTGAGCTTAAACGCATCAATAAGGTGACGGGCGACTGGTTTTCTTGCTGCTGGCGTTACCACTTTTTTGAAAGCACATCCTTCATCGCTTCCACCTCTAGAAGCTTGTCAGCCAGCATCTTCTTCAGCTTATTGTTCTCAGACTCAAGCTCTTTTAGCCGCTTGGCTTCATTGACCTCCAGCCCTGCATACTTGCTGCGCCAATTATAAAAAGTCCCAGATGAGATACCCATCTCGCGACAGATATCGTCCACCTTTGCGCCAGCTTCATGCTGCTTGATGGCCTTGATGATTTGTTCTTCGCTGTAGCGTTTTTTCATTTTGAGATCTCCATTGTTGCCAGTTTATTGGAAATCTCATCAATGTCATGGTGTTATTTTTGGGGGAGAGGTCA
>PYVY01000033.1 GCA_003056425.1 Alteromonas indica
CGCGGATTCAACCCCGAAGTGCACCACTCGTTAAATTAAGCTGCGTCTCTTAACTGTTTGAATACTAGAGCAGGCTGCTTAAATCCGAGACATTTTCTGGGTCTCGCATTCAACGCACGCTCAACATCAGCAATCTGCTTGTCCGTCACCGTCCGCAAGTCGGTACCTTTACGGATATATTGCCGCAGCAGCCCGTTGAAGTTTTCATTCAGTCCTCGTTCCCACGAGGAGTACGGATTGGCGAAGTAGATATCCGTTTTCAACTTATCCGCGACCAGCGCGTGAGCGCAGAACTCTGCGCCATTGTCGGCGGTAATCGTGCGAACATGGCCGCGGTAGCGCCATAACATGCCAACCATTGCCCGGCCTACATCTGCGGCAGTTTTCGCTGGCACTTTGCGTATCAGGTACAGCTTACTTTTTCGTTCAACCAGGCTCACGATGGCACCTGTACCGTTCTTGCCTAGTACAGTATCGGCTTCCCAGTCACCGAATCGTTTCTTCTTATTAACAATGGCAGGGCGGCACTCAATGCCAACCCGGTTCGGAATTATAACGCGCTTCGCGCGGCTGCCTTTGCGGTATTTCCGATGACCATGTCGCAACTGCTTGAAGAGCTTTCCACCGCGCAATTTATCGCGCTGTATATAGCCATAAATCCATTCATGACTGACGCTATGCCCTATGATTTTACCTACGCCAGCGATTTGCTCAGGACTCCATTTCTGGCTCAACCCGAACTCGACGAAAGTGATAGTCAGCGCTGGTACACTGTATTTCGCAGCCTGACCTCGTCGTTTTACTGTCTTAGCGTGAGCGACTTCGGGCAGATAGTGATTGTCCCTTATTCTGTTGCGCCGGACTTCTCGACTAATGGTGCTGTGACTAACTTGCAACCGCTTCCCAATCTCCCGATAGCTGAAACCCTCGCGTAAGTAGGCTTCGATCTGGTATCGTTGCCCTTCGATCAACTGCTTGTATCTCATGGTAACTACTCATGTTTTTTGGCGATTACAGAGTACCACCAACAGGCAGTTGATCTCTTCTCACCGTTTAACCATGAGTGGTGCACTTATTATCTGAAATCGGG
>PYVY01000034.1 GCA_003056425.1 Alteromonas indica
CCTAGCCGTCACTACGCACACGTAGACTGCCCAGGACACGCTGACTATGTTAAAAACATGATCACCGGTGCTGCTCAGATGGACGGTGCAATTCTGGTTGTTGCTGCAACTGACGGCCCTATGCCGCAGACGCGTGAGCACATCCTGCTAGGTCGTCAGGTTGGCGTTCCTTACGTAATCGTGTTCATGAACAAATGTGACATGGTTGACGATGAAGAGCTGCTTGAACTGGTAGAAATGGAAGTACGTGAACTTCTTAACGAATATGAATTCCCAGGCGACGACCTGCCAGTGATCAAGGGTTCTGCCCTGAAAGCACTGGAAGGTGAAGAAGAGTGGGAAAAGAAAATCGTTGAGCTGGGCGAAGCACTGGATTCTTATATTCCAGAGCCAGAGCGTGCAATCGACAAGCCGTTCATTCTGCCTATCGAAGACGTATTCTCAATCTCAGGCCGTGGTACTGTTGTAACGGGTCGTGTTGAGCAGGGCATCATCAAAGTTGGTGACGAAGTAGAAATCATTGGTATGAAAGATACTACCAAGACTACTTGTACTGGTGTTGAGATGTTCCGTAAGCTTCTAGACGAAGGCCGTGCGGGTGAGAACGTAGGTGTTCTTCTGCGTGGTACTAAGCGTGACGAAGTTGAACGTGGTCAAGTACTGGCGAAGCCAGGCTCTATCACGCCGCATACTAAGTTTGAAGCTGAAGTATACGTACTGGGTAAAGATGAAGGTGGCCGTCATACGCCATTCTTTAAAGGTTACCGTCCACAGTTTTACTTCCGTACAACTGACGTAACTGGTGCTGTAGAGCTGCCAGAAGGCGTAGAAATGGTAATGCCTGGTGACAACCTGAAGTTCGTAGTAGAACTGATTGCTCCTATCGCGATGGACGAAGGTCTGCGCTTTGCAATCCGTGAAGGTGGTCGTACAGTAGGTGCTGGTGTTGTTTCTAAGATTAT
>PYVY01000035.1 GCA_003056425.1 Alteromonas indica
CTTTGTGTTTCATGACTGGGGTGAAGTCGTAACAAGGTAACCGTAGGGGAACCTGCGGTTGGATCACCTCCTTACCAAAAGAATCGACGAGCGCTTTTAGCGTAGTGTCCACACAGATAGTCTTGTTATAGAAAAGAAGAACGACCGTTTTTATGGGGCTATAGCTCAGCTGGGAGAGCGCCTGATTTGCATTCAGGAGGTCAGCAGTTCGATCCTGCTTAGCTCCACCATTTCAGTCCACTATCTGAATCAAATAGAGTCAGATTGCTGAAAGAAGGTTATAGCAAAGCGATTTGGTTTGAATGCATACCGACTTGAAGAGTGAGGAAGGAGCATACGTAACGTATGTGACTGACAAGCGATGAAATAAAGGTATTCAGTCAAGACAAAGCGAAAAGCTAGAACAGGCTTGTAGCTCAGCTGGTTAGAGCGCACCCCTGATAAGGGTGAGGTCGGCAGTTCAAGTCTGCCCAAGCCTACCATTTCTTCCCTGCTTTTCGTTATCGAATTGCTCATGTGCTGCTTGCACACTACGCAATCCGATGCCTCAATCAGAGAAGAAATGCGAAAAAAAACCGGTTGCCAGGAAAATCGGAATCCTAATGAATATTTACTGTTTCAGTAAGCATTGATTAGGGTTTTTTACCCTATCAAGGTAGGCAAATGTACTTTGAAGTGTACTGTTTGTCCTCCTTGCGCAAAATATGAAAAGATATTTTGCACGCATGTTCTTTAACAATTTGGAAAGCTGATATTAATTAGTAATCAATCAAAATTGAGTAACTGAGAATTGAATATCGAAAGATGTTCTTTCAATCACGCTACTCTCTACTTGACTTAAATTACTTGTTATC
>PYVY01000036.1 GCA_003056425.1 Alteromonas indica
TTTACAGCATAACCTGATCTTTTGAACCGTAGTCATTGCCCGCTTTAAGCCTATACTGGCCTTAATACTTTCAACTGTATTTATTGTTATGCCCAGCGCCAGAAAGACCCAGATTTGCCTCAATGATACGCCTTATTATCACTGTATATCACGCTGCGTAAGGCGTGCCTGGCTATGTGGTAACGATGTCCTGACCGGCCACAGTTACGAGCATCGCCGCGCCTGGGTTGAAAAGCGACTGCATTTTCTTGCGGGTATCTTTGCTATCGATGTATGTGCCTATGCAGTGATGAGTAACCACACTCATGTGGTACTGCATATTGATAAGCCCCTGGCGGATACCCTGACTACAGTGGCAGTATTACAGCGCTGGCACCGCTTATATAAAGGCACATTGCTAAGTGCTAAATACCTTTGTCCGCAGCAGCGTCGAAGCCTGTCTCAGGCAGAAGTGGCTACGGTGGAAGCCACCGCTGGTATTTGGCGAGAGCGGTTAGCCGACATCAGTTGGTTTATGCGGGCGCTTAATGAGTACATCGCACGTCAGGCCAACCAGGAAGATGAGTGTACCGGGCGGTTCTGGGAAGGACGCTTTAAATCCCAGGCATTATTAAGTGACACGGCGTTGTTAGCCTGCATGGCTTATGTAGACCTTAACCCGGTTCGCGCGGGCATTGCCTCCACCCCCGCAGCGTCGTTGTATACCAGCATTCGTCACCGGCTACGCCATAGCCACCGTCAGCGCCCGGTGGCACCCTTAATGGCCTTTAATGACCAAACAACACTGTGCCCATCCCGTTCTTGTATACCATTTAGCTTTACTGATTATCTGG
>PYVY01000037.1 GCA_003056425.1 Alteromonas indica
TAACGCTTCATTAAGAAGCGAGTTTAGGCTTGCTAAACTTTTGTGACGAAGGAACTCGAGCAAGCCGTGACGAGTCTTTCTTTAATGACTTGTTATATTTTTATTTTGCTATCAATGACTTCTGTATTATTACACTATCATGGCAATATATTTTAGCCATAAATTTGTCACCAGAATGTATGGCACCAACTCCCTTCGGAGTCCCTGTCATAATTATGTCGCCATCTTCAAGTGTCATAAAGCTTTGTATTTCTCTTATCAACGCTTCTGGCTTATGTATCATAAGTTCATAATTGGCAAATTGTTTCAGCTCGTCATTGATATACAGTTCCATTTGGTAACTCTGTAAATCACTGCCGCACTTAACAAAATCGCTAAAAACAGCGGACTTATCGAAAGACTTTGCCCGTTCCCACGGTAATCCTTTTGATTTTAACGTTGATTGAAGGTTTCTTTTTGTAAGGTCCAAACCAAAGCCAATAGCATCTATTTTTCCATTTTTGATTAACAAGCAGATCTCCGCTTCATAGTGGATATCTTCCACACTACTTGTTTCAATGAAATTTGATATTGATGAATTTGGTTTAATAAAAATGACTGGCTCAGAAGGCGTTTCATTATTTAGCTCTTTAATGTGCTCTACATAATTTCTTCCAACGCACACTATTTTTGTTGGTTGGACTTCAATTTCATTTAGCTTCACACACTTCATTAAATAGCCTCATGCTTGTTACTGGATTAAAAAGTATAACGC
>PYVY01000038.1 GCA_003056425.1 Alteromonas indica
CAACGAATATCCCCGCGGAATCACTGTCCTCAAAGAAACTCGTCAACCTCTATGCCAAACGAATGCAAATAGAAGAAAGTTTCCGCGATATTAAAAGCCCTCAATACGCGCTGGGACTGCGTCACAGCAGAACACGTTGCCCTAAACGATTCGATATGCTGTTGCTCATTGCAATGCTTGCCGAATGGCTACTAAGGCTGATTGGAATAATAGCGCACAAGCATAATTGGCAGTATGCCTTCCAGGCTAATACTGTCCGAAACCGTCCGGTCCTATCACTAATAAGACTGGGTCGGGAAGTTCGGAAACGGCGACGGGATTACCCCGTTTCAATCACTGAAATTCGATGGGCTATAACGCAATACATCCGGCGGGTCCACGTTACCGGAGTGCCTGAATTATGAGGGGATCCCCCAGC
>PYVY01000039.1 GCA_003056425.1 Alteromonas indica
AAGCTAGAACAGGCTTGTAGCTCAGCTGGTTAGAGCGCACCCCTGATAAGGGTGAGGTCGGCAGTTCAAGTCTGCCCAAGCCTACCATTTCTTCCCTGCTTTTCGTTATCGAATTGCTCATGTGCTGATAAGCACACTACGCAATCCGATGCCTCAATCAGAGAAGAAATGCGAAAGAAAACCGGTTGCCAGGAAAGTCGGAATCCTAATGAATATTTACTGTTTCAGTAAGCATTGATTAGGGTTTTTTACCCTAAGGATAAAAGTACTGCTTTTAGCAGGAAATATCCAACGTTCTTTAACAATTTGGAAAGCTGATATTAATTAGTAATCAATCAAAATTGAGTAACTGAGAATTGAATATCGAAAGATGTTCTTTCAATCACGCTACTCTCTACTTGACTTAAATTACTTGTT
>PYVY01000004.1 GCA_003056425.1 Alteromonas indica
TGAGCATTACAACAATGTTCGGCCACATAGCTCACTAAATTATTTACCGCCTGTTGAGTATGCAAAACGGGCAGCATAATATGAAAAATCTCATCGAAGGAGTGGTGCTAGTTCAGGGGAAAGGTCAAGATGCTTCATTACCTAAAGCAATTCCCATTCGGGCTGCTTTAGCTAGCTTTGCAAAAACTATCGGCTTTGATAATTATTCGGTTGCAATTCAATCTGAAGAGGAAGGTACTCAAACCGATCCAGCTATTGTTTTGTCTAATTTAAATCTTATAGATACTTCTCACGCTGAATGGAATCAAATAATGGAGATAAGGAAAGATGGAGACTCCAAGAAAAAACTTAAAAGGCTTAGGTTATTTGTTCATGAAAATTTCGAAGGTAAATCCATAGCCTATATTGAGGATGATTTGTGCCGAAGATTAGATCAGTATGAACAAGCCTCAAGTAAATTTGGGTTCCAAAAAATCACATCCTCCTTATCTATGATACTTGATGCAAAGTCGCTTCATGCTGCTGCTGGCGCAGGTTTGGCAGGTGCATTATTCGGTGGCCCCATAGTTGGCGGGGTCGCTGCGGCTTCAGTTGAGATAGGAAAGATTGCAATAAATATTGCTGAAAAGCACCATGAAATGAAAGCATGGCAAGATGGGCATGACCTAGCATATATATTTAATGTTCAAAGAACATTGAATAAATGAGTCGCAATAATAAAGGGAAAGAAAGTCCTAATAAGGCGGTCAACAAGCAGTTGGCTTCGCGAACCGCTGGGAAAATATTGGCGCGGCTCCGCCATTTTCGCGCCAATCCTCTGCACGTTACCTTAGCGTTGAAGGTCCGCTCCTTGTCTGTAGCGGACCACTAAGACTCAATTGAAGAAGGTCTGCTTAGCGCCCACAACAGATCTTCAATGATGATAGCCTGATTACAGGGTCATACACTCGTGACTGCATATAGAAGGGTGTTACTAAGTGTCTTAATGATAAGGCTTGCAGACCGGTCTCACAGTTGCCGCTCATCTCTAATCTAATATTCTTGTGTCCCATAACAAACATCCACTAAATAATTTCATTTAGACGTCTAGACGTAAAGATGTTGACCATCGGGTATGCATCAGCCAAAATAGGCTCACTACCGTCAGCCTTGGAGCCATTATGCCGATTCGAATTCCCGAGCAACTCCCCGCCCAGGATGTCCTGCTAGGTGAGAATATCTTCACCATGGATAGCATGCGTGCAGCGAACCAGGACATTCGTCCGCTGGCCGTCGGTATACTGAATTTGATGCCGAATAAAATAGAGACCGAAGTTCAACTGTTGAGATTGCTCTCTAACACGCCATTGCAGATTGATGTAGATTTAATCCGCATTGATAACCAGGCCCCGAAAAATACGCCGCAGTCGCATATGGACTCGTTTTATCATGACTTTTCCAGTATTGCTTCCAAGCGTTACGATGGACTGATAGTGACCGGCGCCCCCTTAGCGCATTTGGAATACAGTGAAGTAAAATACTGGGATACCATGGCGAAAATTCTTGACTGGTCGGAACGTCATGTCCAGTCAACCCTGTATTTATGTTGGGCCGCGCATGCCGCCATGTATCACTTTTATCAGGTGGAACGGGTGCTGCGCCAGGAAAAAATATCGGGTGTGTTTGAACATGAAGTATTAGACCCGCACAACGAACTGATGCGCGGTTTTGACCCGTATTTTTATGCGCCGCACTCGCGCTATGGGCACATTACGGTGGATGAGTACAACCAGGTGCCGGGGTTAAGTGTTATTGCACGTTCAGCCGACGCCGGCGCCTATATCGTGTCATCCCAGGACAAGCGCAAAGTATTTGTTACCGGACATCCGGAATACGATCCTGAAACGCTTAACGACGAATATTGTCGGGATGTTGAGTCAGGACAAGCGCCACAAGTGCCGGTTAACTATTATCCTGATGATAATCCGGCGAAAAATCCGTTAGTGCGCTGGCGCTCGCATGGTAGCCTGCTGTTTACTAACTGGCTAAACTATTGTGTTTATCAAAATACGCCGTACGACTTAAATTTGCTCGCTAACGGCGCAAGCCCCAAGAGGTAATACGTGAATTCCACCCGCACTCAACAGCTGTACGAGATTGCTAAACAGCGTATCTTAATTCTTGATGGTGCCATGGGCACCATGATTCAGGAGCACAAGCTTGAAGAAGCTGATTACCGTGGTGATGCTTATGCTAATTGGCATTGCGATGTAAAAGGAAATAACGATTTACTGGCGGTTACGCAACCGGATCTTATTTTTGATATTCACTGTGCCTACCTTGAGGCGGGCGCCGATATTATAGAAACCAATACATTCAACGCCACTACCATTGCAATGGCAGATTACGATATGCAAGCCCATTCGCGCCAGATTAATCTTGACGCGGCACGGCTCGCCAAACGCGCTGCTGATCTTTACACGGCTAAAACACCTGATAAACCGCGCTATGTAGCCGGTGTGTTAGGGCCCACTAACCGAACAGCTTCCATATCGCCGGATGTTAACGATCCGGGAAAACGTAATGTCACGTTTGACCAGCTGGTCGAAGCCTACATCGAGTCGTGCGAAGCGCTAATTGAAGGCGGTTCGGATATTATTCTTATCGAAACTATTTTTGATACGCTAAACGCGAAAGCGGCAGTATTTGCAGTGGAAACGGTATTTGATAAGCAAGGCTACACTCTACCAGTAATGGTATCCGGCACCATCACCGATGCCTCGGGGCGCACCTTGTCTGGCCAGACCGCCGAAGCCTTTTACTATTCGCTGCGCCATGTCAGCCCGTTTTCGTTTGGCTTAAACTGCGCGCTGGGGCCGGATTTGCTCCGCCAGTACGTGGTTGAAGTGGCGGCCGTGTCCGAATGCTTGGTGTCGGCTCACCCTAATGCCGGCTTGCCCAACGAGTTTGGCGAATACGACATGGACGCTGATGAAATGGCAGCGCATATTGGCGAGTGGGCGCAGGCCGGGCTGGTGAATATCGTTGGCGGTTGTTGCGGGAGTACGCCAGCCCACATACGTGCACTGGCCAAAGCAGTAGAAAACGCCGCGCCACGGGCGATTCCTGAGATTGAAGTAAAAATGCGTTTGTCGGGTTTAGAACCCTTCGTGCATTAAGGTGATGTTATGAGCGCAGATATTGCAACATTTATTAATATTGGTGAGCGTACGAATGTCACCGGCTCGGCCCGTTTTAAACGGTTGATTCTGGATGGTGAATACGAAACGGCGCTGGATGTGGCGCGTCAGCAGGTAGAAAACGGCGCGCAAATTATCGATATCAACATGGACGAAGCCATGTTGGATTCGGTAGAGGCAATGCGGACGTTTATTAACCTGATTGCTTCTGAGCCCGATATTAGCCGGGTGCCCATTATGATTGACTCATCAAAATGGGAAGTGATTGAAACCGGCTTAAAGTGTGTACAGGGTAAGGCGATTGTTAATTCAATTAGCCTGAAAGAAGGCGAAGAGCAATTTTTGCATCAGGCCAGGCTGATTAAACGCTATGGTGCGGCTACCGTGGTTATGGCCTTTGATGAAACCGGCCAGGCAGATACACAGACCCGAAAAATTGAAATTTGTCAGCGCAGCTATAAGTTGCTGACCGAGAAAATTGGTTTTGCCCCCGAAGACATTATCTTTGACCCTAACATCTTCGCTGTGGCCACCGGCATTGAAGAGCATAATAACTATGCGGTGGACTTCATCGAAGCCACGCGGGAGATCAAGCGTACCTGCCCGCATGTCCATATCTCGGGCGGCCTATCGAATATTTCGTTTTCTTTTCGGGGAAATAACCCGGTACGCGAGGCGATGCACTCGGTATTTTTATATTATGCTATTCGTGCCGGTATGAATATGGCGATTGTCAATGCCGGGCAGCTTGAAGTATATGATGCAATTCCCGATGAGCTACGCAACGCTGTAGAAGACGTTATTTTGAATCGTCGCGCCGATGCGACCGAACGGCTGCTGGATATTGCACCAAAGTATCAGGGTGATGGTAAGGCCGCTGCACAGGAAGATTTGAGCTGGCGGGAAGCGCCGGTGACTAAACGTCTGGAATACGCGTTGGTAAAAGGTATCACCGATTATATTATTGATGATACCGAAGAGGCCAGGCTGGAAGCTGAACGCCCACTGCATGTTATTGAAGGCCCGTTGATGGACGGTATGAACGTAGTGGGGGATTTATTTGGTGAAGGCAAAATGTTTTTGCCTCAGGTGGTGAAGTCGGCGCGGGTAATGAAAAAAGCCGTGGCGCACTTACAGCCTTATATTGAAGCAGAGAAAGACGGCGTTAAAAGCAGTAACGGTAAAATACTCATGGCTACCGTAAAAGGCGATGTGCACGATATCGGTAAAAACATCGTGGGTGTGGTACTGCAATGTAATAACTTTGAAGTGATTGATATGGGCGTTATGGTACCGTGCGAGACCATATTGAAAACCGCCCGTGACGAAAACGTTGATATGATTGGCTTGTCCGGGCTTATCACGCCCTCATTGGATGAAATGGTCCACGTTGCCAAAGAAATGGAACGTCAGGGGTTTGATATGCCCCTACTGATTGGTGGTGCCACCACCTCTAAAGCCCATACTGCTGTAAAGATTGAACAAAATTACCATGGCCCGGTGGCTTATGTCCCCAATGCCAGCCGTGCCGTCGGCGTATGTCAAAAGCTGATCAGCGCCACAGCCAGGCCGATTTTCGCCCAGGCCCTGAGTGAAGAATATGAAACGGTGCGGGCTCAGCATGCACGCAAAAAACCTCGCAGTAAGCCAGTAACGCTGGAGCAGGCCAGGGCAAACGCTGCGCAGCCTGACTTTTCACAAGGTATTGTGGCGCCCCAACAGCTTGGCGTTACGCCAGTAAGCGCAGACTTATCAACACTACGTGAGTATATTGATTGGACGCCGTTCTTTTTGACCTGGTCGCTGGCCGGCAAATACCCCCGTATTTTAGATGACGAGGTCATTGGCGAACAGGCCCGCGAATTACTTAGCGACGCCAACGCCATGCTGGATAATGTTATTGCCAATGCCAGTCTGCAAGCGAAAGGAGTCATTGGTTTATTTGCTGCCAACCGGGTCAACGACGACATAGAAATTTACGCCGATACACAGCGCGAAGCGCTTTTAGGAACCGCCCATCATCTGCGTCAGCAAACATTAAAAGATAACCATCCTAATTACTGTCTGGCTGATTTTGTCGCACCAAAATCCTCTGGCATAGAAGATTACGTTGGTGCATTTGCCGTGACCGCCGGTATTGGCGAAGACGACCTGGCCGAGCAATTTATCCAGGCAGGCGACGATTACAATGCGATTATGGTAAAAGCCGTAGCCGACCGGTTAGCCGAAGCCTTTGCTGAGTACCTGCATGAACAGGTACGTAAAGAATACTGGGGATATGCGAAGGACGAAGCATTAAGTAATGAGGCGTTGATTCGCGAAAAGTATCAGGGTATTCGCCCGGCACCGGGCTATGCAGCATGTCCAGAGCATACCGAAAAGCAGCTAATCTGGGATTTGCTGGAAGTAGAAAAGCACACCGGTATGAAACTAACAGAGAGCTATGCGATGTGGCCTGGCGCGGCGGTATCTGGCTGGTATTTTGCCCACCCGCAGGCACGTTATTTCGCGGTGGCTAAAATTCAGCAAGACCAATTGGCGGACTACGCGCAACGTAAGCAGTGGGATATGGCGATGGCAACCAAGTGGCTGGCGCCGAACCTGCATGACTAAACCGTTTAGCCAGGCATGCGAAAATAACCGCCAGCCCATACTGGCGGTTTTACAGTACGCGTTTGCCCAAAGCCGGCGGTTACTGGAGATCGGCAGTGGCACCGGACAGCATGCAGTATATTTCGCTAAGCATTTACCCCACTTGCAGTGGCATACCAGCGATCAGGTGCAATATCATGCTGGCATCAATCAATGGCTTGAGGACGAACCAGCAAGCAACCTGCATCCTCCCATCACCTATCAGGTAGGCCAAGATGCCTTTCCCATAAGTACCGTAGATGCTGTATTTACCGCTAATACAGCACATATTATGCAACCGCAGGAAGTGGCGATGATGATGTGTCAGGTTGCACAGGCCTTACCCCAGCGCGGGATGTTCTGCCAATATGGGCCATTTATTCAGCAGGGCCAGTTCAGCAGCCAAAGCAATCATGACTTCCATCACAAACTAATAGCCCAAGGCTATGGCGGCTATCAGGACATCGCCACTTTGCAGCAATGGGCTCCCCATTTACGGTTACGAAACGTGCATACTATGCCGGCCAACAATTTATTGCTGGAATGGGACAAGAGCTCGTCCAGTTAAATACACTACCGGGCTTGGCGATAAACACGCTGGCAGCCATCAACGTGGCTGCTCTCATCTTTAGGGTTTTTATGGTTTAACACAAAGTTAACAAAGCACGTGTTAAATCAAATACCTACGTGTCTTTAATACTGATTATGTCCTAGCGTAATTATACTAAAGTATGGCTTCTTACTGTCGTTAAAGTATCACGGAAGAAGTTGGGTATAATAATATGAAGTCACTATCCCTGCGCAAAAAGTTCATGCTGGTAATGGGTAGCAGTATTGCCGGAATCCTTATCCTTACCGCAATTGCTACCGTTAATTATGTCGGTAATGCGGCGCGTCAAAGCGTAGAAAACGACCTGACCGGGCGGGTAATGTTAGAGGCTGAAAAAGTAGAAGGATTTTTCGCCCGTTACGGTGAGGTAGCCCGAACCTTTTTGGCCAACCCGTTTGTAATCGACTTTTTCGCTGGTCATCGCGAGCGCGGGGCACCCGATGAAATGCTGCCCGATGCCCCGCGCATATATAAGATGTTTTCCGCTATCAGCCAGGCCGATAAGAATATTAAATCCGCCTTTTTCGGTTCCGCTGCCACGGGCGAATATTTTTATGAAGCAGGCCGGGTAGGGGTCGATACCACAGGGCCGGATGCAGGTAATCCAGCGCGCGGTTACTTTGCAGATAAGCGCCCCTGGTTTACCGATGCGGTTACTGCCGACACTCTGTATGTAACCAAGCCTGCAATCGACTCTCAGGATGGCAGCGTATCGGCGGTGGTGCAGTCGCCGGTTTATCAACAAGGTAAACTGCTAGGAGTGGGCGGTATTGATATTCTGATTAGTACATTAGGGGATGTCCTAGGTAGCGTGAAGTATCAAGGGCAGGGCACTGCGTTTTTACTTGATGCGGACCAAAACCTGGTGTATTTCCCGGCTACCGACAAGAGCTTAGCTTTGCATACCCCTCTGGCCCAGTTGGATAATGAGTTTTCTGACAGTGAAGGCTTTACTGCTTTAGCGCGCACGATGGCCCGCCAGCCTGGTGGAATGCAGACTGTTACGTGGCGTTCTCAACCTTATATTGCGGTTTACAAACGGGTCTCGCCCGCCTCCTTGGAAATGGATTGGAGCATGGGTTTGCTAGTGCCTGCATCTTTGGTAACCGAACCGGTTGAACAGACCTTAGTGGCGGCTATTGCCGTGGCAGTGTTGATCATAATCCTGGTGCTTATCATTACCTATGTCGCGGGTAGCGCCATTGTCTCGCCGATTGTAAAAATGAAAACCGCCATGGCTGATATAGCCCGGGGCGATGGTGACCTGACCCAACGACTTGAGGTCAACAACGATGACGAACTGGGCCAGCTGGCCGGCGAATTTAACCGTTTTACCGATAAGTTACGCGACCTGCTGCGCCAGACGGCAGCCAATACCGATGCGGTAGCTGCGGCCGCTCAGCAGTTAAAAGCGGTTTCTGAAGATACCAGTCAGGAAATAAGCCAGGAGCGCGATCAGGTGGATAACGTATCCTCGGCGGTGACCCAGATGGCCGCCACCGTAGCCGAGATATCTGCCAACGCAGCTCAGTCGAGTGCTGCGGCGACGGTCGCAGATGAGCAGGTACGCAGTGGTACAGCGCAAGCGCAGTTAACTATGAGCGAAATTGCTTCACTTGCCGGGGCTATTGATCAAGCGGTGAACATTGTCAAAGAACTTGCAGCAGAGTCGGATAATATTGGCGCCGTGATTGATGTGATTAACAGCATTGCAGAACAAACTAATTTACTGGCGTTGAACGCGGCGATTGAGGCCGCGCGCGCTGGCGATCAGGGCCGCGGGTTTGCAGTAGTGGCTGATGAAGTTCGCTCGTTGGCCAGTCGTACCCAACATTCTACAGATGACATACGCCGAATGGTGGAACGCTTGCAAAGTATGGCCGGGCAAACCGATACGGCTATGCGCGATGGCCAGGGCAGGTCGGAACGCAGTGTTGAAAAAACCGCGTCAGTGGTGGCCACTTTGGAACAAATCAGCCGGTCCATCAGTACGGTGCAGGCACAAAGCGGACACATCGCTCACGCGACAGAACAACAAACCGTGGTGGCTGAAGATATCAACCGGTCGCTGGTAACCATTACCGGTTTAAGCGACCGAACCAGTCAACACGCCTTTGAGCTCGCCGCTCAGGCTACGCAATTAAATAACGTAGCTGAAGAATTACAGCAGGTGGTTAATCAGTTTCGGATTTAACCGCGCCGGTTCGCCCCAGAGACTCGGCCATATCAATAAACGCCTGAAAATAGCCGCCAGGCGTTTCTTCTTTGCGATAGCCAAGATGCAGTGCTTTATGGATGCCGCGAGCACCTAATTTAATTTGGCATAAGCCAAGAGCATCGGCGTATTCACTGACCAGCCAGTCGGGCAGGGCGGCTACGCCCCGGCCAGCGCTTACCATTTGCAACAAAATTTCCGTCGTTTCGATGGTTTTGTGGCGTTTAACCGACCCCCCCGCTGGCGTTAAAAACTGGTTGAAAATATCCAGTCGCGAAGGTTCAACCGGGTAGGTTATTAACACTTCATTGGCTAAGTCACCGGCCTCAATCATGGGTTTACCGGCCAAAGGATGATGCGATGCTACGGTAAGGACCTGTTCATAGTGGAACACTGGTATGTAAGTGAGTGCGTCTAAAAATAAAGGATCGGGGGTTAGCAGTAAGTCTATTTCGTAGCCGTGAAGGGCATGCAGCCCGCCAAATTTAAATGCTTGGCGAACATCGACATCGACCTGCGGGTAGGCCAGCAGGAACGGCTCAACCACTTTAAGTAGCCATTGATAACAAGGATGGCACTCCATTCCAATACGTAATACGCCCTGTTTCCCCTGGGCTATTTGATGAACCTGCATTTCGGTATGATCAAACTGGGGCAATACCCGCTGCGCCAGCGCTAACACTGCCTCGCCGGCTTGGGTGAGGCGCAGAGTACGGCCATTTTTTTGCCATAACTCGGTGCCTAGCTGGCTTTCCAGTCGTTTTATGGCGTGGCTAAGCGCCGACTGGGTTAAATGTAGCGCATCGGCGGCGCCGGTGAGGCTGCCATGGCGTTCAATTTGCATAATAATGCGTAAGTGTTGGCGTTCAATCATCTTTATGAGTTTTTGTCATGCTTTAACCTGAATATACCACCACCGTCTCATAGATGACATGGCAGCCAGGTGCTGAGGGCCATCAATTCGAGGCAGAAAGCTTAATTACATTATTTTGCGCTGTATTGACGCTGCTGTGCTTGCGAGAGAGCTGCCGATAGTGGCTGGCTGATTTCGCTGTTGCCCTTCGCCATTCATCCGGCAGGCCGCTCCACTCACCCGGGGGTTAGAATAGGGTATGCCGGTAATAGCACCCAGGATAAACAGCGCTATGGTTTGAGCCCCCGGGCCTGGAGATTATGCCTAGGCGGCGCCACTCCCATGTTAGCCAAGCGGTGGGGGCTGGCCGCTCTATACGTTGGTGGATGACTCAGTGACCGTTACCGCGTCGCTAAGACGCTGACGCATAATGTCGCACATAACAGCGGAAAGCTCGCGGGAAAAGGCGCGGGCCTGGAGATGATGCCAAGGCGGTGCCACTCCCATGTTAGCCACGCGGTGGGGGATGGCCGCTCTATACGTTGGTGGATGACTCAGTGACCGTTACCGCATCGCTAAGACGCTGGCGTATAATGTCGCGCATAACAGTGCAAAGCTCGCGGAAAAAGGCCCGGGCCTGGAGATTATGCCAAGGCGGCGCCACTCCCATGTTAGCCACGCGGTGGGGGATGGCCGCTCTATACATTGCTGGATGACTCAGTGACCGTTACCGCGTCGCTAAGACGCTGGCGTATAATGTCGCGCATAACAGCGGAAAGCTCGCGGAAAAAAGCCCGGGCCGGTGAGGTATTGCGCCAGGCCAGTACATGTTGCCTTACAATTGGCATGTCGGCTAGCTCACATACGTGTAGCGCCTCGGGCTTGTGTAACTCTGAATGAATATACAAGCCCGGAAGAAATGCTACGCCCATCCCCATAACCACCATCTGGCGCAACGTATCCAGGCTGGTTCCTTCATAATCCCGGGCTACATTTGCCCCCAGCCGCATACAAATTTCCTGTACCTGGTGGTGAAAGTGATGGCGGTCTTCCAGTGTCAGTACCTGTTCACCACGAATTTGTTCAGGGTCGATATAATCTTGATCTGCTAACGGGTGGTCAGAGGGTAAAACAAACTTGAGTGGTTCATAAAACAACGGCTGGCTTTGCACTTGCGAATTTGTTTGCGACATTGGCGATAGAATAAGGTCGTACTCGCCGGTGAGTAGTCCCTGAAATAGCTGATCCGGGGCTGCTTCACGCACATAAAATTTAAGACCAGGCTTTAGCGCATGAATATCCGGTAGAATATGCGGTAACAGATAAGGACCTAAAGTCGGTGGTATACCGAGGCGGTACATGGTGTTTTCACCATCGGATAAATTACGCGCAACTTCATGAAAGTGAAGATTGGCCTTCAGAACTTGCTCGGCGTAATGCAAAAGCGCATGGCCGTGAGCGCTGAGTAAGGTACCCGAGCGGGAACGTTCAAACAAGGTAAGGCCAAGGTGGTTTTCCAAGGCATTGATTTGCGTAGTCAGGGTAGGCTGACTAACCCCAAGGGCGTGGGCTGCCCGGCGAAAATTTAATTGCCGGGCCACCGTCACAAAATAACGTAACTGGTTCAGTGACGGGGTTTTTCCTTCAGACAGCATGGTTTTATGCTCCAGTTTGTTTATAGTCGCCATAACAGCAATAAAAGCCCTGATAGTTGTATGTTATCACTGGCGAAGGAAAAGCGCGATAAACCTATCAGATAGCGCTGGGATTACACCCTGAGTGTGGTTTCCGGCAACATTCCAGATTACTGTTATACTAAGAGGCAACTTATGAAACACCTGATCAAAGGCGTGGCAAAATTTCAAAGTGATGTGTACCCAGGCAAAAAGGCCGCGTTCCAGAAGCTGGCTAACGGACAGAACCCTGAAGTGCTGTTTATTACCTGTGCTGATTCACGTATAGATCCTAATCTGATTACGCAAACTGAGCCTGGTGAACTGTTTATTTGTCGCAATGCCGGCAATATTGTACCGCCTCACTCAAATCAAACCGGCGGCATGACGGCCTCAATCGAGTTTGCTGTGGCGGCGTTGGGTGTGGCCCACGTAGTCGTGTGTGGCCATACCGACTGCGGTGCAATGAAGGGCGCGCTGGCGCCAGAAAGCCTTAGTGAACTGCCCCATGTTAAAGAGTGGCTGGGCCACTGCCGCTGCGCAACTGAAGTAGTGCGCGAAAAATACGGTAAAGCAGATGAATCACGTTTAAAAGAAGTTACGGAAGAAAATGTATTACAGCAAATTCAACATTTAAAAACGCATCCTGCGGTGGCGGCCAAAATTGCTACCGGAGCGTTGCAGTTGCACGGCTGGGTATATCATATAGAAACGGGCGAAGTATTGTGCTGGAGTGATGAGCGCGAAGGCTTTGCACCAATGGAAGAAGTCTACCGGCAAGCATAGCCATACAATACGTTCTAGCAACCGCGCTGCGCCCATAAGCCTGTGAAATTTAGCGCGCTTTGCCGCAGGCTGAGTTTCACCAACAGCGGCAATAAGCGGCTGTCGTTAAAAATAAGTTAATAAATAAAAATTTGCGCACCACGCGCACCTAACGCTTCGGGTAGTGCCTCCTGCTACCCGGGCATCCCCGCCATTTTTAATGCTATCTATATGTTTATATAACAATATTTTTAAGTTTTGAGGTGCTGTGCGGTTACCCGTCGGCATAGCGTTAACTACGTCCCTGGCTTACTTCTGATAGTTAGGCGCTATCACGAGATAACGTATTATTCTATAAAGCTATCAAGTGACACTTCTGCTATAGCAAATTTAAACGTATTGTAAAGTAAACAACACTGACAGGAGTATTACTATGGATCATGTCATATCAGGCGTCGCGAAGTTCCAAAAGGAAGTATACCCCGGGAAGAAAGCCACATTTCAAAAACTGGCTAATGGTCAAAATCCTGAAGTTCTGTTTATCACCTGTTCGGACTCGCGTATCGATCCCAACCTCGTTACGCAAACCGGACCAGGTGAACTTTTTATCTGTCGCAATGCCGGCAATATTGTGCCACCTCATTCTAACCAGACTGGTGGTATGACCGCCTCTATCGAGTTTGCTGTTGCAGCGCTTGGGGTGACGCATATTGTGGTATGCGGACATACCGATTGTGGGGCAATGAAAGGCGCGCTTAACCCTGAAGGATTGGAAGGCCTGCCTCATGTAAAAGAATGGTTGGGTCACTGCCGCTGTGCCACCGAAGTGGTGAAAGAGCGTCATGGAAAAGTGGATTACGAGCATCTGGAAGAAGTTACCCAGGAAAATGTGGTGCAGCAATTACAACATTTACGCACGCATCCTTCAGTAGCTGCAAAACTGGCTACAGGACAAGTTAAATTACATGGCTGGGTTTACCACATTGGTTCGGGCGAAGTACTTTGTTATGACAGTGCTTCGGGCGAGTTTGAACGTATGAGCCAGGCCTACGCTGAAAAGCAACTGGCGTAAGCCAATAAGGTTTAATTAATGATTAAAATAAATACAACGAATATACGTGGAGACCTTACCGGTGGTTTAACCGCCGGTATTGTGGCGTTGCCGCTAGCCCTTGCGCTTGGCGTGGCGTCAGGTTTAGGGCCAATGGCCGGGCTATATGGTGCAATTGCGGTAGGCTTTTTCGCCTCTCTTTTTGGTGGCACACCATCACAAATTTCTGGCCCTACCGGCCCCATGGTGGTGGTACTGGCCGGGCTGTTTGCCAGCTTGTCAGGTGACGCCGAGCTTATCTTCACCGCCGTATTACTGGCCGGTATATTTCAGATACTTTTCGGCATACTTGGGGTAGGCCAGTATATTCGACTGGTACCCTATCCGGTGATCTCAGGCTTTATGTCCGGTATCGGGGCCATTATTATTATCCTGCAACTTGGCCGTCTGATGGGGCATGAGCCTCCGGGCGGTACCTTGGGTGCGCTAAGTTACTTACCTACAGCTCTGGCGGACATCAATTTCACTACGCTGGCGTTAGGTATTGGTACGCTGCTTATTGCCTATAAATGGCCAGCCGCGTTGGGTAAATTTGTACCAGGAGCGCTGGCCGCGCTCATTATTGGTACGCTGGCAAGCCTGATGCTGACCAATGTACCCATTCTTGGGGATATCCCGACTGGGTTGCCCAGCCTGCATATGCCTGTATTTGAGCAAGGCCAGATCTTCCTGGTGGTCGAAGCGGCATTTATCCTGGCGGTGCTAGGGGCGATTGATAGCCTGTTAACCTCTCTGGTGGCCGATAACATGACCCGTACCCGTCACGATAGCAATCGTGAGCTGGTAGGTCAGGGTATTGGTAACACCGTAGCGGGTTTAATTGGCGGTATAGCGGGCGCCGGTGCCACTATGCGTACAGTGGTGAACATTCGAAGTGGTGGTAAAGACCGTATCTCGGGCATGACCCACGCGTTGGTATTGTTGGCGATTGTACTTGGGCTTAGCCCTCTGGCGGCGCAAATACCGCATGCCGTCTTGGCGGGTATTCTGGTTAAGGTCGGTTTGGATATCATCGACTGGGGCTACTTACGCCGCGCACATACCGGGCCACGTTGGGATTTTGCCCTGATGGTATTGGTGCTGGGTCTGACGGTGTTTGTTGATTTGATTACCGCAGTAGGTGTTGGTGTAGTCTTGGCAGCCTTAGCCTATGTTCGCCAGGTTGCGCAATTGCAAATTGAAGAAGTTAATAAAATTCCAGAATACCTGGCTGACGAAGAAGAAAATGCGTTGCTGGAGCGGGCCCAGGGCAAAGTAAGTTTGTTTAGCTTTGGTGGTCCACTGAGCTTTGGTGCGGCAGCTGACCTGGGTCATCATGTTCGTGAAAAAGTAAAACCCGGTTCGCAAGTGCTTATTCTGGACTTTAGCCGAGTGCCAGTGGTAGATGTGTCAGCGGCAATGGCTGTAGAAACCATTACTGCTGATGCTACCGCAGGTGGCCGGGAACTGGTTATCAGCGGTGCTAGCCCAGCGGTAACCAAGGTACTGGACAATATTAACGTGCATCAACCTAACGTACGTATGTTTGCTACCAGGTTAGAAGCTCTTGATTGTGCGCTGCGCATTATTGAGGACAGAAAAAAGACTAACCCGGTAAGCGGTAACGGAAAACTGGCAGAAGCCTGACCTCCGGCCTGCCGCGACAGCGGCAACCGTTTACCTGTGATAAAACCCCTCCTGCGAGGGGTTTTTTATTGGCTGTTTACCAGCACGAAAGGCTAAACAAGTGGCTATTCACAGAAGCGTTCAGAGTAAGCCGGGGAGACGGCGTAGCGCTACATTGGTGCAATATTTACGTAATATTGCATTTCGTTTGTTCATAGGGGGCCCTTGAGTGGAGTATGAGGCGGGCTGGGAGCAGAGCAAAATTATATCGGCCGCGATTTGACCTAATCTCACACTATGGCAGGAACCCCAGAGTTCACGCCGGTCTTTGTGCTATTACAGGTTCTTCCGGAGATGTTTAACATAGTGTTTTAGGGGCAACAGGCTGATGTTGCACGTATTTTGCACTGATCCAGTTATTGTCAGGCTACCGATTAGAATAATTCCCCGTGCAATTAATCAGCACCCACCCTGCTATTACCCAACTATTGGATTTTTTACCGTTATGGAGCGCTATCGCCATACTGGCTGCCGCGGGTTTTACCGTACTGTGGATAGTAAAAACGATAGTTATAT
This sequence comes from Alteromonas indica, assembly GCA_003056425.1. Taxonomy (GTDB): domain Bacteria; phylum Pseudomonadota; class Gammaproteobacteria; order Enterobacterales; family Alteromonadaceae; genus Alteromonas; species Alteromonas indica. The sequence goes on from PYVY01000004.1 coordinate 15,219, forward strand.
TGCTGTGGGTAAAAATATCCGCACGCACACCTTTCTTTTTAGATTCAGTGATACTTGATGCTGCCCGACGCCCGTTAAATCTGGTGGTATTGGTTGCCTCGCTGTGGGGCGCAGTATCTTATCTTGTGTATATTGAGCGGATTGACGAAACAGCCTTAAGTTGGCTTAATCATTTGTCGGTGGCCATCTTGGTATTTGCAGTTATTCTGTTTATAGATCGGCTTACCCGCATGACGTTAAACCATTATCAAGGCGCCTCGGTGGTGCTGAAAACCAGCGGACCGCTCATAAAGGGCACGATTCGTCTGTTTATTTTTGCGCTGGGTATCCTGGTTATCCTCAGTACCTTGGGCATATCGATAACCCCCGTAGTTGCATCGCTAGGTATTGGTTCGCTTGCTGTGGCTCTTGCCTTGCAGCCCACGCTTGAAAACTTTTTCTCCGGTTTACAGATATTGGCCGATAAACCCATCAGGGTGGGCGATTTTGTAGAATTAGAATCGGGGGAGCAGGGTTTTGTAGAGCAGATAGGCTGGCGTTCGGTATGGATAAAGATGCTGCCTAATAATATCGTTATTATGCCAAACAGTACGTTGGCAAAATCTAAGATTATTAACTATTACTATCCTGAAAAGCAGTTGTCGGTGCCGGTAGATTGTTCGGTTCATTACGATTCAGATCTTGAGCATGTGGAACGGGTCGCACTGGAAGTGGCGCGGGAAATTCTGGTGAGTCATAAATGGGGAATCGATGATTACGACACCTTTGTGGTGTTCACAGCGTTTGATAGTTCCAGCATCAACTTTACCGTTATGCTACGGGCAGAAGAATATTTTAATCGATTTTTTCTTAAATCAGCATTCATTAAAGCGCTACACAAACGCTTTAAACAAGAAGGCATTGTCATTCCTTATCCGATTAATGCTATCAATCTTACCCAGGAAAAAGCAGACACCACCCTTAAGCCGCCGCAGTAATAAGCGCATGATTAACGGCATGGCCAGGGCGGGCTTTTGAATAACGGCTTTGGCGCAAAAGCCTGGAACAAACCGCAAAAGCACCACCCGGGGGCAAGCCATCACAATAAACGGTGGTGGGCGGCGGCTAACCCTGCTTGCCGCCTTTGTTTCCTTTCTCTGTAATGGGGAGGCGGCTGGCCTATCGGGCGCCCTGGCAGATGTGTATGGCCTGGACACACTGCTGGTTTAGCGTGTTTCTTTTTCGATGGCGTAGATATCATCATCAATGGTATTGAGTCTTTCCTCAAAAATGGCTCTTGCATCATGCAGCCCACGATTGTAGTAATAAGCGCCTAACTCTGTGGCTACAAAGTCTAAAAGAAATTCGGTATCGAACTGCCCTATATCCAGCTCCAGTTCCTGTTCAAGATAAGTTTGCAGCTTTTGTACCATTGACTCTTTCTGTTGCGCAGTGAATTTGATGGTGGACATGGCGGGGAGTCTCCTTAGGCGTAACGCCTCGGCAGTGACGAAAATGTTATGCATTTAGCTACAAAGGCTACGGCCTGTAATTACGCGCGCCCTTGTAGGTTAGCGCTGCATAAGTCTTGGCTGGTTTAACCTCGCCATTCTTTAAATTAAGGTATGTTTATCAGCTTCCTGGCGGGCGGGATGAGTATACCCAGTTACCGGCTTTTACCCAATCAAGGTTTGAAAAATGCGGTTTTGTCCATTAAACAAAGCGTGCTAAACCTGGCGCGCTTGTGTCGAGCGCTGATATCTCACTTACCCTCTATACCCTCTATACCCTCTATACCCAAAGCAGTCCTAATCGTTATAAATTAAACGTAAGGAATAACAGTACCAGAAAATTAGCATAATCTGCGGGTAAAAGGATTGCCGCCTTCATGCTATTTGCTCTGCGTTCTGCGGCGGGCTATCCGGTTAGCTATGTGAAGAGCTATGCCAGGAGCTGTGCGGCAGTCTAAGCAATGTTATAAGGGGGGTTGCATGGACAGCGAAGGCAGCTATCGGGCATAAGCAATTTTGTACCATTTAGGTAGAGTTGACGTAGCATCCGGGTAGCCTTTGTCCGCTATCAACAGATAACTGGTTGGCAGCGCTTATTCGTTCCAACTGATACAAAAAAGCCCCAACAAAGTGGGGCTTTCTTTACCAGTAAAACGCAATATTCGGGCGTTAACTGATTACCAGATTTTTACCCGGTCTTCCGGGGCAAGATACAAGCTGTCTTCTGGTTTCACATCAAACGCTTTATACCAGGCATCCAGGTTGCGCGGCGCTTGGGTGCGGTAGCGGGCCGGAGAGTGGGGGTCTGAACGCAACTGGTTCATCAGGCTCTCTTCGGTACGTTTTTCACGCCATACCTGGGCCCATGCCAGGAAGAAGCGTTGGTCGCCGGTTAGCCCGTCGATTACGGGTGCTTCTTTACCATCCAGGCTGATTTTATAAGCTTCATAGGCCATTGACAGGCCGCCTACATCGCCAATATTTTCGCCCAGCGTAAGCCGTCCATTCACCGTATTGCCTTCGATAGGCTCGTACTGGCTGTATTGCTCATCAAGCTGGTCCACTTTGGCCGTAAACGCTTTCAGGTCTTCTTCAGTCCACCAGTTACGTTGGATTCCGTCGGCATCCGATTTTGCCCCCTGGTCATCAAAACCGTGGCCCATTTCATGGCCAATAACCGCGCCAATGGCACCGTAATTCACCGCAGGATCGGCATTCGGATCGAAAAAGGGAGGTTGTAAAATTGCTGCCGGAAAAACAATTTCGTTAAACGATGAATTGTAATAGGCATTTACGGTTTGGGGCGTCATACCCCAGCGTTCGCGGTCAGTGGCTTTAAGCTCATTGGCGACATCACGCTGCATAAAGAATTTACGCAGGTTACGAATATTGCCCACCAAATCATCAGTTTTAATGGTGACATTATCAAGCTTTATCCACTCATCCGGATAACCAATTTTAGGCCGGAATGCGGCGAGTTTTTGCTTCGCTGCCTGTTTGGTTTCTTCGCCCATCCAGTCAAGCTGTTCAATTCGCTTTTTAAGGGCAGCGCGCAGGTTTTCAACCAACTCGCTCATTTGCTCTTTGGAGCTTTCCGGGAAGTAATTATCGACATAGGTTTTACCAATAGCAAAACCCAGTGATTCAGTTCCCGACATTTGCGACAACGCACGCTTCCAGCGTGGCAGTGGCTCTTTCTGCCCATTTAGGGTAGTGCCGAAAAAGGTGAAGTTTGCATCGTAAATAGCTTGCGATAGATAACCCGCATTATTCGAGATAGTGTGATAGGCCAGGTAATCTTTCCAGGTTTGCAGGTCTTCACTGTTAATCAGTTGAATAACCTGTTTAACCGGCTCAGGCGTAGTAATGTTAAGTTCAGGCGCTTTCAGGCCACTTTGCTCAAAGTACAGATCCCAGTCAAACCCGTTATATTCATCAGACAATTCGGCGCGGGCGATCTGGTTAAGCGTAAGTTCGCGGTCACGGCGCTTTTCGCGCGGCCACTGAGCCTGCGCTATTTTTGTTTCCAGGGCCATAATAGCTTCAGCTTTTTGCGCGGCATTTGGCATGTCAGCGAAGTTAAGCATTTCTTCAATATGCTTCAGGTAAGCCGTGCGAATCTCTGTAAAACGTGGCTGATCGCTAAGGTAATAATCACGGTCCGGCAGGCCCAGACCATCAACGCCAATCGTCACCTGGTATTCGTTTGGATCCAACCGGTTGTACCATAGACCAGCGCTGATAGGAGAGGCGTTACCATATAGCCACGCGTTACCAAACAAGGCGGTAAGGTCTTGCTCATTGGCCGCAGCATCAATTTTTGCCAGTACATCGGCAATCGGTTCAAGACCCTTTTGATTGATCGTCTCTTCGTCCATATAGGCTTGGTAAAAATCATGTACCAATTGCTCTTCGGGCGTAAGGTCTTCTTTTGCCATAATGTCGTCAATTATGGTTTTAACCTGTTCCTGGCTACGGTCAAACAGGGCGGTGAATGCGCCAAAGCGAACTTTATCGGCAGGTAGTTCAAAATTGTCATACCAGGTGCCACTGGCGTAACGGAAAAAATCTTCGCCAGGCTTTACCGATTTATCCATCGCGCTAAGATCTACCCCAAAACTGCCTAACTCCGCCTGGCCCTGCTTTTGTTCTTGTTGGGTGTTAGCCTGTTCGCTTGATTGTTCTGGCTGGCCGCATCCGGCCAAACCCAGAGATGCTGCCACCATGGCGGCAAGTAAACTATATTTCATTGTCGTTTCTCTGTCTTATAGTGAGGATGTCCGAGGGGACATCGCTTGTTGTGGTTGTTTTAAGACGTGCAGTAAACGCGTCATTAAAAGGTAAAACTTCGGCTGCCTGACGATAATACTGGGTGATGGCGGGCGTTTCACGTTTTACAAAATCACCTACCGCAGCATGAAAGGCTGGCTCGTAAAGATAATGTGCCGATTGGCAGTATACTGGTTCAAACCCTCGCAGTATTTTATGCTCGCCCTGGGTGCCGGGGTTAAAAAATGCCAATTGTTGGCGAATCGCAAAATCAATTCCCTGAAAGTAACAACACTCAAAGTGCAGGCCATCAATTTCCTGCAACGCTCCCCAATATCGTCCATACAAACCTTCGCTGTCGAAAAAGAACAGCGCACTGGCACAAGGTTCATTGTGCTGGCTGGCGCTAACCAATAGTATCTGGTCGCGCATATGGGTAAAAATATGATTAAAAAACGCCGGATTTAGATAGCCAGTATGGCCGCTGCGCTTCAAATAAGTTTGCCGATAGCAGCGTATAAAAAACGCAATATCCGCAGCACTGATTTGCCCAGCCGTTTTCTGGGTTATTACCATACCTGCCTGGTCAAGCTGCTGGCGAGCTTTTCTAAACGAACGGCGCTTGCGCGACGTCAGAGCATTGAGAAAATCATCGAACTCCCGGTAGTGGTAATTATGCCACTGAAACTGCACGCTATAACGTTGGTGCCAGGCGGTTTGCGTGTCTGTGGCCGGATAAACTTTGGCAGGAAATAACATGTGCAGTGAGGATACCTGATGGCGCAATAAGTGAGTTATTTGCTGTAAAAAGTCACCTATCACCGTCGCTTCTTCGAGCTGATGTTCCTGCATATAGTCAGTATTGAGCAGCCAGCGAGGCCCGGTTACCGGCGTAAAAGGTATCGCACCGACCCATTTGGGATAATAGGCTAGCCCGTGCTGGTGATAGGCTTGCGCCCAGCCTTGGTCAAATACGTACTCACCGTAACTGTCAGTTTTGAAGTAACCGGGTATCACCGCCACCAATGTTGCGTCATCATATAAGGCGGCAAAGTGGGGAAGCCAACCGGTGTCCTCTCCCACGCACCCATTAACCTCCAGCGCATGCAGGAAGTTGTATTGCAAAAACGGGTTAGCCTGGGCCGCCAACTGATCCCATTGGCGGGCAGGAATTTGGCTTATGCTATTGAAAAATGAAGTTTGATATCCCATAAAGAAACGGCACGCCGCAGGATGTTAATTATCGTTATTGTAAACAGAGGATAGAATTTGTCCCCTAATAATCCCGACAACATGGCAGAACCAAGCCGAAAAATCATTATCGACGCGATTACCCGCATGTTGGCACGACGAGAACATAGCGTGGCAGAAATTATTAAAAAACTTGCCCAAAAGGACATCAGCGAAGCCTCTGCGCTGCCCATCATCGGTGAATTTAGCGAGGCGAATATACAAAGTGACGCCCGCTATACGGAAGCAAAAATTCGTTCCTGTATGGCCCGGGGTATCGGCCCTCGCAGAGTAAAGGCCGAATTAAGCCAACATGATATCAGTGAAGCTATGGTGGATAATGCTTTGCACGAGGTTGCCCCCGACTGGTTTACGCTGGCTCGCGAGGTTCGCGATAAAAAATACGGCCTAACGGCGCCAGAGGATTTTAAGCAACGACAAAAACAAATGCAGTTTTTACAGTATCGCGGTTTTTATCAAAGCCACATACAATACGCGATGGATGGCGATTAAGCCGTCCAAGTAGCTTAACAAAACCGCCCGTTCCATGGTATTGTTGCGCGAGCCCGGCGCCCGCCCTAATCGGCCTTATAGCGCTATTTTTAACGTCTGTTAACAGTTTTAGATAGGAAGTTTGGATCTCAATGACATTATCAACTGCCCAAATTCGCCAGAAGTTTATCGACTATTTTAAACGTCATGGTCATCAGCCGGTGGCCAGTAGCTCGTTAGTTCCGGCAGACGATCCGACGCTATTATTTACCAATGCGGGCATGAACCAGTTTAAAGATGTGTTCCTTGGCTCAGAAAAACGCAGTTACAGTCGGGCGGTGTCGTCGCAACGCTGTGTACGCGCCGGTGGTAAGCATAACGATTTGGAAAATGTCGGCTATACCGCCCGTCATCATACATTTTTTGAAATGATGGGTAACTTCAGTTTTGGCGATTACTTCAAACAACAGGCTATTGAATTTGCCTGGAAATTTTTGACCGAAGAGCTGGGGTTAGCAAAAGAAAAACTATTGGTTACCGTATATTCTGATGACGATGAAGCATTCGATATCTGGGAGAACCAGATAGGGGTACCAAAAGAAAAAATAATTCGTATCAGCACCTCCGACAACTTCTGGTCAATGGGCGATACCGGGCCATGTGGTCCATGTTCTGAAATTTTTTATGATCACGGTGAACATATTTGGGGTGGCCCTCCAGGCACGCCGGAAGAAGACGGCGACCGGTTTATTGAAATCTGGAACCTGGTTTTCATGCAATACAATAAACAGGCTGATGGTTCTATGGAGCCGCTGCCTAAGCCGTCAATTGACACCGGTATGGGGCTCGAGCGTATCTCGGCCATTATGCAAGATGTCCACAGCAACTATGAAATCGATCTGTTTCAACAGTTAATCAAAGCCGCCGCGCAGGTCGTAGGCAGCAACGATTTGCAAGATAAATCCCTGCGCGTTATCGCTGATCATATTCGCTCTTGCAGCTTCCTGATCTGCGATGGGGTGATGCCGGGTAATGAAGGCCGTGGCTATGTGCTACGCCGTATTATTCGCCGCGCGGTTCGCCACGGTTATAAATTGGGCGCCAAAGATATCTTCTTCTACAAGCTGGTTGCTGCGCTGACCACAGAAATGGGAGAGGCTTATCCAGAACTGGCCGATCAACGTCCGGTAATTGAGAAAGTCCTTAAGGTAGAAGAAGAACAGTTCAGCAAAACGTTATCGCGCGGCATGGCTATGCTAAGTGATGTATTAAACGAGCTGGATGGAGACACCGTACCGGGTGAAATTGTATTTAAACTGTATGACACCTATGGGTTTCCGGCTGATTTAACTGCCGATGTTGCCCGCGAACAAGATTATAAAATTGACGAAGCCGGCTTTGAGCAGGCCATGCAGCAGCAGCGTCAGCGCGCTCAGCAGGCCAGCAATTTTGGCATGAATTACAATGCCCAGCTGAAAGTAGAACATACCACCCAGTTCACCGGTTATACCGACGTAGACGGCGACGCTACTGTGCTTGAGGTTATTTACGACAATGCGTTATGTGATGCATTGGAAGATGGTCAGGAAGGCATAATTGTGTTGGATAACACCCCTTTTTACGCTGAAGCCGGCGGCCAAGCCGGAGATAAGGGTGTGCTCGAGGTCAGCGGTGGTGAATTTGTGGTAGCTGACACGAAGAAAATGGGTAACGCTTTTGCGCATTTTGGCCAAGTACATGGGGTGGTTAAAAAAGGCGACACCGCAACCGCCCGAATTGATGCTGACAACCGTGAAGCCGTTAAGAAAAACCACAGCGCCACGCATTTACTGCATGCCGCACTACGTGAAATTTTAGGCGAACACGTTACGCAGAAAGGTTCACTGGTAGAAGCACAGCGTATGCGTTTCGACTTTTCCCAGTTTGAAGCGATTAGCGCCGAGCAACTTGCGCACATTGAGCGCCGGGTGAATGAGGAAGTGCGCGCCAACCACCCGTTAACGACCGAGTTAATGGATTTAGAGGAGGCCAAAGCCTCTGGCGCCATGGCCCTGTTTGGTGAAAAGTACGATGAAAAAGTACGGGTAGTCAAAATGGGCCCGTTTTCAATTGAACTTTGTGGTGGTACACACGTCAACCAAACAGGAGATATCGGCCTGTTTAAAATAATCGGTGAAAGTGGTATCGCCTCAGGTGTGCGTCGTATCGAGGCGGTCACCGGTGCTGCGGCCATTGACCATGTACAGCGTCAGCAACAACTCCTGGCCGAAGTAGCCGGGTTGTTAAAAAGCGATGTAAGCGGAATAGCCGGGCGCATTGGGCAACTACAGACCCAGCAGAAAGAGTTAGAAAAAGCGCTTGGCGCAGCCAAGCAAAAACTGGCTAGTCAGCAAGGCGCTGATATGCTGGGGCAGGCGGTAGAGATTAACGGTGTGAAAGTACTTATATCGCAGCTGGATGGGGTTGAAGCCAAAGCATTACGCGGCATGGTGGATGACCTAAAAAACCGAATGGGCGAAGGTATCGTAGTACTAGGGGTAACGGCTGAAAATAAGGTAAATCTTATTGTTGGTGTTACCAAAGGGTTAACAGGAAAAGTTAAAGCAGGGGAGTTGGTTAACTTCCTGGCCGGTCAGGTTGGCGGTAAAGGTGGTGGCCGACCTGACATGGCGCAAGCCGGTGGAGATCAGCCCGAAAATCTGGGCGGTGCACTAGACTCTGTTAACGCTTGGCTGTCAGATAAGCTATAATCTGCTTTGTCTGGTAATCAGCGGGTTTTTGACAGTGACACAAAAACAGGGAATCGCTGCTACCTCTACCGGGTCGTGCCGGTGGTTGGTTAAAATGAAGGGAAATGCCCATAAGTAAGGAACAGGAGCAAGCGAATGCTTATTTTGACTCGTCGTGTAGGTGAAACATTGATGGTAGGTGATGAAGTCACTGTTACCGTTCTGGGTGTGAAAGGCAACCAGGTACGGATCGGTGTTAATGCGCCTAAAGAAGTATCGGTACATCGTGAAGAAATCTATATGCGGATTCAGGCTGAGAAAGGTGGTCAGTCGGACTCTGCTGATACAGAATAATCTGTATCAGGTTGATTGCACAAAAAAGGCTGGTGAAAACCGGCCTTTTTTGTGTCAGCTAGCTAGCAACTGGTTACCACTACACGGCGACGTTGGGTGAAATTTAGCCTGCCGGGCCGCCTAGGCTATTGCGCGAGGGGGCATTTTTCTTCGCAAAATGCTGCAAAGTTGAGCATAACGGTTAATTTTTGTGTAAACGGTTCAAAACTTTCATCTTATCGTTTTGCTTATGACGTATTTTTGCTATTATCCGTGCCGTTGACAAAGCGGACTCAAACCACCAATAATGTGATTACACAGTACAGTGAGGTTGATTCGCTTCGACATTTTGGACAGCGTAAGGCATTCGTTGACGGCAGAAATACCCGTTAGCCAGCGTTTTACTCACATGCTTGTTTAAAATGTCAGCGGGTATGCATTTTCTTTGAAAAAAGGTTTGACACCATCAGGTGAATCCGTAAAATGCAGCCCCACGTCACGGAGAGGTGGGTGAGTGGCTGAAACCAGTTCCCTGCTAAGGAACCATACCTATTACTGGTATCGAGGGTTCGAATCCCTCCCTCTCCGCCATTATTAAGGTTGGACGTGGCAACCAACAAAAGTTTTGCGCGTGTGTAGCTCAGCTGGATAGAGTACCTGGCTACGAACCAGGCGGTCGGAGGTTCGAATCCTTCCACACGCGCCATATTTTGCAAATGCCACCTTGTGTAGTAATATATACAAGTAAATGTTTTACGCGTGTGTAGCTCAGCTGGATAGAGTACCTGGCTACGAACCAGGCGGTCGGAGGTTCGAATCCTTCCACACGCGCCATACAATAGAAAAACCCACCTTATGGTGGGTTTTTTTATGTCTGTGTATTATATGTCTGTGGATAAATAGTCCCGCCCCCCATTTTGCCGGTTTTCAGCCACCGCCTTCGCAGCGGCGTGCGATGCTCCCCTCAGCACAATCAACTGGCAACTATAGCTATCATTGCTTGGTCCCCCGTTACCCTTGTTATCTATTGCCGTGCAAACTTCGGTCTTTCTGTTATATCGGCCTGCTAGCTGCCGCCGGCAGTTATCATTCCTACCTGTAACATCACCTATTCATCATCAGCCATGTAAAAATGAATAAGTATTGAAACTCCCTGCGAAAACGGGGGGAGGAATGTTTTATGTATGCAAATTAGATGCATAACTATAGAGAAAAGCACGCTGGATATTTGTTATTTTAAGATAATCATGATACTTAAAGCACACCACTTCAATATCGAGTTTGCGATGAACAGCGAAATATCAGCCCAATTGACCGAAGCTGCCACCTTGATGTTGGTAGGAATGGGCTTTGTGTTTGCGTTTCTTACCCTGCTAATTGGCGGGATAAAGGCTATCGAGTTATTTTGTTTGAAATTTCCTTCGGCGCAGACGGCGGCCCCAGCGCAAACGCGCAAAACCCTCCCAGGTAACCAGCCTCACAAGACCGATCCGGCCACTGTAGCGGCCATAAGTGCTGCTATCCATCTACACCGACAATCCACTAAATAAGATATCAGGAGAAAGCATGACTACACCTCTGGCGTTAACTGAACTTGTCTTGCGTGATGCCCATCAGTCTTTGTTGGCCACGCGGATGCGGCTTGAAGACATGCTACCTATCGCCAAAGAGCTGGACGATGCGGGGTTCTGGTCTGTTGAATCCTGGGGTGGCGCAACGTTTGATGCGTGTATTCGCTACCTGGGGGAAGATCCATGGGAACGTATCCGAGAGCTGAAAAAAGCCATGCCAAAAACCCGCCAGCAGATGTTACTGCGCGGGCAAAATCTACTTGGGTATCGTCATTATGCCGATGATGTAGTCACCCGCTTTGTGGAAAGGGCACATGACAACGGTGTAGATGTGTTTCGTATATTTGATGCGATGAACGATGTGCGCAATTTGCACACCGCGGTAAAAGCTGCCATTGACTGCGGCGCGCATGCCCAGGGCACCATATCCTATACGGTAAGCCCGGTACATACATTGGATACCTGGCTGACTATGGCCAAACAGCTTGAAGATATGGGGGTGCATTCAATCTGTATAAAAGATATGGCCGGGCTACTTAAACCCTACGAATGCGAAACGTTAATTACCTCACTTAAAGATACCGTTAACGTGCCCATCGCCATGCAATGTCATGCCACCACCGGGCTGTCGACCGCTACCTACCAAAAGGCGGTCGATGCCGGCATTGATATGCTGGATACGGCAATTTCCTCAATGAGCATGACCTATGGTCATACAGCCACCGAAACCATGGTGTCTATTGTTGAAGGTACCGCACGGGATACCGGCCTATCGTTACCACAGTTGGAGCCTATCGCTGCTTATTTTCGCCAGGTGCGTAAAAAATATGCCCAGTTTGAAGGTAGCCTGAAAGGTGTAGATGCGCGAATTTTATTGGCGCAGGTACCGGGCGGCATGCTAACCAACATGGAAAGCCAGTTGAAGGAGCAGGGCGCGGAAGATAAATTTGATGAAGTATTAAAAGAAATTCCCAAAGTTAGAGAAGATCTGGGCTTTATTCCCCTGGTCACGCCCACCTCGCAAATTGTCGGCACGCAGTCTGTTTTAAATGTGCTAACCCAGGAACGTTATAAAAGCATTACCAAAGAAACTGCCGGGGTGCTAAAAGGGGAGTATGGGGCTACGGCAGCACCGGTCAATGAAACGCTGCAGAAGCGCGTACTGGACGGCCACAGCGCTATTACTTGTCGACCGGCAGATAACATAGCCCCGGAGCTGGAAAAGCTCACAGAGGAGCTTGCACAACTTGCGCAAACAAAACAGTTCTCACTGGCAAACGACAGCATAGATGATGTTTTAACCTACGCCTTATTTCCGCAAATTGGTCTGAAATTTCTGCAAAACCGCGGCAATCCAGCCGCTTTTGAACCTGCTCCGGAGGCTAATGCACAGCCCAGCCAGGCTGTTACTGCCAAAACTGAACAGGCATCAGCCGGTAAGGCAGCCCAACAGAGCGGCCCCACCGCTTATGATGTCAAGGTAGACGGCAAGGTATTTCATGTTGAAGTAGCCGCCAGCGGCGAAATAACGAATCTAACATCGGCCCCGTCAGGTAGTGCTGAGTCAGGTGAGCCCGCTGCCAATAACCACGAACCATCGGCTCAAACTGACACTAACGCTCAGGCTATTGAAGCGCCTTTGTCGGGGAATGTGTTTAAGTTAATGGTCAGTGTAGGCGATGTAGTGCAAGACGGTGATGTCATCATGATTATGGAAGCCATGAAAATGGAAACCGAAATACGCAGTGCGTTTAATGGAACAGTAAGTCGGATTCTGGTCAAAGAAGGCGATGCGGTCGCCAGCGCCCAACCGCTAATTGAACTGGAATAATTCATGGAAAAGCTTGTTATATTGTGGGACAGCACAGCGCTGGCGCATTTTCATTACCAGCAGGTCATAATGATGGCCGTAGGGTTATTGTTACTCTATCTGGCTATTGTTAAAAAATTCGAACCATTATTGCTACTGCCGATTGGGTTTGGCGCAATTTTAACTAACATTCCGCTAGCGGGGTTTTCCGAAGCCCAAGGGTTGTTACATTATATCTATGCCGTAGGAATCGAAACCGGGGTGTTTCCCTTACTGATATTTATGGGGGTAGGCGCAATGACCGATTTCAGCGCACTTATTGCTAATCCCAGAATGTTGTTATTAGGGGCCGCTGCCCAATTTGGCATATTTGCCACCCTGTTTGGGGCTATTGCCTTAAACTTTGTGCCAGGCTTTGACTTTACCCTTAAAGATGCCAGCGCCATTGCAATTATCGGCGGCGCTGATGGTCCCACAGCGATATTTTTGGCCTCACGCCTGGCTCCAGATTTGCTGGGCGCTATTGCGGTAGCCGCGTATTCCTATATGGCGCTAGTTCCTATCATCCAGCCTCCTATTATGAAGGCACTGACCACCCCTGCCCAACGCGAGATAAAAATGGCTCAGTTGCGGCCAGTATCTGCCAAAGAGAAAATTATCTTTCCCCTGGCGGTATTGATGCTGACCATCTTATTTTTACCTTCAGCAACACCACTGGTGGGAATGTTCTGTTTCGGTAACCTGATGAAAGAGTGCGCCGTGGTTGAGCGACTAAGTAAAACAGCACAAAACGAATTAATTAATATCGTTACTATTTTTCTGGGGTTAGCGGTCGGTTCAAAGCTGTCGGCGGAAAAGTTTCTGAGTGTCGAAACCCTGGGTATATTAGGGCTTGGAGCTATTGCGTTTGCTATTGGCACGGCGACGGGCGTATTAATGGCCCGGCTGATGGGGCGGTTTTCGAAAACGCCTATCAACCCATTGATTGGGGCGGCAGGGGTTTCGGCTGTGCCGATGGCGGCCCGGGTGGTAAACAAAGTCGGCTTGCAGGCAAATCCGCATAATTTTTTGCTTATGCACGCGATGGGTCCGAACGTGGCCGGAGTACTGGGCTCAGCAGTGGCCGCCGGCGTATTGCTGGCTCTGGTGGGATAGCCTTGCGCCCGGGCTAGTTAAGCTTTTGCTGGGGCACTAATGACTGATAAGCCATGATCAGTTTTTTAGTCATGGCGTGCTGAGGCCATCGAAAGATGGTCTCGGTTTTTCCAGACTCTACAATCTGCCCGTTTTCCATCACAATCACTTTATCCGCTATATGCCTGACAATGCCCAGATTGTGCGAGATAAAAATAAACGACAACCCCAGTTCTTTTTGCAGGGTTAATAGCTGATTCACAGTTTGCGAACGTATCGAGGGGTCCAGCGCCGCAAATGGCTCGTCGGCTACCAATATTTTGGGCTGTAATACCAATGCTCGGGCCAGCGCCACACGCTGTTGCTGGCCATCGGACAACATATGCCGGTAGAAATATACATGGTCACGGAGTAATCCTACTTTACGTAAGGTTTCCTCTATGCGCGAGCGTCGCTCTTTTTCAGATAACCGGGTATTCAAGCGTAGCGGTTCGTCTAAAATCATACCCACGGTAATGCCGGGGTTCATTGCCTCGCTGCTATGCTGAAAAATCATTCTGATATCATTGCTGCTATTGTAGGACTTTGTCGATTTTCGTTTAGCCGCATTGTAACTAACGTTACTAAGATAAATCTCGCCTTCATCTGCGGCCACTGCCCCTACCAGCATTTTTGCTAACAACGATTTGCCCGCCCGGTTTTCCCCGATAATAGCGATGGTTTCGCCCCGGTTCACCGTCAGGTCGATAGGCCCGAGCGCAAATACCTCGGGCTTTTTTAACCAGCGTTTGGTGTCGCTATGGCGAAACAACAAGCCTTTTACCTGCATTAGCTCCTTCATAGCTTTTCCATATGCAGTGGAAAGTGACAGCTGTACGTATGGTCATGAATGCGGCGGACCGCCGGGGTGATTACACAGTCTTTTTGAGCCCGTGGGCACCGCGGGCCCAGGCGGCAGCCAATCGGCACATGTTTAAGTGATGGAATAATCCCATCCATATTTGGCAGAATACTTTTCGGCGGTAAATCTTTTCTAAAGCTGGGGGCGCTATCCAGCAATGCTTTGGTATAAGGATGAAGTGGGCGCTTACGTAGCATTTTCATTCGCCCAGACTCTACGCTTTGTCCGCAATACAATACCGTCATCGTATGCGCCATACTCGAGATAGCCAACAGGTCATGGCTGATAAACAATATCGATAAGGAGCGGGTCTGGTTTAACCGGGTCAGCAGTTTCAATACCTGCGTTTTGGTGGTGGTTTCCATTCCGCGCGTAGGGTCATCGGCAATCAACAGCTTTGGCTGGGAGATAAGTGCCATGGCTATCATGAACTTCTGTCCAATATCCGTAGGGATTTGGTGAGGATAGGCATTTAGATAATGGCGATGATGTTTTATACCCACTTTGTGTACGGTGGAAATTGCCGATTTACGTCGCGACTGCCGCCGTTGCCAGAACCATTTTCCTTTTACCAGTTCATCGGGAATGCTTTCTTCTAATTGTTCGCCGAGCGTGGCTGATGGGTCCATTGCGGTAATGGGGTTTTGAAAGACCACCGCGATATCTCGGCGCATGATTTCCCGTCGCTGCTCAGTAGACATACTTAACAGGCTTTCGCCGTTCCAGCTCATGCGGTCCGCGGTAATATGAAACTGGGGCGGCAGGGCACCCGAGATTGCCGACACAATTAAGCTTTTACCCGATCCAGACTCACCTACCAGCGCACGTATTTCGCCGCTGTTAACGGTTAAATCAACTTTATCCAGCGCTTTGACACGACTGGTGCCGTTGTCAATTTCCAGCGTCAGGTTTTTAATATCCAGCATTGGCATTAGTGACTTACCCTTTTTCGCAGCGCAGAGCGCAAGCCATCCCCAACCACATTGATGGCCAGCACAATCAAAAATATTGATAATCCTGGTAAGGCCACATTCCATGGCGCCAGGTAGGCAACATCAAGACCATCGGCCAAAATAGCGCCTAATTCGGGAAGTGGTGGCTGGGCGCCTAAATTCAAGAAGCCCAGCGCAGAAACATCGATCATCGCAATCGATAAGGCAACCGAACCTTGCACAACCAGCATTTCAATCATGTTAGGCAGAATAGAATGGGAAAACAGCTGCCAGGCATTCGCCCCGTCCAGGCGCGAAGCAAGAATATACTCTTTTTTCATTTCACTGCGCACAAAGGTGCGTGTGTAGTGAATGAACTGTGGCGTTAGCGCCAGGGTGATAGCCCACATACTGTTAACCAGGCCCGTGCCAAGTACTGCTACAATAATAATAGCAATCAGCAGAGTAGGGATGGCCATTAAAGCATCCAGCAAGTGGTTAACAATACTTGAACGTACACCGCTCATCATTCCCGCTACGGTGCCTATCGTAACGCCTAGCCCCATAGCAATAATCACCAGAAGCACACTGGTGCCGAAAGTAACCCGACAGCCATAAATAATCCGGGAAAAGACATCGCGGCCTAAGGCATCGGTGCCAAATAAATGGGTAATGGTTCCATTTAGTTCCCAGCTGGGCGGAATCAGCAGGGCATTGATATTTTGTTGCAAAGGATCAAAAGGGGCGACCAAAGGCGCAAAAAGAGCAAAAAAGAAAAATACGCCCAACACAATCAGCCCAACAAATGCGATATGACTGGCGCGAAATTCCCGCCAGGTACGTTGCCAGGGGGACGGATGGTGTTCTTCTTCGTAAAGGCTAAACTGTGGCACGTTCGTATTTTTCCCTGCTTGGGTCAATTAAACGATTAAAAAGGTCGATCAAAATGGTAAGTGTAATAACCATTGATGCTACGGCCAGCATACCCACACGTAAGGCGGGGTAATCCCGCTGATATATAGCCTGAATAAGCCAATTACCAATGCCTGGCCAGGAAAATAAGGTTTCTACTATCATCGCATTCGTAATCAAGGTGGTAATTTGAATCGCCATTAACGGCAAAATAGGCAATAGCGCATTACGTAAGATATGCCGGAAGAAAATTTGCCAGCGCGACAAGCCTCGTGAGCGTGCAGCAGCAATATAGGGCCGATTAAGCACATCAATCACCGAACGCCGGGTCAGCCTGATCATTGAGGCGGTGGTGATGGTGCTGATGGCTAATGTCGGCAACAGTAAATGCTGTAGTGCATCCTTGAACGCCAGGCTACGGTCAATATTATCGGCCAGCAGAATATCCAGCAGAATGAAACCGGTTTTATCCGGTATATCAAATAACAGGCTTATTCTGCCAGACAGGGGCACTATATTTAGCTCCAGGCTAAATACCAGTATAAATAATAACGCCAACCAGAATACCGGAAACGAATAGCCCACCATACTGGCAGAGTTAATACCGTAGTCCGCCGGTGTATAGCTGCGAAGGCCGGCATAACAACCCACCGGTATCCCAATCACAATGGCCAGCAGCATTGCGTAAGATGCCAGCTCTATTGTTGCCGGCAGCGCTAACCCAATTTCATCGCGCAGGGGCAGGCCAGAGATAAAACTATACCCCCAGTTCCCTGCAAACAGTTCGTTAAGATAATAGCCAAACTGCACCAGATAACCCGAGTCCAGCCTGAATTGCTTAATCAGGGCATTGCGCTGAATATCGTTTTGCGCGGTAATACCGGTTAAGTTGGTAAGGACATCGCCGGGGAACAAATAAGCCAGCGAAAACGACATGGCCGCCAGCACCAGCAGGGTCAGTACAAATAAAATAATATAGCGTGAAAGTATACGTATCACAGTTGTTTGGTTACCCCGCCAAAACGAACGCCACCATAAGGATTGATCTGCATGCCCTTTAGCTCCTTACGAAACGCTTGATAACGAAACGCATGCGCTATCGGTACTATGGGCAATTCTTTAAACAACAGGGAGTTAACTTGTTCATAGATAGCCTTACGCTGGAAAAGATCTTCAGTTTGCAGTGCTTCGTTTATGAGCGCGTCGTACTTCTTATTACACCACATTGCCCGATTGGTGCCTGACGGTATAGCGCCACAACTAAGCAGCGGGCGAAAAAAATTATCCGGATCACCGTTATCCGCTGACCAGCCAATCAGTACCGAGTCGTGTAAGCCTTCACGCAGGTGGCGGCGAAAGGTTGTCCAGTCGTAGGTCACAATAGTAACATTAACCCCTACATCAGCCAGATAGCCTTGTATAAGCTCAGCCATTTTAGCGGCATTAGGATTATAAGCTCGCTCTATGGGCATGGCCCAAATTGTCATGGTAAAGCCCGCTTCTACCCCGGCCTCTTTTAACAGCTTACGGGCCATTACCGGATTATATGCGGTGTCTTCGGCATCATTTTGATATGCCCAACTGGCTGCAGGCAGCAAATTACGCGCGCGCGTAGCGCTGTCAAAGTATACCGCTTCCAATAAGGTGTTTTTATCGATGGCGTACGCCAGGGCCCGGCGTACGTTAGGGTTGTCAAACGGCGGGCGCTGCGTGTTAAACGCCCAGAAGCCCACATTCAGGCCAGGCTTTTCGGCCAGCTCTAATTCTTCGCGGTTACGAATGATGTCCAGCTCGGTTTGCGCGGGGAAGGCAATGGCATCGCATTCTCCGGTAATAAGTTTAGCCAGTCGTAACGAGCTTTTGGGTGTAATATCGTAAATCAGGCGCTCGGCAAATTCAGTTTGCCCCCAATAATTATGGTGCGCCCGATACCGTATGTAATGGTCTTTTCGGTAGCTTTCAAACTGGAATGGGCCGGTGCCAATAGGATAGTGATCGAGCCGCTGGGGGGCCCCATCCTCCATCAGTTTATCGGCATATTCCTGGGACAAAATAACCGAAAAGTCGGTGGCCAGATTAGCCAGGAAAGAACTGTCTCGTTGGGTGAGCAAAATTTCAATGCGGTAGCCATTGATGCGGTTCACCTCGCGGATATTTTCAGCCAGCCCGAGGCTTTCAAAATACGGGTAGCGCCCGCCAGAAACCTGATGATAGGGGTGTTGAGGCAAGCGCCAGCGGTTGATACTGAAAATAACATCATCCGCGTTAAAGGTACGCTGCGGGGTAAAGTAGTCCGTGGTATGAAATGCCACTTCGCGGCGTAACTGAAAAGTATAGGTCAGACCGTCGTCAGACACACTCCAGCTAGTGGCCAGGCTGGGTACAATAGTGCCGGAGTCCGGGTCAAAGTCCAGTAGGCGGTCATATATCTGATGCGAGGTAGCATCCGAGGTGGTCGCCGAAGTATCCAGTTGAGGATTGAAGTTTACCGGATTACTTTCTGAGCAGTACATAATCCCGGTTTGGTAAAACCCATCCTTTTTTTGCTTGCTGCACGCGCTGATACCCACCAGGGTGGCCAGGCAAATTAGTAATACTGGTAGGCTGTTCATCAATCCGTTCACTGCGTATCGGCCGTCTCTGGTGCAGAGTCTAACAAATTGTATTTCTTTAGATAACCACGCAACTGATGATAGGTCAGGCTTAATTTCTCTGCGGTCTTTTTCTGGTTGAACTGACTGTCTTCCAGTGCTTGTCTTAGCATGTCTATTTCGTACTGGGCAGAACGTTCTTTGAGGTCAATAGGATAACCGGTAGTCGGGGCGGGGATTGCCTCTGTACTACCGGCTACAGCAGGTGGCGCCGCTGCGATATCCTCAGTCACTGCCACAGGTTCCGCTGCGCTGTTACTGCGGTCGCGGGTTTTAATCCGGGTTACCGGACGATAAGGCGAGGTGAACGGGTCCAACACAATTTCATGTACCGGTAAGTGAGGGTTGTTGCAGCGGTATACAGCACGCTCGACAACGTTTTTTAGCTCACGAATATTGCCTGGCCAAGGGTGCTCCAGCAGTGTACGTCGCGCCTTTTCGGTAAAGCCGCTGAACAGTTCCATTTCCATCTCACGGGCCATATTAATAGCAAAGTGTTCAGCCAACATCAGGATATCTTCACGGCGCTCGCGTAAAGGCGGGATAGTGATCACATCAAAGGCCAGCCGGTCTAGCAAGTCAGCCCGAAACTCGCCGGCCTGCGCTAGGGCGGGTAGATCTTCATTGGTGGCCGCCACCAGCCGTACGTCAGTTTTGATGGTTTTGCTACCACCTACCCGTTCAAACTCACCGTATTCAATTACCCTAAGCAACTTTTCCTGAATCAGGCCTGAAGTATTAGCCAGTTCATCTAAGAACAAAGTGCCGTTATGGGCCAGTTCAAAACGTCCTTCGCGGCGTTTTGCCGCGCCGGTAAATGCGCCGGCTTCATAACCAAACAGCTCGCTTTCCAACAAATTTTCATTTAAGGCCGCACAATTTAGCTTGACGTAGTTTTGATCCCAACGCTGCGATAAAAAGTGTAAGCGGGCGGCGACCAGTTCTTTTCCGGTACCGCGTTCACCTATAATTAAAACCGGCTTGTTCAGTGTGGCCAGTTGGGAAATTTGCTCTAGCACTTCTAAAAAACTGTTAGCCTGACCCAGCAAATTATCGGTTTGGCGAAATCTACTCATTTATTCCCTCAAAGTTAGCCATTTCGACCAATTAATAGTGTAGTTTAAAAGCGATACAGAAACGATGATTAATTATACAAATAAAATGACCATAAAACAGCAAGTTAGAAAACTGGCTTAGATGGCAAGCATATTGAATAGTGTTATACAGCATGTGCTACTTGCACAGTTTCCAACACGAGTCTGAGGTAAATTTTATGGGTATCTTCTCGCGTTTCACCGATATAGTGAACTCTAATATTAATGCGCTACTGGACAAAGCCGAAGATCCAGAAAAAATGGTTCGGCTGATTATACAGGAAATGGAAGACACACTGGTTGAAGTACGTTCAGCCTCTGCAAAAACGCTGGCCAGTAAAAAAGAAATTGCTGCGCAGGTGGCTAAGTACGAGGCTGACGCAAGTGACTGGGCGGCAAAAGCTGAACTGGCTCTAAGCAAGGATCGGGAAGATCTGGCCCGCGCTGCCTTGCAGGAACGCAAAAAATCTGCAGAAGCGGCTACTGCGCTAAACAAAGAGCTGAGTGCTGTTGATGAGCAAATCAGTAAGTTACAGGAAGAGATTGGGCAGCTACAGGAAAAGTTGGCTGATGCCAAAGCGCGCCAGAAAACGATTTTAATGCGCCAGAAAACAGTCAGTTCGCGGCTTGAAGTTAAGCGCACCCTGGACAGCGGTAAAGTCGATGCTGCCATGGGCCGTTTTGAGCAATACGAGCGCAAAATTGATGATTTAGAGTCTCAGGTAGATGCTTACGATTTAGGCAAAAAGACTTTGCAGGATGAGTTTGCTGAATTAGCCGCTGATGATAAGATTGATGAAGAATTAGCCGCTTTAAAAGCGAAGTTAAATAAAAATAAGCCAGCAGAATAAGCTGACACGCCGATGCTTGCTGCTAAGCTCACAGCAGCAAGCCGGGCTGATCTGGTGAGCAATTGTCACCTGATACGGAGAAATCAAGATGGACGAAGCAATTTTAGCGCTGTTAATAACACCTATCATATTATTTATGGTCCTGGTGGCGCCGATCTGGCTTATTTTGCACTACCGTAGCAAAAAGAACATTAGCCAGGGCCTAAGCAAGGAAGAACATGAAGCACTTGAAGGGCTAGCACAAAAGGCCGATACCATGGCCGAACGAATCAAAACACTGGAGGCGATTCTGGATAGCGAAGCGCCGCAGTGGAGGAACCGCGCATGAAAGTAAATAAGCACCTTTATCGGGATTCTGAAAATGGCCGTATAGCCGGCGTCTGTGCGGGGATTGCGGATTACTTTGGGTTAGAGCGCTGGTTGGTACGTATATTAGTGGTTACTGCGTTTTTCCTGCTGGCTGGTCCCTTTGTTTTTGTTGGCTACATTGCCTGCTGGTTTATTCTTGAAAAGAAACCACAGGGTTACGCCACTGACGCTTCTTCCTTTGATACTTATCAAAGCGAAGGTAAAGGCTGGCGCAATAGCGATGCCACTACCTCTAAGGACAGCGTAGAAGTGAAAACCAAAGTGTGGCAGGCGGGTCAGTCCCCGGGCCGCGTATTAGAGCGTTTAACTAAACGGTTTAATGATAATGAAACCCGCTTACGTAGTATGGAAAAGCATGTTACTTCACGTGAATTTCAACTTAACCGGGAAATTAACCGGCTATAGTATGCGGCTATAGCACGCGCTTACCGTAAGCGATACAAGGCCAAGCGCTATCTTGCTAAGGTAGCGTTTGCGCCGATCGGGTTTACGGCAAAACGACCAAATTCACGTAAGCTCCGCTTTATATTCCCCACTGTATATTCCCTCACTGTGCGAGGGTTTCCTTACCTGTCAGGCAATGTTTTGAACAAGCCTGTGTCATTAAGCCCACTCTAGGACGTTAACCTTCGGTTTGCGCAATGTTTATTATATTCCCCCGATGCTCGAAAGTTTCCTTACCTGCCAGGCAATGCCTTAAACAGCCCTGTGCCATTAAGGACACACTAGGCTGTTAACCCTCGTTTCGCGCTATGTTCTGTGTTTATTGCACCGCGTTAGCCATGTTTTTGCTGTTGTATGAAAGCTCGCCGCAGGCCGTAAAATATGCCGGTATGCAGTATCAGCTATAGGATGCGTGAAGTAGAGGATATAGGCCGCAATTAAATTTTGTAAAATAAATGTTACGCAATAACCGAAAGGCGTTATCGGCGAGGGTCTGTCGTAACTGTGGAATTTGGATAGACTACGAGCCAATAGCAGCAATCATGATTTCGAGGTTTTCAAGTATGGCTACGTCTACCGGTTACCAGTCAAAAGTGTCTGACGGGCAGGGTTATATTCAGTGGAGTGATGAAGAAAACCAGATCTGGTCGCAGCTGTATCAGCGCCAGACTGCGCTTATCCCTAACCGCGCCTGCCAGCAATACCATGATGGTTTAGCCTATCTGGGGCTTAGCGCTGATAAAATACCGCAATTACCAACGGTTAATGAACGGCTCTACCAGGCAACCGGCTGGCGTACGGCGCAGGTACCGGCGCTCATCAACTTTAGTGAATTCTTTCGGCTATTAGCCGACAAAGCGTTTCCTGTGGCCACCTTCATTCGTAGCCGGGAAGAGTTCGACTATCTACAGGAACCGGATATTTTTCACGAAGTATATGGCCATTGTCCGCTGTTGTGTAATCCGGCGTTTGCTCATTTTACCCATACCTATGGTAAGTTGGGTTTAAAAGCCAGCAAGGAAGATCGGGTATATTTGGCCCGTCTGTACTGGTTTACCGTAGAATTTGGTTTGGTAAATACGGCCGAGGGCTTACGCATTTACGGCGGGGGAATTTTATCTTCGCCCGGCGAGACCCTGTACTCACTGGAAAGCGATAAACCTGTGCGAAACGCGCTGGATCCTATCGATGCGCTACGAACGCCGTATCGTATCGATATTATGCAACCGCTTTACTATATACTGGCCGACTTTGATGACTTGTTTGCACTGGCGGAACAAGACATTATGGCGCTGCTGGCGATAGCCAAACAGCGGGGTTTGTTTGAACCTCTGTTTCCCCCTAAAAACAAACAGGTAAGCGGACAAAACTAAATCGCCTATTCATAAAACACTTCACATGTTACCAACTTGTGATACTCTGTAAAATATACTTTACAGATAGAGTGAGTTATGCGATTAGAGATAAGCTGTCAGGACAGACTGGGGATCACTCAGGATGTGCTGGATATACTGGTTGCCCATGAAATCGATTTGCGTGGTATTGAAATCGATGTGGGCGGCAAGATTTTTCTCAACTTCCCCAATATAGAATTCGCTGACTTCCAGCATCTTATGCCTAAAATTCGCCGTATCGATGGTATTGATGATGTCAAAACCACGCCTTTTATGCCGGCCGAACGTGAGCGTAATCAGCTTTCTGCTATTTTGCAGACATTGCCGGATCCGGTATTTTCTATTGATACCCGCAGTCAGATTTTAATGTGTAACGAAGCCGTTACCAGCGGGCTTGAGCTTAACCTGACAGATATCAAGCGCACTGAGCTGGACGAATGGGTGACCGGGTTTAATTTTCACCGTTGGTTAGATGCCGATGACATTCGTCCACAGTCCATCAAAGTGCAGTTTATTCAACAGGATTACCTGGCCGATATTTTACCGATTCATGTGCCGGACGGGGAAGATGGTACGATTATCGCCGGGGCCGTGGTGATGCTCAAATCAGAGATGCGTCTGGGCCAGCAATTCAGCGCGTTTCACCAAACCAACACTGATAGCTTCGATCATTTTGTAACGCACTCACCTGCCATGACTAAGGCTGTACGAGAAGCACGTAAAATTGCGGACCTGGATGCGCCAATTTTAATTTTTGGCGAAACCGGCACAGGTAAAGAGATGATTGCCAAAGCGTGTCATCAGGCCAGCCGGCGTAGTGAAGGTGAATTTCTCGCACTTAACTGTGCTTCGCTACCCGATAGTGTCGCCGAGACCGAGCTGTTTGGCTATGCCGCCGGGGCTTTTAACCAGCCAGAAGGTAAAGCGGGCTTATTGGAGCTGGCAGCAGGAGGTACCCTCCTGCTCGATGAAATTGCCGATATGTCTTCTCAGTTGCAGGCAAAACTGCTGCGGGTGATGGAACATGGTGAATTCCGACGGGTAGGAGACGATAAACCGGTAAGTATTGATGTCCGCTTTATTTGCACAACCTGCCGTGACTTGGGGCAATTAGTTGAAGAGGGACGCTTTCGCAAAGAGCTGTACTATCGGTTAAATGTATTGAGCCTGGTTATGCCATCCTTAAAAGAGCGACGGCCCGATATTGTGCCGTTGGCTGAAGCCTTTATTGTCCAGCATAGCTCGAAACTAGGCCGGCGCCCGGCCAAGCTGAGCAAATCCTGCGTAGAGTTTCTACAACAATATCCATGGCCCGGGAATGTTCGCCAGCTGCAAAATGCCTTATTTCGCGCATTGTCACTGCTGGATGGTAAGGAAATCACCAAAGAAGACATCCAATTACCTAGCTGTGCGCCCAGCATGACCTACATCGATGAAAACTTTGAAGGCACGTTAGATGAAGAGGTGAAAAAGTTTGAACGGGATATGTTGCGTCGGCTTTATCCGTCATATCCAAGTACCCGACAATTAGCCAAAAAGTTAGGATTAAGCCATACCGCCATAGCCAATAAGCTTCGCGAATACGGCATCAATAAAGCGACTGTAAAATTTTGATGACACTTTCGGCAGCATTGCTTTACACGTGATCCCCTACAACGGGCAATGCTGCTGACTTAAAACAAACGGACTATCAACTGGCACAAAAGCTGTACAGTCAATCAGCCTATGCCCCACTGACTATTACCATACCAAGGCTTCTCCCCTGCCGTCTTTTGCTGTTTAGTATGTAAAAACATTGTTAAACAAAGGGCGCATATCATGTCTCTATCGACCTCTACAACATCGACTTCACCCGATATATCCTATAACCCGCTGGGCACAGACGGATTCGAGTTTGTTGAATACACTGCGGCGGATACACAGGGCATTGACGCTCTTAAGCAGCTCTTTAGTTCACTAGGCTTTGCTGAAGTAGCCGTGCATAAATCAAAGCAGGTATGGCTGTATAAGCAAAACGATGTCAATTTTATTATCAATGCAGAACCGGCTTCGCAGGCGGCAGAGTTTGCCCGGTTACGCGGGCCGAGTGTGTGTGGCATGGCCTTTCGGGTTAACAATGCCGCTAAAGCAATGGCCCACGCTTTAGCTCATGGCGCAAAACAGTTCGTTGGTAATCTGGGCCCCATGGAGCTTAATATTCCTGCGGTATACGGGATAGGTGAAAGTACATTGTACTTTGTTGACCGCTACGGCGATCGCAACATTTATGATGTTGATTTTGCCTTTCATGCTGACTGGCAAAACCGGATGAAGCAAGCGAATGCCGGGCTGACAGTGGTAGACCATCTTACCCATAATGTACGGCGGGGGAATATGTCGGTTTGGGCGAACTTCTATGAACGGTTAGGTAATTTCCGCGAAATTCGCTACTTTGACATTGAAGGCAAACTTACCGGGCTGGTCAGTAAGGCCATGACTTCCCCCTGTGGCAAAATACGCATTCCTATTAATGAATCTTCTGATGATAAATCGCAGATAGAAGAGTTCATCCGCGAATACAATGGCGAAGGTATACAGCACATCGCCATGACCAGTGATGATATATACCAAACCGTACTGGATTTAAAAAACCGGGGCATGAAATTTATGCATACGCCGGATACCTATTACGAGGCGGTAAATGAACGCGTGCAGGGCCATACTGAAGATTTAGCACGGCTGCAGGAACTCAAAATACTGATTGACGGCGCGCCAATGAAAGACGGTATTTTACTGCAAATTTTTACAGATACCGTTATTGGCCCGGTATTTTTTGAGATTATTCAGCGTAAAGGCAACGAGGGCTTCGGGGAAGGCAACTTTAAAGCCCTGTTTGAATCTATCGAAGAAGACCAAATTCGGCGCGGCGTGTTAGACCAAGAGCAGCAAAATGCGTAACTGGATTAGATTTCCCACCGCACAGGGCAGCCACTCGCGCCAGGCGCATGCCGACTTCCCCGAGGAAGCTATTTATGAGCGCGAGTTGGGCCGGAATGGGTTTTTTGGCCCGGCCACACATATGCATCACAAGCACGCCCCCACCGGATGGACACATTGGGAGGGCCCGCTACGCCCTCGCGCCTTTGATTTGAATCAATTGGCCAGGCACGGCTACAGCGTTGATGCCAAAAGCCCGTTTGACGCCCCGATACTGCTATCCAATGCCCATTGCCAATACCGTCTGTGGCAGTGTGATAAGCCGATGGCGCGATTAGCCCGAAATGCTGATGGGGATGAACTGTTGTTTGTCCACCAGGGGCGCGGCGAGCTGTTCTGCGATTATGGTTATATGCAGGTCACCGAAGGTGACTATATTGTTATTCCGCGCTCTACCATGTGGCGCATTACGCCACTTCAGCCGATGCAAATCTTGCTAATAGAAGCCACTAACGATGCGTACCAGTTACCCGAAAAAGGCATGGTGGGGGGGCACGCTATATTTGATCCTGCAGTCCTTGATACCCCCCAAATTAATCAGACGTTTATTGCCCAGCAAGATGAAAATGAGTGGCAGGTAGAAGTTAAACGACATCAGCAGCGTTCGCTCATCACCTTTCCTTATAATCCGCTGGATGCCTTGGGCTGGCATGGCGACTTAAGCGTAGTGCGCTTAAATTGGCGGGACATCCGGCCGTTAATGAGCCACCGTTATCATCTGCCTCCCTCGGCCCATACGACCTTTGTGGCCGCCCGCTTTGTAGTGTGTACTTTCGTGCCCCGGCCGATCGAGTCTGATCCCGGCGCCTTGAAAGTTCCTTTTTACCATAACAATGATGATTATGATGAAGTACTGTTTTATCACGCCGGAGATTTTTTCAGCCGCGATAATATTGAAAAAGGTATGGTGACGTTTCATCCGGCGGGTTTCACCCATGGTCCTCATCCCAAAGCGTTTGCGGCGGGCCGGGCGAATAAGAAAACCTTTACTGATGAGGTGGCGGTAATGTTGGATACCCGCGATGCGCTTGAAGTGGGGCCGGCGGCAATGGACGTAGAAAACCCCGACTATGTTTATAGCTGGCGCACTCAACCGGCCACTGATGGAGCACACAAATGAAATTGGCAACCTATAAAAATGATAGCCGTGATGGCCAGCTTATGATGGTTTCTCGTGATCTGGGTGTAGCCTGTGCCATACCAGATATCGCCCTGACCCTACAGTATGCGCTAGACCACTGGCAGGATTTGGAGCCCGCACTAAAGGCCCGGTATACGGCGCTCAATGAGCGTAAGGTTGAGCACGATACTTTTGACCAGACGCGTTGTGCCTCTCCGTTGCCTCGCGCCTATCAGTGGGCCGACGGCAGCGCTTATGTCAACCATGTCGAATTGGTCAGACGAGCACGGGGGGCCGAAATGCCCCAGAGTTTTTGGACCGATCCCCTGATGTACCAGGGCGGCAGTGATGATTTTATTGGGCCTAAGGACGATATTATATTACCCAGTGATGACTGGGGGGTGGATTTTGAAGCCGAAGTAGCGGTAGTGACAGATGATGTTCCTATGCAATGCAGTAGTGAAGATGCTGCTGCGCGCATCAGGCTAATAATGTTGGTAAACGATGTATCGCTGCGCGGGCTGATTCCAGGTGAGTTAGCCAAAGGTTTTGGCTTTTTTCAGGCTAAACCGGCTTCATCTTTTTCGCCGGTGGCAGTAACCCCGGATGAACTGGGTAGCGCCTGGCAGGATGGCAAAGTGCACCTACCGTTGCGCTCAACCTATAATGGTAAGTTGTTTGGCAAGCCTGAAGCCGGGGAGGATATGACATTCAGTTTTGCCCAATTAATAAGCCATGCCGCCAAAAGCCGTAACCTGGGTGCCGGCTGTATTATCGGGTCGGGAACCGTGTCAAATAAACAGGGAACCGAGCATGGTTCAGCGGTAGAAGAAGGCGGCGTGGGCTATTCCTGTCTGGCTGAACTGCGCATGATTGAAACTATCAGGGACGGCAAGCCGGCTACGCCCTTTATGCAGTTTGGCGATCGCATTCGTATTGAAATGTGCGACCCTGCTGGCACCACTATCTTTGGCGAAATTGACCAGCAATTGAAACCGTTTAAAACCTGATGAATACAACTTCACTAAAGATGACACCAGCATGGCGCTAAAACTGTACGGCTACTGGCGTTCTACCGCCAGCTATCGGGTGCGTATTGCGTTAAACCTGAAGCAGCTGGATTACGAGTATATCCCGGTACATCTCGTTGATGAGGGAGGGCAGCAGCATCAGCTCCCATACCGAACGCTAAACCCGGCCCGGTTAGTACCCACCCTGGTGGACGATGATGAAGATCTAATTCTGCATCAGTCGTTAAGTATTATTGAGTTTTTAGATGAAAAATACTCGCGAGGGGTAGCGCTGCTTCCCAGGCATTGTCTGGAGCGGGCTAGGGTACGCGCATTGGCCCAAGACCTGGCGTGCGATGTGCAGCCACTTGGAAACTTACGAGTGTTACAAGCGTTAAAAACTGACTTTGCTGCTACGCCGGCCCAGCAGCATGCATGGGCGGCGCATTGGATAGAGCGAGGGTTTAGCGCCCTTGAGCAACGGTTGTCCACCCAATCCGGAAAGTATTGTTTTGATTTTGATGTGACGATGGCTGATGTTTGTCTGGTGCCTCAGGCATACAATGCGCGCCGCTTTGGGATAGATATGTCACGGTTTCCGCTGATCAGTAAAATTGTGGATAACTGTGAACAACTGCCCGCGTTTGCCCAGGCGTGTCCCGAAAGCCAGCTCGATGCCCCGGCCTGTTGAGCCGGATTTACATTACGCCGAGGCAGATGGCGTAGCAACCATTAACCGAACCAAAAGTCGCTCGGTTTTACTGCTGCTTGATAGGAAGTTCAGTGGTATTTTTGACCTGCTTTAATGCGAACGTGGAACTGATGTGGTCAACTAAGGGTAAATGGGTCAGTTTTGATTTCAGCAAATATTCATACTCTTCAATACTCTCTACAACCACTTTGAGTAGATAATCTTTCTCGCCGCTGGTGGTATGGCATTCAACAATTTCATCCACCGACTGTACGGCTTTTTCAAAATCGGTCAAAGAATCGCCATCATGATTTTTTAACGTGACGAAGATGAACACAGACACGCCGAGATTCAGTTTCTTGCTGTTTAGAAGTGTCACCTTTCCCAGTATAATACCATCAGCTTCCATGCGTTTTACGCGACGCCAGCATGGAGTATGAGACAGGCCTACCTTTTGGCTGAGATCAGCCATCGACACGGTGGCGTCCTGTTGCAATACACGTAAAATTTCGCGGTCAAATTTGTCTAATTTCATTCCGGGCAGATCCTGAGCGGTTATGATGTATATTATATTATAAAAAAAATCCTAGGATATACGTCCTAGCAGATTTTAATTTAATAGAATGATTGTCTCACGATGTTAAATTCATTAACAAACATCGCAAGGCACATCCTCCCGATTTCTCGCTATGATTGCGTAAACTTAATTCTACATATAGAGGGGCTATGGCTGTTTTCGATCATCCTGAGTTTGATAACCACGAACACGTGGCGTTTTATCACGACGAAGAGGCGGGTTTAAGCGCAATTATTGCGGTGCACAATACTAACCTGGGCCCAGCACTGGGCGGTTGCCGGATGTGGCCATATATCAATAGCGCCGAGGCGCTTAATGATGTGCTGCGCCTGTCGAAAGGCATGAGTTATAAGGCTGCTATGGCTAACCTTAAACTGGGCGGCGGAAAATCAGTGATTATCGGCGACCCCCGTAAGGCCAAAACACCGCAAATGATGACCGCCATGGGTAAATTTGTGGATTCATTGGGCGGCAAATACTTTACCGCCGAAGATTCGGGTATTTCGGTGACCGATTTACAGCTTATGGCCGAGCAGTCAGATTATATCGCAGGCGTTAAGGCGCAGTATCATTTTGCTGGCGAACAGCCTGATGGTAATCCGGCCCCTTCTACTGCTTATGGTGTGTTTGTTGGTTTGCAGGCCGCCGTTAAGTATGCGTTGAACCGTGATTTAACCGGGGTGAAAGTCGCCATTCAAGGGATGGGGCATGTCGGTTTTAGGCTGGCAAAACACCTTAGCGATGCGGGTGCCCAATTGTTTGTTACCGACATCTATCCTGAAGGTGTTGAACGGGCAGTTAACGAACTGGGTGCTACTGCCGTCGCTCCACAGGATATCTATGCCCTGGATGTTGATGTTGTCGCCCCTTGCGCGATGGGGGCGTCAATTAATGATGAAACATTACCCACTATCAAAGCTAAGGTCATCGCTGGCGCGGCAAATAATCAGCTTGCGCGCGAAGAAATTGGCGATACGTTGCGTCAGCAGGGTATTTTATATGCGCCGGATTATGTCATTAATGCCGGTGGCGTTATCGATATTTACCATCAGCGTATGGAAACATCGACTAACGAAGCGTTACGCACCCATATTGAACAGATTGGCGAGACCTTAAACGAAATCTTTGAACGTGCGGATAAAGAGCACAAAGCGACCAATCGGGTTGCGAATGTTATCGCTGAAGAGCGATTTGCACACAAGGGTTGAAACTTGCTAAACAAGCGGTCATAATGCGCGCCGCTGGTTAAGAAGCAGCAAGCTTATTAACCAGCGTTTCAATGGTGGGCTTTTGGTCCTCTCGCAATGATACTCTGTGAATCCGGTCAGGCCTGGAAGGGAGCAGCCGCAGCAGACGACTCATGTGCCGAGATGTGGCTGGAGGCCCGCCACCCAACCTTTCTTTATTGTGACGCTTCGCGTTGCTGGCTTTTTTCTAAAAAGCTTACAGCCTTATTCACCGCGTGTTCTACATTCATCTCCATTTGCTTACGTTCGCTTAGCGGTAGATAAAAAGCCATATCCACTTCGTAACGAATATAGCGAGGCGGTACCTGATTCAATGCCAGACAGCATAAATCCGCTAAATAGTCGGCAGAGTTATTTTTATCCAGCCCCAGTTTTACAATATGCTCAGTGACCAGATGTTCATAATAATTGTGAATGTCATCGTGAAGTTTCATACCGCGCGTTCCCTGTGAGTGTAAATAGTGTGTCGGCCCATTCTCCGACGGTATACTATTGCATATCTATGGCGAAGAGTTTACCGCGCCATCTTCCCCTTACTGTACCAAAAACCTTCCTATCAGTTGCCCTTTTAAGATGTCTTAGTAAGCTTGGAAAACCTGTTTTGCAATGAATAAATGGTAGACTAACCTCACCTAAAAACAACAAGAAAACGCCCCTATGAAACGTAATACTACCCCTGTCTATTATGGTGACTATTTACAGCTGGATAAAATTCTTGGTGCTCAGAGCTTACAGAGTAAGCATTATGGTGATCCAGCCCATGATGAGATGCTGTTTATTATTGTGCATCAGGTTTATGAGCTGTGGTTTAAACAAATACTGCATGAGTTAAACGCAGTTATCAGTGTTTTCAACCAACGCCAGATACCCGATCAATCATTGATTGAGGTCGTTCATCGCTTACAGCGAATTAACCAAATTCAACAATTGCTTAATGATCAGATAAGCGTGATGGAAACAATGACGCCACAGCAGTTTTTATCTTTTCGCGATTATTTAGTTCCCGCATCGGGTTTTCAGTCTATTCAGTTTAAACGGCTCGAAATATCGCTTGGCTTGAAACGAGAGTTTAGAATTGATTTCGATAAACAGAGCTTCTACAACCGTTTAAGTCAGGATGATCGTGAATTATTAGAAGCATTAGAAAGCAAACCCAGTTTATTTGAATTGGTAGAACAGTGGCTGGCTCGCATGCCACTATTGATTAAAGACGAATTTGCTTTCTGGCAGCACTACAAGCAAGCCGCGGATGCCAGTCTACAGGCCGATCGAAAAATTATTTTAAGCAATGACACGCTGACAGCAAAAGAACAGCAACAGGAATTAAACGACTTAACCGCAACCGAAGAGAATTTTGCTGCGTTATTTGATAAAACTGCTTACCAAAAGCTCAATGATGAAGGAACGTTTCGTTTAGGGCACGAAGCAATGATGGCATTGTTGTTTATTAAGCAATATCCGGAAGAACCGATTTTTAATTTACCGTTCCAGCTTATTACGGCGCTGACCGATATTGATGAAAAACTCACTATATGGCGTTACCGTCACGCCATGATGGTGCAGCGGATGTTAGGAACAAAAATTGGTACCGGCGGTTCCTCTGGTCATCATTACCTCAAAAAGACAACAGAATCTAACCGTATTTTTACCGATTTCTTTAATGCAGCAAGCTTTTTATTGCCTAAGGATATGCTGCCCGCATTACCGAATTCCGTAAAACAGTATTTCGGATTTTATAAATAAGGTCATTTACGTTAGTAAATGTAAGTTGAATTGATGTAACGTCATGGTTACAACAATTAGCTGGTTTTTATCTTTAGTTTAATTGTCAAATTCGTTTCCCTGTGATTATTATTTATTCGGGTGCCACACACCCGATATTAAAATAATAAAACGCGCCACATGATTTGGCGCTCCAGGGAGACATGATGTTCAATAACACAAAAATCGCAAAATCCGTTAAATTAGCCTGTGCCATGGGTACCACAGTCGCATTTCTGTCTTCAGGAAATGCGCTGGCTCAACAAGCCACAGATTCCAACACTGATTCGGTCGAAAAAATCTCCGTAACCGGCTCTCGTATTGCCCGGCCGGAGCTTTCTACCCCCGCCCCCGTAGTGACTGTCGAAGCGGCTGAAATTCAGCGCTTTGGTGCACCTGATTTAGGTACCCTGCTAGCAGAGTTACCGGCCATAGGTGCCGGCAGTACACTTATCGGCAATAACGATGATAATGCCAATGCCGGCCTTAGCTCGCCTGACTTACGTTCGTTAGGCGATACGCGAACCCTAACCCTGGTTAATGGCAAACGCCATGTAGCCGGGTCGCCTTTTTCAAACGCAGTGGATACCGGGACTATTCCTACGGCGATGATTGAAAGAATTGAGATTATCACCGGGGGCGCATCGGCTATTTATGGCTCTGATGCGGTTGCCGGTGTTATCAACATTATTTTACGTGATGACTACGAAGGATTTGAAGCGCGCTATTCCACCACCTCAGATACCGAAGGGGTAGGAACAAACAACAATGCTATTAGCATATTAGCCGGTGCTACCTCTGATGATGGTAAAGGTAACATTACTTTCTTTGCCGAAAAAAGCACGGTCAAAGAGGTGTTGAGTCCGTCGTTACAGCAAACAGCAAATTGGGGTACGGTTATTAACCCGGACAATACCGGCGAAGATGATGGCATCCCCGATAAATTCAGAGCGCCTAATGTGGGTTCAGAATTTATTAACCCGTATGGCGTATTAAACCCGTTCGGTGGCGGGTCACGCATTACGTTCTCACCTGACGGAACAGGCATACCGCAAGTTCAGCGTGAACTGGACAACAGTTTTGCCTTCGGCAGTTTCGATCAAGCTTACGATACGGTATTTTTCACAGAACAGTATGAAAACTACATTCCTAAGCAGGACACCATTACACTGGCCAGTACCTTCCGCTATGATTTAACCGATAATGTCAGGTTTTATGGCGATATGAAGTATGTTGATAAGGACATTGAACAGCAGTTTCAGCCCTCTTTTCGGTTCGGTGGAATAAACATCAACGCTACTGATAACCCCTATCTGGATGAGGCTACCCGGCAACAATTGTTTGCTGAGGGGCAAACCGGGGAAGTAGAGATGGCGCGGTTCTTTGATGACATAGGCAACCGGTCAGCCGCCAACGATCGTAGAATGTATCGTATTATTTCTGGCTTTGAAGGCTTTTTCTCGTTGTCAGAAACGGATTTTGACTATGATGTGTATTACACCTACGGTGAAACATCGAACGTTCGTCGTACACTAAACGATTTGATTCCCTCCAACTTTAGCGCTGCGTTAGATGCCGTAATAGACCCGGCCACCGGGCAAGCCGCGTGCCGTAGTCAGGTGCCTTCTGCCCAGGGTGAAGGCTATGAAGACCCTGCACTGGTAAATGCAGACCAGTGTGTGCCTTTTAATCCTTTCGGTTTCGGTAATGCCAGCGCTGAAGCGTATGATTACATCTCTGGCGATGTGACCCGTGAAGACCAGCTTACGCAGGAAATGTTTGGTGCCACCGTATCTTTTGATACAGCCGAGCTGTTCGAATTACCCGGCGGTGCGATTGGTTTTGCATTGGGCTATGAAACCCGTAAAGAAAATGTCCGCACTACTACGGATGCTTTTACCAAAGCGGGCTTTTATACCGGCGCGGCTACGCCGGATTCAAATGGCGGCTACGATGTTGACGAGTTCTTTATTGAAACCCGAGTTCCTATTATAGCCGATGCGTTTTTGGCAAAAGAGCTAACCCTAGATGCTGCGTTTCGCTCGGCAGACTACTCCCACGCCGGCAGTGCTGATGCATGGCAGGTGGGTGTGATGTGGGCTCCTATTGAGCAGGTCCGCTTGCGCGGAACCATTGGTGAAGCCGTGCGTGCGCCGAATGTGGACGAGGCCTTTAGTCCACAATCGCCGGGTTTTGCCCGAGTATCTGACCCTTGTGATAACGATAATATCGATGAAGATGAAGATCGTCGCGCGAACTGTTTGGCGCTGGGTATACCGGCAGGTTTTGAAGCAAATGATAACGTCAGTGTCGATACGCTGTCAGGTGGTAATCCAAACCTGACCCCAGAAGAAAGTGAATCCAGAACCATTGGGATAGTGTGGGAACCAACCTTCGTAGAAAACCTTTCTGTAACGCTAGATTGGTACGATATTGAAATAACCGATGCTATTACTGAAGTCGAAGCTCAGGATATTGTCGACAACTGTGTTGACGCTACGGGCGGCCCGGATAGCGGCTTTTGTAGCCAGGTTGACCGGAATGAAAACTTTGACGTTGAGCTGGTACGTTCAGGCTTTATCAACGCATCGGCCATCAATACCTCAGGCTTAGAAATGCAGATTCGTTACAGCACTGATTTGTCTGCTTATGACTTGCCAGGTGAAATTAGAATAAATGTTCAGGCTAACCGGGTTAATGAGCTGGAAGAATTTGCTTTCCAGGACCGGCCGGATGAGATTGACGTAGAGGTAGGCGAAGAAGGTGACCCGGAACTTCAATTTAGAACCATTATTGAATACCGGCTTGATGACTGGAACTTTAACTATTCCAGCCGCTTTATTGATAGA
This sequence comes from Alteromonas indica, assembly GCA_003056425.1. Taxonomy (GTDB): domain Bacteria; phylum Pseudomonadota; class Gammaproteobacteria; order Enterobacterales; family Alteromonadaceae; genus Alteromonas; species Alteromonas indica. The sequence continues at coordinate 50,556 of PYVY01000004.1, forward strand.
AGTGCATTATTTGATGTATCGCCTGGTGGCGGTTCAGAAGAAGATAATGCGATAAGCTATATAGGTTCAATGTGGACGCATGATGTAGCGGTAAACTACTATTTCAATGATAATTTGGAAGTGTATGCCGGGTTACGCAATATGTTCAACAAAGTTCCTCCCGGTTACACGGTTGACCCTTTGTATGATCTGGTCGGCCGTCGGGTTAACGCTGGCGTGATTTATCGCTTCCAGTAAATTTACATAAACTCAACAACTGCCTGGCTTCTGCCGGGCAGTTTTGTTTACAAAGTGCATGTTTATGCGCTATTGGCTAGCCCCACAAAAAATATCTCATACGCAGCCTGTAACAATTTTATTACACCAAAATAGTCTTTTGTTTTCATTGCTTATAAGAAAATCTTCATACTTTACAAAATTTGTACGAAAAAAAATTGAACTTTCATCTCATCTCACTTCAATGACAGTTGACCGCATCTCAGCTATGTGGTTATTATCAACTCAAGGTCTTGCACCTTACCGAATAAAAAGTCGTTTTAACGATTTAAATAATAAACGCTAAATCACAAGTTTTAGTGGTCCAGGGAGACAATACATGTTTACAAACACAAAGCTGGCTAAGTCAGTAAAGCTGGCGTGCGCTTTCGGTGCCGCATCGGCTGCACTTTTCACTGCTAACGTTGCAATGGCGCAAGATGATGCCGCTGCAGAACCTGAAGTTGAAAAAATCTCGGTAACGGGTTCTCGCATTAAGAGAACAGACATAGAAACATCCAGCCCTATTTTGGCAATTGATGCTCAGGCTATCGAATCTACTGGTTTTACTCGTATTGAAGATGTCATGAACACCTTGCCGCAAATTGAAGCCGCTGAGACATCGTTTAGTGTTAACGGTGCAACCGGTGTGGCTAACCTCGATTTACGTGGTTTGGGCGCTGAGCGGACGCTGGTATTGGTTAACGGTCGTCGTTTACAGCCAGGTGGTGTATACAGTCAAGCGCCAGATGTTAACCAAATTCCTGCTTCACTCGTTAAGCGCGTTGACGTTCTAACGGGTGGTGCATCGACGGTATACGGTTCTGATGCGGTCGCCGGTGTGGTTAACTTCATTATGGATACTGACTTTACTGGCCTTGAAATTGAAGGTGGTGCGGCAGGTTACCAACACGATAACGACAATGCCTTTATGCAAGGCTTGATGGACGACTCTGGCTATGACTATCCATCAGGTAGTAATGGCATTGGTGGTGAATCCTACAACCTGAATATTACCGCGGGTGGTGATTTTGATAGTGGCCGTGGTCATATCACTGCATATGCTACCTGGCGACGTAACACCGAGATGCTTCAGGGCGAGCGCGATTACAGCTCTTGTGCATTGAACACCTCAGCTACAGCCTGTGGTGGTTCATCTACCGCTGATGTACCAAACTTTATCTTTTATCCGGTAGTGGGTGGTGAAGTAGACTACACTGACGAGCAATGGTTAAGTTTATTAGGCGACGGGGGTTTTGCACCACTGTCTGAAACTGGCAATCTGTACAACTACGCGCCGGTTAACCATTTTATGCGTCCTAACGAGCGCTTTACTTTAGGCTCTTTTGCAGAGTATGAAATCAACGATAAAGCACGTGTTTACGTTGAAACCTCTTTCATGCAAGACAGAACTTCAGGGCAGATTGCAGAATCTGGAACCTTCTACGGTGCTGAGTACCTGTTCGATTACGATAACCCTATCATGTCGGATGCTCAGAAATCACAGATCCAAGACCTTTTTGGCCAAACCGATGCCGACCAGTTTGTAACTTATATTGGTAAACGTAACACTGAAGGTGGTGCGCGTTCTAACAGCTTAGAACATAACTCTTTCCGTATCGTTACCGGTGTAGATGGTTGGATTAACGACACCTGGTCATACGATATTAACTATATGTATGCAGGTACATCGTCTTCTTCAGCATATCAAAACGATCTGTCGTTACCGACTATCGGCCCACGCGTAGGGGAAGTTGGTACAGAGTGTACTGACGAGTGTCTTTATTATGAAGTATTCACGCCCAATGGTGTGACCGCTGAAATGGCATCTCAGTTATCAGGTACTGCCATTCTAAACGGTAATACTTCACTTCAGGTATTCCAGGGTTATGTTGCTGGTGAGTTTGATTACGCACTGCCAAGCGCTGTTACGCCAATTGGAGCATCGTTTGGTTTTGAGCGTCGTGAAACTGACTTTGAACGTATTGCTGACTCTATCTATCAGGAAGGTTCTCTGGTAGGCCAGGGGGGTTCTACACCAAGCCTAATCGGTGAATTTGACGTTAACGATATCTTCGGTGAGCTAAGCATTCCCGTGCTTGAAGGCATGGAAGGTGTTGAAGCACTGGTTGTTGATTTAGGCTTCCGCTTCTCTGATTACTCTACATCTGGCCGTGCTAATACTTACAAGGTCGGCGTAGACTGGGCGGTTAATGATGATTGGAAAGTTCGTGCTAGTTTCAACCGTGCGATTCGTGCACCAAACATCTCTGAACTGTTCGCAGTGCAAAATGTAGGGCTGTTCCAAGGTACTGATCCTTGTGCAGGCGATGAACCCGCGCTTACCGCTGAACAGTGTGCGGCAACCGGCCTGGCAACGGAATTGTATGGTAATGTAAGTGCTAACCCGGCTGACCAGTACAACGAATTTGCCGGTGGTAACCCAGAGCTAGAGCCAGAAGAAGCCGATACCTTTACCGTTGGTATTGTGGGTTCGCCGTATGAAGGCTTGAACTTCTCATTGGATTACTTCTCTATTGATATGGAAAAAGTAATTGCTGATGTAGGTGCTGAGCGAATCATCAACATCTGTGGTACAGCTGGCCTGTTCTGTGACAACATTCAACGTGCTGGTTCAGGTAGCCTATGGTTATCTCAGGATGCGTTCGTAACTAACTTGTCAGATAACATTGGTGGCCGGACCCTGCGTGGTATCGACGTAGACACCCGTTACTCTGTTGAAACAGGTGGTGGAACGTTAGGTTTGAGCCTGATCGGTTCTTACAACCTGGAAAAAACGTTTAAGCCTGTATCCGATAACCCTGACCTGGATTACGACTGTTCAGGCGTTGTAAGTGTAGACTGTTTCGCTCAGCCTGAATGGCGTCACACGGTTTCTGCGAACTACAATGTGGGTGATTGGAGCGTGATTGGCCGCTGGAGATACTACGGCGAAGTTGATATTGAAGGTACTGAGAACCAAATCTCTGCGTTCAACTTCTTCGACCTATCTGGTAGCTACATCTTCAACGAACATTTACGTATCTCTGCTGGTGTAAACAACGTGCTGGATAAAGAGCCGCCATTAGTAGGTAGTGCTCTTGCTACCAACGCTAACACCGTGGCTGGTTTCTACGATACATTAGGACGTTACTTGTTTACTACAGTGACACTGACTTACTAAGTTGAGTTAGCCATATAGAAAACGATAAAGCCGACGCATTTGCGTCGGTTTTTTTTTGCCCAAATAGTGCTTTATTATATGCAGTCATTATTATCAGAAAACCATATCAATACCTGCATTGTGTTATTCAATGCAAGAAAGTATGCACAAGCCAAGCAGGGGTTTGAAGAGGTATTGAACGTAAAACCAGAACACGCCCTGGCAAGCATGTATTATTGCCAGTCGCTCGTTCATTTAAACCAGCTTGAAGACGCTTATAAATATCTGACCCAAGATTGCTCTGTTCACGAATGCCAATTATGGTATTGGCAATGTGCAGCGCTAATATGTAATAGAAAAGGGGACCATGAAAAAGAACTTACCGCAATACAAGCGTGTATAAAGCTGACTAACAATTCAGCTGACTTGTCACGACGACTATTCGAATTATTATTATTGACCAGAAGGTACCATCAGGCTCAACAATATATTAACCATCAAGCAAATCAACATAATACCACTGACGAAGCGATAAATACGCTTTGGCTTAAATATGCTAAATCCAGAGAATACTATTTAGAAGCTGTCGACTTCGCAAAAAAATTAGTGAAAGCAAAACCGACAAGTAGTTATTTTCTTCATGAGTATGCAATAGCATTAAGATTGAACGGCGTGCCAGAAGAAGCGTTACCTATATTTAAACAATTACTTCAGAAAAAACCTCATTTTGCGATTTATCATAATTTGGCTAATTGCTATTCTGATTTGGGTGATTATGCGCAAGCAATCGCGAACTATCGCCAGGCTATTAAACTCAATCCGTTATACAGTGATTCGCATATCAATCTCAATAAAATGTTATGGGAATCGGGTTTAAACAAAGACTACCTGGTGTCTTTTGAAACAGTGATAAAAGCCCACCCAAAAGCGTATCACTTACGTTTATCATTTGCCCATTTTCTGGTGGATGCAAAATTGTATGCGCGCGCGTTAACACTTTTAGATTCTGCTCCCTTGCCCGAACCCTTTGCGCAACAACAATTGCAATTACAAGGTTTGGCATTAAGGCTACAGGGCGATAGTGACAGGGCCATACAATATTTCAATACGTTACTTATTAAGCAACCGGATGCATTTGAAATAAAGCTAGAACATGCGATAGCGCAAATTTCTAACAGAGATTTCAGCCAGGCCCGCGCTGCGCTGGAAATGCTTGCCGAACAACAGCCGGCAAATCAAACCATAAATGCTTATAGATATGCCGCTATGCGACTTGCCGATGAGCAACCCGCGCCTATTGCGCCACAAATACGGAGCATAAATTTGTGCGACAGGCTGCCTGCAGATTTTTGGCAACAACTAGCCACAGAACTACACCAAATACACAATGCTACAGCCCAGCCAATAGGGCAAACGCTTGAGAACGGTAGCCAGACTCGCGGTCATTTATTTAGTAGCCGCCACCCGTGCATCACCCGGTTAAAAAACGTTTTGAACGAGAAGCTGCTGGCGTATTGCCAGACCCACGAGGTACCAGTTGAGTCCGTATTAGATACCCGGGACAACATAAATTATACCGGTTCATGGTCAGTAAGGCTTCGACAGGCTGGTTTTCACCATGATCATTTTCATTCGCGAGGAACGCTCTCGGGGGTAATTTATATCGCGCTACCTGCAGAAGTTGCCGATCAACAAAACCGCGCTGGGTGGCTCAAGTTTGGTGCGCCATATCTGAACGAAACCCTGTCCTTACCCGCGGAACATTTTATTCAGCCAGCGGTGGGTACATGCGTTATATTCCCCTCGCATATATGGCACGGTACCACACCCATAGAAGCGAATGCAGAACGTCTCACGATAGCGTTCGATGTAGGACGGTACGGCCTGCCAGCGTCAGATAGTTAACTTATCTGGGCCCAGCTGGTTATTGCGGTATATCCCTGCTCTTGAAACGTTTTTACCGGAGGTCAAAAAAAGAATAAGTAGTAATAAAACAACAAGGCAGGGTAAGGTAGAAACTATGCAAACCGACGGCGACTTAAACGAATAAGTGAAAAATCACTATAATCAGAAAGTATGATTAAAAAGGTGTAGTTTAGCGCAACAATCGATTAACTATTGCCATTTTTTTTTCGCTCAACAGGGGGTGAAGCCAATTGACAGCCCCTGCGTATTTATGCTGCATATGTTACCAGCAAAAAGGCTTTACTCAGGTGAAAGTGCAGGTCAGTGGGGTAGATAGCATTGATGTTTAATATTGTTATTTGCTTATTTATGCGAAAATCCTGAATGAATTGATTAGCAAATGTACAAAGCTCAATTAGCTTGCGGTGTTAAGACTGTGTTACTTGACTCTTTCAGGCATTCCGTGTGAGTATTAGAGATTCGTAGTGTTGGCGAAACCACGCCATCGACTACCTTCCGAAAACTATAATTGTAAAAGTTTATACGCCCCTTGCTGTGACACGCACAGCAAGGATTCAAATAAGAAATTTGGTTGGGAACTATGTCCAAGATGAGCAAGAGAACTCTTATTGCTTCTACTGTCATGGGTGCGTTTGCACTGTCAGGCAGTGCAGCCGTCTCTGCAGTTACTCTTAACGATCTTCATAAAGAAGAAGCTAAGATCCATTCGGCTGCAGCGAAATCTCAAGAAAAAATCAACACCCTATTCGAGCAGTCACAAGAGTTGTTGGTTGAATATCGTCAAACTGTTGACCAGACAGAGAACCTGAAAGTTTATAACGACTACATTGCGAGCCTGGTTGCTGACCAACAGCGCAGTATCGATTCATTGCAGCGTCAAATCGACAGCATTGAAGAGACTAAACAGGGTATCGTTCCTTTGATGTTCCGCATGATCGACAGCTTGGAAAAATTTGTTGAGCTGGATGTGCCGATTCATTTAGAAGAACGTCGTGAGCGTATACAGCGTTTGCGCGATGTTATGGCTAACTCTAACGTTACTGTTTCTGAACAGTTCCGTCAGGTAATTGAAGCCTATTTGGTTGAAGTTGAGTACGGTTCGAAGATGTCTTCTTACCAGGGCACTATTGATGACAACGGTACTGAAGTTACCGTCGATTTCTATAACCTTGGCCGTACCGCATTTATGGCATTGTCACTGGATCAATCTCACGCGTGGGTTTGGGACAACGATGCACGTGAATGGCAGCCGTTGGGTGATGAGTATCTGGGCTCTGTTGTTGAAGCTGTGAAAATGGCCAACGGCACCGTTACCCCAGATCTTATTAAGTTACCAATCAAAGCAGCGGAGTAAGTTTTAATGAAACTAGTATTTAAATCTCTAGTAGCCGCTGCAACTTTGGCGGTTATGGTGACCGGTGCTCAGGCGCAGGAAGCAGCAAGTCTTCAAGACCTGCTAGACCAAGTGAAAAACAACCGTGTATCTCAGGCACGTATCAATGAACAGCGTGAAGCTGAGTTCAGTTCTGACCGTGCTGACAAACAAGCCTTACTGCGCAAAGCGCAAGCAGACTTGAAAGCAGAGCAGGACCGTGGCGATCGTTTACAACAGCAGTTTTCTGATAATGAAACGTCATTGAATGAAAAATCAGATGAACTGGAACAAGCAACCGGTACATTGGGTGAAATGTTTGGGGTAGTACGTCAGGCAGCTTCTGAAGCTTACGGCCGTATCTCTACTTCAATCGTTAGTGCTCAGTATCCAGGCCGTGATGACTTCTTGGCGCAAATGTCAGAAGAATCAAAAGGTCTGCCTAACATCCAGGAACTGGAAGATTTATGGTTTGCGCTGCAAACTGAAATGACAGAATCTGGCCAGGTAGTTCGCTTTAATACAAAAGTTGTTTTGCTTGACGGTGGTAGCAGCGAGCAGGAAGTGGTTCGTGTAGGTACATTCAACCTGGTTAGCCAGGAAGGTTACCTGACGTACGATGCTGAAAATAAAGTTGTTCAGCCACTAGGCCGTCAGCCAGAAAGTCACTTACTTTCTTCAGCTGAAGATTTGGCCGGTGCCACATCTGGTCTGGTCCCGTTTTATGCTGATCCTTCACAAGGTGCGATTCTTGGCCTGCTGAAAGAAAAAGCAACTTGGAGCGAGCGTTATCACGCAGGTGGCGCGGTAGGTTATACCATCACGGTTATGCTTATCATTGGTCTGTTGATTGGTGTTTACAAGCTGGTAACGCTTGGAATGACCGGTAGCAAAATCAAGTCTCAGCTGAAAAACCCAGGTAATCCGTCAACCGGTAACCCTCTGGGCCGTATTCTGCAGGTATACCAGCAGAACAAACATGCTGACGCTGAAAACCTTGAACTGAAGCTGGATGAAGCGATTCTTAAAGAACTGCCTTCAATTGAAAGCGGTATCAATGTGATTAAGATTTTCGCGGCGATTGCACCTCTACTGGGTCTGTTAGGTACAGTATTGGGTATGATTGCAACCTTCCAGACTATTACATTGTTTGGTACTGGTGACCCGCGTCTGATGGCAGGTAGTATTTCAATGGCGCTTGTTACTACAGCCCAGGGTATTATTGCTGCACTTCCATTGATTCTTACGCACAGCATTGTTGCTTCACGCAGCAAATCTATTGTTCACATTCTGGACGAGCAAACTGCAGGTATCATTGCAGCTCACACAGAGGCGGAGAAAGCGTAATATGAATAGCCTGATTGGATTATGGGAATCTGTCAGGGAATTTATCGCTACCGGCGGTGACGTACTGTATTTTGTTGCCGCCGCGCTCTTTCTTATGTGGGTATTAATGATTGAGCGCTACTGGTATATCACGGCGGTCTTTCCAAAGGTGAAAAAAGATATAATCGCCAAATGGGATGCCCGCGTTGATACTACCTCATGGTATGCGCATAGAATCCGTGAAGCTTGGATTTCCCAAGCGTCTGACGAATTAGACGCAAGGATGCTGATTATCCGAACGTTGGTGGCAATGTGTCCACTGATAGGACTACTGGGAACAGTAACCGGGATGATTAGTGTGTTCGAGACAATGGCAACGCAAGGCACCAGCAACGCACGCTTAATGGCATCTGGTATCTCGATGGCCACAATTCCGACTATGGCCGGAATGGTAGCAGCGCTGTCTGGACTGTTCATAAGTTCTCGTCTCGAAGCGAAAGCTAAGATGGCAAAAGAGGGCTTGGTTGACAGCCTGCCACATCATTAGAGAGAGAGATTATGGCGCGGAAAGTCAGAACCGAAGAGGAAGATGCGCAAATTGATATGACGCCAATGTTGGACGTTGTATTCATCATGCTAATTTTCTTCATCGTTACTACTGTTTTCGTAAAAGAAGCAGGTATTGAAGTTAACAAACCTGAAGCTAATCAGGCGTCACTTCATAAAAATGCCAATATCTTCATCGCCATTACCGACGATGGAAGTGTTTGGTTGGATAAACGCGAAGTGGCGGTTGAAAGTGTCAGAACTAATATAGAGCGATTATTGACAGAGCAGCCGACAGACTATGTCATTATCCAGGCTGACGTTAAAGCCAAGCATGGTGTTGTCGTTGAAGTGATGGACCAAATTAAAGCTGCAGGCGTTGATCGCATATCAGTAGCAGCAAGGGGATAAGATGGTTCGATTTATCGTTTCTATATTATTAGGTGCCGCGTTTGCCTTTGGTCTTTTCGTTCTTATGGCGAAATTGATTGAAAATTCGGGCAGACCGGCAGATGAAATTCCCGAAGCACCCGTTATTGATGTGGTAATGCAGGAGCCAGAAGCTGACACGCAAACTCGTCAGCGGACGCCTCCTCCGCCACCACCTCCGCCTCAGCAGCCGCCTAAAATGCAGCCTGTTGAGCCGGATGCTTCAGAAGTAGATGCTGATGGCTTTAGCCTTGCAGTACCTGCGGTTGATACCGGTGGTGTTGGGGTAAATATTGGTGCGGTAGGCGCAATGCAGCAAGATGGTGAAGCAACACCTATTGTACGTATTGATCCTAAGTATCCACCCCAAGCTGCACGTGACGGTAGAGAAGGCTGGGTTAAGCTATCCTTTACTATCAACGAACAAGGTGGCGTGGAAGACATCGAAGTTATCGATGCTGACCCTAAACGTATTTTTGACCGTGAAGCCCGTCGTGCGCTGAGCAAGTGGAAATACAAGCCAAAGATTGTTGAAGGTAAACGCGTTGTTCAACCTAACATGTTTGTTCAGCTAGACTTTAAACTGGAGCAGTGATGATGATGAAAACTACATTCAAAATGTCAGCCCTTGCTTTGGTCATGGGAGTTTCAGCTGTGATGTCTGCGCCAGCGATGGCGCAATCATCAGCCCCTGTGCAATGTCCTGGTTATGAAAAAGGCAAAACACAGTTGGTTGGCGAGCGTGCTGGTAAAAAAGTACAGAAGGCGTTTGAAGCATATAATGAGGATCGTGTAGAAGAAGCTTTGCAGATTCTTTACGATGCTGATACTTCAGATGACTTTGATAAAGCGTATGTGAGCCGGTTCATTGGTAACTTGTTAGCCGCTAAAGATGATGAGGGTGACAATGCTCTTAAATATCTTACCAGCGCGGTTGAGCCAAAGGTACTTAATGACACCGAGCACTCGCAAACGCTAAAACTTTTGGGCGACCTTAGCCTACGTGAAGAAAACTACAAAGATGCTATTAAATGGTATCAGAGCTGGATGGACTTCACGTGTAAAGAAGATGCTGATGTTTATGTTCGTATGGCACAAGCTTATTTTGAAACCAAGCAATTGGACAAAGTCATTGAGCCTGCTGAAAAAGCGATAGCGCTTTATGAAAAGCCGAACAAAAACCCATATGTTTTACAGTTACAGTCTTATTATCAGCGCAAGATGTATCCTGAAACCGTAAAGGTTGCTGAAACCCTGGTGAATAAGTTCCCTGAAACACCGGCATGGTGGACACAGTTAGGCGTGTTTTACATGTTGGTAGAGAACTATTCTGACGCTTTAGCCACTATGGAAATTGCGTACAATGCTGGGTACCTGGAAAAAGAGTCGCAGTTTAAAAACTTAGCTCAGTTGTATTCCACCAATGGTATTCCGTATCAGGCAGCTAAGATACTCGAAAAACACGTCGATAAGGGTGACATCAAAAAAGATGCTCAGATGATGCGTAGCATTGCCAACTCTTATCACCAAGCGAAGAACTATGATATTGCTGCCAATTATTATGGTAAAGCAGGTCAGTTAAGTTCAGATCCGGATGACTTCCAAAAGCAGGGTACTTTGCTATTGGTTGCTGAGGATTATAAAGGGGCGATTTCTGCCCTGGATAAAGCTTTGGAACGTGGCGCGGACGAAGAAGGTAAAATCCATTTTTCTATGATGGAAGCCAACTTCTACCTGGGTAATTTCAAGAAAGCCTGGGAACACGTACAGCTTGCGAAGAAAGAGAAATCTATGCGTCGCAACGCCTTAGCTTGGGAACCTTATATCAAGGAAAAAGCTAAGAACCGTGGTATCAAGATTTAACACTGATAGCTCGCAAAAAGCCCCTATATGGGGCTTTTTTTATGGGCAACGATTAGGAGCCGTAGGGAATAACCCGTATGTTCCTATTCGTTACACATAGCCAATTTTTTCTTAAATTACGCTAAGGGTCGGGGGTATTTGTACCTGACGGTAAAATGGTTTCCCGCTAGGTAAAAGTTAATCGCCATACCGCTAGCCCCCTCCACCATGCCTAACTAGCAGTGGAAAATTCTTCTCCTATCCCAGTATTCAATTTCAGGTATTGCTTTGCTAACTGAGTCGCTACTTTAAGACTCTAGCATTCTTACGTGCTTACCAAAGGACGCCTTCAGGGGAAGGCTTAGATAACGAAGATAGCTCCATTAGCCCAGCCCAGCTGTATAGTGCAGACAACCACACTCGCCGCATCACTGCTGTAATCTTTTATCAATAATGCCTATTGGGTAGCTTATAGCGCAGGCAAAATTACAATGGCTGGTTAGGCGATAATCCATCTGCTACTTTTATAATAGATAAAGTCACGCACGGCGAGCGCCAAACTAGGCTTATGACTTCACCAAACCAACCTTTCTAAAACTCTGACACGGTGAAGTTACGGTGCGTTGGAGTTCATTGGCTCAGCCAGCGCAGGCAAAATTACAATGGCTGGTTAGGCGATAATCCATCTGCTTCTTTTATGATAGATAAAGTCACGCACGGCGAGCGCCAAAGTAGGCGTATGACGCCACCAAACCCACCTTTCTAAAACTCTGACACGGTGAAGTTAGAGTGTGTTGGAGTTCTTTGACTCAGCCAGAGCAAGCAAAATTACAATGGCTGATTAGGCGATAATCCATCTGCTTCTTTTATGATAGATAAAGTCACGCACGGCGAGCGCCAAAGTAGGCGTAAGACGCCACCAAACCTACCTTTCTAAAACTCTGACACGGTGAAGTTAAAGTGCGTTGGAGTTCATTGGCTCAGCCAGCACAGGCAAATTAGATAGCCCAGCCCGGCGAGTTAATGAGGATAACTACACGCGCTGCGGTGATGCATTTGACGCGAATACAATTGGCGCTGCATATTAAGCGGGCCAGCAACGCGATTCGCCAAACCGGATTCCAACGACTAATTCAACATAGAGACTATCGGTTACAAACATAGTAGAAGGCGTATTAAGCCGCTTAACAAAGGGAAACCGCCTATCCTGTGTGCTTCCCATTTCTGAACAAGTTTTGTTCGATATTAAGCTGACCAAAAATAAATGCCGCATATTTGTTAGTTTGCGTAACTTTTAAAGCCGGGAAGGCTTAGAAATCTGTGTGACTGGCGTTTCAGCAAGGTGGGACGCCGCGCGTGGCACTATCTTTCGGTGGCACTATCATCCTGCGTCACTATCAACATACGTCATTATCATCCTGCGGCACTATCGCCCAATGGCACTATCGCCCAATGGCACTATCAAATTATCAAACTATCGCACTATCGTGCTAGCGCACTAGGAGGAGCATGGCTCAGCCACTAATGCTGCTTCTAAAAGGGAAGATACACTCTGCAATTCTTTTAATAGTGCCGTTTCAAGCGCCTGCTTACCGGTTAAATTGAATTGCCTTATGAGTATATTCTCATTCGGTCTCGGCTGACGCGCCTGCCCAGCGTATAGCGCTGTAGTCATCGGCAGATGACGTAACTTGTCGCTCGGTATAGCGCTTAGCGCCACCGCCACCGCCCCGCCGACTAGCTGGCGACTTCTATAGCCTTGCAGATAGGCACTTATCCGGTGCCAAAGGCTCTGTTTTACTGCACTGTCCAGGGCAGATAAGGGGAGCGGTAAGGCCGCTGGATAGCTACTATCGATGGCATACAGCATTTGGTACTTCGGTAACAATGTCACGGCAGGCCCCGATACTGCGAATACCGCTTGTGCGCTTACCTTACCACTGGCCTTATCAGCTCTGTTTCCCTGTTTAACCTGTACAAAATCATTGCTGTGCCAGAACTGCATTAGCTCATCGGTGTAACCAAATGAAGTTGTTAACCAATCTACATCTGCACTCGTGGCCCGTTGTTTGATCTCTAAAAGCAGTGAGCTGGCAAACCCCTGACGTCGATATGCTGTGTCTACCGCGATACGGCTAATGCGCCAGTACTGCTGGGTTGCTGCGCGGGGGCTGGCCGAAAAGCTTGCGATACTTTGCGCGCTTAAATGGCCACTCACCCGACGCGCGCCAGTGGCAACCTGTTCAGCCAGGGGCGTAAGCTGCGCCCCACCTTCATAATTAATCGCCGCAGCCGCAACTAAATTACTGTGTTGAAAAAGCATTGCAACTACGCCATCAGGCGCATCCAGCAAGCGCATGTAATCATCTGGAGTAGTTTGATAGTGCGCCTGGCTTAATAACGTAAATAGTGCGTGGCGATGATTTTCGTCGAGCTGTTTAACCTGACTAAATACCAGGCTATTGGCTATTTTAACTCTAGCCTCGCCAGGTCGTATGTTAAGCAAGCTGGCATTTAATATCGTTTCAAGTGGATCGTTGTCGAACCAGCGTAAGGGGGTAGGTAAACTATAATGCTGAGCGGTGCCCTGGGCCAACCGGGGCTTTAAAAACCGCTGTTCGAATCCAAGCCCCGAACCTTCAAATCCCATAATGGTCGTACTTAATACACAGCTTGAGTTATGTTCAACCAGCTTTTGCAGCACCGGTAGAGGCAGCGCAGCGGCTTCATCTATCAGCAGAATATCCGGTGGTTGCTGCACCAGTTCTGGATTATCTGTTGCTTTCCAAACAACCTCCGGCAGCGCCTTTCTGGACGTGCCAATTAAGCCTTGCTGGTGGGTAAGTACGCTGAAAAAAACGGTTTGAGTCTGCTGCACAGGGCTGGTTAACCATACTGACTTACCCTGTGCCTGCCAGTGCGCCGCCAACAGCGCCAACAGGCTGGACTTCCCGCGCCCGCGGGCAGCGGTAATTACCGCCAGGCCCTGGCCTGCTGCCAACTGCGCCAATACCTGCTGGTAAACCTGTTGTTGCTCGATAGTTTTAAAGCGGCTATCTGCAGTAGGAGGTGAAGCAACTGCATTTGTCACAGGCAGTGTCGTCACCAAAGGCGAATACCACGCGACGCGTTCATCGCTAGACCACATCGACACCAGTCGGGCGGTAAATTCACTCTGCGACAACTGCCAGCCGTAGGATAAAAAATGAGGTTGGCATACGCTTGCATGCAGCGGCCATTCGTTTAGCAAAGGGGCTAACACAACCAGGGTGCCGCCTGCTTTCACGGTGCCGGCAAGGGCCAGCAGTGCATTGGGCCGTAATCCATCGTAGGCGTTATAAACCGCAATATCGAACTCCTGGCCCAACACTTGTTTGTACAAAGTTAGCGGGCGGTGGGTGGCTACCGCTACGGGTGCATACAAGGTGCCCAACCAACCTATATTAGGGTGATCATCCAACGTACTTAACGCCGCGCTGGTATGTTCTTCAACCCAGCGGGGGTCGCCGTTTATTATTAACAGCTGGCGATGGGCCAGCGGGTTGCGGGCACCACGTTTTAGCCAATGCTGCAGGTTTGCCAAAGCCATAATAAGAAAAATACCGTATAATGAAGCTGAAGTTTAAACATTTACCCTAAGGAATACGAATGCGTTTTCTATCACGCCGTTTAGTGATGCCAAATGATCTTAACTATGCTGACTCACTGTTTGGGGGCCGTGCCCTTGAATGGATTGACGAAGAATCTGCGATTTATGCTATTTGTCAGCTGGAAACAAATTGTCTGGTTACCAAACATATCGGCGAGATTAACTTTGAATCGCCTGCTATGCAGGGCGATATTGTCGAGTTTGGTTTAGCCACTAAAGCGGTGGGCCGTAGCTCAATTACCGTCAGTTGTTTGGTGCGCAACAAAGCCACCAAAAAAACCATCTGTCTGGCTGATGATATTGTTTTTGTAAAACTGGATCCGGTAACCCGCCAGCCTGCGCCCCACGGTAAAACACTGGAAAGCCTGGAAGCGCAAACTGAAATTGAATTACGTGCACTGAATTTGCTGGCTGAAAAGTAGCCAGTGTTACCCTTTCCACTGTTGTAATACGGTGCTCACCCTGGCAATCGCTGCCGGGGGCAGGGTAGCCAGTACTGCTTCGCTGTGTTGTTCAGACATGGCTGAAGCGGTAAAGCTAACATTTTGGGTCGTTAATATTTTGCCCGCCACGCCAGCTGACGCCGGTGCTTCAATAGCCTGACACAGTTTCCACAGCTGTTGATTAATACTGCTTTGAAATCCCCAGCGTAATAACATCAATGAGGTGGCACCGTACAAACATATACCAAACTCTTCGCTAACTTGCGCAACGAAGTGAGCAAAATCCTCGGCTTCATCCCACGTCCGCATTACCCCGTCGACAAACAGACACTTATCATGGAACACTAAAAACAGTGACAACGTGCTAAACAACATGATTTGACGAAGTTCCTCCGTTACCGCTAGCTGTGACGAATGTTCTGCTTCTATCGCATTGAACACCGGCAGACATAACAACATGGCATCAGTGAGTTTTTCGACATCATTATGGCGACATTGCGCAGTAAGTTGTTGTTGAGCAGCAAACAGTACAGCTAACTGTTTAATATTGCTTAAGCCTAGATTGCGGCCAATAGCCTGCTCCAGGTTTTCCGGCGCGCTGCCATAAATGGCTTTGCTGGCTTTACTCATAACATGCGCCTGAAAAATAGGATCTTTACTGACCAATTTCACTACAGACTTCAAGGTCATGTTATCGTCATCCATTGCCACTAATGATTGAATGGTGGCTGGCAACGGCGGCAGGTTATCCACTATTTCCAGTAAGCTGTGATTGCCTTTATGAAAGCGTAGGCGGTTGCCCAACTGACGTAGCTGCCCAGCGCTGATTCCCGAAAACTCTTTAAAGCTGCGTTCAAAAGACCGACGGTCTGAAAAACCCAATTCGACTGCCGTGTCGTCTGTTTTGCTGCCGCCCAATAGCTTCTGACATGACTTATCATGAATGTATTCTTTTAACATCGCGCTAAACGCAATGTTGTGACTTCGCAATAGCCGACGTAAGCCCGACTCCGTCTGGCCCATTTGTTCAGCCACCCACTCGGCGCGAATGCGCGCAGGGGCCTCGGCTTTGGCAAACACATTGTGCAAGCTCTGCTTAATACTGGGCACTTCGGTTTGACTTAACGTGGGAGCCAAAAGCTTTTCGATAGCCTGGCTATGATAAAACGACGGGCGTAAACACCATTCACTGGCAAAACGCAAATGTATCTGAGTATCTTGCAGGCGCTTACTTTGTGATAGGGGCGCTAATAAAGAGCCTGCAGCGTCATGGGGTGACCCGATAGCCGAAAAGTCAAAATGCCGGCCCGCTAAATGGCGAAACAGTGCAAATAGGAAATAGATTTGTAAATCGTCAATCAGCGCTGAGTTACTCGCTTGCCATTGCAATGCAATCGTAGGTGCCTCGTCATCTTTGGTAAGCGCCACTTCGCTGTGAAAAAGCTGCTGCGCCCGAGGAACAAAGCACGCCATCGCCGCCTGGATATTACGCGTAGCCATGGCATATACGACCAGGTTGCCCATCTTATTAAAATCAAAATAGCCAATAAGTGAACGACCCAGAAGGTGGCGATCTGCCGGGGGACAAAGCGCGGTCAAAAGCTGCTCCAGCTGGCTCTGTTGGGTTAATCCGGTTTCCAGCTCGTTTAGCGCTGCTAAGCCTGTCGTATCTGCGGCTTCTGCCTTACCCTGGTCGCGGCGTAAACTCAGTATGGCGCGGACCACCGCCGACCAAAACAAACCTTTATACTGCATAACATTCCTTGCAATTATCGGGAGAAGAAGAGTACCCGTTCTGAAATACATGGCGGGCAAAATAACCCATAACCGGCCGAAAGTGTCCTGTCATAGTTCAATCCCTTTTCTTACTATGAACGCATAAGCTGATGAAATCAGTTTAGGTCGTCCGGTTTTTCAACCTGCACTGGGCGAGACCGCCATCACGCTTAACAAGCGTCTGGCCTGTGCATGTGTTGCGCTTATCCGTACCGTTAAGAAGGAAAACCTGATGTCTATCAAACAGCAAATAATGCTACTGGCGCTTAGCTACTGTGCTGCCGTTTCGGCCCAGGCCGCTATAGTGGATGCGACTGCTTTGCGCTTTGACAATATCGCGTTCACTGGCAAAGCAGGCCAGAATACCGGCACATTTGCAACTACTGATAGCTCACTTACGTTATTCAACGATGCGTGGTTCGGTTTTAATCTTCAAGATACCTTTGGTTCGGCAATAAACCTTAATAATAACAACCAATTTATCATGAATTTTGACATTAATGTGGCTTCAGCAACAGCCACAATGCCGGAAATTACGGGTTTATGGTTTGCCGATTTTTCGTACAAAGAGAAAAACCACAATCCCCACCGCACTTTCACGTTAGGTGGCACCCAGAATTATGCAGGGATTACCGCGTATCAATATGCCCCGGTAAATACAACACAGTCTTTTTCAATAGACGTTAATGAGTTTATTAGCGGCATGGTAACCGACATAATTTTTATCAACGACTGCGATTCAGGACGTTGTGATGATGTCCAGGTAACCTTTTCCAATGTCAGTTTAACCGATGTTAGCGAGCCTACCGCCATTTCCATGCTGCTGCTTGGACTTGGGTATATAGGATGGCGCACTAGACGCCAGTAAAAAGGTCTTCGACGACCTGCTTAGAACGCCCGCGCCGTCACTATTAGCGGGCGTTTCTTTTTCTTATTGTGGTAAATCTTGACGATTTACCCACACTTGATAGACTCAGACCCCTAAAACAAGATTTACAGACCAAGGGGTGCCGTTACCGGCTGAGATCCACCACGTGGGAACCCTTTACCTGATCCGGATAATACCGGCGTAGGGATGGTGTTTACACTCAGCCAGATAACCTGCCGCAAAGCCGGATCTTTTTTCTCCTATAAGAATCGAGATCCCAAATGAAGAAAACTCCCATCGTATTAGCGTTCCTAGCCTGTGGTGCACACAGTGTGGAGACTGACAATACGGATATCGAAAGAATCGTTGTTACCTCAGACTTTCGCCAGGCCAGCCTTGCGCTGTTAAGTAGCAGTGCAACCGTGCTGGGTGAGGCCCGCTTACAGAGCCGCCAGGCAGAATATCTTGATGATGTACTAAACATTGCACCAAATGTGAACTTTGCCTCAGGGGCTTCCCGGGGGCGGTTTGTGCAAATTCGTGGTATTGGCGAACGGTCACAGTTTGCTGAGCCGATAAACCCTTCAGTGAGTTTCCTGGTCGATGATTTTGACTTTTCCGGGTTGGGCGCAGCAGGTGTGCTGTTTGATACCGAACAGGTAGAGGTATTCCGCGGCCCCCAGTCGACTTTATTCGGTACTGGTGCATTAGCCGGCGCAATAAAAATTGTAAGCGCCCAGCCTGATGAAGATCAGACTAGCCATGTTCAGCTACGCGCAGGCAATAAAAGTAGCTATCGGTTTGAAGGAGCTACCGGCCAAAGTCTGGCCGAGGGCGTACGCTATCGGGCGAGTCTTATGCACAACCGCAGTGATGGCTTCGTACACAACCAGTACCTAAACCGTGATGACACAAACAATATTGATGAAACTGCTGCACGTCTGGCGTTGCAGTGGGATGTTGATAGCCGTACCACCGCAGATGTTAGTTACCGCTGGTACGATATTGATAACGGTTATGATGGGTTCTCACTGGATAATAACCGTATTAGTTTGGCGGACGAGCCGGGTTTTGATACCCAGCAGACCCATGCTCTGAGTGTTAGCTTAACCACCGATTATACGGCGGGCCAGCTTAAATTAGTGCTGACTCACGCCAGCCATAATCTTGCCTATGGGTATGATGAAGACTGGACTTACACCGGCTTCCATCCTTTAGGTTACACGTCGTTTGATGCCTATTTCAGAGATATTGACACGCAAACAGCAGAAATACGGTTTACCTCGGCAGATTCCTTACGGTTATTTAACGATACCACCAGCTGGACAATCGGGGCTCACTTTAAGGGTTCGGAAGAGTCGCTGCTGCGTCAATACACTTATGATGTGACTGACTTTGCCAGTGAATACACGCCGACCACTAAAGCGCTGTATGGCGAAACCCACACCACGCTGACCGACGCTCTGACGTTGGTGTTAGGGCTTCGATTAGAAAATTACGACTTTGATTATGCGGATAATCAGGGGCTTAAGCAGAGCCACGATACCTCAATGGAGGGCGGCAAAGTGGCGTTGCAGTATAGTGCAGGGGAACATTTGTGGTATGCCAGTGTATCTCGTGGCTTCAAAGGGGCAGGGATTAATCCGGCGCAGCGGGTTACCGATGACAACCGCTTCTTTGATGCTGAATACAACTGGAACTACGAGCTTGGCGTAAAAGGGCCTTTACTGGTGCCTGAGGCGTCTGTTCGGGCCGCGGTATTTTATATGCGCCGGGACAACACACAGGTAAACGATTTTGATGTGTTGTTACGGGAGGACGGCACGCCGGACTTTATCGATATTATTGATAACGCTGATTTGGGCACCAACCGGGGCGCCGAAGCCGAAGTATCATGGCAAGCATCGGCCCAGTGGCAGTTACAGGCAAGTGTAGGGTATCTGGATGCCAGCTTCGAGCAATACACTAATGCCAAAGGAGAGTTTGTAGATGAACAGCAACAGGCTCAGGCCCCTCGCTGGACCGCCAATATATACAGTGATCTCATCCTGTCCGACACCCTTAGTTGGCGGTTAGATATAGATTTTAAAGACCGCTATCGCTTTTCTGACGGTCACGACGTAATGT
This sequence comes from Alteromonas indica, assembly GCA_003056425.1. GTDB lineage: Bacteria > Pseudomonadota > Gammaproteobacteria > Enterobacterales > Alteromonadaceae > Alteromonas > Alteromonas indica. Next base: position 70,278 of record PYVY01000004.1, read on the forward strand.
CGCCTTCAACGACATTGGTTAATACCCAACTGGTGTGGCAACAAGGAAATTGGAATACGTCTTTGTGGGTAAACAACGCGTTTGACAAAACCTACTATGTACGCGGCTTCGGAGGATTCAGTAATGATCCCAGAGACGAATACGCGTTTGCAGAACCTTATTATCAACTGGCCGATGGGCGTCAGTACGGTGTAACCGTTAATTACCAGTTTTAGGAGAATATACAATGCAAGTAATGGTAGAAATTTCGCTGTATCCGTTAGCAAACCAATATATTGAGCCAATTAAAGCGTTTATTGAACGTATCAACAGTTACCCGGACGTGACAATCGCTACTTGCTCTACGAGTACCCAAATATCGGGTGACTATGCGGTAGTGATGCAGATGTTGGGCACAGAAATGCAACGTACCCATCAGGCAGTCGGCCAGGCTATCTTTGTCGCGAAGTTTTTAAATTTCGATGCGATGCAGTCTAACCAGCCGCAATCAGCCCCATGATTCACACTTTTTTTGAGCAACTGGCGGCTACCTCTGCCCTGGAATGGGCTGCGGTAATTCTGGCCCTGGGCTATGTCTGGTTGGCGGCCCGCCAAAATAACTGGTGCTGGTTGTGCGCGTTTGTCAGTACGGCAATTTACACTTATCTGTTTTGGCAGGTCACGCTGCCATTTCAGTCGGTGCTTAATTTCTTTTACATGCTAATGGCAGTGTATGGGTATTATCAATGGCAACAAGGCACGGAGGAGGGCAATCAGGTGCGTTCCTGGCCATGGCTGTGGCATGCGTTATTGGTGCCGGTACTGTTATTGGTGGGCTGGGGATTGTCGCTGGTGGCAGAAGGCCAGTTTAATAACGAGTTCTTATGGTTGGATGCCTGTATACAGGTACTTAGTGTGGTGACCACTTTTATGGTGGCGCACAAGATCCTGCAAAACTGGGTGTACTGGTTTTTTATCAATCTAGCTTCTGCATATTTGTACGGTCAATCTGGGCTGGTGCTATCGGCTTGTCTGTTCGCCGGTTATATCGGCTTTTCTGTTTACGGCTACGTGCAGTGGCATGCCCAGTATCGTCATCAACAGCAAGCGCAGGATATGCATGTCTATTCCTGAGTACCTTGCAGAGTCGTTGCAGCTGCAATCACCGGTAACCTGTGAACCTATCGCGGGAGGGGCGGTTAATCATATATATTCGCTTACCGACCGCGAGCATCACTACATTGTAAAGTGGTTAGGTAATGATAGCTTTAGCGGTATCGACAGGGCTGCCCAGTTTGCGATGCAAAAGCAACTGGCGGCACATTCTATAGCGCCGGCGCCGGTATGGTTAAGTGAGGACCATAAGTGGTGGGTAGAGCAGTTTGTGACCGGCGATAGCCCCAACATTAGCGCAATACAGTTGGCTGGGGCGTTAAGTCAAATTCATCAACTGCCGGTTAGTGCGCCATCGTTAGATCTGGTGCAACGCTTGGTTCATTATCAAGCAGCCGGGAAAATTGCAGATACCGATGAACTTGCTATTGCAACGCGCCGCGTGATCACCGCGTTAAGCGCCCGTGAGAACACTCATAGCGGCCTCGAAGATGACATCGTTTTTTGTCATAATGATTTATCTGCCGGACATATAATGCGGCTCTCCCCGCTACTGATTATAGACTGGGAGTATGGCGCCCGGGCAAACCGCTATTTTGACCTGGCAGCATGCGCTTCTATTAACCAATTGGGCGCCAGCCAGTGCGCCAGCTTGGTTTGTGCGTATGCTGAACACACCCATATTCCGGTGGAGCGGGTAGCCGCTGAATTTGCCTTTTACCAGGAGGTCGTAACCGTGACCGAGGGCCTATGGACGGCGGCAGCAAAAAGCAGTGTAAAATCCACCCAGGCTGAGCAATAAATGTGCATTATGGGTGAAAGGTAAGCGGTTGGCACACCAATGATGAAAAATGCTTTACCTTTTAAATCGCATACGTATAATGCGATACCGCGCTAGGGGTGTAGTTCGAATTGGTAGAACAGCGGTCTCCAAAACCGATGGTTGGGGGTTCGAGTCCCTCCACCCCTGCCACTTTCCTTTCTTTTTGTACCAACAAAAGCTACTGTAGTCTTACGTTAGCCTGAAGCAAAAATGTCCTTGTTAAATCAAACTCAAATTGCCGCTTTGCAACAAATGGGTCTGTGTGTATGGCAAACGCCTGCCAACACAGCGTCTGCGCCTATTGCAACCGCTACAACGGTGCCGGTAGCTAAAGATCGCGCGGGGCATCTGGCTGCGTTGCGTTCAACGTTGGCCAACAGCGCTACCGCCAAAACATCGCCAACCACGATAGCTTCCGAACAGCAAGCGCCTGAATCAGTGTTACCTGCCAGCCATGACCAGGCAAACAGTAAAGAGCGTCGGGCATCTGCGGCTACACCACTTACCCGGGAACAGCTGACTCGCTTTTGCGCTTTGGTTGAGGATATCGAGCAGGCAATCCAGCTGGTCACCGGTGATCTCTCGCCGGTAACCATTATGGTTGGCCAGCGACTACAGTTTACTCACCGTGAAGTTACTTTACCTGTATCACCGGAAGAGCTTACTGCTACACACAAACGGCAGCTATGGCAGTTGCTGGGGCAAACGGCATAATCAATGTCCGAGCTAATGGTGTGCAAGCCAGACCCGCAAGCGCTACAGGCAGCTTATCAAATTCATCAACAAGTGGTGCCGCGACCCTGGCGCTTTGACACCTTTATCGATTGTACCACCGCACCGTATAGTGCTCGTGTTGTCCTTCAGGGGCACCGGGTGATTGGCTATGCACTGCTGCTGATGGTAGTAGATGAAGCTACTTTGATGGATATCGGTATAGTCGAGGATGCTCGGGGTATCGGTGCCGGTCAGCAGTTGCTGCAGGGCGTTATTGCGCACTGTAAAGCCAGCCATATGGCTAGCCTGTGGCTTGAGGTACGCAGCAGCAACCGGGTGGCCAGACAGCTCTATAGCAAAGCAGGTTTTATTATTCAGGAAGTTCGCAAGGGCTATTATCCGGCTACCGCGCACACCCCAACTGAAGACGCCGTCATTATGACAATGTCCTTAAACGCCTAAAATAAGCGTTTCTCAATTTATACCTTTCAAAAAAACACGCTGAATTAAGCGTTTTATCAAATTATATCCTTCTGAAAAATATAAATAAAAAATTGACTTTAGGTTTATTTCTGAACCCCTAAAATACTTGCGTATTGTCGCTTATACGCTGATTTTCCAGGGGGAGCGCTACTCTTACTGCATCTCGCTGTGGCACGTCGCTCCAGCGCCATCTGACTTTAACGAAGTGTGTTGCAGTTATGAAAAAATCAGTATTAGTAATGTCAATTGTTGCCTGTTCCTCGTTAATCACCGCTTGCGGTGGTTCTGGCGGTAGCAGCGAAACTTCTCCTACACAAAGCATGGCCTCGATAAGTCAGGCTCCGCCCCTCACTTCTGGGTCATCCAGCCAATTGCCGGTGAGCACTGCCGAGGATAACGCAGATTCTGAGGCCAATAGCGCACAGCCACAAGATACGTCAGTGGCGCTTAATATAAACCGCGAGCAGTTAAGCGAAACCGTTACTGCCGAGCCCTCGCTGTACCGGCTTGGCGCGCAGGTATCTAAGATCTCCAGCGATATGACTGCGTGGGCTTTTAGTGATGTATTTAAAACAGCCGGCCTGACCGGCCAGCCCCTGGCAGATAACCCACACGGATGGTTTTTTAGCAAAGCTGGAATTTGGTCTACCGCCCAAAGCCATAAAATTCAGGTCGATAAAAATGGTTGGCCCACTAGCATGGCGCTATCAGACGGCACCCGCGCTGATACCATTTTTACCACCGTTATGAGTGCTGAAATTGACACCGCTTATGAAGCAGGTGAGTACACACTCACCTATACCGGTGAAGGCGAATTTGAATTTACTAACGCCACGGTGGTAGAGCAGTCACCCGGTGAAATTATTTTACAGTATGCCGGTTATGGCGCGCTGACCATTGCTATCACCACAACCGACCCGCAAGGCAGCGGCGACTATTTACGGAATATCCAGCTACTGCGGCCAGGTGCTTCAGACGCTAACCTGTTTACTCAGTCGTATTTAAATTATTTGAAACCAGCCAAAGTCATCCGTCCCACTAACTGGTTTAGCGATGCCGCTTTGTACAACCGGGTAAGTGACACCGCGTTTACTCGTTTTGACAGTCAGGGGTGGGCCGAGCGCGCTACTTTAGATAACAGTAACTGGGGGGCGGCAAAAGGGGCGCCCTACGAGTTGATGATTGAGCTGGCTAACCGTTCTGCCTCGCATTTATGGTTAAATGTGCCGTTAACCGCGGACAATACATACATTGAGCAATTAGCCCGGTTACTCCATGACGGGCTGAACACTAACAAGGTGTTATACCTTGAATTAGGTAACGAATTAACCAAGCGTACGTATCCCCAGCGTTTGGGCCGCGAGTATGCGGTCGCCCAGGCTGAGCTACGCTGGCCCGAAGCGCGCAATACTGAACTAATGCAAGGCCGCTCAGCATTAGAACAGGAAAATTTGTTAATCAGTAACTGGCAGGCCGCCCGGACCCTGGAAATTAAACAGCGCTTTGCGACGATATGGGGAGACGATATGGCGCGTGTGGTTACCGTATTGGCGGGGACCGTACAAGACAGTGGGAATCTGACAACTTACAACCAAATGCTGCTAGAAGGCGCATTGCTAGCGGAATTTGAGGGAAGCCAGGCGCCAGGCGACTGGGCTGATACGTTGGCGGTAGATCCTATGGTTGTAAATACAGCCGGAACCCAGTTGAGTATTGATAGCGCTTCAGCCATGTTGGCCGATGCACAAAACTTTGTTGAAGGAACCGATCGCTTTTATGCTCAGGCCGATACTCCAGGGTTACGCTATGGTATCCGTCAGGCAGCAGAGCTGACCCGCCAGTATGGTATCGCACTGACAGCCTATGCCGGAGGTCATGATTTTAACGCCTCGTCTTACCTTAACTTTCAGGTGTTAAAAAGCGCCCAGATGTATGACCTGTATCAGGCAGTATTTGAAGTATGGGAAGAGGAAAACGGCGGTATGTTTATCGCAGGCAAAGGTATCACCAGCGCATCATTGCCAGCTTATTGTGCCAGCGCTAGCTATGTGCGTGCTGACCAGGTTGCCAGCATCGGTTTAAAAGAAACCCAAATGCAGGACGAGCAGGATGCGCATATGTACCGTGCCTGGCGCGATCAAATGCGTAAAATTGGGCAGATAAAATAGCGCGACTTAAGCGTCACTGGCCGGCCCCACGCAACCAGAACCACCTCGGGAACGCAGTAGCGCTACCATACTACCAAAAACACATCAGCCGGGATTGTCCCGGCTGATGTGTTTTCAGCAATCCGCCGGCTTTAGTCAGCTAAAGCGGCTGTTCATTTATCAATTTTCCGGTGCCAGTTGCGGTGCCAGATTGGCAAGAAATATTGCTTTGGCTTGCCGGGGCGGGTCGGTATGGTAGGACAAACGGGTTACAAAGCATAACCAAAATGTCTAGTCCAATGCTTTTCTTGCTTTTGCGGGTGTGCCAGTATCCTTGCCATCAATTTATCAATGCGCTTTGTGCGCATGACAGCAGTGGATACTCTATGGGCAAAGTACGTAATCGGGCATTTTTCAGTAGCCGGCGATTTTCCGTAAATCTGGTAACCTATCCAGAAGGCCATCAGGTACTCAGGCACAATGACCCCATGGGCGGGGGGCGCTATTTCAAATTCAACATTGTGTTAAAGCAGCCCGCGCAAGGCGGTATATTCGCCGCTGATAGTGTCATCTTTAACTGGTTTAACCGCGTCATTTTATTTCGCCCGGATTTGCATTCACACAGTGTTAGCCGAATAGAGCAAGGCCAACGTAAGCTATTAAGTATGGCATTTCTGCTGCCATGAACTTCAGCGGTTCTGTGGTAGGGGAAACTGTAAAGGCGGAGCGGGGGAGATGGGCGTATCCGCCAGCTGAGTGTGTATTTTCGGTGTAAAATACGCCACACTGTAAATTCGGGTGCTAGCAATACACCATGCCTTTGCGCGGCGTAGCCTGGTTTATTTGATCCCCCCTGGCATTGAGTTTACCCAGAGCGTTATCGACGTGCAGCGTAAGTCGCTACACACATACTTTATCATCGGGTGGCCAGCAGGACCGTGCCTCCGGTTTAATAATAAGACCCAGTGTTGTATGGAATCATCATTACTACCCAATATTGTCGCCTTTCTGGGGACGGTTGACCCATTTGATTTGCTGCGTGAAGAAGAACGTCATTCCCTGGCAGCCTCGGTGGATATTCTGTATCTGAAAAAGTCTGAAGCGTTACCGGGAGACCAAATAGTCGGGCAGGGGTTGTATATTGTTCGTACCGGGGCAGTGGAGCAGCGTCATCCCGATGGTAGTCTGCGCACCCGGCTGGCCGACAGTGATTTGTTCGGTTTCAGTCAGTTATACCGTTCGGGCGAATGTGGCTATTCGTTAAGTGCGATTGAAAATACCTTGCTTTATCGTATTCCAAAGCAGGTTATTCTGGATCTAATGGATAACAATCCTGGTATCCGTAATCACTTTTCTTCCCAGGAATCAGTAAGATTAGCGCATTCCTCGGTCCCTCCTGAAGGCGAAGAAGCTCAGTATTTACGTAATGTAAAAGAGGTGATGAACCGGCGCGTACCCAAAGTAAAGTGTGACACACCTATACGTGAAGTTGCACAGGTCATGACCGATATGCATCGTTCCAGCGCATTGGTGTTTGAAGGGAACGTACTGGCTGGAGTGGTAACCGACCGCGACCTGACCACCCGCGTACTGGCTACGGGAATGGATACCAGCCAGCCGGTCAGCGAGATAATGACAGAGCGCCCGCGTACGGTGCACCCTGAAGCGCCGCTGGCTCAAGCTATTGAAATTATGATGCAGCACAATGTGCGAAGTTTACCGGTGATGGAAGATGGTGAAGTGGTAGGCGTACTGACGGCTACCAGTTTGGTGGAAAACTCCCATGTGCAGGCAATTTATCTGATCAGCCAGGTATATCGGCAGAATTCTTTAAAGGATCTGATCAATCTGGTGCCGCGCCGCCAGGCTGTGTTTGAAGCGCTACAGGCAGCCCGCGTTGACGCCCGGGCAATTCAACAAATGGTCACCCTGATTGCCGATGCTTTTAACAAACGCATTTTACAGCTGGCAGAGGACAAGTTCGGGCCCGCCCCGATTCCTTACGCGTGGTTTTGTGCTGGCTCTCAGGCTCGTTTTGAAATGCACCTGGGATCTGATCAGGACAACGGCATTATTTTACAATGGGAACCTGATGCCCAGGAAGCCACTTACTTTAAAAACCTGGCCAACTACGTGTGCCAGGCCTTAGATGATTGTGGCTATCCATTGTGTAAAGGGGATGTGATGGCCAGTAATGACCGCTGGCGGGTACCTTTAGCCGTATGGCAGAATTATGTCAAACAATGGGTGGCCGAATCGGAAGCCCAAAACTTACTGGATATCACTGTATTTCTGGACCTGCGGTTTTTGTACGGCACCGAACATTTAGTGGCCGCGCTGAAGCAGTCGTTACTGGCCCGGGTAGAAGGACATCATCGGTTTTTTGCCATTATGGTAGCCAATTCCCTGCGGATTAGCCCACCCCTGGGGCTGTTTAGAAAATTTGTTCTGACCCGCGACGGCGACAACCGGCAGGTGCTTAATATTAAAAAGCAGGCGGTGAATCTGGTGGTCGATCTGGCCAGGGTCTACGCTTTGGCGGCGGGCAGTTCGGCTACCGAAACTACCCATCGGCTGCGCGATGCGGCGAACAAGAAAGTCATCAATCAAGTGCACCGGCAAGAGCTTACCGAGGCCTTTCAATTTATAAATCTCGTTCGGTTTAAACATCAAAGCGATGTGGCCAGCCATGGCGGCGTGCAAGACAACCTGATTGCGCCATCCAGCCTAACCCCTTTTGAACGCAATCATTTAAAAGACGCATTTCGGATTATTGCGCGCTATCAGGAAGCGGCGCAGCAACGATTTAACGCAGCGGGCATATTGCGATGAGCCAAGGGTTGCTGTCACGTTTTCATCCTTTACACCGAATGGAAAAACAGCGCTCCCGGGCTTTGCAAAAAGGCACTGTGCCAGCGTTGGCAAAGCCCCTGTTTGAAGCCGCCTTACCCTCGCCGGACTGCTTATTAAGCGAGGTGCAATGTGTTGTGCTGGACTTTGAAACCTCTGGCCTGGATTGTCCTAACGATGCCATTTTGTCGGTAGGAATGCTCAACCTTAATTATCCGATATTATCATTAGGCAGTGCCCAGCATTATTATGTTAAGGCGGGCCACAGTGTGGTGGCCGATACCGCGGTAATAAACCATATTGTACCTGAGACTTTGATGGGCGGTATGCCGCCTGAACAGGTCGCCGGGTTATTGGTTGACGCGTTGCAGGGGAAAGTGGTGATTGCCCATGGGGCCTGGATTGAAAAACAGTTTTTACACGCCTTGTTAGGGCTGGACGACAATACCAGTCTGCCGCTGGTGTTTTTAGATACCCTGGCCATAGAGCGCAGCATGATGGTCAATACCGGTATGGTTCGGCCTGATTTACGGCTGGCCAGTATCCGGGAGAACCGCAGCCTGCCCCCTTACCTGGCACATAACGCCTTTGCCGATGCAGTCGCTACCGGTGAATTACTGCTGGCACAGGTGGCCGATATTTTCGGGTTGAAGCCACCCGTATTAGGGCCCTTGGTGCGCCGCTCTGCTAACTGACCCGTCCGGTCAGCCACCGGCGCTGAGCGGGTTTATAACGATCGCCCTGGGGCGGCGTTCTAAAGCAAAAAATCCTACTAACTTAGCGCGTTGATAAGCCCCGCTTTGCTCACAGACGTGTTATTATGGCGGCCATCTGCGCGCCGGCGAATGCGCCGCAGTTGAAGCAGGCATGTGAGGTTTGTAAAATAGGCAACATAGCCAATCCCAGATTATGCCTAGCTAAGCCAGATCAGGCGTAGCTGAGCCAGTTAAAAAAACCGCAGGCTAATACTGGTATACGCCACCGTTTCACGGGGGCGCGAGGCGGCTTAACTGAGTTGCCTGCAGCCTGACTCATACACTGCTTGGCTAACATGCCGGCAGATTACACAAACATATTACAGCGGGCCGGATGTAACCTACGCTGTTACAACCGGTTATGTTGCGCTTGTTGCACGCCTCAGTAGGCCATGGGCAATAGGACAACCGCATTAGTTACCCGCTCCGTGCGGGAACCTATTTTAGAAGAAGCAAAGAATATACATGGCAGAGAAGAATCACCTAAGCGATATCAGCAAGCGCCGCACGTTTGCCATCATCTCGCACCCGGATGCGGGTAAAACGACCATTACTGAAAAAGTCCTGTTGTTTGGCCGTGCGCTACAAAAAGCCGGTACCGTAAAAGGTAAAAAATCCGGTCAACATGCAAAGTCTGACTGGATGGAAATGGAAAAAGAGCGGGGCATCTCAGTGACCACCTCGGTCATGCAGTTTCCTTATGCCGACCACTTGGTCAATCTGCTGGATACACCAGGGCACGAAGACTTTTCAGAAGATACCTATCGTACCCTTACCGCGGTAGATTCGTGCTTGATGGTGATTGACGCGGCCAAAGGTGTTGAAGCCAGAACGCGCAAGCTGATGGAAGTGACCCGGCTACGGGATACGCCAATTATTACCTTCATGAACAAACTTGATCGGGATATCCGCGATCCGATGGAGCTACTTGACGAGGTGGAAACCGAGTTAAATATTGCCTGTGCACCCATCACTTGGCCGATTGGCAGTGGTAAAAGTTTTAAAGGCGTGTACCACCTGCATCGCGATGAAACCATCCTATATCAAAGCGGCCAGGGACACACTATTCAACCGGTGCGTATCATAAAAGGGTTGGATAACCCGGAACTGGACGGTGCGGTGGGCAGTGACCTGGCCCAGACATTACGCGATGAATTAGAGCTGGTAGTGGGCGCTTCCAATGAATTTGACCAGGAACTGTTTATGGCGGGGGAGATTACCCCGGTGTTCTTTGGTACTGCGCTGGGTAATTTCGGCGTCGACCATATGTTAGACGGTTTGGTCGAGTGGGCTCCCGCCCCCTTAGGGCGGGAAACCGAAGACGGCCGGATTGAAGCCGACGCCGGTGCGTTCAGTGGCTTTGTCTTTAAAATTCAGGCCAATATGGACCCCAAACACCGCGACCGAATCGCTTTTTGCCGGATTGTGTCAGGCAAATACGAAAAGGGCATGAAAATGAAGCATACCCGGATTGGTAAAGATGTACGCATTGCCGATGCATTGACGTTTCTGGCCGGCGACCGTGCGCTGCTTGAAGAAGCTTACGCCGGTGACATTATCGGTCTGCATAACCATGGCACTATTCGCATCGGCGACACCTTTACCGCTGGCGAGAATTTCCGGTTTACGGGTATCCCTAACTTTGCCCCGGAATTGTTCAAGCGAATTCGTCTCCGCGATCCACTTAAGCAAAAGCAGTTATTAAAAGGCCTGATTCAATTGTCAGAAGAAGGCGCGGTCCAGGTCTTCAGGCCCTTGGTTAATAACGATCTGATAGTAGGTGCGGTAGGCGTACTACAGTTTGATGTGGTGGTGGCGCGTTTAAAGTCTGAATACAATGTTGAAGCGATTTATGAGCATATCAGCGTTAATACCGCACGCTGGGTGTACTCAGAGGATCCTCGTAAGCTGGACGAATTTCGACGTAAAGCCGAACACAACCTGGCCCTGGATGGCGGCGATAACCTAACGTATATCGCACCGACCATGGTAAATCTGCAATTGGCGCGCGAACGCTACCCCGACATTCAATTTACCCACACCCGGGAACATTAAGACAAGATTATGAATATACATGCATTATTGGTAAGCCGGTTTAAACAGGCTCTTGAAGCACTTGACGCAGGCGATGCGCCCATTCCGGTTTCCAGAAGTGCCCGGCCTGAATTTGGTGAATATCAGTTTAACGGCGCCATGGCTTTGGCGAAAAAGCTCAAGCAAAAACCGCGGGATATTGCCGAGCAAATTGTCGCCAAGGTAAAGCTTGATGATGTTGCCGAAAAGCTGGAAATCGCTGGCCCCGGGTTTATCAATATCCATTTAAGTGATCGCTGGTTGGCAAACCAGTGTGAGCTGGCGGTACACGACCCGCGTCTGGGCGTAGCTAAGCAGCCCACCCAGACCGTGGTAGTGGACTATTCATCCCCTAACCTGGCCAAAGAAATGCACGTGGGGCATCTACGTACCACCATTATTGGTGACAGCGTAGTAAAGCTGCTGGAATTTCTGGGTCATAAGGTTATTCGCCAGAACCACATGGGCGACTGGGGCACGCAGTTTGGTATGCTGTTGGCCCACCTGAATGATAAATTACAAAATAATCAAATGGCGGAAACCGCCTTATCTGATTTGGAAGATTTTTACCGGGAAGCCAAAGTCCGCTTTGATAATGAAGCCGGTTTTGCTGACCGCGCCCGTGAATTTGTAGTGAAACTACAAGGCGGTGATGCAGCATGTCTGGCATTGTGGGATAAGTTTATTGATGTATCTATTGCCCACAGCGAAGAAGTGTACGACAAGCTTAATGTCAGTCTTACCCGCGAGCACATCATGGGTGAATCTGCTTATAACCATGATCTGGCGAATGTGGTGGCTGAGCTTAAAGCCAAAGGGATTGCCGTAGAAGATCAAGGCGCGCAGGTGGTGTTTATTCCTGAGTTAGCTGATAAAGAAGGCAATCCAGCGGTCTACATCGTGCAAAAATCCGGTGGCGGTTATTTGTATGCCACCACCGATTTGGCCGCCATGCGCTACCGTAGTTCACAGCTCAACGCTGATCGGACCCTGATTTTGACTGACGCCCGGCAGGCCTTACATTTTAAACAAACCGAAATTGTCGGCCGCAAGGCGGGCTTTATGCAGCCTGAGCAAAGTTACGAACACTGCCCGTTCGGTATGATGTTAGGTAGTGACGGCAAACCCTTTAAAACGCGTACCGGTGGTACGGTGAAATTGGTTGAGTTACTTGATGAAGCGGTTGAGCGGGCGGGAAACCTGATTGCTCAGCGCGATAACGACCTAAGCGAGCAGGAGCTGGCCGAGGTGGCGCAGAAAGTGGGTATTGGCGCGGTGAAATATGCGGATTTAAGTAAGAACCGCACTACCGATTACGTATTCAACTGGGACACCATGCTCAGCTTCGAAGGCAATACCGCCCCCTACCTTCAATATGCCTTTACCCGGGTTAAGAGTATTTTCCGCAAGGCTGGTATCTCTCTTGCCGAACTACCGGTAGAGATTACCTTAGCCGCGCCCCAGGAACATGCGTTAGCGGTACAGTTGCTGCAATTTGAAGAAACCATCAACGTGGTGGCCCGTGAAGCCACACCGCATATTATGTGTACCTACCTTTATGATGTGGCCAGTGCCTTTATGCGCTTTTATGAAGCCTGCCCAATCTTGCGTGAAGACACTCCACCTGCCGTACGTAACAGTCGCTTAGCACTGGCAGCGCTGGTTTCCGGAACCATGGAACAGGGTCTGGCGTTGTTAGGTATCGAAACGCTGGAAAAAATGTAAACTGAACGCTTACAGTTTATTGTTTTCCAGTTAGTGGAATTACTAAGGGCTGTTGCTATCAACAGCCCTTTTTTATAGGGAGTGGTTATGCCATCTATTCTTGCTTTTGCGGGTAGCACCCGCCGCCAGTCGTTCAACCAGGCTATTGTCAATGTCGCTGCGCAGGGCGCGCGGGAGGCAGGGGCTGAGGTCACGGTGATTAACCTGGCTGATTATGCCATGCCGCTATTTAATGAAGACGAAGAAACTGAGTTGGGCATCCCGGAACGGGCCCAGGCGTTTAAAGAATTACTGATTCGCCACGATGGTTTTTTAATTGCCTCGCCAGAATATAACAGTAGCTATCCGGCATTGTTGAAAAATGCACTGGACTGGGCCTCGCGTAAAGGTGAGACAGAACAGGTTATGCAAGCGTATCGGGGCAAGGTTGCCGGTATTATGGCCGCTTCTTCAGGGGGCTTGGGCGGCCTGCGCGTACTGGTAACGCTACGTATGTTGTTAGAAAATATGGGCGTGCTGGTGCACCCCAATCAAAAAGCCATCGCCAAAGTGCACAGCCTGATAGGTGACGATGGCCAGATTAATGATGAAAAAACCCTGACCCAGCTTAAAAAGCTGGGCGCGGATACCGCACAGTTATGCGCTCAGGTAAACAGTAAATAAGGCGTGTAGGCCAGCCGAACAATGGCTGGCCTTACCTTAGGCTAGCTCGCGTCACCTTTAGCCGTACCGCTGGGGCCCTAAGGCGTAAATTTGTAAGCAAATTCTTTTCGCCCCGCGCTATTAAAATTTCCCCATTTTCGATACTATTCGCGGTCTTACTTTTAACCTGAATGTAGCGGATTATGTTTGAAATAAATCCTGTCCAAAACGCGATTAGTGATATCCGGGAACGCACAGAATCCCTTAGGGGGTATCTTTGACTTTGATGCAAAGTCGGAGCGTTTAGAAGAAGTTAACCGCGAGCTGGAAAGCCCGGATGTATGGAATGAGCCTGAGCGCGCCCAAGCGCTGGGGAAAGAAAAGGTAGCGCTTGAGCAGGTGGTCGACACCATCAAAAACCTTGACCAGGGCACCCAGGACGTTGAAGGCTTACTGGAGCTGGCAGTCGAAGCTGAAGACGAAGAAACCTTTGAAGAAACCAAAGTAGAGCTGGATGGCCTGATTCAGCAGCTTGAAACCCTCGAGTTTCGGCGTATGTTCTCGGGGCCGAATGATGCTGCCGACTGCTATATTGATTTGCAGGCGGGCTCGGGCGGCACTGAAGCTCAGGACTGGGCTAATATGCTGTTGCGGATGTATTTGCGCTGGGGCGAAGCCCACGGTCTGAAAACGGAAATTATTGAGTTGTCTGAAGGCGAAGTGGCGGGCATAAAAAGTGCCACGGTACGCTTTGGCGGCGAGTACGCTTTTGGCTGGCTACGTACGGAAACCGGTGTTCACCGGTTGGTTCGAAAGTCACCCTTTGACTCGGGCAACCGCCGCCACACGTCGTTCTCTTCGGCCTTTGTTTATCCTGAAGTGGATGATGATATCGACATTGATATCAATCCGTCGGATCTGCGCATAGATACGTATCGCGCATCTGGTGCAGGTGGTCAGCACGTTAACCGGACAGACTCGGCCGTACGGATCACGCACGAACCTACCGGTATTGTGGTGCAGTGTCAAAATGACCGCTCGCAGCATAAAAACAAAGATCAGGCAATGAAGCAGCTTAAAGCCAAACTGCATGAATACGAGCTGCAAAAGCAAAATGCCGAAAAACAGGCGCTGGAAGACAGCAAGTCTGATATTGGCTGGGGCAGCCAGATTCGCTCCTATGTACTGGATGATTCGCGTATCAAAGATTTACGTACTGGTGTGGAAACACGCAATACGCAATCTGTATTGGACGGCGATTTAGACAAATTTATTGAAGCCAGCCTGAAGTCCGGGCTTTAACACTACAAGCGATTAGGTTATGACCGACCAACAAAACGATGAAAACCGATTAATTGCCGAGCGCCGGGCTAAACTGAGCGCAATTCGAGAAAACTGTGAATCTAATGGCTTTCCGAATAACTTTCGCCGTGAACACTATGCAGATGAACTGCAACAACAGTATGGCGAACAAGATAAAGAAACGCTGGCAGAGCAGCAGAATCAAGTCAGCATTGCTGGCCGGATAATGGCGAAACGTGGGCCATTTTTACTATTACAGGATATGAGTGGCCGGATTCAGTCCTATGCATCTAAAGATGCGCAAAAAGACATTAAGGCGCGCTATGGTTCGCTGGATATCGGAGACATTATTGGCGTATCCGGCGCGTTGCATAAATCGGGTAAAGGGGATTTGTACGTCGATATGGCAAACTATCAGCTCCTGACTAAGGCGCTGCGCCCATTGCCCGAAAAATTCCATGGCCTGAGCGATCAGGAAACCAAATATCGTCAACGTTATGTTGACTTGATTACCAGTGAAAAAACCCGTGAAACCTTTCGCATTCGTAGTGCCTTGATTAATGGTATCCGCAATTATTTGACCGAGCGCAACTTCATTGAGGTAGAAACCCCAATGTTGCAGGTGATCCCGGGCGGAGCAAGCGCTAAGCCATTTACCACGCATCATAATGCGATGGATATCGACATGTATTTGCGCATTGCGCCCGAGTTGTACCTTAAGCGCCTGGTGGTAGGTGGTTTCGAGCGGGTATTCGAGATAAACCGTAATTTCCGGAACGAAGGCTTGTCTACGCGCCATAACCCGGAATTTACCATGTTGGAATTTTATCAGGCTTATGCTGATTACCATGACCTGATGAATTTAACCGAAGACATGCTGCGCACGCTGGCGCAGGATATTTTGGGTAGCGCTAAGCTGGTGAATACCGTGCGTAATGCAGATGGTGAAGTGGTTGAAGAGAAGCATTACGACTTTGGTCAGCCCTTTGCGCGATTAAGTATGGGCGATGCCATACTTAAATACTGGCCAGACGCTAATGCCGAGGCCATCCGCGATCCGCAAAACCATTTACCAGAGCTAAAAGCGATGGCGAAGCAGTTGCATATTAAAGAGCCTGAGGTAGATGGTATTTGGGGGCCGGGTAAATACCTGTGCGAAATCTTTGAAGCCACGGCTGAAGAGCAACTGGAGCAACCTACCTTTATCACAGAGTACCCGTGGGAGGTTTCACCACTTGCGCGTCGTAATGATGCTAATCCGTTCATTACTGACCGGTTTGAGTTTTTTGTCGGCGGTCGAGAGCTGGCCAATGGCTTTAGCGAGTTAAATGATGCCGAAGACCAGGCTGAACGTTTCCGTAAGCAGGTCCAGGAAAAAGACGCTGGCGACGACGAAGCTATGCACTATGACGAAGATTATATCCGGGCCCTGGAGCACGGACTGCCTCCTACAGCAGGGCAGGGAATTGGTATCGATCGGCTGGCGATGTTGTTCACCGACAGCCCCACCATCAAGGATGTTATTTTATTTCCGCACATGAAGCCGGAAGTTCAGGAATAACGCGATTCCATTGACTTAACTTTGTTATAGAGAAAGGTATTGACGGGAACGTCGATACCTTTTTTTTCTGCCTGTTGCAGAATATAACCGTTAATTGCGGCTATTTCGGTGACCCGGTGATGCCAGATATCCTGGTGCATACTGGAATAGTTAGCGGCTGTCTTGCCTATCACCTGCTGCACATTTTCTTCAAGTAGTGCCGGGGGCAAATCCATACCACAAGCCTGTGCTACTGCCGCGGTTTCATGGCAAATATCGCTGATTTGGCCTTTAAAATTCGCCTTTTCCAGTTCACCGTTTTTCACATTGTGAATAGCGGTAAGCGGGTTAATAACAGCATTTACCGCCAGTTTTAACCATAAGCCTTTCATGATGTCCTGTTGCCAGGTAACCGGTTGCAAACATCGACTTAGCGTTTCCAATACCAGTTCACTTTGGCCGCTATGGCTATCTCGATTATCCGGCGCTTCACCCAGCACCGTACGCCCAAAACCAGTATGTTTCACCTCATGGTGATTAATTTTAATCGCGCCATGGCTGGTGGTAGCCAGATAAAGTGATTGCTTAGGCAACTCTCTACGTACGGCTTCAAACCCACCCATGCCGTTATGTATCAATAACACCGGCGTTTGTGGCGACAAGCGTGTCTGCCATTGCTTAGCAGCCTGTGCCAACTGATGTACTTTAACCGGAAGCACCAAAATATCGCGTGCGCCCAGTTGGTCGGCTACCGGCATATTGCCGCTAAGTAAAATACTTTGACCACTGTAGGTAATCAAACGTTGGGTAAGGCGCGCGGGATCGCGAGGACAAAGACTGTAGGGAATTCCATTGCGCTGAGCGTTGGCGGCCATCAATGAGCCTATGGCGCCACTACCGATTATTTGAATGCGGCTCGGTAAGGGTTGCGTCATGCATCTTTCCTGTTTAAATGTTTAGCGGGGTAGCTGGTACCCCGGCCAGTTAAGCTTTTCAACGGCGTCTATTTGTGCCAACCATGGCATGAACCCTGGCTGATGCATAAATTCACTGGACGGTGGGCAACTTACACAAATCAGCTCATTACGGTAGGTAAACTGTAATTGCCAAGCGTGTAAATACATCCGTTCGGCGGCTGTACCCTTATACAGTACATCGCCTAGTATCGCGGTTCCAAGACTTTTTAACGCTACTCTAATCTGATGAGTTTTTCCGGTCAGCGGTTTAACCACAAAAGCGCGTAGGCCTGGCGCAATAGCCTGGCTAAAAAACTGAGTCACAGCAGGGTGTTGGGTGGAGGAAAGTAAAATGTGCTGGCCCTGACGCCGGTTTTTCATATCGCCGCTAATCGTGCCCTGCTTTTTTTTCGGTTTACCCGTAGCCAGCGCCACATAGAATTTTTGTATGCGGTGGGTGGCGAACAGTTCCCCCAAATAGGCTGCCGCAGCAGCATGCCGGGCTAGTAACAGACAGCCCGAGGTGCCATCGTCTAGCCGATGGCACAAATAGAGGGCGTCATCAGACACCAAGGGCAGAGTCCGGGCGATGATGCCAGCCTTACTGTCATGCATGGTTACCCCGGCGGGCTTATGAATAACATAAAAATCTGGGTGGGTATAAAGTAGGCTGACAGGTTCCATGGGGCCGCTATTTATTGTTCGATAATACTGATGGCTTCTTCATAATCCAATTCATCAATAGCCTCTCTCACAGCTTGTTGTTGTGGTTCGGCTAATGATAAGGCCGCCAGCCAAGTGTCCAGTTGATCCTGCACGATAAACTCATGTTGACGTAATGCGCTAAGCAACGCTTGCTTACTGGTGTCATCAACAGGGACTGCAGGGCTTACCCGGGCAGGATCATGCTCGTCAATAAATGCAATTGTCTGCTGATGAGCCCGGGCAAACGACGCCATATTGTCTGGTTCAGCATGGTTGTTTTTTAGCTGATTTTCACATTCTCGGGCTTCTTCGAACAGCGCATTGCAACCAAGGTTGCCAGCGACGCCCTTTAACGTGTGTATTAAAATACGGGCCTGTTCCCAGTCATTTCGAGCAAAAGCATCATCAAGCTGAGACGGCAGTTGGCGGTATTCATTGGCAAATTTATGCAACAATTTAAATAGCAATTCACGGTTACCGCTCAACTGCGAAAGGCCAAAATCCAAATCAATAATTTGTGTCGTACTGTTCATGGTGGTTCCTTATACCGTGTGGTCAAATTGTAGGGCAAGCCAAAGGCAATTGATACATATTAGGCCAGATGTACTTAGGTCATTTACCTGATATTCTGGTAGTCTGACGACAAGTATGGTCAAAATAGCCTTATTGCGATAAACATTAGGCTAAGCTGGCGGTATGGTTTGCTATCGCAGATAGCTGATAACCACCCAAAATAAGATTATAGATAATAGACAATAAATAATAAAAGGAAGTGTGATGTCAGTACGCCTCTTCGCCCAGGCCGTGGTGTCTATTGCCAGCATATTGCTGGTAAGCGCGTGTCAGCAATCGAATCCCTCAACTACCACGGGCGCAGATACTCAGCAATCCGCTGCCGAACAGACTGAACAGCTGGCCATTCCTTATGAAAAATATCAGCTTGAAAATGGCCTGACGGTTATTTTACATGAGGATAATTCAGATCCTCTGGTGCATGTAGATGTGACTTATCATGTAGGCTCAGCACGGGAAGATATTGGTAAATCAGGCTTTGCACACTTCTTCGAGCATATGATGTTTCAAGGCTCACAAAATGTTGCAGACGAACAACATTTTAAAATCATCACAGAGTCAGGCGGTAATTTAAACGGCTCAACGAATACCGATCGCACCAATTACTATGAAACAGTGCCAGCAAACCAACTTGAAAAAGTATTATGGCTGGAAGCTGACCGCATGGGTTTTTTGTTAGATGCGGTGGACCAAAAAAAGTTTGAAAACCAACGTGAAACCGTAAAAAACGAGCGGGGCCAGCGTATTGATAACCAGCCTTATGGATTGCGCGAAGAGCGCACCGCCGAAGCTCTGTATCCCCCCGGTCATCCTTATTCCTGGCTGCCGATTGGCTATGTGGAAGATTTGGACCGGGTAAACGTGAACGACCTGAAAGCCTTTTTTAAACGGTGGTACGGGCCTAACAATGCAGTTCTGACCATCGGTGGTGATATAGATACAGCGGCCACCAAACGCTGGGTGGAAAAATATTTTGGCCCGATAGCCAAAGGACCGGCGGTAGCCGATCCACAGCCTGAGCCGGTTAGCCTTGAGCAAAACCGCTATATTACGCTGGAAGATAATATCCATCTGCCCTTATTACAAATTACCTTTCCCACTGTTTATGCACGCCATCCAGATGAAGCGCCACTTGATGTGTTAGCCGATATTCTGGGCGGAGGTAAAACCTCTTTATTTTATAAAAATCTAGTTAAATCGGGTATGGCGGTCCAGGCATCAGTAGGGCATCCATGCCGCGAGCTGGCATGTGAATTTCAGCTATTGGCCTTAGCTAACCCTTCCAGTACCCAGTCATTAGCCCAGTTAGAGCAAGTGGTAAGCAAAACGTTGCGCGAATTTGAGGAGCGTGGCGTGATGCCTGATGATTTAAAACGTACCAAAGCCTCAATTGAAGCTTCTACGGTATTCGGCTTACAAAGTGTGGCGGGAAAAGTGTCGTCGCTAGCTGCCGGGCAAACATTTGAAAATCAACCGGATCTGGTCGACGAAGATATTAAGCGTTACAACGGCGTAACGGCAAAAGATGTGATGCGGGTGTATACACGCTATATCAAACAGGGTCACGGGGTGTATCTAAGTATTGTTCCCCAGGGCAGGACCGAACAGGCGGTTAAACCCCAGGATTTTGAGTTTTCTGCACGGGTCATTCCGCAGGAACTGGATACAGTAGATGATAAGGTCACCGCGCCGGCGGTTAATGATACGTTTGATCGCGCCGTGGTGCCCCCTGCCGGTCCGGTACCTATTGTCGAAGTCCCTGATTACTGGCAAACCACATTGCCTGGTGATATTACCTTATTGGGGGTAACAAACGCCGAAACACCTACCGTTACATTTACGCTGAATATGGACGGCGGCATGCTGTTAGACCCAGCAGGTAAAGCTGGTACTGCCTATCTGACAGCGCTCATGATGAATGAGTCTACGGCGCACTTTACCAACGAACAAATTGCCAACGAACTGGCTAAATTAGGCAGTTCCGTGCGTTTTAATGCAAATGGTCGCTACACGCAAATTTATGTTTCAAGCCTGACTAAAAACCTTACCGCTACATTAGCGCTGCTCGAAGAAAAGTTGTTTCACCCGGCGTTCTCGCCGGCTGATTTTGACCGCATGAAAGAGCGGGTGATACAAAGTATGCAGCAGCAGCTTAAAAATCCCTCGGCGTTGGCTAGCCGCGCCCGGGATCTCATTTTATTTGGGTCAGAAAACCGTGTCAGTTATCCAGACGAAGGCACGCTTGACACCATCTCCAGGGTAACCTTGGAAGATGTAAAAGCATTTTATCAAGCCTATTATACGGCCAGTAAGGCGCACGCCGTTGTGGTGAGTGACCTTGATAGCCAGCAAGTAGTGCAAGCATTTTCGTTTTTAACCGACTTACCCCGTAAGGACTATAGCTTTAGCCCGTACGCAGAATTTCCGGACTACGCTGAGCAAAGCATTTTTCTGATTGATAATCCTGGCAGCGTACAAACGGCTGTGTATCTGGCCAAACGCGGTCCTAAATTTGACGCCACCGGAGAGTACTTTAAATCACGGTTAATGAACTTTCCGCTAGGCGGCGCGTTTAATAGCCGGATTAATTTAAACCTACGTGAAGACAAAGGCTATACCTACGGAGCATCCAGTGGTTTTGCTGGCGGTAAGACGCTGGGCTGGTTTGAGGTGAATGCCGATTTAAACTGGCAAAGTACGGCAGACGGTATCACTGAAATGCTTAAGGAAATTAAACAGTATAAAGCACAAGGTATTACCGATCAGGAACTGACTTTTATGCGTAATGCCTATACGCTTAGCGACGCGCTTGATTATGAGACGCCCGGCAGTAAGGTACGTTTTCTCAGCCAGCTACTGGCCTATGATTTGCCGAAAAATTACCGGCAAAAACAGCTGGATATTATTAAACATATCAGCGCAGAGGAAATCAATGCCCTGGCGGCCGCGCAATTGAATCCCGATGAGCTGCAAATTATTGTGGTTGGCGATAAACAAAAAATTCTGGAACAATTGGAAAGCCTGGGCCGCCCGGTAGTTGAGCTTTCCCTACAAGATGAAACGCGCCGCCAGTTAACACCTTAATTACCCGGTTCATCGTATAGTTCGATGAACCCTGATTGATTTATCAATGCCACGCCGCATGTAGGCAAAGCATTTTAATAAACGGATGATGATTTGACCGTGACTCAACACAATTTCGAGCAGCGTCTGGCTGCATTGCAAGCGCCTGAATTCGCCCAGAGTTTAACTCAGCTAAAACGCGGAGTAGAACGTGAAGGGTTGAGGATTAAAGGCAGTGGGGCACTGTCGCAGGCAGCTCACCCCCGCGCACTTGGTTCGGCTCTTACGCACGAAAGCATTACGACTGATTTTTCTGAGTCGCTGCTGGAATTTATTACCCCGCCGGCCGATACGTCAGAGACGACCGTAGAGCAATTAAACGACATCCACAAATTTGTTATGAGTCACATTGGTGATGAAATGTTGTGGCCCATGAGTATGCCCTGTTTTGTTGACGATGAGGACAGTATTCCCATTGCCAATTTTGGTAGCTCAAATGTAGGTAAAATGAAGCAGGTTTACCGAATCGGTTTGAAAAACCGTTACGGCAGCATGATGCAGGCTATCTCGGGTGTACATTTTAACTTCTCATTGCCGGACTCTTTCTGGCCGCTATGGGCAAAATTGCACAATAATACGCCTGGCCAAGATCAAATCAACGACGATTACTTGGCCTTGATACGCAATTACCGCCGCACCTGTTGGCTCATTCCATTCCTGTTTGGCGCATCGCCTGCGTTATGTAGCTCGTTTTTGAAAGGTAAGAAGCATCAGCTGCCCTTTAAAAAAGTGGGGAAAGGCACTTTCTATTTACCTTACGCCACCTCGCTGCGCATGAGTGATTTGGGGTATACCAATGCAGAACAATCAGCGCTGCAAATTTGTTACAACAAATTAGATAACTATGTACGTTTACTGCGTGAAGCAATGCAAACGCCGTCTACCCGATTTTCCCGTTTCGCCGCGGGTGAAGATGGCCACTGGCAACAGTTAAGCAATAATATATTGCAGATAGAAAATGAGCTGTATTCACCCATACGGCCTAAACAACCCACCTTGCCAAAAGAAAAACCCAGTGATGCGCTTGTGCGCCGGGGTATCAGTTATATTGAGGTGCGGGCGTTAGATATTAACCCGTTTAGCGCTATTGGGATTGACGGCGAACAGATGGATTTTCTGGATGTATACCTGATGACCTGTTTGCTGATGCCCAGTGAAGAGTTAACTTTGTCATCCATTGAAACTGCCCGGGACAATATGAACAAGGTGGTACTAGAGGGCAGAAACCCTGATTTGATGCTGGATAACGAGGGCGTCGAGGTATCCATGCAGCAATGGGGCGCAGAACTGTTTGATAAGTTCGAACAGGTGGCAGCACTGTTAGATAAGGCAAATAAAACCGCCAAGTACAGTGACGCGGTGAACGCGCAGCGGGCTAAATTGAACGATCCTGCGCAAACGCCTTCGGGTAAAATAATGCAAATTCTGCTGGAAGATGATGCGGATAATTCTGCATTGGGTTTGCTATTGGCAAAAGAGTACGCGCAGTCGTATCAAAATCTGGCCTATACTCATCATAATGAAGCGGATTTCATTAAGATGGCAGAGCAGTCATTACAGGCTCAGCAAGAGATAGAAGCGGCGGATGATAAGGACTTTGAAACTTATATTCGTGATTATTATAACGAACCACCGGCGAAAAAAAACGCCTGACATCAGTCAGGCGTTGAAAGCGTTCCAGGGAAACACACATTTTGCTAGAACACTTATTTGGACACGAGATGTCAGGAAAGTTCAAACGAGTTTGCAGATTTTTAATCATAAGCGGCTTAGGGCCGTTTTTTATGATGGGCTGTGCTACTGCACCACCTAAAGATATCAGCAATATTTGTGAAATTTTTTACGAAAAGGATGACTGGTACGACGCTGCTGAGCAGTCCCGGGAGAAATGGGGGGTGCCTATTCATGTGCCCATGGCGATGATGTATCAGGAAAGCTCATTTCGTCATAATGCCTTGCCGCCGCGCGATTATGTATTTTTTGGTTTAATTCCGTGGGGCAGAGTCAGTTCAGCTTATGGCTATTCCCAGGCTAAAACAGTAACCTGGAACGACTATGTGCGCGAAACCGGCAATAGCTGGGCAGACCGCGACGATTTTGATGATGCCATGGATTTTATGGGTTGGTTTATTTATAAAGCCTACCTGATAAATGGCACCTCAAAGTGGGATGCTTATGGGCAATACCTGAATTACCACGAAGGGTGGGGCGGCTTTAAGCGCAAAAGTTACAACCGGAAACCCTGGCTTAAAAAAGTGGCGGCGAAGGTGAAGTCGCGTTCATTACGTTATGCCACTCAGCTCAAAACGTGTGAAGAAGACCTACAAAAGAATTGGTTCTGGAAACTGTTTAGTTAAGCTGTTTACAGCAAGCCATTGCGAATAATACCGGTAAGGTTTATTGCTGACACTGAGGAAAAATGGTTGGGCAGGCGCACCACACACCTGCCCAACACCGACGCCAAGCCAAGACCGTTAAATCACCCAACGTCGAACAGGCAAAATCAGGTTAGTGCAAATGATAATGATTTGCAA
Organism: Alteromonas indica; assembly: GCA_003056425.1. Taxonomy (GTDB): domain Bacteria; phylum Pseudomonadota; class Gammaproteobacteria; order Enterobacterales; family Alteromonadaceae; genus Alteromonas; species Alteromonas indica. The sequence continues at coordinate 94,315 of PYVY01000004.1, forward strand.
TAACATAATTGGATTAATCTGCTGTTTTTTTATCCCCTATCGCTTTTTAGTCAGTTTGCTGATGATTCATTGACCCAGATCACGTCGTTAATCTGTCATTCAGGCGATACTGTGGGCACGTCGATATTCCCATTAATGTTGTGGGAATAAGAAGCCAATGTCAGGGGAATAGTATGTTGATATCAATGCTGAACGATCCGGTAGTGTGGGGCTCGTTATTTGGCATAGCGCTGATTGTGGGACTAATGGGGTATTATGCCTGGCTGATAGTCCGCAATACGCAGCATAAGCGATGACCCGCCACGCGCTATTTAAAGCCGGTAGGCTCGGCAGTTTCCAGTAGCACCAATAACGCTCCTTGCCCGCCATATTCCAACGGAGCCTGATGAAACGCCATAACATGGGGGTGTTGCACTAATAAATGGGGTAACGTACCTTTTAGTATTCCTGAGCCAATACCATGCACCACACCCACACAGTCGATCAGTTGCTTATGGGCGGTATGTATCAGTGCGCTCAGTTCCAGCTTAGCGGTTTCGCGGGTCAGACCATGCAAGTCCAAGATAAGCTCTGGGTAATAGTTGCCCCGGCGAAGTTGCTTAAGATAATGCGTTGAGACATCTTCACGGCAATAACGTACGGGCCCTTCATCAGGCAACGCAGCCTGATAAATATCGGAAAATGCAAAACTGGCTGACGCTTGCTTGTGCTGTTGAGTGGCGGTGCGCTGCACACGTTTTTTTTCATTCCGGCGGGCGTGTTTGTCGGGGCTTATTTTATCCTGCTGTAATGGCTTTACCGCACCCATGGTTTCTCTAAATAAGGCGAAATCGTCCTCCTGAGAAGCTTGCCCGGTATTTTTTTCAGCCATATCTACCTCTGTGCAGAGCGCCATTTACTGCAGGCGCTACCATTTTGTTCAGCTTCTTGCTGTGGGATGTGTGATGTCAAATTAGTCATGGGCGAGCCCGCTATCTTTGGGTATGATACCAGCTTTAATTTAGTGGATGTACCGGGTGCCTGATGACAGACAAAATTTATCTGGATGAAGCGATAAACGACCTGCATAGTATTTTGGATATGGTGCGCTGGTCGGTAAGCCGATTTAACGACGCGCAGTTGTATTTCGGCCATGGCACCGATAATGCGTGGGATGAAGCCGTCTCGCTGGTACTTTATGGTTTGCATTTACCGCAAGATATGGCGGCCCAAACGGGAGAAGGCTTGTTTAATGCCCGTCTTACCCGTAGCGAACGGGAAATGGTTGCTGAGCTGGTGCTAAAGCGGGTACAAACGCGCCTGCCATTACCTTATATCACCAATGAAGCCTGGTTTTGTGGGTTACCGTTTTATGTTGACGAACGGGTATTGATTCCCCGTTCGCCGTTTGCCGAACTTATCGAGACGCGATTTGCGCCGTTCGTGGAGCAAACGCCTTCAACTATTCTTGATATGTGTACCGGCGGGGGCTGTATTGCCATCGCGCTGGCTCACCAGTTTGAGCTGGCACATGTCGATGCGGTCGATATTAGCTCAGATGCCCTGGCGGTGGCCGATATGAACATTCAGGAGCATCAGTTAACAGATCGGGTTTACCCGATAGCCTCGGATTTATTTACCAGCCTGCAAGGCCAGAAATACGACCTGATAGTTTCGAATCCGCCTTATGTTGATGCTGAAGATATGGCAGACTTGCCTGCAGAATATCAACACGAGCCGGAGCTAGCGCTTGCCTCTGGCAATGACGGTCTTGATTTAGTCGAAATCATGCTTAAGCAAGCGGTAGATTATATGACACAAGACGCCTGGTTATTTGTTGAGGTGGGAAATAGTGAGGTGCATATGCAACACCGCTTTCCTGGCCTTGAGGTACACTGGCTGACATTTGAAAATGGTGGTCACGGAATTTTTGCGGTCTCCAGACAGGTACTGGCGCAATACTGGAATACAGAGGATTAACAGCAAATTATGTCAGGAAACAGCATTGGCAAATTGTTCACCGTTACTACATTCGGTGAAAGTCATGGTATCGCGATCGGCGGGATTATCGATGGATGTCCCCCAGGTATGGCGCTTAGCGAAAGTGATCTCCAAGGCGATTTAGATCGACGAAAACCCGGTACTTCACGCTATACCACCGCTCGACGTGAAGATGATGAAGTCCAGATTCTATCCGGGGTGTTTGAAGGGAAGACTACCGGTACCAGTATCGGTTTGCTGATTAAAAACAAAGATCAGCGAAGTCAGGATTATTCAGATATTAAAGATCGCTTTCGCCCCGGTCATGCAGATTACACGTATCAGCAAAAATATGGCGCCCGCGACTATCGCGGCGGTGGGCGCTCCTCGGCACGGGAAACCGCCATTCGGGTGGCCGCAGGCGGAATTGCGAAAAAGTACCTAAAAGAACAGTTTGGTATTGAAATACATGGCTATATGTCGCAGCTTGGCCCGATTAAAATAGATAAAGTGGATCCGACCGTCACCAATACAAACCCGTTCTTTTGTCCCGATGCTGACAAACTGGATGCGTTAGACAGCTATATGCGGGATTTGAAAAAGTCCGGCGACTCTATCGGCGCGAAAGTGTCAGTGATCGCTAGCGGTGTACCCCTGGGCCTGGGCGAACCGGTATTCGACCGGCTCGATGCAGATATTGCCAGCGCCATGATGGGCATTAATGCCGTAAAAGGCGTGGAGATAGGCGATGGCTTTGCCGTGATCGAACAAAAAGGCAGTGAACATCGCGATGCGCTGACGCCCCAGGGGTTTGCCACTAATCATGCCGGCGGTATTTTAGGCGGTATCTCTTCTGGTCAGGATGTTATTGTGCATATGGCTTTAAAACCTACATCCAGTATCTCTGTGCCGGGTAAAACCATTGATGTTGATGGAAATGAAATCGACATTATTACCAAAGGCCGTCACGATCCTTGCGTGGGTATTCGTGCGGTACCTATTGCTGAAGCAATGCTGGCGATAACCCTGATGGATCACTGTCTGCGTCACCGGGCGCAAAATGCGCAGGTGCACAGCCAAACGCCAGACATAGCCGGGAAGGCAGAGTAACGGCTGATGAATAATGCGGTCCAGGGAAGGGGCCCAGCCCATCAAAAGGGTAACTTTATTCTATTGGCGCTTACCTATTGGCTCTATTTTGGCCAGTTGGGTGTGTTGGTACCTTATCTGGGGATTTTTCTAGATGGCCGGGGCTTTGATTCGGCTGCTATCGGTAACCTGTTTGCGATTATAACACTCTCGCGTATTGTGGGGCCTTCGCTGTGGGCTACGTTAGCCGATAAAACCGGTAAAGCGGTGCAGGTGTTACGGCTCGGGTGTTTGCTCAGCGCCGTATGTTTTATAGCCATTTTTTACGTGACCAGTTTCTGGGGCGTGGCGTTGGCATTTGGCATGATGATGATGTTCTGGACGGCGGTGCTACCGCAATTGGAAGTCATTACTATGCAGGCGGTGGCGCCTACTACTACCAGCTACGGTAAAATTCGCTGCTGGGGAAGTATCGGTTTTATTGTACTTACGGTTGGGGTGGGCTGGGCACTGGACAGTTACTCTACCGAAACCCCCGTTTACGTTAGCATGGCCTTACTTACAGCATTGTTTTTTGCTGGCCTGCTCATTGTGCAACCCCCGCTACAGCGCGCACATGCAGAAGGGCGGGGGTCGCTTTGGCATTATGCTGCGCAACGGCCCTTTGTAATATTTTTAATTAGCGCCACATTATTGCAAATTAGCTTTGGCCCTTATTATGGCTTTTTTGCTTTGTATATGCGGGACCTGGCGTATACCGGCCAACAAACTGGCTTGTTGATCGCGTTGGGTGTGGCGGCAGAAGTCGTCATATTTTTGTTGGCGCAGCGACTCATTCGTCGCTTTGGCGTATGGTGGTTGTTGATGGCGTGCATGCTGTTAACCGCTTTTCGCTGGTATGCTTTAGCCGCGTGGGCGGCTCAGCCCGAGATAGTCGTGGTGGTCCAGTTAATACACGCGCTCAGTTTTGGGTTAGCGCATGCTGCTTCAGTGCATTTTATTCACCATTTCTTACCCGCTCATTACCATAGCCGCGGACAGGCATTATATATTTCTGTAGCCTTTGGCTTTGGTGGCGCGCTGGGTAATTATGGTGCGGGGCAATTGTGGGATCAGGGAGCGAATGCGTACGGTGCCTTTGCTTTAGCTGCGGCATTTTGTTTGGCTGGTGGGATAGCGTTACTGTTCAGCCGCCCCGCCGTAATGGATAATAACGCCACGCCCATACACGAATAGACCATAACAAGGAATTACCATGCAACGCAGCATTATGCTGACAGCTCTTTTGTTATTCAGCTTTATGTGTCACGCGCAGTCAACCATCACCAATTTGTGGTTGTTTGATTTATCGTACGACAATGAACAGCCTCACATAGAGCATGCGCGCAAAATTACCGATACCCACGCTTATACCAATCAGCCCTATTTTTACGACGATAATCAGGCGTTGTATTATACCCAGAGCTTCCCGGCCGGTTCGGTCAGTCAAACCGATGTTATGAAATTCGATATCAGCCGTGGCTTTCACAGTAACCTGACACATACAGCAGATTCGGAATACTCGCCTACGCCGTTACCGCATAAAAAGGGTTTTTCGGCAATCCGCGTCGATAAACGTAAAAAACAGTGGCTGTGGTTGTATACCCATAAGCAAAACAATAAATTTAGCGCTCTTGAGCCTATTGGTTATCATGTATGGATGGGCGAGGATGAAGCACTGGCGTTTGTGCTGGGCGACACCCATACGTTACAACGAGTGCGCGCGGATCTGCCGCCCACCGTGGTAGATAGCAATATCGGCCCCAGTTTGTGGGCAATCCCGGATACCGGGTTATTTAGTTACACTAAGAATCCCGCACCAGATAAACAGCCCTGGACGCTGATGAGCTATGACCCAGCTACCGAGCGCACCAGCTTACTGGCAACGTTGCCCAAAGGCGCCTATTACATGGCGTGGAGTCCCGGCGCAAAAGCCTTAGCGGCGGTTGAGACACGTGTATATGCATGGGACTTTAAAGAGCCGGTCACCCCGCTTAATGAAACCACCGCACCTGCCGATGAAAAAGTTCAGGGGCCCTGGCAGGTATGGCTGGAATTACAGGAATATTGCCCTGGAGGCGCCAGCCGCTTGCATATGAGCACTGATGGCCGGCAACTTGCCGCCGTATGCCACGAGGCTGACGGCTAGCCTTGAGCTGGGCTTTATAGCAGGGCTCATTGGGTTTGCGCACACTGCCAGCAGCACCTGCTGTGAGCAGGCACCCTTGTGGTTTGGTTAGCCGGCCGCTGGTTTTTGGTCTGGGCATTACAGCCTTGCGCGTAACCCTAGCCCGTAATACCGGCAAGCGGGGGCGCAGCTGACTGTATTACCCCCTCATCGTTTTTCCTTTCACTATGGTTTTTTCTCCATAGCGGCGCTTTTTCTTGTGCTGTTGTGCTACCTACGAGCCCTCTCACTCAACGGGGTATAATTGGGCGCGGGCGAGTGGGGTAGGTTATCAGGCAACTTTAGCAGCGCGCCGACACGCAGCAATCACTTCAATGCCACCATCTTCATGTTCCTGTTCAAGGCTGACATCAAATTTCCATAACCGGTGTAGGTGACGCATTACTTCTTCTTTTGAATTTGCCAATGGAATACCTTGTTGCGGAACGTAACGAAGCGTAAGTGAGCGGTCGCCTCTGATGTCTACATTGTATACCTGAATATTCGGCTCAAGGTTGCTCAGATTGTACTGGGCTGACAGTTTTTCACGAATGGTTCGGTAGCCGGCTTCATCATGAATAGCACTGACGCTGACATACGGGCGCGCGGCATCATCGTCCACAGCAAATAATTTAAAGTCTCGAATGAGCTTGGGCGACAAAAATTGGCTGATGAAGCTTTCATCTTTAAAGTTGTGCATAGCAAAGTGCACCGTTTCCAGCCAATCTTTGCCGGCCACATCAGGTAGATATTCGCGGTCTTCAGCAGTGGGATTCTGACACATTCGCTTTATATCCATAAACATATTAAAGCCAAGTGCATAGGGGTTAATACCTGAATAATAAGGACTATTATAATCAGGCTGCATCACCACACTCGTGTGACTATGCAGAAACTCCATCATAAAGCGGTCGGTGACCAACCCTTCATCATAAAGTTGCGTAAGAATGTGATAATGCCAAAAACACGCCCATCCTTCATTCATTACCTGGGTTTGTTTTTGCGGGTAAAAGTACTGCGATACTTTGCGCACAATTCTTACCAGTTCACGTTGCCATGATTCCAATAACGGAGCGTTTTTCTCTATAAAATACAGTAGGTTTTCTTGTGGCTCATGAGGAAAACGCGAAGGTTGCGGGCGGTTACTTTCTTTCACCTGAGGTAAGGTGCGCCACAATTCGTTGACCTGAGATTGTAAATACTCTTCGCGCTGTTGTTGGCGGTTGATCTCCTCTTGAATAGAGATTTTTTGCGGACGTTTGTAGCGGTCTACACCGTAGTTCATTAATGCATGGCACGAATCTAAAATATCCTCGACTTCATTTTCACCATATTTCTGCTCACATTTTGCAATGTAGTTTTTGGCGAAAACCAGATAATCGATAATTGAACTAGCGTCCGTCCAGGTTTCAAACAGGTAGTTACCTTTGAAAAATGAGTTGTGTCCGTAACAGGCGTGAGCCATCACCAGTGCCTGCATAGTAATAGTGTTTTCTTCCATTAAATACGCAATACAAGGGTTTGAGTTGATTACAATCTCGTAGGCCAAGCCCATTTGCCCACGACGGTATTGCTGCTCTGTCTGAATAAATTTTTTGCCAAATGACCAATGACTGTAATTAATGGGCATGCCAATACTGGCGTACGCGTCCATCATCTGTTCGCCCGTAATGACTTCTATTTGATTGGGATAAGCATCCAACCGGAAGTTTTTAGCAATCCGGTCAATATGAAACTCATACTGTTCGAGTAATTCGAAAGTCCAGTCCGGGCCATCACTAAGGGGGGAGCGGGTCTTCGGTGATGCCATTATTAGCCTCCTGAAGTGGCCGCCTGCTCATTACGGGCAAACAGCTCTCTGAATACCGGATAAATATCATTGACCGTTTGAATATGTTTGCACACAAAGTTGTCACTTAATGACGCAACCTGTTGGTATTCTCGCCACAAACTTTGGTGCTGACGCTCAGTGATTTCGATATACGCAAAATAGCGAGTGACCGGTAATACTTGGTTTAGCAGTAAATCCCGGCAGTAAGGGGAATCGTCAGCCCAGTTATCGCCATCCGACGCCTGGGCGGCATAGATATTCCAGTTTGCATCCGAATAGCGCGCTTTAATAATATCGTCCATCAGTTTGAGCGCGCTGGATACTATAGTACCGCCGGTTTCTTGCGAATAGAAAAACTCATGCTCGTCAACTTCTTTAGCCTGTGTATGATGTCGAATATAGACTACCTCTACATTTTCATAGGTTCTGGTTAAAAAAAGATACAGCAAAATATAAAATCGTTTGGCCATATCTTTCGTAACCTGATCCATCGAACCCGAAACGTCCATTAAGCAAAACATCACAGCTTTGCTGGTAGGCACAGGGCGTTTATCATAATTTTTAAAACGCAGGTCAAAGGTATCAATAAAAGGCACCCGGGCTATCTTTTTGCGTAAGACGTCAATTTCCTGTTCCAACGCTAAAATAGCCAACGTGTTGTCGTGTTTGTCCTCTTGCAGCGCAGCTAATGCTTCTTCCAGTTCTCGCAATTTTTTTCGCGAAGTGCCAGTAAGCGCAATACGCCTTGCTACTGAACCTTTTAATGAGCGCACAATGTCCAAATTGCTGGGTACGCCATCCGTTTGGTAGCCAGCCCGGTAGGTTTCGTATTCGACAACTTTATCAAACTGGCTTTTTTTCAGGTTGGGTAACGCCAGATCGTCAAATAGCAGATCCAGGTATTCATCTTTAGAAATTGAAAACACAAATTCGTCTTCGCCCTCACCGCTATTGCTGGCATCTCCCTCGCCAGCACCGCCACCCTGTCCTTGTGGTGGACGCTCAATTCTATCGCCAGCAGTGAATTGATCATTACCAGGATGCACCACAGAACGTTTGCCGCCTTTGCCGGTATGAAACACCGGTTCACTAATATCCCGGGCGGGAATACTGATTTTCTCACCACTTTCTAAATCCGTTACCGAACGCTGGCCGATAGCATCCGATACCGCCCGTTTTATCTGCTGTTTATAGCGGCGAATAAAACGTTGTCGGTTAACGGTGCTCTTACCCTTACTGTTTAATCTTCTGTCAATAAAATGCGCCATAAGCACCTACTATGTGTCTGCTAATGGAAGGGTGTTTACGAGGCTTTTCTTACACGTAAGTACCATTCACACAGCAATCTGACTTGTTTTTGCGTATAGCCTTTTTCCGTCATACGGTTGACAAAATCATCGTGTTTTTTCTTATCTTCGGTAGAACCTTTGGTATTAAATGAAATGACCGGAAGCAAATCTTCGGTATTTGAGAACATTTTCTTCTCAATGACTGTGCGCAGTTTTTCATAGCTGGTCCAAGCCGGATTTTTGCCACCATTATGTGCGCGTGCGCGCAGTACAAAGTTGACAATTTCATTCCTAAAGTCTTTAGGGTTGGATATTCCGGCCGGCTTCTCGGTTTTTTCTAACTCAGCATTTAACGATTCACGGTCAAATAATTGGCCGGTTTCCGGATCCCGGTATTCCTGATCCTGAATCCAGAAATCGGCATAGGTAACATAACGGTCAAACAGATTTTGGCCGTACTCGGAATAGGACTCCAGATAAGCGGTTTGAATTTCCTTACCGATAAACTCTACATAGGAAGGAATTAAATAGCCTTTTAAAAACTCTTTGTAGCGGTCACCGGTGTCTTGCGGGAATTGTTCACGTTCAATTTGCCGTTCCAGTACATAAAACAGGTGCACCGGATTCGCAGCCACTTCCTGATGATCGAAATTAAAAACCCGGGATAGTATTTTAAAAGCAAAGCGGGTAGATAACCCTTCCATACCTTCATCCACGCCGGCGTAGTCGCGGTATTCCTGATACGACTTCGCTTTCGGGTCAGTGTCTTTCAGGCTTTCGCCGTCGTAAACCCGCATCTTTGAATACAGGCTGGAGTTTTCTGGCTCTTTGAGCCGCGACAGCACGGTAAACTGCGCCAGGCATTCGAGCGTGTCAGGAGCGCATGGGGCACCATTTAATTCGCTACTATCCAGTAACTTACGATAAATCTTTATTTCCTCAGATAAGCGCAGACAGTAAGGGACTTTGACAATATATACCCGGTCCAAAAATGCTTCATTATTCTTGTTGTTTCTAAAAGTCTGCCATTCTGACTCGTTGGAATGGGCTAAAATGAGGCCATCGAAGGGGAGCGCAGAAAACCCTTCAGTAGGATTGTAATTTCCTTCCTGGGTAGCGGTTAGTAAGGGATGTAGCACCTTGATGGGTGCTTTGAACATTTCGACGAACTCCATTAACCCCTGGTTAGCTTTACATAGCGATCCCGAGTAGCTGTAGGCATCGGGATCGTTTTGGGCAAACTGTTCGAGACGGCGAATATCAACCTTACCTACCAGCGAAGAAATATCCTGATTATTTTCATCACCGGGTTCTGTTTTCGCAATCCCAATTTGATCCAGTATGGATGGATATACCCGCACCACCTTAAACTTGCTGATATCGCCACCAAACTCATGCAACCGTTTACGGGTCCAGGGTGACATAATGGTTTTAAGGTATCGCTTCGGAATACCGTATTCCTGTTCCAGGATATGCCCGTCTTCAGCCACATCAAATAAACAAAATGGATGGTCGTTGGTCGGGGAGCCTTTAAGCATGTAAATGGGCACTTTCTGCATAAGCTCTTTTAGCCGTTCGGCTAAAGATGACTTGCCGCCACCTACGGGCCCCAGTAAATACAAGATTTGCTTTTTCTCTTCCAGACCCTGCGCCGCATGCCGCAGATAAGATACGATTTGTTCAATGGCTTCTTCCATTCCGTAGAATTCATGGAAGGCAGGATAGCGGGCGATAACCCGATTAGAAAAGATTCGGCTAAGCGCCGGGTCGTTTGATGTATCAATCATTTCTGGTTCGCCAATAGCCTGTAGAAGGCGTTCGGCGGAATTTGCGTAAGCTGTTGGGTCGCTTTTGCAAATCTCCAGAAACTCCTGGATGGTGAATTCTTCTTGCTGACGTTCCTCGTAGCGCTGCTGGTAGTGTTCGAAAATACTCATGAGTACCTCAAAGTCAGAAACCGGATCCCCGTAATTTCAGCTTAGTCGGTATTTTGAAAAGCGATACTTTTTTTAAACGATTTTTAGGAATAGGGTCAAAGTAAACGATCTATCGAAAAAGGGAACTTTTGACAGTTTTGCAGGTCGGTATTAATCACGTTATATGTCGCTATAATAAAAAGCCCGCAACAATGGCGGGCTTAATAATCGGGTGCTATAAAAACTTACTTAGCGAAGTTTTCTGCCGCAAATTCCCAGTTGATCAGTGCCCAGAAATTTTCCAGGTACTTAGGACGTGCGTTGCGGTAATCAATATAGTACGCATGCTCCCATACATCGCAGGTCAGGACTGGCGTGTATTCTTCGCCTGCAATTGGAGTGTCTGCATCATCAGTGTTGACGATGTCGACTGAGCCATCTGCTGTTTTTACCAGCCAGGTCCAGCCAGAACCGAAGTTGCCAGTGGCTTTGTCGTTAAATGCCGCTTGGAAGTCAGCAAATGAGCCCCACTTGGCATTAATCGCTTCAGCCAGTTCGCCAGTAGGTTCACCGCCACCATTTGGGCTAAGGCAATGCCAGTAAAAGGTATGGTTCCATACCTGTGCAGCATTGTTGAAAAGACCGCCTTTAGAAGACTTGATGATCTCCTCCAGGCTTTGGCTTTCCATATCAGTACCTTCCACCAAACCGTTCAGTTTAGATACATAGGTAGCATGATGTTTACCGTAGTGATATTCCAGCGTTTCTGCTGAGATATGAGGTTCCAGGGCATTCTTTTCATAAGGTAATGCTGGTAATTCAAAAGCCATTACGCGTCTCCATGTTGGTGATAATTTAGTGTTGTGCCGGTCGCCTTTAATCAATGGTGTAAAGGAAGAGCATCAACATCGGTCTCAACTATACAAAAATATATGGGCGTTTTTGTATAACCCAATGACAAATTTGTGAATTTACCTGTAAAAGCAGGTTATTCACCGTGGTGAGTTATCATTGGGCGTACGACATTACTGCTATTCTCATAGATCCTACCCTGCGCTTAAGATCACTCTTTTGGCAAAAACAGCCTGCGAATACTGTATTGATGTTTATGTGGCGGTAGTGACATTGGGGTGCGCCCCTGTGGTATAATGTGACGACTTGAAATACGCGCAACCAGACCCTATATAACGGCTATCGATAGTTGCGACCACCAGTGAGGATGAGATGGAAAATACGACCCCAGAAGCAACCGTAGAAAAGATTAAAGAGCAGATAGCGGAAAACCCTATTCTTCTTTATATGAAAGGTTCGCCAAAACTACCTAGCTGTGGTTTTTCTGCCCAGGCTTCGCAAGCGTTGATGTCCTGTGGTGAACAGTTTGCTTTCGTTGATATTCTGCAAAATCCGGATATCCGTGCAGAACTACCTAAATATGCGAATTGGCCAACCTTTCCTCAATTATGGGTTGAAGGCGAACTAGTTGGCGGCTGTGACATTATTATTGAGATGTTTCAGCAAAATGAACTTCAGCCGTTGGTAAAAGAGGCGGCAGAGAAGCATAAAAGCGCTGAATAACGAACTGTTCTATGTATAAAAAACCCGGCAGAAGCCGGGTTTTTTTATTGTCAGGGAAACAATAAATCAGCGTAAAACTGGCCCACTGCATTTCGCGTAAACCCCGCTGATAACCTTATAGACAAGTCAGTAGCGCAAATCCTCTACGCTGCAAAAATAAATAAATTTTTCGTCTCAAAACATTTGTTTTACCCGGTTTTACCTTTTATAACAAAGAGGTTGGGCAGTTCTTTTGCTGGTCAACACCTATAAGGTAAAAAGGTATTTTACTGCGCCGAAATAATAATAAGAATTTGCCACCCACTGCGCAGTAAAGGCCATCATAAAAATCCGGGGAATCCATAATGAACACTACACTATCGTTACTAACAAAAAATGTACGAGCCGTACTGACTGCATCGGCGGCATTTTCTGTGCTGGCATTAAATACCGCTTCGGCACAGGAACAAACGAATCAGGCAGAGGCGCCTGAGGATGTTGAGCAAATAGCAATCGTAGGGACCCGCGGCGCTCCACGTTCGGTGGGCGAGTCGGCGGTACCGATTGATATTATTTCTGATGAAGAATTTAAAAACCAGGGTTCCACCGACATGGTGTCGATGTTACAAACCGTGGTGCCCTCCTTTAACGTAAACGACCAGCCCATCAATGATGCTTCCAGCTTGGTACGTCCGGCTAACCTGCGTGGTATGGCGTCTGATCATACCCTGGTGCTGGTCAATGGTAAGCGGCGTCATCGCTCGGCAGTTATCACCTTTTTAGGCGGTGGGTTATCTGATGGTGCGCAGGGCCCGGACATTTCGGTTATCCCGGCCACTGCCCTTAAGCAGGTGGAAGTGTTGCGTGATGGTGCAGCCGCGCAATATGGGTCTGATGCGATTGCTGGTGTTGTTAACTTTGTTCTAAAAGACAATAGTGAAGGCGGCGTAGTAGAAGCACGGTATGGCTCTTATTACGAAGGCGATGGTGACATGATGCAAATCTCCGGAAACGTAGGTTTGCCATTAAGTGATGATGGCTTTATTAATTTGACTGCCGAATACCGAACTGCGGATCCTACATCGCGTAGCGTTCAGCGCGATGATGCAGCGGCGCTGATTGCGGCGGGCAACACCTTTGTAGAAGATCCGGCGCAAATTTGGGGTAATCCCGAAATAAAAGATGACATTAAATTGTTTGCTAATCTTGGCCTGGATCTTAGTAATTCTGCGCAGGCATATATGTTCGGTAACTATGCAGAGCGCGAAGTTGAAGGCGGCTTTTACTACCGTAACCCGCATACCCGTGGCGGTGTATACGATGGTGGGGTAGATACCGATGGCACACCTTTGCTATTGGTAGGTGATTTGGACGGCCTGGATAATGGTATTAGCTGCCCGACGGTGCGTATCACCGATGGCAACGTGTTGGACAATGCTGACTATGGTCTTATTGCCGATAACAGCACCGCAGTAGGGGCAAACTGTTTTGCCTTTAATGAAATGTTCCCAGGTGGTTTTACTCCACGGTTTGGCGGCACGATTACCGACATGTCGTTGGTCTTTGGTACCCGCGGTGAGCTGGCTAACGAAGTAGGCTATGATGTTAGTGTTAACTTAGGACAAAACGAAGTTGACTTCGCTATCTCCAATACCCTGAACCCGTCTTTGGGGCCGCAAACCCCCACCTCCTTTAAACCTGGCAAATATACCCAGTCAGAACAGACTTTTGATTTTGATTTGCATAAGCCGTTTGATGTTGGTTTGGCAGAGCCCCTGTTTTTAGCTGGTGGTTTCCAGTATCGCCATGAAAGCTATGAAAGTTTAGCCGGTGATACTGCCTCATACGAAATTGGCCCATTAGCGGCACAGGGGTTTGGCATTGGTTCAAACGGTTTCCCTGGTTTGTCAGCGCGTAGCCAAAGTGATGCTTCGCGCCACAATATCGCGTTTTATCTGGATGCTGAGGTATTTCTGAGCGACGACTTTATGGTGGCTGGTGCAGTGCGTTATGAAGACTACTCAGACTTTGGTGATACCACCAAAGGTAAGATATCAGCTCGGTGGCAAGCCACTGACAGTATTGCCTTTCGTGGCGCGGTTTCCACAGGCTTTAAAGCCCCTACCATTGGCCAGTCTAATGTGCGTAACGTGACCACGGCGTTTGGTACTGATGGCGAGCTTATTGACCGGGCTACGTTGCCTCCTACTGATCCTATTTCAGTACAAAAAGGCGGGTCAGTGTTGACCCCGGAAGAATCTACCAGCTACAGCCTGGGCATGGTGGCAGAGTTCGATAGTGGCCTGTTCCTAACGGTTGATTATTACAATATTGAAGTGACTGACCGTATCAGTACCACTTCTGGTATTAAGCTTACCGAAGAAGACATCGCCCAACTGCTGGCGCAGGGCGTGAGTGATGCCTCGAGCTTTACCGAAGTCAGTTTCTTCACCAACGACTTCGATACCACTACAGAAGGGGTTGATGTGGTAGCAAACTATAGCCAGGAAATGTTCGGAGGAGATACCAAATATTCTCTTGCCTATAACTGGACCTCGACGGTAGTGGATGAAGCATCGGACAATATTTCGGCAGAGCGTATCCGCATGTTGGAAGATAACCTGCCAGCGGTTCGCTGGAGTCTGACTGCCAATCATACGAATGGAGACTGGCGCGTATTGGGGCGTTTGAACTACTTCGGAAGTACTTATGAGGACCATCTGGATTCAGCCTTGCCCATCGATAATATCAGCAGTGAAATTACTGTCGACGTGGAAGTGGCTTACCACTTTACCGACGACCTGCAGTTAGTGGTAGGAGCGAAGAACGCGCTGGATGAATACCCAGACGAAAATACGCTGTATGATAATGAAATTGCCGGCGCTAAATACCCGGTCACCTCGCCTATGGGTATCAATGGTGGTTTCTATTACCTGCGCGGGATTTATACATTTTAATTTAACTAACAGGTAGTAAGAACAAGTACCTTTATTTTCATTGCAGGAGGCGGCCAGGGTCGCTTCCTGTAGTGGATGTAGCAAAGCATTAACGTAGAGAGTGTTTTGCTACATTAACCCGTTTATCGTTTGGTTTTACCTGCAGTAGGCCGCAGGCCCGGGTTGGGTGGGTACAAACCGTATTGATAACCATAAAATAGAATGACAAGACGACCTGGCTGCTGCATTATTAGCCGGTTTGTAAAGTCCATGAGACACACCTTAGACGCTATCTATGACCCAGAAGTCGACAATAGCGGATACTTATATAAAGTACCGCTCAAAATTAATGCGCGCGATAAGCACTATTGTCAATAAAGACGATATTGAAGACATTGTGCAAGAAGCCTTCATTAAAAGTTACGAAGCGCAACTTAAACAAGAGATTCGCTACGAGCGCACCTATATGTTGCGTACAGTGAAAAACCTGGCGCTGAACCATGTTGCCAGTGCCGCGGTGCAATTAAATGATGCCGTCGAAAATATGGATGCATTACCCTACGATTTGGTTGGTCATAGTCTGGAAAAAAACGTCGAAAGCAAAGAGCGTTTTATTCATTTTTGCCGCGCCACCGATACACTATCAGCTGAGGTAAAGCGGGTGTTCCTGCTTAAAAAAGTGTACGACATGAAACAAAAAGACATCGCCGAGCTGGTAGGGCTTAGCGAAAGCACCGTAGAAAAGCATGTAGCAAAAGGCTTGCTGTTGTGTTCCCGTTATCTGGCTGAGCTGGCCGATGACACACCTTCTACGGGTTCATCAGCCAACAGCCAGGATGTACGCAGCCGATGAGTAATGTCAGTCAGTTTACCCCAAAACAGGATATCTACGAGCAAGCATCGTTATGGATAAGCCGGGTCGATCGAGGTTTAACTCACAGCGAAATTCAGCAGCTTGACCAATGGCTTGCCGCCAGCAGCGGGCATCGCCGTATTTTGTTTGAGTTGGCTAGCTTGTGGGACGATATGAGCGTAATGAATGAGCTTAGTGGGTTGTACCCGTTAAAATCTGCCCAAGCCACACTGTCCTCAGGCAAAGACCACGCCGCTAAATGGAAACGGCAGGCCCGCTATAGCAGTGCCGCCGCCGTGGCGATTGTCGTGCTGTTCCTGGGGTTTATCAGTGATTGGTCGTGGCTGATGGGCACCGATAACACCACGGCTCAGGTAAGCCGGCGGCTGGCTACGGCCATTGGCGAGCAGCGTACTGTTAAACTGGCTGATGGCAGTTATGTACAGCTCAATACTAATTCTATTATTAATATCGACTTCAGCGGCGGTGTACGCCGTATCGTGCTACAAAAAGGTGAAGCCCACTTTGCGGTTGCACATGATCATTACCGGCCGTTTGTAGTAGAAGCCGGCGCCAATACCGTCACCGCCATCGGCACCGCATTTAATATGCAACTGACCGATACCGATGCATTCGAGCTGGTCGTGACCGAAGGCAAGGTGTTAGTCCGGGATACCACAAGTGCCCAGGATGCCAGCGATGCCACAGCATTGATTAACCCTGACGCTACCGCCAGTGGTCAGCTGTTAACGGCGGGTGAAAAGGCCAACATCAGGGGGCAGGTTGACCAGCGGCAAAGTCTGACCAGCGATGCTATGCAGCAAGATTTAGCATGGCAACAGGGGATGATTGTATTTAAAGGTGAACCACTGGAAGATGCATTAAAGGAGATCGGTCGGTATACGCCAGTCACGTTTAAAATCGCCGATGAAAACCTTAAGCAGAAGCGAGTAGCGGGATACTTCAAAGTCGGTGATATCAGCGGCTTGCTGTTTGCGTTAAAAAACAGTTTTAATATCGAGCATAAACGGGTAAGCGGCATGACCATAGAGCTGAAAGAAATTACCCCGCCGGTCTCAGCGGGTTAGCATCTAAAGCAAACAGGTCAGTGGCATGCCTGGCCTGCTAACTATTGTTTTTTGCTGCAACTTTGTGACAGTATTAATGAAATTCCTCAGGTGTTCGAACACGTTGCAATCTCGCGGTTTGTCTTTTATTACAGTATTTGCAGCCAGCAGCTTGGCGATAGACGGCATTAGCGGGTGGAACCCGGCTGGTGATAGTGTATTTACGTGGCCTGGTAGATGCCTTGGTGTATGCCCCAGCGTACCGGATATATAACCATGAAAGGCTATTCTTTTGTGGTGGCGGTGTGGTGCACGCTGGCTGGATGGGGATTTCCGGCTCTGGCCGCTGACAAAATTACTTTTTCAATTACTGCAAAGCGTGCAGATGAAGCGTTGACTGAATTTGCCCGCCAGGCCGATACCACTTTGTTGTTCTCCTATGATCTCGCCCAGCAGGTAACCGCAAATGCGCTGCGGGGTAGCTTTACGCTACAGGAAGGCCTGCAGGCCCTGTTAAAAGATACCGAACTGGCAGTAGAAGTGGATGCCAGCGGCATGCTTACCGTAAAGCATGTGAATGATATCGCCCCGGCGCCCGCTCCCCGCGTACCAAAACAAAAGAAATCCAGTGATACAGAAACCTTTTCATTAGAGCGTATTGCCATTGTCGGCTCCCGCAATACCGCACGTTCGGTGGTATCTTCAGCGGTGCCTTTGGATATCCTTTCTGAAGATGCCTTTAAAGCGCAGGGCAGTGCTGACTTACTGGGCATGCTGGCCGCTACCGTCCCCTCCCTTAATGTTAATGACCAACCTATTAATGATGCTACCAGCCTGGTACGGCCGGCCAACTTACGCGGGATGGCTTCAGACCACACGTTATTGTTACTTAATGGCAAACGGCGTCATCGTTCAGCAGTGATCACGTTTCTAGGCGGGGGGTTATCTGACGGTGCGCAGGGGCCGGATATCTCAGTTCTGCCTGCCAGCGCCATGCAGCAGGTTGAAGTGTTACGCGATGGCGCTGCGGCGCAATATGGTTCTGATGCTATCGCCGGGGTCATTAATTTTGTTCTTAAAGATGCTGATGAAGGCGGCAATATTGCGCTTAAAACCGGCTTGTATAGCGAGGGCGACGGGGAGTTAATTCAGTTTCAGGCAAACCTTGGGCTGCCATTGTTAGACCGAGGCTTTGCTAACCTGTCTTTAGAGTTTCGCCAACAACAAGCCACCTCGCGCACGGTTCAGCGTGCTGATGCGATGGCTCTCACCCAGGCGGGCAATACCAGCGTGCCAAATCCGGCTCAGGTATGGGGTTCGCTAGAGGTTGATTACGATTATAAAACCGCCGGTAATTTTGGTTACCAGCTGGACGCTGACAGTGAACTATATGCATTTGCCAACCTGGCGAAACGAAAAACCGGGGGCGGTTTTTATTTTCGCCATCCGCACTTTCGCGATGGCGTATTCAGTGAGCCGACAGCCGCGGGGCGGGCGTTATTGATTGCCGACCTCGATGGGTTAGGCCAGGGAATTGCCTGTCCTGATATTATCATCAATAGTGACAACGTACTCCAGCAAGCTGATTACCAGCAGATTGCCGATAATAGTACGGCGCTAGGGGCAAACTGCTTTGCTTTTAATGAATGGTTCCCCGGCGGATTTACCCCCCGATTTGGTGGCACCATTGAAGATGCTTCCTTGTTTGGCGGTTGGCGTGGCCGCTGGGCAAATGATTGGCAGTACGATATGAGCATCGGCGCTGGCTATTCAAATATAGTCTATCAGCTTGAGCAAACGGTGAATCCTTCTTTAGGGCCAATGTCACCTTTGTCCTTTTCGCCAGGCGGGGTGGCACAAATTGAGCGCACGGTGAATCTGGATTTTTCCGGGCCGTTGATGCTGGGCTTACCTAATCCGGTAAACCTGGGTGTGGGTATTGAATGGCGTCGGGAGTCTTATCACCAACGGGCGGGCGATAGCATGTCTTATGCGGCCGGGCCCTTCGCCTTCAATCAGGATACTCAACGTTCACAAGGTTTTAGTATCGGCTCTAACGGTTTCCCAGGCTATCAGCCGCAATCAGCGGGGCATTGGAGCCGCCATAACTGGGCATGGTACGCGGATGCTGAAACGCAGCTTACTTCTGCATTAAACGCCGGACTGGCTATCAGGATGGAGCATTTTTCTGATTTTGGCGGCACCTTTGACGGTAAATTTTTTGCCCGCTACCAGTTAAATCCTGTCTATGCTTTGCGTAGCTCTGTCAGCACGGGTTTTAAAGCTCCTACGGTAGGACAGAGTAATGTCATTAATGTGACGACTGCCTACTCGGCTCAAGGGCTGCAGGATCAGGCTACGTTACCACCTACACACCCGGTATCCCGTCAGTTAGGCGCCAGTGCCCTACGTCCGGAAGAGTCGGTGAATACCAGCTTTGGGGCGGTTGCCATGTTTAGCGATAAGCTATATATGACCATCGACTTTTTCGACATACGCTTACGTGATCGCATCAGTACCACCTCGGCGATTGCACTCACTGCCGCCGATATTGCTGTGCTGAACCAGCAAGGGGTAACAGAGGCAGCTGAATACGGGGCAGCCAAGTATTTTACCAACGACTTTGATACCCATACGCAAGGGCTGGATATTGTTTTTAATTATGGCTTTACTACAGGCACAATTTCCCACGAAATTACCGCAGCCTATAATTGGACCCATACCGAAGTAGACAGTATTCGGCTTTATCCCGTTACCAGTGGTAATACTGACGACCTGTTAGCACCTAACCTGACCACGTCCCGCATTCGAATGTTGGAAGATAATCTACCGGCCCACCGGGCCACATTCACGTTGAAGCAGTTTTGGGAAACGTTCTCTGTTATCTGGCGCGCCAGTTATTATGGAAGCTATTATGAAGATCATTTAGATGCTGCTGCCGGCCTGGATATTTATGGTAAACCGGTGACTGTGCTTGACGCTGAAATAAACTGGCTGAGTACTGAACAGCTTACTCTGGCAGTAGGAGCGAAAAACCTGTTGGATATTAAGCCTGAGGATAATCCGTACAGTGCGGAAGTGGGCGCGCGTTATCCTGCTACAGCCCCAAGCGGTATTAATGGTGGCTTTTATTACGCAGAAGCGCGTTTTACCTTTTAATGTCGGGGCTAAATAGCAGCAGTATGGATATAGCGCGCGGTCAAAAGCGCAAACAAAACAGGAGTAAGTAGGTACCGACAATCAGCTATAAAAAAAACAGCCTGGATTAAACCACGGGCAGATTGGAGAGGGTGTAAAGGGGTAGAAAGGCGCTGGCACGATGTGAAGTGGCTAATTAGCCGGGAAAGAGACGTAAAGCGATTTAATCAGATGCTACAGGTTCTGTTAGCACACTTCTTTAAATAGTGACTCATCGACAATGGTGGCATCGATAATTTGTTGCGTCATAGATATACATTTACCACACTGACTACCTATTTCTAATACTTCTCGTAGTTCACGAAGGTTACCTGCGCCATGGGCTTCAACTGCTTTTTTTATTGCTTTGTCTGTCACGCCGTAGCACATACATACGTACATAAAATAACCTCTTCACTATCGTTACAAATGATAATAATTGCCATTTACATAATTTGCAAGATACTTTGGATGAAAATCATTCTCGTTTAATCTAACGGTAGCCGCTGGAATTTTGAACCCAGCAGGGGAACCAATGCGAACCGTCTGTTTTTAACGCCTCTCTACCAGCGTATATGGCCTACTCAAGATTCAGCGTTTCCGCTGATAACGCAGACACCTACGTACTTATACCTACCTACTTATACCTACCTACTACAAAGGGCTATAAAAGGCTATACAAGGCTCTGGGAGCTTGTTTCAGGCAGGTCCATCGCGACTGAACGCGCGTCTTCAGGTACAAAGCTTATAACCTACGGCTAAGTGGCAACAGTGTGTAGGCGGGCGGCGCGCTATTCAAAAAAATAAAACAGTGGAAGGGGGAGTGTGAGGCTGAGCGGAACGCAAAGCAGGCGGTAAGCAGGCCTGCGATCCCCGGCATTGCCTCACAGCATGCAGGTCAATGATGAATGTTAGCAGGCTGCCAATGCGCTAGCGAAGCCTGCTATAAGGACTGTGCGCCAACACAGCCTATTCAGGCTTATCGGGCTGTGCTAAAGGCCACCCGCCAAGGGCTTTGTAGCGGTTAACCATAAAACAAAATAAGTCTGCGGTTCGGCTGGCATCATAAAGCGCGCTGTGGGCTTCGTTTTGGTCAAACGCAATACCCGCCGCCCGGCAGGCCTTAACCAACACCGTTTGGCCAAGCGCTAAGCCCGCTAGGCTGGTGGTATCAAACGATACAAATGGATGAAAGGGGGTACGCTTAATCCCGCTTCTTGTGATAGCTGCATTAACAAAGCTTTGGTCGAAAGTGGCGTTATGGGCCACAATTACTGAACGCTGACATCCTGCATTTTTCTGCGCTTTGCGAATGGTCTTACACAGTGCTTTCATCGCATCCGATTCTTCGATAGCGCCGCGCAAAGCGCAGTGAGGATCAATACCATTAAATTCCAGGGCAGCCGGCTCAAGGTTGGCGCCTTCAAACGGATTAACATGGGCGTGGAAGGTTTCATCAGGATACAGGTTACCAGCATCGTCCATTTGTACTGTCACCGCTGCAATTTCTAACAACGCGTCAGTACCCGCATTAAACCCCGCGGTTTCTACGTCAATGACTACCGGAAAGTAGCCGCGAAAGCGGGTGGACAAAGTAGGTTTTTGATCTGTCATAGGATCCGACATAGCTCCTGTTGGTGCTCAATAATGTATCGCGGCTGCGAATGAATAAAAATTATCTCAGTAATGAGCGGGTATATCCAGCTTTGCCCGGGTTAAGCAGCGTGTAAATACGGTAGTGGTGGAATTGTGTGCTAAACTTTTCTCTGATATGGACGATATCTAGACATACACAGTAGCATGGCGGAAATAGCATGAAATTCAGGCATACCCTGGTTATAGGGTTCAGTTTACTCTGCGCCCTGCCGGTGAGCGGGGCAATGCGGCAATACTCTGCATCGGTGGAAAGTTCTGACTGGGCGCTGGAAAGTGCCTCTCGTTTGCAGTGCGAACTAAGCCACCAGGTACCTGGGTATGGCGAAGCAAAATTTGTCAGTGTGGCATCAAAGCAGCTGAATATGGAATTTGACATGCAAATGTCTTTGTTACCAAAAAAATTCGCTATAGCGGCAGTGTATGCGGTGCCGCCGTCCTGGATGCCGGGTCAAGCCCCCCGCGAAATCGCGCAAATGCAGTTACGCAAGCAATATCATGGCGACTTACCAGAGGCCGCTGCCTGGACCATGCTAAGCGAACTGGAAAAGGGGTTCTGGCCAACTATTTATTATCAGGACTGGTATAACCGGCACGATAGTGTAGCCGTGGCCTTGAATGCCAGTAACTTCATGCCGCAGTACCAGGAATTTGTTAATTGTGTCTCTCAATTATTGCCATATAGCTTTGAAGATATCGCCTACACCGTGCTGTCTTATGAGAAAAACAGTACAGATTTAACCAAATACTCTGAACGTCGCTTACAGATGATTGGTGAATATTTAAAAGAAGACAGCAACCTTGAATTGGTGTTGTTGGATGGGTATACCGATAGCTATGGTGGGCGCTGGAATAACGAACAGCTATCGATTAAACGGGCTAACGAAATTAAAGGGTACCTGACTGCGCTAGGGGTAGCTGATGACCGCATTGAGGTTTCCGGGCACGGCGAAAAGCGCCATATTGCCCCCAATACAACCAGCGATACCCGGGCGCTTAACCGCCGCGTAGTGGTCAGGCTATCCAAAACCTAATGCGCACCGCAGTACTATTATAGCTCGCACTTGATGGCTAGACGCTCGTCTGGCCCTGGCACTATTAGCCCTCTGGGTTGGCGAGTAAGGCCTTAACCGGCGGCACCTGGTCGGTAAAAATACCATCTACCCGGGCTTCTTCCACCAAAAAGCGGATCAACGCAGGGGCCGTGACCCCCGCTGGCAACTCATCTGCGCGAAACGTATAAGGGTGGATGAGTAAGTTGTGCTTTTTGGCATTGGCTACCCACGGACTTAGCTGCCAGAGCACCCTTTCTGTACTGGTATCGGCAAGTTGAGGAATCCATGGACCTACGCCGTCGGCCACCTCCGCCACCGCTTCGAGACCCTCTTCGCTAAGCAGCCAGTCATAGTCAGTGTCGGATTCATGCCAACTGTTGTCGGCCACCAACTGAACCAACATACCCGTATATCCGAGTTCACGTCGAATTCGCTGAGTTTCTGTAAAATCAAAACACTGAATAACCAGCGGGATAGTTCCCTCAAGCAAATTAAGACGTTTCATTTCAGCCAATACAATGCGAGAGATATCGACGCCTTGGGCGCGGTGCCATGCTGGCGACTTGATTTCAGTGTAAAGACCAATCTGCTGGCGGGTTTGGCGGTTAAGCTGCGTGATTAACTCACTATGCTCTGCCAGGGTCGCTATACCAAACTGGGCCCGGTTACCTTGATAACGCTGAGGAAAAACCGCTTCCTGGCGGGCATTTTGTCGTTCGTGCACCCTAAGCTGACGTAATTCAGCCAGGGTAAAGTCGATAGCATAGTAGCGACCATCCTGGCGCGCTCTTTCCTTAAATAGCTGCTCGACATTGGTCACCGTTTCCAAATGGATATCATGCAGTACTACGGGAATGTTATCTTTGCTCAGTACGACGTCCTGCTCAATATAGTCAGGTTGCTGTGCATATGCCAGTGTGGTGGATTCCAGCGTATGTTCGGGTAAATAACCCGAGGCGCCGCGATGGGCAATGATCTCTACAGCATCGCTATAACTGCTAAATGCGATACCCAGTAGTGTTACAAGAGGAAGTACAAGTCGAAGGGCCAGCGAACGCGCTGATAAACCGGTGCCAAGCATGATAATAATCTCCTTAAGCCTGAATTAACTCAATAGCGTAACCGTCGGGGTCGCGCACAAATGCAATTACGGTTGACCCACCTTTTACCGGCCCGGGAGAACGATAAACATCGGCACCCAGCGTTTGTAACTTGGTGCAAAATGTATAAATATCCTCAACCGCAATGGCCACATGGCCATAGGCATTGCCCAATTCGTAATGCTCAACTCCCCAGTTGTAGGTCAATTCAAGTACAGCGTGGTCGGCTTCCGTACCATAGCCTACAAATGCCAGCGTATATTCATGGTCAATATTGTCAGACTGGCGAAGTAACGTCATGCCCATTTTGTTGATGTAAAAATCCAGCGATTGGGTAAGGTCAGTAACCCGCAACATCGTATGCAGCATTCGCATTTTGCTCTCCTGATAACGCCGTTACTGGCGAGATATATTGACTGTATATAATAATGATAACGAGACACTATCCAGAGTAAGCACGCCAGGGTAAATTAAATACGGTGTGACACGAGGTTTTGCAATCATCGCCAACACATGGCCTACCATCACCCTGAAGCAACATCTCTAAGAAGTATCTCTAGCACCTCGTATCACTATAAGCGCTGACTATGAACAGATTGCGACAGGGGGCACGATAAATGAGTTTTACCATAGAGTCGCAAAGAGGGGAGGGCCGCCAAGGCGAAAACACGGCAAAGCCAGGGTTCAACTATACGGAACGCTGGCATACACAAAGTAGAAAAGCGGCTGTGTTAAACGTAATTAAAACCCCCACATACCGATGTTGTCAATTTTTAGCCGGCGTGGCTGCTGTAGTAAATATATCAGCATATCGGCCAAATCCTGGTTTTGAATCAGGCCGCTGTCCAGCGGTTCATCGGGAGTTTTTTGCGACTGAATCAACGCTGGGTTGAGTGAATGAACATGAATACCATATTCGCGAACCTCTTCTTGCAACGCTTTGCCCAGCCCCACCATGGCAAATTTCGACGCGCAGTACACGCCTGCGTTGGCATAGCCGTTTAAGGCGGCCTGCGAAGCGATATTCACGATAAAACCTTCACGCGAGTTTATCATGCCTGGGACCACCGCTTTGCTCATCAAAAACGCGCCTTTAACGTTGGTGTTCATTACCGCGTCCCAGTCGGCTTCAGTGGTTTCCCAAATAAGTGTTTCCTTGCCGAATCCGCTGTTATTCACTAGTACATGAATATCACCAAAGGTTGACCTTACCTTGTCGATGAAGCCGTTAACCTGTTCCGCTTGGCTCACATCGCATACAAAACCTGCAATTTTCCCCGGGTATTTGGCATTGAATGTTTCTACCGTGTGTTGAATAGGCGCGGCGGTTCGGCCACAGATAGCCACGCTCATGCCTTTGGCTAGCAAACTGGCGGTCAGGGTTTTACCCAACCCTTTGGCGCCGCCGGTAACGATAGCCACTTTATTTGTTAATGCATAATGTTCGCTCATGATTCTATCCCTACGGTAAAACAAGAAAGAGTAATCGATTCAGCGTTAAAGGCCTATCAACATACGTATGCGTAACAGATTATCAAAAGTGGCACCTCGCTGTGTAAAGGATAATGTCTTCGGTATTACCCTATGCGTGTTTGAAAATTGCCAGGTTCTTTTTGCCACCTTTGCCGCCATTGCCACCTTTGCCGCGAAATACAAAGTCGCGCTTAGCTGGGCAATCGATGTCTTGTATGCGCAGTTAGCCATCTAGCTTTTCTTAATCTCCTGCTACCCAGTAGCAAACAGCCCAGTCGGTATTTTTTGCTCCTATAGCTAATAATAGCCAATACTTTTTCGTAGGGCAGAACAACAGGTAGTCGTTAAAGGGCGCTTGCTATTTCGGCGTCTGGTGACACTCTTCGCTATTGCTTAAACCCATACTTTTATATAAAAAAATTGCGCACAATGTCAGATTTTGCTTTGATAACGTTACATGGCGCTGCTGATTAACCAGAATGAATCGCTTAAGCCCCAAAACATAGGTTATTTCATTTTGAATTGTGTAGTGCTTCGCTCCAAGCGCTTTTCTTGTTTTCTCTAAGAGGGGACTTTGAGCCATTTATTAACGCCCATAAGGTGATGTGTAACTACTGAGAGGGCTTTATAGTAAGGTGTTAGCCAATAAAAAAAGGACTTTTTATGGAAGCCAGCTTTTTAATACTTTCAATATCTTGCTTGAGTGGTTTTGTATATTTACTCATAGGCTATCTGCTTACCTTCAAGCAAAAAGCAGATGTGCTTAACGGCATCGACTTTTCTAAAATTGCCGACCTACCTGCTTTCTGCAAATACGTAGGCAATAGCTTTTTATTATCAGGTGTAGTACTACTCTTAGCTGGGGTCCTGGTTTACTTAGCTTATTTAAACCTTTTACTGTTTATAGCTATTTTTGTTCTCTTCTCGGTATTGCCCATTATCAATGTCGTCAGAGCTATGCGTAAGTTTCAAAAAAGTACTTCGTAAGCAAAGCGTGGCTAACAAGCCAATCAACACACTCACTGCGTTCGCTGGAAAATAACACATAGGCTCCTGTGCTTCGCTTGGTATTGTATCCCACAGTTTTGTGCGCCAAAGCTAGACGTTAGGCTGAAAAAACGTAGAGAACCGAATGCACCAAGACGACCTTAAGACATTATTCGATAAACAGGCAGCCAACTACGATGCGCAGTGGGCGAAATCAGCACCGATTAATGATTGCCTCTACTTTCTTTTAGCGTCGCTGTTTACCCGCTTGCCTGCTGACGCTCGGATTCTCTGTGTCGGGGTGGGTACGGGGGCAGAGTTGGGTCACCTTGCCAAAGGCAACCCCAGCTGGCAATTTACGGTAGTAGAGCCTTCCGGATCAATGCTGGATATTTGTCGGCAACGGGCGAAAAGGGAAGGGTTTGCCTCGCGTTGCTATTTTCATGAAGGCTATCTCGATACACTCTCACCCGCCGCTCTGCATGATGCGGCCACTTGCTTTTTGGTGTCTCAATTCATCCTGGATCAACAAGCTCGGTCTGGATTCTTTCGAGAAATATCGGGCAATCTAAAACCAGAAGGAATCCTTGCCAGCTCTGATTTGGCTTCGGACGTAGAAACCGCCGAATATGAAATATTGCTGCATGCCTGGATGAATATGATGACGGCATCGGATGTTCCACCCGAGGGGATAGTCCGCATGCGTAAAGCCTATGCTAATGATGTGGGGGTTCTCCCTGCTAACAGGATTGCGGCAATAATTAAGTCAGGAGGTTTTGAACTTCCAGTGCTGTTTTTCCAGGCTGGTTTGCTTCACGCGTGGCTTTCAAAACGTGCCCCAGACGAGGGGGCCGTAAACAGCACTGCTGTTTGACAAATGTTCCGCAGAGCGCGGCGTTAGGTGTCTTAAATGCAGACGCGAAAGATTTTCGCAGAAAAAGTCAGGTTTTTGCTTCACTCTGCTAAGGAACGAAGTACTCCACAAGGTGTGCTGGTATGCGAAAAAACATTAAATGAGCTCGCCAGTGGCAAAGATAAAGAGTATCTGAATCAATTTCTATTGATGTTCAATAAGCCATGCATTGCTATTGAGGCTTACGGATATACAACCAGCGAAGAGTTTATCACTATAAATATATTGCGAGAATTAGCGCGAAAGACAACCACATAACAATACTCTGTTATCGTTCCCTTCATTCTCCTCATTCCCTTCGTTCCGTTCATTCCCTTCGGTCAGCTGGACGCAAACACGTAAGCGCTTTGCGATTATCGCCCACGCGCCATAGGTAAGGCACTATCTATACTCACCAACATGCCCCAACGTTAATAAAGCCGTTATTATGCAATCACATCAAATAATCCACCTACAACTGCTGTAAGTACCATTGCAAGCGCACCCCAAAATGCAACTCTGCTAGCACCCATAGTAATTGACGCGCCGCCTATACGCGCTGCAGCTCCTCCGAGAACGGCAAGAAACAGCAAAGACAACGCTGCGACAACCGGTATAAGTAACGTACCCGATACAAACCATGCCACCACTAATGGCAGTGCAGCACCTAGGGTAAAAGCGCCTGCCGAAGAGAACGCCGCTTGAATGGGCTGAGGGCTAACACGCTCTGAGATACCGATATCATCTCTGGCATGAGCGCCAAGAGCATCGTGAGCCATTAATTGCTCAGCAACCTGTTTCGCCAGTATCGGTTTAAGCCCTCTGCCTTCATATATTTTTGCAAGCTCCGCTGTTTCAGATTCAAAATTCTGCTCCAGCGATTTTTTCTCAATTGCAAGATCGGCATTTTCGGTATCTGATTGAGAACTAACCGAAACGTATTCACCAGCGGCCATAGACATCGCGCCGGCAGCTAAACCTGCAACGCCAGCGAGAAGTATGCCTTCATGTGCAGTGTTTGCAGCTGCAACGCCAATAATTAAGCTTGCCGTAGATACAATTCCGTCATTTGCTCCAAGTACCGCTGCGCGTAACCACCCAACGCGGTGGGATCGATGTATTTCACTATGAATCATAGAGTTTCTCGCCGGTTCCGCTTACAGCTAACCCTCTCAGTTAGCGTGTGGATGAATTTATGGGCTTGTCAGGTCCCCTTCCTGGTAAGTAAAACTACATTTTCTGTGGCGATTAAAAAAGTGATTTTGCTTCCTGAAAATCTGTTGATACGGCCGGATCAGCTCGCTTTTTTAACTCTTCCATACGATTTTTTAGCGTATCGCGAGACATTGAAAGCGCATCTGAACCGGCCACGAGACGGGCAGGGCGTTGACCAAGGACTGCAGTATTAACAATCAGTTGCGCTAACTTTTTGGGGCCATCAGGCTGAATATGGCTATAATTATTATATTGTGACTTATAGGTGGTGGCCGCATCCGCGTGCTCTAGAGCTAGAACCTTACCGTAGCCCACAGAAGACACGTCAATAAAGTCAGTTTGCAAAAAAACTCCACAATGGTGGCAGCAATTGCAAAATGTGCGACGTTCATTGCAAGACTTTCTGCGAACCCCTTACCCCATACTTTGTTGCACAATAGACGGCTGCTCCGTCAACCCGAGCCACCGATAGATGAAAAGTTAAGTATATAACCACATCCTCGCTTAGGCATTTTTCGCAATACTGCTCATGTGACATACAAGAAACAGGGTTGTACTGCTGGTATATAAATGAGTTAAAGCTTTTTTGCGTCTTGGCCTGTCTATATCACTCCCATCGCGGTGACATTTTGGTCACATTGGTTTTGCTACTCTCCTATCGTTCAAATAAATTCAGTCAATGTGGGGGGAAGTAATATGGGTGTGCTATCGAGCGCAGTATCGCGGCAATTGTGTAAGGCAGGACAATATGAATAGGCTATCCGGACCGAGGCTATGGTTGGTTATATGGGCACTCTTGATTAGCCTTCCATTTATTACCCACGCAGCGGAAGCACCCGGCGCACTGAGTATCATAGTTAAAGATAGGCTCACTGAGCGGCCACTTTCCAACGTGCAAATCACCCTGAAGGAGCGTGAAACCTCGGCCGTCAAACAGTTAAACACTGACGCCCAAGGTCGAATTGTTGTTACGTCGCTTGATCCAGGTCTTTATTCGATAAGCGCGGTTAAAAGCGGGTTTGCCTCAGTAACTCAACCAAGTGTACGCGTAGTTACCCGAAAGAATATCAAGATAGTATTCCAGCTTGAGGAAGTCGAAGTTGAGAATATAGTAGTCCTGGGGAAGCAGGTAGATAGATTTGCATCAGCTTCGAGCACCTACCTCGACAGAGATGCGCTGCGTAGTGCGGTCGGAGGGGGCGCAGACCCACTACTTTCGTTAGATGGATTACCGGGCCTGGCATCTGCCAGTGAATTCGCTAGCTTTAGCGTGCGCGGCCGGGGGCCAAGAGATAACCTGCTACTGGTAGATGACTTTCCCTTTGATAAAGCGGTTCATTTTGACGCCACATTGGGCGAAGAGGAGGATATTGGCGGAGGGGGACGTTTCTCTATTTTCGCGCCGAATGTTATCGGGGGAGCTGAATTCTCACCGGGGGGTTGGGGCCCTGCGTATGGCGGCCGGGCTGCATCACTACTTAAATTGGACGTCGCTGAGGGTAATCCCAGTCCCTCTGCAAGTTTTCGTTACGACCTAGCCGGGTACGAAGTTGGGTACGATGGCCCTCTTGCTAACAGCGAAGATGCGACTTTACTTGTTTCTGCCCGGCGCCTGGACTTCGGCGCTTTGTTTGAAACGATTGAAGAACTGGATATAGGAGAGCCTGTTTTGCGGGATGTCATCGTAAAGTCGGTTATACCTGTCGATCAACGTAATACCTTTGAAGTTCTGCTAATGGATACGCACGAAGAATATACACGTGATGTTACTCATGTTTTCGAATCGCCCAATTTCGAAGATGCCGGGCTGCAAGATTCAGTTCAGGACAGCGACTTATATGGACTGACATTACGGTCTTTGGTTGGTGAATATAGTATCTGGACTAACAAGATTTACTACCGAAAAAGCGACAAGATAAGTTCTGAGGGTGAAGCTTTTCCGGATCTTGTACCTGCAGGTTCGCCGGCCTCAAGCTTTCCTGTACGCGAAGATATTCTGACTATTGGGGAGGGGGAGACCGAAATAGGATGGCGAAGTGACTTTGAAACCATGAATCGATGGGGACAGGTCTCTGGCGGGGTGAGGTTGACGCAAATTGAACTTGATTACCATACGGTATTACAGGGCAACTGGACCCGGTTTGTTTACGATAATGACGATTTAAGGCCAGACGCCGATCAGCAGTTTATTGTGCTTACCCCTGAATATATTAATGCGTCAATAAAGCAGAAAAAAATGAGTTATGCCGGCTATATAGATCAAGTTTTTGAAGTCGCTGATTGGGACTTTAGCACTGGCTTACGCGTGGAGCGGGATGGCTTTGCCGACGAAAGTTTCGCGTCGCCTCGGTTCAGTGTGAACTGGCAGCCAGGTAAGCAGGTTAAATATTTCGCCACCGCGGGCCTGTTCCATCAGTCGCCGCGGTATTTAGAGCTTGCCGCTAATGAGACAAACACCCTCAAAACAGAAAAAACCACCCATTTTAGTCTCGGTTTAAAATATTTTCCGAGCAACAATTGGTCGGTGTTGACTGAGGCGTATTATCAAAATCTCGACGATTTGGTGGTAGACCTGGATAGGACAAATGGTACCTTTGCCAATAGTGGTGACGGCACCTCGTACGGTGTGGATATCGTAGCTAACGGCACAATACGTGAAGGCCTTTATGCTACGGTAACCTATTCTTATAATGATGCTGAAATTGACCGCCAAGACGGCCGCGGTTATATGGCGGCTGCGTTTAGTCGAGAACATGTCGCCACTCTAGGTTTGACTTGGGAAATCAGTGATCGCTGGAAGATCGCGGGACGCTATAAGTATCTGTCTGGCAGACCAGACGATGAATATGTTATTCATGCAGATGTACTGGGGCCAGGCCAACCTTTGCGCTATTCCAAAGAGATTATTAAGCGTAATATCGGGCGTAAAAGTGGTTCCAGTTTGGTGAACGTCCGTGTTGACTATCGGCGCGCGTTTGGCCCCGTAGATATCACAGCCTTTCTCGATGTCATCAACGTCACGGCAGCATCATCAAGTGATGAGGCCGAATTTGATTACCGCCGAGGAGTTGAAGTGAAAGACGAAAGCGAGGCCGAGCCATTGATTGGTCTGCGCCTGGATTATGCTTGGTAAGGAACCAACCCACAGATGATAGATGCCCTTGGTGCTATGCCGGTAAGCGCGCTGATTGTCGAAGACAATCGCGATATATGCGAAAACATTGCCGCCTACCTGGAAAAGTATAACTACATACTGGATTTCGCGTACGACGGTATTAGCGCTATGCATCTGGCTTCGACAAATTCGTACGATGTTATTGTATTGGATTTGATGCTTCCAAGGATGGATGGTCTATGTTTTTGCCAAAACTTGCGCACTGACGCGAGCATTCAAACACCTGTACTTATGCTAACCGCAAGAGACACACTGGAGGATAAACTTAAGGGCTTTGAGGTGGGAGCCGATGACTATTTGGTCAAGCCATTTGCACTACAGGAGTTACATGCGCGTCTGCAAGCACTGTGTAAACGTAGTAACGGTAGCGCTAACGCCCAGTTAACTGTGGGCGATCTAAGTTTTAACACGGCTACGCTGCAAGTTCATCGGGCGGGCCGGCACCTCGAACTCTCGCCTGCTTGTATGAAGCTGCTGCGACGACTGATGGAAAAGGCTCCCGCCGTGGTGTACCGCCATGATTTAGAGACGTTGTTATGGGCCGATGAGCACCCCGATGGTGACGCGCTGCGCTCCCATATGTATAAGCTCAGACAGGCTATAGATAAGCCATTTAAGCGTGCACTTATCCACACTGTACACCGCATAGGATACCGAATTGCAGAGGATGCACCCTAGTGTACCGGTACGGTTTGCGCACACGTGTTGCCATTGCGTTTGCGTTATGTGTTGCGGTACTTAGCGTCGCTTGGGGCGTGGCTTTCTTTGCTGCAATCCGGTTGAGCGAAGACCGGGTGATGATGCAACAGTTGCAAGTAGCCGCCGACAGCTACCCCTCTTTAACAACGAACCTGCGTGGCTATACTGAGATTAGTAGCTTACCTGAATCCCTTAGAGGGTGGGCGCAAACACACCCTGAGGAAGGAATGTATGAATTCAGTGCCGAAGAATTCCATGTCGCGGTAATACCCGCCGAAAATGAAATGCAGCGTGCCTATGTGGTCTTTGATGTAGCGGGTATTGAGGCCGCGTCTTCAGAAGATTGGTGGTTACTCTTGGTTATATCTGGGGTTGTCGGTACGTTAGGTTTTCTGGGCTTTGGGTTGGGCGTTTTTGTTATGCGCAGGGCTATCGCCCCGGTTGTGCAGCTTGCCAAAGCAGTGGCTGATATCGATCCGGAAAAACTTTCGGCGGAAGATCGAAAACGCATAGAGGCGAGTCGGTTCGGAGATGATGAAGTTGGTTTGCTGGCTGGAACAATTGAAGTGACTTTTGAACGCATTAGTGCGTTTGTCGAGAGAGAGCGGTATTTTACCAACTCCGCCAGTCATGAGTTACGAACGCCCATTACAGTCATTATGGGCGCCCTTGAGATCTTGGAACAAAGCGATTTATCGCTGGCTGATATAAAAGCGTTAAATCGGGTCGCACGGGCCACGCACGATATGAAAACGATGATTGAAATGTTTTTATGCCTAGCTCGTGAAACGGACGACGGTTGGTATGACGAACAATT
This sequence comes from Alteromonas indica, assembly GCA_003056425.1. GTDB lineage: Bacteria > Pseudomonadota > Gammaproteobacteria > Enterobacterales > Alteromonadaceae > Alteromonas > Alteromonas indica. Next base: position 127,258 of record PYVY01000004.1, read on the forward strand.
TTTGGTTATACCCTTAGTAAGCAAAGCAATGGAGCAGCAACGCTATCTGCTTCGTGGTAAATACCTTGATGTCAATATTGACGAACTGGCCAATCCCACAGTTCGCGGACACCCACAGGCATTTTCAATTGCGGTCAATAACCTGGTGAGAAATGCGTTTGAGCATACGCTTGGTGGTCAGGGACCAATCTCAATACGTATCTACCCGCGCGAGTTGTTAGTTACTAATCAGTTGGGCGGCGACACTGTCGAGGACGTCTTCCAGCCAGATGTTACGCTATCTCATGGATATGGTTTGGGGTTGGGTATCGTGCAACGATTGTGCGAGCGAAATGGGTGGCTATTTTCGTTACATGTTGATGAAAAGCATGTCATTGCCCGCTTATCCTGGTAATTGAGATGGCTTTCCCCACAGCTCAAGAACACTAATTTCAATAATGTTTAAGATGCACTGAATAGCTATCATAAATAATGATAGCTATGGGCAGACGAAATAATACTCATGGTTAGTTGCACGTTATGGTATATCGCCCGTGTTTTTTATAGCCGAGATACCTGATTTGGTCGGAGCGCATTCACAGTAGTCATACAATCGTGTCGCGCCGGGAAGGGGTCACAAGCTTAAACCACTGCTTGTAATGCAACTGATGTATTCATCGTCTTCGTGCTTTTAGGCGACTATGTGCAATACAATTAACGGCTTCGTGTTAAGTTGAGACAGGCGCTTAATCAGTTTTATCCTTAAACTCACACAAATCTTCAATAATACACGAACCACAACGGGGCTTGCGGGCGATGCAGGTATATCTGCCGTGTAAAATCAGCCAATGATGCACATCGACTTTAAATTCTTTGGGTACAACCTTAAGTAGCTTCTGTTCAACCTGGTCGACATTTTTACCAACTGCCAGTTTGGTGCGGTTGGAGACCCGAAAGATATGGGTGTCTACAGCAATCGTAGGCCAGCCGAAGGCGGTATTCAGTACCACATTAGCTGTCTTGCGGCCCACTCCAGGAAGTGCTTCAAGTGCTTCGCGGTTTTCCGGAACCTCGCCAGCATGTTGTTCAATAAGAATGGCGCACATTTTATGGACGTTTTCTGCCTTGGCATTGTATAAGCCGATAGTCTTAATATATTGCTTCAAACCCTCTACGCCCAACTCCCAGATAGCCTGCGGGGTATTTGCCACCGGGAATAATTTGTCGGTTGCCTTATTCACGCCGACATCGGTTGATTGCGCAGAAAGGGTTACTGCCACTAACAGTTCAAACGGGCTAGTGTAATTTAGCTCCGTTTTGGGGTGAGGATTAGCGGCTTGCAGGCGGCCCAATATTTCTCGGCGTTTTGTATTATTCATATCAGAGTATCAACTTTCAGCGGTAACCCGAATGCGGGTGACTTTTTCAGTAGCCGTAGCCTGTTTGGTAGCGGCTCGGTTATCCAGCATATTTTTGGCGGCAATGAGTAAGCCCATTCCTATAAAGGCGCCTGGCGGCAAAATGGCCAGCAGAAATGGTTGTTCAGCGCTAAATATCTGAATAGGCCAGTTAGTTGCCACCGGGCCGAATAATCTGTCGGCCCCTGCCAGTAAAGTACCGGAACCAAGTACTTCACGCATCCCACCTAGCAGCATCAACACAGCGGTAAATCCAGCGCCCATCATCAAACCATCGAAAGCGGCAGGTAATACCGAGTTTTTAGACGCAAAGGCTTCGGCGCGGCCAATAATTGCGCAATTGGTTACAATTAGGGGGATAAAAATGCCCAGCGCTAAATAAAGTTCATAGGTAAAAGCATTCATAAGCAACTGAATGATGGTAACAAAGGCGGCAATAATCATAACAAATACGGGGATACGAATTTCACTGCGCACGATATTGCGCACCAGCGACACCGTTATATTCGACCCAATAAGTACCGCGGTGGTAGCCAGGCCCAGTCCCAGGCCGTTAATAACCGTAGCGGTTACAGCCAACAGCGGGCATAAACCTAATAATTGCACCAGTGCCGGGTTATTTTTCCACATGCCTTCAAAGGCTAAATCCTGATATTGACTCATTATTACCTCTTAGCGCTGGTTTGCGCGAGTATAACAGTTTGCTTGCTGGCTGAATAAACGTTGCTGGTTTTGTTCTATATAGAGCAATGTTTGGCGCACCCGATCCACCACCGCCCGTGGGGTAATGGTAGCACCGGTAAACTGATCAAATTGGCCGCCATCCTTTTTAACCTGCCAGGCATTTTGTTGCGTGGTATCAAAGGACTTGCCAGAAAAAGATAGAATCCAATCACTCACTGCAAGCTCAATTTTATCGCCCAGCCCGGGGGTTTCTTTATGCTCTACGGCACGCACCCCCAACACAGTAAGATCGCTGGTCACTCCCACCACCAAGTTAATGTCGCCGCTATAGCCGTTTGGTGCGGTAGTTTGGATGGCAAGGGCTACCGGCTTATTATTTTGTCGCGCCCGGTATACGCGATGCGGCTGGGTATTTCCCAGGGCGGCGTCCTGTACCACTGCACAGTCCTTGTACAACGTATTGTTATAGTACGAGGCTGGTACCACCTCGTTTAGCACGCTCAATAACCGTTGGCGTTGTTGCTCTGCAATCCGGTCTTTCGTGCCAATAAAGGTCAGGCTTATAAGCGCTGTGGTAACCAGTGCAAAAACAGTTAGCATCAAACCATTTTTTGAAATTGTTTTAAACATAACAGGCTATCTCTTTTGGGCCTGAGACTTTTTACGCCCATGCCCATAGGTACGCGGGCGGGTATAGTAGTCAATTAACGGCACGGCCATGTTCATAATAATAACCGCAAAGGCCACCGCATCAGGATAACCACCAAATGTGCGAATGATCACTATCCAAAAGCCGATCGCGGCACCAAAAATAAGGCGGCCACGATTAGTGGTAGAAGCCGATACCGGATCGGTAGCGATAAAGAATGCGCCAATTAATACGCTACCGTTCACCAAATGAAAGAGCGGCGATGCATAGTAATCCATGTCACTTATGTGTAGCAGGCCGGATACCAGAGCAACACTGGCTATCATTGCCACCGGTATATGCCAGTTAATAACCCGTAATGCCAGTAATCCCAGACCGCCAGCCAAATAGGCCAGACTTAACCATGCCCAGCCGGCGCCCGCACTAGAAGCAAATGCGCCAGTAAAAATATCTTGCGTCAGTGCTTCGGAATAAGTGCGCCCTTCAGCCAAACCGGTTTTCACCGCATCTAAAGGGGTCGCCATGGTGACGCCATCGCTGACACTTCTAATCTGGGTAATATCAAAACCGGCGCTGGTATAGCCGGTAAAAATAAGCCGCGCAGTATCGCTGAAGGTTAACGGGTCGGCCATCATCGCCACTGGCGGTAGCCACATAGTCATGGCTACCGGGAAAGAGATAAGTAGCACGACATAGCCAATCATGGCGGGATTAAACATATTAAAACCCAGACCACCATAAAGCTGTTTAGCGATAGCAATGGCACTGAAAGTACCGATAACTGTCATCCACCAGGGGAGGGTGGGAGGTAAGCTTACCGCCAATAGTAGCGCTGTCAGTACGGCGCTGAAATCAGCCAATGAGCGTTCAACACGTTTTTGTCTCAGTAAAAGTATGCCACCTTCTGTTAAGACTGCTGTCAATACCGCTATACCGGCCTGAAAGACTAACCCCCAGCCAAATAATACTATCTGCAAGATCATCGCCGGTAGCATGGCATAGATGACCAAACGCATAACCTGGCTGGTATCACGCTTAACGCGCTGATGGGGCGAGCTGCTTAAATATAATTTCATTTATTGATTATTCTCGTCGGGCGTATTGTCGCGAGCCGCTTTTTTCGCTTTGGCTTTTGCCACCGCCGCGGCGATACGCTGCTGCTTTTGCTGTTGAGCATCCAGTTTGGCTGTGTCAGCGTGGGGCGGCGCCGCTGGTGGTACTTCACCGGCATTGTCTTTCGCCGCTTTTTTCGCCTTCGCTTTCGCAATGGCTGCGGCGATACGCTGTTGTTTTTGTGTGGCGTTATCCGCTGCCCCATCCCCTGACGTGTGGTTATCATCTGCTGGAGCCTGGCTATCATCTGCAGGGGCGCTGGACGCCTCCTGCTGTTGCTCAACTGCCTGCGATGCGCCAGGCTCGGCGGCCGGTGTATTGTTATCCGGGGCGGGCGAAGCCGCTTGTTGCTGTGCGGCCTTTTTGGCTTTGGCCCGGGCCACGGCGGCGGCGACTTTGGCTTTTTTGTCGTCTACTGGCTGATTGCTATCACCGGCAGGGGCGTTTGAATTATCCGGCTGTTGGTTAACTGCCTGCGATGCGCCAGGCTCGGCGGCCGGTGTATTGTTATCCGGGGCGGGCGAAGCCGCTTGTTGCTGTGCGGCCTTTTTGGCTTTGGCCCGGGCCACGGCAGCGGCCACTTTGGCTTTTTTATCGTCTACTGGCTGATTGCTATCACCTGCAGGGGCGTTTGAATTATCCGGCTGTTGGTTAACTGTCTGCGACGCGCCAAGCTCGGCGGCCGGTGTATTGTTATCCGGGGCGGGCGAAGCCGCTTGTTGCAGCGCGGCCTTTTTGGCTTTAGCCCGGGCCACGGCGGCGGCGACTTTGGCTTTCTTGTCGTCCGTGGGGCCGTCCTCTGGCAGGTTGCTATCACCTGCAGCGTCGCTTATATCACCCTGCTGTGCGGCCTTTTTGGCTTTGGCCCGGGCCACGGCGGCGGCGACTTTGGCTTTTTTGTCGTCTACTGGCTGATTACTATCACCGGCAGGGGCGTTTGAATTATCCGGCTGTTGGTTAACTGCCTGCGACGCGCCAGGCTCCGCTGCTGGTGTATTGTTATCCGGGGCGGGCGAAGCCGCTTGTTGCTGCGCGGCCTTTTTGGCTTTAGCCCGCGCCAGGACGGCCGCCACGCGGTCTTTCGGAGCGCTATCGGTAGCCGCCGCGCTGTTGGCTTGGGTGGCGGCGCTAGCAGACGCGGTTGGCCTGGCAGAAGCTGATGACGAGGCTGCTGCCCGAGCTTCTTTTGCCTTGCGATGCTTTTCTTCGCGCTCCAACTTTTCTCGTTCCAAGCGCGCTTTTCGTGCTTCAAAACGCTCTTTGGCTTTTTCTGCTTTGGCTTTTTCGTCGCGTTCCAGGCGAATAGAGGACTTTGCTTGACGGTAATAATGAACTAATGGAATTTCACTCGGGCACACATAGGCACAGGCACCACATTCAATGCAGTCAAACAGGTCATATTCTTCGGCTTTTTCGTATTCGGCTGCTTTGGCATGCCAGTAGAGCTGTTGGGGTAATAAGCTGGCCGGGCAAGCGTCCGCACAGGCGCTACAACGAATACAGGCGCGCTCATCTTCCCCCTGGGTAAGCTCGCCATCGGCAGGCACTAGAATACAGTTGGTAATCTTCACTACCGGTACCTGGGCATCATTTAACGTAAAGCCCATCATCGGGCCGCCCATAATCACTTGAGGCAGTTGTTGTTTACGCGCGTTATAACCGGCATACCCGAGTAAATGATTTACCGGGGTGCCCACTAAAGCCCATACATTTTGCGGCGCGTCCAGTGCTTCACCAGTTAGGGTAACCACTCGTTCAATAAGAGGTTTTCCCTGGAAGACCGCATCAGCCACCGCATAACAGGTACCCACGTTGAACATCACAATACCAATATCGGCGGGTAAACCTTCACGAGGTACTTCCCGGCCTGTCAAAGTTTGAATGAGCTGTTTTTCGCCGCCAGCAGGGTACTTGGTTTCAACACTTACCACTTGAATACCGGGCTTGTCCTGACAGGCAATACGCAAAGCTTTTATGGCTTCGGGTTTATTATCTTCAACGGCCACCAACACCATTTTAGGAGCAATAAGATGTTGTAGTACATCAATCCCCTGGCGCACCTGCCACGCATGCTCGCGCATTAACCGATCATCGGCAGTAATATAGGGCTCGCATTCCGCCCCATTGATGATCATAAACTCAATGGTTTTTGAGCCAGCAGCCTTAATGTGGGTAGGAAAACCAGCGCCACCCATACCGGAAATACCCGCATCACATAGCGCCTCCACCACCTGCGCCGGTGGCAAATCTTTGTATTGTGCCAGTGGCTGCAATGGGTACCAACTCTCCAACCCATCGGGGATCAGGGTGATGGTGAGTTCGCTTAACCCACTAGGATGAGCAACAACGCGGTCACTTATCGCCTGGATAGTGCCCGAAGTAGGCGCGTGTACCGGAATAGCAAAAGGATGAGCGCTACTGGTGAGGGGCTGACCTTTTTTTACATAGTCGCCTACCGCAATACTTAAACGGCCTTGTGTGCCTATATGCTGGCGAACTGGAACGATAAGCTCGTCGGGTAGGGCGGGGCGACTGATCGCAGACTGATTTGACAGTTGTTTACGATCTTGTGGGTGGACCCCACCAGGAAACAGATAACGCTTACCAGTTGCCAGTTTTTCTACAACCGTATCATAATCAGGATACATCACTACGACACCATTTTAATCGGGATATCGCCCTGTTCTGTCTGGGTAAAATCCCAGGTCCAGGAAGCGGGGGTAGGCTCGACCGGCACCATATCTATGCAGTCTACCGGGCAAGGGTCCACGCACAAATCACATCCAGTGCATTCTTCTACTATAACGGTGTGCATATGCTTTGCCGCACCTAAAATGGCATCTACCGGGCACGCCTGGATACACTTAGTACATCCAATACATTCGTCTTCCCGGATAAACGCCACTTTTTTAGTGTCTTCTTCACCGTGGGCAGCATCCAGGGGTTTGGGCTCAACCCCCATTAAGTCGGCCAGCTTTTTGATCGTCGACTCGCCGCCTGGCGGGCACTTATTAATTTCATCGCCATCAGCAATTGCCTGCGCATAGGGCCGGCAACCTGGATAGCCACACTGTCCGCACTGGGTTTGTGGCAATATCTCGTCAATTTGGTCTACCAGCGGGTCGCCTTCCACTTTGAAGCGAATACTCGCATAGCCAAGTACCAAACCAAAAATAAGGGCTAACAACCCGATAGCAATTAGCGCAACTGTCATACTCATTACATTTTCACCAATCCGCTGAACCCCATGAACGCTAACGACATTAGCCCAGCGGTTACCATTGCTATGGAAGCCCCTTTAAATGGCGCTGGCACATCGGCCGCGGCTAACCGTTCACGCATGGCGGCAAACAAGATAAGCACTAACGAAAATCCAACCGCGGCACCAAAACCGTAGATCAGACTTTGCATAAAATTATGTTGCTCAGTTAGGTTAAGCAAGGCCACCCCCAGCACCGCACAATTGGTGGTAATTAACGGTAAAAAGATACCCAATAAACGATACAGGGTGGGGCTGGTTTTATGCACTACCATTTCGGTAAACTGCACTACCACGGCAATTACCAGAATAAAAGCCAGGGTCCGCAAATAGCCCAAACCAAGGGGCTGTAATATATAGGTTTCCACCAAGTAGCTGGACACCGAGGCAAGTGTAAGCACGAAGGTCGTCGCCATAGACATGCCAATAGCAGTTTCCAGCTTACTCGATACCCCCATAAACGGGCAGAGTCCCAGAAACTTTACCAGCACAAAATTATTTACCAGTACCGTACCTACCAGCAGAAGTAAAAAGTCGGTCATGTTATTTACTATCGCCCCGTGCTGTCGCTAAATCTGAATTATTCCAGTTAATAATGGACTGTGCTTTTTCGGCTATTCCGAAATGGGTACTATTATCGCTGTTTGCGCCGCGATTAACAACTTGATAAGACTAAGGTTATTCCCTGATAAACGGGTAACTTGATGAAAATAGTGAAAAATCGAAGAGAATTTAAAAACGGGTACTGAAGAATTACTGAGAAGAGTAAGGCAGATAGCCTATAAAATGCGAGTGTAAGACAAGTTGGCTCCCCCTCCCCGACTCGAACGGGGGACCTGCGGATTAACAGTCCGTCGCTCTAACCAACTGAGCTAAGGGGGAACACAAGTCTTAAACGGTGAAAAGTTGGCTCCCCCTCCCCGACTCGAACGGGGGACCTGCGGATTAACAGTCCGTCGCTCTAACCAACTGAGCTAAGGGGGAACAGCTTTTCAACGGAGGCGAATATTAAAGACCAACCTCTTGCCTGTCAACTAACTTAATAAAAAAAATTACTGATTGCTTAAAAAGTAACTTTTTTAGCGGTTTTAGTTCAAAATTGACTCAACCACCAGAAAGTCATGCTTAATTTTTAAACGACAAAGCTAACGTATGATAGTCCTTTATTTTTTTTAACTGGTTTAAACAGTGAAAATAACAAAATGTATCCTTATAACCAAACGATGACTGTGGATAATAAAATACTATTAAAGAATGCTGGAATACTGTTATTATGTACAGTGTTTAATAAATGTGTAACCACTCTATGTAGGGTAAAAGGTTAGTCTTCACTTACCTAAAGGACGCAGGAATGGGAAATAAATCCCGCCAATACTGGTCTTTAGACAGTTATCCACTAAAACTGTGGATAACTATGTTGATAGACCGCCTGAATAACCGAGTAATCGCCGATCCACGCTTTGTCAATATTTAGTTGGGAAAATGGGATCTGAAAATTGGTTTTTTAAAATCAATAAGATACGTAGATAATATTGATCCCGGGAAAGATCGTCTTTTGATCTGTTGGACAATCTTTAGCTTGTGTGTTAATTCACCGCGCAATCTGTATACAACATGCAACTTTGCGGATTAAAGCGAGAATTTTTACATAAAGTTTACGTGTACGGTATAGTCAATAAGGTCATCTGCCATCACAAATTGAGCTTAACGCCGCGTTAAGCTGTGTCATTTGTTTGTCACTTCACTGTCATTTTTATGACTACTGAATAAGATTCCTTTCATTTACAAAAAATTGTGTTTTTATAACCAAATGTCGTTTGGAGCAAGGCTAAGTGAAATTATTACGACTTTCGCATGAGCGCCAGGAGGGGACCATGCTATTACGTGCAGCCAATCAAGGTAGAAATAAAAGTTTTAGTTTAAATGGCAGTTAAAAATAGGGCGCTTGCCGAATAGCGGTTTCAAACTTGTAATGAGTAGGGTGTAATAATGCCAGTTTTTCCAAACCTGAGAGCAAAGTGAATAAAGCTGCCGTACGTGTTCGAAATACCAACCTGACCCAGGGACCTATTGCCGAAACCTTACGCCGGATGACCATACCGATGATAGTAGGCATGGTGATGATGATGAGCTTCGGGCTGGTCGACACCCTGTTTGTGAGTATGCTGGGGACCGAACAGCTTGCAGCGATCAGTTTTACGTTTCCGGTGACGTTTACGGTAATCAGTCTAAATATAGGATTAGGGATAGGTACATCAGCCATTATTGGTAAATTGCAGGGGGCAGGCGCGGTTAATGATTCCAAACTGTATGCTACCGGCTCACTGATGTTATCGGTATTACTGGTGGGTTCTCTGGCGGCCCTGGGCTATGCCCTGATAGATCCTATTTTTCACTATTTAAATGCCAGCGATGCCTTGATGCCCTATATTCGTGACTATATGTCTGTGTGGTACTTATCAAGCGTATTTTTAAGCTTACCCATGGTGGGCAATAGTGTGCTGCGAGCCTGCGGCGATACCCGTACGCCGAGTATTATTATGGCGGGTGGTGGCGCGCTGAATGCGGCAATGGATCCTATTTTTATTTTCGGCTGGGGGCCCATCCCTGCGATGGGGATCCAGGGCGCGGCCGTGGCCACCTTTATTGCGTGGATATTCGGCGCGGCCTGGATAATCTGGTTACTGGCGGTGCGCCGTGAGTTAATGATTCCACGGTTGCTTAACCTTGCGGAATTTAAGCGTAGCGCCCGCGAAGTCATGCGAATTGGTCTGCCCGCCGCCGGGGCCAACATGTTAACGCCCATTGCCGGGGCGGTAATGACTGCGGTGGTAGCCACCTATGGTGCTGAAGCAGTAGCGGCCTGGGGCGTGGGTAATCGGCTCGAATCTATTGCCAGTATTGTAGTGTTGGCGCTATCAATGACGCTGCCACCCATTATCAGTCAAAATGTTGGGGCCAATTTATACGATCGGGTTGAGCAGGCGTATGCTGTAGCGCTTAAATTTATCCTTATTTGGCAAGTGGTGGTGTTTGCCGCCTTGTGGGCGGCTTCACATTGGATAGCGCAGGCCTTTGCGAATGAACAGGAAGTGGCCAAACTCATCAAACTGTTCTTGGCGGTGGTGCCATTAGGTTACGGCATGCAGGGGGTGATTATTTTAACTAATTCATCGCTTAATGCTATGCATCAGCCTATGACGGCATTGGTGCTCAGTATCATCCGTCTGTTTGTTTTGTTCGTACCAGTTTCTTACATAGGCAGTATACTGTTTGATTTGCCTGGTTTGTTCTGGGGAAATGTAGTGGCAAATGTGCTTATGGCCGCTGCTTCGTATCTGACCTTCAAGCATATGCTCAAAAAACACCGAAACACTTTGTAACGCGTTACGCGGGGGAATGTTTATACCATGAGTCGAGGTTTCGAATTAGTCTCAAAATACCAGCCATCCGGCGATCAGCCCAAAGCCATTGCCTCGTTAATTGATGGGCTGGATAGCGGACTCGTGGCGCAGACGCTGCTGGGAGTTACCGGATCTGGTAAAACCTTTACCATGGCAAATGTTATCGCCTCGGTACAACGGCCAACCTTGATTCTGGCTCACAACAAGACGCTGGCTGCCCAGTTATATGGCGAAATGAAGGAATTTTTCCCTAATAATGCGGTGGAATACTTTGTATCTTACTACGATTACTACCAGCCCGAGGCATATGTTCCGAGTACCGATACCTTTATTGAAAAGGATTCGTCGATTAATGAACATATAGAGCAAATGCGCTTATCGGCGACCAAAGCGCTGATGGAGCGACGAGATGTAGTTATCGTCGCCAGTGTATCGGCTATATACGGGCTGGGCGATCCTGAATCTTATATGAAAATGCTGTTGCATTTGCGTAAAGGCGACACGATGGACCAGCGAGATATATTGCGCCGGTTAGCTGAGTTGCAGTACAGCCGTAACGACATTGCTTTTGAGCGAGGCAACTTCCGGGTGCGTGGCGATGTCATCGATATTTTTCCTGCCGATTCTGAGAAACAGGCGGTACGGGTAGAATTATTTGACGATGAGATTGATAACATTAGCTTATTCGACCCGCTTACTGGCGAGGTGGAAAAACGCGTAGTGCGGGCCACGGTGTTTCCTAAAACTCACTATGTCACCCCCCGTGAAAAAATTCTTGATGCCATTGAAAAAATCAAAGAAGAACTGAAAGATCGCAAAGATCAGCTAAAAAGCGTCAACAAGTTACTTGAAGAACAGCGGATTTCTCAGCGCACGCAATTTGATGTGGAAATGATGCTGGAGTTAGGCTATTGCTCAGGTATCGAGAACTACTCGCGTTATCTGTCGGGCCGTGCGCCGGGCGAGCCGCCGCCAACGCTACTGGACTATTTTCCAGCCGATGGACTGATGTTTATTGATGAGTCTCACGTTACGGTGTCTCAAGTTGGCGCAATGTACAAGGGCGATCGATCGCGCAAAGAAACGTTAGTTGAATATGGTTTCCGGTTGCCTTCAGCGTTAGACAACCGGCCCTTGAAATTTGATGAGTTTGAGCAAATTTGCCCACAGACAGTATACGTTTCAGCTACGCCAGGTAACTATGAGTTACAAAAATGCGATAACGATATTGTCGAGCAGGTAGTTCGTCCCACGGGCTTGCTGGATCCGGAAATTGAGGTTCGCCCGGTCGCCACGCAGGTGGATGATGTATTATCCGAAATCCATAAACGGGTTGAAGTAGATGAGCGGGTGCTTATTACTACACTGACCAAGCGTATGGCAGAAGATTTAAGTGAATACCTTAACGAACACGGCGTGAAAGTGCGTTATCTGCATTCAGATATCGATACGGTAGAACGGATGGAAATTATCCGCGATTTGCGGTTGGGTAAATTCGATGTATTGGTCGGCATAAACCTATTACGTGAAGGTCTGGATATGCCGGAAGTTTCGCTGGTGGCGATTCTTGATGCAGATAAAGAAGGCTTCTTGCGTGCCGAGCGCTCTTTGATACAGACTATCGGACGTGCCGCGCGCCATCTAAACGGCAGAGCTATTTTGTATGGCGACACGATTACTAAATCAATGCAAAAAGCCATTGATGAAACCAACCGGCGCCGGGAAAAGCAAGAAGCGTACAATCTGGAGCATGGCGTAACCCCGCAAAGCTTGAACAAACCTATTACCGATATTATGGATCTTGGTGATAGTAAAAACAGCGATCCGGGCAGGGTACGTTTACGCAAAATGGGAGATAAGAAAAAAGGTCAGGATACGATCAATCCTACCGATCTTATGGCCCGTATAGCGGAATTAGAAAAACAGATGTTTGAGTCGGCCCGCGAGCTGGAATTTGAAAAAGCGGCCTCGATACGCGATGAGGTGGAAACCTTACGTAAACAGGTAGTAGCTTTATCTTAGTAGCCTACTAAAAAATGCGCAGAACAGTATCGGCCATAATACTTAAGTTTTGCGTGTTTTTTTTTGGATTGGGGTAATGAATTAATTAAACTGCAAAAATCCCGTTGTAATCCCGCTAAGGGTTGCCTATTATGGCATTTAGAGTATCTATAACTATACCTAAAACGGTGCGTTCATGTTGAATCGATTACAAGAGTCGGACATTAAACTCTTACGTGTATTTTACGCAGTAGCTAGCTGTAATGGCTTTACCGCAGCAGAGCCGGTTTTGCGCATGCAGCGGCCTAATATCAGTGCTGCCATTAAGAAGCTTGAAGAGCGCCTAGATTTGGTACTGTGCCACCGCGGACGCGGCGGTTTTCAGATGACCAAAGAAGGCGAAGTCGTCTTTCAGGAAACCAAACGTATTTTTAATGCGTTCGATAACTTCGTGTTTAATCTGAAATCGCTGCATGACGACTATTCGGGCCACATCACCTTGGTACTGATGTCGGGTTTGCCACTGTCTATTCACCTGGCGGTGAGTAAAGCGGTAAAAAGTACCATGAAGAAATTCGATGACATTCACGTCAATATACAAACGCGGCTGTACAACGAAGTTGAGCATGTAGCGTTATCCGGCGAATGCCATTTGGTTATCTCCACCTACGATATGGTAAAACCTGAATCCGTAACTTTTCACCCAATCGGGGTGAAGTGTAAGGGCCGTTTGTATTGTTCGCCTACCCATACGTTGGCGCGTTACCGGGATACCGAACTGCCTGATGAGATAAAAATTGAAGATTATCCGGCTATTGGTTTGTCAGGATTGTCTTCAGCCAATTATATTGAAGATGATCACCGCTTAGCTATACAAACATTTTCCGACTCCTACGACGCGGCGATGTCGGCAGTTATGACGGGTGAATACATTGGCTTGTTGCCGGATTTCATGGCCAAAGAGCAAGGCGCAAGCTTGGGCTTGGTTCCTATCGCTAATGGTAGCCTGTTCAATTTTGAACATGAATTATTTGTGATGAACGGAAAGAACACCCGGCTAAATCCTGTTCTACGACACTGTATTAAAGAATTGTCTTACTTTATTGCAGAAAGCCAGAAGTAACAAAGGTATGGCCCCTATTAGTGATGGGGCCAGGCTTCCAAAGCAGCGTATTTGCGCTACGGTAACGCGGGGCGCAGTGCTATGGTTAAGGGCGTGCTACCCTTCATATTCCAACGGATCCTTCACCTTATTTTCGGCAAAAGCTTCCAGTCGCTCCTGGCAGGCGCCACATTGCCCACAGGCCTTTTCGCGGCCGTTATAGCAGGTCCAGGTTTGGCGATAATCCAGGCCCATTTTCAGACCATCGGTTAGAATCGCAATTTTACTTTCGTGCAGATACGGCGTAACAATTTCCACCGGTGTATAATTAGCGATGTGACATACCTGGTTCATTTTTTCTACAAACTCTGGGCGGCAATCAGGATAAATAGCATGATCGCCAGAATGTGCCCCGTAGTACACTTTGGTCGCGTCGAGAGATACCGCATAGCCTACTGCCAGTGACAGTAAAATCATGTTGCGGTTAGGTACCACCGTAGTTTGCATGCTGGGCTCTTCATAGTGGCCTTCAGGAACATCAATGTCACTGGTTAACGCTGATCCACCAACAATACTATTAATCGCTGAAATATCGACAATTTTATGTGGAACGTTTAGTTGCTTACACACACTGGCCGCATAATCGAGTTCCTTTTTATGGCGCTGGCCATAGTCGAAAGATAGTGCATAGGGCTGTTTGCCCTGAGCCAGTGCTTTGTGCAACACGGTGTATGAGTCCATACCACCGGAATAGATAACAACAACATTTTCAGTCATGGAAAATTTATCCTCAAATAATGCCCGCAACTTTGTCCGAATCTTGGTAAAATTCCACTCAGACTATGCAGTAAGGGGCTTGATTTGACCACACAACAGTTAAGCATTAACGAAGTATTTGAAACTATCCAGGGGGAAGGGTTTCATACTGGTGTTCCGGCTATATTTCTTCGCCTGCAGGGCTGCCCGGTAGGTTGCCCGTGGTGTGATACCAAGCATACCTGGACCCTGGACGATGCTTTTTTAACTACCGCAGAGGCGGTGGTAGAAAAACCACAGGAAAGTGAAGCCTATTTTGATGCAGACGAAAATGCTGTGCTGGCCTTGTTTGAACAGCTAAAGTATACCGCGAAACATGTTGTCATTACAGGCGGCGAGCCATGTATGTATGATTTGATTCCGCTAACCCGTTTGTTACATCAACATGGCTATTCCACCCAAATTGAAACCAGCGGTACTTATGAGGTGAAATGTGATGACGACACATGGGTTACGGTCTCACCGAAAGTTGATATGAAAGGGGGGATGCGGGTACTCACCAGCGCATTACACCGGGCTAACGAAATTAAACATCCGGTGGCAATGGAGCGCCATGTTGAAGAGCTTGATGCCTTGCTGGCGCGGTTGGGTGGTCAGTTACCTGCCCATATTTGCCTGCAACCTATTTCGCAGCAGCAACGTGCCACCGATTTGGTTATCAAAACATGTATTGAACGCAATTGGCGACTGTCGTTACAAACTCACAAATATATTGGTATTGAATAATAGTCGGGAAGAGAAGGGTATGTATCTGGGACGTAAGTTGACAACGGTTTTGGCAGGCGTGTTATTAATGTCGCTCAGCGGTGTGCATGTGAGTGCCGCTACCTGGACGATTACGTACCCACGGCCCCTGACTGATAACGATCTGCGCGCTGAATATCCGATTGCTTTACTTACCTTGGCACTGGAAAAAACCGGGGTTAAGTACACTTTATTACCCTCTGAGCGGATTTTGCTGCAAGGTAAGGCGTTACGGCAGCTAAAAGAGAATCGCGAAGTTAATGTGGTTTGGAGTATGACCGATGCCCAGCGCGAGAAAGAGCTGTTGCCAATTCGTATTCCCATTGCCAAAGGGCTAATAGGCTGGCGGGTTTTTCTTACGACGAAAAGCCAATTGGCCAGTTTTCGAGCCATTGATAGTAAACAGGCATTGTTGAGTAAAACGCCCGTACAGGGTGAAGAGTGGCCTGATACCAAGATATTACAAGCTAATGGGTTCAACGTATTTACCGTACCGGAATACCCTCAGGCGTTTAATATATTGGAAACCGGCCGCGCCAGCTTTTTTCCCCGGTCGGTCATTGAAATTCAAAACGAACTGGACAGCGGAGAGTTAAGCGCCGATATAGTAGTAGAGCCGAGATTAAGCCTGTACTACCCCACGGCAATGTATTTCTTTGTTAACCGTGGCAATGTTACCTTAGCCAGATTAATTGAAACAGGACTCCAACGGGCCATTGAAGACGGGTCATTTGATGCGCTGTTTAACTCTACTTACCAGGAAACGCTTAAAAATCTGGAATTACCCTCACGCACGGTATTTGAATTAGATAACCCGGCGATGCCCCAACATACACCGTTAGAAGATAGCCGATTGTGGTACAAACCCGCGAGTGTTAAATAGCTTAAGTCTGATGGTGTGAGTTAGTTGTCAGGCCCCTAGATAAAAAAACCTAGAGGTGAAGAATCGACCGTCGCTACGGTCATGCTGTGCGCAATGTCAGCAGGCTTTGGGGGACCTTTTTTGCGCGCCTATACCCTGACAGGCCATCACATAGCATAGCCCCTGGAAACAGCAAACGTGTTTTACCGACCGGCGGTATGGGTTGTAAATATTTATTTTTATTTTAAAAAAAAGGGTGGTCATAGGACCACCCTTTTTCTATTATTTTATTAACTGTTTAGGCTCTTTTCACCGTAAAACGGCGACGTAAACCTATCAGAGCCAACGATAATAAGCCCAATACTGAAAGCGAACCACCGCCTCCAGAATCGCCACCGCTGGTAGTACCGCCGCCGCTATCACCACCAGTGTCGCCGCCGCTATCACCACCAGAGTCGCCGCCGCTATCACCACCCGAGTCGCCGCCGCTATCGCCACCCGAGTCGCCGCCGCTATCACCACCAGCGTCACCGCCGCTGTCGCCACCTGAACCGGTATCGTCAGAAGCTACAAAACCTACGTTTTTATAGAGATAGTCGCTGCCGAAGCCCACTTTAAGCATTACTATCTGACTGTCTTTACCATCGAACAAATCTGCCGGGGCCGTCACAGTTACCGTCGATTCACCATTTGCCGATGCAACGTCAAATTCAGGCGTCCAGTCCGTAAAGCCTTCGGTTAGCACAGTAACAGAAACATCTTCAGCCGCGACGGTTTCCGTCACCGTCACCGCAACGTCACCGCCATTGCTGGTAGCCTTACCTACTAACTTTTCGCTATACGCACGTGGTACGGCATTAAACAAGCCGCGCATATCTAAGTGCAATGAATAGGTGTCGGTGGTACCGGCCAAATTCACATACATAGTAACCAATTGCGGCTGTAGCTCGGTAGCGTTAAGCGAAGCAATCCACTCCAAAGCGTTCCGATAATCACTATCAATATCAATAGTGAGGGTACGGTTGTTGCCAGAACCGGTAACCGTTGCCGTTAAGAATTTACGGATGTCGGCTGCCGCACTTGTATCGTCATAGGGCACATTGGTGTACTGAACATTGACCAATTTAGCAATATACAGATCCAGGTCAGCGTTGTTGACGTTAGCATCAGTTACATAAATTGGCACCGATGTAGATGCGCCTGGTACCGTTGAAACGTTGATATTATCCACATGAATCTGTGAATTACCGCGGTACTCTTGCATCGCCCGAATAATAGGTAGCGTATTGTCGTCAAACTGAACCCAGTTAATAACAATAAGACAACCATCTGTGTCCGGGTCTATCGACGCACTTGATGCTGTTGTATTGCCGTCAAACGGCACATTACTGTTCACGGTATAGGCGTCAATATCAGCCCGATACAAATTACAGTTATAGCTGGAATTGAAAATATCTTGTTCAATGTTGCCCGGTAACGGGGTCCAGCTCAATGTGACACTTGAATCGCTTATTTGCAAAGACGAGTCGCTTTTCAGGTTCGTCGAATTTGCCAGTATCGGCCCAGCTTTACGTAAAAACTGTGCGTTATCAGCGGTATCACTACCACTGTTTACACCAATCGTGACGCCTTCTGCAGTTTTGGACGGATCAGAAAACAGAGCCACACGTGTAGCGTCCTGATCATTGTCCGATGCCATCAAGGTGGCGACCACGCCATCTTCAACAAATGCATAAGGCAGCGCGCCGGCCACAACTTGTTCCAGTGAACTTCGTTCGTGGTTCAGGCCAAGGTTATGACCAAAAGCATGGGCCAGACTTGAGCTGCTAAAGGGCTTATAACGAAGGTGAGAATCTTTTGAGAAATATAGAAACTGACCTACACGGGATTCATCACTGTCGGTCACTACCAGCGAGTTCGCCCGACTAAATGTACCATCGTCAAAATCACTTAAATGTACCGTGTTAATAAAATCTGATTCGCCCGCGCCGTACTCAGATTTGGCCATAACATCGTCATCACCAAAGAAATCCCCGTCGTCATCTTCAATAAGATAAAAGTTAGTGGGGCTTAGTGAAAAAGAGGTTACGCCAGCCTCGACAAGCGCGTTGTTAAATACTTCCACATCCTGAGCTAATATAGCTAAGGGGCTGGTGTCAGTATCAGTATCGGCAGCAGTGGCTTCTGCTTCCACAAAGGATGCAGCCGAAATAAAGAACGTTGCACCGGTCGCATCTGTCGACTCAAAGCCATCTTCGGCATTGACACTGATGCTGTTAGCGGCTTGCGGACGCATGGAAACCCATGCCGGTGAGGCCGTAGTAGAAGCCACCATTGGGGTGACAGGCTCCGCGCCGGTTGCATGCAATTTATATTGCGTTAAGGTGGCAGAATTGCTGCTCACACTTAAGGTTTTTTGCACACCATTATCAAACAGTGTGGCATTAATTGTGTCGTTTTGTTGCCTTACCCACAACCTGTTACTGTTGCTGGTAGACGCATAGATGTAGGTGGTACCGAACCGGTCTGTTTTGCTGTTTTCAAATTGATAGGCTGTATCGTTAACAACAATGTCTGACTGATAGTTCAGCGCATTTTCCAGACTGCCGGCATCTACAGTATTAACTGTTTCGCTCTTGGTGCTGTAATCAGCATGTTCTGCGGCAAATCCGTTTTGAGCAAAAGCCATTGCGATGGCTAATGATAGTGTCGCCTGTTTAAGCATACTTTTCCTTTAAAATTGCCATCGATAAATCAGTAGCAACCCTTTTTTATTAATCTCGCGGTTTATATAGCACTTTGGTTCGCTCGGATCAGTCTCAACCTACAAAAATGGTATGGCTAATTGAAAAATATATGTTTTCTGTATGTTAAAAAAAAGCCCGCGGAATGCGAGCTTTTAGAATACCATAATCGCATTAATGCGAATACGGACACTTGATATCAACTTAGGGTCAATTGTTCGCGTTAGCGTGCACACCTTTCATCGACCGGCCAGACGGGTCAGCATTGTTTTTGAAGCTCTCGTCCCATTCCAGTGCTTCGGCGGTGCTACAGGCAATTGACTTACCTCCAGGTACACAGCGGGCGGCACTTTCCTGCGGAAAATAGCTTTCGAAAACGGTACGGTAGAAATAACCTTCTTTGGTATCTGGGGTATTCACCGGGAACCTGAATTCTGCCGTAGCCATTTGTTTATCGGAAACTTCTGTTTGAACGTACTCGCGCAGAGAATCAATCCAGGAATAGCCTACGCCATCTCCAAACTGTTCTTTTTGGCGCCACAGCACTTCTTCTGGCAGGGTACTGCCATCATCGAAGGCTTTACGTAAAATCCATTTTTCCATTTTTCCATCGCCGCACATTTTATCTTTAGGATTCAACCGCATAGCGACATCGAGGAATTCTTTATCAAGGAATGGAACGCGTGCTTCCACGCCCCAGGCACAGGTGGCTTTATTGGCGCGAGCGCAGTCGAACATATGTAAGCGCTCAAGTTTTCTTACCGTTTCTTCATGAAATTCTTTGGCATTAGGGGCTTTGTGGAAATACAAATAACCACCAAAAATCTCATCGGCGCCCTCACCTGAAAGTACCATCTTAATACCCATTGCCTTTATCTGACGGCTCATCAGATACATAGGGGTAGCAGCCCGAATGGTGGTCACGTCATACGTTTCCAGCTTGTAAATGACATCCCGTAGCGCGTCCAGACCTTCCTGAATGGTAAAGTTTACCTCATGGTGCACCGTACCAATCATTTCCGCTACCTTTCTTGCAGCTACCAAATCAGGCGCGCCTTCCAGGCCCACTGCAAAGCTATGCAAACGAGGCCACCAGGCCTCAGTCTGATCTTCATCTTCAACACGCTTTGCAACATACTTTGCCGCTACTGCCGACACTAACGAAGAATCCAGTCCGCCAGAGAGCAATACAGCGTAAGGCACATCAGACATCAGATGTGACTTTACCGATTTTTCAAATGCGGCTTTCAAATCATCAAGGTTGGTTTCATTGTCTTTTACGTTATCAAAGCTCATCCAATCCCGCTGATAGTATTTAGTGAGCTTGCCATCTTTGCTCCATAAATAATGTCCAGGGGGGAATTCGCTAATGGTTTTACATACTGGTGCGAGGGCCTTCATCTCTGATGCAACATAGAAGTTGCCATGTTCATCGTAGCCGGTATACAAGGGAATAATTCCCATGTGGTCGCGGGCAATCAGGTAGGCGTCCTGCTCATCGTCATACAATACAAAGGCAAACATACCTTGCAGCTTATCGATAAACTCCAGGCCCTGTTGCTTAAATAACGGCAAAATAACTTCGCAATCTGAACGTGTTTTAAACGTATAAGGTGTATCGAGGTTTGCCGCCAGTTGCTTGTGATTGTAGATTTCGCCATTCACTGCCAGGATCTGTTGATTATCCTGGCTAATAAGCGGTTGTGCACCGGTGTCTACATCAACGATGGACAAACGCTCATGGCACAGGATGGTATTGTCATTATTCCAGACGCCAGACCAGTCAGGGCCGCGATGACGCAGCAGTTTTGCAAGATCCAGCGCTTGGGTTCTGAGTTCAGACGCATCGGTCTTAATATCCAGGATACCGAAAATACCACACATAAAACGGGTTCTCTCTTATCACAAGTTGAAATTAGGATTTATTTTTTCTGTCGGCTTTTAAAAAGCTAGAAGGCGGAGGGACGTATTATTATGAGTATGTTGCTACCGCGTGCTATTGAATGTGCCAGCCTGTGAGAAAATTGCAAGAAGATTCTCGGCATAAGTCATATTAATTGGCTAATTAACGCCGCCGTTGCATCCTGGGTTCAGGCTATTAACAAAACAACGCGCCACCCGGGTGGGCGGGGCGTTGTATTTGGTAAAAATGCACTATTTTACGCGCGACCAAAACGCGCGTATCGACGTGCCTTACTGGGCGCGCTGGAATTCACTTTGTTCCCGCCATTGTGGCCATTTGTCGGTGTTGGCTACCTGGGCACCGACATCAAACAGGAGCTGAGTATCTTGTGCAATACCGCTTAAATCCCAGTCATCACGGAACTCGTCGCACACCTGATGATAGCAGCCGGTCACAATCACATTCATGCGCTTACGGTATTTCGCCGTGGTTTCATCATAAGGTTCAGCACCGCCTTCAGCATACAACGCCGGCACGCCTTGTTTGGCGAAGCTAAAGTGATCTGAGCGATAGTAAGATCCCGCTTCAGGGCGTTCTTCACCGGTTAAATAACGGCCCTGACGTTCAGCCGCTACTTTAAGGTAGTCTTCCAGTTCAGATTTTCCCTGGCCTACCACCGCCACATCTTTGGTTTTACCCAGTACATTCATGGCGTCCATATTGATATTGGCAACGGTGTTTTCAATAGCAATAACCGGATGGTCGGCATAGTACTTTGACCCCAACAGTCCTTGTTCCTCAGCGGTAACCACCAAGAAACTGACCGAGCGGGCCGGGCGGGGGGATAACTGGCTAAATGCTTCGGCCATGACCAGACTGGCCGCAGCGCCGGTGGCGTTATCATGAGCACCGTTATAGATGTTGTCGCCTTTTAAACTGTCATCTTTGCCCAGATGATCCCAGTGAGCGGTGTAAATAACATGCTCATCGGGTTCTTCACTGCCTGGCAAGGTGGCAATAACATTATAACTTTTCGACTTTTTAAATGTATTGTTTACAGTAACCGAAGCGGACAAATCCAGCGCCTGATGATACGGCCCCTTCAGCGCCTTTGCTTTTTGTTCTGCATAATCCAGCCCGGCGTCAGCAAACACTTTACTCGCGGCATCTCGAGTTAACCAACCTTCTACAGCTACCCGGCTAGCGCCCGCATCATTGCTAACCAGCCCATATTGCGGTCCGCTCCAGCTATTGGCGACCACTGACCAAGGGTAAGAGGCTGGGGCGGTTTCATGAACTATTAATGCACCCGCAGCACCCTGACGGCTGGCTTCCTCGTATTTGTAACTCCAGCGACCATAGTAAGTCATGGTTTTGCCCTGAAATTTATCGCCATCAGGGTTTTCAAATCCGGGGTCATTAACCAGTATAACTACGGTTTTTCCTTTTACATCCAGCCCTTCATAGTCATTCCAATCATACTCAGGAGCGTTCACGCCATAGCCTACAAACACCAGCTCTGATTCATTCAGCGATACCTTGTTTTGCTCTCGCTTAGAGGAAGCTACCATATCTTCTTTATAGCGAAAGGTATTACTGCCGATAGTCATTTGCATATCAGGATTAGCGGTAATTTCCATCAGATCAACTTGTTGTAGAAAGCTTCCCTTGTTACCCGGCTCAAACCCGGCCGCTTTGAAAGATGACACCAAAAAGTCGAGGGTTTTCTTTTCCCCTTCGGTGGTGGGAAGACGTCCTTCAAATGCATCTGAAGCCAGTGTTTTCAAGGGAGCTTCAATTTTGTCTGCATCGATGGCCGCGTAGACTTCATCAAAGTTTGAAGGTGCTGTTTGCGTCTGGTCTGTCGCCGTGGAAGCGGGATTCTGGCTATCAGAACAGCCATTCAGACCGATCAGGGCCGGTACCAGCGCGGATAAGAGAATTCTTTTCATTGTTAGTCTCTGTTTGTCTACAATAGCGCCCCAGTATAGAGAAACAATAACAGCGAACCAATAGCCATTTATGAATTCAAGTCAGCTACACTGGCAACCTGAGCAATTGCGTCACGTTGCCGCTGCGCCCGTCACTGCAACATTAGATTTGCTTGGCTTACTACCCAGCACTCGCTTCCCTGACGCTGAGGTATTAAATCACCTTTCCCAGCATCACAGACCGGGCGATTGGCAGGGACCTGCGTTTAAAGATCAGGGCGGTTATGCGACTAGTGAAACCCGCTATTACGAACAGATCATCGCACAGGATAAGACCATCCCTACTCGCGAACAAAGTTGGCACGATTTGTTTAACGCCTGTATATGGCTACAATTTCCCCTTACAAAGCGGTACCTGAATACTTTGCACATGCAGGACATCACCGCTCATGGGGTACATCCGCGTACCGCGCGGCGTAATCACATAACCCATTTTGACGAATGTGGTGTGGTACTAGCTGTGCCCGCGGGGCAGGTAGGGCAGGCGAATAACCTGTTAAACTTACTGGCCACTCACCAATGGGCACCAGCTTTTGCCGAAAATAGGCAAGCGTGGCAGAACACGCTGTTGCCTTTTGTTTTCGGGCACGCCAACCTGGAAATGATGTTACAGCCATTTGTAGGATTAACCGGCAAGTGGCTGGCGGTAGTGGTGGAAGATGATTTTGCTGGCTTACCGCCTTGGCAGCAGCGACAGCAATTAGATCAGGCATTACTCGCCCGTATTCAGCAGTTAGATAACTTCAAGCCGGCCCGCCTCATGCCCCCGCTGCCGTTATTAGGGGTACCTGGCTGGTACCCACTGCAAGACGCCGCTTTTTATGCCAACCAGGATTACTTTCGGCCATTGCCCCCGGGTAAAGGGCAGACCATACAGCTACCTTTAGGCAAATAATGGCGGTGCTACGGTTTTACCCCAGAATATTAATAAGGCTCCACACCCCATAAATAATAATATACGGCGCGGCGGCAATAATTAGCGCCTTTTTTGCACTATAACTGGTCCACTGGGTGATACCTACGGTGGTCAGATAAATTGTCCAAATCGTGATAAGCGAGACTGAGCCGGCAATACTTATCCAATCGGAAGCGGGTGAAACATCCAGCAAATAAGCCAACGACAGCGGTTGCATGATATTCGGACTGATTTGCGCCGAACTGGCGAGGGCGATGAGAATAGCCGACACCAGCGAAGACAGCAGTAGCGGCATACTGGTCCACCAGGTAAAACCATACCAGTCGGTGTATCCCTGTACATTTTGCTCATCAGCTTTGGTGGCAAGGTGAAGATAGAGCGCCACCAATAGTTGAAATATCGGTAAGCCGATTAACGGCCCAACCAGTGACATTATCACATACATTTCCCGCTGTTGATTCTGGCGAAATTGGTCTATTTCAGCCGGGCTGACGTCGCCTAACCCGGCGGTCAGTAAGTCTACATACCAGCTAAAGTCGACCGAAGAAAAATAAAGATAGCCGGGCAGGGTGGTAGCCAGCACAACCAGAATAAAGGGCACCCACGACCAGTTATTTTTATTGGTGAGGGTATAAAATACGCCGTTCGGCCGGAAAAATACTTCGTTACAAGCCTGAATCGGATTCGCGACAGTGTGCATCCAATGCTCCTTTTTCGTGGTTCGTCACTGTTAAGTGGTGTAAAGCATACCTTTTTTTGTTTGCTTGTGTACTGTACCTGACACACTTTGTAGCAAATCTTTACCGTGCTGTAATTTGAATAAATTAAGATAGACTACTGGAAAGTGTATAAGGGAGTATCCGATATAATGATAGAAATCACCCATCTGGCAAAAAAATTTGCAGTGGAAAACCCGAAAAAGCTCAGCGAGCAAGAACGTAAAGATCCCCGTTTACAAGGTAAGTATTTTCACTCGGTAAAAAATGTCTCGCTCACGTGTAAAAGCGGTGAAGTATTAGGTCTGCTAGGACCCAACGGGGCCGGCAAAACCACCACTTTACGGATGCTTTCTACGGCATTGAAGCCAGATAGTGGAGATATAAAGATTGCTGGCAAAAGCGTGGTTAAAACGCCACTAATTGCCCGTCGCAGTATAGGTTTCTTATCAGGCGCTACTGGCCTTTATGGGCGCTTAACCGGCCGTGAGAATATTGCCTATTTTGGTCAACTGCATGGAATGAGCGCCTCTGCTATTAAGCAAAGAATCTCAGCCTTGTCGTCATTATTGGAACTCGACACATTTTTAGACCGAAAATGTGATAACTATTCTACCGGCATGAAACAAAAAACAGCGATTGCCCGTGCGGTAGTTCATAGCCCTGAGCTGGTGGTATTGGACGAACCGACTACTGGCTTGGATATTATGGCGGCGCAAACCGTGCTGGCATTTATCGAAGGACTCAAACAACAAGGAATCCCCGTTATCTTTTCCACTCATCATCTGGATGAAGTTGCCCAACTATGTGACCGGGTATCGGTTATTCATCATGGCCAAACCGAATTTGACGATACGTTAACGCGTTTTAAAGCGCTTGCCCCTGGCTCGCTTCATCAAGCGTTTATGGCAGTGATCGCGACAGGAGATGCATAATGTGGATGGTTTTTATTAAAGAAATGAAAGAAGTGGTCAGAGACCGAAAAACCATGTTTTTCATGATTCTGTTACCCCTGTTAATCTTCCCGCTAATTATTGGGGCAGTAGCGTATTTTTCTACTAAAGCAGCGCAGGATGCCCAAAGTAAAACTCTGACCTATGCCATTGTTAATGCTGAAGCCGCCCCACAGATAGATGCCGCGTTGGCCAAAGCTGATGGTTTCAAGCGGTTGAGTTTACCGGCCAATACCAGTATCGACAGCTGGGTGAAATCAGACGGCGCTGATTTTGTCTTAGCGGTGCCACCTGACTACGATGCAGACCCATTGCAGGCAGGTAATAATAACCTGGAGCTTTATTATAACGGGGCAGGATTTAATGCTATTGAAGCCAGACTAAATACACTTATAGACCCGATTGCTAAGGCAAACCAGCGCGCTGCCTTTGATAAGCTTGAGATTACCCCGGCGCAGCAGTCGGCTATTATGGCTCCTATTGTTATCAAAGATATTAATGTGGCTGATGAACGCGAGAATATCGGCGAGGTGCTGGGCGGTCTGGTGGCGTATGTCATATTTATTTTATGTCTGCAAGGGGCCATGATACCCGCCGCTGATTTAGGCGCTGGCGAGAAAGAACGGGGGACGCTGGAAACCTTATTAATCTCACCTATTGATCGCCATAAAATCGTCTTGGGAAAATTTTTAACTATCGCTACCGCCGGCGTCACCACCGCGTTGATTAGTGTATTGAGTATGGCCGTGTGGGGGATCTTGGTGGGCCAAAGCATGGCAATTGAAGTGGTAACAAACTTTATGGGCGCTATCGGGCTGATAGACTTTCTGCTGATATTTTTAATGTTGATTCCGGTGGTGGCAATTTTTGCTGCCGTATTGCTCAGTTTATCGATTTATGCCAAAACATTTAAAGAAGCCCAGAGCTATATGGGGCCATTGGTGATGGTTATTATTGTGCCTATTGTTATGGCGACCCTTCCCGGTATTGAACTAAAAGGGATCTGGGCGTGGGTGCCGTTAACCAACGTCGCATTGGCTATGAAAGAGTTGATCAAAGGGACCATGGATTACTATCAGCTAATAGGTATCTTTGGCTCTACCGCCGTAATCGGCGGCGGCTTACTAGTGTTTTGCGTACACTGGTTTAATAAAGAAAAGGTGCTGTTTCGCTAACATGTAAATGGCTGGCACCCTTATTCCAGCCAAAAGTAAGCCTCGCTAAGCACGTGCTTTAATGGGTCGACCTATAAAAAAAGGGGCGTTCGTCAGAACGCCCCTTTTGGTTAGGTTTAGGTTTTTCTATAGGTAATACCAGTTAAGGGTAAGTAGCACGATTGTGGAATAGGTAATAGAGATTGGAATTCCAAATTTCACAAAGTGACTAAACCGATAATTGGTCGCACTGAACACTAATAGATTGGTCTGGTAACCGTAGGGCGAGATAAAACTGGCGCTAGCAGCAAAGGCCACGGCCAGAGCAAACGGCATTAACGGAGCACCAATGATGCCCACCAGCCCATAGGCAAATGGAAACATAAGCGCCGCTGCCGCATTATTCGTGACAAACTCGGTGAGTACCAGTGTCGACAAATAAACTACAATCAGGGCAACAAACCAGTCAGCGTCAGCCAGATAAGGTATGAGCTGCTCGGTACTTTTACTAATAACGCCGGAGTTTTCCAGCCCCGTAGCCAGGCTTAATGCTCCCACAATAACCACAATCAAGTTTAATGGCATATTGCGTTTAATTTCACCTTGGGATGTCACCTGTGAGCCAATCAAAATGGCAGCAAAGAACAACAGCCCCATTGCCAGCGACAAAATTTCTGAAGCCGATAAGGCGACTACCGTTAAGAAACCCCCAACCGTTATCCATTCCTGAAGATTGCTTAGCGGGCGCGAAATTTTCTGTTCGGAAAGCACAAAGAAATTTTTAGTCAGATTTTGTCTGGACTGAAAATCAGGCCCTGCCGCCAGCAGCAGGAAGTCACCTGCCTGCAGTTTTATTTCACCTAATTTTCCAGATAGCTGTTCTCCATCTCGTCGAATAGCCACCACCGCTGCATCAAATAATGCGCGGAACCCCAACGCTTTAATGGACTGGCCAATAATTTGTGCGCGGTTAGAAATAATGACTTCGGTAAGGTTTTCGCGCAATATGCCGTCGGCTTCGGCAAATGTTGTTAACCCCTTAATATGACTTAAGTTGTCTAGCTTTTGCACGTTACCGGAGAAAATCAATTTATCTGCGTCCATGATCACCAAATCAGGTGAGACAGGCGAGATAAGCTGACCATCCCGAATAACCTCAATTAGGAATAGCTCAGGCAGATTACGCAGGTGGTTTTCTTCCACCGTTTTACCAATAAGTTCAGAGTCAGACTCTACTTCGGCTTCTACCGTATAGGAATGGTAGTCACTTTTTTTATTGGCAATAGAAGGTAAGAGTGGGCTAAGGAAAAACATCAATACGCCGCACGCTAACCCCGCCGTGAGACCGAATATGGTAAAGTCCCAAAAGGCAAATCCCGGATGCCCATGTTCCTGCAAAAAGCTATCTACAATCAGGTTGGTCGAGGTACCAATTAAGGTCACTGTGCCACCTAAAATAGCCGCATAGGATAGGGGAATCAGCAGCCGTGAAGCCGGATGATATTGGTTTTGTTTCACCGGGCCAATCAAACTCGCCACAATAGCGGTATTGTTTAGAAGGGCCGAGGAGAAAAATGTCAGACCAAATAAACGCCAATAAGACGCGGTAAAACTGGCGGTAACCAGTTTTCTGCCTAAACGTTTTATCAGCGCGGTTTTATCAATGGCACTGCTTACCAGTAGTAGCAGTATCAGTGTGATCAACCCCTTGTTGGTCAGATTTTGTAAAATATCGTCGAAGCTAACTTGCTGTGTAACGAGTAGCCCCAGCATAGCCAGGGCAAAAATCGTTGCAGGTTGTCGATTGGTAAATATCAACGCAAAAATAGTGCTGAAGAAAGCCCCCAGCACTATAACCTGATTAACATCCATAAATTTTTAGGACCTGAACTTACAGCTTGCTGATATCAAGTGCATTCCAGTGTGGGAAATGCTTGCGAACCAGCTCGTTAAATTCCAGCTCGAAGGCAGAAAAATCAGGGGTCTGATGTTTCTTGTCGTCTGCCAGCTCGTCTATAATCATCCCTGCGCCTACCGTACCATTGGTCATGCGATCAATGACCACGAACGAGCCAGTACCAGGATTACGATCATAACCGTCACAGATAACCGGCTGGGTGAACTTAAGATCAACCACACCAATTTCATTCAGGTTAAGGTGCGCTGCGCCTTTATGCTCTAATGAGTTCACATCAATCTGATATTCAACCTGCGCCACAGCACCGGTGGTCATCTTGGTAGCAAACTTAAAGCTATACTGTTTGTTTGGCATCATAGGCTCTTCAGCCATCCAGACCAGGTGCGCTTTAAACTGACTTGATAACATGGGTAGATTCTCTGATTTTACAATCATATCGCCACGTGAAATATCAATTTCATCTTCCAGGGTCAGGGTTACCGCTTGCGGGGTATAAGCACGATCCTGTTCACCTTCAAAGGTCACAATAGACTTCACCTTTGAGGTTTTCATCGAAGGCAAGGCAGTAACTTCATCGCCTGGCTTAACCTGGCCAGATACTACGGTGCCTGCAAAACCCCGAAAATCAAGGTTAGGACGGTTTACATATTGTACCGGGAAGCGGAAATCATCAACATTAACGTATTTACCCACTTCAATTGATTCAAGCAACTCCATCAAAGGCGTGCCCTTGAACCAAGGCGTATGCTCACTACGGTTAACAATGTTGTCACCATCTAACGCTGAGATAGGGATAAAGCGAATATCAGGAATATTCAGATCCGCAGCAAAATCCAGGTACTGTTGTTTGATTTCTTCATACTTCTCTTCGCTGTAATCAATCAAGTCCATCTTATTGATAGCCACGATTACATGCTTGATACCCAGCAAACTGGCTAGAAACGAGTGACGTTTGGTTTGCGTCTTCACGCCTGCGCGGGCATCAACCATCAATATCGCCAGGTCGCAGGTAGACGCGCCCGTCACCATGTTACGGGTGTACTGCTCGTGTCCCGGCGTGTCAGCGATAATGAATTTACGCTTGTCAGTAGAGAAGTAACGGTATGCCACATCAATGGTAATACCTTGCTCACGCTCAGACTGCAAACCATCAACCAATAGTGCCAGGTCAATTTTTTCGCCCGTGGTACCCATTTTTTTGCTGTCTTTGGTTACCGCGGCTAACTGATCTTCATAAATCATTTTTGAATCATGTAACAAGCGACCAATCAGGGTGCTTTTACCGTCATCTACGCTACCGCAGGTTAAAAAACGTAACAGATCTTTCTTTTCATGCTGTTCCAGATACGCCAGAACGTCTTCTTTCAATAAACTGTTTTCACTATTCATGCTTATGCGCTCACTAGGAAAAATGGGTTCAACACAGACTCTTTCTGATTGTAAGTAAGATTTTCTGCATCAGAATTTAATGGATTTTGTGGGTCAAGAACGGTCACCTTTGCCCCCGCGGCGGTCGCCACAGCATGGGCAGCACCGGTGTCCCACTCAGACGTCGGGCCAAGCCGGGGATACAAATGCGCTTCACCGGTTGCAACTAAGCAAAGCTTCAGGGAACTACCCATCGCAACCAATTCAGTTTCACCTTCCAGCTGTGCCAGCAGGTTTTGTATCTCGGGACTCTGATGAGAGCGGCTACCCACAATTTTCCAGGTATCCCCGGCTTTATGTGGTTGTGCTGAGATGGGAGTTAGCTCTTCGCCTTCACCGCTCCAGGCACCTTTGCCGACAAGACCTACATAACTGATGCGCTTAGCTGGGGCGTAAACCACACCTAACACCGGTTCGCCGTTATCAATCAGGGCAATATTTACGGTGAATTCACCGTTCTTTTTAATAAACTCTTTGGTGCCGTCGAGCGGGTCAACCAGCCAGTAGCGTTGCCAGGTTTTGCGTTCATCCCAGGCTATATCGGCTGACTCTTCAGATAAAATCGGCAGATCAGAGATTTGTTCCAACTCGGCTACAATGCATTCATGCGCCGCTAAATCGGCTTCTGTCAGCGGACTGGTATCCTGCTTTTCATAAATGGCGAAATCTCTATCATAAATAGCCATTATTTTATCGCCAGCTTGTTTGGCAATGCGCAGAACCTGTTCTGCTAACGGGTCAGGTAAGGCCATTATACAAGTCCTTTTTCTACCAATAGGTGATATAACCGCTCAGCGGTATCTTCGGCACTTTCTTCCCGGTAGGTCAGATGCACTTCTGGTGCTGAAGGTGCTTCATACGTCGAGTCAATACCGGTGAAGTGCTTGATTTCGCCATTGCGGGCTTTTTTATACAAGCCTTTCGGATCGCGCTGTTCGCAAACCTCTAGCGGGGTATCAACAAACACTTCGATAAACTCGCCGTCGCCGAGCAACTTACGACAAAAGTCGCGGTCGGTCTGAAACGGAGAAATAAACGCCGTCAGTACCATGGTGCCAGCATCGACAAATAATTTTGCGACTTCGCTGATACGCCGGATATTTTCAATACGGTCTTTGTCAGAAAAGCCAAGGTCACCACACAAGCCATGGCGAACATTGTCACCATCCAGCAAATAGGTGTGCTTGCCCTGTTCAAACAGTTTCTTTTCCAGCAAGTTTGCCAAAGTAGACTTGCCTGAACCGCTTAAGCCGGTTAGCCAAAGTACCCGAGGCTGCTGTCCCAGGCGTGCGGCCCGGGTCTGCTTGTTAACTTCGTATTTGTGCCAGACAATATCCGTCGACATTTAGAAATACCCTTCCATTTTCTTTTTCTCCATCGAGCCAGCACTATCATGGTCGATAACACGGCCCTGGCGCTCAGACGTTTTCGTCAACAGCATTTCCTGAATAACATCAGGCAGGGTAGCAGCTTCTGACTCTACGGCGCCGGTAAGCGGGTAACATCCTAAGGTACGGAAACGCACAGAACGCATTTGCGGCTCTTCACCTGGTTCCATTGGCATTCTGTCATCATCTACCATGATCAATACACCGTCACGCTCCACTACCGGACGTGGTTTGGCCAGATACAATGATGGGATGTCGATATTTTCAAGATAGATGTATTGCCAGATATCCAGCTCTGTCCAGTTTGACATAGGGAATACGCGGATACTTTCGCCTTTATTCACTTGAGAATTATAGATATTCCATAATTCAGGACGCTGATTTTTTGGGTCCCAGCGGTGGTTGCTGTCGCGGAATGAATACACACGTTCCTTAGCACGTGACTTTTCTTCATCACGGCGTGCGCCACCAAAAGCCGCATCAAATTTATACTGATTAAGCGCTTGCTTAAGGGCTTGGGTTTTCATTACATCAGTATGCTTGGCACTGCCGTGAGTAAAGGGGCCAACGCCTTGTTCAACACCTTCTGGATTGCTATGAACCAGAAGATCGAAACCGTATTTCTCAGCTTGTTGGTCACGAAACTCAATCATTTCCTGGAATTTCCAGGTGGTGTCTACGTGCAACAATGGGAACGGAATTTTACCCGGAGCAAAGGCTTTGCGCGCCAGGTGTAACAATACCGAAGAATCCTTACCTACAGAGTACAGCATCACAGGGTTATCAAACTCTGCGGCTACTTCTCTGAAAATATGGATGCTCTCGGCTTCGAGTTGTTTCAAATGCGTAATAGACGGTATTTCTGAAGTCATTTTCGAGTCCGATAGTTAAGGTTATATACGAAACGATTATATGTATAGAACACTAGCATATTTAGATCATAAGAGCCTATGCGATTTTGCTATAGCAAATAGCACTTTTATGCCAGCGTTATAAAAGGCACATCCTTTAGGGTTATTCTATTTATCACCCAATTTGGGAAACCAGCTATATATGTATGCTTAAAATGAATATGCAAAAACAATGCTAAGCTGCACTAACCTTAGCAGTTAACCGGTAAAATAGGTCAAACTGATGAAAGTGAGCCAATTACCCAATAAAAAAGCCATCTTCAAAGAGATGGCTTTTTCGCTTATCAGTTAACTACACGGTTTAGCGTAGCTCTTCATCCATCTTAACTTGGAAGGCATCAAAGGTATCTTCCACACCGTCTCTTGGCTTGCCAAATTTCGACAATACTAAAATAGTGATACTGGCTAATACAAATCCAGGCACAATTTCGTACATCCAATCACTGAGCGGCTTACCATCAACGGTTAGCGGTGCATATATCCAGAACAGTACGGTAAGCGCACCAACCACCATTCCGCCCAAGGCGGCGCGACGGGTCATGTCACGTTTGAACAGGCTGAACAATACCAGCGGACCAAATGCCGCACCGAACCCGGCCCAGGCATTGCTGACCAGCGTTAAAATAGTACTGTCTCTATCGTACGCCAGGTAAATGGCTACCGCCGCCACTACCACTACTGAGGCGCGCCCTGCTATTACCAGTTCGGTGTCCGATGCGTCGCGACGTAAAAACGCTTGATAAAAGTCGCTGGTTAATGAGCTGGAGGTCACCAGAAGCTGTGAAGAGATAGTACTCATGATAGCGGCCAGAATAGCGGCTAACAGGAATCCACCAATTAACGGATGGAACAATATTTGTGACAGATAAATAAAGATAGTTTCAGGGTCAATACTGACACCATCTTGCGACGTTACATAGGCTAGCCCGAACAGGCCTGTAATCAGGGCGCCAATAATTGATACTACCATCCAAGTCATACCAATGTTGCGTGCGGTAGGGACATCTTTAACACTGCGAATTGCCATAAAGCGCACAATAATATGGGGTTGGCCAAAGTATCCCAGACCCCAGGCTAACATTGATATAATGCCCACAATAGTAAGATTTTCAGCCGTACTGGCATCGGCAAAGGCGTTAAGTAACGCCGGGTCGATGTCGCGAATCGCGGTCATCGCCTGACCAAAACCACCGAGCTCCATTACGGTAACAATGGGCACCATAATGAGCGAGATGAACATGATACAGCCTTGCACAAAATCGGTCATACTGACGGCCATAAAACCGCCCACCAGGGTGTAGGCAACTACTACAGCGGTGGTGACATACAGGCCGGTTTCATAAGAAAGGCCAAAAGAAGATTCAAACAGTTTTCCGCCTGCTACCACGCCCGATGAGGTATACAGAGTGAAGAAGACTACAATAACAACCGATGCGATGACACGCAGAACACGACTATTGTCATCGAATCGATTTTCAAAATAATCCGGCAGCGTAATGGCGTTATTTGCTAATTCGGTGTACACCCGTAAGCGAGGGGCGACCAGTAAATAGTTTGCCAACGCACCTAATACCAAGCCAATCGCTATCCAGCCTGCCGATAGACCAGATACATACATTGCGCCAGGTAAACCCATTAGCATCCAGCCGCTCATATCAGAAGCACCGGCCGAAAGAGCAGTAACCGCAGGGCCTAATTGACGCCCGCCAAGCATATAGCCCTCAACGTTTGTATCGGTTTGGCGATAGGCGAAAAGCCCAATACCAAGCATAACGAGAAAGTAAAGTCCCAGTGAAATTATCGTACCTGTTGCCATAAATCCTTCCTTATTTTTTTCGGCATGCTAACAGGAACTTACGTAAGTCTCCACGAATGGGGGCACTTTGAAATTAAAGAAAATTAAAGAAAATTTTATGTATACCTAAAAAAGCCACTATGAATAGTGGCTTGAAGGGAATTCATCAGGCGGAAAATTGTATGCTTTTTTTCACTTTTTCGGTTAGCGGAAGTAAATTTGCGCCCTTAGCGCCCACGACTAACACACTGGCTTTTTGTAAACCGAAGCCCGTTCCTTCAAACTGACTGTTACCAAATCGGTTAGGTAAATCGCCGGCCTTATCCTGGGGAATAACAAAAACTGACATTTTACCCTGGTCTGTATTTAAAATCAGATGCAGACTCCGAATGGTCTCCAGATGACAGAAATTTACCACCTCAACATCACCAATGGACGAGGCCAAATGGCCGCCAAAACTGGCTAGTTTGGCGTTTATCTGCGCTATATCCACTGCTACCGCGCTATGGGGCAGCTCTTTTTCCATATGCACTACATGGGCTAAGGCCTGGGTTTCAATATTGGCAGGCCGCTGCACAAACCAAAGTGTGCTGATTATCCCTACCATTAGCGCCACCGAGGCTGCCAAGGCGGTATACCAACGATGCTTTTTGCGTTGCTGAACAAAGTCATTGGTAGCCTGTTGCCAAATAAGTTTATGCGCCAGATCATCAGGAACCGGCATTTTTGCTGCCTGTTTTAATTCATTGTTCATACGGCGCATTTGATCGCGAAACGTCCGTTTTTCCGGGTCGTTTTCAGCGGCTTTCAGCACAGCCGGATCAGTGGTGTCAGGGTCAGCGTAAATACGCCGACGAAATTCTAACTCATCCATTGCGGTGACCTCGTACTTCAGTTTGTTTGCTCACTATATCTCTAAGCTGATTACGCGCCCTGAACAGGCGTGTCATTACAGTATTTTTATTTAAGTTAAGCTGCTGGGCGATTTCTTCTCCGCTATAGCCGAAGAGTAATTGCAAAACCAAGGGCTCCCGGTATTCCAGGGCCAGGCCGGCGAGTAGCTTCTGCATATCACTGTGGTGAACCGAGCTGTCGGCAAAACTTGTATCATCAGCAACGGTAGTTTCATCAAACTCGACAATATCTAGCTGCTTTTTCTCAAAACGGCGGGCATTTTCCCGGCGTACAATAGTAATGAGCCAGGCTTTTGCAGACTTTTCGTCCTTTAGTGCATCCAGCGATCGCCATGCCCGCAAGAAGGTTTCTTGTACGATATCTTCGGCGGTGCTTTTATCCCTTACCAAGTAATAGGCATAGCGATATATGTCAGCATGAAATGCGTGCACCAGGGCTTCATAACGTTGTTGTTTTTCTTTCATGTCGGATAAGACCCTGGCAGCATCTATTTTCTTTCGTGATCTGATCATTTTTTATTTCACGAAATAACGGGTAGCTCAAATATAGCGCAAATAGGCGTCGCCACCGGGAATAATCAAGGTGCGTTGCCATCGGTGCCCCGCGCGGCTATTTAACCGGCCCGTCAATCCAACACGGCTGGCGCTACCTATCAGACCTATTGCGACCCAAAAAAAAGCCCTGGTCAAATTGACCAGGGCTTAGTGGCATGGTGAGTAAACCGTTAAGATTGTTTTGTTTTAGCAATCCAGCGGTCGACTTTTTCGGTTAATACCGACAACGGCACCGGCCCGTCTTTTAGTACTTCGTCGTGAAACTCAGGATAACTGAATTTGTCTCCCAGCTCCTGTTGGGCTTTATCGCGCAGTTCCATAATCTTCAGCTTACCAATCATATACGCGGTAGCTTGTCCTGGCAGGGCGATATAGCGTTCAATAGCTTTTTGCGCATCGTATTTTGGGTTAGGTGTATTGACCACTAAATACTCAACCGCCTCTTCGCGAGACCATTGTTTAGCATGAATACCCGTATCAACGACTAAGCGGCAGGCCCGCCATAGCTCCATTGCTAGTCGTCCAAAATCGGCATAGGCATCTGCATAAAAGCCCATATCCTTGGCGAGCTCTTCGCTATAAAGTCCCCAGCCTTCTGTATAGGCGGTAGCACTTAAGAACTTCTGGAACATGGGAATGCCCTCCAGTTCCTGTGCAATAGCGCGCTGCATATGATGGCCGGGTATACCTTCATGGTAAGCCAAGGCTTCCATTTGATAGGTCGGCATGGCTGTCATGTCATACAGGTTGGCGTAGTAAATACCGGGCCGGCTGCCATCTTGGGCGGGACTTTGATAAAACGCTTTGCCAGCTGACTGCTCGCGAAAAGGCTCTACACGCTTCACTATCATGTCAGCTTCGGGCATCAGGCCGAAATACTCGGGTAGAGCCTCGCGCATCTTATCAATATGTTGTTTGGCTTCATCAAGATAGCGCTGGCGACCCTCATTGGAGTCTGCATAGTAAAACTGTTCATCGGTACGCATGAATTCAAAAAATTCCTGCAAGTTACCTTCAAATTTTACCTGCTGCATGATCTCTTGCATGTCGTTATGAATGCGTTTGACATTATCCAGCCCGATTTGATGGATTTCATCTGCACTCAGGTCAGTGGTGGTGTACCAGCTAAGCCGGTTGTCATACCATTCCTTACCTTCAGGCAGGCGCCATACCCCGTCACCTTCCGGCGTAAGTTTTTGTTGCTCACGCAGCTGCGCAATCATATCTTCGTAGGCTGGGCGAACTGCCGTCAACAATGCCGCTTTGGCTTCCGCCAGCAGGTTTTGTTTAACGGTATCCTCAACCTCAAGAGCCCGAATTTTTTTATCGATATCTTCCCACAGTGTGGACGGCGCCCCTTCGGTGTCAAAAGGTACACCGGTAACGACGTTTTGCGACGCCTGAATCATTTGATCATAGGCCCAGGCCGGGGGAAATACACCTGCTTCCTGGCGTAATTTCATTTGTTCGATGACTTGCGCAAAATATTCATCCACTTTATCTAAACGGCTGATGTAGGCGCGGGCGTCTTCTTCACTTTTTACCGTATGAATGTTTATCAAGAAGCTGGGCACCATGGTGTGGGGGCCTCGAAACTGATTAATCACATAGGTATGATGACGAAACTTGTCATTCTCAATAGCCCGTTCCAGCTGGTAGCGATACAGCTTAAGGCTTAGTTTTTCCTGTTCGTTGAGTTTTTCGGCATCAAAAGATTCTAACTCTTCAAGGCGGTTTTTAGTGGTGGCCATTTGTTGTTCAACGGCTTCTTCACTCACATCATCCCACTTGTCATAGTCCCACTTGTAGCCCAGATAGCTTTGCGACAACGGCGAACGCTTTAAGTCTTCTTCAAATGTGCGCTCAAAAAAAGCGTTAAGCCGCTGCGATTCGCTCTGGCTGGCAATTTCTTTGGTATTTTCTGACTGCGCTTGCGATGGCGTTTGCTCATTCGACGCTGGCGAACATGCCAGCAGGCCGCTAACCGCAATAGCTACAGCCCCGATACGAAATAGTGATGTGTTCATTCTGTCTCCCTGTAATGATAGCGACCGGTTAGCTGTTAAGAATACAGAGCCGGCAGCGGTTGTTGTTTTACTTGTTGGTTTTTAAGGTATTGCTCACGCACAATGGTCAGCGAATGTAGCAACGGCTGATTGTCCCAATGCGCTTGAGAAGTGGAATAGACACTCGCGAGCATGACATCAATATGAGGCTGCAGAGGCGCTGTCAGTGCATTATCGGCAGCGCGTTGAAGCGGTTGCCCTTCAACCTCTAGCTGGTGCAGCCATTGGGTTAGTGCTGGCTGAGTTTTTCCTATATCACGTGCTTTCACCGCCGCAAGCAAGTTGTGCCAGGCTTGAGGCTCCCGTTGGTGCTGCGAAATAGAGGCTGATGCCGGCGCTCCAGTTGGCCGACGACGGTAGTAAAGTATCACCGCTATTAACCCTATCAGCGTGACCAGCCATAGTGCGGTCACCACCCAAAGCCACATATTCGTTGCCGGGGCTGGCGTTGGCGCTTCTGGCGCTAGTGGTTCAGCTGGTTGCGGCGTTGGTGTTGCTGGTGCGGCACTGCTATTACCTACGGCGGCGGTTTGGCCGGTATCCGGCGCCACTTCAATACTGCGCGCAGGCAGGCTGGCGTATTCGGTCTCACCGGTTAACACATTAAACCAGGGGATAGTAATTTCCGGCAAAACGTAGCGCCCGGCTTTAGTGGGAATGACCGCCACCGACTCTACACGCTGAGCAATTAAGGTATTGTCCTTATCTACAGTAGCAGTGCGGCTTTGATCCGGATAAATCTTAAAGCCCGGTGGATAGTTTTGCGGAAAACTGGGCAGCTGTTCTTCTACTACACCCATAGCCGTTAGCGTGACCGTGCGGGTGACAGGCTCACCAACGGTGAAAGTGGCTGACTCTGGCCATTCCTCGTTAATATCGACAAACTCGCTGGGCAACCAATGATAGTCAAGATCCTGCGGCTGCGGTTTGACTGTCAGCGTGATGTCGGGGCCCAGCCGATTAACTGTTTGCGTACGGTTGAAAAAACCAAACCGTTGATTGGTATTGGGAGCCAGTACCTCACCGGTAAACACCGGGCCGCGCAATACAAACTCCCCGGAACGTTGGGGGACCACTGCGAAGTTGCGCTCGATCACCTGATAACGTTTACCATTAACAATTTCGGTGGTGCGTATGTCGTCACCTAACTGACTTATTTGGGCCTGCTTTAACTGCGGCGCCTGCAAGCTCCCGCGTTCAATATCGGTAGCCAAAAATAGCTTCACGGTGTAGCGAATTTGCTGATTCAGGTAAACCTCACTGGTATCGACGTGGGTGGTTACATAAAAATCCCGTGCTGGCTGGCTACCATCATCGTTTTTGACCACCGGGATGACCTGCACCTCAATAGGGCGGGTTTGCTGTCCTTCAATAGTAAATGGCGGAATCGTAAAGCGACCTTCCTGGCGGGGAAACAAGGTCGTTGTCCATGTCGTGGTTTCACTACGAGAGCCGTTTACAATACTGGTGCGGCTACTAATTGAGGTTCTTCCAACCACAAAATCATTTAACAGTGCGGAGCTATCGAAGGCGTCTCTGGAAGGATCGCCCGACGCGCTGACCGTTAAACGAATAGCTTCATCAACCATTACCGGGTTCTTGTCTATCTGGGCAATAACGCTATCGACATCTGCACTGGCGGACAGGCTTAGCCAACCGCCTATCATAAGCAACAACAACTGTCTCATTACCATTCACTCCGATTCGACGGCGGCCGCTGGTTGCGTCTTTGTTGGGCTTCCAGCTGCATTTTTCTTTTTAATAAATAAGCGGGATCATCAGGAATCCGTTTTTTCAGGTTTTCCAGCCGCTGCATATTCTCTTTGTCTTCTTCGCTTAGCTCACCTTCGCTGGCCTGCAGCGCTGATTGCGGGTCCGCAGGGTC
This sequence comes from Alteromonas indica, assembly GCA_003056425.1. GTDB lineage: Bacteria > Pseudomonadota > Gammaproteobacteria > Enterobacterales > Alteromonadaceae > Alteromonas > Alteromonas indica. The sequence continues at coordinate 166,526 of PYVY01000004.1, forward strand.
AGACTGATCAGCCTCCCCAGCTTGCTGTGGCTGTGCATTAGGGTCTTCGGCTGGCTCATCTTGCTGCTGGCCGGGCTTTTGTTGCGCCTGCTCCGCCTGCTCATCGCGTTGAGAGGAGGGTGGCGCACCGTCAGACTGCTTCTCGTTAGACTCTGGTGTCGTGCTATTGGCACTATCATTGGAAGAAGGCTGCCCGTTCTGTTGGTCATCAGATGATGAACCTGATTCACCGTTGTTTTGCTGCGGCGAATCTGACGGTTGATTGCCTTGCTGGTCTTGCTGGCCTTTTTGGTCGCCAGCGTTTTCTTCGTTTTGTTGCTGCTCTTGCTCTTGTTGCTGGTCTTGTTCCTGTTGTTTTTTATCTTCCAGCAACTTTTCTACAATAGCTTTGTTATGCATGGCATCAGCATGTTCTGGAACTTGTTCCAGCACACTTTGATACGCTTCCAGAGCCTCTTTATATTGCCCCATCTGGGCTAATGTATTGGCCTTATTGTATAGCGCCTCAGGGCCCTCATCTTCTTTAAATAAACGTAGCGCCTGGGCAAAATTACCCGCTTTATATTGCGCCGAAGCCTGCCACGAAGGAGAATCGAACTGTTTAGCCGCCTGCTCAAACTCACCCGCCTCGTAGAGTTGTTGCCCCTGCTGGTCGGCATTCTTAAATACTTGATCAGCCCAGCTAAGTGGTGAAGTGGCCGCAGATTGTGTGGTGTTCTTACCGTCTGCGGCCTGCGCTGGTGCTGGCTGCAATAACGGCAAGCTCATGGCCATAAACAGCACGAATATTCCCCGGCGAAACAATAGCAGGGCAAGGGGCAGACAAGCGAGCACCAAATACGGGCCCATTTCCTGCCATTGGTCGCCGCTGTAATTGGTCTGATCATCTTGCGTGGCTATATCGCTGGCCAGCCGATCAGCTTGCGCCAGTGCTTTTATATCTGACTCGCTGGCACTGATGGTGGCAAATTTCCCTCCGGAGCGCTGAGTGAGAGAGCGTAATGGCCCGGGCTGCATCTGTGGCACAACAATTTGGCCGCTGGTATCTTTTAATAGCTCGCCGTTTACCTGCCGTATCGGAGCGCCTTCGGAAGTACCTATTGCTAATACATTGAGCCGAAAAGGCATGTCGTTTAAATAATCCTGTATTTCAGTGGTTTGTTCCCGGCTTATCCCGTCCGTTATCCAATAAATATCGCCCTGTTGATAGCCTGCATTAGTGAGTAATTCGCTGGCCAGCAATAAGCCGGATAAAGGATCGCTGCCGGTTACCGGCATTATTTCCGGACTGAGGCTGGGTAATAGGGCGGCTAAATTTTTATAGTCTGCAGTTAATGGGCTAATAACAAAGGCATCGCCGGCGTAGGCGACCAATCCTGTTTCGCCTTCACTAATCAGTTTGACTAAATCAATAGCCTTATATTTTGCACGCGTGAGGCGGTCAGGAGAAACATCGGTAGCGCGCATCGACAATGACATATCCATTACTACTACATGCCCGGCTTTTACCTGATACACAGGTTGGGGCAAACGCTGCCAGGTGGGCCCAGCCAAAGCGACAGTGGCCAAACTCCAGGCAAGCAGAATGACCACATACAAACCTTGCCCACGTTGTTGCTGGCGGCCAGCAACCATTTGCCGATATAGATGCGGGGCGATAACGCCCTGCCAGCCAGATTGCTGCTGGCGCCAATGCCTGAAACCGGCCAATATTACCAACAGTGCAGGCAAGGCAAGCAGCCACCACGGTCTTAAAAAATGAAAATCATCCCACGGCATTGTTATTGCTCTTCATATTGCGTGTTAACCAAAGTACCTCTGCGTCTTGCGCCTATCAGGGAAACCAGTAAAGGCAGGGCGCTGAGTAGTAGCGCTAACGCTAAGGGATAATAAAATAGCGCCGTTAGCGGGCGCAATTTCTGACTTTCTCCCTCTATGGGCTCCAGCTCATCCAGGCGGGTGTAAATCTGCTCCAGTTCTTGAGCATCACGTGCGCGAAAATATTTGCCGCCGGTGGCCACGGCGATATCGGTTAGCATGTCTTCATCCAGTTCCTGAGAAGGATTAACCTGACGGCTTCCAAAGAAGCTTTCGATCAGCATTTTATCTGCGCCAACGCCTATCGTATAAACGGTTACACCGCTATCTACTGCCAGTTCTTTTGCCTGGGCTGGCGTGATATTGCCAGCCGTATTTTGCCCGTCGGTAAGCAGTATCAGTACTTTATTGGTCTTTTCCCGGGCTTCTAAGCGCTTCACGGCTAAGCCAATAGCATCGCCAATGGCAGTTTGTTCACCCACCAGTCCAATCACGGATTCCTCAAGCAATTGCGCCACTGTTTTGCGATCGAACGTAAGGGGTGCTTGCAAGTACGCTGTATCGGCAAACAGAATTAACCCTAACCGGTCGGATACCCGACGCCGGATAAATTCTGCCATTACCGATTTAGTCATCGTTAACCGGTTAACCTGGCGGCCATTCAGGGTCATATCATCTATTTTCATACTGCCCGATAAGTCGACCGCTAACATCATTTCGCGGCCTTCATTGGGAATACTTACCGGCTCGCCTAGCCACTGGGGGCGGGCAGCGGCAAGTACCAAAGCAACCCAGATAAGCCACATCAGCCCATGACCGTAGGCAGAACGGGCGGGTTTACTTTGCACCGATGCCGCCCCAGCCAAACGTTGCGGCACCCGTAACGCCGCTTCCTGTGACGGTTCACGCGCGGGGAAAAAACGCATTAATAGCGGCAGCGGTAGGGCAAAAAGCAGCCACCACCAGGCAAACTCAAACATGGCTTACCTCAGTGTGAGTACTACCTCTGGTATGTGCTGCTTGCTGAAAGCGGGCCTTCTTCACCCAGCTAATGGCAGCTTCCTGACAGGGGTCGAAAGCCTGTTTATCGGGTTTAGCTGGTTGGTATTGCATGGCTTGTAAGTGCTCTAAGCGCGCAGCCATCGTTTGCTGCTGCCCGCGTTTTAGTTGCGCTAGCAAAAACTGGGTCCAGCGTTGTCCGTACAAACCCGATAGCGTAGCCGGTGGGTAATACACTAGCGCGGTACGTTTTAGAATCTGGTTTAATTGACTCGGCCAATTGTTATCACCAGAGGAAACCTGGCGCAGTTCATCCATGGCCTGGCGCCTGGCTGCATTAAATCGCCGATGCCGCCGCCATAAGATAACGGCGCCAACGAGCGCGGCTACCAGCACCGCAAGCAGTACCCACCAGCCCCAGGCGAGCGGCCAAAAGGCTGCGTCGGGCGGGGGGTGAATGCCTTTTAGCTGGGCCAGTAGCTGCTGTTGTTGTTCGTTCATTTTGTTCTATTGCCTTGCAGTTTCAGTTGCTCGTCAATTGGCATGGCAGCGCTGAGGTGCTGAAGCCTGACCCCTGCCAATTGAAGCTGATGTTCAATGTTACCGATTTGCTGCTCACGCTGTTGTCGGTATTGTGTCTGTTGCTGTTTGTCCCCCAATACCCAGCTCTGCCGAATAAAGCCATCTGTTACACTCACCTGACGAGTACCAGATACCTGGGGTAAAGCATGTTCAATAGGATCGGTAATACTCAATGCCTTCACTTCGCTATGGCGGGCGAGATGGGTAATGTGTTGACGGGCCGTATCATTCATATGGGTAAAGTCGGATATGACATACACCAGGCTACCGGGCCGGGCGAGCCGTCTGGCTCTGGCGCAGGCATCTAAGAATGAAGCCGGGGCGCTGGCTTGATCATTGCCACGGGTAGCGTGGGCTTGCAATCGTATAAGCTCGTGGCAGATAGTTAACACTGCACGCTGTCGTGATAGGGGTTTACACTCGCGGTGTTCTGTATCACTAAACAATAACGCGCCTACTTTGTCCCCGCGCTGGGCCGCAGACCAGGCAATAAGAGAGGTAACATGGGCGGCCTGGACACTTTTTAACAGTAGCTGAGTACCAAACTGCATTGACCCCGTCAGGTCGCATAGAATGAATACCGGGCGTTCGCGTTCCTCCCGATAAACTTTGGTATGCGTTTTGCCAGTACGGGCAGTGACTCGCCAGTCAATGGCGCGTATATCATCGCCGGGCTGATAATGACGAGCTTCGTCAAACTCCATGCCGCGGCCTTTGTGTTTACTCAGGTAAGTACCGGACATCGCTGCTCGGTGCGGTTTGCCGGGCTGTAAATTAATCAGATGAGTCAGCTGCCGATATCTGAGAAGTTCGGGCACCGACAGGGTAATCCCATCTGTCTGGAGTAACCCGAGCCAGTTTTGCTCTTTGCTCATAACTTATGGCACAGCCACCTGTTGGACAATTCTGTCAAGAACCTGATTAGTTGTCACTCCTTGCGCTTCAGCTTGATACGATAAAATAATACGGTGTCGCAGAACATTGTGTACCACTGCTTGTATATCGTCGGGCCCGACAAAGTCGCGACCGGCCAGCCAGGCATGCGCGCGGGCACAGCGGTCCAGCGCAATTGTAGCACGGGGGCTGACCCCAAACTCGATCCATTCGGCCAGTTCTTGATCCAACTTAGCTGGTTCCCGGGTCGCAATTACCAATTCGACCAGATAGCGTTCAAGCTCTGGCGCCATATGTAAAGCAAGTAGCGCTTTACGGGCGCTGAATATGTCCGCCTGACTTAGCTTAGTAGGCACCGCACCCGGGATATTTAACTCTTCATTGCGGGTTAACTGTAAAATATCCAGTTCAGTCTGAGCGCCTGGGTAATCAATTTCCACATGCATCAGAAAGCGGTCAAGCTGAGCTTCCGGTAAGGGGTAAGTACCTTCTTGTTCTAACGGGTTTTGCGTAGCCATAACCAAAAACAGAGAGGGCAAGGGGTAGGTCTTGTTACCAACGGTAATTTGGCGCTCAGCCATTGCCTCAAGCAATGCGGATTGCACTTTTGCCGGTGCCCGGTTGATTTCATCGGCCAGCACCAAATTATGAAACAGTGGGCCTTGCTGAAATACAAATTCGCCGGTTTCCGGGCGATATATATCTGTCCCAGTTAAGTCAGCAGGTAATAGATCCGGGGTGAACTGAACCCGATGGAAGTCAGCATCCATACCTTTCGCCAACGCATTAATGGCACGTGTTTTGGCTAAACCAGGGGGGCCTTCTACTAACAAATGTCCATCGGCCAGAAGCGCAACCAGTAAGCTGCGGGTAAGTTGGGTCTGGCCAATAATCTGCGAATCCAGGTAGGCGTGTAGTTGCTGAAACTGCTCTGCTGCCATAGCGGGTTAACTTCCTGATCAAATTGATGTGTAGCACACTACTACTAACTAAAACATAACGTATAGGGTTAACAGACTCTACGTTTCATATATGGTTCCCCAGCGATACTTCAAGCTTCGGGCGTAAAGTTTGAAGATTGAATAGTGATTAATCAACACTTGCGCTAATTGGGGGTTGGTTTATGGTGAACACTACGATTAAGACATATTTTGGCCGTGGGAACAATCCGCATGCTATGTGGCTATGAGTCCATAGCAGAAAAAACGGTGAACAACTGAAAACTGATGATAAACAGCTTCCTATGCGACTATTTGCTATTTCGTTGATTGTCTGTAAAATCGGAGTTAATACAGGTCAGACCACTTACGTGGCTAAAGATTCAGGTACATTATGGCGACTAAACAACAAGTAACTACACGCACCGGCGACCGCATTGCGATCGTCGCAGGGCTAAGAACGCCGTTTGCAAAGATGGCAACGTATTTTCACGGCGTCCCGGCAGTTGATTTGGGCAAAATGGTGGTTAACGAGTTATTAATTCGTAACGGCGTTACCCCCGATATGGTAGAGCAGGTGGTGTACGGGCAGGTCGTACAAATGCCGGAGGCACCAAACATCGCGCGCGAAATTGTATTGGGTACCGGCATGAGTGTGCATACCGATGCCTATAGTGTGTCACGAGCCTGTGCTACCAGCTTTCAGTCGACGGTGAATATTGCCGAAAGCATGATGGCTGGCAATATAGAAGTGGGTGTAGCGGGCGGCGCCGACTCTACCTCAGTATCACCTATTGGGGTGTCAAAAAACCTTGCGCGCGCATTGGTTGATTTACAAAAAACCAAAACCTTAGGTCAAAAACTGGGTGTACTAAGAAGATTGTCGTTTAAAGATCTTATGCCGGTGCCGCCTGCGGTAGCTGAATATTCCACCGGCTTATCGATGGGACAAACCGCAGAGCAAATGGCGAAATCACACCATATTGCCCGCGCTGATCAAGACAAACTAGCCCATCGTTCGCATTCTTTGGCGGCCCAGAGTTGGGAAGCCGGTAAGCTAGATAACGAAGTGATGACCGCGTATGCCGAACCCTATAAAGGCGCGCTAAGCCGTGACAATAACGTAAGGTTTGATTCTACCCTGGAAGGGTACGCGAAGTTGCGGCCGGTGTTTGACAAAAAGTATGGCTCGGTAACGGCGGCGAATGCCACCCCACTAACAGATGGCGCTTCGGCGGTGCTGATGATGACGGAAAGCCGGGCCAAGGCCTTGGGTTACACGCCTTTAGGCTATATTAAAAGCTACGCGTTTTCTGCCATCGATGTATGGGAAGACATGCTGATGGGCCCCTCTTACGCGACCCCTGTAGCGCTGGATCGTGCGGGTATGACACTTAACGATTTGACGTTAATTGAAATGCACGAAGCGTTTGCAGCGCAAACCCTGGCGAATATAAAAATGTTTGCCAGTGATAAGTTTGCTCGCGAAAAGTTGGGACGCGACAAAGCGACCGGCGAAATTGATATGGATAAATTCAATGTCATGGGGAGCTCTATTGCATATGGCCACCCCTTTGCCGCAACAGGTACCCGAATGATTACTCAGATGCTTAACGAATTGAACCGCCGTGGCGGTGGTACGGGGCTGGTAACAGCATGTGCAGCCGGAGGCCTTGGCGCAGCAATGATTGTGGAGACCGAATAATGACAGATAATACACCAATTGCAGAGCCCGCTGTGCCCGCCGCAGACAGCGCCTTCACGCTTGAGAAAAAAGACAATGGCGTTGCGGTGCTGACCATGGATGTTCCCGGCGAGTCAATGAACACGCTTAAAGCGGAATTTGGTGCGCAAATTAATGCCATGCTGGACGAAATTGATGCGGATAAAAGCATTAAAGGCGTGGTGCTGGTCAGTGGTAAAGCAAAATCGTTTGTTGCCGGGGCGGATATTTCCATGCTGGCCGCCTGCAAAACCGTCGAAGATGCGCAGCGTCTGGCTACCGGCGGGCAAGACGTATTTAATCGTATAGAAAAAATGCGAGCAACGTTCGTCGCGGCTATTCACGGGCCAGCCTTAGGCGGCGGTTTAGAGTTGGCGTTGGCATGCCACTATCGCCTATGTACTGACGATAATGCCACGCAAGTAGGCTTGCCAGAGGTTCAGCTTGGTCTGTTACCCGGGAGTGGGGGGACTCAGCGATTACCCCGCCTGATCGGTATTCAGCAAGCCATGAAAATGATGTTGACCGGCGCGCCGGCCCGCGCAAAACAAGCTAAAAAATATGGCATAGTAGATGACGTGGTGCCAGCGAGTGTACTGCTTGAGGTAGCTGAAAAATTTGCGCTCAAGCGAAAGCCTGAACGCGCCGCGCCGCAAAAAGGTCTGATGAACAAATTGCTGGAACAAAACAGCATGGGCCGTGGCATGGTGTTCAAAAAAGGGCGCGAACAAACCTTTTCCAAAACCAAAGGTAATTACCCGGCTCCGGGTAAAATTATCGATGTTATTGAAACGGGTATGAATGAAGGGATGGCAGCGGGGCTACGGGCTGAGGCCAAAGCTTTTGGTGAACTGGTGATGACCCCGGAATCCTTCCAGCTGCGCCAAATATTTTTCGCTACCACGCAAATGAAAAAAGAACATGGTGTGGAAGGTGTAGCCCCGCGCAAGGTTAACAAAGCCGGTGTGTTAGGTGGCGGTTTAATGGGCGGCGGCATCGCTTTTGTTACTGCCACTAAGGCGGGCGTGCCGGTACGGATTAAAGATATCCAGCCTGAAGGCATAGCTCATGCAATGAAGTACAGTTACGACCTGCTGAATAAGAAGGTGAAAAAGCGCCATATTCGTAAAACCGAGATGCAAAAGCAAATGTCGTTACTTACGGGCACGCTGGACTATCGAGGTTATCAAGATGCTGACATTGTTATCGAGGCGGTATTTGAAGATGTAGAGCTTAAGCAAAAGATGGTGGCAGATGTTGAAGCTCATTGTCACAACCAGACTATTTTTGCGTCTAATACATCATCTATCCCCATTGGAGATATTGCCGCAAAGGCGGTCCGTAGTGAAAATGTTATTGGTCTGCACTATTTCTCTCCGGTCGATAAAATGCCGCTGGCAGAAGTTATTGCCCATGAGCAGACTAGCGACGAAACAATCTCTACCACCGTTGAATTTGCTCGTAAGCAAGGCAAAACCCCGATAGTGGTAAAAGATGGTGCTGGTTTCTATGTAAATCGGATTCTGGCCCCGTATATGAATGAAGCGGCTAATTTACTGTTAGCCGGGGAGCCTGTAGAGCATATCGATAAAGCGTTGGTGAAGTTCGGTTTCCCTGTGGGGCCGATTAAATTGCTTGATGAAGTGGGCATTGACGTAGGGACTAAAATTATCCCTATATTAGTCGATGCTTTCGGCGAACGTTTTACCGCTCCTGCGGCATTCGACAAAGTCCTGGCAGATGGCCGTAAAGGTAAGAAAAACCAAAAAGGGTTTTACCTTTACGAAGGTAAAAAGCCAGGTAAAGAAGTTGATGAGAGCATTTATCGCTTGCTTGACGTAACCCCATCATCCAGTCGTAGCGAAAAAGAAGTTGCTGAACGCTGTGTACTTATGATGCTTAATGAAGCAGCGCGGTGTTTGGATGAAGGCGTTATCCGTAATGCCCGCGATGGCGATATTGGCGCTATATTTGGTATTGGTTTTCCACCCTTTCATGGCGGCCCCTTTCGGTACATGGATGCCGTGGGTATTGACAGTATTGTGGAAAAGCTTAATCGGTACGCAGAAAAAGTATCCGATAAGTTTAGCCCATGCCCGCTATTGGTACAGATGCAACAGGATAACAAAACGTTTTACTGAGCCTCTCGAGGTGTTTAACCTGCAAGCATACCGTTTACGGGCTTAAATGCATAAGGTGACGCTATTGGTTACGGGTGGCAATCCAGGCCCTGTAGCGTAACTAACATTTGTTCCAGAGCGACCGGCTGATACTGTATCAGCCGGTTTTTTTTGTCTTAAAAATCTACATAGAAGAAGGCCTAACGCCGAATACTGGCGGTGGAGGCTAAAAAACATACTGGCTAAATGTGATGTAAATCTGTACAATATGCGCCGGTTATCTAGGCTAGTGGGGCCTGTAATAACCTTTTGGTAAAACTAACAGCACCGGAAAATAGTGCAATTTTAAAGGGGTACATATAGTGTTTATGTCTTTGTGGCCCGTTGGCCTTGCAGTGCTTGCGTTACTTTTTGGTGGGTATTTTTATATCGAAGCTGCTAAAGCTGGAATGAAGTGTAAGCCGTGGGGAGTGGCCGGTTGTGTGTTTGGCCCAATGTTATTCCCCTTGTTTACAATCCATCGGTATATCCTGATGAAGCGCGATGCCGGGTACAAGAATATCTGGTTGGCGGCGTAAGGTGGCTGAAGAGGCGCAATGCCTCTTCAGTAGCAAGTTCTTATCTTTTAATTTTATTTTATAATGCCGCAACGGCAAGAACTAGGCTTATAACCTTTCAGCTCTGAAGTGGTTTCAATTTTCTTTTCTAGTGGACGTACGCTTTCCTGAGTATCTGCGGTAACCGGAGCGCTGGTCGATAGTACTAGTGCAACTGCATATGCTTTCAACATTTTTCTTTTCCTTGAGCTAATAAGTTACTATTTTATTTTTATGAACAAACAAACCGTCAGCCATGCTGTCCGGCATAGAATAGTAATAGCGAGGAATGTGCCAACTTTTTAATTACAGAAAAAGCATTATATTTCAGCGATTTATTTGTCCCCGTCAAATATTTGACCAAAAATAACACAAAAATAGTTAAATTTATTAATCCTAAAGTATGAGTGTTGGTTTCTTGACAATTACTGGTTCGTCGGCTTAATTCGCTTAGCACGGGGTATACAGCAAGCTAGCCTGGAAGCAAAAGGTGGCTAAAGGAGACTAGCGAGGACCGGCTGTAATTGATCTAAAAAGCGCCATCAACAATAAATCATTGCCAACAAAAGCGCTCACCAATGCCAAGGGGTACCTTGAACTTTTGTTCTGGCGGGGCGCTGGCTGTCAGCGTGCTGGGCTGAGGCACCTGGAATTATGTAGCGAGGCGGCTGGCTGTAAATAGCCAATATTAGCGAACGGGGGAGGGGGCAATAGTAACCATGCTATTATCTCAAGGCAGCTTTACGAAATTACGTAAAAAGGGCAGTTAGGCGCTATGGGCAGGGAAGAGGCCTGGTATTATGAATTGCTATGGCTAATAAGGTTATGCAGTTTCTGGTTTTCTCTTAATAACTGTTCAAAACGCTCTGCGTTAATCGGTTTACTGTATAAAAAACCTTGCAGCATTTCACACTCATAACGCCGTAAAATAGTCAGTTGGCTTTCTTCCTCAACTCCTTCAGCGACCACTTTAAGGCCAAGGTTATGCGCTATATTGATGATAGCAGCCGCCATATGGCGATCGACATTGCTTTTCGCTATGTCATCAATAAAGGCTTTGTCTATTTTTAATGTGTTAAGGGGAAAGCGTTTCAGATAGGCAAGCGAAGAGTACCCTGTACCAAAATCGTCTAGTGCCAGATGAATGCCTTTTTCACGTAAGCGCTCCATCATTCTCAGGCCTTCTTCGGGATTTTCCATCAAGGTGCCTTCGGTTATTTCACATTCCAAATGCAACGGCGATAAGCCGATTTCACTGAGTATGCGAATGATCCGGTCATCCAGGTCTGGCAGTTCGAATTGTTTCGCTGAGATATTAACGGCTACCCGGCCGCTAAAAATACCTTCGCTTACCCATCGCTTAGTATCGCTAAGCGCCTTACGCAATACTTGTTCGCCAATTTCAATGATCTGGCCTGTTTGCTCGGCTAAGGGGATAAACTGTCCGGGGCTCACTATGCCTTTATTGGGATGTTCAAAGCGCACCAGGGCTTCCATGCTAACCAGGCGACCAGTATTTATATCAACCTTAGGCTGATAAAACACACTGAATAAATCATCTTTGATGCCCTGGCGAATCAGGTTCTCGATTTGCAATTGACGTACCGCGTTCTGGTTCATTTCGCCACTGAAGAACTTATAGCTGTTGCCGCCATTATTTTTAGCGAAATACATAGCCGTATCTGCGTTTTTGAGCATTTCCTGAGGGGTATTACCGTCCTCCGGATAAAAAGCAATACCGATACTGGCGCCTAATACAAACTCTTGCTTATTAATAATAAACGGCCGCGACAACGTATCCAGAAGCCCCTGGGCATAGTGCGTTATCGTGTGTATATCTGATTTATCTTCTAACAACACACTAAATTCATCGCCTCCGAGGCGATAGCAGGTGGCGGTTTTACCAATGGTCCGTTGAATACGTTTGGCAATTTGCTTTATCAATACATCACCGGTTTGATGCCCTAACGAATCGTTGATTTTTTTAAAGTTATCCATATCCAGGCAGAGTAGGGCGTGGTCACCCCCACGGCGCACCAGGTTTTGGTGGCTGGCCTGGAAAAATGAACGGTTGGGTAAGTCGGTCAGAGGATCAGTATTAGCCAGCTTAAGCAACTCTTTTTCCGTGCTTTTACGCGAAGTAATATCTGAAAAAACACCTACGAAATGGCTTATTCGGCCGTCTTCATTATGTACCGCATCGATATTCAACTCCATTTCAAACTTTTCACCATTTACTCGCGCCGATTCCACCTCGCCAAACCAATTGCCCTTTGCCCTTAGGGTTTTTTTGATTTCTTCGGTAAACGGTTCGGGGTATTGGTGAAAGTATAAATACGATGCCAAAGCCTGATCGCGAGTTTCACCGGTATACTTACAATATGCGTTATTAACTGAAATAAACTTAAAGTTGGTATTAGAAATAAATACACCTTCTGAGATATTCTCAATAGAGCGTTTAAACAGATTAAGTTGCTCTTCGGCTTCTTTCAGGTGGTGTATATTTTTAAGCGTGCCCGTCATACGAATGGGTTGAGCATTGTGATCCCGCGATACTACTTTGCCGCGATCTAAAATCCAAATCCATTGGTTGCTAAAGGTTTTCGCTCTATAGGTAAGTTCATAGTATTCGGTATGCCCCTCAAAATGCGCCTTAAGCGCTTCTTGCACCCTTAGCAGGTCATTGGGATGAATGTTCGCATCATAGGCCGTAGAGGTGCGGATATTATCCTGAGGGAAGTCGAGTGTTCCCCAGGTATTTGAGCGAAATACCTGACCGCGATAAACATCCCAGTCCCATAACTCATCACCGCTACTCCATAGGGTTAATTTAAGACGCTCTTCAGATTCCTGAATAGCAAGTTGGTTTTGTTTGCGTAGTTGATATTGTCTTACGATAAACAGCAATAACCCGCTTAATATAGCGGCGTAAAAAACCAACGCGGCGGTATGTAACCATGGCGGTCTGCCAATGCTGATTTTCATTGTCGCTGCCGGTGACCATTGAGAGCCGGCCTCACGTGCCTGTACCTGAAACTCGTATTGGCCGAATGGGATATTATTGAACTGAGCAGTGCGAGAACCTTCTGTTTCCAGCCAGTTTTCATCGTAGCCTAAAAATCGATAACGGTATTCTACCAATTCAGGGTACTTAGGATTCGCCAGTAAAAAGGGCACACTAAAGCGTGATTCATCATACTGCAGCATAATGCCGTTGTTGTTTTCAGCTCTTAGTAGTTTCTGGCCGTCTTCTGACAAACTATTAGGGGAGTAACCAAACACTTTGGTAGGTAGAATTATTGGTGCGCGGGTAATTTTTTCTTTAGCCGCATTTTCTTCTATTAAAGCAGGATTTATTCGATTAAAACCCTCAATACCAGCAAATAGTATATTGCCCGCAGTGGTTGTTAATGATGCGCCTTCATTGAAACTATTAAAGCCAATTTGTTCCAAACCGAAAGAATCTACTTCTTCCATTGATGATAGGTCGACTCCATATATGGTATTGCTGGTCGCTATCCAAAGTACGTTCCCAAAATCCTCGGCTGCCATAGCCATATTTTTATTTAAAGTTATCTCGTGCTGTTTTTTAACTTCCAAGCTTCTTTTGTCGACTTGAAATATTAAGTTAGTACTTGTTATAAACCAATATTGGCCACGCCATCTAAAAACAGAGAGTGTCTTTGCGTTTCCAGACCATTGGGATTCTATTGACTTTGTCACCTTTCCCAGTTCTTTATCAAAGATTAATATACCTTTGTCGATAGATATCCAAAGATTATTGTCATCGTCTATAAACTTGGGTAATAGAAAGTCAGAACTTATATTTATCTCGTATTTAGAGGCTAAGGCATCTTTTTGTTTTTTTGATAAGCCAGGAGAAAAGGAATTAATTTCAATGTTAACTAAATGTTTACCTTGGATAGAGAACCACAATGCACCTTCGTGTAAGAACAGGGTGTCAATAAAATATTCTTTGAAAAAGGTGTCGATTAAATTAAATTTGTTATTTTCATAACTATAAACTTGAACGCCATCAGAGGTCGCAAGCCAATAGTACCCATTACTATCAATTTCTAAGTCCCAGAAGGTTTCGGGATGGTTTGTTAAATAATAATCTATATCGCCCGTTAAGAAGTTAAACTTACCTAACCCCTCGCTCTGTGTAGCGAACCAAATATTTTCTGCTTTATCTTCTGCCATTGCCCAGATTGAATTGCCATCGGTTTTTTCCTGATATGGCTTTTTATTAGCATAAACTCTCGTATGGCTGTCTTGTGCGTTGTAACGAAACAAACCTTGATAGCTTCCTATCCATACATTATCGTTTGAGTCTGTAAACCCGGATAATAAATAACGCTGATTCAACCCAGTAAGATAGGCATTTTTAGGCTCAACAGGAAGTAGCTGGTTATTACGAAAATCATAAATAGTTAAACCGGAATCCGATCCAATCCAAATTGAATTGTTGACTTCTATACCATAAAAAACATGTGGTATTAGGGAGCTTTCTTTTTGTGTTTTAGTAAATAATTCGCTGGATCGACCGTTAGCAGATATGCTGAAATATCCTTTATCGGAGGAGATTCTGTACTTTCCGTCAATAACTGCAATATCATTTATTCGGTTCGCAGATATACTGATAGACCATGGATTTGCATCCCTCGCCGAATAGAGTTCCTTTTCTATTTTATCATAGATATAGAGTCCATCAGAAAGGGTCCCGATCCATAAACGGCTTTTTTCATTGTACAGAGAAATTATATTTGAGCTTATATTAGTTTTTAAGTAGGTTTTTAATGAGTTCTGATTATTCGATGTGGTATAAAGATCATTACCAGCTGCAACTAAAAGCTGTTCTTTTGAAAAAGCAGTTATCGCGTCGATAACTTTATTTTCAGTTTTTAGTTTTTCTGTAGGGGTTATTATAAAAGAATCGGTTTTTGCTTGATATCTGGCGAGGCTGGTATTGACGCCTACCCAAAGTTGACCCTGTGCGTCAGTAAATAAAGCATTAATAGAGCCGGCAGGGAGCGAACCTTCTGCATCAGAGGGGGTGTACTGTTTAATATCGTAGCCGGAATAGCGGTTGAGGCCAGTCAGGGTGGCTATCCAAATATAGCCATCTTTGTCTTCCGCTATATCCAGCACCGTTAAGTCAGACAAACCATCGCGTAGGGTTAATTCTTTAAAATAGATGTCAGTGATCGATACCGCATAGCTATGGGGGGAAATTAAGCTACCGCACAGTAATATCAGACACACTAGTAAGCGAGCGATGGTCGAGCGCACCAAAAAAACACCTTTACTTGGCTTTAATAGCCTTATCATTATTAGTTAATGTTATTTATCGGCAACTATCCTGCAAACCGAAGTACCAATATGCCCAAATCGCGCACCCTCTACAAGAGATTTTTGTGAGATTACAAAGACTAGCATAAAGTTTGTACAGTTGGGGAAACCCCTGCTGCATTAAAAGCAGGGGGTTAAGTTTTTAAAGGTGGCTATATCGTCAACGCGTTGACCTTTTGAACAGTCTAATTCATCAAATTTTCCCGCCGCAAATAATACCAATTCACCAAACAGGGTTCGCTCAGCTATCTGATTTGCATATGTTTTTATTTCATTAAAAGACAAACCACGGACACATTCCGCGAGCTGCTTATTGCGATTAAATTCGTAATCAGCTGTTCCCAGGCTAATCCACAACCGTTGGGATTTCATGGATAAAGACAGGTCTCGCTCTTCAAGTTGCTTCAACAGGTTGTGCTGGATGGTTTCCCAATACGCGCGGTAAAAATCCACTTCCTGCATTTGCTCAAACAAAAAGCCGGTAATTTCGCTTAAGATATGATCAGGTGAGTGATTCGGGCTTTGAATATAAAACGACATACCCGGGTGCTGATTATGGGGAACGTAACCCGTTCCAACCACATAGCCAAGTTGCTTTTGGGTGCGTAGCGTATTAAAAAAGGGTGCCGATAATATCTGTTCCAGCACCAGACACATTACGGTATCCATTAAGCTACTGCTGGGCGCTTGCAAATATAGCACAACAGCACAGTCTTCATGTTCGCTTGGCACTTTATGGTACAAGGTAGTGCCGGCTGGCAGGCGTGAGACCTGGCGTGACAGCGGGCTACCAGAGGCATTAGGGTTAGCATGGGCCACGTCATCAGCAAACGCCGTGGCTTCAGCTGCCGTCCAGTTACCGTGTACAAAGCTCTCAAGATAATATTTATCTAACGCCTGTTGCGACACCATCAGCATATGCTCATAGCTGCATTTTTCTACCGCTTTGATCAAATCAATCGGCGCCTGGGTACTGCGCTGAATTAGCACACTCATTCGGGAAAACAAACGATTGGTAGGTTTGTTCAATAGCGAGTTCTGTAAGCTCTGGAGTTGCATGGCCTTGCGCAGTTCAAATTGCTCACGGCTAGGTTGCTCGGTATGCAACGCGCTTAACAATTGTGCTGCCAGTTTCATCTGTTGATTAGTAAACCCACGGGTGTGCAGGCTAAAACCAGCCTGGTGACCATACAAGCGGTAATGCAGCCCCGCTATTTCGGCGCGATAGTACTTTGCCTGCAAGGCATCGTTTAAGCAGGCCAACCAAATACGTTTGGCTGCAACAGCTTCCAGATTTTGGGTAAAGGCTTCAGCGTCAAATGAAAAATAAATATCACCTTTCGGGCTGTTAAACTGATGATCCTGAGCAAACCAACACGCCAGGCCATCCTGATGTTTGATTTTCTGGGGCAAGGCATAATCAGCTTCCTGTGCTACTAACTGATAATCGGTGCCGAGATAAGGATTGGGCGGGGGTAAATATAGGGCGCTATGTCGTTGCGGCTTATACAACGCAGCCTTTACGGTGTCAGGTAAGGGGTCGATGCCATAACAGGCATCATAGTGTTTACACTGCCGGTCCGTAGGCAAGCCCTGGGCGATAGTTTTAACCCGAATATTATCCGGGTTAAACAAGCTAAGCGCCTGTTCTAGCGTAGCTCTGTCGAAGCTGTCAGGTTCGCTACGTAACATTTTTATTTCATCGAAGGTAAATACAAACATATGCTGGGCATAATCACATGCCAGGGGCATCAGTTTTGGATTTTCCTCGTGCTGATAGGCAAGGCTATGGAGCTTGGCTTTTTCCTGGTAGCGCCACGGCTCATCCAGCGACTCACCAATAAGGCGCACATAGTCAAATAACGCTTCCAGTATTTCCAGGCGGTGATTAAGGCCATCTCCGGTAAGCTGAAAACTTACATTAAAGTCCTTATAGTCATCGCCTTCAATACCACTGCCGGCAATCAGATTCGTCACCCAGTTACGACCTTTTAAATAAGCCAGCAAAGAACCTTCACCCTCATCGCCTAACAGATGGCTGATGTAATCTAGCGGCTTTACTTTGAAGTCGTTATGCAGTGCCGGCAAGGGGAAAGTAACAATCATCCGGCGGGCAGACTGTAATGGCACAATGCTAATCTGAATACCTTTATGTTGATCCAGATAAAGCGGTGGCCAATTATCAGGAGCCGGTTTACCCGCCGGTACTGAACCAAAGGTATGGGCTATCAATTCTCGTAACGGTTCAAACGGCAGCGCCGAAAAAATACACAATGCCATATTGCTGGCGCAATAATACTGTTCGTGGTGTTGCTTAAGCGCTGCTTGCAAATCACTTAAAGGCATTTGCTCAAAGATACTGGCGTTACCCACGGAAAACTTGCTAAAGGGATGCTCGGGGTTACAGGTTTCTTTATGAATTTGATACAACCGCCGCAAGTCATCCTTGCGTTTAAACTGAAACTCAGCCTCTATCGACTGTATTTCTTTGCTAAGTGCTTCAACATTTAATAAGGGGGTTTGCAACATATCGGCAAACGCTGGAAGTAATGCCGGCAGGGCCACGTTGTGGCAATGAAAATGATAATTCGCGTATTCAGTTCCGGTCCAGGCGTTGATTGCGCCACCGTGGCGTTCGATAAGGTCATTGATGCTATTGGGTTGAGGTAATTGTTCACTACCTAAAAACAAACCATGCTCAAGTAAGTGGGCGAGCCCCTCACAGGATTTTGGGTCATAGAAGTGACCGGCTTTCACTGCCATCGAGACATAACTGGTTGAAGCGTCCTCAATAGGACAGTGCATGATCTTCAAACCATTTGGCAGGGTGAAAAAATGTGATTGAGCGAAGTTAAGTGTTGTCAAAATGCCCTCTGGTGATTGGAATTAACTGCATTTTATCTAAGGAATCGTCCCGCCTACTTATTCCCTGAATTAAACATTAGTATGAGTTACCAAAGAATTCGAACATTATCTCTAGGCTATAAATTACGGTTCTGCTATCGTTAAAGGGCAGTACTTCATCTTATTAGTAATGTTATGTCACGTCAAAGTAGCGATTCCATTTTACTATTCATCATGCGCCACGGAGAGGCAGAAGCCTTACGGCGGGACGATAAGTCGCGCAATCTCACGTCCTTTGGGTGTGCGCAAGCTGTGTCCACGTCTAAATGGCTGGTCAAATATACGCCTGCGCAGCAGATTGATTTGGCGCTGGTTTCTCCCTATCAACGTACCCGTCAGACATTTGATATGATGACAGTCGATAATAAGTTCAGTGACATGGAAGTTTGTGACGATATTGTACCTGATGGAGATGTGCATATAGCCCATGATTATATTGACGCTATTTTATCGCAAAGCCGGTACAAGGGGCTCGATAGCTTGCTGTTGGTTAGCCATATGCCCTTCGTGAGTTATTTTACTGATGAAGTCTGTCGCTCTCACCGTTCAGCATTGTTCGCTACCGGCTCGGTGGCCGTTATCCGGTACAATGTAAGGCGTCACCAAGGCGAATTAATAGAGCATTATCAGGGCCAGTGAGTGGTGCATGCGCCATAATCCAAATGGATATAGCCACCCGCGTCAACATATCAGCCCACCTTACCTAGCTACGATGTCCAGTAACAACCTCATGGCTTTTTGGTCAATTCTACTTTAGAAAACCCCATCGCGACCGATATAGAGAACAAGTGAGAGGCAGGCGGGAATATTTATGTAGTGGCATAGGTATTGTCGTTGAGGATGGGCAATGGGACATGACAACCAAATCAATCCCCGAGTTATTACAGCGATCGCTGGAAAGCCACATGGCTGAATCAGACTTGCGTGATGATGAGGAATTAAGACAGCTGCTAGGCAAACTAACTAATCTGTCAGAAAAAGTCGCCGCGGCAAAAGCACAGGCACTGGCGCGACGTAGTGCGGCTAAACTGAAATAATATAGCGCGCCAGCGTAGGGTACATCCTAGCGGCGAATTATCCGGGGCGGCCTCTTGCTGGTGCCCGGCAAAGCACAGTTAACCAACGATAGAATACCCAGCGTATAGCAGCGTATAGTTGTTTGAGGTAATGGTTTAAACCACCCCTGTGACAACCGTTCGAGTAAATCCGATATCCAACGAACTTGCTGCTATCAAATGGCTAACTGGCGATTTATTCTGATGAATTAACCTGCTGGGCTACAAAATAATCCGGCATAATGCGCACAGTTTTAATCATGTTTTCGCTAATATCGACAATTTCAATGGGGTAACCCGCCAGGCGAACGCTGACCCGGTGTTCAGGTATTTCTTCCAGATATTCCAAAATTAAACCATTAAGTGTTTTCGGCCCCTCGGTTGGCAGGTTCCAATCCATTTCTTTGTTCAGGTCGCGAATGTTCGCGCTGCCATCAACCAATACACTGCCATCCTGCTGCAAATGAGCTTCTTTGCTATGGTCTGGTACCATACTAGTAGTGAAGTCGCCGATTATTTCCTCAAGAATATCTTCCAGAGTTACCAGCCCCATAATATCGCCATATTCATCCACCACCAGCGCGATACGCTCTTTTTCGGTTTGAAACTTATACATAAGCGTGTGTAGCGGGGTGGACTCTGGCGTGTAGTAAATTTCGCGTACGGCGCGTAACAAACTGCTCTTAGTGAACTGATCTTTAGACAATAAGCGTAGGGCGTCCCGCACATGTACAAAGCCTACCGCGTCATCCACACTGTCGCGGTAAAGGAGTACCCGGGTATGCTGTGAACTGGTTAACTGTTTCTGTATTTTTTTCCAGTCGTCATTGATGTCAATAGCAAAAATTTCTGCCCGCGGCACCATGATGTCTTCGGCGGTCACGCTTTCCAAATCAAGTATGCTCACCAGCATGTCCTGGTGCTTTTTAGGAATCATAGCGCCAGCTTCATATACCACAGTGCGTAATTCCTCACGGCTGAGTGAGTCATCACTACCACTGGTAGGATTGATCCTTAGCAAATACAAAATACCATTGGTAATACTGTTTATCAGCGCCACAAACGGGTACATCACCGTTAGCATGGGCAGCAGAATAACCGAACTGGGAAAAGCAATTTTTTCGGGATATAACGCCGCCAGTGTTTTCGGTGTTACTTCGGCAAAAATAAGCAGTATAAGGGTTAAGCCGAAGGTGGTGGCAAAGAAACCCCAGTAATCACCAAATAAGCGCGTGCAAATAATGGTGGCAATGGAAGACGCCGCTATATTTACCAGGTTGTTACCTATCAGAATCAAACCGATAAGTCGATCCGGCCGGTCCAGCAGTTTTTGTACGCGTTTGGCTGAAGTATTGCCTTGATTATGCAGGTGTTTAAGCCGATATCGGTTAATCGACATCATGCCGGTTTCAGAACTGGAAAAGTACGCAGAGAATAAAATGAGCACCGCCAGAATAATAAACAGCGTGCTGGTTGAGATGTCGTCCAACTATTGGTTTCCTATGCCTTGGTGACTTTTAATGTAGTAGCTGGCAGCTATACCGGTGGCTGATTATTGCTAGCACTGTGTTCTGCCAGAAGCAATGAACTATAGCAATACCTCACGCACAAACCGGCTGCCAAAATAGGCGAGGGTCAGTAGAACAATCCCTATTACGTTCATAACAATTAATTGGCGGCTGCGCCAGCCTCTGAGCTTTTGGCCTGCCAAGATAAAAATATACAGGATTAGCGCCAGGATAGATAACACTGTTTTGTGTGCATACAGGCGGTTGAACATATCCTCAAGGAAAATAAACCCGCTAAGCAACGAGATAACCAATAACGCGGTGCCAATTTGTAACAGGCGGAACATCATACCCTCTACCAGGGTTAGTGGCGGAAGTGCGGAGTGCAGTAATGAGGCGCCTTTTTGTTTCAGCCTGAACGTAATATAGGATACTTGCAGTGCATACAGGAAGGCTATAGCCAGGGTGCCGTAAGCAAACAGCGATAATGTAATATGTATAACCAGCCCGGGATGCAACTCAATGTGCATTATATGAGCCACCGGAATCAACGTTGACGCCAGTACTGTCAATGCCGAAAACACAAACACTACCGGCAGCATAATCCGGTTGGGCAGCACACTTACCGATACCAGCATAGCGGCAGTGATCAGCCAGGCAACTAACGACAGTACATTGGTGATACTCATATTCTGGCCTGGCGCCAGCATAATGGTATTAATCAGAAACGCCAGATGAGCTAACCCCGCCAGGCTGGCAAAAACAATCGGCGACACCGGACGCTGATGTTCCTGGTGATGGATAAAGTGACGCAACAGCAAAATAGCAGCCAGCGTATAGAACAAGACAGCCATAGAGGCGAAAAGCGAGGTCATTAAAAGTCCTGTAGTACCTGCAAGAGGGAAATTCGATAAACGGTTTATAGTGCCGAAAACAGGCATAATAATACCAAATGTGCTGGTATTGATACTGCAAGTCACAGTTAAATTCAACCATCACCTTGATTTTCCGTAACCTGAGCCGCCATATCATAGGCAATACGAGCCCGGCTTAACGGCAATCCCGGCCAGTTTAAACCATCAATTTTAAAAACAACCTTAAAACTTCGTCATCTGATGGTACGTTCGGTGGGCTATTTTCGTTATACTAGGCACATTCACCAAGACAAAGAAGATCCTTGTGTATGTTTGAGAATTTATCTGAACGCCTTGGCCAGACGCTGAAAAATGTCAGCGGGCGAGGGCGGCTGACCGACGACAACATTAAAGACACCCTGCGCGAAGTCCGTATGGCACTGCTTGAAGCCGATGTTGCCTTACCGGTAGTAAAAGAATTTGTGGCGCAGGTTAAAGAGCGTGCCGTAGGTACCGAGGTATCAAAAAGCCTTAAACCCGGCCAGGTCTTTATCAAAATAGTTCAGTCTGAACTTGAATCTGTGATGGGTGAGGCGAATGAAAAGCTGAACCTGGCGACACAGCCGCCGGCAGTAGTGTTAATGGCTGGTTTGCAAGGTGCGGGTAAAACCACCAGCGTTGGTAAGCTGGCAAAATATCTGACCGAGCGCGAAAAGAAAAAAGTAATGGTAGTGAGCGCCGATATTTATCGGCCGGCGGCGATTAAACAGCTGGAAACTCTGGCAAATGAAGTCAACGTCGGGTTTCACCCTTCTACTGTGTTACAACGGCCAGTAGATATAGTTGAAGACGCTATCGATGCCGCGCGTAAGCAGTTTTATGATGTGCTATTGGTGGATACCGCCGGACGCTTGCACGTAGATGCGGACATGATGGATGAAATCAAAGCCCTGCATAGCGCCGTCAAGCCGATAGAAACCCTGTTTGTGGTCGATGCCATGACCGGTCAGGATGCTGCGAACACGGCTAAGGCATTTAACGATGCCCTGCCACTGACCGGCGTAATTCTGACCAAAGCTGACGGTGATGCGCGTGGCGGAGCGGCGCTTTCGGTACGTAAAATTACCGGCAAGCCCATTAAGTTTTTAGGTATGGGCGAAAAAGTCGATGCGCTTGAGCCGTTCCATCCCGAGCGTGTGGCATCGCGCATCCTGGGTATGGGTGATGTGCTTAGCCTTATCGAAGAAGTCGAACGCAAAGTAGACAAAGATAAAGCCCAGAAGCTGGCGAAAAAAGTTCAAAAAGGCAAAGGGTTTGACCTGCAGGACTTTAAAGAGCAGCTCGAGCAAATGAAAAACATGGGCGGCATGATGGGCATGATGGACAAATTGCCCGGCATGGGCGGTATGGCCGACAAAATAAAAGATCAGGCAAATGATAAGCAGTTCAACCAAATGGAAGCCATCATCAGTTCAATGACGCCGGGTGAACGGGCTAAACCTGAAATTATTAAAGGCTCACGTAAACGTCGTATCGCCGCTGGCTCAGGTACGCAGATTCAGGATGTTAACCGTCTGCTTAAGCAATTTACCCAAATGCAGAAGATGATGAAAAAGATGTCTGGCGGCGGCATGAAGAAGATGATGCGCCAGATGAAAGGGATGATGCCTCCAGGTGGCGGTGGCCCAGGTGGCGGCGGCCCGGGCGGCATGGGCGGTATGTTCCCCCCTCGGTAAGATATTACGCAGGTTTAGCGTTACAGGTGTTCGCCCGAATCCTGTAACGCTAGCTTCTTTGGGCTTATCGTCCTTCATCTACACGGTGGTATATACACCAACGTAATGGCGGCCGCGGGCCACCACCATATTAACTTTATTTGCAAGGCCGAGGCATAAGTCATCGGGCCTGCCAAACGCTACAAGGGGAATGTGGCATCCTTCGTCCTGCCTGTCCCTGAATAACAACAATAACAACGCGGTTATTGCCACAAAACAACAGGATTTTTATGGCTGGTTTAAAACGCATTATACTCATTGATACCCATCTGCCCGGTGTGGTTGAACTTAAGCTTGATGGTCACACCAATATTTGTGGTACCAATGCCTCCGGTAAAACCACGCTACAGCGGCTCATACCAGTGTTTTATGGGGAATATCCCAGCCGGGTGGTGCCCGCCACCCGCGATAGTTTTGAACGGTGGTATTTACCCCGGCCTTCCAGTTTTATTATTTATGAGTATACCCGCGCAGAAGGCGATCTGTGTCAGGCGGTGCTCAGTGCTTCAGGAAGTGGTGTAAATTACCGGTTTATCGGTAAGCCATTTGCGATTGAAGATTATCTGATTGAACAAAAAAGTGGTAAGCATATAAGCGTCAGTAGCGCTGAGTTAGCCCGGGCGATGAAACGCAACAATGTATTGGTAACCAGCCAGCTAAATACCAAAGATTTCCGGGCCATTTTGCAAAATGACCAAGGGGTGTTGAATCAAAGCAGCAATGCGCGGGAATTACTCGGTTACGCCCGCATTTTTAGTCTGTGCGCCCAGCAATATCATATCCGGCACATGGAAAAACTGGCCAAAGCGGTGCACTCCAAAGAAGGCAAGATGGAAACCATTAAAGCCATGATAGCGGCCATATTGGAAGAAGATGGGGTTCAGCCTCCCACTTCCGGACTAAGCCGCAATCGGGTGGATGACTGGATTCGTGAATGTCACCTGATTAAACAATTTGATCGTATCAGACCTGAATTTACCAAGCTCGAACAGGCCGATCTGGCCCTTACCGAAGCAGAAAAAACCCTGGCCGGCCTTAAACACAGTTTTGAGTTGGATAAAGCGCACCTTGCCGCGCGGGTAGAAACCACCACTTTGCAACTGCAAGACAATGAACACCAACGCAAGCGCGCAGATGCACAATGGCATGAACGGCGCGACGAATTGAACCAGACGCTTTCTGCAACGCGCGCAGACGTGGAAAAGTACACCAGCGATCTGGAGTCGGTGGAACAGGAATATGAGCAGTGGCAAACGCAGAATATCGATCAGCTTAAAGAGGATGTGGCCAACTTATCGCAATGGCAACATGAACTGGAAACCGTATCGGGCCGCTATGCTCTGCTTACTGAGAAACACCAGGATGTGGAGTCGGCTTATGCACGCCGTGTGGCAGAGTTGGGGGAACGGTTGTCAGCAACCTTGGAGCAACTATCGTCACTACGCCAGGAGGTCGCGGAAAAGCGCGCGACGCAACAGCAGCAAGAGCGCGATGCACTGCATCGTATTAAGGAAGATTTCGCCAGCCAGCAGCAACGCTTACAGCAGGATTATCAGCAGCGCGCCGGTGAGCTCAATGTTTTGGCAGCGGAACTAAAAGCCGGGGTTAACAACGCTGGTTACAACGAATTCGAGCAATCCCAGTTAGACTTAATGGATGCCGCTATTAAAGAAGCCACGGTAAATGAAGACTCGGCCCGTGCTGCTTATCGCGACGCCCAGCATGTGCACAATAAGGCGGCTCAGCTGCGCACCCAGGCGTCTGCAGCGCTAGATAAAGCTCGACAGCAGTATCATAAAGAACAAAAGAGCGTGGCCCAGATACACCAGTTGTTGTATCCCGGCGAAGGGTCGCTATTAGAATACCTGCGTAAGCACAGCGATAACTGGGAGCTTACCCTGGGAAAAATTATACGTCCTGAACTGTTGGACCGTATCGACCTGGTGCCTCAACCCGCGAGCAGTGCTGACGGCGTGTATGGTATTACGCTGGCTACAGAGGTCTTACAAACTCCTGATTACGCACATTCTGAACAGCAACTTAAACAGCAGTTGCAACAGGCTGAAGCGCGTTTGGCGGAAGCACTGGAACAACAAAATAACGGTGAAGCTCAATTGGCGAAAGCGAATGAAGAGGTTCGCAATACTGAGCTGGCGCTTACGCAAAAAGATAACACCGTACGTAGTGCCGAAGCTACGCGTAAACGTGCCCAGCAAGACCGTGATACCTTAGCCAGTGAATACCAGCAGGCGCTTTCTACCCGTAAACAAAAAGCACGCACCAAGTTAGATGCCAATGTCCAGGCACAACAAAAATGTAAAGCGCAATTCGAGTTAGCCAGTGATGAACTAAAAGATCAGCTGCGTGAAGCGCAAACTGAACACAGTTTCCATTGGCAGCAATTGCTTGAAGACACAGAAGCAAGTATTGCCCAGTGTGATGCCGATATCCGCAAAGCGCGGGAACTGGCAGCCCAGGACCGTAAAGAGATGGATCACTGGCTGGAAAATGAATTAAATAACCGTGGCGTGGATGTTGATGAAATCGGTGCGCTGAAAAAGCGTCAAAAAACGCTTAAAGATAGCATTTATAAAACCGAAAACCAGCGTCATAAAGTGGCCGACTATGAACGTTGGTACCAAACGGTTTTCACTGGCCATAAAGTAAACTGGCAAGCGGCGCTGGCAAAGTCGCGTAAAATTCTGGCTGAAGCCGAAAGAGGGTTGGCAAGCGAGCAGGCGCAATATCGCGATCAACGTGAACAGCTTAAAGAGCAGCATAGTGTGCTCGAAGCACAATGTAAAACGGCCACCGAGCAGCGCGAACAAATTATTGCTCTTAGTAAAACGCTGGCAAAACTTACGCTGCCTCACAGTAATGACGCCAGCGGGGTAAACCATGATGATGCCACTATTAATCAGCGCTTATCGCAGGTGCAAAGCCTGCTGCAAGAGCGAGAAGAGTTATTGGCCAACGTTAAAAGTTATGTCGAACGCTTTGATCAGCTGATTGCCGCACAAGCCGGTACTGGGCTATCGGATACCTGGGAACGAGCCCGGGAAGAGTGCGCGGTAATCAATACGGCTGGGATAAAAAGCGTTGATCATCGTCGTATGGTTACCCATCTGGCCCAGTTACTAAATGTCATTGTGCCGCAAAAATTGCAGGGGTTGAAGGAGCAGGGACGTATATTTGGCGCGGACCTAACCCAGTATTATTATGTATTGGCTGACATCGACAAACGCATTGTCAGCCAGAGTCGTCGTATTACCAAAGAGGTAGACGGTGAGCTGTTTCTTGATGGGGTCTCCGATTCGGCAGTCAAAATTCGCTCGCGCATTAGCGAGCTGGAATTTTGGCCTGAGCTTGAGCAATTTCGCCAATACTATGACCAATGGATGGAAGGTGGCGCGACAGAATTACCTGATGATGATTACGCCCAGAGCATGCGAAAAGTCCTGGATATTCTGGGGCGTGCGGCACTAACCGGCGGTATTAGCAAATTGCTGGATATCGAATTACATCTTAAAGAAGGTAACAGCGAGCTGGTAATACGTACCGATCGGCAGCTCAATGAGTCCTCCAGTCATGGTATGGCCTACCTGATATTGTGTAAGTTCTTGCTAGCCTTTACGCGTTTATTGCGCGGCGACGCTGATGCTACCGTGCACTGGCCTATTGACGAGCTGGGAACACTACATCAAAGCAATGTGAAAAAAATCTTTGATGCCTGTCAGAATAATAACATCAGTGTTGTAGGGGCTTTTCCCAATCCCGAATCTGATGTTCTCACTTTATTCGAAAACCGCTATTTAATAGACAAAGTGAGCCGTAAACTGCAGGTGGTACAGCCTAAAAGCAGTGCCATTGCTGACCGTATTCAATCACGCCGTGCCCAGCAGGAGGCCACCTTATGATGACCGAAGCAGGCCGTATACTAAGCCTTTTACTGGAAGGTAAATTTATTTGTCAGGTCACTGATGAAGATGCCTGGCGCTTTTTAAAAAGTCGGGATAACGCGCAGAAGCTTGAACCGCATTTAAATATGCTAAATCGTACCCTAGCCAGTGCCGCAGATGCCGAAGTGTTTTTTTCTGCCTATATGACCCTGGGGGATGCGGAGCGCAAAGTGCTGGCACAACAGTTCCAGGACACCGCTACCAACTTAGTGCCTCTGGTCGAATGGCTCATGCTGGTGCAGCAAGCCAGTGAGTCGGATGTGCCGGTGACCATGGGTACGGCTATCCGACTGAATGAATTACAGTCAGTCATTGAAGATACGCCGGCATATGCTGAGCAACTGGAAAAAATTTCTCGCTACCGATTATTTAATTCTGCCAGTGTGAATGTAGACGGACAAATAAAGCAGGTTTTTAAACGACTTACTGAAATGGGCTATTTATTCCGGCCTAATGCAGAAAAACAAATTTACCTGGCCACTGGCAAAATAGAACACCTCTATGAGGTGATAAAATTTATCGATGAAACAGAATCGTTGTCGTTGTCTGAACAAGCTGATGCCGCCATAAGTCAGGGAAGTTTATTATGAGCCAGGCATTAATTCAGGCCGGCTCGCGCCTGTTAAATGCATTGGGGCGACATAGTGAGCTTATTATGCAGGCCTACCTTAATGGTCATGTAGAAGAAAGCGCCCATAGCCGCAAAGTATTAGAGCAATTGGTGCAGCTGGGGGTGCTTTGGCGCCCGGACCCGCATAGTGCGCTACGCTTGAAAGCTGCGGTAAGAACCTTGCTGGAAGGTAGTCTGCAAGACGAGCGAAACCGTAATATTAATGCCAATATAGGCACGGCATTAGCCAGTCTGAAAACCCTTGCCGAACATTACAAAGAAGCGTTGTATTACAATCGGTACAGTGAAGCCCACGCCCATATGAGCGATTTAACCGAGCACGTTTACCAGTTGACGGAATCACTGGCCAATAGTGTTCGGGTAATGTTTAGCCGGATTAACAATGAATTTGGTTATGTGGCCTCGGTAGAGGCAAAGATCCGCGAAAACGAGCTGGCCCAAAGTCAGGTATCAGAATTATTACATCAGTTGGAATGCTTTCGGTTCGACGAACTTAGCGATATCGCTGCAAGTAATCGGGAATTACGCCATCTGCTGGTGGTCGCGTTACAGCAGAGCTTTGCCAAAGCGGCGCAGGAACTGTCGATAGCCCAGGCCCGGTTACTTGATTTGTTAGGTCGCTTCCGCGAATTTCAGGGCCGAACTCGCCTATTAAAAGGGTTTTTACTGCACATGGAGCAGCATCCTGATTTCGCGCCAGGCAACTACCCGGCGCTATCCCAGGTGCCGGTGCTATTCAACCAATCGGGAAATGTGTTGGCCAACGCGGCCCCTGATATGAACCAGGTTGACCATGAGCAGGATTATCAATATCTGATAGCCAACCTGACAGATATACATCGGCGCGCCGACCATGCCGATCACAGTACTGCCGCGCCAGAGATAGACATTAGTGAACAAACCACAATCGAGCTGGAAAAGGATCCGATTCAGCACGCCGTAGAAAGCTATTTTTGTGAGGTAATTGACTCCGGACAGCCACGTACCGCGTTGCAGTACTACGCTGACCATGATTTAGCGTTTGATCCGGAAGTTTGGATTTATCAGGTTATTGGAGGATACCAGGCGCTGGACGAAACCGATAAGCAGTTTTTTGCGCTGGAGCCTACCGGAGAGCAACATAGGGTGTTTACCGGCAATTTTTATATTAACGACATTACGCTGGGATTGCGATGATCCCAGCGCGGGTGTTGGTCGCAATACCCCGCGCTTCAGTAGAACAATATTAGAGGCCACGCTACAAGCCTATTTGACCGGTAACCAAAAATGCCGCCAGGTAAGTGAACGCTGTAAATAAGCGCAGGATGGACTCGGCCATGCTACCTAGCTATCTTGGACCCTGGATTATGCAGTAAATCCAGGGTTAATCAGCGTTAAGTTCTGGCCACTCTTGGTTAGTCACAATACCCTGGGCTATCAATTGCTCGCGCAAATCTGCAATTGTTTGTATGAGTTCATCACGAATCAGCCGGATAGCGGGTGAAATAAACTGGCGGCTTGGTAATACTAACCACATTTGCGTCAACGCAAATGTGTATTGGGGCATCAGCCTGTGAAGGCTGCCGGCCAATAAATCTGGGCCAACATCAATCGCCGATTTTTTCGCGATACCTTCGCCATCCTGACACCACCGCCTGACAATATCTCCATCATTGACCGCACGATCGCTGTTCATCTTAATTTTGTATTGCTGATTATTGTGATACAGCTCCCATCTGTCGTGCACAACATCATACAATTTATATAGTAGCGCGTTATGTTGGGGCAGGTCGGCGGGGGTTAACGGCTCGCCATGCTGTGTTAAATAGTGCAGGGAGGCGCATAGCACATGCGGGATATTGCTGATTTTAAAGCCGTACAAATTGAGATCTTTCGCCGCTTCCTGCGTCACTGCCCGTAATGCCACATCAACTCCATCACGGTAAAAGTCGGCGCGGCTATCACTAACATGCAGACGTAAGGTAACTTCCCGATGGCGGCGCATTAGCTTATTAAGCAGAACGCGCATAAGATTGCGGCCCATTTCTGACGACACCGCGATACGTACTTCCCCGCTAATCGTGTGCTGTTCTTCGTGTATCAGCCGCTGGCCTTGTTGCAGCAGCGCCAGCGCTTGCTGGCAAAGTGGTAGATAGCGTTCACCTTCAGATGTCAGGCGCAGTTGTCTGGTAGTGCGCACAAAAAGTTGGGCGCCAAGGGCTTGCTCAATGCGCTTTAACGCCACACTGGCTGCTGACGAACTCATATCTAACTGCTTAGCCGCAGCGGTAATAGAATTAAGCTCTGCCACTTTCAAAAGTACCTGTAAATCCGCTGTCTTCACTATTCGTTCCGGTTCTCGACGAGCAATATACTCGCAGGGGGATAAGCCCATTATTATCCACGTTTTAGCGAAAGTGTATTAAACATTTGCCTGTTTATCGAATGAATTGTAGAGCATAAGCTACGCTTACTAACTGAAACAGTACAAGCTTAACGGAGTGTTCTACATGAAAGTCTTATTCAACCTAACTACCATAGCCATTATTGCCACATTAGCTTCCTCGCCTGCGCTAGCCGATACTGGTACGCCCAACGTAGTACCAGTGGAGGATGTTCAATGGGGGTATCTGAATCCGCTCCGCGGTGACCAAAGCCCCGGCGCTGCCGATCTCTGGGGCGATCGTACCCAAGATACGGCGAGTGGCATGTTGGTGCGCTTTAACAAAGGGTTCGCGTCGCCGGCGCATATTCACAATATTACCTATCGGGCAATTGTGATTGCAGGGCAGATGCATAACGACGATCCCAAAGCAGAAAGAATGTGGATGCCGACAGGCTCATTCTGGACCCAGCCTGCGGGGGAAAACCATACCACTGCGGCCAATTCGCCCAATAACTTAATTTATCTTGAGATTGACTCGGGCCCGTATTTAGTCGAACCCAGCGCAAACGAATTTGATAATGGCGAGCGGGCGATTAATTTACACCGCGATAATAGTGTCTGGCTAAACAATCGCGAGCTTGAGAATATTCATGTCGCTGGTGTCGAGGCGACCTATCTTTGGGGCGATACTTCTAGCTTACACGGAACAATGATAAAACTGCCAGCTGGCTTTAGCGGACAAATAGTCACGCCTGCCAGTGAGTTTCGAGCGGTGGTAGTTGCCGGTACGGTGGTATACCAGGCTTCGACTAACCGTCCTTCCAAAACGCTACGCCCGGGGAGTTACCTGGAATCGGCAGGTGACGCTAGCCTTAGCCTGAGCAACCCCAATGATACGGTTGCCACCGTTTACATTCGTACCAATGCGCACTACTTGGTTGAGTAAGCCGCTACGTTATTTAGTACTTCGGGTTAGGACATTTCGACTTGTCCCGCCCGATGGGATGAAGTACTAACGTAAAACAATAAAAATTGCTCTCTCAGTGATCGTGTGAGTACCTTCCCAGGCGGGAAAAAGCGTCTCAGGCTGACATATTTTTTTACGCAAGAACGCCTGTGGCTGGCAGCGAGGCTGATGGCATTACTTCTGAATCCTCTTTGGTGGCAGGGCAGGGCGAAAGTCGTTGCCATCAGTGCCGCGAATTTGGCTAACCGCAGGCCCAGGTAAGGCAGCCCTCTATTTGTTCTTCTTGGCGGTCTTGCTAACTTCAATAATAGGCTGCAAATTATCTGCCTATCAGCCCGGGTTGTAGGTTGAAATATCTGCTGTTCACGTCACTAATGCGGGCAGTTGTCATGGGTATCGCTGGGCGTATTTCCAAATACAGTGTGTTAAACCTACGAATTACATACCGGGTAAAACTTTATCCTTATTTTTTTCGCTAAACATTGGCTTTCTGATTTGAAGGCGTATAATTAACAGATTGTTAACAACATGCTGAAGCGCTTGTAGCGTATGCTTTACAGCTTGATTGCAGGTGCTTTTTTGACCGTTTGGCGGCGTGAACCTTTCATTGTGATAGCCCGTAACAGGCTTGTCATTTTTGTTTGTTAGTTTACGCCACCTTACCGGCAGAACCGGATGTTTTGCCAAATAAATTTCGCATTAAAAAAAGCGCGAATGGAGTGATATATGCAGTTATCCAGTCAACAATCCTTCAACCAGGCACTGATTCGTTTGTCAGTGCTTCTATATCAAATAGACAATAAGGTCACCCTTACTGAGCAGGACTATCTGGAAGAAGTTATTGATAGTCTTGACTGGCAAAGTCCTATTTGTCGTGAAGCCTTTTTCAATGATGTTATTTATCAAACTCGCCAGGCCCTGGATGCGGGCGATAGCGTGAGCTATCTGCGCTCATTCAAGGACGATTTGGTTTATGACGCGCAAAAAGCCATGGAAATTGCGATGGCGATAACTGGCGTGGACGGCGAAAGAAGCGATGAAGAAACCGAAATTCTTGCGCTACTAAGTCATAAGATGTTGGCCAAGGCCTTGGTAAGCAACGATAAACCGTTGGATGCCAGCCGCTTGAACTAAACCCCTGTGAGGTTACAGTCCGGCTCATAAACGGCGCAATTAAACGCACAGGAATAAGGGTTTACTAACGATAACCCGGTAATGACCGCCAGTAGCCATAGCCAGTAGACATAGCCAGTAGACATAGTCAGTAGCCATAGCCAGTAATAAGCGCCAAGCTAAAAAAGCGGGTAACATTGGCCGGGTTAATAGGGGCGGCTATATTTAACTTCCGCCCCGCTGGGTAAAATAAATGCTGGCAAGCACTACCTGATGCGCCGCGCGGGTGGTTGCTGTGCCCGGCTGAATTATAGTGGTCATTAACAGGGTGAGTGTTTGGCGTCCGCTGATTTGACGCCAGTAATACAACCCGCCCCAACACCCAGCACCGCAGCACATGATAATCATCCTTCATTCTGGTGTGAGCCCAGCAGAGCGTTTCAGTATCTGGGGTGAAACCGCAAGGCTTGCTAATGAAATAACCAGAGACGAGCAAATCAGCGATGTGATTAGTTTTTTTGCTTCACTGGCATAGCTGCTAGATAAAGCAACCATAAGGCACGAAACTATGGCGTCAACGTAAGCCGTTACCGCCTGCCGCCAGTAAGATGTAACTGCATATTCAGGTTTTTAATTAAGTGGGCAAGGGAGGTGGCTAATACGCCTGTCGGCTGCTTTTGCGGCATAGCGGCTAATCACACTTATTCCTTTTCACACGGCAAGGGTAAAAACAAAAAGGCACCATGGGTGCCTTTTTGTTGTTTATCTAACGGAACGAAAATACCTACAAAGACTGATGATGCGCATCGTCCAGTTCGTTTTCCAAACGCTGACTTTCATCTGCCCGGGGTTTGGTAAAGCGAGCCAGGCCTAAATACAGCACAGGGGTTAAGTAAAGTGTAAATACCACTGCGATACCTAGTCCGCCAAATACCACCCAGCCTATAGCATTTCTAGCTTCAGCACCTGCTCCAGCAGACATAATTAGCGGTAAGCCACCTAATATAGTGGATACCAGCGTCATCATAATGGGCCGTAAACGAACCTTACCGGCTTCAACAATGGCATCATAAACTTCGTAGCCGCGATCCCGTAACTGATCGGCAAACTCAATCAGTAAGATGGCATTTTTGGCCAACAGCCCTATCAGCATGACCAGTCCTATCTGGGAATAGACATTGATAGTTGTGTTTGTCAGATATAATGCATATACCGCCGCGGCAATACCAAACGGCACCGTTAGCATTACCACTACTGCGCTGTTCACACTTTCAAACTGAGCGGCAAGTACCAGTAGCACAATAACAAATGCCAGGATATAGGTTAGGGCAACCTGCTGCGAGGTCTCCTCATATGTTTGTGCTTCACCTAAGAAAATCATACCTATGCCATCGGGCAGGGTATCTTGCAGTGCCCGAATTTTATCCACCGCTTCGTTAAGAGGTACATCTTCGGGCAACTCCATTTCCAGTTCTATGGCCCGGCGCTGGGCTTGACGCTCAAGCTCCGCAGCCACGCCTTCTTCGGTAATATAGGCCACGCTGGATAAGGGAATCAGGCTACCGGTATCTGATTTAACATACAGATTGGTTAAATCTGCAGGGTTGCTGGTGTTACGCTCACTGGATTGGAGCATAATTGGTATAGACTGATCGCCGACGTTCAAATCTGCGATATCATCACCATTTACTGCCGCCCGCAGGGTGCTGGCAATATCACTAAGCGGAACCCCAAGTTCATCAGCGCGGCGGCGATCAATATTGATGCGCATTTGCGGCTGGGTAGGCTCATAACTGATTCTGGGCGTGCCCAGCTCTGGTGCCGTTTCTTCTATTTTCTTCGCCAGATCCTGGGCAGCGTCATATATACGCTCATAACTATCGCCGGTGAGGGCAATTTCCACACCACCACCCTGGCCGCGCAGGTCCAGGCTGTTACCGCCAAAAGCATTGGCTGGCGCGCCGGGGATGGCGGTTAAATCGGGTCGTATTTTTTCGACAATATCCTGTAACGATTCATTGCGGTCATCCCAATGCTTAAGGGGCGCCGTAATAAATACAATATTAGGATCCCACGAACCCACGATAGTATAGACCGACTCCACAGTACCATTATCGACATAAGGCATCAGAACTTCTTCCATGCGCTCTGCCTGCCGGTCCATAAAGTTCATCCCGGCGCCATCTGGCCCCCGGGCAAAAATTTTGATGGTACCGCGATCTTCACTTGGAAGCAGTTCGCTTTGTATATTTTGCGCCGTGAACCAGGCGCCTACCGCAGCCAGGATACACGCGGCTACTACTAGCCAGCCGTGCTTTAACGACCAGGCGAGCGTGGTATTATAAAAGCCCAGACAAGCATTACCGAAGCGGCCAAAGGTACGTTGAAAAATACCCGGGGAGGTGTTGGTTTTTACCGGTAATTTCGCGGTAAGAGCTGGAACCAAAGACAGCGCCACAAATGATGAGATAATTACCGCGCCAGCTAAAACGCCACCAAATTCGCGAAACAGTTTACCCGCCGTAGACGGCAAAAAGGCAATGGGGATGAACACTGAAGCCAGTACAGCAGTCGTGGCAACCACAGCAAAAAATACCTCTCGGGTACCCACTACTGCTGCGGCCCTGGCACCTAAGCCAAGGCTGCGCCGCCGCTGAATATTCTCGGACACTACAATCGCATCATCTACAATCATGCCAGTGGCCAGCACCAGAGCCAGTAGCGTAAGAATATTTATTGAAAATCCGAGTAACCAAATTACCCCAAGCGCGCCGGCCAGGGAAACGGGTATCGACAATGCCGGAACAATCGTGGCCCGCCACGAACCAATAAATACCAGTAGGGTAAAAATAACCAGCAACACGGTCAGGCTAAGCGACTCAACCACTTCACTTACCGAGTCACGAATAAATTCAGCATCATCCGAGGTGATAACGATATCCATGTCGTTAAAGCGTTTATCAAGGCCCGCCACCATACTTTTAATTTCGTCAGAAATTTCGATCGTATTTGAACTGGCCTGACGTAATATTCCCAGCCCGATAACCGGTTTACCGTTTAAACGGACCATGCTGGTAGTATCGGCCGGGCCAAAATACACACTGGCTACATCACCAATGCGTACATCACCAGAGAGCACGATAGAGGCGACATCTTCAGCACTGACCGAGGTGGCATCGGCGCGCACTATCAGCGACTGGTCCTGGGACTGGATACTGCCGGTAGGAACATCAAACGGCGCTAAGCGTAGCGCTGCCGCCACATCGGTCATCGACAATCCAAAACTGGTAAGGCGTAGCGGATCGACCGAAACTTTAAGTGTGCGTTCGCGGTTACCGTCTAACACCACATCGGCTACACCGGGAATGCTTAAAAACATAGGGGCCAGGTCGGTATCGACCCGTTCGGTCAGGGTTTCCATGTCCAGAGTATCCGAAGAGACCGCCAGGCTAACCACTGGTTCAGCATCACTATCGGCCCGCACTATCGAAACTTTTTCCACATCGTCTGGCAGCTGTTCCTGCACCCGGCTAACAGATTCACGGGTCTCATTCGCCGCGTCTTCAATGTTCACCCCTGGGCGGAATTCCACTCGGATACGTGCTGAGTTTTCTTCGCTTTGAGCCGAAATGCTCTTTACGCCACTTACCCGGGCTACGGCGCCTTCAAGCCGACTGGTAAGCTCAGCGTCTACCGTCTCCGGCGAGCCGCCAGGCAGCTCCGCAGTAACGGTTAATTTGGGTGTATCTACATCAGGTAATTCGCGTACTTCCAGGCCATTGAGCGCCGCAAAACCGGCAATAACAATTAACAGGTTGAGCACCACAATCAGCACTGGGCGGCGGATGGCAGTAGAAGGTAAATCCGTAGCTTTAGAGGTTAGCTGGCTCATTACAGACCGCTCCGCGCCAGCTCAGTGGTTACTTCCTGCCCATCGCGCAAACGCTGTACCCCTTCGGAAATCAGCAGGTCACCTTCTTGCAGGTCACCAGAGACTAATATAGTACCGCGCAGGCGTTGGTGCACCTCTACATTTACCCGTTTAGCTTTACCTTCTTCAGAAATCCACACATAGGCACCATTAGCACCCCAAAGTAATGCCGCTTCAGGAATGGCAGCGTAACGGTTGCCATTAATTGCCATATTCACCCGAAAGCTCATACCCGGGCGATACTTGTCATTGCTGTTATCCAGTAGCGCGCGTGCGCGCATGGTACGATCCGTTTCATTGATTCGCGAATCTACCTCGGCAATCTGCGCATCTATTTCCTGCTCTCGGTTGGTCCAGGGTTGCAGAGTGACGCGGGGCGCATTCATCATTATGGGTAACGCTGCTTCAGGGGCTTTAAAGTTGATATATAACTTGCTGCGATCATCGAGCGTGGTAATGGAGGTCTGCTCGGTAATGCGGTCGCCTTCTTCCACATCTGTTAAACCGACCACGCCACTAAACGGGGCTTCTACTGTGCGATCGTCTAAATTAGCCTGCGCTTCATCTAAGGTGACCCGTGCCAGATCGCGTTCGGTGCGGGCCAGGTCCAGCTCGCTCTTAGGAATAGCGCCTTTGGTATGACTTTCTTCCAGGCGGTCTAAGTTGCGCTGGGCTTCAGCCAGTTGTAGCTCAGCCCGCCGTAAAGCCACTTGTTGGCGACGGTCATCTAATCGTATCAGTACTTTACCTTTTTCAACATATTGGCCGGGCACAAAATTTACCTTTACTACCTCATCAGCCACAG
Source organism: Alteromonas indica (assembly GCA_003056425.1). Taxonomy (GTDB): domain Bacteria; phylum Pseudomonadota; class Gammaproteobacteria; order Enterobacterales; family Alteromonadaceae; genus Alteromonas; species Alteromonas indica. The sequence continues at coordinate 203,415 of PYVY01000004.1, forward strand.
CTGGATAGAGAGTTACCGAGCGCACAGCTTCAGCCGTGCCCACTGCTTCTACCTTTTGTGTGGCATGTTGAAAGGTCACCTTTTCAAGAACCACCAGCTTAGCTTGGCTATCACCAAAATACTGGGCCTGGACAGAGTGTCCCGACAGTGCGAAAAATAAACAAAACCCGAGCAAGGGGCTTTTCTTAACAAGCATTCTAAACATTATGATTCCATTGCGTAATGAAGTGTCGAACTTTGGCTGCCTGTTCGTGTGTTATTGAAACGGCGCATGCTGCTATAAGGTTCGAACGTTGCTTATTGTTAACGTTATGGCAACGTTCCTTTTATAGCACCATATGGGGGCTAGCTAAGCAATTGCAGTTCAGCGTATTCCCGATACAGTGTGTCGCTTTTCATCAACTCTTCGTGTCTGCCTTGAGCAACAATTTTTCCCTTATCCAGTACAATAATTCGGTCTGCATGCTGAACTGTGGCTAACCTGTGAGCGATCACTATCGTGGTACGTCCTTGCATAAGTGAGGATAGCGCTTGCTGTACCATTTTTTCCGAACGGGCATCCAATGCGCTGGTGGCTTCATCAAGGAGTAATACCGGCCGGTCAGCCAGAATCGCTCTGGCAATCGCAATACGCTGACGTTGGCCACCAGACAACCGGATTCCGCGCTCCCCTAATTGCGTAGCATAGCCAGACTCTAGCTGTTCAATAAACTCGTGGGCAAAAGCATTGCGGGCGGCTTCGATAACTTGTTCGTCTGTCGCCTCGGCTTTACCATACCGTATGTTTTCCATAACAGTCGTGGCGAAGACTACTGATTCCTGGGTTACAATCGCAATCTGGCTGCGCAATGCGCTAAGTTTGAGGGAGGCGATAGGCTGGTCTGCCAGACAAATATTGCCTTGCTGGGTGTCGTAAAAACGCAACAGAAGTTGGAACAACGTGGTTTTACCGGCGCCGCTAGCCCCTACCAGAGCTACCGTTTCGCCCGCCTCTACGCTAAGCGAAAAGTTCTCAAACAGGGGGGCTGAATCGGGGTAAGCAAAATGAATATTATTGATATGCAGGGCAGGGGCTTGGTTCAAGCTGGCCAGTTCCTGTTTGCCATCTGCAATATCCACGGGCGACGCCAGTAGCTCTAATAGCCGTTCTGAAGCGCCCACGCCCCGCTGCACTTCGCCGATGACTTCGCTAATGGTAGCGACACTTCCGCCAGCCATAATGGCGTAAAATAAAAATGCCGATAGCTCCCCAGGCGTCACACTGCCAGAGAACACCTGACGCGCGCCAATCCAGGCAATCAATAAAATAGCAGTCAGGCTCAAAACCATAATCAAGCCGATAAGTAACGAACGATAATGAATGCGCTGACGCGCCACTGCGAAGGCGTCTGCCACTCGTTGGTCAAAGTGCCGGGCTTCGCTGGATTGCGCATTGAAAGCTTGCACGGTAGCAATTTCATGCAGGCTTTGGTCAATATGAGCACCTAAGTCGGCAATTTTGTCTTGGCTCAGGCGGGCATATTTACGCACTTGCGGGGCTAATATCCGAATGGGCACCAACACGGCCGGTACCGCTAGTAGTACGCACAGGGTAAGCAGCGGGCTGGTCGTCGCCATTAGAATTAAGGCGCCGGTGAAGGTCACGGTCGAGCGCAGTGCCATAGATAAACTCATGCCCACCACTGTCTGCAAAATAGCCGTGTCGCTGGTAAAGCGCGAAATAACCTCACCGGTACGTACCTTCGAAAAAAACGATGGCGAGAGATGTAGCAGGTGTCCATAAAGCTGCATGCGAATATCTGCGCTAATGCGCTCGCCTAGCCAGGTCATCAGATAAAACCGGCAATATGTCGCTAAACTGGCCAATATACAGATAATCAGGACCGCCACCGCCGCCTGATTTAAAATACCTGGGTGATCGCCCATAAACCCTTTATCAATGGCGTATTTTACCCCTTGGCCTAATGCCAACCAGGCGCCCGAAGCAACGAACAATGCGACAACCGCGCCAGCGACCCGCCAGCGGTAGGGGCGCAGATGGCCGGCTAGCCAACGTAGCACTTGGCGTGTGTTTACCTGAGTAAGTTGCGTTGATGTAGCCAGAATAGCCTCCAGGATCGTTAAAAATGCGCGTATTTATTAGTGCAGGGTGGCCCGTACAAAAGGTAGCCACCATAGGTTTCAGGCGTCAATGATATACTAAACCCCCGGCGTCTCCCGCTTTAATTCTTTTTAAGGCGGGGTTTTCCTTGCATTCGTTCCCTATATCCGTATAATTCTGCGGCCTTCCAGCCTAGCTTAAACATAGCGAACGGCACGGGAAGGGAAGTTAACGGTAACGCTACAACGAGTTTGAGGCACCCATGGTTACTATTCGTTTACAGCGTGGCGGCGCGAAAAAGCGTCCATTTTATCAAGTTGTCGTGGCTGAAAGCAGCCGTGCACGAGACGGTCGTTTCATCGAAAACGTCGGTTTCTTCAACCCAACTGCACAAGGTCAGTCAGAGCGTCTTCGCTTAGATCTTGACCGTGTTGAATACTGGGTTGGTGTTGGCGCGAGCTTATCAGAGCGCGTTGACAGCCTGGTAAAAGAAGCAAAAAAATCAGCAGCGTAAGCTGCAACACTGGTAGGTATAAATGAGTCAAGCGTCTGACAATTTGGTTATTGGCAAAATCGGCGCGCCGCATGGCGTTAAAGGTTGGGTTAAAATCAACACTTATACTAACGTGCCAGAAGGTATTTTTGAGTATTCGCCCTGGATATTGGGCGAGGAACAAGAATACCGCGTTGATCAGTGGCGACCGCACGGTAAAGTACTGGTAGCAAAACTTGTGAATATTGAGACTCGTGACGATGCCGAGCGCATCAAGAATCTGGATATCCGCATTACTGCTGAACAGTTACCTGAACTTGATGAAGGTGAATTTTACTGGCGTGAGCTTACCGGCATGCAGGTTGTAACAACGCAAGGTTACGATCTGGGTGTGGTGAAAGATGTATTTAATACCGGTGCAAATGACGTTATTCAAGTCAAAGCAAACGCGAAAGATGCATTTGATCAAAAAGAAAGATTACTGCCGTTTGTTCTCGACGAAGTCGTACAAGCGGTGGATAAAGTCGGTAGGATCATTACCGTAGACTGGGATCCGGGGTTTTAAGTGACCGCGGATAAATGGTTTGGCATTGTCAGCCTTTTTCCGGAAATGTTTGCGCCATTCACTCAACAGGGTGTTATTGGCCGGGCAGTAAAGTCGGGAACGCTGGCGGTTGAGACATTCAATCCCAGAATTTACACCCATGATCGCCATCGTACTGTGGACGACCGCCCTTATGGCGGGGGTCCCGGAATGCTCATGATGGTTAAGCCACTAACTGACGCAATTTCGGCAGCAAAGCAGGCTGGCGGAGAAAACAGCAAGGTTATCTACTTATCTCCACAGGGTAAGAAACTTGACCAGGCCGGGGTTGCCCGGCTGGCAAATAATGACCGCATGATATTAATTTGTGGTCGTTATGAAGGAATCGACGAGCGGGTAATCGAAAGCCATGTTGACGAAGAAGTCTCTATTGGCGATTACGTGTTAAGCGGTGGTGAACTACCGGCTATGGTCCTGATGGACGCAGTAGCGCGGTTGGTTCCTGGCGTGCTGGGGCATAAAGCCTCGGCGGTTGAAGATTCTTTTACCGACGGGTTACTGGATTGTCCGCATTATACGCGGCCTGAAGTGCTCGACGGGCGGTCAGTTCCTTCTGTGTTGTTAAGCGGTGACCATGAAAAAATACGGCAGTGGCGACAAAAGCAAGCGCTGGGAAGAACCTGGCAGCGTCGCCCTGAATTGTTAAATCACCTAGCTCTGACTGAGGAGCAGCAGCGTCTACTTGAAGAATTCAAGTCGCAGTTGCAGCGAGATGACAGTTAACTAGGACGAGAGGATATGATGAGCAAAGTCAGTCAAGATATCATCAAGAAAATTGAGCAAGCACAGCTCAAATCTGATGTTCCTGCGTTTGGCCCAGGTGACACAGTTATAGTTAAAGTGCGAGTTACTGAAGGTGACAAAGAGCGTCTACAGGCATATGAAGGCGTTGTTATCGGTAAGCGTAACCGTGGTCTTCACTCGTCTTTTACCGTACGTAAAATTTCAAGTGGCGAAGGCGTAGAGCGTGTTTTCCAAACACACAGCCCGGCAATCTCTTCTATTGAAGTGAAACGTCGTGGTGCGGTTCGTCGTGCTAAGCTTTATTATCTTCGTGAGCGTTCAGGCAAATCTGCACGTATCAAAGAAAAGCTTAACTAAGATTACTAATCCTTGCGTTATTGTTAACTTTCTAAAAAAAGCCCGCAGCATGCGGGCTTTTTTTTGTCTGGAGTAAAGCCACCATGACCGCCAAATTACAGGCATCACAAATTTGGCAACAAATGCTATCTGGGCGTTGGTACCAAACCCATGCTAAACCACTAAGACGAGCCAGACAGCATGCCAAAGCGCAGTGCGATACCTTAAATACTGCACTAACAGAACAGCAGCGCTTGGCTGTAGCCGCGCAACTTATGCCTTTGATCCAGTTAAGTGCGATAGGTGCGGGTTTCTATTGCGACTACGGGTTGAATATCACTAGTGGCGAAGGCCTTAGCGTGGGGCGAAATGTGGTTATGCTGGACGCTGCAAAAATCATCTGCGGCCACCATGTTACCATTCACGATGGCGCAGTGATTGCTACAGTAAACCATGCTACCGATCCGCAAAGGCGGCAGGCGGGCTGGCAACAAGCAGTAGATATCGTAATCGGTGACAATGTCACCATAGAAAGCGGTGCGACCGTGTTACCTGGGGCAATAATACCCAGCAATACCCGGCTCCCTGCCCATTCAGTCTTTACCAAAACGAACCCATAAGTCCGCCAAATTGCCGGAACATCCCTTATTTTGGGCTTTTTAGCAAATGTAGGTTGCGGCCTTAATGATATCTTGGTAAAAAGTCAATCAAGCTATAATATAAAATTATATTAGCAGTGTAAAAATAACCTTACACTTAAGTATGTGGTAGGAAGACGCCTATCGTCCTACACTTAGTTGTCAGCTTTCGTATTTTAAAGAGTGGTACCATGACGGACACAGTAAACAATATTCATATTAGCACCGAAGATGTGTTGATTACCCCTGATGCACTTAGTGCCGAACTTCCCGTATCCGATAAGGCGTTAAATGCCATTTCAGACGCTCGCAGCATTATTTCAGACATTATTCATGGTGAAGATCACCGGCTACTGGTCATTTGTGGTCCATGTTCTATCCATGATATTGATGCCGCCAAAGACTATGCCCTGCGTCTCAAAGAGTTACATGAGTCATGCAAGGATAGCCTATTTGTGGTCATGCGGGTTTACTTTGAAAAGCCCCGCACCACTACCGGCTGGAAAGGGTTAATAAACGACCCCCACCTGGATGGTTCATTTGACATTGAAACCGGCTTACGTAAAGCCCGCGAACTGCTGATTTGGCTAGCCGAGCTGGAGTTGCCGGTAGCTACCGAAGCGTTAGATCCTATCAGCCCGCAATACCTGGCTGAATTATTCAGCTGGAGTGCCATTGGCGCGCGTACATCTGAATCACAAACTCACCGTGAAATGGCCAGTGGCCTGTCGATGCCGGTAGGCTTCAAAAACGGCACGGATGGCAGCCTGGATATCGCTATTAATGCATTAAAATCGGCCGCTTCAGGGCACCGTTTTATGGGTATTAACAAGCAGGGCCAGGTAAGCATTATCGGTACCAAAGGGAACCCTGACGGTCATATCATTTTACGTGGTGGTAAGCAGCCTAATTATGATTCTGTCTGTGTGGCAGAATGTGAAATTGAAATGGCCGATGCCGGCCTGACTGCAGGCTTGATGGTAGATTGTAGCCATGCTAATTCCAGTAAAGATTACCGCCGTCAGCCCGCCGTGGCGAAAAATGTAGTGAACCAGATTCTGGAAGGCAACCAGTCGATCATCGGAGTGATGTTGGAAAGCCATATTAATGCGGGTAATCAGAAAGGTGATGGTAAATCGTTAGATGAACTGGATTACGGTATTTCTATTACTGATGGCTGTATTGACTGGGCCACCACTGAAGAGCTGATCACCCAAATGCGCGACCGCCTTATCACCGTATTGCCAATGCGCCGGGATAAGCGGTTCCAGGTAGCTTAAGTAACCACAGGGAGGGTGGCCACCCTTTATGACTGACTTGTCTAAGCGGTTAGAACAACTTCGGGACGGTATCGACGCGCTGGACTCCCAGCTAGTCGATTTGCTGGCAAAACGCGCACAATTGACCACCGAGGTGGGCCAGATTAAGGCTCAAACCGGTATGCCTATCTATGTGCCTGAACGGGAAAAAAGCCTGATTGCATCGCGCCGGGCCCAGGCAGAGACCGCCGGCGTAGCACCGGCTTTGGTAGAAGATTTACTTCGCCGTATTATGCGGGAGTCTTACCACACACAAAATAACCAGTATCTGTGTGTTAACCCTGACGCCGGTAAAGTGGTTGTAATTGGCGGCGAAGGCGCGCTGGGCGGTGTTTTTGTGGGGCTGTTTGAAAAAAGCGGTTACGATGTTGCCGTGGTGGAAAAAGCAGACTGGGAGTCGGGCCAGGCCGAAACCATTCTCAAGCAAGCCCGCCTTGCCATTGTTGCTGTTCCTATAAACATTACTGAGCAAGTGATAGCGCAGCTTAATGTATTGCCAGACGACTGTATTTTGGCGGATATAACCAGTGTAAAGCAACGCCCGTTACAAGCTATGTTGGATGTTCATCCGGGGCCGGTAGTGGGGCTTCATCCCATGTTTGGCCCAGATGCCCCGGGTATGATTAAGCAGGTAGTCGTGGTATGTGACGGACGTCAGCGCGACGCTTATGCATGGTTGGTGGAACAGATGACTACCTGGGGGGCCACTATTCATCGAAGTGATGCCGGGGAGCATGATGAAGCTATGGCGTTCATTCAGGTGATGCGCCATTTTAATACATTTGTATATGGGGAACATTTGCGTGGCGAGGATCCGGATTTAGAGCAACTTACCGCATTTAGCTCGCCTATCTATCGGCTGGAGTTGGCAATGGTGGGCCGCTTATTTGCCCAGGCCCCGGCGCTATATGCAGATATTATTTTTAATAACCCCGACAATTATGCGCTATTGCGACGGTTTCATGAACGGTTCGGACACGCTTTAAGCTTGCTTGAAGCGGGCAATAAGCAAGCATTTATGGCCCAGTTTTCTAAGGTAGGCGAGTGGTTTGGTGATTACGCCAAACGCTGTTTAACCGACAGTAAACAGTTACTATTGAAAGCGGACGATGGGCATCTGTTAAGAAAGTAAATAACCAGGTAAAACCGGTGATATAGCTATACACATTGAACCGTGGTTTATCTAATGTAAAAAAGGCAGTCCAACGACTGCCTTTTTTCATGTTTGGAGGAATTAACCAGCCATTTTTACGCCACACAGCCTAAGGGGTCAATATGCAAAGGCTCTATGCCTAAGCACTTAAGCCTAAGCACTTAAGCCTAAGCACTTAAGCCTAAATACTCAGGCCTGAGTACCCGAACCCAAATACTTAAATCAACAACACTTAGCACATCAGCGCTGAACAATCCGCTACCTAACCTCAAGGATTACCGTAGATGGGGGCGACTGAAAGGGCAGAGTAATTGCCCCCGTCACCCAGCACCACCGGCTTTACTGCTCTTGGGCCAATGCACTGGCCGCAGCCACTTTGGTGGGGCTGATTTCTTCGCTGGGGTAGCAGCCCAGCACTTTGATATAGCGGGTAATACCCCGTAACGCTTCCAATGCCTTTTGCACGGGGCCGTCCTGTACATTGCCCTGTACATCCAGATAAAACATTTCTTCCCACGGGTTACCGTTGATGGGGCGAGATTCCAGCTTAGTCATATTGATATTATTATCTCGCAACACCAATAGGGCTTCGACGAGCGCGCCGGGCTTTTGAACCGTAGACATTACCAGGGTGGTTTTCGCCGGTATTTGTAACGGCACGACAACCGGGTTTCGCGCCACCACTATAAAGCGGCTATGGTTTTCTTTCTGGTTTGCCAGATTGGATTTTATAGCCATTAAACCATACAGACTTCCGCCAGCTTCACTGCCAATGGCGGCCACATCGTCACGTTGCATTTCGCTTACCGTGAGCATTGCAGAAGATGTACTATCAATGGTTTTTACTTCCACATTGCCAAGCTCAGCTAAGAAGTGGCTACATTGCGTAAACACCTGAGGATGCGCATACAGTGTTTTGATTTTATCCAGGCTGGTTGAGGTGGCAACTAACAAAGAGTGACGAATAGGGTGGGTTAACTCGCCGATGATACTAAGCTGTGTATGCTGAAGCTGGTCGTATACTTCATTAATACTACCAGACGTAGTGTTTTCAATTGGCAGCACCGCATAGTCAGCTTCGGCATGCTCTACCTTTTGAACTATTTCGGCAAAGCTTTGGCAACCCATTTCCAAGAGTTCGCCAGGCCGGCGTGAAAAATACTTCTGGGTAGCTAAATAAGAGTAGGAGCCTTTATCGCCTAAAAATGCGACCCGATTAAGCGGTAAGTCTGATCCCGGGTTCGCCCGCGCCGCAAGCATCGCCTGCTGATTCAACACTGAATCTTCAATAATGACATGAAAAATCTGGGTAACATAATGGGCATCTAAACCGCTGCGCTGGCCTTCTTTTATCAGCCGTACCAATAGCTGCTCTTCACGTTTCACATCCCGTACCGGGATATGGTGCGCAATCTTGGTCTCCGCAACATCGTTGGTGAGTTTACGGCGTTCTGCCAGCAATTGTAAAAGCTGACTATCCAGTTCAGTAATCCGTGTTCTAATTGAATCCAAGGCTGTTTGTGACATTTGACTTCCCATCATTAAGCAAAAAAAAACCCCCCGGTGGCGGGAGGTTTTTACACACGGCGCATCCTCCCTCAGGCGAAGGTGGTAAAGCCAAAAAAGCGGGCGCTGGTGTGTTGTATCGTATTTTTCATAGTACTGACTTTATGGGGCGGGCTCGTTTGTGTCAACCCGTTTTTACACTTTGACGAATAACAATTTTTTGAAGCGCCTTTTCGACGCTTCAATAGTATGGTAGAGCCGCTATTCACCTAATAAGGCAGCCAGCATGGCGCGAACTTCGGTAGGCTCAAACGGCTTATCGCACAAAGCGTTAACACCGGTTTGCTGGATATTCGACATATGCACACTGTCGGCGGCTTCTGAAGTTACCATAATAATTGGTATATGAGAGGTTTCAGGGTTGAAGCGGATAAATTCTGAAAGTTCCCGGCCGTCCATTTCAGGCATGTTGTAATCGGTAACCACCAAATCAAACGGTTCATCCTTTATCAAAGTCAGTGCTGTTGCACCATTTTCCGCTTCTTGGATTTTTTCCAATCCCATGCCTTCCAATACGCGGCGAATATGATTTCTGGCCAGCCGGCTATCATCTACTAACAATACCCGAACTTCACGCACATCAAATAAGTCGAGTTCCAGTTCATCATGGTTAATTAAATCAAGGCTGGCATTAAGCGCCCGAGATAGGTGCAATGGTTCAAATGGTTTTGGCAGAATAGCTGCCACACCAGCCTGTTTTAACTCTTCTAGTTTGCTCAGGCGATTTTCCGAGGAGACCAGCATGAAGGGAATACTGGAATATTGCGGATCCTCTTTTATAAACTTTAATAATTCCGACGCGGTACCGTCTTCAAAGTACATTGCACTGACGACCAAATCGGCACCATGAGAGCGCACAGCGGCGCGAGCTTCGGCTAGGGTAGATACCGAGTCTATCTCTTTCACCTTTTCTTTTAGCAATAAGGTGGTGATGATTTTTCTTTGGGTGTCAGATGGCTCAACCAACACAATGTGCAGGTCACTAATTAACAGCTTTTCCATCAGATTCTCTCACTATTACTTCTGTTATTATATGAGATCAGTGTAGCCAACTTTGTGAAGATCCGTGCATTAGCCGCCAGCGATTTTTACTGTAAAACCTTTACCTTCTAGCAGCGTTTTCAGTTTATCACGGTCATCGGTCTGCACTTCAATCGTGCCTTCTTTCACAGCGCCGCCACACCCACATTTCTTTTTTAATTCAGTGCATAATGCTTTCAGCGCTGTTTCGTCCATACCCAGGCCGGTTACAATGGACACGCCTTTGCCTTTACGGCCTTTTGTTTCACGGGTAATCCGCACTACACCGTCTTTTGAAACCGACCGCGCTTGCGGTGTTTTGCTTTCACTGATTCGGCCTGTATCCGTACTGTATACTAATTTGGAGTCCTGCATAAATTGCCCTTTAGCCTAATTTTTCACAAAGCCAGTGTAGCGTTAATAGCCGGATGAGAAAATAGTCGCAAATATTTATAGCACAGTGCCGGGGCACTGCTATATTTATCAATAGCCAGGTACAACCGGCCTAACACGGACACTGCTGTGTATTCAACGCACCCCCCGTTGTAGTCAGGAGATTTAAAATGGGACTTACCACCGATATCACCTTAGATAATACGCATTTTACCATTGGTCTGGACGAAAAGTTTGACTTTGCCAAGGTGCACGACTTTAAAGAAGCTTACAGCGCGCTGCCACCAGATGTCCAAGTGGTTGAAGTCGATTTAGCCAAAACCGAGTATATGGATAGCTCCGCGCTGGGGATGCTATTAAATATGCAAAAAAGCCTCAGCGGACGCGACTTAACCTTCCAAATTACCCACTGCCGACCTCAGGTGGCACGAATTTTAAAAATATCGCGTTTCGATAAAAAGTTCGACATCAGTTAACCGGCAGTCTATCCATGCGCATTCTGATCGTCGACGATGAATCGTTAAATCGTTTTTTACTGATTCACATGCTTGAACAGGAAGGTTATAGCGAATGTTATGAAGCAACCAATGGCGATCAGGCACTTAGCGTGGCCCGCCAGGTAGATCCTGACCTGGTTTTACTGGACGTCGTTATGCCTGATATGAGCGGATATGAAGTGGCGCCCAAATTAAAGGCGTTATCGAAAACCAATTACCTGCCTATTATTTTTATTACCTCACTGGAAGATCGGGCCAGTTTGATACGCTGTCTGGAAGTAGGGGGCGACGACTTTGTAGCCAAACCTTTTGACCGCTTGGTGTTAGCTGCAAAAATTCGCGCTCATGGCCGGATTCGTAGCCTGAATACGCGTATTGAACAGCAAAATGCAATGCTGTTACAGCACCAGCAAGCAATGGATCGTGAACATGAAATTGTTGATCACATTTTTAAAAACGCCATTCGGCACACCCCCGAAATGGCGGCTTGTTTTGATTTTAAGCTAGCTCCTGCAGAGCAATTTAACGGTGATGTATTTTTAACAGAGAAAAGCCCCTCAGGGGGGGCGTATTATCTTATTGGTGATTTTACCGGTCATGGGTTGGCCTCGGCCATTGGCGTACTACCTGTGGCACGGGCGTTTCATATAATGGCTGAAAAGGGTCTGGGCGTGGCGGAAATGGCCCGTACTATCAATGCCACCTTATTGCATCTGCTACCTGCCAATATGTTTCTGGCCGCCATTATTGCTGAAATTAGTGATGATGGGTGTCAACAGCAAATATGGCATGGTGGTATGCCCCAGATATTAGTGAAACGAGCTACAAACCAATGTATTGAAGCATTGCCGTCAGCTCATATGGCGTTGGGCATTTTGGCGCCCCAGGAATTTGAAAGCCATTGCATTACATTGGAATGCAATCGCGACGATCAGTTGTTGCTGTGTACCGACGGTTTGATTGAAATAACCAATAGCGAAGGTGTAATGCTTAATGAAGAAGGAGTGGAGCAATGGTTTGCTCAGCCAGATGCTACCGCCAGTGCTATCCATGCGCGGGCTAACCAGTATACAGGGTGTGCGCAGCAGCAAGACGATATGACCGTGGTGATTTATACTTGTCAGCCTTTTGCTTCAATCCTTACTAGCCCGCCAGATAAACCGGCGCTGCCGTTGACGGTGGCGATGACCTTAGCCGCACCGCAACTTAAAGATCCGGATATTATGACGCGGTTTGTCGATACGGTATGCCAGGACCCGGGGATGGCTGCTATTCGTAGCCGGCTGTTTACGGTATTAAGTGAATTATACAGCAATGCGTTAGAGCACGGTGTATTGCGGCTCGACTCCAACCTTAAACAGGCTGAAGATGGCTTTATCGCTTACTATGAAACCCGGGCCATCCGGTTGGCTGAACTTACTGCAGCCACTATTCATATTAAATATGTGTACGATCCTGACCGAGCCTGTATTACCCTGACCATCACCGATACCGGCGACGGTTTTGATCTTGAACAAGTTCAAAAGGTGGGTGATAGCGCTGCTTTCGGACGCGGCTTGCCGCTTATCTTTGAACTGTGCGATACCGTACAATACTCAAAGGGGGGCCGTGAAGCCACAGTAACGTTATTATTGCCCTGGGCGGCTGCATTGCACTAATCCTCGCGTCGATATGGGTAAGGGTCTGAATTGCATGGCTGGCTGGCGTGCCAAGTCTCGGTGTTTACCGGGGCTATCATCAAGCCAAGACCAACCAACCAGAATAAAAGCCAGTCTGGCGAACAAACTTTTACGTCTTGTGGTCGTAATGAGTATTACTCTATATAGTCAGGATATTAGGTATGTTAAAAGCAGTTCTTGATTTGTTCGATCGCTCCAGCGAAGACAAAGAAAATCCACAATACTCCGTTGAATTAGCGACGGCTGCCTTATTAAGCGAGATAATCCGCGCTGATAATAAAACCGACGAGCGCGAAAAAGCGGCCTATCGGGACATTCTAAAACGGCAGTTCACCCTTGATCAACAAGCATTGGATGCCCTTATTAGTGAAGGCAAAGAAACCGCGGAAGAGGCGGTAGATTTGGTTAATTTCACCAAGGTGATTAATCAAAAGTGTGATAATGAACAAAAAAAGAGTATCTTAACAAGCCTGTGGGAACTTGCTTATGCAGATGATAATCTGGCGCCTATGGAAGAGCATACAATTCGGCGCATTGCTGATTTATTGTATATTCCACACAGTCAGTTTATTAAAACCAAACTTTCGGTATCCGACGACGACAATCCCATCTAGGTTGGGCCGGCGGGGGGAAGTTAGCAGGGACAGGGTAGTTGCTCATTGTTTAAATCTATTAAAACCCCCATCGCCATCATGCTGGTATGCGCCGTATTAGTAATCTCGGCCATGGTCACCTGGTTTGCTGCTGACGAACATGAGCAGCTTTACACCGAATCAGTAAAAAGCGACTTGGCCGCACTTACCCGTAATCTGGCGGCAGATATTCTTCCATTGATGGAGTCAGGCTCTACTCAAACTCATGCTATTAGTGAGCGGTTGAAAAACTTATCGTCTTATCAACATATTCTGGTAGCGCGGGTGTATGACACCAACCAAACGGTATTGCATAGCCAACTTGGTGCTGCGGGTCGAAAATACGGGGTACCGGAAAAACTGCCGCTTGCTGATATAATAAACTCCCCATCAGGGGCCTACCTTATCGACAATCAGCTTATTGCCAGTAGCCGTATCGCTAGAAACGGTGTGACCTATGGCTATTTGCTAATTATGAACGATATCGAAACGCCGGTACGTAAGAGTTGGCAGGCTCTGTTGCTGCATGTCTCGCCATTGGTTTTTATCACCTTAATTATTACCATCGCCATCGGGCTGTATTGGTTGAATTTATTGTTGAATCCTCTGGCTCGCTTATCAGGTTTTACTCATCAACTTAGCCAGACTAAAGATTACACCCCCCGGTTTAAAACCCGCTTGCGGGGAGAAGTCTCGGTATTGGGCCATAATATCAATATGTTGCTAGATACCATTGAAGCTGAACTTACTATTAACGATGAGCAAAATCAGACGCTGATGGAACAGCAGCAGACGATGACCCGGTTAGCTAATTTTGACAGCCTGACCGGTTTGCCTAATCGCCAGTTTGTGATGGACAATTTGCGCCTGGAACTGGCCCGCGCCCGTCGTTTAAATAACGACATCGCAATGATGTTTTTTGACCTGGATGGTTTTAAGGGCATTAATGATTCGCTGGGCCATGAAACCGGCGATCTTATCTTGATAGAAGTGGCTGACCGGGTTTCCTCCATGTTGCGAGAAGGCGATCTGGTGGCCCGCTTAGGCGGAGATGAATTTATCATCGTACCGGACCGGGATGTGACCGATGTGTGCCTGCAAAACTTGGCCGACCGGGTGATTGCCGCGTTTTTAGAACCTTTCCACTTTCGTGGCCTGGCGCTTACTGTGGGCGTCAGTATCGGTATTGCTAAAGCGTCCGATGCGCATTTTGAATTGAGCCAGTTAATGAGTAATGCTGATCTGGCAATGTACCGCTCAAAAGCCAGGGGGCGTGGCACCTCTACGATTTTTACCAACGAGATGGTGGAGTCGCACAAGCGAAAGCTTTCTATTGCCAACAGTATTGACCAGGCACTGGCGAACAATGAGTTTACGCTGTATTACCAACCGAAGGTCGCGCGTGATGGCGAATTGGTCGGCTTTGAAGCATTAATGCGGTGGCAGCATCCTGATTTTGGCTTGGTTATGCCCGGTGAATTTATCCCCATTGCAGAACAAAGCGGTAAAATTTCCAGCCTTACGCGGTGGGCCATTGAACGGGCTTGTATTGATTTACCATTACTTCAATCGGTTTTCTTCAATAAATTCAGAGTGGCGATTAATTTGTCCGGCCATGATTTACGTCATTCGGGTATGTTCGATCTCATCCACCAAATTTTTACCCAGCAGCAGGTTAACCCTGAGTATATTGAATTTGAAGTGACGGAGTCGGCGTATCTGGAAAACTTCGCGTTTGCTAATAAATTTTTCAGGCGGCTAAGCAACATGGGCTGTGCTATTTCCCTGGACGATTTTGGCACTGGTTATTCGTCGTTAAGTTACCTTACGCAGATTACTATCGACACACTGAAAATTGACCGACAGTTTGTCCGTGAACTGAATACTTCACACCGCAGTCGACTGGTAACCGGTTCAATCATTGATTTAGCTAAGCGCTTGTCTTTAACCGTATGTGCTGAAGGCATAGAAGAGCTAAGTCAGTGGGATTACCTGTTAAATCATGGCTGCGATCACGTTCAGGGTTATTTGTTCAGCCAACCTTTACCATTAGAAGATGTGGCGTTACTGCCTGCCCGATTCGAATTCGTGCCAGACCATGTCAGCCGTTTATCAGGTCAGTAAGTTCCACCCACTTGCTGTCTTTTTTGTGCAACACTTCTGTTACATGTGTATCTCGCTTTATCGCTAAGTAGCTAATAAATAAGTGCTAAACCGAATTGGCACAGTTTTAGCTAATTCGATATTAAGACACTAAGTTGTTAGTGCCAATTTTCAGCTCTCAGGCTGAACCAGGAGAACACCATGAAACGCGTCGAAAAAGTATTTCTTATTTTACTGACTCTTATCGCCGTGCAGTCTGTGGCGGTGGTAAATGCCAATGCAGCTGAAGCCACTATCGCTCGTTTAGACGTCGATCAGGATGGGCAGGTTTCACTTAAAGAGGCAGTAAGTGACACTGAACTCTTGCGCCGCTTTGGTCGTCTGGATGATAATAAGGACGGCAAACTCAGCGAGCAGGAACTTTCTGCCGACGAGCTTGTTGTCAAGGCGACCGCTAAATCATAAAAGCCGATAGGTATAAGATGCGATAATGAGCTGTATGTCTCTGACTTGCTAGCAGTTTAGGGGTGTGCCATTCTGATTGACCGTTTTTCTTTCAGTGAGCAAGCAGTGCGACTCGGTTCCTTAAGACAATTGACCCTAGCCAGTTTCGTACTGGCCCTTGTACCTCTTATTGCGTTGTTGTGGCAAAGCCAGAACGATTTAGCAAAAGTGGGCAAGATGACGCACGTAGAGACCCGCTACGTGGTCGATGTAGTGGGCCTGATGCAACAGCTCGATGGTGCAGCTATCGATCTGGAGCGGGCTCTTCGCCAATATGCCATTATCCGTAATGAAACGGTTGCCACATTAACTGATAACGCAATCATTCAGTTTATTGAAGCGCTTCGCCAGCTCTGCGATACGCTGCCCGATAGTGCTACCTGCGACACCATTAAAAAAGATATCACGCAGTTAAAAACCTTCCGTAATATTGATGATACCTTGCTGCTTAACGCTTACCTTAATTCGCTAAGTAATAATGTGGCATTGATGAGAAAAGATGTCGATATTGCTATTCAGCAACGACTGGAAGTACAAAAAGAAGATTTAAATGCCATGCAGGCCAAGCAGGCCTGGTCAACAGCCATGCTGGTAAGTGTGTCGCTGTTATTGATTTTGCTCGGCAGCCAGCTAATTGTGAATCCGGTCAAGAAACTTAAGCAGATAATCCGTATACTGGCGCAAGAACAGGGCGAATTGCCACCATTGTCGACGAAGGCCCCCACTGAACTGATTGGGGTGGAAAAAGATTTGCACTGGTTGGCTGACCGGCTAGGGCAACTGGAACATATCCGCACTGCCTTATTGCGGCACGCCGCGCATGAGTTAAAAACGCCGCTGGCAAGTATCAAGGAAGGTTGCAGTCTGCTGTCTGAGCATGTGGTGGGGGAACTTAACACCCAGCAGACAGAAGTGTTGTCATTATTGACATCAAGCACCCAGCGTTTAAATACCCTGGTAGAAAAGTTATTGGACTACAACCTGTTGTTACAGCAGGCACAGCCCACATTTACCGAAGTCAATCCTAACCAGATGGTTAAAGATTGCCTGGAAGATTATGCCCTTGCTTTACAGGAACGTGAAGTTACCGTAGATATCCGGGTTGCCCGTATCTGGGTAGATGAAGAATTGTATCGGCGTATTTTGGATAACCTTATTTCCAATGCTGTGGCCCACGGGGCCATTGGTCGGCCGATAAATCTGGCTATTTATGAAAAAGGGCAGCAAGTACTACTGGATGTAGCTAATCGGGGTAAGCGTATTGCGCCCGATGCCGTTAAGCGTTTGTTTGAACCCTTCACCCGCGGCGACGACCCCCGTAACGACAATGTCATTGGAACGGGGTTAGGTCTGTCAATTGTGTCAGATTGTGCCAAGCTTATGCACGGTGATGTGGAAGTGGTAGATGTAGACTACGCAGACGTTTGTTTTAGAGTGACTATCCCGCAAGAGGAAAGACAATAATGAGAAAGGTGTTAGTGCTGTCATTGATAGCTGTTCTGACAGGCTGTGCGGGTCTTCAACCTACACCTACGCCCGAGCCCGAAACTAATTCGCCGCCGCCGGTGACTATTATCAAGGATAGTGACGATTTGTGCCTGGTATCAGAAGATACCGCAGAGTTTGACCATCAGTGTGACTTACTGTACTGGGTGAACCTTTGGATACAGGCTGACGGTACTCCCTGGCCCCAACGTAAGGCGGCAATTGATAAACTGGGTGATACCTTACCGCAAACTATCGAACGCGTTATTTTGTCGCTACCCGTAGACACGCCTTACCAGGCCCGTTTACGGGCTCACCATTGGCTTAACAATGTGAAAGCACAACTGGCACCGGAAATGATGCCGCTAATTGAGACTTTAGTGGCTGCGCCCAATAATGAAATGCTGGAGCTGGAATCTGCATTGGTTATTTTAAATAAAGTCAATGCTGAGCAAGCGCAAGCCAGTGAAGCGTTGGAAGAAGAGTTAGAAACCCAGCGTAAAAAGCTGGAAGAACTGCTAGAAATTGAAGCGACCTTGATGGACAAAAACAGGAGTAACCAGCAATGAGTCAGTCCGGAACCAATAATCCGCAGTTGTTGCTGGTGGATGATGATAAAAGTTTATTACGCCTGCTTACCATCCGTTTGGAAGGTGAAGGCTATAGTGTAACCGCGGTAGAAGATGGCCAGTCAGCATTAAAGAAAATTCGTAATGATGAATTTGACGTGGTACTGAGCGACCTGCGTATGCCGGGCCTGGACGGGCTTAGCTTGTTTGAAGAAATTATGGGTATTCGCAAGGATATTCCAGTTATTTTAATGACCGCGCACGGCACTATTTCTGATGCAGTAGCCGCTACTCAGCGTGGGGTTTTTGGTTTCTTACCAAAACCGGTTGATCACGAAGAGCTTCGGGCGCTGCTTAAAAAAGCCCTAAGCCAGTCGCAAGCATCGCAACCTGGAGAATGGTGTCAGGATATTATTACCCGCTCACCAGAGATGACCAGTGTGCTTGATCAAGCGTACCGGATTGCCCAGCGTGAAGTTAGCGTATTAATCACCGGGGCCAGCGGTACTGGTAAAGAATTACTAGCCAACGCCATACATCGCGCCAGTACGCGTAACGATAAGCCGTTTGTGGCAATTAACTGCGGAGCCTTACCGGAAAACCTGTTGGAATCAGAGCTGTTTGGCCATGCCAAAGGGGCTTTCACCGGCGCTGTACAGGCTGCCCCGGGGTTGTTTCGTGAGGCCAACGGCGGCACGTTATTCCTAGATGAAATTGGCGATATGCCAATGACCCTGCAAGTGAAATTACTACGGGCCCTGCAAGAGCGGCAAATTCGTCCGGTGGGCAGCAGTAAACATGTAGATATTGATGTTCGGGTTATTTCTGCCACCCATAAAGATTTGCACAAAGAAATGGAAGAGGGCACCTTCCGTGAAGATTTATACTATCGGTTGAACGTGGTTAACCTTAAATTGCCTTCGCTTAAAGAACGTAGCGAAGATATTCCGTTACTGGCACGAACGCTATTACAGCAAAGCGGTCAACGACACAAAGTGAATGTGACGCAGTTTTCTGATGACGCAATGCAAATTTTAGTAAAATCAGATTGGCCCGGCAACGTGCGCCAGTTAGTGAATGTGGTAGAGCAGTGTGTGGCGTTAACCCAAACGCCAAATATTCCGTTACACCTGGTAGAGCAGGCGTTATCGGCCACTAAGCAAAGCTGGCCAACCCTTACCGAAGCCCGGGATGCTTTTGAACAGCAGTATTTATTTAAACTGCTGAAAATGACTGATGGTAATGTTACCCGCGCAGCTGAACTGGCCGGGCGTAACCGGACTGACATGCACAAGTTGATGAAAAAACATGAACTTGACGCTGCTGATTTTCGCAATATTTCAGAATAAACGTTCCTGTGTAGAGCCAGGTTTAACTGGCTCTGGTAGTGCGCTGTCAGGATATGCCTGGTTGTACAGTTGCACAAATAATTGCGCCAGCCACGGCGCATCTTTATTATCAGGCCGGTGTAAAAACAGGTAAGGGGTTTTACCTTGCTGGCGCCATTGGTGGCATTTGTGTACCCAGGGCTGCAACTTACTTCGGTTTGTTTGTTCATCATTTGATCCCACAAAGCGCACCACCGGATGTTCTGCGGTAGCAATAACATTAACCGGAACCCGCGGCTTTTTAAGCCGTACCTCACCGGTCAGAGGGGAATCACTGGGGCCACTAAACAGGGCCCTGGTGTCCATTATCATTCGGTTAGCCCCAGCCTCCAACAGTAGCCGGTTAAGTTGTTGTTCCTCGCGTCCTTTAGCAAAAAAGGCCGGATGGCGCACTTCTACGGCTATCGGCCAGCGATCGTTCAGATAGTCCAGTAACCGCCCAAGTTGACTAAGCTGAGAAGGATCAAATTGGGCAGGAAGCTGCAATAGCACAGCCCCAAGTTTATGTTCCAGTAGTGAAAATAGTGCAATCTGTCGGTCTAACAGTGGCAGGTCGGCGCCCGGTATCGCAGTATGACTAATGGCTTGGTGCAACTTAAAGGTAAAACGGAAGTGGTCTGGCACTTTGTCCCGCCAACCACATACGGTAGCGGGCTCGGGAAGCGAATAAAAGGTAGTGTTGCCTTCAATACTGGAAAGCTGACGGGCGTAGTAAGTTAGGTTTTGCTGCCGGGCGGCGGGCTCGCAGAACCAGCGGCTAGCCCAGCTACTATGTTGCCATACGGGTAAGCCAATGTGGATTGGGGCTAATGCTGGTAAATCTGTCGCTGCTAAAAGCGTATTTGCCATTGGGGTTTATACCGCATTTGTTTATACTATGCGGCCATATTTTGTCACAAAGACATCGGCCGCCGCGCATTTTTTTCGTCAGTTGGGTACCGGGTGGGTGCTTTTTAAGCAACATCACCGCAGTTACTGGCGTTGACGACTGTGCTGGCCGCAACGATTATCAAAGAACTATCAGGGGTCAAAGACCATGCGCACAGATTACTGTGGGAATATTGATTCATCTTACATCGGACAGGAAGTTACCCTGTGCGGTTGGGTAAACAAACGTCGCGACCTTGGCGGCCTTATTTTTATTGACCTGCGAGACCGTGAAGGCTTGGTACAGGTGGTGTTCGATCCTGATTTGCCTGACGTTCTTGAAGAAGCGAACAAACTTCGTAGTGAATTTTGTATCAGACTGACGGGTAAGGTTCGTGCCCGCCCAGAAGGGCAGGTTAATGACGGTATGCGCACTGGCCAGATTGAGATTCTGGGTACCGGGTTAGAAATTTATAACAAATCCGCTGTCCTGCCACTTGACTGGAACCAGGAAAATTCAGAAGAACAACGTCTACGTTATCGTTACCTGGACTTGCGTCGTCCGTTGATGAGCCAACGTTTAAAGTTTCGTGCTCAGGTAACCGCAGCGGTTCGCCGCTACCTTGAAGACGATGGCTTCTTAGATATTGAAACACCTATTTTAACTAAAGCTACACCAGAAGGCGCGCGGGATTACCTCGTACCAAGCCGCACCCATAAAGGTGAATTTTTTGCATTGCCACAGTCGCCCCAATTGTTTAAGCAATTGTTGATGATGTCGGGGATGGACCGCTATTACCAGATTGTAAAATGTTTTCGCGACGAAGACTTACGCGCTGATCGTCAGCCAGAGTTTACCCAGATAGACTTGGAAACGACTTTTCTGGGTGCCGCAGGCGTAATGCAAATCACCGAAGGCATGATTCGCGATCTGTTCCAAAAAATGCTGGATGTTGATTTAGGTGAATTCCCCCAGATGACTTACGCTGAAGCTATGCGTCGCTATGGGTCGGATAAACCGGATCTGCGTAACCCGCTAGAGTTGGTAGATGTAGCAGACTTGCTTCAGTCAGTAGAATTTAAAGTATTTAGTGGCCCGGCTAACGATCCGAATGGCCGCGTATCAGTGATTCGGGTGCCAGGCGGGGCAAGCTTGTCGCGCAAACAGATAGACGACTACACCAAGTTCGTGGGCATCTATGGTGCGAAAGGTTTAGCCTGGATGAAGGTGAACGAGTTAGCCCCAGGCCAGGAAGGGCTGCAGTCGCCGGTACTTAAGTTTCTTAGTGAAGACATTACCGATGCGCTATTGCAACGTACTAACGCACAAGCGGGCGATATTTTGCTGTTTGGTGCAGACAACGCTACCGTGGTTACAGAAGCACTGGGCGCATTGCGTCTCAAACTTGGCGAAGACTTTGACTTACTGGAAGGGGAATGGCGCCCACTATGGGTCGTTGACTTCCCGATGTTTGAAGAAGCTGACGGTCAGATGCATGCGCTTCACCATCCGTTTACCGCTCCGCGCGGACTATCCGTGGAGGCGCTTAAGAGCAACCCTGCAGAAGCCTTGTCAGATGCTTACGACATGGTGCTCAATGGCGTAGAATTAGGTGGTGGGTCGGTGCGTATTCACGACCAGCAAATGCAGTCAGCGGTATTTACTATTCTGGGTATAAGTGAAGAAGAAGCGCAAACCAAGTTTGGCTTTTTACTGGATGCCTTACAATATGGTGCGCCGCCCCATGCTGGCCTGGCGTTTGGTCTTGATCGGTTGGTTATGCTAATGACGGGAGCCACCTCGATTCGTGATGTTATGGCGTTTCCAAAAACGACCACCGCAGCGTGCCCGCTAACAGACGCGCCTAGCCCGGCAAATCCTCAGCAATTAGCAGATTTGGCTATTGAAGTGGTCAAGAAAAACGCTTGATAGCAATGGGCTATAAAAGACCTGAGTTTGTCCTGGTGGTGCTGTATGATCAGTACCACCGGGTGTTATTACTACAACGTGAAGATGATCCTGATTTCTGGCAATCTGTTACCGGGACCATTGAGACCGGTGAACAGCCTTTACAAACAGCCTATCGGGAAGTTGCTGAAGAAACCGGTTTGCACCTGGACACCGCCCGGCAGGCTATAGTCGATCGTCGGCAAACCAACCAGTACAAAATTCGTTCCCGTTGGTTATACCGTTATCCCCCCGGCACCCTCTATAATACGGAACACGTGTTTACTGCTCAGGTGAGCAGCGATATTGCACTGACGTTAACTGAACACCTTGCTTACGAATGGGTGCCCAAAGCAGCCGCGTTGGCGCGCTTGTGGTCACCAAGTAACCGCACCGCAGTAGATACATTTGTTCCCGGAGCAAAATAATGATTATACTGGGTATAGATCCAGGTTCCCGAATTACCGGCTACGGTTTGGTAGCCCGACAACAGGGTAAACTGGTCTACGTTGCCAGTGGTTGTGTTCGCCTTTCAACTGATGCGCTGCCTGAGCGTTTATCGCAAATATTTTCCAGCGTTGGAGAAATAATACGGCAGTATGCGCCCGAGCAGTTTGCTATTGAACAGGTCTTTATGGCGAAAAACCCTGATTCTGCGCTAAAGCTTGGGCAGGCCAGAGGGGCAGCCATTGTCGCGGCCACCCAGGCCAGTCTGCCGGTAGCGGAATATTCTGCGCGGCAAATAAAGCAGGCGGTGGTAGGCAAGGGCGGGGCCGATAAAACCCAGGTTCAGCATATGGTAAAGCATTTGTTATCATTGCCGGGTACGCCGCAAGCCGATGCCGCAGATGCCCTGGCCGTAGCATTATGCCATGCACACACTGAGCAAAGTCTGATTAAACTAGCCGGCCAGGCACGCAAAACTGTGCGCCGGCGGTTGCGATAAAAAGAGCAAATAAATGATAGGTCGTATTCGAGGAACATTAGTAGAAAAACAACCGCCGGAAATCCTGGTAGATGTGGCGGGCGTGGGGTATGAGATCCAAATGCCGATGACCAGCTTCTATCAATTGCCTGCGCCAGGCGATGAGGTGGTGGTATATACCCATTTTGTGGTGCGTGAAGATGCCCAGCTGTTATTTGGTTTTGCTGACAAAATGGAACGGGGCCTGTTTCGTGAGTTGATTAAAGCGAACGGGGTCGGCCCCAAACTTGGCTTAACCATATTATCCGGCATGTCTGCCAGCCAGTTTTTGGTGTGTGTACAAAACGAAGATGTGTCGTCGCTGGTCGCGATGCCGGGGATTGGTAAAAAAACGGCTGAACGGCTGGTGGTGGAACTTAAAGACCGCTTAGCCAAATTCGGTAACATTCAGGATGTGAATTTACCTCACTTACCTATGGAAGGCGCGACCGGTAATGCGGTTGTACCGCTAAATGATACCCGGGAAGAGGCCGCCAGCGCGCTGGTGTCGCTGGGCTACAAACCCGCTCAGGCCAGTAAAATGGTTAGCGGAGTGTACGAGCAGGGAATGAACAGCGAAACCGTAATTCGCGAGGCCTTAAAGGCCGCATTATAAGGCAATGTAGTAATGATTGAAGCAGATCGTCTGATTGGCGGCGCCGCGACCCACGAAGATGAAGTGATAGACCGGGCTATCCGGCCTAAGATGCTCAGTGACTATACTGGTCAGGCGCATGTTTGCGAGCAAATGGAGATATTCATTCAGGCCGCGCGTAACCGGGAAGATGCATTAGATCATCTGCTCATTTTTGGGCCTCCCGGCTTGGGTAAAACGACGCTGGCTAATATTGTGGCCAATGAAATGGGCGTGAACATCAAAACCACTTCCGGCCCGGTGCTTGAAAAAGCCGGCGACTTGGCTGCGCTGTTGACCAATCTTGAACGCAACGATGTTCTGTTTATCGACGAGATTCATCGCCTAAGCCCGGTGGTGGAGGAAATACTGTATCCGGCCATGGAAGACTATCAGCTGGATATCATGATTGGCGAAGGGCCGGCGGCTCGCTCAATCAAACTTGATTTACCCCCCTTCACGTTAATCGGCGCTACGACCCGCGCCGGCTCGCTGACCTCGCCTCTGCGTGACCGCTTTGGAATTGTTCAACGCCTGGAATTTTACTCGGTGGCCGACCTGACTACTATTATCTCGCGCAGTGCCAATTACCTGAATTTAAATATGGATGAACAAGGCGCGTTTGAGGTAGCAAAACGCTCGCGGGGCACCCCACGTATCGCCAACCGCCTATTGCGACGGGTTCGGGATTATGCGGAAATTAAAGCCAATGGCGAGGTAACCAGTGCGGTAGCGGCAAGCGCGTTGGATATGCTGGATGTGGATAAGCAAGGTTTTGATTATATGGACCGCAAGTTGTTGCTGGCTATTATCGAGAAGTTTGATGGAGGGCCGGTGGGGCTCGACAATTTGGCAGCGGCAATTGGCGAGGAAAAAGAAACTATAGAAGATGTTATTGAGCCATTCTTAATTCAACAAGGTTTCTTGCAGCGCACACCGCGCGGGCGTATCGTCCAGCAGCGCGCCTATCTTCACTTTGGCTTTCAGCCCGACCAGTAATTTTTATTCGAAAAAGGGTGGCTGCGCTTAGCGTTGCTGCCCGCCGGAGCGGTGCCAATATATCAACAATAGGTCCCATTCGGCGCTAACTGGCAGGCATAAAAAAAGCCCGCTCAAAATGAGCGGGCTAAAACAACAAGTGTTGAAGGAAATAAATCCAGGGAACTCATGTCCAACAGGGAGAAAAAATCTCGTTCATCCCGGCCAGGCCGTGATGTCTGTGTGACAGATGCAGCGCATTATAAAGAAGAATAGATGACGCACAATTGAGGAAAATTTTATTTTTGTGTTAGAAAATCTAATCCGTTAATGTAATGTAAATTGTTGATAGATTTACGTTTAAAAGTGTTGTTTAAAAGGGTTTGTCGCGATATTTTCTATACGTGAACAGCGCAACGGATATTGCCGGATAACCTTGAGCAGATTAATTATATTAAGGTAGGAAGCATAACTATGCATAAATGGCCTGTGCGCATTTATTATGAAGATACTGATGCTGGCGGTATTGTCTATTATGCGAATTATCTTAAATTTATGGAGCGGGCAAGGACTGAATGGTTACGTGCTTTAGGCTACGATCAGGACGTGCTGTTGGAACAATCCATTGGTTTTGTCGTCAAACGCGTTGAGATGCATAACTATGCGCCTGCACGGTTTAATCAACTGTTGAGTATTGAATCACAGATTGTAGAATTGAAGGGCGCTAGTATGGTGTTTCAACAAAAAATTAATAATGAAAGTGGCGAACTGTTGGTCGCCGCAGATATTCAGGTTGTGTGCGTGGATCAGGCAAAAATGCAAGCCCGTAAAATTCCACGCACCTTATTAGGGGATTTATCGCGTGGAATCTGATTTAACATTTATCGGACTGTTCCTACAGGCCAGCTTTGTAGTGCAACTGGTCATGTTATTGTTGCTAAGTGTTTCGGTAGCATCCTGGACCTTTATTTTTCAGCGTACCAAAGCACTGAAAGCCGCTGAAACCGAAATGCGCCAGTTTGAAGATAAGTTTTGGTCAGGTGCGGACCTGAACAAGCTGTACCAAGAACTTTCCGCGCGGGCTAATGTCCGGGGTATCTCGGGCATCTTCTGTTCTGGTTTCAAAGAATTTGTTCGTTTACGTAAAGGCAATACTGCGGTAAACGGAATTGTAGATGGTACATACCGGGCTATGCGCGTCACTATGTCCCGGGAAGTTGAAGAGCTCGAAAGTCGTTTACCGTTTCTGGCTACAGCTGGCTCTATCAGCCCGTATATTGGTTTATTTGGTACGGTATGGGGCATTATGAATGCGTTTATTGCATTGGGTGAGGTTCAGCAAGCTACCCTGGCGATGGTTGCGCCCGGTATTGCTGAAGCGTTGATTGCTACCGCAATAGGCTTGTTTGCTGCTATTCCGGCGGTTATTGCGTACAACCGGTTTAGCCATAAGGTTGAAAAGCTGGAAAACAATTACGCCAACTTTATGGAAGAGTTTTCTGCAATATTGCACCGCCAGGCGATAGCTGCACAACAGCATCAGACGCCGTAGTGCAGGCTGTTATAACCTCAGGAGTCTGTAATGTATACGCGTAAACGTCGCCGCCCAGTGTCAGAGATAAATGTTGTTCCTTATATTGATGTCATGCTGGTATTGCTGATTATCTTTATGGTGACAGCCCCTTTAATATCCCAGGGCGTAAAGGTTGATCTGCCCAAAGCCAGTGCCCAGCCCATTGAACAGGAAGATATCCCTCCGTTGATTGCCTCAGTGGATGTACGGGGCAAGTATTTTTTAAATGTGGGTGACGATCAGGAAGCTGAAATTACCGCTGATGAATTGGCCGCTCTGGTGCAGGCCCAGTTGCAAAAACAGCCCGACACCCCGGTGGTGGTGAAAGGGGATGGTCAGGTGGCCTACAATAAAGTAATCCAGCTGATGGTATTGTTGCAAAATGCAGGCGTGCCTTCAGTCGGCCTCATGACGGATCCGGAAGAGTAACCCTGCCTATGCCGAAGCCCAAATTATGGCGTAAGGTGAAAGCCACGGATGAACAAATCGCCATCTACAAATCCCTTGGTGTGCATGTATTGATCGCCTTGGTGTTGCTGATTAGTGTCAGTTTCTCTCCCGATCCTTTACCTACGCCAGCGACTAGCCAGCCGGTTATCAAAGCAACTTTTATTGATGCCCAGGCCATAGCGGATAAACAAAAAGCGGAAGCTGAAGCGCAAGCTAAGGCAGCCGCGCAGGAAGCCGCCAAACGTAAAGCTGCTGAAGCTGCGAAGCAAGCAGCGGCTGAGCGTCAGCGTAGAATCAATGCCGAGCAGGCGCGTCAGCGGGCTGAACAAAAGCAAGCCGAAGAGCAGCGCAAAGCGCAGGAAGCGGAAGCGCGTCGGCAGGAAGAGCTTAAACAAGTAGCGGCGCAAAAGGCCAAAGAACGGAAGGAACGCGAAGCCAGAGAAAAGGCCGAGGCCGAACGAAAACGTAAAGAAGCTCAGGAACAAGCAGAAATGGAAAGAATGTTGCAGGAGCAGGCAGAAGCTGAACGCGCAGCCCAGCAACAACGCCGGCAGCGGCAGGTGCTGTCTGAAGTAGACAGGTACAAGGCGCTAATACAACAAAAAATTATGCAGGGCCTGTTTGAAGATGCCTCTTTTAAAGGTAAAAAGTGTCGATTGAATGTGAAGCTGGCAACAACCGGCTATGTCATTGAGGTGCGAACCCTTAGCGGCGATGCGGCTTTATGCAGGGCTGCGGAAGCTGCGGTTCGCCGCCCCGACAAATTGCCGATGTCAGATGAGGCGGACGTTTATCAGGAACTTAAAGACATTAATCTAACGGTGGAACTGTAGTGAGAATAAATAAATTTGGAATATGGTGTAGCACAGTATTGCTGATGTTCAGCACGCTTGCGCAGGCCTCGCTGGAAATTGTGATTACTGAAGGAGTAGATGGCGCCCGTCCCATCGGAATTGTGCCATTCACCTGGAAAGGAAATGGCAGCTTGCCAGGGGACATCGCTAAAGTGGTACGCGACGATTTAACCCGCAGCGGCAAATTTAACCCTACCGCGCCGGATGCCATGCCCCAATATCCTACCACGGATACCGAGATTAACTATTCGGCCTGGGCGGCCAAAGGCGTTGATACTGTCCTGGTAGGAACGGTAGAGCAGCAAGGTGACGATAAGTACAAGATAGCGTACGAACTTATCGATGTGCTACGTGGTCAAGCCACAGGCGGCAAATCGAAGGGCATGAGTAGCAGTAGCGATCATATCATCGACAAACGCCAGGCGGTTATTAAAGGGCAGGATTTTCGTCAGTATGGGCATCGCATTTCAGATGTTGTATACGAAAAGCTCACTGGCACCCGCGGGGCGTTTTTAACCCGTATTGCTTATGTGGTAGTGCGCGATCGTAACAGCACAAATGTACCCTACCAACTGGCGATTGCAGATTATGACGGCGAAAATGAAACCCGCTTGTTGTCTTCTCCTGAGCCGTTGATGTCACCGAACTGGTCGCCTGATGGAGAAAGGCTGGCGTATGTAAGTTTTGAAAACAAACGCCCGCAAATTTTCATTCAAGATATTTATACAATGAAACGCGAGCAGATTACTGACTTTCCAGGTATCAATGGTAGCCCGGTATTCTCCCCAGACGGCAAGCAGCTGGCCATGGTGTTATCTAAAGATGGTAACCCGGAAGTCTATGTAATGGATATTGCCACACGTAATTTACGCCGGATTACCCGTAATCGGGCTATCGATACGGAGCCTTCATGGGCACCAGATGGTAAGAGTCTGATATTTAGCTCAGAACGGGGTGGTAAACCCCAGATTTATCGCGTAAATTTAGCATCAGGGAAAGTGAGACGGCAGACGTTTGACGGCGAACAGAACCTTGGCGCGACCATTACGCCAGATGGCAAGGAAATGGTGTTAGTTAACCGCACTAAAGGCGACTACCGCATTGCCAGACAGGGGTTGCAGGACGGTGCTATTCAGGTATTAACAAAAACATACCTGGACGAGTCGCCCAGTATTGCGCCCAATGGAAGTATGATTATTTACAGCACCTTGCACAATGGTACTCAGGTATTATCCTTAGTGTCATTAGATGGTCGCTTTAAGGCAAGGTTACCAGCCACTAACGGACAAGTTAAGTCACCGAGTTGGTCACCGTTTTTGTTTTAACGAAACAGTTGGTTATTAAAACTATAAGGAATAAGAGGATGCAACTTAATAAAGTAATGAAAAGCTTCGTTATCGCCTTACCCGTGGTGACAATGATGGCATGTTCATCAGGTCCAAGCGAAGAGGAATTGGCGGCAGAGCGTAACCGTGTAGCTCAGGAACAGGCTGAAGCAGAACGTCAGGCCCGTGAATCTGAAGAAGCCCGGGTGCAGGCAGAAGCTGCCCAGCGCATGAACCGCCAGCAAGAAATGGCGCAAGAACAACTCGAATCTTTGAAAAAAGAACAAACCGTATATTTTGACTTCGATCGTGCAACGATAAAAGCAGAGTTTCAGGAAGTGTTAAATAAACACGCTGAGTTCCTGGTACAAAACCCGGATCAAAAAGTTGTGGTTGAAGGTCATACTGATAGCCGTGGTACGCCAGAGTATAATATCGCGCTGGGCGAACGTCGTGCACAATCAGTTGAAACTTACCTGATGAATGCCGGTGTAAGCAGCGATCAGTTGTCTACGGTATCTTACGGCGAAGAAAAACCAGCTGTGATGGGGTCTACTGAGTACGCTCAGGCGCAAAACCGTCGCGGTGTGGTTGTTTACCAGTAATGGTTAATTATGTACGTCACCGTACCTTCAAAGGCGTCGCGTTAAGCGTCGCCTTTGCTGTTTCGGCTGCAGCTCAGGCTCAGGCACCGGTTTACGATGTTAACAACCCGCAGGGAAGTGATCTGGAAAAACGGATCACCGTGCTGGAGCGAATGGTTGATAGCCGTACGCAAATGCAGCATCGTTTGCAACAACAGCTTGATACCATGCAGGGCGAAATCGATAATTTACGTGGCGCTGTTGAGGTGCATACTAATCAATTAGAAAAAGTATTACAGCGTCAGCGTGAGTTGTACCTTGAGATAGATAAGCGGGTAGAAGCGCTTAAGCAGTCGGTAGGAGAGAGTGACGCCACGCAAACTAACCGTTCTGCGAACCGTCCTGACAATACAACTGCCGGCAATAGTTCATCTTCAAACAGCAATCGCGCATCGCAGGCAGGCGAAGAAGAAGCCTACGATAACGCGGTTAACCTTATTTTAGAATCCAGAGAATACGACAAAGCGATTCCTGCTTTTCAGTCGTTTATCAGCGATTTCCCGAATAGTCAGTATGCCGCTAATGCGCATTATTGGTTGGGTCAGCTTTTGTTTAATAAACAAAACTGGCAACAAGCTAAAGCGCAATTTTCTGAAGTGGCCGATCGATTCAAAAAGTCCAGTAAACGTGCCGAAGCATTATTAAAACTGGGAGTTATTGAACAGCGGTTGGGCAACACAGAGCAAGCAAAAAACTATCTTAACGCTGTGATCTCTGAATATCCTAACTCATCCGCCAGGAAACTGGCAGAGTCGAGGTTGAGCTCGCTGTAAGGCAGAAAACCTCTGCTAGCAGAGGTTTTTCATTTAATGGGCTTGCTGTACGTTGTTATAGCCCTCAAAAAACGTCTATTTTTACCTACTTTGTAGTAAAAAAATGCGTTTTCTATTGTTATCAAAGATACCGGCTGCGGGTTATAATTCGCTGTCTGTATCGTTTTTGCTTGTAACCAAATGCAGAAACTTTGCACGTATTGTTGTGATTTTGACCGTTTGGTACGCATTTTCTTAAAAAAAGAAAATAAAAAGCGATTTAGGGTTGCACGCCCTCAGGAAATGGGTAATATATGCCGCCGTTGCCACCGACAGGCAACAACAGGAAAGAAATGGGTCGTTAGCTCAGTTGGTAGAGCAGTTGACTTTTAATCAATTGGTCGCTGGTTCGAATCCAGCACGACCCACCATTTATTCTAAATGTTTTCTTTTCGGCTATGCAAAGGGTCGTTAGCTCAGTTGGTAGAGCAGTTGACTTTTAATCAATTGGTCGCTGGTTCGAATCCAGCACGACCCACCATTGCATAGAAATCCGATAAGCCGCCAAAGCTTATCAGCCAGTAACTAATGGTTACTGAACACCATAAGATGGGTCGTTAGCTCAGTTGGTAGAGCAGTTGACTTTTAATCAATTGGTCGCTGGTTCGAATCCAGCACGACCCACCATCTTATTGAAATCCCGCCCATACCAAATTCTATAAAAGCTTTAATACCCGCGCAGGATGTGAACCAGCGAAGCGGCTCAACACCAAGCGACGTGCAGGTGAATGTGCTTTAGCACGGCCCACAGCGCGCAGAGTGCGTTAGCACCAAGTAATCCAGCACGACCCACCATCTTATTGAAATACCCCCATACCAATTTTAGAAAAGCTTTAATGGCCGCACCGGATTAGAACCAGCGAAGCGGTTCGACACCAAGCGCACCGCGTATTGGATTAAAACTCTCGTAAAATCAATAAAACGCTTTGGCTGGTTTGTTATCTCTGCTGTTCGGTATCCAGGCTATATAGGCCTAATTATTCGCGAGCCCAATAACCGTGCCCCCAATAGGAAAGCGCCGGGATAATTTTTACCGGATGCTTATTTAAGTAGTGCCGGAAGTTGGTCAGCACGGTACATGCCATGCCACCAGGCGGTACAATTGCGGGGCTGTCTGGTATAGGCTCGCTGCAGGAGCATTTGGTTGCGGGCATGGCGCATTTAAAAAAATATTTAAGGAGCAGAGAGGCATATAGCGCCGTTCGACACGGTACGCTTGTGACCTCCTATCCAGCGGTTGGTTCATCGTATCGCGTTGCGCGACTCTCCATTGGAGCTCCGATCCGGCCGCGTAATTACCCAGCCGAGCAGTTATCCTGCAGCGCAATGAATAAGTCCTGGCTCGCATTCACCATTCCATTTAACAGCATGTTTTATTTTTAGGCTAAAGGGCTTTGCCCCTTGAAACACAAAAATTTAATCATACCTAACAGTCTACTCTTCAAAACAGTGAAATTTATATGACAGTCGGGTATAATTTGTGCCCATTTTAGCTGTCGTCAATTCAGGTCAGTATGCTATGACAGTCGCATTTCGCGTAGAACAAGTTGATTATCCTTTTCCTGCTATGCCTGAGCCACTCACTGCGGCTCGAAAAAGCGAATTGCGGGACGAGATTAAACAGTTACTTAAAGACAAGAACGCTGTGCTGGTGGCACATTACTACACTGATCCCGAAATTCAGGCACTGGCCGAGGAAACTGGCGGTTGTGTTGCGGATTCCCTGGAAATGGCACGCTTTGGCCGGGATGCCGATCAGCAAACCCTGATTGTGGCGGGTGTCCGGTTTATGGGTGAAACCGCTAAAATTCTGAGCCCGGAAAAAACAGTGCTTATGCCTACGCTCGAAGCAACATGCTCGCTGGACATAGGCTGCCCGGCAAAGGAATTTACTGAATTTTGTGATGCGCATCCCGACCATACGGTGGTGGTGTACGCTAATACATCAGCCGCTGTTAAAGCGCGTGCGGATTGGGTGGTCACTTCGAGTATCGCTTTAGAAATCGTAGAGCACCTGGACCAACAGGGTAAACAGATTATCTGGGGGCCTGATCGCCATCTGGGTGCTTATATTGCTAAGCAAACCGGTGCAGATATGCTGATGTGGCAGGGCGAATGTATCGTGCATGACGAGTTTTCAGCACAAAAGCTGCGCGATATGAAAGCAATTTACCCGGACGCCGCGGTGTTGGTTCATCCTGAGTCGCCTGCCAGCGTAGTAGAGCTGGCTGATGCTGTAGGTTCTACCAGCCAGCTGATTAAGGCGTCTCAGGAGCTGCCTAACGAGACTTTTATTGTGGCTACTGATAAGGGTATCTTTTACAAGATGCAACAGCAGGCGCCGCATAAGAACTTTATAGAGGCACCTACAGGTGGCAACGGGGCCACGTGCAAAAGCTGTGCGCATTGTCCGTGGATGGCAATGAACGGCATGCAGGCGATCCACAATGCGCTATCGGGTAACGGTAAGGGGCATGAAATCTCAGTCGATGATCAGTTGCGTCAAAAGGCATTGGTGCCATTAGACCGCATGCTTGGTTTTGCTGAAGATATGAAAGCCAAAAAGGCTGTAAATGCTTAATAAAACGGCGATTGGTGAGTTTTTTGCGACTGGTTCTTGATTCATTGCGTAAGTTTACCTACTATACGCGCGCTGCATCCAACAAGCAGTGTAACAATTCGGAGAGGTGGCTGAGTGGCTGAAGGCGCACGCCTGGAAAGTGTGTTTAGGGTTAAACCTAACGAGGGTTCGAATCCCTCTCTCTCCGCCATATATAAACAGTAAAGCCCCGCCTTGTGCGGGGCTTTACTGTTTGTGGCGGTGTGCAAAGGTATGAGAACCCAGGGGTTCGACAAAACGGCAGGAGAGCCGTTTTGCACAGCCAGCAGCTGCCCGCAGGGCGAGCGCCAGGGACGGCGCGAGTGAATCCCTCTCTCTCCGCCATATATAAACAGTAAAGCCCCGCCTTGTGCGGGGCTTTACTGTTTGTGGCCGGTTGAAAAAGGTTGAGACCCCTCAGGTTCGACAAAACGGCAGGAGAGCCGTTTTGCACAGCTAGCAGCTGCCCGCAGGGCGAGCGCCAGGGACGGCGCGAGTGAATCCCTCTCTGGGCCATATATAAACAGTAAAGCCCCGCCTTGTGCGGGGCTTTACTGTTTGTGGCCGGTTGAAAAAGGATGAGACCCCTCGGGTTCGACAAAACGCCAGGAGAGCTGTTTTGCACAGCCAGCAGCTGCCCGCAGGGCGAGCGCCAGGGGCGGCGCGAGTGAATCCCTCTCTGGGCCATATATAAACAGTAAAGCCCCGCCTTGTGCGGGGCTTTACTGTTTGTGGCGGTGTACAAAGGTATGAGACCCCGGGGTTCGACAAAACGGCAGGAGAGCTGTTTTGCACAGCCAGCAGCTGTCCGCAGGGCGAGCGCCAGGGACGGCGAGAGTGAATCCCTCTCTGGGCCATATACAAACAGTAAAGCCCTGCCTTGTGCGGGGCTTTTGTATATCTGCGTTAACGAGAAAATGAGGTCACTACAAATCTTTAGATAGTGCAGGGATAAATGAGCAAAATGGTTTGTTCCGCTGAGGATAAAAGTACGGCGTATACCAACTTCTTGGGGAACGCGTGGCCCGGTCACTGTGCTTCTGCAAGACCACCGTCTGATGATGCATTGAACCCAGGGGGGCACATCACCCTGGCCTGAAGCCTGCTGAAAACAATACTGGTTTAATGAATTGCAGCAATATGAAAGCTAATGCTTGCGGGGGAAAAGGTAATTATCCATACCGAGAAGAATTATCACCTGAAAGCTAAAATATATAGCTTGATAGGAGTATTAGTGACTATTTTATCGGGAACATTCTTATTCTTGAAGGTGATTAAAGTGGCGTTATTAACGGGCCAAAAAGCGATGGCTCGTGCACAGCAATCAGGGAACACAGTACGATGGTACAGATTATCTGGCGCTCATGATGTAAAACATCCTCAGGCTAATCATGAGCAGACAGTAATAGCTGTCGCGGTAATACGGTTGTGCAAAGCGTTTTCGCCAGGCTTAAAAACGGTTACACAGAAGTAGATGTATGGCGCCCGCAGTGAAGCCAGATCAGAGTTAGCTAATTTATTGAGATGTTTTACAAACACGAAAATAGCCCTTTCAAACAGGGTATGTCTCACCTGCACAATTCCAAAAGCGCCTGATTCACGAAAAAATAGATAACTACCGAGTCAAAGCTGGGAAGTTCAAATCTATCTCAAATGGAAATGATCTTTTTCAACCTGAAATTGTCGGATACGGATAACTCCCTTTAATTTTTAATCAAAGCTTTGAAAATACTAGCTATTTTCATGTGGCCCTGAACTTGCTCTTCAATAGATACGCTAATGATAATAAGGAGAGCAATGCATGGGATACAAAATCAAAGTCATTATTCCTATCCCCGTAGATGATGCTGGCGTGCAGGCACGCGCTGCACAACTGCCACCGGGGTTATTGTCTGATGATTGTACGGTTGAATTTGAAGCAGTAAAGGCAGGGGCTGCATTAGGTGATAGTTATCACGATACCTTGTTAATGGACGTGTCGGTGGTAGAAGCAGGTTTGCTGGCCGAGAAGCAAGGGTTTGATGCGGTATGTATAGACACAGTCAGTGACTCGGGCATGGCGGCTTTGCGCTCTTGCTTGACTATCCCGGTCGTGGCGCCCGGTATTTCCAGCATGTTAATGGCCTGTAATCTGGGTAAAAAATTCTCCATTATCACTATGTGGGATGAGTGGGTTGCATTGTATGACAAAGTGCTCACTGAGCATCATTTGTGGGACCATCTGGCATCAATGCGCTCTATTAATACCCGCCCTGACCTGGCCGAATTACTGGCAGGGAAAGAGGAAGTGGTATTCAACAAGCTACTAAAGGAAGCTGAGCTAGCGATAAGCCATGACAAGGCTGACGTTATTATCTTAGGTTCAACCACTATGCACCAGTCTCACGCCTTTCTGGCACAGCGACTTAGTGTACCGGTACTCAACCCTGGTCAAATCGCTTTTAAAACGTGCCAAACCTTACTCGAGCTCGGCTTGTCACACAGCAAAAAAGCTTATCTCGCGCCCGAACTGCCCCGTTTTGATGTTTACCACCGAATTGGCAAGTCAGCATAACCTGATGACGATGTGCTGATTCATCCTTTTTTAGCGATAAAATTAAATAGAAGAAGACTATGACAACATTATCACGCGATGAACTTATAAAAATGGCCACCATGGACTACTTTGCCAATGTAGATAAAAAGAATATGGCTGGGGTGCTGGCTAACTTCCATGAAGATGCGGTTTTTACCATTCCTACCGATCCTATTGTGCATGAAGGCCGAGACCAGGGAATACGAACCATGTTTCAGACCTTGTTTGATTCATATGTGGATGTATGGCATGGCGATTTTGAGTGTACAGCAGATGAACAAACCCAAAGTATTGCAGCCCGTTTCAATGTTTACTTGAAAACCGAAGAGGGTACTGAAATAAAGCTTACTAACTGTAATTTTTGGTATGTCGAAGAAGGCAAGTTTTCGCGGGTGTTTGTATTTATGAGTGGGCCCAACGTACTTAAATAAATGGCTTAACGTTCAATGGTACCCAGCCCGCGATAAAGCGCCGATCTTAATTCGGCGTTTTATCGGTATTAACTGCCAACGTTTTACCCACCACCGGAGACCACATGCAGCAGGTACGAATAGGTACGTCCTACGGTATAGATGCACTCAGTTTACACCAAGCCGATACCCCCCAACCTGGCCCCTACGAGGTGCTGATCAAAGTAAAAGCGGCATCGCTTAATTATCGAGACTGGGAAGTCATCAACGGCCAGTATCATACAAATTATCCTGCGGGTTTAGTGCCATTGTCTGACGGCGCCGGAGAGGTGGTAGCAGTAGGCGCTGAAGTCTCTGGATTTACGCAGGGCGACAGAGTAGCCTCAAGTTTTTGGCAAGGATGGAACGCCGGAGAGCTGGGGCTGTCACCTTTTGCCCGAACGCTAGGCGGCCCGATCAACGGTATGCTAAGTGAATACCAGGTGTTACCCGCACACGGCGTGGTCAGACTGCCCGCCAGCCTTAGTTATGCTCAGGGCGCTACGCTACCCTGTGCGGCGGTCACCGCTTGGCAATCTTTGGTAACTAAAGGCAATATCAGCAGTGGCGACTGGGTATTGATTCAGGGCACCGGTGGGGTGTCTATGTTCGCGCTGCAAATTGCCCGTATGCACGGGGCCCGGGCAATCGTATTATCCTCCAGCGACGAAAAGTTAGCTATTGCATCAAAGCTCGGCGCTACGGCCACTATCAACTATACTGCTAACCCAGAATGGGCAGAACAGGTGCGTGTGATTACGGAGCAACAAGGGGTTAATCATGTGGTAGAAGTCGGTGGGCCTACTACCTTCCATCAATCATTACAATGTGTAGCTGTTGGCGGCCAGGTTAATGTGGTTGGCTATGTGGGAGGTAAGGAAGGTAACCTGAACCCATTGCAAATTTTGCAATCGCATGCCACTGTTCGAGGCATCGCGGCCGGGCCCGCCAGTACCTTGCGTGCCCTGTGCCAGGCGATAGAAGCAAACCAGCTGCAGCCAGTGATTGATAGTACCTATCATTGGCACGAGTATAAGCAGGCGCTCAATCATCTGGCGGCGGGTAAACATGTGGGGAAGATTGTCCTGGATTTCGACTAATTCAGGGGGATCTGCGTGTTAGACGGCCAGTACCGGCCAAACATTATCTTTTGCCTCGCAATACAACAACACGACGGGCAGCAAAGCACCATGCTTAGATAACCTTGCCGCGCAGGGTAAGATAACGCGCGCCTATCTGCGGCGGTCAATCCGCCCCTGCAGCTGGCTTTCGTGGCTTTTTAGGTGTCGGCTATTACCAGTTTGTTGATTGTTTTTACCTATAAGTGCATGGTTTCAGTCAATCCTAAGACGCTACGGCATCCTCTTTACTCCCCGCCTGCGCTACCGATAGCCCAGGCCGCGTCAAATACAGCAGCGGGGAAGCTTATTTTACGTGATGCGCATTGCATTAATTGACCTGGGCGCTGCCCTCAACCTCCAATGGGAAAGCGACGGGCTACGCGATACAGTTAAAAGTAAAAAAGCCCGCGCAGAACTCACCTCAAAATGCTCCCGGCTGTTTATTTTTTGTTCGACATATCTTTATCGGTATTCGCCTGCTATTACTTTTATAAGCTGTTTTGCAGTTCTGGCCATCAGATCACTGGAGACACATCGTGGCAACAACTCTCAACCTGACTGTAAATGCATCACCCGAAGCGGTTTGGCATAGTCTTACTCAGCCTGAAGCGATAAAACGCTGGGTAACAAACCCCGGCCGGTGGCGATGTACTGACTGTCATAGTGACTTTCTGGAAGGTGGGTACTTCACCTTGCAGTTAATTGGCGAGTCAGGAGGATGGAGCGCCAGTGTTAAAGGTCATTTCGGGCAAATAAAGCCCTACCAGAGCGTTACCTTCAGTATTGATGGCGGGCAGCGCGCTGCCATCATGATGCAAGTTGCCGGCAGCCAGGTTGCATGTCAATGTACCCTAAGCGGCGCCACGCAATTAGCCAGCGGCCATAGTCATAATGTATTGATGCAGCGGTTTAAAGATTACACCGAAAAACGGTTTGCTCAGCAGCAGTAGCAGCATTGCACAGTGTTCTTGAGGGCATAATATAACGAGTTGAAAGAAGGAAACTGCGTCTACATGGGTGGTTATTCAGCTTTTTATTCAGCTACCTCAGTAGCATCGTATAACCGGTTTGTGGCCTGTTTTGCGGGGGGGCGGTGAAGTGGCACCAGGGGGTAATCTCGTCCGCCATACTGGCATTGTTAACGTAGCGGCAACAGCCTGTGAAAAATAACGGTGCTGTAGCATTTTCGCTATGGCTTCTGGGGCTATTGCAGGTACTGCTTACGGGCTTATTATTGACCCTGCTTATATGGATTTCGCTTAGGGTTGTAGGCGGCAATAATCCGGCCGTTACTATCTTTGGTTAGATTGCTATCGGGGTTTTAGGTATAGGAAGTAGAATAAACAAAAAACCCGGCAGAATTACGTTTCGGCCGGGTAAGGCAGGCTGCTGAGCAGCCTGACGTTAGGTTTTTTGGGTAAACCTTAATGAGCAGAAAGCTTACATAGCAGGCTGCAGCTCTCTAACCGTTAGGTTATTGGTCAAGGCCTCGGCGTTCAAGTAAGGCGTCAACTTCCGGTTTCTGGCCGCGAAAATCTACGTAATTTTGCATCAAATCTTCGCTATTGCCTTTCGAAAGGATCTCCTCACGGAACTGAGAGCCGTTATCCTGTGTCAGCCCACCATTGTCTTGCATATAGGCAAAGGCATCGGCGGCCAGAACTTCGGTCCACAGATAAGCATAATAGCCGGCTGAATAGCCACCAGCAAAGGTATGACTAAAGTAAGCCGATTTATACCGGGGAGGTACGGGGGCATACGCTATGCCGTGTTTGGCCAAGGCCTGTTGTTCAAAACGTTCTACCTCGGCAACCTTGGTATCGGTGTCAATCATATGCCATTCCATATCCAACAAGGCAGAGGCCAGATATTCTGTCGTATCATAGCCCTGATTGAATTTAACCGCTTTAAGCACTTTGTCTAATAACGGTTTTGGGATAGGAGCACCGGTTTCGTAGTGTTTTGCGTAGTTTGCTAATACGCTGGGTTCAATAGCCCAATCCTCATGAAATTGCGAAGGAAATTCTACAAAATCACGGGCGGTAGCGGTACCGGCCAGGCTCGGATATTTAACCTGCGAAAAGAGCCCATGCGCCGCATGGCCGAACTCATGGAATAAAGTGGTTACTTCATCAAAGCTTAGAAGAGTAGGCTCGCCTTCGGCTGGCTTTACAATGTTCAGCTCGTTGAATACAACCGGTTTAGTATTATTGTGAAAGCTCTGGGTAACAAATTCGCTCATCCACGCGCCGCCAGCTTTACCTTCACGTGCGTAAGGGTCAAAGAAGAACAGACCAATAGCGCTACCATCTTGGTTGAATACCTCAAAGGCGCGGGCGTCTTCAACGTATAGTGGAAGGTCAGTACGCTCTTTAAACGTGATACCGTAAAGCTTTTCCATGGCAAAAAATAAACCATTTTCCAGTACACTGGTCAGCTCGAAATACGGCTTAACTTCGCTGTCGTCCAAATCGTATTTCGCTTTCCGGACTTTTTCAGCATAGAACGCCCAATCCCACGGTTTAACGGCGCCACTGATGCCTTCTTCATGCATCACTTTTTCTATATCCGCAGCTTCCCGTTTGGCCTTTTCTACGGCTTTGGGGGCAAGGTCATCCAGAATATTAAAAACATTATCCGGGGTGGCAGCCATTTGATCATCAATCTGGTAAGAAGCCCAGTTGTCGAAACCCAGCAAGGCAGCTTTTTGCGCGCGAAGCTTAGTGAGTTTTAAAATAATCGGACCATTAACATCCATCGCGCGGGTAGCCGACTGCCGCCAGATTTTCTCACGCAGTCCGCGGTTTTCAAGGCTGGACAAAATAGGCTGGCGAGTTGTATTTACCAACGAAATTAAGTAGCCGTCTTTACCCGCTTTTTTCGCGGCAGATTTCAGGCTGGTTTTGTCGCTATCCGACAATCCGGCTAACTGGCCAACATCAGACACTAACAGCGTATCGTTTTTAAATGACGCCAGAATGTTCTGGGAAAAGTCCGTTTGCAAGGTGGTGATTTCTTCATTCAGCGCCCGCATCGTCGCTTTGTCGTCATCCGACAAATTCGCCCCGGCTCGAATAAACTGTTTATAGTAATACTCGGTTAAACGCTGATCTATTTTGCTTAGCGCCTCTTTATTTTCGTATACTTTTTTCACCCGCTTAAACAAGGTGTCATTCAAAAAAATATTATCAGAATGAGCCGCCAGCTTTGGCGCGATGTCAGCTTCAATGCGCTGAATTTCATCGTTTGAAGCAATGCTCGAAAGATTGAAAAACACGGTTTCCGCACGGCTTAGCAATACGCCGCTATCTTCCAGCGCCAGGATGGTGTTTTCAAAAGAGGCAGGTTGCTCGCTTTGGGCTATCAGCTCAATCTCGGCGGCTTGTTCACGCATGCCCTGGGTAAACGCTGGCTCATAGTCGGCGGTCTTAATTTTATCAAATTGGGGCGTCTGATAAGGCAGCTCGCTTGGCTGCAAAAGCACATTTTGAGTTTGGTTCTGCATTTCATTCATGGTGTTTTCGGCACTGTCGGTAGCACTGCTGTCGCTGCCTGAGCAGCCAGCAAGAAGCAGAGCTGTGGTAACAGCACTGGCGAGTAATGTCTTACGCATTAACGTCTCCATTAATTATTGTTCTTCGGCTCATTAGAAGCCGGATTGGATTGTGACCCTACCAATGTAGCAGTGTAGGACAGGGGGCTCAAACAGCTTCCTGTGTGGCGCCACTGTACGGTGCACAATATGAAGGCAAATTAGCAGTTATGCAGGAATTGTGAGCCGAATGAACGTGAAATAAAGTCAAATTGTAGCGATGCTTAGATTTTAATCCACCGTGGGGCTGTGTAGAATGCTGACAGGTATTTACAGCAGGTAGTATAAAGTCAGTGAACCGAACGCGTAGCGATATTAAACGGGATGCCATAATATGTGCTGCCAAGCAGGCATTTCAAACTTATGGCGTGGCCGGTACCAGCATGGACAAACTGGCAGAAATCGCCCAAGTG
This sequence comes from Alteromonas indica, assembly GCA_003056425.1. Taxonomy (GTDB): domain Bacteria; phylum Pseudomonadota; class Gammaproteobacteria; order Enterobacterales; family Alteromonadaceae; genus Alteromonas; species Alteromonas indica. The sequence goes on from PYVY01000004.1 coordinate 244,437, forward strand.
TCTAAGCGCACCGTTTATAATCACTTCCCGTCAAAAGAAGTGATAGTCATGCACCTTATACGTTCTTTATGGCACAAGTGCATGGTCAGTATTCCGGTACAGTATGAACCCGACACGGCACTGGAGCCGCAACTCACCCGGCTATTACGCGCTGAAATAGAACTGGTAACAGGCGAAGAATATCTGGAGCTGGCTAGAGTAGCCTTTGGTTATCTGTTTTATAATCCTGACCGGTTGCGCGACGAAGTAGACCAGCTTACAGCGCAGGAAACGGTGCTGCATCGCTGGATAAAGGCCGCCAGTGAAGACGAAAAGCTGCATATTACTGATCTCGCCTATAGCGTAAAAGAGTTATCCAGTTTAATAAAAGGGCACTGCTTCTGGCCCCAGCTAATGAAAATGGAGCCGCCGCTAGATGACAGCAACAAAGATTGTATTGCGCGCTGTACCGCCCAATTATTTTTAAGTCATTACGCTACCGCGTTAGCCCAATAGGTCTCGGGGCTAACCCTTATCGTTAACGTGATGCCAGAGCGTGCAAAGCATCTCCACTAAGCCGATACCCCAGCCATTCGCTTTTGGCTACGGCGCCAAGTGATTCATAAAAGTCGATGGCGGGCTGATTCCAGTCCAACACACTCCACTCAAAACGTCCGCAGTTGTGCGTCACAGCATGGCGCGCCAGATAGCTTAGCAAGGCGGTGCCAGCGCCATGGCCTCGGCAGTCAGGCGTAATATATAAATCTTCCAGGTACAAGCCGTTGCGGCCCTGCCAGGTAGAATAATTGTAAAAATAGACGGCAAAACCTATTGGCTTGCCGTGTTCTTCGCATATCAGGCAATGCGAGGTGGCATTGTCGCCGAATAATGTGGTTTGGATATCATTTACACTGGCTTCTACTTCATGTTCGGCTTTTTCGAAGATAGCGAGTTCGGTGATAAAGGTAAGGATTTGCTGACTGTCGTCAACTGTTGCGGGGCGAATTGTAAGTTCTGACACGTGGGCAGGATCCTGTCTGAATAAAAAAGTAGCTTAGCATAGCGGGGCAGGCGGGCCATAGTGCAGCCTACATTTACATCTGTAAATGCCTTTAGGTAGATATTTATTTACTTATAAATTATGGTGTTACATTTAATCTTTGAGCGCTTTTAAGCAACTGTAAAGCTAGGTATAGTGTGTTTACAGACGTCCTGTTACCCCTCGGCAAAACGGTAACAGAGTTCAGTACTCTTGCCAGCGGATAGACATTTGAGAATTTTTTTACTGCTTCTATTGTGCAGCGCCAGTTGCGTTACGGTAGCCGCGCCTCTCGCACAATACGACTACGCCCGTCAGCAGGTGCTGGCCCTGCCTGTGGGGCAACAACAAGATGCCCTAAACACCCATGCACTGTTACAGGCCGATAGCCCTGTGGCCCGCTATTATCGAATCTCACTGTCCTATGCATTGCAGGCGCACCCCGTTAAAGCAGTACAGCGTACCGCCCCGGCCACTCCGCCCTTAACCACCCCTACCGCACTTGATGATCTGATTATTGACCGAAGCCTGTTACTAGCCCTTGAACCTTTCGCCCGGGTGCATTTAGAAGCACGCCTGTTGCAATGGGCGCTAGCCGATGATTTATCCTATCAAACGCGTAGTGAACAACTTAAACCCTTGTTAGATGAAGCGACGGATAAACAATGGCCAAGGCTTGAGCGCTGGGCCACCCGGTTGTGGGTACAAGCAGCAATAGCCAACGGGGATTACCTTACCGCTATTATGCAAATTCAGCATATAGCTGGTACTGCCAGTGCACTACGAACCCCCGTCGACGCGTTTGATTACCCGCTGGCGGCGGCGTACCTGGATATGGCGGATGCATTCTTTTATTTAGGTAATGCTGGAATGTCACTACAGTTTTGCCAGTTTTACAACCAGCATCTGGCTAGCGATCCCTTGCGGGTGGCGGCTGGCTTATTGTGCCAGATTCGCGCCCATACCAGTGACGGGCAATACAAAACCGTATGGCCGTTATTAAGCCAGTTGAATCATCTCGCTACTGCGCACCAGTTAACCTCAGTCAGAGTTAATTCAGCGCTAGCCTCTGCCCGGGTTTATTTGCATAAAGGAAATTACCGGTTAGCGGAAGAATTTGCCCAAGAGGCGCGGTTTCATGCCCGCCATAACGAATTAGCGTTCGCCCCCTGGCATTATGCGTATTATCAAATACGTATGCAGGCGTCGCTAGGGCGCGGGCAGGCCGCAGACGCTCGCCAACACTGGCAGAATATGATGCTGGGGTACAATTCGTTAGCCCAGGTGCAAGCACCGGGCTTCGAACGTATCAAACAATTAGAGCTGGAAGCCACCCTGCTGGGACTGGAACAGCAACACCAGCAAGCTTCACAGCGCTATCAGCAAATTCATGCACTGGAACATCGTCAGAAAAAGCAGTTCAGGTTGCTGGAACAATTGGCGGCGTTTACCGATGAAATCAGCCGACAGCAGTTGGCTTATCTGCAGCAGCAGGCACGGCTGAACGAAAGCCAGTCTCGCACCATGACTCACCTGGCTATTTTTACCAGTTTTTTTACCCTTATCCTGCTTATTTTACTGGTAAGGGTTTTCCGACAAAAACGTGAAATAGAACGCAATGTGACATACGACGGCCTGACTTCGCTGGATGCCCGTTGGTTCGCGCTGGATAAGATTCAACGGCACCTAAACAGCAGTGATAATCCGGGGTGCGTGGTATTGTTGGATATCGACCATTTTAGTGAGATTAACCAACATATCGGGCCTATTGAAGCGGATCAGGTACTTATACAGCTGGCACGGTTGTTTAAATATCAGGTGGGCAATAATAATATTATCGGCCGATACGGGGGAGAGAAATTTGTTTTTACCCTGTCAGGCTACCCGCTTGCCGCTGCTGAAAATTTTGTTGAGGACCTGCGGTGTGCCGTTAACCGCATGCAAGCGGGCCGCGACGCCCGTTTCAGTGTTGCCAAGTTAGGACCAATACATTTTTGTGCAGCCATCATTGAGGTCACGGCCAGGGCCAAAGTGGATATCATTATGGAGCGGTGTGAAAAGCAACTTTATCAGGCTAAAAGCCAGGGAAGTAATAAAACCTGTAGTTATGGGGGTGACCTGGCTGGGCAGTTATAAAAGCACTGTTAATATATGCGCCTAAAACCGCAACTATGTATACTGTCGCTAATCTAACTAAAAAACTGAATTGTGAATGCTGCTAAACGATGTTTTGCGACGCCTGCGCTTTGCGCTAAGCCTGGACAACAGTGCTACCATTAGTATCTTTAAGTTGGTTGACTATAGCCTTGAGGAAGACTATTTAACCAGCATGATGCGCCGCGAAGAAGAACCGGGTTTCTTACCTTGCCGGGATAAAATACTAGGCTTGTTTTTAGATGGGCTGATTATCAAAAACCGAGGTAAAAAAGAGGGCGTTACCCCCCCACCATTAGGTGCAGGCGATCGCCTGAGCAATAACGATATTCTTCGTAAAATCAAAATTGCTATGAATTACCAGCAAGATGACATGATGAATATATTGCGCGCGGCTGAGTTTCCGGTGGGCAAAAGTGAGTTAACAGCATTGTTTAGAAAATCGGACCATCGTAGCTATCGGCCGTGTAACGACCAGTTACTGAGAAACTTTTTACAAGGCATGGTTAAAGTGAACCGACCGGATGCCAAAAAGTCTCAAGGTAAACCTAAACCTAAACCTAAACCGTAAGCTCAACCACGCAAGGCCGTCCTTCGGTGGCAGCACGCGATAGCCGCCTATTGTTTTGTTTAACCAATAATACCGGTCAATAGCGAGGCAGCATGGTCGAAGGGACGGTGTAAGCTGATGTCGTGGCAAAAGCGATATGGGCCAATAGGTTGCTGCAATAATTCACAAACCGCGATGCAGATTACACAATGCCATTCAGCTTATTATTCCCGCTACAATAAAATGTTTGGCGATGCGCCGGTTTATCAACAAATTATCCGACTGACTACACAACATTGTTATGCATGTTAAAAAACAGGAGCAGTCTCTCAAAATGACAGGGTCACTGGCTATCGGAGGTTACCCGCAGCGTGTAGCAACCCGCATAATGTTCTTTATTGCGGGGATGATGACCGCCTCCTGGGCATCCATTATTCCGTTTATCAAACATAGCCTGAATGTAAGTGATAGTGTGATTGGAGGCTTTTTGCTTTGCCTGGGCGCGGGCGCTATGGCCGGCATGCCCCTGGCCGGTGTAGGTGCTAGCCGAATAGGCTGTCGGCCAGTATTGCTCACTTGTGTAGGTGGTTTCGCCCTGCTTTTTGCGTGTATACCGTTAGTTAACAGCCTCGTCGGGCTGGCTATTGTTTTATTGCTTTTTGGGATGTTGTTAGGCATTACCGATTGCGCTATGAATATTCAAGCGGTGGCCGTGGAAAAGGCTGCATCATTGCCTTTAATGTCTGGATTTCATGGCTTTTACAGTTTAGGCGGCATGGCCGGCGCGGTGTTTATGGCGCTACAATTAACGGTCCATGGCAATGTACTGGCCGCCTGTATGCTTACCTCATTCGTTATCATAGGGCTAATGCTATGGAGCGTTAAAGGGCTATTGGGTAAATTGGCCGCCGACCCTGGCCCCTTGTGGGTATTGCCAAAAAGTGTGGTGATATTGATTGGTATTGTATGCTGTATTTTATTTCTGGCAGAAGGCACTATCCTTGACTGGAGCGGGATATTTTTAATTGAATTTCGTCAGATATCGCCTTCATTGGCGGGGATGGGGATTGCCTGTTTCTCGGTGGCCATGACATTCGGCCGCTTAACCGGCGACACCATCGTCAGTCGGTTGGGCGCGCGAAAGGTTATTAACGTCGGGTCCATGACCGCGATTAGCGGTTTTTTAATTGTATTGCATATCAACCTTTGGCAAGTCGCGCTGGTGGGTTATGTGCTGATAGGCTTGGGTTGTGCGAATATTGTACCTATTATGTTTTCGGCTACCGGGCGGCAAACGGTAATGTCTCAGGCGATGGCCGTTACTGCGGTGTCAACCTTAGGCTATGTAGGGGTGCTGGCAGGGCCTGCACTGGTAGGTTTTAGCGCCGATATTATTAGTTTGCCTGTATCTTTACACATTATTTTACTATTACTTGGGCTGGCTTGGTGGGTAAGCCGGCGCATACCCACAGAGTAAACGTTATGCTAACAATACACGATGAAGATGTGCTGTTTACGGCCCTACAAATACAGCAGGGTGTTGCGCAGGTAGCGGCAAAATTAAACCATCGTTATCAGGATTTGGTGATGATTACGGTCGTGCCCGGCGGGCTTTTTTTCAGTGCAGATCTAGCCCGTCAGTTAACAGCAAAACTCAGCATAGATACCATTTCCTGCCCCCACACGCCCGGCGAAAACGAAAATCGCTCACCGATCATATTTCAGCAAAATGTGCAGCTAACCGGACGTGATGTTGTATTAGTAGACGATGCCATAGAGTCTGGCGGCACAATGGCCCGGCTGGTTAGCTACCTCACCCAACACTATCAACCGCGCTCGCTGGCGGTGGCAACATTATTTGTTAAAGCTGCCCGGCGAACCATCGAGATCCCCCAATATTATGCCTATGAAGTTGATACTGCTGATCTACTGGTGGGTTATGGACTACCGTGGAACGATCAGTACCGGAATCTACCGTATATTGCCTGCCTGCCAGCTAGTACGCGCTAAACTTCAACAAGGCACCACCCTAATCATAAACAGCGCAGCCAAACGTACGATCGCTCACTCTCCCTCCTACGGCGCATGCGGGCAAATTTAGCGCAACGGCTATTATTGCCAGGAGTGAATGCATAATGCGCTTCAATCTGTTTGAAAATATCCCCTGAACAGTCTTTCTCATTGATGCAAAATAGCGGAAAATAGCCAGGTTAGTATGAAGTCCACGCCAGTCTGGTTGGTCATTTATAACAGGATTAAGACATGCCAAAGGCAAGTGAAATTAAAAAAAATAACACTATCGTATTTGATGGAAAGACCTGCATTGTAAGGGATATCGAGCGCTCCGTACCGCAGGGGCGTGCGGGCGGAAGTATTTATCGTATGCGAATGTACGATGTGGTGAGCGGCGCCAAATTTGACGAAACGTTCAAAGATTCAGATATGCTCGAGATGGCCGACCTGGTTCGCCGGCCGGCTATGTTTTCTTATATGGATGGTGATGATTTTGTGTTTCTGGATAAAGAAGATTACACCCCTTATCACCTGCATAAAGACAGTATCGCTGATGAAGCGCTGTTTATTAATGATAAAACAGATGGCATTCAAGTGCTGATAGTTAGTGAAGCACCAGTGGCACTGGATTTACCCATGAGTGTGGAGCTGGAAGTGGTAGAAACAGATCCTTCAATCAAAGGCGCTTCCGCCACTTCTCGCACCAAGCCCGCTACGCTGTCAACTGGCTTGGTTATTCAAGTCCCTGAGTACATTAGTACCGGAGAGTGGGTTAAAATCAATACTGAAGAACGTAAATTTCAAAGCCGGGGCGATAAGCATTAACCGAGAAGGGTGACGCTTGCGCTATCATGGTGAACTGTGTGGTAACGCTGGTTTAGCGTATTGTATAAGGCGCTGAACATGCCAGGGCTGGTATATTAAGGCACCAGCTGGTTCAGGTCGCTTGCTGATACTTACCCAGCCCTGTGCGCTGCACATTGCAACAGCTAAACGTTATAGACAATTGCGATGCACGGTATAGCGTAAACGGTATAAAGGCTACCCGCGAGGCGGGTAGTTTACTGCTATTTACCGCACTGGCGTGGGTATTTCCAATACAATTTTACCCGCGTGCTGCTTTTCGGCAAAGACTTCCTGGGCTTGGTGGATATCTTTCAATGCAAAGGTATGGGCAACAATTGGGCGAATTTTTCCCTGTTCAATACTGCTAAGTAAGTTTTTAAAAACCGTTGGCCCCAGCACTGTGCAACCCAATAAACTCAAATCTTTTAAGTACAGCGTTCTAACATCCAGCTCAACCATAGCACCGGCTATAGCGCCAGCCACGGCGTAGCGAGAACCGGGTTTTAGCACCTGTAAAAATTGGGGCCACTGCTTGCCTGCCACCAGATCAATAACGACATCGACACTACTTTCACCCAAGGTGGAGACAAGGTCGGCATCACGGTCAATGGTTTCATCTGCCCCTAAGTCAAGTACAGGCTGTTTTTTAGCTGGGCTGGTAACGGCAATAACATAGGCGCCCCGTGCTTTAGCCAATTGAATAGCGGCAGATCCTACGCCCCCCGAAGCGCCTGTGATTAGCACTCGATCTGTGTTGACCACATTGGCGCGGGTTAACATGTTTTCCGCAGTAGAATAGGAACAGGGAAAGGAAGCCAGTTCAACATCGGTAAGCGTGCTATTGATAGCGCAGGCGTGGCGGCTATCAACCACGGTATATTGCGCAAAACCGCCATCGCACTCTGAGCCTATATACCAGGGAACCTGGCGTTTCTCGCCATTAACATAGCTAAGGCAGGGTTCCACTAACACCCGCTCGCCTATCCGACTCTGGTCAATATTAGCACCCACCGCGACAATCTTGCCGCACACGTCAGCGCCCTGTATTCGGGGAAACCGTAACGGCTCAGCTGACCAACTGGCATCTTCATCGCTGCTATCACCTTTGGAATACCAAGCTGTTCTGGTGTTGATATCGGTGTTGTTTACCCCCGCGGCCGATACCTGCACTAATACTTCATCAGCGGTAGGTACTGGCACCGGAATATCAGTTCTGTACTCCAACATCTCGGGCCCACCATGGCCAGTCAGGTATACGCCTTTCATTGTATTGGAAATCATTGTCGTTGTGGCTCCTCGGTAATAAGTTTAGACAGTAACCTGTGCGCGGTATCAATAGCTTCATGGCCACGTACCGGCCATGCACTGGATACCCCTTCGTGCAGTAAAAATAGTGCAGTCGACAAGTCTTCACGCCCACTTTGCTGACCTAAAAAGTGTCTGACATCCTCTTTGTGCGTGGTTACTGCATCCGTAATAATGTGATTATCCGGATACGCCGCCATAGCATTCATCGACAAACAACCATTCGGAGCAAAGTCCTGCATCCATTGCTCCAGCCGATTAAAGATATGCTGAACCGCGGCAATCCCTATTGCAGGGGCATCTAACAGTAAAAAGTCCACATAGCGCTGATGTCGAAATTGTAGCGCCGCTACAATCATCGCGTCCTTGGAAGGATAATATTTATATAGCGTGCGCAGGCTTACCTCACAGGCTTCTTTTAGCTGCGTGACACTTGGTTCGGCAAATCCGTACCGGCTGAACGCCACCTCCAGGTTTGCTGCTATCTGTTCTTTGCGCATTACTCACCATAGGTAGAATGTTTACTCTACTTCTAGGGTAGAGTAAACATTCTACTTCGTCAACACAGCGGAGTTAAACCTGTCTCAAGGACCATAAATATAGCGGTTCAAAACAAAAAAATAAGTTGGTTATACGCAAATATGCCAATATGCAAAATGTAGCTTATGACCAAATGCTTTGGCGGCGTCAGGCTATTAAGCGACCCATCACAACCGCGTTACACTGTATACCCATAGCAAAGCCAGAATCGGCGGCAAACTCAGGGGGTAGTAACCACTCAGGCGCTCACTTTTCGCACCGCTTTTGGTTAGCGAAAGCGGCACCATAACGCCTATATTATGTGTGACCAGACCGGTGTTTATAGTCTTACGTTACGCTCGCCTCCGTGCCTCGCCTTGGGCTGCCGCGAGCAACTGTGGGCCAGGGCCAAGGCGCCCATTATTTGCGAAATAGGCGACACCACGGGATAGAGTGTTGCCATAAAACGATACTAAGTATTCGACTGACTACGCGTTGCCGCTGGGCTACTTTTAAACAAGGCGCCAGCAAAGAAAACCAGATTAGCGGTTTGTGCAGCTTACAACAGGGATATGAAAAAAGCGTCCACGCCGCCTTATGTATTTAGCTATCCGGTAACAGCTGGCAGTAGCAATAGCATGGGAAGAGGTGCGCGGTGAACAACATACAGCGTTACGAGCGCAAAAAGCATGTCTGCCTTAGTTTATCGGGGGTTCTTAGCGCCGTAGCTCGTTAGCACTTTGGCCGGGGTCGGGGACGCGGGGCCAGGGCAGGGCGCAGCACATGAAAGAGGCCGCGTGTACGTTCGAAAAGGGCCAAATCTGGCGGCATTAGGTATTTAGCTATCCGGTAACAGCTGGCAGTAGCAATAGCATGGGAAGAGGTGCGCGGTGAACAACATACAGCGTTACGAGCGCAAAAAGCATGTCTGCCTTAGTTTATCGGGGGTTCTTAGCGCCGTAGCTCGTTAGCACTTTGGCCGGGGGCGGGGACGCGGGGCCAGGGCAGAGTGCAGCACATGAAAGAGGCCGCGTGTACGTTCGAAAAGGGCCAAATCTGGCGGCTTTAATACCACGCCATACAGCGCATACAGATGCTCGTGCCCTGCTAAATGGCCGGCTGTCCGGTGAGCTTATTTGCATCTGTGGGGCGGGCTGGGCTGCACGCAGCATACGAACGCCAACATCTACGGCTAAACCAACCGCGATAAGTGCGGCAACATGGACTATACGGGGGAGCCTATAGTGGGGCTACCCGAATCATTATGAAACCTGCAGCATGACGAAATGTAAAAAAAAAACAGCAAAGCGGCTGGTTGGGGTAGCCCGGGGGGAAGATCTACCACCATTAGTTAAGCCATAAATATGGCTAAAAGCGTTTTAAACCGAGACCGGTAAAAACCGGCATACACCGTTATTCCCGCTTATTTCATTACGGATTTATTCATTATATTGATACCAGGCTATACATGTATAGCCTGGCACATTTTACTTTTAGTTAGAGCTGCGAAGGCTCGGCAGGCGCAGGCTTATTGTCGGGACTGCGCTTATTGCTGGCTACACGCCCCACCAGTCGGCCAATGTGGCTGAGGCCGCGGGTAATATCTTGTAGTACCATATACAAACAAGGCACCAGGATAAGGGTTACCAGAGTGGCATACATCACAGCAAACCCTAGCGCCGCAGCCATCGGTACAACAAAGGCGGCCTGCAGGCTGGTTTCAAACAATATTGGTAAAACGCCGGCAAAGGTAGTGATAGAGGTCAGGGTAATAGCACGAAAACGCGCTGTGCCGGCCTCTACTACCGCTTCTTTAATCGAATACCCTTGTGCACGACGCTGATTGACATAATCGGTCATGACCAGGGAGTCGTTAATAACCACCCCCGACGCAGCAATAATCCCGAAAAACGACATCATCGACAGGTCCAGATCCAGCAAGAAGTGCCCCCAAATAGCGCCGGTCATACTAAACGGGATAACTGACATTATAATCAGTGGCTGGCCGTAACTTTTCAGGGGGACCGCCAACAAGATATACACCATTACCATGGCCGCCATAAAGAATAACTGCTGCTCATTCTGTTGAGCCTGTTGTTCTTCAATATCCCCACCCAGTTCGCTCAATACCGACGGAAAAGCTTCCTTAAGCTGTGGAATCAGGTTTTCGTGGACATTTTCAACCACTTCATTAGGTTCGACTTTCTCTTCGTCAATAGAACCCCATACGTACACACTGCGATAGCCACCTTCACGACGTATGTAACTAATACCTGGCTTCTCACTTAAATTAGTCACATCCCCCAGCATCACTTCCTGCCCGGATGGGGTAGTAATAACAGAGTATTTTAGGTCGGCAAATCGTTCCCGGGTCAGTTGTGGGTATCGCACCATAACTTTTACTTCTTCGCCATCACGAATCACCCGCTGTGCCTCACCACCATAAAAACCTGCTCCCACCTGGCGGGCAATATCTGCCAAGCTTAAGCCTAGATCATAAGCAACGGGCCGTAAACTAAGCTGAACTTCTTTACTGGCAGGATCGATAGTGGAGCTCACATCAAACAATCCGGGTTGTTGTTGCAGCATCTCAATAAATTTACGTCCGGCTGCGTTTAACTCATCAATATTTGCGCCGTACAATAGGAAACCAAATTCGCCATCATCACCTCCGCTATTGACGTCATCGTATATTTGCAACGACTTCATACCGGCAATCTCGGGAATTCTTTCGCGCCAGCGTCGGGCCAGTTCAAAGGTGTTAAATGGTCGTAGTGTTTCGTCTACTAAAGGCACCACTACACGGCCCTCTGTACGACCCTGATTAAAGGCCAGTACATCACGCACCATATTCTGACCGGTTTCTTCCTTGGTCTCTTTATCAATCTCCCAAATAATTGCCTCTATTTGTTTCAGTGCATCAATAACTGCGCTATCTGAAACATTTTCGTTCATTGCAATACTAAACTGGGGGAAATCATGGGGCACTTTAGGGTTGGGCACAGTGCGTACGTAGTTGGCCATAATCAGACCTACGCTGATCATCAGTACTGCAAAAAATCCCGCAAATACAGTGTAACGCCAGGCTACCGCGCGTTCTACGGTACGCCGATAAGGGCCATGAACAAAGCCGTTAAAATGCTTATTAAAACGTGCCCGCCAGCTGTTTTCTTTGATAGGGGGGAATTTGGTATGCGCAATATGCGCGGGTAAAATAAGCTTGGACTCTATCAGGCTAAAGACCAGACATAAGATAACCACCACGGAGATATTATAGAAAAACGCGCCTTCCGGGCCGCTGCTAAGCGTAGAGGGTGCAAACACAGCGATAGTGGTTAATACCCCAAAGGTAGCGGGCGTAGCGACCTTTTTGGCACCTCGTATGACATTGTCAATTCCTCCGCCTTTTTGTTCCACCTCTGTGTAGGCACTTTCACCTATGACGATGGCATCATCCACCACAATACCTAAGACCATGATAAAGGCGAACAGGGACAGAATATTAATGGTAACGCCAAATAGCGGCATCATCATAATCGCGCCTAAAAAGCAGATAGGGAGTCCTAACATTACCCAAAACGCCAGCCTGAAACGCAAAAACAAGGTAAGCAATAAGGCGACCAGTAACGCCCCTTGCGCCAGGTTCGACAGCATCATATTAAGCCGCGCATTCAGGTAATAAGTCATATCTACCAGGATCTCTAACGAAATACCGTTGGGTAGCGTCTTATTGCGAGCTTCGATGTAGTCTCTGACTGTTTGTGCAACCGGTACAATATCCTGTGTGCGCGTTGCTTTAACGGCGATATAGATTGAGTTTTTGCCTGAATAGTTGAAGTACCATTCGCCTTCGGTAAAGCCATCGCGGATAGTGGCCACATCAGAAAGTAATACCCGCGCTCCGGTAGCGCCAAATTTGACCGGTATCTGGCCAAAATCTTTACCCGTGTAGTATTGGTTTTCTACCCGTACCGAGACTAAACCGGCATTGGTCCGCAGCTGGCCTGCCGAAATATTAGCCGAATACTGGCTAATGGCCTGCGTGACTTCATCTATCGTTAAATTATATTTACGCAGCATATCCGGCATGATTTCAATCGCAATTTCATCTTCCGGGTATTCCACCTGCACCAGTGATACATTATCCAGTTGCAATAATTCATCTTCAATTTCACGGGCTAGTGGCTTCAATTGCTCCAGCGGTACATCCCCAACCAATGGCAGTTCTAGTACCTGTTGCTGAAATTCTTCCTGGTAAATCGTTACTGGCTCCATGCCGGCAGGGAAGGTGGCAATACTGTCTACACGCAATTTTACTTTGTCTAATACCTCGGTAAGCTCTGCCTTCTTATCTATTTCCAGCGTTACCCGCCCATTATTGCGAAAGGCCCGCGAGGTTACCTTATCGATTTCGGTAACATCTTTAATTGCCTCTTCAATTTTTATCATAATGCTTTCTTCAATTTCCTGCGGCGAAGCCCCGGGATATTGCGCAGCAATACTGATGTAATTGAACTCGATATTAGGGAACATTTGGCGCTGAATACTGCTAAAGCTAGCCAGTCCGACTACCAGAATAAAGCCCATTAACAGGTTAGCGGCCACAGAATTGCGCGCAAACCACGCAATCAGGCCTTTGTGCGTTTCGTAATCAGTTTTCATGTTGTTGTCCTGTTACGTACGTGGGCGATGGGCAACCAAGTCCTGGTCGCTCTTTAGCACCTTAACCGGCATGCCTTCCTGGGGGTATTCAGGCGGCGTCATGACTATGCGGGCTCCATCAAAGTCCCCGGTAATAAAGAAGTCACCAGCTTCTTCACGCAGTACAGTCACTTGTTTTGCATACAGTTTGCCTTCGTCATCCAGCAGCCATAATTGGTTATTCGTTATCAACTCCTGGGCCACCCGATAAACCTTGTCCAGGGTTTTGCCGCTAAAAGTAACATTGACATAGGTACCAAATTTCACTTTGGCTTCGCCACTGCGAATACCGTAAGGATCATCAATACGTAAAATAAGGTGCGTCATGCGGGTCGCGGTGTCGATAAGCCCGGCATCGCGATTGATCACAGCGGTAAACTCTGTGGCCATCGGACCGGCAGTGGAAACTACCGCCGGATGTTGGGCTAAATCAGCAGGAAGAAACGCGCGGTCAAAACCGGCTACCGGAAACATAATTTCTGCTGTTTCAACATTATTAAGGGTGGCAGTAAGGGTGCCCACGGTAACATAGTCACCCACACCAACTTCTTTTGTAGCTATCAGCGCATCGTAAGGAGCGGTGACTTCACAATTCGCCAAATCGCGACGCGCAATTTTCAACATGGCTTCGGCTGATTTTACTGCCGCCTGCGCGCTTAGCATTTGCGGCTTACGCAGGTATAAGTCAGAAATATTGCCACTGGTCAGGCTTTTTGCTTCCTGCTCGGCTACGCGCCCTTGGGCCTGTTCCTGGATGAGCTGGGCTTGCGCCGATGCTAATGCTGCTTCGGCTTGCAGTAAGGCTGCTTCATAGGTGTCTTTTTCAATGGTGAACAGTATATCCCCCCGTTTAACCAGCCCCCCGGTAACAAACGCCGGGTTCCAGCTCATTACCTCGCCATCGACCTGAGCCGCGAGGCGGGTACGCTCCAGTGGGGTGACTTCACCATAAGATGTAATTTGCACGGTGTAATCAACAGGGGAAAGTGTTTCAACAGTGACTACGGGGCGGGTATCTAACGCTTCTTTTACTGTTTCATCTGATGCAGTAGCTACAACAGCGTATGTGCCTAAACCGCCGACCACAATAACGGCCAGCGGGGCAACAAATTTAATCCATTTCATAAAATATCGCTTCTTTAGCAGATTTGTCCCTATGTTATACAGCTATGATAAGACAAACTTTGTACAAATGTAACGTAATGTTTAACATTCGTAAGCTGGGTAACATCCTGCGCAGCGACGCATGCTAACCTAATGATAAAGTACTGGTTTTTTATTTTACGTCTGACACACTTTTTGCAACGTCCGCCGCCAGCAGCGTAACTAGCTCACGCATGTTAATGACCGCGTGCTCAAACCCGTCTGCGGTTAATTCCCGCCGATAGTCAAAACGTTGCATAACGGGCTCGGCTGCAGCAGGGTACAGCCAAAAGTGGCCCTTCAGCACAACTTCATTATTGTCGGTAGCGATGAGGTCATCTACATGAATTGCCACATCGTGAACTGTGAGGTGTTCGTAAACGCCATTGGGTATCACATCTATGTGCTGTTCCTGCCACAAAGATTCACTGAGTGACTGAACTAAGCCGCTGGCTAGTGGCTCCGCCCAGACATGGCTGGAGGAAAAAAACACAGTTGCCGGCCCGGTCTGCATAGCCAGTCCCCGCTGCTTGAGATAATCAGGTAGTGCAATACGGTTAAACCGAATATGTGCAGTAGCGGCGCGTTGCTCTTTTTCGACCACTTTTGAGGGCGAGTGTAGGAGGTAATAATGCAAATTAACCGGGTCACTGGCGCAGCCTGATAATAACATCGCCGTCGCGGCGCTTATGGACATGAACACGCGCTTCATTGCGACTTTCCTTTTGGTTTGGCCTGCGGTTGAATATCAACTTCGCGGTTATCAGAAAAGATAAAACTGTTAGGGGTTTGGTTAAGCTGCAACAACAAAGGTTGTAGGTTGCGTAAGGTGTCCTGCATAGCATCTACCGTTTCTTGTATTTCAGATGAACTCAGCCCGCCTTGCGAATAATTTCGCAATAGTCCCGACATGTCTGATAACACTTGATTCAGATTTTGGTTGAGCGCTTTTACATCGACCTCTGCCAGCACCTTATCAAAATCTGTACTGGTCTGCTCTAACGAGACTGCCGCAGCTTGCATATCGGTTATTACCTCGCGCACATCTGTGACCATATCACTAAGCGGCAACTGGTTTATCTTATCCAAAATAGCGTCGGCTTTTTGGGTAATTTGGGTGAATTCATTCGACATTGTGGGTATTACTTCCAGTCCGTTAACCACGGTGATACTGGTAGGTTTACTGTTTTTAGCATGGTGCAGGTCAATATATAAGCCGCCGGTGAGCACATTACCCATTCGCAATGTGGCCCGCAGATCCCGTTGAATCCAGCTGGAAAGGGTTTCTTTTACCTTTTGCAACGCCTGGTGGCTATCTTGCTGACGAACTTTACCCGGATAGATATTAATGAGTACCGGTATAGGGAAGTTCTCATCCAATATATTACCTTCAACCTGTTCTACTGCATTAATTTTTACCACTTCACCAATTTCAATGCCGCGGTATTCCACCGGTGCTCCCACGGTCAGGCCGCGCACGGTTTCATCAATTAACAGTAAGTATTCGGCGGACAATTTATAGCGGGCATTGGAGGCCGCGCCTTCATCTTCATATACAGTAAAAGTGGCATCCTCTCTTACTTGCTGGCCGGGCAGAATCCCTTTAGGGATACCAAATGTTACGCCGTTTGCTAACAGGGTTTCCAGGCTGCCGGTTTCAATTTTCACACCGCCCGAACGTAATTGTAGTTTTACCCCGCTGATATTCCAGAACCGGGTATTACGGGTAACCAGCTTATGGTAAGGGCTTTCAATAAAGGCGCTGTAATACACCACGCGCTCTTCAATATTAAATTCGGCTTCTTCAAATTCGCCTACTTTAAAGCCTTTATAAATGATTGGGTCGCCAGATTTGAAGGCAAAGCGGTCATCACTTTTCAGCGTTAAATGTAGTCCCGGGGTGCCCGGTGGCGTAGCGGGGGGCCGCTCCAGCGCCACAAAATGACGTTGTTCCGCGCCTTTATCATTGCCCGACATAGCAATATAACTGCCTGATAACAGGGTGTTAAGCCCACTGACTTCGGAAAAGCTGATGCGCGGGGCCACCATCCAGAATTTTGTGTTTTCTGTAAGCAGGCGTTCGGCACTGGCTTCCATGCGGGCGGTAACCAACACGCCGTCAAGATCGGGTTTGAGTTCTATCTTTTTTACCTGGCCAACATCGAAATCACGCACCTTGATGGTGGTTTTGTTCACTTCAATACCACTGGCTGATTTCAACTCAATAGTAATAAGCGGGCCCTGGTTTTTCCATTGGGTATACACCATCCAGCCGCCTACGATGACTACCAAAATAGGTACAATCCATATTTTGGATATTCGTCGGGTGGATTTTACCTTTGCCTGTTCACTCATTAATTGTTTTCCTATCTATCCATATCAGCCTGGAATCAAACGTAATAGCAGCGACCATGGTAACAAATACCACGGCACAAAATGCTAACGCTGCAGGGCCCGGATATATTGAAATAGTATTTCCCAGTTGAATTAAGCCAACCAGTATCGCGACCACAAATACGTCTATCATCGACCAGCGGCCAATTGCTTCGGTGAAGCGGTAAAACTTAACCCGGGTTTGTCGGCGCTGGCTAAAACGATGCTGCACGGTAAAGTTCAGCCAGGCCAGAATAGCAATTTTAGCCACCGGCACCGCCACGCTGGCTATCAGAATAACGATGGCTACCGGGTAGGATCCTGACTGCCATAATGAAATTGCGCCGCCCACAATGGTGCTGGGTTCACTGCGGCCAAATAACTCAGTATGCATGATAGGTAGTACATTGGCCGGTATATACAGCAGCGCGGCTACCAACAACAGTGCCCAGGTGCGCTGAACGCTCACTGAGGCACCGCTTACCGTCAGTTTTTTGGGTTTGGGTAAACGATTGCGAAAAAGCCATAGGCCCAGCCGGTTCTTATCATAATTTACCAATGCCAGGGTCAGGCATATAGCAAAACCAATAAAGGTATAAAACGAAATGCCATAACTAACTTCAGCCAGCGAGGTAATTTTAATCAGGCTAACCAGTGTGCCCACCATAAATACTTCAGCCATGCTCCATTGACTTAACGTATTCACACTGCGGTAGGCCAGGCGCAGGCCCGGCCAGCGCTGATTACGAATACATAATAAGGATAATACTGAGATACCCAGCAGAACAATAAACGGAATTATCAAAATGGCCAGGGCGGTAATTACCGCCAGGGATAAATAGTCTTGTTCAATAAGCACATTGAGGGTATCGGTAATATTAATGCTGTGCTGTTGGCCGTTACTTTTAAAAATGAGAAAATTAAAGGGCAGGCTAAGGAGTAATAAGAACAAGCCGGAAACGGCAAATGCCAGACTATGCTCATGGCCGTTTTTGCGAAAACTGAGTAGCTCGTGCTCACATTTAGGACAAAACGCCTCCTGGCAATGGCTCAGAGGGGGAATGGCTACATCGGTGTAGCATTGATCACAAGTTATGGTGGTCTGTTGCCCCGTGGCGCTCATATTACATCGCTGTATAGATTGGCTAAGAGTTTACCGGATAACAGCCACTATGAAAGTGGTAGCGGGTATCGGCATAGTGCATTTATAGCATTAATTATAATAGCATTTTACGCGCTGATCAGATCATTTGCTGCTATTGAAAAGTGTTACGAAAAGAATAGCTTACCCCTTTGTAAAAAGATACAAAAAAGCCGGTCTTATAACCGGCTTCAACTATGGGGTATGGCTCGTTAGAACGAGGCACTACCTGGTGTACGCGGGAAGGGAATGACATCCCTGACATTCTGCATGCCAGTAACGTACGCAACCAGGCGTTCAAAACCAAGGCCGAATCCAGCATGGGGCACGGTACCGTAGCGGCGCAAATCGCGATACCAGGCATAATCTTCTTTGCTCAGGTTCATCTCTGCCAGACGCGCATCAAATACATCCAGCCGCTCTTCACGTTGCGAGCCGCCGATGATTTCGCCGATACCTGGCGCCAGAACATCCATCGCTGCAACCGTTTTACCGTCTTCATTCAGGCGCATATAAAACGCTTTGATGTCTTTCGGGTAGTTTTGCATGATAATGGGCGCACCTACGTGCTCTTCAGCGAGGTAACGCTCGTGTTCAGAAGATAAATCGACACCCCATTCCACTGGGAATTCAAAGGTTTTACCACATTTTTGCAATATATCGATGGCATCGGTGTAATCCATCCGCACGAAGTCTGAATCAACCAGCTTTTGCAACCGATCGACTGCGTCTTTATTAATACGCTGGGCAAAAAAGGCCATATCATCAGCACGTTCCTGCAAGACTGCCTTGCACACGTACTTCAGCATATCTTCAGCCAGTTGGGCAACATCGGCAAGTTCTGCAAACGCCACTTCTGGCTCAATCATCCAGAACTCGGCCAAATGGCGCGACGTGTTGCTGTTTTCTGCCCGAAAGGTAGGCCCGAATGTGTAAACCTTCGACATAGCAGTACAATAGGTTTCAACATTTAGCTGGCCTGATACCGTCAGATAGGTTTCCTTACCAAAAAAATCTTCGCTGTAATCAATGTCACCTTTATCCGTTTTTGGCAGATTCATCATGTCCAGCGTGGATACACGAAACATTTCACCGGCGCCTTCAGTATCGCTGGCAGTAATAACCGGCGTACTTATCCAGAAATAGCCTTTTTCATGGAAAAAGCGGTGGATAGCCTGGGATAAACAGTTACGAACCCGCGTTACTGCGCCGATAACATTGGTACGTGGGCGCAAGTGAGCATGCTCACGCAAATACTCAATCGAATGGCGCTTAGCCGCCATAGGATAACTATCGGGGTTTTCCACCCAGCCAATAACTTCCACCTGCTCGGCTTCCAGTTCAATGGCCTGGCCCTGACCCTGCGATTCTTTGACCTTGGCACTGACGGCCAGCGAACAGCCTGTCGTCAGGCGCTGGATATCAGCATAATTAGGCAGAGAATTTAACGCGATTACCTGCACGGCATCAAAGCAACTGCCATCGTGCAAAGCAATAAAGGACAAACCGGCTTTTGAGTCCCGGCGTGTTCTTACCCAACCTTTTACGGTCACCGTTTCGCCTACCGCGTACTTGCCCTCAAGTACCTCGACAACGGGCGCATGCGTCATTGTATATTCTCCGTCACAGTTTATAGATTAGCTATTGCGAGACATCATCGCACACTCCGTGGGAGCATGCATCTTGTCTGATAAAACCGGGGGGCATAGCCGAATATTGCGCCATATATCCCCAACCTGTCGCCTTATTTTTCAGGTTGTGAAAAAGTACCAACCTGATAAAAAGTGACCCCGATAACCCGATTTAGACGAATTCCTGATGTCTCGCGTATAAAGTCAGGCTAGTATACTTAAACCATAACGGGATGCCAGAGTTCATTAATGCATACACACGCCCACCATAGCCCCGGGGCGGGCCATCGTCCTGAGTTGAATAACCGGCGTCAGCAACCGCGAAAATACAACGCGGTGTATCAGGTTGCGGTGGGGTTAAACGTTGCCGCCTGGTTGGTATTATTCGGCGCTCTCCTGGTATTTCATTTCGCGCGGCCTGACTTTATCGCGGGGGTGCAGCGTTACTGGAACTTACCGGGTAATAACCTTTGGTCGGCAGAGTTGGTTCAATGGTTATTTTTATTACTACAAGTGTGTTTAAGCCTGGGGCTGGTGGCTATCGGCATTAAATGGCGGCGCAATCGCCGCCGCCATGATGAATTTGGGGTTAACTTATTTATCCTGTTAGGGATAGGCCTGCTCAGCTTGCTTGGGCTGGCGCTAAACTTTGGCTAAACAAATGCAGAGTTAATCAAATACCACGTATAACCTACATACCCCAATACAAACACACTGCCTTCCAACCGGTTAAGACGCCCCTGACCCTTAATGCCAATGCAGAAAACAAACAGGGCCACCGACACGCCGAGCATAATCATAATATCTCGATAGAAAAAGCTGCTATCAATGGCGGTAGGGTGAATAGTGCCCGCCAAACCAACCACGGCAAGCGTATTAAACATATTCGAACCAATCAC
This sequence comes from Alteromonas indica, assembly GCA_003056425.1. Lineage (GTDB taxonomy): Bacteria > Pseudomonadota > Gammaproteobacteria > Enterobacterales > Alteromonadaceae > Alteromonas > Alteromonas indica. The sequence continues at coordinate 264,730 of PYVY01000004.1, forward strand.
GTTACCCAACGCTAAATCATGCTCGTTTTTACGGACCGCCATAAGCGAAGAGGCAAGCTCGGGTAATGACGTGCCAATGGCAATCACTGTCAGGCCTATGATGGTATCGCTGACACCAAAATGGCTGGCCACTTCCACCGCTCCCCAGACCAGAATGCGGGAGCTGGCAATCAGTAACACTAAACCTGCCAGCAGCCATACCAGATTCATTTTAACCGGCGAAACACTGGCGCTGATTTGTTCTGAATATTCATCAGCAAGGTTGTCGCCACTGCCTTTCATGCCTTGCCAAACACTCCAGCCAATCAAAATGACGAACAGGCCTAACAGGGTAAAGGCGTCATCTTTAGACAGGGCCAAGTCCATCAGTTGCCACGCCGCAATAAACGTGATGGCTAGCATAATGGGCAACTCGCGTTTGATAATTTCCGAGCGCACCGCAATAGGGCTGACGATAGCGGTTAAGCCAAGAATCAACGCAATATTAGCAATGTTAGAACCAAACGCGTTACCCAGCGCAATACCTGAATTGCCTTGCGTTGCTGCAAATACCGATACAATGATCTCCGGCGCTGAGGTACCAAAACCAATAATCAACATACCAATAAGCAGTGGCGACACCCCAAAATGTCGGGCGATGCCTGCTGAGCCGTCAACAAACTTACCGGCGCTCCATAATAAAACCGGCAAACCAATTAAAATAGCAACCGTTGGCAAAACCATAAAAACTCCTAAAAACCGCAATCCGGCAATAATACGTCAATTGTTGTAGCAGGTACGTTTTTCATCACAAAAGCTCATCGTTACGATGAAAATTTACCGTGCTGATTTTACTATGCAAAAAGCGCGCTTGCATTACACTTTCAGCCACATAAGTTGAGGTTCGGCGCAATTGGGTGTCTTCGCCTTCAACACGACTAAAATAAGATTCCGATTATGCATAACACATTGATTGTGGCCGATGACTTAAGCCCTTTTGCGCAGACCAGCCTGAACGTTATTACGTTCGATAGTTATCTGGCAGACTTTCCTAAACTTAATGAGCCAAAGACCCGGGTCATCAACCTGTGCGATACGGGCAAGTATTTGTCGCAAGGATACTATTGTTCACTGCTGGCCCAGGCGCGTAAGCATGGCGTACTGCCTGCGGTAAAAACAATCAATGACCTACGAATGACGGACGAAGGGCATGGCTTACCACGGTTGTCATTACCCGATACCTTCATCTGGCCAGACAACGAATCCCTGCCTGATGCCATTTATGTACTGTTTGGACAAACGAAAGATCAGCATTTTGCCAAGGTGGCAGAAGTGGCTTTTCGCTACTATCCCTGCCCGATTTTAAAACTGACCGTACATTTAGCCGGCGAAAATGCAGTCACTTCTACCGGTGGGCCAATAGGCGTGGTGGAGTGCGAGGCCATTGGTTTTAATGATGTGCCAGCCTCGCTGCAGGGGTTTGCGATTGAACGCTTACAGGCATTTACCGAATCGCATTGGCGTGAGCGCCCGCAAAGCAAAAAAATGCGTTGGGATATGGCAATTTTGGTTAACCCGGATGAAACCACACCACCAAGCGATAAAAAAGCCATCAGCCAGTTTGTGAAAGCCGCGCACAATGTGGGTATTAATGCCGAAGTGGTCAGCCATTTACGCCCCGACGATGTGGGCCATTATGATGCCTTGTTAATCCGTGAAACAACGGCCATTGACCATCATACATACCGCTTGGCGCGCGCCGCTGAACGGGAAGGGTTGGTGGTGATTGACGATACCCAGTCAATATTGCGGTGTTGCAACAAAGTATTTTTACAGGACGCTTTCACCTATCAGCAGGTGCCTGCGCCGCAAAGCCAGTTTGTCTCCTCTCATGAGGATAGCGTATGTGAAAAGCTGATCAGCGACTTAGGGCTGCCGCTGGTCTTGAAGCTGCCGGAAAGCTCGTTCAGTCGGGGGGTGTATAAAGTTGAAGATGCTGCTGAATTAAAGGCCAGACTGGTCGAGATGCTTAGTGCGTCTGCGTTGGTGCTGGTACAGGAATATGTTTACACCGAATTCGACTGGCGTATTGGTATGCTGGGTGGCAAACCTATTTATGCCTGCAAATACTATATGGCAAGAAATCACTGGCAAATTTATAACCACAAAGGTGACGGTACCGATTCAGGTGATTTTGCCACTATGCCTACCTTTGAAGTACCCAAAGCGGTACTGCAGGCAGCGACCAAGGCCGCCAAAGTGGTGGGTAATGGGTTATACGGCGTAGATATTAAGCAGTCTGGTAATAAGGTTTATGTGATTGAAGTAAATGATAACCCGAGTATTGATTCCGGTGTGGAAGACAAATACCTGGGTAAAGCCCTGTACGAACTAATTATGCAGGAATTTGTTAACCGCCTGGAGTTAAGGGGGCGCTAATGGAAGCCCTGATCTTGCCTGCGGGCAGTGAAATTGAAACCCGTGAAGTGGCTGCGGCTGACGTCGCCAGGCTATGGGCATTGGAGCAGCGCTGCTTTGTGGCAGACCGGCTAAGCCAGCGCCGGATGCGTTTTTATGTCAACGCCGCTCATGCCGAATTTATTCTAGCTGAACAGGATGGCGAGTTGTTGGGCTATGCCTTGTTGTTATTGCGTCGGGGGACCCAACTCACCCGGCTTTACTCTATCGCAGTGGCGCCTGAAGCCAGAGGCAAAGGCATTGCCCAGTACCTGATTGACGAGCTGCAAAGGAGGGCTCTGGAGCGGGGAAAGCGATTTATGAGGCTGGAAGTGGCGGAGGACAACGACGCTGCGATCCGGCTATATCAACGCCTGGGATTTAGCCAGTTTGGTATATACCCTGGCTATTATGCTAATAATGCCAACGCATTACGGATGCAAAAGGTGCTTAGCCACCCGGCTACCTATGCCCCTGCAAATGCGTACCCGTGGTATCGGCAAACCACCGAATTTACCTGCGGGCCGGCAGCGTTGATGATGGCAATGCGGGCGCTAAGCGCAAATGTTGATATGTCGCAAACCGAAGAGTTGCGCCTTTGGCGGCGGGCTACCACTATTTTCATGACCTCAGGTCACGGTGGTTGTCATCCGCTAGGACTGGCGTTAGCGGCGGTAGATGAAGGTTTTACAGCTAGCGTGTGGTTGAACCGGCAATTGCCGCTGTTTTCTGATGGCGTGCGCAGTACCCATAAAAAGCATATTATCGAAGTGGTGGAAGCTGATTTTGCTGAGCAGGCCGAACAAAAAGCGGTCGCGATAGAGTATCGGGAATGGCGTATAGATGATTTGGTAGCGACACTGGCCAGTGGCCATACGGTGGTCTGTTTAATCAGCACGTACCAGTTCGATAAACGCAAAGCGCCCCACTGGGTGACGATTACCGGCATTGATGAGCGCTGTGTGTATATTCACGACCCGGATCCTGAAAATGTAGATGAACATGTGGAGTGTCAGCATATTCCCATTGCCAAAGACGATTTTTTGCGTCTGGCTAGCTATGGCAAACGTAAAATTCGTACGGCTGTGGTTATTGCGAGCTCACTATAATCAGCATAAATCTGTGCCTCTTACCATGCGGTCTGGGAGGCCAGGTGCAAAATATCAAGGGCTATGGTTAACAAGTGAGTACGCCAAACCGGAAAGGCCAAAAAGGGAAATAGCGCCCGTGTCATTCCCAGACCGCCGCACTGTTACCCTGTGATCGCCGCGCTAAGCCGGGTGAGACGCCGAACAGCGTAGCACTGCGAGGGCATTCGCAGCACGGAAAAATCCGCTTGGGAAACCAGCATAAAATATGGCCGCGCGGGTTGGCCATCCTTAATAAACCGACCTATATAAAAAGCCCGGCGAACATGTTCGGCGGGCTTAAGCGTTCATCTGACATCGGCACATTATCTTTGCGACCGCAGCATCTTTGCGACCGCAGCGCGCACCGGCGCCGGGAAAGCCGCTCAGTGATGACGAGTATTGCCGGCAATACGTTGATCGAATTCTTTTAGCGAAGACACCAGCGCGTTAAGCTCGCTGGCGCTGCCATTATAGACAGCGGGCTTGGTAAAGGCATGCCCTTTAACAGCGCGATCAAAAGGATGATTGGAGTCGAAATTTTCCGTTTGTGCTTGTAGCCTGCTCCATTCTTTCATCATAGAAGACGGAATGGCATGCCGCTTAGCGACGAGTTTGTCTCTAATTTGCAACGCTTGTCCAATCAATAATGTATTTTCATTTTTCATAATACAACCTGCTTATTCGCGGTAAATTCAAAAACCTTTTACGCATCAGGTCTATGAGTCTTACATCTGGCTCATCGGCACTTGTCAAAGGTTTACACTCCTAACAGGTTTTGCAAAATGAATACCGGGATGTCACGAATCCGTCATCAATATGTCATGAAGCCCTTGTGGGGTATAGGATAGCAATGTTTCCCTTATCCGTTAGTAACGGCCGGCAAACCAGCGGCATGTCATACTTTGTTTGTAAATGTGAGGGATCAGGTGTGTAAGTGTGTCTTACCTTGTGAACGGGCTTCGCGGCGGCGCTGGCGAATACGGCGTACCCCGCGCACGCACCATAGCGGCGACCAGATAAACACATTAATGAATAAGGCTAACAATAAGCTATAAAGCACGGCCGACGGGGCAAGTGGCAAAGAAGGAGCAAAATTTTCGCCGACCCGTTTTAATGTAGTGAAGCGCTTGGGGTCGAACATATACCAGGCCTGCTTGAAGTAATTACCCTGGTTTAACACGTTAAGCCCATACTGCAAATTATGGAACGTCTCCAGGGTGCGGGCCTTATTGCGCGCGTCTTCGCGAACCAGTGCCACGTCGTTTTGTTCCAAAGCAGCAATCATTTGCGCCACATTGCTATAGCCAAATTGGTTTGCCAGCGCCTGATATTCTTCTATCGTGCGCTGCGTAGCATCATAATAACCGCTCAGGTATTGCCGATAATGGTCAGCAAGGATGGGAATCTGCATGGCGGCGATAAGCAGCACGGCAAATAGAAATTTATCAACCAGATTAAACAGCACCTTCATACAGAGTCCTTGGTATTAAACTGCCACACTAGCCCTCATGCAGGGCATGGTAAATAGCTGCCGTCAGCTGGGATAACGCCTCGGGTTTAATAATATACGGTGGCATGATGTAAACCAGTTTATTAAAAGGACGAATCCACACCCCAGCCTTTACAAATATTTTCTGCAAACGAGCCACATCCACCGGCTGGTGGGTTTCTACCACTCCGATAGCGCCCAGCACCCGTACATCCTTCACACAGGCCAGCTCGCCACAGCGGGCAAGCTCCTGTTGGAGCTGCGTTTCGATATTACTAACCTGCTGCTGCCAGTGGTTTTCCTGAATTAGGGCTAAACTTTCCGCCGCCACCGCACAGGCTAACGGGTTGCCCATGAAAGTAGGGCCATGCATAAATACCCCAGGTTCACCCTGACAAACGCCCAGCGCGACGTCTTCGGTACACAGTGTAGCTGCCAGTGTCATGTAGCCGCCGGTGAGCGCTTTACCTAAACACATTATATCCGGGCTGATCTGGGCATGATCGCAGCCAAATAATTTGCCGGTACGCCCGAAACCGGTGGCAATTTCATCACAAATAAGTAACACATCGTAGGTATCACACAACTGCCGACAGCGTTTCAGATATTCCGGATGGTAAATACGCATACCCCCAGCGCCTTGCACCACAGGTTCAATAATCAATGCTGCTATTTCGTGATGATGCCGGGCAAACAATTCTTCAAGAGGTAAAATATCGTCTTCACTGAATGTCTGCCCGAAGCGGGTTTGCGGCGCAGGCGCAAATATCTGGCGGGAGAGTACCTCAGCAAATAAACTGTGCATTCCATTTACCGGATCACAGACCGACATAGCGGCGAAGGTATCGCCGTGATAACCATTTCGCGGGGTGATTATCCGATGTTTATCTGGCCGGCCCTGGCAGGCCCAGTATTGCAAAGCCATTTTTAATGCAACTTCGACCGCCACTGATCCGGAGTCGGCTAAAAAGACCCGTTCCATACCATCTGGTGCCATAGCAAGCAATTGCTTACATACCCGGACTGCCGGATCATGGGTTAAGCCGCCAAACATCACGTGAGAAAATTTATCAATTTGCGAATGGGCTGCTTGATTCAGGCGCGGGTGATTATAGCCATGAATGGCAGCCCACCAGCTGGACATGCCGTCGACCAGCGTTTCGCCGCTAGCCAGGTGAATATTAACACCTTCAGCGCCAGTGACTTCATAGCAGGGAAGGGGGTGAGTAGCAGAGGTGTAAGGGTGCCAGATATGGCGCTTATCAAATTCAGTATTGGTCAAAATATCGCCATTGGTAAAGGTTGGTAAATGGTCAGAGTTGACAACTCTGATGGTGTGCATAGACTAAGCCAGCATTTGACAATAGTAAAGGACAGGCTATGACTGCCGCATTCCCTCAGCACACGGCCCTTGGTACAGTGCGCCACGACTGGACTCACCAGGAAGTTAAGGCACTTTTTGAGATGCCCTTCAACGATTTGGTATTTAACGCGCAATCGATTCACCGACAGCATTTTAATCCTAATGAGGTGCAGGTATCTACGTTGCTTTCGATAAAAACTGGCGCCTGCCCGGAAGACTGTAAATATTGTCCGCAAAGCGCGCGCTATGATACCGGTTTAGAAAAGGAACGTTTACTGGAGATTGAAAAGGTAATAGAGCGCGCCAAAGAGGCCAAAGCGGCAGGCTCGACGCGGTTTTGTATGGGCGCTGCCTGGCGCAACCCAAAGGCGCGGGATATGCCTTACGTCACGCAACTGGTCGCAGAAGTGAAAAAACTTGGCCTGGAAACCTGTATGACGTTAGGTATGTTAAGCCGAGAGCAGGCGCTATCGCTAAAACAGGCGGGCCTGGACTATTACAATCATAATCTGGACACATCCCCTGAGTATTATGGCGATGTTATTACTACCCGTACGTATCAGGACCGGCTGGATACACTGGAAAATGTTCGCGGCGCGGGTATGAATGTATGTTCTGGCGGTATTGTCGGGATGGGCGAAACGGCTAAAGACAGAGCTGGACTGTTAATGTCTTTGGCAAATTTACCAACCCAACCGGAAAGTGTGCCGATTAACATGCTGGTGAAGGTAAAAGGCACCCCCATGGATAACGTCGACGATCTGGAACCCTTTGAATTTATCCGTACGATAGCGGTAGCCCGAATCATGATGCCAGCCTCCCACGTGCGATTATCTGCCGGCCGGGAGGATATGAACGAGCAAATGCAGGCGCTATGCTTTATGGCAGGGGCGAATTCAATATTCTATGGGTGCAAACTACTGACTACATCTAACCCCGATACCCATGAAGATGTGCAACTGTTTCGTAAGCTTGGCATCAATACGGAACGCCGACGCGATTATTCAGATGAAGCCCATGCCCAAACATTGCGCGAAGAGATAGCCCAGGGGAATACCCGAGATTTGTTTTATGATGCGACCCGCAAGGGCACGGTGGAGGCCTGATGCCATTTGACTGGATGGCCCGGGAGCTTGAACACAAACAGCAGCAGGGCTATTTGCGTTCACGCACCGTGGTAGAGTACGAAAAAGACAGTGTCATCTGTATTGCAGGTAAGCATTATTTAAATTTTTCCAGCAACGATTACCTGGCGATGCGACAACATGAGGGCTTATTGCAATGTTGGGTAGAAGGACTGGCCCAATTTGGCGCGGGAAGCGGCGCCTCGCCATTGGTGACGGGCTATACCCAGGCCCACCAGGCCTTAGAAAGCTATTTAGCCGAGCATCTAAAACGTGAAGCGGTATTGTTATTTAATTCAGGGTTTAGTGCTAACCAGGCGCTATGCCAGGCACTGTTTCCCGCTGGCGGCAATATTGTGGCGGATAAGTATATGCATGCGTCTTTCATCGACGGCGCGCAAGGGTCCAGTGGTCAGCTGCGCCGGTTCAAACATAACGATATAAGCCACTTACGGCAACAGTTAGCTGCCTGTGATACAGCTGATACGCTTATAGCCTGCGAGGGTATTTACAGTATGGATGGCGACGCCAGCCCATTAACTGAGCTTGCCAGCCTAAGTCATCAGCACGACTGCTGGATGATGGTTGATGATGCCCACGGCCTGGGCGTGCTAGGCGAAACCGGGTTGGGCAGCGTACAGGCATATGGACTCAGCCAGCAACAGGTGCCAATAGTAATGGGCACTTTTGGTAAAGCCATCGGAACTGGGGGCGCGTTTGTAGCGGGCTCTCAATTATTGATTGATTATCTGGTGAACAATGCCCGCCATTATATTTACTCTACAGCGATGCCGCCGGCACAGGCATTAGCCACGCTGTATTCTTTTGAACATATTGCTACCGCAGATAAACGTGACACGCTGCAACAGAATATCGCTTATTTTAAAAAGTACGCGGCGCAATGTGGAATAGCACTGATGCCTTCAACCAGCCCCATTCAACCGGTGATGATTGGCAATCCTCAGCGCGCGGTAGCCTTCAGTGAAGCATTAAAACAACGCGGTATATGGGCCCCAGCTATCCGCTATCCTAGCGTACCCAAAGGTACTGATCGTATTCGTATTACACTGAACAGCGGCCACACCCGACAGGATATTACCGCCGTTTGCGATGCGCTAAGTCTGGCAGCACAAGAGACCAGCCATGTCTGACGTGGGGCAGCCTTTAACGGCGTCTTTACGTGGTGACGCTGTTTTACACAATATTGCCCGCCAGTTTAGCCGCGCCGCGCCGCGCTACGATAACTGCGCGACGATTCAACATACAATCGCTACGGCCGGACTGAACCGGGTACCGGGCAACACAGGCACATTACTGGATATCGGTTGTGGTACCGGACGCAATACCGCCCGCCTGGCGGCGCGCGGGTTTACCGTTACCGGCGTGGATTTAGCTCCTGGCATGGTGGCCTATGCCAGCCAGCGTTTTGCCCGTTTGACCTTCAAAATAGCCGATGCCCAAGCGCTGCCCTTTCATCACAATACCTTCGACAGGGTATTTTCATCTATGGCATTACAGTGGTGTGCTTGCCCCCGACAGGTTATTGGCGAAGTGGCCCGGGTGCTAGCTCCCCGAGGCATAGCGTGCCTAACCATCATGGTATCGGGCTCGTTTGCTGAACTGGACGCTGCCCGGGCAGCGAGCGGGCTTGCTCCGGCCACAAATAACATGGCAAGTTTTGCGCAATGGGAAGAGGCCAGCAAGCAATGTAACGTGCGGCTAATTGAATCCACGGCAGCATTGTATATCGATACTTTTACCGACATTTTGGAACTGTTGCGCTCAATAAAAACGGTTGGGGCGGGGACCCGGCTGACGTCCCCACCTACACCGCCGTTATCCCGTCCGGCAATCGCGGCTCTGGCTGATGCCTACCCGCGTACTGCCGACGGTGGACTACCGTTGAGCTACCAGGTAGCACACCTCATTTTGGAAAAGTAATCATGCAGACTTTTTTTATTACCGGCACCGACACCGAAGTCGGCAAAACCTATTTTACTGTTCGCTGGCTAAAGACGTTGGCAGCCAATGGTGACAAGGTTTTAGGCTACAAACCCGTGGCGGCTGGCTGTGAAATGGTAGACACCCAGCCTGTTAACGAGGACGCATTAGCCATCTTCGAGGCGTGCAATATGAAGGTCACCCTGCGCGAAGTGAACCCCATAGCGCTAATGCCGCCTATCGCGCCTCATATAGCTGCCTGTGAGGCTGGTATACCTATTAGCCAGCAACAGATTCTATCAGGCTATAAAGTGCTCGAAGCGTATCAGCCAGATGTTTTACTTATGGAGGGGGCTGGTGGCTGGCAGCTGCCGTTGGGGAATGGCTTATGGATGCCGCAAATTGTGCAACAACTAGGCCTGCCGGTCATTATGGTAGTAGGGATGCGGCTGGGATGTCTGAATCATGCCTTGCTGACCGCGCAGGCTATTTCGCAAGCGGGCCTTACGCTATATGGCTGGGTGGCAAATCAACTTACTTCCGCGCCCATGCCATATTATCGGGAAAATTTGCGCACCTTATGCGATGCGCTGGAAGCTCCCCTGCTAGCCGAACTACCTTATGCTACAGCGCCCAGTCCGACAGACGGGTTACTGGCTAATATATTGCGATAAGTCGGCAGTAGGTTGAACCGTCCTTTTTTCGGTACCACAAAATACAAAGCCTTCCTTGTCGCCGACCAGGGTTAACCTGCCGTCGGTAAGCCTCAAAGCGGTACCTTCAGCAATGGCCAGCACCGCCACATCAGGATTTAGCGTAGTAAATTCAGCCAGCCGCTGGTCGCGGGTTTCCCCATTGTGGCCCGCCGGGGCATAATTACTGTAATGGGGGTTTAACTGGCAGTTCAGCACGCCCAGTGCGTTGAAGGAGGGGGGCTGCACAATAGGCATATCATTGGTCGTTTTAATACTGCGCCCGCAGATATTTGAGCCCGCGCTCCAGCCTATATACGCGGTTCCTTTTGCTATCGCCTGTTTTAGCGGTTCCAGTAAGCCTCGTGCATAAAGACTATGCAACAAATTAAAGGTATTGCCGCCGCCCACCACGATTGCTTGCTTTTTCTCATACGCCTGGGCCAGTGCTTCTGCCGGGTCGGCAAAGGTGTGCAAACCGGTAACTGTAAATTCAGGTAAGGCATTGGCGACCTTTTCGCAATAGTCATCCCACGCCGTAGTTACCCCTGCATAAGGAACAAATAGTAAGTCCTTACAATCACCAAGGTGCGCAAAAATAAATGGCTTTGCATGCTCAAGATAGTCTTCATTACCTTGCCGGGAACTGCTTAACATTAAAACCTGTGGGTGCATACCTGCTCCATGATAAAAGCCTAAGCCTAACGCATTCGGTCGAAGATATGTAGCTTGCCGTACGTCATATTAACTTTCGCTGTAAACACGTCAGACAATAACATGAGGTGTTTAAATTAAGCAGAATATAGAAGCAAAACGGGCTTTGCTTATTCCTCTTGGCTCCTCTATGGCTTTTACGCAACCTCGCTTCTGGCTTAAACACAACACCACCGGTTTGGTAGGTTGGTTGCCGCCGCTGGTCTTTGTCTGTTGTATGCAAGGGGAAAATAGCCGTGCACCCCGTGCGGCTCTCTGGGCATCTACGGGGCCAGGATGAAGGGGCTAGCGAATTATTGAGCAGGAATAGGGCATGAGTCTGCTCAGTTGCGCGTAGGGTTGGTTATATTAATACGGCTGAGAAAATAATGATGGCCAAAAGGGGTAGAGCTGGAAATGGACAAGTCAAGCACCACTGCCACCTGTTCCTTTAACAGATTTTATCTTAAGCCAGCTATGTGGCAGAACACAGCGACATCAGTTACCGCTGATTGGTGATTCAGACAGGATAGGGCAGTTAAAGGGGTTATCGTCCCATTCTTGTGCATGGTATTGTATCGCAGGTAAACTTTACGTGTAATATGCGCGTAATAAGCCAGGTCATCATAGCGGTGCGACCTGGTTTTACCGCTTTTCCTAATTTGCGCGGCTCATGCGCGACAAATCCGTTCTATAAGGAGCGATTATGAAAGTTAAAGGCTTACTTGCAGCATCACTATTACTTACCGCCGGCGCGGTAAGCGCCCAAGAATGTGAAACAACTATCGACAGTACTGATTCAATGCAGTTTGGTAAAAAAGAAATGAGCGTACCAAAAAGCTGTGATGAATTTACCGTTACGTTGACTCACAGCGGCAAAATGGACAAAAGCGTTATGGGCCATAACTGGGTCTTAACTAAGCCGGACGATGCCCAGGCCGTCGCGACCGATGGCATGACCGCGGGCATGGAAGAAAATTACCTTAAACCCGATGATGAGCGAGTAATTGCAGCCACAAAAATTATTGGTGGAGGTGAACAAACCTCTGTGACTTTCTCGGTTGATGAACTGGCCGGAATGGATGAATACACATTCTTTTGCTCTTTCCCAGGCCATATGAGCATGATGAAAGGCACGCTTACCGTTAAATAATATCGGTCTATTCGGGGCTGGCGTATGCTGGCCTTCTATTTTTATTGTCCTCTATTCTCTGTTTCCCCCGCCATGGTACACTCTAGCACTATTTTGCCTGTCCTCGGCTTCGTTCCGTTAGCAGGTATATCAGCGTCAATAGTTAGTATTAATTAAGGTTTGTTTGATGTCGCAACAGCAGAAACCCGCCGTTTTGTTCGTTTGTCTGGGTAATATTTGCCGCTCGCCCACCGCTGAAGCGGTGTTTCGCCATAAGGCAGCGGCCGCCGGGCTCGATGTTACTATCGATTCTGCCGGTACCCATGGTTATCACATAGGTAGCGCGCCCGACAAACGTTCGCAAAGCGCGGGGATCGCCAAAGGTTATAAATTTGATGGTATAGCGTGCCGTAAGGTGGCGCATGAGGATTTTGATAAATACGACTATATCCTGGCGATGGACAAGAGCAACCTGGCCAATTTACAAAAAGTGTCAGACAGTGCATACCACCCCAAAATAAAGCTTTTTTTATCCTTTGCTAACAGTGACCATCAAGAAGTACCGGATCCGTATTATGGCGGTAAGAAAGGCTTTGAGCTGGTATTGGATTTAATTGAACAAGCCAGCGACGGTTTGATAGAGGATATTAAAAAACGGCAGTGAAACGTTTAGCCTTCACCACCTATACCGGCTTGACTACGGCTGGCCTGGCGCTTATTACCGCGGTGTTACTTACCGATTGGCAAGAAAGCGTCGCCAGCGAGGTATTCTGGCATATTCTATGGCAGCTACAGTTACCATTGGTAATAACCGCTATTTTAGTGGGGGCGGTACTGGCTGTCAGTGCCGCCTCTTTACAGGTAGTGTTACACAATCCGTTGGCCGACCCGGGGATCATTGGTATTTCAAGCGGAGCCAGTCTGGTAGCGGCGGGTTTGCTTATTGTACAGCCCATTCAGCTTGCTCAGGGGGCGCCTTATTTATTGCCGTTAGGCTGCTTCATTGGTGCGTTGTTATCGACCTGGTTGATATACCTGGTAGCCAGAAGGCTACGCGGTGCAGCCATGGCGGTAATTTTAGCCGGCATTGCTATTTCTACCGTAAGTGGGGCGCTGATGGCCTGGCTGTATGTACTGGCGGATGCACAGGCGCTGCGTAATCTCACCTTTTGGTTGATGGGAAGTCTGTACCAGACTGACTGGATGATTTTAAGTGTAGCAGGGCCAGTAATGCTGGGCAGTGTGGTTTACCAATGTTGGCAAAGCCGGCAACTTAACTGGCTTTACGGGGGGGAAACCCTGGCGGCAGCGGCGGGGGTTACGCCGGAAAAACTGATTAAAAAGACATTGCTGGCAAGTGCGCTGGGGGTAGGGGCTGCGGTATCGGTGGCCGGTTCTATTGCGTTTATTGGCCTATTGGTACCGCACTTTTTACGCCTGGTAATAGGCTATAATAATCGCGCCTTGCTACCGGCATGCGCCCTGTGTGGTGCGGTAGTACTGTTAGCCGTAGCGACATTGACCGAATACCTGCACCTGATAACCCTGCCAGTTTCCATGATTACCGCCACAGTAGGCGGGCCGCTATTACTGTTGGCTTTGTATCGCGGCCAGTGGAAAGTGGCATGATTACACTATCAAAGGTGGGCGTGAGCGGTCGCCTTGACGCTATTAATCTGGTGGTGAACAAAGCTCAGCATTGGCACATTTTAGGGCAAAATGGCGCCGGCAAGTCGACGCTGCTCCAGATAATGGCGGGATTAGCCCTGCCACAACATGGTCACTGCCTGCTTTCAGGCACTCCCATCAGTGACTATAGCCTGGCACATCTGGCGCGATTCAGAGCTTTTCATGGGCAGCAGCAAGTGCACTCTTTTGCCATCCCCGCCGGGCAGTATATTGATTTTTACGGGGCGGGGAAGGGCGCTCATCCTTTACCGGCAGTGTTAACCGAAGCATTGGAGCTCAAACCGTTATTATCCCGGCCGGTTACCCGGTTATCCGGGGGCGAGCAACAGCGAGTTAACTTGGCGCGGGCACTGTGGCAGGTCTGGACGGCTATTGAAGCCGGTGAGGCGCTGCTGGTGCTAGATGAACCAATGCAAGGATTGGATATCCGCCATCAACTTACCTTTCTTACGTTTTTGCAACAACTTTGTCAGCAAGGCAATAGTACCATCATCAGTTCACATAATCTGACGCTGAGCGCTCGCTTCGCCTCTCATGCGATGTTGCTTAATGGCGGGCAGCAAGTGGCCAGTGGCACAATTTCCCAGGTATTTACCGCCGAGAATCTCAAAATGGGTTACGGCATAGCGTTTGATATAACAAATAACCAAAACACGCTACAAATTCACCCTCAGTGGCCTCCTGTACTATCATAAATATGGTAAGCTGGCCTTAAGGGCCATCTTATGCCGTCGCCTGCGAAAAAGGCGCTGTCAGTGTTTGTTCTGGTGAGTTCACCAATACAATTAAGCTATTTTCATGCCGCACTGATGACAATTTTCAGCTTATGCCGCAAGGCCCGTTCCCTTATCATTAATAGCAATGAAGCAATAGCAACAGGAGACTTCGTGGAAAACTGGCAACCCGATAGCTGGAGAAGCAAACCAATTCTACAGCAACCCGAATATGATGACCTGGCACAGGTCGCTCATGTAGAACAGACCTTAAGCAAATACCCGCCGTTAGTTTTTGCAGCGGAGACCCGCGAACTACGCCGGCAATTGGGCGAGGTCAGCATGGGTAAAGGCTTTTTGCTTCAAGGCGGCGACTGCGCAGAATCGTTTGACGAGTTCAACGCTCCTAAAATCCGCGATACGTTTAAAGTTATCTTGCAAATGGCAATTGTGATGACCTTCGCAGGCCGCTGCCCGGTAACCAAAGTTGCCCGGATGGCCGGGCAATACGCCAAACCGCGGTCATCGAATCTGGAAACGATCAACGGTGTCACTCTGCCGAGCTATCGTGGCGATATTATTAACAGCTTTGAATTTACCGAAGCTGCGCGTCGTCCCGATCCTAACCGTTTACTGGATGCCTATCATCGCAGTGCCGCCACCCTTAACCTGCTGCGCGCTTTTGCCCAGGGCGGGTTAGCGGACTTACATGAAGTAAATCGTTGGAATATGGCGTTTGTGGAAAATAACCCACTTAAAGAGCGCTATCAGGATATTGCACGACGTATTCAGGATACGTTACAGTTTATGGATACTATTGGGATTAACTCTGCCAATACGCCTTCACTGCATGAAACCTCTTTGTTTACCTCGCATGAAGCGTTGTTGCTTAACTATGAACAGGCGCTAACCCGCACCGATACCTTAACCGGTAAACCATATAATTGCTCCGCGCACATGGTTTGGATAGGTGAGCGTACCCGCCAGCTAGACCACGCCCATGTTGAGTTTTTCCGTGGTATTCATAACCCCATCGGGGTGAAAGTTGGCCCGTCAATGGATGAGGACGAGTTGATTAAGCTAATAGATGTGCTTAACCCAACTAATGATCCTGGCCGGTTAACCTTTATTACCCGGATGGGCGCAGAGAACCTTGAGCAGAATCTGCCAAGATTGTTACGCCGGGTGAAGCAGGAAGGGCGCAATGTGGTATGGAGCTCTGACCCAATGCATGGCAATACCATTAAGGCCAGCAATGGTTATAAAACGCGTAATTTCGATGCTATCTTAAGCGAAATTCGTCAGTTTTTTGCAGCCCATGAAGCCGAAGGAACCCACGCGGGAGGGGTCCATCTGGAAATGACCGGACAGCATGTTACCGAGTGTACCGGTGGCGCTTATAAAATTAGCGATGATGACCTTAAGCAAGCCTATAAAACCCAGTGCGATCCCCGCCTGAATGCGGACCAAGTGCTAGAAATGGCCTTTTTAGTCTCAGATCATTTGCGCAGTAACTAGCCTGTAAAAACCACTAATTTAGCTCGCTGGCGATATACGTCGTCAGCGCGGCTTCGCGTTCTGCCTCAGTTAACACCCCGCCAAATATCGTTTTACGCCGTAAAGCCTGGGTTCTGCTATCGGTTGCTAATACTAACGAAGCAAAGAGTTCAGGCTGGTCGCGGGTTTCCAGAATGCTGTGCCATAGCAAATAACTGCCATAACGAATTATCCCCTGGGTATGACGGGTTTCAAGATTTTCCAGCACCTTAGTAAAAAGTGTTGGTTCGGCCAGGCACTTTGCCACCATCACTTCGTGTAGATACAAAATCTGACGGTCAACAATAACCTGCTTATTTCGCTTTGGACGGGCAAACATAGGCAATACATCACAACATTATTGGTTGAAAATTGAGCTTTACAGCAGCACTGTGTAATTATACAGTGGTTATTACACATTTCTAGAGAGAATGCGATGAAAAGTATACAAGGAAAGTTCTCGGTAGACCTGGCGCCGCTGGATGGCCATTTAAGTGGTGAGCAGGGCATGGTGACCCATCGGATGGCGATCACCAAACACTATGACGGCATATTGACCGGTGATAGCAAAGGAGAAATGCTAAGTGTGGTGACGCCCTTTAAGGGTTCGGCTGGCTATGTAGCGATAGAACAGTTCACCGGTTTGTTAGATGGCCGACAGGGCAGTTTTGTTCTTCAGCATTCAGGTATTATGAACCGAGGTGATGATACCTTACAGTTGCAGGTAGTGCCTGATTCTGGCACCAATGAGTTGGAGCATCTGGTAGGCATGATGCAAATCCATATTGCAGACGGTACACATACATACCTGATGCAATACGATTTACCGCCGGCGAGTACCTGAATTCAAAAGGGCATCACGACAAGGCGCGACCAAGCCGCCCACAGCAAATTTACTCTTCATCTAACAATGGTGCCACCACGCTTTCC
Source organism: Alteromonas indica (assembly GCA_003056425.1). GTDB lineage: Bacteria > Pseudomonadota > Gammaproteobacteria > Enterobacterales > Alteromonadaceae > Alteromonas > Alteromonas indica. The sequence continues at coordinate 281,598 of PYVY01000004.1, forward strand.
AGCCCGTTAAGCTTTATTTCGTACATCAACGCTAATTGTTGCCCCAGCGTTGAAGCCGGAAATCCCTGTTTGTGAAACCATACTAAGTAGGGCTCAGGTAAATGGAATAAACGGCGGCCAGCATATTTGCCGTATGGCATGACCTGATTAATAGCGTTTTTGATTTGTTCTGGCTGCATAGCATTGGTATTGATTATCTGTGAACCTCATTATGCTCGGGGAGGGGAATTAACACAACAACCCCCTACGTAAGAGAGAACCCCATTATTAAGCTGATCCCAGCCAGATAGACCTAAATAAAATAGCGCTGCGACCTATGCCTTAACCCGGCGCTACACCGGCTGCACAGGGCTTAGCGCAGCGCCGATAAATATTGGGGGCCCGGTCACATACACTTTGGGTAGACTATACCAGCTTCGTCATACGGCATTAGCCAGAGGCGTTTTTCCCTGCCGGCGGGGATGCTGCTTGTTGGCTATGTACCATCTGCATGATGGCCTGCTTAAAAGAAGGGTACAAAACCCGATTCCCATGGGCAGATAAATGGTCTGCATCGAAGTAAAGCGGCGTGTTGTTGTCGTACACCGGGCAACGCGTTTTATCACACAATGCGGGAAGCGGGTCCCACACCGTTAATTGGGCAATATGCTGTTGTACCGTATCCAGGTTTTGCATTACCGGTTCTCTAAAGCTTTCCATAAAGGCACGATCCTGATGGGTAGGGCTTTCACAGGTGGGATTATCCTGATTGAACCAATCACTACACCGAAAGGGAATGTAAGAAAACACCGGTTTCGGCGCATCAGTAATAATATGTGGTGTCACAGCAGCTATCTTACGCATAATTTGCAACGTTTCCTGCATGGCTGCATCGCGAGCTTGCTCTGCTTCCTTGCTATACATAGTTGCTACCACCTGTGGTTTGGGCTTGGGCGTAATACGGTATTGGTTGGTAAGCCGGTAGGCCTTTAACGTGGCGAAGAACACTATGTCGTTATCGGTGGCATTCTGCTGTATATGGTGCAACCAACGTTGTAGCTTTGCAGCGCACGCGTTGTCATCAACCAATACCGGCTCGCGCATATTGGCGGCGCCGCAGCCCCCCTGGCTGTGTATTTCGGTTTGTATGCCGGTTTCATCAGCCAACATGCGTAACATGGTACCGTACGCGCCAGCATGGGAATCGCCAATAACATAAATGGTACGGCCTGAGAGCTCATTGCCAGAGGGTAGGTCGGTGGGGTGAGAATAATAGGGGTACCAGTTATATTTATCGTTTGTGTTACTTATTTTTATTTTCGGCTGATTATTAAAACCCCAATATGCCCCAGCGCCACTTACACTAATCACCACCAGGCCCGCCGCCACTGTTTTCCAAGCCACCATGTGTTGCAATAAAGGGCGGCGCGGCAGACGTTGTTCTAGCAGATGATACGATAACATTGCCGGGATAAACGTCAGGCTGAAAGCAGCCAGCCACTGCAAAGGGGTTTCCAGGCCCACAGACCATCTGAAAAAGGTGTAAACCGGCCAATGCCATAAGTACAGCGAGTAGGAAATTTTTCCTATATAGCGTAAGGCGGGCAGACAGAAAATACGGCTAACTGACCCCGCCGCCTGAGGGGTAGAAAAACTGTGTAGAAGGAGTACCGTACCTACTACGGGCAGGATAGCCCAGGGCACCGGAAAGGCTTCTTTGCTGGCCAGCCACAAACCCGCGCCGGTTATCAGCAGTCCGGCTACCGGGAGGGGAGGAAGCGTAAAAGTCGGAGTACGTTGTTTTGCTTGCCATTGAAACAACAACGCGCCCGCCGCTAATTCCCAAAACCGACTGGTAAGTAAATAATAAGAGGCATTAAGATTCGTGTTGCTATAGTACCAGGAGGCGGCCAGGGACAAGATAGCTAGCATTGCTGTGGCATAACGTGCCCGGCCTTTAAGATACCAATACATCAGGATAGGGAATACCACATAAAACTGTTCTTCCACCCCCAGGCTCCAGGTATGCACAAACGGGTTAAATTCCACCGAGGGCGAAAAGTAAGTTTGTGTGTTGGCCGCTAACACTAGGTTGCTTACGCCGAAAAACGCGCCCAACCCGGTATGGCTAATCGACTGACTAAGCCAGGCTTGGGGAATAAACAGAACCACAATAGCAGTACAAACCAATAAACAGGCCAGTAGGGCAGGAAACAGCCTGAGTATGCGGCGTCGGTAAAAAGCAACAATATAAGCCTGAAAGGCGGTGTATTGATGGCCACTTAATGAACGTGCAACCACGTACCCGGAGATCACAAAAAAGATATCTACCCCGGTGAAGCCCCCGGGTAATAGGCTGGCATCCAGATGGAAGACCATCACGGCCAGCACAGCCAGTGCCCTAAGGCCATCGATGGCGGGAATATAACCCCGAGAAGTTGATTGCGTCATAATTATCCTGGCGCAACCTGCAAAGGCTGCCTATAAAGTGATGAACAAAGGTAAGGTAGTTAGCAGAAACGATGCCATGTTCATCGCAGCGGTTTTATCCGGGGGTTCATCGCGCCCTGCGATTAACCGTCGATTAAGCTAAACTGTAAAGCGCGCGGCCACGTATCCACACCAGCACACACAAGTTAGCGGTTTGCGTATTCATCCATCTGTGGCATGGTATACCTATCGCTTCACACCAAGGTTAAATATTGTTAGAAGATAGTTTCGGTCGCCGTTTCCATTATCTGCGGTTATCAATTACAGAGGCGTGCAACTTTCGCTGTCAGTACTGTTTACCAGGTGGGTATGACGGTCCGCCTAATAGCGCGTTTTTAAATATACATGAAATTCAGACCCTGTTGACGGCATTTGCCCAGATGGGCACGTCCAAGGTTCGTATAACCGGCGGCGAACCGAGTTTACGGCGCGATTTCACCGATATCATAGCCGCCACTGCTAATACACCAGGAATTAATCGTATTGCCGCCACCAGCCACGGGGCGAGGCTGGCAAAAGATGCTCATCGCTGGGCGCAAGCCGGGTTGCATCAGGTTAATGTCAGTATCGATAGCCTTGATCCTAATCAGTTCGCACTGATTACCGGTCAGGACAAACTTAAACAAATCCTGAACGGGTTAGATGTGGCGGTAGAGGCGGGTTTGAATGTCAAAATTAATACCGTATTGCTACAGGATTTTTCCAGCAATCGCTTACAGCGCTTCTTGACCTGGCTGAAAACAACGCCGGTGACGTTACGGTTTATCGAGCTGATGGAAACAGGCGAACATCATAATTTCTTTAACCAACAGCATATGTCAGGCGCACCGCTACGCGACAAATTGCTGGCCGAAGGCTGGCAACCTATTATCCGCCGGCGCGATGCGGGTCCGGCGCAGGAGTTTTGTCATCCGGACTATGCCGGTAACATTGGGTTGATTATGCCCTACAGCAAAGATTTTTGTGAAAGTTGCAATCGACTTCGCGTGGCAGCTAGTGGTAAATTACACTTGTGCTTATTTAGTGAGCAGGGTTTAGACCTGCGACATTATCTCAGCGCTGGCGATGTAGAGGGGGTTAAACAGTTTGTCACTGAGTCATTAGGCGATAAACACATATCCCATTACTTGCAACAAGGCAGTACCGGGGCAACCAAGCATCTGGCCATGTTAGGTGGCTGATTACCGGTAATAATAACAAAAATTAGATTTTGAGGTGGAGCATGGAGTTCGCAGAAACCGACCGGCTGATATTCGACTATATCACAGCAGCGGATGCTGATTTTTTATGGCAACTTGATCAAGATGTAGAGGTAATGCGTTACCTCAACGGTGGGTTTAAAACCAGCCGTGAAGACATCGAAAGTGTTTTTTTACCCCGCTTGGCAGCGTATGCAAACCCGGCACTTGGTTGGGGCCTTTGGAAAGTACTGGAAAAAACCTCCGCCGAAGCACTGGGCTGGATTTTGGTTCGACCTTTTGGCTTTTTTACTTCCCACCCGCAAATCGACAATATCGAGCTCGGCTGGCGTTTTAAGCGTTCAAGTTGGGGAAAAGGCTATGCCAGTGAAGCCGCCATTGCTGTACGTGATGGCCTTGCCTATACCGGTATAAGTACCTTTTCTGCTATTGCCGCGCCGGATAATACGGCTTCAATAGGAGTAATGAAAACGCTGGGCATGACGTTCAGCCATACTCAGTTTTATGAAGACAGTATTTATAGCGAAGATGTGGTGGTGTATACCCAAACCTTGTAGGTTAGCTTAACTACCGATAGTTTATTGGCAGTAAGTAGAATTGCTTGCTGCCAGCGCTTTAATCCTCCGTAATCTCAGTTACACAGCTCAAATACAGCATAAATAATCCATGAAGCCAGCGCTACGCCTAAATAAGCAGAGCTATTAGAGAGCATCTGACAGAAGTCAGATTCAAAAAAGTGGTTTATTAGTAATATGCTTATAAAGAAATGACAGCGAATTAAATGCCGTCGCTTGGGTTTGTGGTGACACATTTACTTTCAACGCAAAATGCGCCAGGCATCTCTCTACTTCATTATCACCCATAGATAAAAGGTGACGCTTGTCATGAAAATGTATAAATGCGGAAATCCACTTCAAATAGATAAAGACATCCCTTAAAAAATACTGCTTCAAAAACATGTATTCAGAGACATAATTTTAAAATGGGGACTTTATTCTTATCGCTCAACAATATATGCATACGTCTACAGTTATAGTTGCTTTCCCCTATATTCAAGAAAACGATCCAATTGCGCGTTTTCGTGCTTTGTGAAATTAGCTCCGCTATTTTATAGGCATTGTCATCATTGACTTTAAGCGATATGGTTCTTCTGACACTATAGGTAAAAACGAGCTCACGCTCGGTAGAAAAGCTTGCGATTTGCGTACTATTAAATTGTTAGGTCGTCAGGAGGTAGTTAACATGGAATGGTTTTTTGTAATATTTGAAAATGTCTCAGACAGGGCAAAGTTTTTCGCTATCTTTATTTCTTCCGTGGTAGCGATTTCTGTCGTCATTCTCAACAACTACTTTTCCAGAAAGACTGCGAGCAGAACCCTCGACATTGAAAAGCTAGAGTTAATGTATCGAGAATTATTAAATTTCCGTACCAAGTCAAAAGCTTTCATTAAGAAGTTATATACAAAAGAAGAACAAACTGAAGAGCTACGTGAATTAATGAAAAGCGCTGTTAATTCTCTAGAGCCATTGAAAGTCATAGCAACACTTCATTTCCCAGATATTAAATTTGATTCAGAAAAAATCTCGGAAAATATCATCAATATGTATAACGACCTCATTCCAACTCGTTACAAGGGCGGGGACGACTGGTACGAAAAGCAACGAGATTGCTATCAATATATCAGCAATGTTTTTGAATCAATTTCTACTCAATGCGTTAAACAGATGAAAAATAGTCGCCATTAGCTACACGCACCTAACAAACAACTATTGGCGCTTACTGCGTTCGCTGGGACACAAATACGTAGGCTCCCGTCGCTTCGCTCCTTATTTTAGCCTACGCATTTGCGCCCCAAAATTGGGCGTTATGCCATTTGGAGAATTGAGATTTTTAAACAGGTAAGTTGTTTTGGGATAGTATTTTTCCTTGTGGCATGTAAAAGCACTGGTGTCGTCCCACTGGGTCAAGATACATATTATGTGGGGAAAAAAGATGGAACTCCCGGTTTAGGTGTTTCGTTAGAAAATAAGACGGCCGTTTATTCCGAAGCTAGACAATTTTGTGAAGATAAAGGCTTGGAAATTAAACTCCTAAAAGAAACTGTCACACCTGCAATGCCTGCCAAGCTTAGTTCTACAGAATTAGAGTTCTCTTGTGTACCAATAGGAAGTTTAGAAACACCAACGGAAGAGAAACCAGACCAAATAATCGAAACTAGGCAGCGCTAATGGTTTGGCATAACAAAACACTGTTGGCACACCCTTCGGGCGCCGAAACGTATACAGGGGACCGTTTGGCGAATATCACCCCATGTATGCGCCCCAAAGCTTAGCGTAAGACCATGGAAATACTCTTTTTTACAATTGGCGCTGCTATATATTTAGTTGCCGTAAATTCGTTGGTTAAAGGTCAAAAGTTGCTAAATTGTCACTTCGGTTGGCCAAGTCCATCAGGGTTGGCTAACAACGCCTTTTGCTATTTCTTTTTTGCTGTATTTATTTGCGTGGTTATTCCGTTCGCTTTCTTTTTTCCATTATGGCTCAACACACTTGTGCCAGTATTGCAGGAAACTCAAATTAACAGAGCTCTTCTCATATTAATCGGTGGTTTTGTTCTTTCCGTTACAATGTGGTCAAACTATAAAAAGATCAAATAAGGCAGTTTTAACAGTTGCTTATAACAAATAAATTATGTAACTCGCTGGGACGCTAACACGTAGACGGCTTCGCCATTATGCTCTACGCATCTGTACCCGTTATTGAAAAATTATGCATTGGAATAAGCATGGAAGTATATTTTGACTTAAATGAATCTCACGCTACTCAAGTTCTATCTTTATTTAAAGAAACGTGGTGGGCAAATGAACGAACATTAGTGGAAGCTACGGCCTGTATTGAAGGATCGCAAATTACGGTTGGTATTTTCAATAATAATGAGTTAGTTGGCTTTGCTCGTGTAGTAACAGATTTTATTTACAAAGCCATCATTTTTGACGTAATTGTGTCAAAACAACAGCAAGGAAAAGGTCTTGGCAAGAAACTAATTGCAGCGGTCAAATCCCATCCAAGGTTAATAGTCCCGATTTCAGATAATAAGTGCACCACTCATGGTTAAACGGTGAGAAGAGATCAACTGCCTGTTGGTGGTACTCTGTAATCGCCAAAAAACATGAGTAGTTACCATGAGATACAAGCAGTTGATCGA
>PYVY01000040.1 GCA_003056425.1 Alteromonas indica
AGGCACAGACAGCTAGGAGGTTGGCTTAGAAGCAGCCACCCTTTAAAGAAAGCGTAATAGCTCACTAGTCGAGTCGGCCTGCGCGGAAGATGTAACGGGGCTAAGCAATATACCGAAGCTGCGGCAGAGGACATCACTCAATGCTATTTAAGCTAACAGCGACCTGCGTAAGCAGCCGCTGGTAAAGCGTTCACCACAAGGTGGTGAAGATAAAGAACGAAGAAGTAGCATTCAGGATGTCCTCTGGGTAGGGGAGCGTTGTGTAAGTGGATGAAGGTGAATCGAGAGGTTTGCTGGACATATCACAAGTGCGAATGCTGACATGAGTAACGATAATGGGGGTGAAAAACCCCCACGCCGGAAGACCAAG
>PYVY01000042.1 GCA_003056425.1 Alteromonas indica
CTTTGTGTTTCATGACTGGGGTGAAGTCGTAACAAGGTAACCGTAGGGGAACCTGCGGTTGGATCACCTCCTTACCAAAAGAATCGACGGACGCTCTTAGCGTAGTGTCCACACAGATAGTCTTGTTCTAACGAACAAACCAGAAATGGTTGTTCTGCTTTTTATAAGCAGGATGCTGTTTTCTGTATAAAACACAATAGTGTTTTATAACGTTCTTTAACAATTTGGAAAGCTGATATTAATTAGTAATCAATCAAAATTGAGTAACTGAGAATTGAATATCGAAAGATGTTCTTTCAATCACGCTACTCTCTACTTGACTTAAATTACTTGTT
>PYVY01000044.1 GCA_003056425.1 Alteromonas indica
GATTTAAACCTTCCCTCCCAGAAACGCCCGGTACAGTCATCCTCTTTATTGGCCTGGCGGGCAATGTACTCATTAAGTTCTCGCATAAACCAGCTTATTGATTGAAGACGCTGCCGATAAACTGATACACAGGCATTGACCGTGGCGCGTTCAGCCTGCGAGAGTGTCGCACCCTGAGCATACAGCTGCGTGAGGCGGGTTCCCCGATGCAGTTTATGCCATTGCTGCAACACCTGTTTGTTCGACCATTGCTGTGCCCGTTCAGTAGCCACCCGAAGCACCACATG
>PYVY01000045.1 GCA_003056425.1 Alteromonas indica
AGAATGGGAGTCTGGCGGTGTGCTACTCTCACATGGGGAAACCCCACACTACCATCGCCGCTAATACGTTTCACTTCTGAGTTCGGAATGGGATCAGGTGGTGCCGTATCGCTATGGCCGCCAGACATAAAAAGGTGTTACCGGCTACGCCGATAACTTAACAATTCGGGAAATCTGATATTCAATCAATCATTGAGTAACGTTGCTACTCTCACTTGTTTTAGCTTGTCTCTACCACAACCCGTCGCGCATGAAGCCGCTTAGGGTTGTATGGTTAAGCC
>PYVY01000046.1 GCA_003056425.1 Alteromonas indica
AGGCACAGACAGCTAGGAGGTTGGCTTAGAAGCAGCCACCCTTTAAAGAAAGCGTAATAGCTCACTAGTCGAGTCGGCCTGCGCGGAAGATGTAACGGGGCTAAGCAATATACCGAAGCTGCGGCAGCACAGTTTACTGTGCTGGGTAGGGGAGCGTTGTGTAAGTGGATGAAGGTGAATCGAGAGGTTTGCTGGACATATCACAAGTGCGAATGCTGACATGAGTAACGATAATGGGGGTGAAAAACCCCCACGCCGGAAGACCAAG
>PYVY01000005.1 GCA_003056425.1 Alteromonas indica
GGCTTAACCATACAACCCTAAGCGGCTTCATGCGCGACGGGTTGTGGTAGAGACAAGCTAAAACAAGTGAGAGTAGCAACGTTACTCAATGATTGATTGAATATCAGATTTCCCGAATTGTTAAGTTTTTAAAGTAAGGCTGACAGGCCGCGCTCTTGAGCGCACAGCAGGTCCTCCTTACGCAGAATATAAAACGTATTCTGCACAAAAAGTTTTTGTCTGGCGGCCATAGCGATACGGCACCACCTGATCCCATTCCGAACTCAGAAGTGAAACGTATTAGCGGCGATGGTAGTGTGGGGTTTCCCCATGTGAGAGTAGCACACCGCCAGACTCCTATTCTACGAAGAAGCCCTTGTCGAAAGACAGGGGCTTTTTTCGTTTTTACGGCCAGTAGATTAGCCAGAGTAATTTCGCGATTCAGTGCAGCAAAGCCGTGCCTGAGCAGACTTACCCATTTGTCAGAGCACCCGACTGCTCTCTCAGGTATCAGGAAAGCGCTTTGTGCAGCACAGCCGCCACGGCTCGCTGTGAAGCAGTCCCATTCTACGAAGAAGCCCTTGTCGAAAGACAGGGGCTTTTTTGTGGCCGTGACAAAATAAAGCATAAGGTTCAGGATAGTGCTTTGTGTAGCACAGCCGCCACGACTCGCTGTGAAGCAGGCCTATTCTACGAAGAAGCCCTTGTCGAAAGACAGGGGCTTTTTTCGTTTTTACGGCCAGTAGATTAGCCAGAGTAATTTCGCTATTCAGTACGAAAAAGTCGGTCTCGTAACTCGTGCGAGCCATGTTTTCTGAGTATCTGACCGTTCTCAGAGGTATCAGGAAAGCGCTTTGTGTCGCACAGCCGCCACGACTCGCTGTGAAGCAGGCCCATTCTACGAAGAAGCCCTTGTCGAAAGACAGGGGCTTTTTTGTGGCCGTGACAAAATAAAGCATAAGGTGTCAGGATAGTGTTTTGTGTCGCACAGCCGCCACGACTCGCTGTGAAGCAGTCCCATTCTATGAAGAAGCTCTTGTCGAAAGACAGGGGCTTCTTTGTGGCTGTGACTAAATCGAAGTAGGGATGGTAATTTGGTTAGGTTTGCTTCTCGCATTCATCCACGCCAAAGCCAATTCCTTATGTTCTCGCAGAGTCTGACCTTTCTGTACTTTTGAAAAATACATCAGTCATTCCTTATCGTCCTGGAATACCGAATAAAGCCCACTGGGGGCCCAATCTCATGTAAGCGCTGTATGCAGAGCGGTAGCACAGCCGCCACTTCGCTGAACCTTACTGCTTACACGCTACGTAATAGTTCACATTGGGGCATCACATTGCCTAGATCTCTTGCTACAACGTGCACGGCGGGCAAACAGATGTGCCGTCATATTATTAAGGGGAGCCCAATCAAAAGTTATAGAATGTAATCCCTATAATAGGATCGCTATTCCTCAACATAGCATTTCAATGGTGAGATCCGGTAAATGGTAAGGTAGGATTACGCAAAATAAAAGCGGCTGAAAATACGGTACAGTAATAGCGTAACGTGGCAAGCGGCTAACAGCTCAACTAGGGGCTACCCCTTGCTACGCCATACTATGGAATATTGTAGCAATCGGCTAAAGAGTACTCTTCCCTACAATATTGGCGCGTGACCAAACGGTAAATGTATTAGGCATAACCACACAATACGATCGTTTGCAGATAGCATAAATTGCCTTACCTCTTAAAAGGCTTGTTTCAAACTCATAAAATTGGAATTTCGACTTCACCATGAGGAAATTTTCAAACGTATCGGCTACCGATCTCCCGTTGTACATTATTGAAGAGAACGCCAAAGAATTACCCTGCGAAGGCTGTCGTAACGGCCAGGCGTTACCTTTCGATTTCTCGATGGCGTTCCAGCCATTAGTTGACCTGGAGCAGCGTTCTGTATTTGGTTATGAAGGTCTTGTACGGGGCGTAAACAATGAACCCGCCTATACTATTATGGAAAAAGTTAACGCTGAGTATATTTACCGTTTTGATCAAGCTTGTCGGGTAAAAGCAATTGCATTGGCAGCCGGCGCTGGCATCACGGAGCGTCTTAATATCAACTTTATGCCCGGGGCAATCTACCGACCGGATATTTGTATAAAGACAACGTTAAAAGCGGCCCAGCTGTATGGCTTTCCACTATCTAATATAACTTTTGAAGTAGTTGAAAGCGCTCACATAAATGACACGGCTCACTTGCAGCGAATTATCGATTATTATAAGGAAATGGGCTTTGCCACTGCTCTGGACGATTTCGGCTCAGGTTACGCTAATCTCGATTGGCTGGCTGACTTAGCCCCTGACAGTATAAAAATTGACATGCACCTAATTAGAAATATAGATAGCGATCGTAAAAAGAAAGCGATTGTTAATGCACTCACCTCATTGTGTCGACAGTTGGGGATAGATGTACTGGCAGAGGGCGTAGAAACAAAAGCTGAACGCGATACCCTGGCTGAGATGGGGGTGGTTAAGCAACAAGGATACTTCTTTGGTAAGCCACAGTTCGAAAGTTTTGAAACCGTAGCCCGTGACGTATTCTATTGACTCTATGTTGGCTTTACCGGCCCATATAAAACAGCCCGGCGTATCTGCCAGGCTGTTGTATTAATAAGGACAAAGCGTTAATAGGCTTCGCTTCTATTGGTGCGGTCAGTCTTAGCCAAGACGGTTAAGCACCTCTTGTCTAACCCGCTTGCCATAGTATTCGTGTGCGCTATCATATTGTTCAAACATTGCCTGTTGAACATCCAGTGTACATTGGCTCAACCCGTCAGCGATATTATTCACTAATTGGTTTTTCTGATCTTCACTCATCATGCAGAACAAATCACCCGCCTGACTAAAGTTATCATCATCCCGGTTATCATAAATATCTAACCAGGCATCGTGCTCCAACGCCATCGGCGGTTCTTGAACGTCAGGCACTTCAGCGGGTGCACCATTATCGCCCCGATTATTGGGATAAAAGTTCGCACCGCTACCCGCGATACTTGGGGTGATGCCAGCAAAGGCGCCATCGCGCTGATAGTTATGAACCGGGCAGCGCGGCGCATTGACTGGAATCTGGTTGTAGTTAGCACCAATCCGATAACGGTGAGCATCCTGATAAGCCAGTAGACGAGCCTGTAGCATCCGGTCGGGCGATACACCTACACCCGGAACCACATTACTTGGCGCAAATGCTGCCTGTTCATTTTCGGCAAAGAAATTATCTACATTACGGTTAAGCTCAAGCTGACCCACCTCGATTAACGGATAATCACTGTGCGGCCATACCTTTGTCACATCAAACGGATTAATTCGATAATTTTTTGCTTCTTCCTCAGTCATGATTTGCACATTTACGGTCCATGACGGGAACTCACCTTTGTCTATGCTCTCGACTAAATCTTGCTGCGCGCCGAACGCCGGTCGGGTGGCGGCTTCTTCATTGGTCAGGGTTTTAATGCCCTGATTGGTTTTAAAGTGCCATTTCACCCAGAATCGCTCGCCCTTTTCATTCCACAAGCTAAGTGTATGCGAGCTATAACCATTCACATGCCGATACGACAAGGGAATACCCCGGTCAGACATCAAAATAGTCGACTGGTGTAACGACTGGGGATTGTTCGCCCAAAATTCGTATATAGCCTGAGGGTCTGGCAAATTCGTTCTTGGGTTCTTTTTCTGACTGTGGATAAAGTCAGGAAACTTAATTCCATCGCGCAGGAAAAACACCGGGGTGTTATTACCTACGATATCCCAATTTCCTCTGTCAGTATAAAACTTAAGGGCAAAGCCGCGGGGGTCTCGAGCATAATCGCTGGAATCCTGGCCACCGCCCACGGTGGAAAAACGTAAAAAGATATCTGTTTGCTGACCAGGCTCTTGTAAAAAATCGGCCACGGTATAGTCACTTAAGCTTTTGGTCAGGGTAAATGTACCGTATGCAGCACTACCGCGGGCATGTACAACCCGCTCCGGTATACGTTCACGGTTAAAGTGCGCCAGCTTTTCAAACAGATAATGGTTATCAAATGTTACCGGACCGCGTGCGCCTGCCGTGCGGCTTTGATTATCATTTGCTACTGGTGCACCTGCACTGGTGGTCATAGGACAGCGTTCATTCGACATAGGTTCCTCCACTATCTGTCGTAATACCAAAAGGGCTCAGCCCTTTTCGATGTGCAGGAATAATAGATGATAGGCACAAAGAATCAAAATGCATTAAAACAATCTATATAATCTATTTATGTAATCCTAATCGTCAAAGGGTATCAAACACTGAAAGGTGATTCTTAATGCAGATTGATATGTCGCTACCGTCAACAGTAAGAACGCCCACGAACCAGGCATGCTAGTACCCGCTGGTAGAGTAAATTATCTGGCGGCGTGCCTCACCAATGTTATGCCATAAGTGCGAAAGGCAGGTTAACGAGAGCTGGCTGCTGGTCGTAATGCCTGAGGTTTTTAATTAGCACCTTGTAAGCCGAAAACAGCTACCAGTTATGCGCTGAATAGCCATAATCCTATAACCCCAGTACCCCAGTACCCCAGTACCCCAGGACCCCAGTACCCCAGGACCCCAGTACCCCAATACCCCAGTTCGGAAAGCTCACCCAGCGCAAAGGCTTGGTATATCGCAGTCTCAGCGAGATTGTTCCCAGTCTAATCTTAAGTGGAGGGGGTTACGGCGAATTTTGCGCTAGTTTACCGCGAATTCGGAAAGGGGAAGACCTGCCTGAAACAATTACCGTTACCGATGGTAAATAACCAGCGCCGGGGTAACCCGGCACGATGGCTTACTCAGGGTGCAGTACCCTTATTATTACTTTTATTACTATTGCCTAACGCCTCGGGAAAAACGTAAGGGCATTTAATTTTGAGCCGCAACCGTTGTTCGGGGTTACGCAGCTAGCGCCCCAACCTATTGATAGGGGCGGCACTAGCGGTGCTTAGTTAACGGACGCATCGGTACGCTCTCGCAAAGCATCAATAAATGTCTGGATCCGTTCGGCGTTTTTACCTAAATCGCTTTTCCCAACCCGGGATTTGCTGCGAACATCAACCAGGGTGTCATCGTCTTTGGCGCGTAAACGGATGACTACGTCATCTTTAAAACCAAACCACAAGGTTGTGTCCGTCGCTTCAATAGTATGTGGTTGAGCGTTTTGGGTAACCCGTTCCCAGCCTAATGCATCAACAGTATCTATAGCAGCCTGATACACCTGCTCTATCGGTTGAGCAAATAACTGTGTTTTGAGCTCTGGATAAGCCTTAAGCTGCTGCGTAGTAACCGCACCGCCTTCGTAGTCTAGAGGGTTCGGCGCATTCTTGCGTAACGGTGCGATGGCAACAAACTCTGGTGGGTTGGTGACATCGGTAGTGATATCGTGGATAGGCGGTACGGTACTGGCTTTGCCCATCATACTTAAGGGCAGGCCGACCGCCACCAGCGCCATCACGGCATAAATAAGCGTACTGCCCCACCGCACACTTTTTCGTGCTACCAAGACTTGCAGAATAATCAAAATCAGTGCTGCACCGGCTACGAATACCCCATAGCGCAATAGGGTAAAAGCCGTGCTTAATGGCAAGCCAATGAACTGGTATAGCGGACCGGGCAATAGCACCATTAAAAAACTGACAATACTGGTTAAAGCAACTAGGGTTCTCAAGGTGTTATCCTTTTTATTGTTGTATGCATATTATTAAATTACCTTATTCACTAGCAAATTGCCGCTTTAACAAGGGGTAATATAGCGAATTTTTTTATAACCAGGAGATATAGGGTGGCTATAGAGGAGCATCCATTGGTCACCTCGGTGACGCAGGCGCTGGAAGCCGAGTGGGATACATTAAGTCAGGGCATAAGTGAATACTCACTTATAAAAATATTGAGTGAAGCGCCTTATCACTTATTTGACCCAGACGCATTGCGCGAGCCGCTAACCTTATTTCAAACCCACTTTGTATTATTCCACTGTCTGTACCGGCTTCAGTTGAAATGGGCTGAACAACACAGCGGTGACCTAACGGTAAGTGCACTGAACATTCAGCTGCGTGATTTTCCTTCCAGCCGCAGTTCCGGACAGCATGGCGCATTGGCGTGCGCCTCCACGGATGATTCCCTGCAGCGCTACTATTTGGACTGGCAGCACTTTGGCACGACCCAAAGTCAGGATGTAGAGCAAATGCTCGATTCATTTTGGCAGAATATGCATACCTACACTAACGTTAAGGTAGGGCCGCAGGATATTGAGCAAGCTTGTGCACTATTACAGCTGGCCGAAGAAGACTGGCGTAACTCAGCCACAGTAAAGCGCCAATACCGAAAGCTGCAGCATCAGTATCATCCTGATAAAGGCGGCGATCTGCGCAGTGCCCAGCGCTTAACATGGGCCTATCAGACATTAATGAAAGCCACCGGTAATCCGTAGCTCAATAGAATCTCCGTTCATGGTGTTTTTTGCACCACTGACCGATTTACGCTGCCGGTTTAAGGATACTGTCAAAGAAAAGTTGCATCATTCGGGGCAAGTCATGCTGTAGGTTGAATTCTTCTGGTGAATCAAGGTATTCGCTTACTACACCACGGATGAAGCAGTTAACCGACAGGGCGAGAATTTTGGGATCAGCATCAGCGGGAAGGGTGTCCTGTTGTTTGGCTTTATCGAAGTAGGCTTCAAAAGCCTGAAGCTTTTCAAGCTTTTGTCTATTAAAGCGTACTTTGCATTGTTCAAAATCGCCCGAATAGTCGCATTTGAACATAAAAAGTTGAATGGCTTTACAGAGCTTCTTATCCTGATCTAGTGCCAGTATGAGTTTCGTACAAATGGATTGTAACTGACCTACCGGGTTAGGGTGTTCAACCTCTAATCCCTCAAGGATTTGCTCGATAAATGGGGTATGCAGGTTTTCATGCAAAGCGTCGAATATTTCGATTTTGTTTTTGAAATGCCAGTACACCGCACCTCGGGTAACGTCGGCAGCTTTGGCCACTTCTTCCAGTGATGCCTTGGCTACACCGCGTTCGGAAAAAACATCTATCGCAGCATCCAGGATGGCTTGTTTGGTTTGTTCGGCTTCTTCTTTGGTTCGGCGCATCAGGCGAGTCCTGCTTTAGTTTGACAACATACATACAAGAACGTATCTTTAAAAATGTAAAGGTTTGGGACCATTTTGTCCAGCGTATATTCGGGAAAGTAAATACTATGAAGCAAATCTTCTTGTCGATGGCGACGGTTTTGTCGATTTTGATTGTTACAGGCTGCACAGAAAGTGCTGAACAGGCAGGGGCAGGCGCGCAGCAGCAACCCCCTACCGCTGTGTCGGTGGTAACTATCAAAAGCACATCAGTGCCTGATATTTTATCCTTACCTGGAAGGATAACCCCCTTTCGCCAGTCTCAGGTACGCCCCCAGGTAGCCGGCGTCATTACCGAACGCCTGTTTGAAGAAGGTGCGGTAGTAGAAAAAGGCCAGCAGCTTTATCACATTGATGATGCCCGCTACAAAGCCGAGTTGGCCAGCGCAAAAGCAGATTTAAAAAGTGCTGAAGCAAACCTTAAAACCCTTAAAGCAAAAGAAAAGCGCTACCAAGATTTGCTGTCGCGTAATTCTATCAGCGAACAGGAATATGATGATGTGGTGGCACAAAGTGACCAAGCCGAGGCTCAGATTGCTGTGGCCGAAGCTGCTATTGAGCTAGCCCAGGTAAATGTAGACTACACCAAGGTGTATGCACCCATTAGCGGCCAGATAAGTCGCTCATATGTGACGGTGGGCACGCTGGTCACCGCGAATCAATCCCAGGAGTTGGCCACCATAACCAAACTGGACCCGGTATTTGTGGATATGCAGAATTCAGGTAAAGCGATAGTTGAGCTGCGTCGTTCCATGCAGGGCCGTGAAGAAATGCCGGTAGAAATTATCCTTGATGAAGCCAGCAATACCAAATACGAAAAACAAGGCATGCTGAAGTTTTCTGAGGTCACTGTTGATGAAACCACCGGCAGTGTAACCCTGCGCGCTGTTATGCCAAACCCTGACAGCGTACTCATGCCCGGCCTGTTTGTGAAAGCCAATGTGATTAAATCCAATGACCAGGGGCTGTTAGTCCCCCAGCGTGCGACTACCCGTCAGCAAGACGGTTCACTGACCGTCTATGTGGTAGGCAGTAATAACACAGTGGAAGTACGCACGATAGAAACCCCGCGTAGTTATAAAAATCAGTATCTGGTAACCAGTGGTGTTAGCGAAGGCGAACAAGTCATTGTGGCCGGCTACCAAAAAGTAAAACCTGGCGCAAAGGTAACCCCTCAGCCATGGGACCAGGCCCAGCAGGGCGGTTAATTAACTAACAGGCAGGAAATTTAGATTTATGGCACGTTTCTTCATTGATCGTCCGGTATTTGCCTGGGTTCTGGCAATTATCACTATGCTGACCGGGGTGCTGGCAATAAACAACTTACCGGTGGAACAATACCCGAAAGTTGCGCCCCCGTCGGTTCAAATTGATGCAGCCTATCCAGGTGCGTCAGCGAAAACAGTCGAAAACTCAGTTACTCAGGTCATTGAGCAAAACCTCAACGGTATCGATAATCTGCGTTATTTTTCGTCTAGTTCGCAGCGCGGAAGTATGGCAATTACGCTAACCTTCGAGCCCGGCACGGATCCCGACACCGCCCAGGTACAAACGCAGAACAAAGTACAAAGCGCTGTGTCACTGTTACCTACATCGGTTCAGCAACAAGGGGTAACCGTAACCAAGTCTAACGATGCTTTTGCTTTGGTTATCGGGTTTTATTCAACGGATGGCAACCAAACCCAGTTCGATTTAAGTGACTTATTGGTTTCTGAATTCAGAGATCCTATTTCGCGTGTCAACGGGGTGGGTAACGTTAGGGTATTTGGCGCCCAGCGGTCCATGCGTATATGGCTAAACCCCGACAAACTGTACAGCTTTAATATGACGCCGGTAGATGTGCAGGCGGCGGTGCAAACCCAAAATACTGATGTTTCAGCAGGTCAGCTTGGCGGTATGCCGGCCATTGAAGGCCAGCAAATTAATGCCACGATTCAGGCACAGTCACTGCTGCAAACAGAAGAAGATTTCGAAAATATTATTCTGCGGGTGAATACCGATGGTTCCCAGGTTCGCTTAAAAGATGTTGCCCGGGTAGAGTTAGGTTCGGAAAACTACAGCTATATTACCCGCTATAAAGGTCAGCCCGCTTCTGGGATGGCGGTAAGCCTGTCTTCTGGCGCTAATGCACTGTCGACCATCGAAGCGGTTAAAGCGCGGGTGGAAGATCTTCGCGGCCAGCTACCGGCCGGCGTGGAAGTTGTTTTCCCAGTCGACACCTCGCCCTTTATTGAACTATCCATAGAGTCGGTGGTGCATACCTTAATAGAAGCAGTCGTACTGGTATTCCTGGTTATGCTACTGTTTTTACAAAATTGGCGGGCCACGCTGATTCCTACTATAGCGGTACCGGTGGTTTTACTGGGTACGTTTGCCGTGCTTTATGCCTTTGGCTTTAGTATTAATGTACTGACTATGTTCGCTATGGTCCTGGCCATCGGTTTATTAGTAGATGACGCCATCGTAGTGGTGGAAAACGTCGAACGTATTATGGAAGAAGAGGGTCTCTCGCCCAAAGAAGCGACCCGTAAGTCCATGGGCCAAATTACCAGTGCTCTGGTAGGTATTGCCGCGGTGCTATCTACTGTATTTATTCCTATGGCGTTCTTTAGCGGCTCGGCTGGGTCTATCTATCGTCAGTTTTCTATCACTATCGTGTCGGCCATGGCGTTCTCCGTCCTGGTGGCCATAGTATTGTCTCCTTCATTGTGTGCCACGCTACTGAAAAAACACGACCCGAACAAAGATAAAGAAAAAGGCTTTGCTGGATGGTTCAACCGTAATTTTAATAAAGGGCGCGATCGCTACCAAAAAGCCACTACCCATATAGCGCAACGGTTTAAGCGTTATCTGGTGGTGTATGGCGTACTGGTAGCCGGCATGGTGTTTATCTTTATGCGTTTGCCCGGGGCGTTTTTACCGGATGAAGACCAGGGCACGTTGATGGTGTTGGTTAATACCCCGCCTGGCTCCACGGCCCAGCGTACGCTGGAATCGGTAAAACAGGTTGAACATTTCTTCCTGGAAGAGAAAAAAGATGTTACTCACGATCTGTTTACCGTTGTCGGCTTTAGCTTTGCAGGCGCGGCCCAAAATGCTGCAATGGGCTTCGTTCACCTGAATGACTGGGATGAACGAGATGAGTCGCAAAGTGCCTTTGCTGTACTGAACCAGGCCTTTGGGGCCTTCAGTCAGATTAAAGACGCGCAAGCTTTCCCTATCCTACCGCCTCCTATTCGCGAGTTAGGTAATGCTACCGGCTTCGACTTACAGTTAGTTGACCGGGGTAGTAACGGGCATGAAGCTCTGATGAACGCGCGTAACCAGCTATTGGGCATGGCAGCCCAAAATCCGCAATTAGCAGGGGTGCGGCCAAATGGGCTAAGTGATGTCCCGCAATTTAAAATTGATATTGATAACGAGAAAGCCTCGGCTCTTGGCGTATCGTTAAGTGATATCAATAACGCGCTGCAAATTGCCTGGGGATCTGCTTACGTCAATGACTTTATTGATGATGGGCGCATAAAACGGGTATATATGCAGGCCGATGCGCCGCATCGCATGAAACCAGAAGATTTGGATAAATGGTATGTGCGCAACAGCGATGGTGAGATGGTCGCGTTCAGCTCCTTTTCCACCTCAACCTGGGATTATGGTTCACCTAAGCTTGAGCGTTTTAACGGCAGCTCATCGGTAAATATCCAGGGCGGCGCAGCACCAGGTGTGTCTAGCGGTGAAGCAATGACGATTATGCAGGATCTGGTCACAAAGCTGCCCGACGGCTTTGCGTTGGAATGGTCTGGGTTATCCTATGAAGAACGTGCGGCGGGGTCGCAGGCGCCTATGCTGTATGCTATCTCCATTTTGGTAGTATTCCTGTGTCTGGCCGCGCTGTATGAAAGCTGGTCGGTGCCCTTTGCGGTTATGCTGGTGGTGCCGCTGGGTATTTTAGGTTCGGTAGTGGCCGCGTTTTTATTCAATTTGCCTAACGATGTGTACTTGCAGGTGGCGTTCCTGACCACCGTAGGATTAGCGGCTAAAAACGCTATTCTGATCGTCGAATTTGCCAAAGAAAAATTCGAAGAAGGTGAAGACTTGATGACCGCGGTATCCACCGCCGCCAGTCAGCGTTTCAGACCTATTTTGATGACATCTATGGCATTTATTCTGGGAGTGACGCCGTTGGCGCTGGCCAGCGGAGCAGGGGCGACCAGTCAGAACGCGATAGGTATTGCGGTGATGGGCGGGATGTTTGCCGCTACCTTCCTGGCTATTTTCTTTGTGCCTATGTTCTATGTATTTGTAGAGCGTTTGTTTGACCGTAAAGAAGTTGAGTCGCACGAACACAAAGATTAACGTTTAACCACATGTACCCCCTCAAAAGGCAGCGATTATCGCTGCCTTTTTTATGCAGGGTTCTACGACTAATCGCTGATATATTTACTTGCACTGGCCGCTACCTGCCCTTGTGTTTTATGGCATGATAGGGCAAATGCCACACACGGAGTGCTGCGATGGATTTTAGCTTACCCGGGCCACCAAACTGGCCTTCCATGTTGAAATCAGGTTGTCGGGTGTTTGTGGGCGGGCACGCTTCGGTGCCTCACGCCCTGGTACAAAACCTGATCGATAACAGCAAAGGGTTCAGCGATATTGAGCTGGTGCACGGACTGGCCCTGGGCGATACCCCGTGGGCGAAAGAGGAATACCGGCAACTGTTTAAAGTGAATACCTTTTTTATTGGCGGTGACGAAGTACGGCGGGCAGTAGATGAAGGCCGGGCAGACTACACTCCCTGCTTCTTATCAGAAATTTCCAGTTTGTTTACCGATGGCACGCTGGCGCTGGATGCGGTATTGATCAATGTTAGCCCACCGGATGAGTTCGGATATTGTTCACTGGGCGCCAGTGTGGATATCTGCATGTCGGCGGTGCGCCATACTAAGCTGGTCATTGCTCAAATTAATCGGCATGTACCTAGAACGGCCGGGCACTCCTATGTGCACATTAACGAAATTAGTGCTTGTATTGAGGCCGACGAGCCGCTGATTGAAGTGACGCCACCGCCTATTGATACGCAGGCTGAACGGATTGGACAGTATGTGTCAATGCTGGTGGAAGACGGCGCAACGTTGCAATTTGGCATCGGCAAAATCCCCAGTGCTACCCTCAAATATTTATGCAATCACAAAGAACTGGGTATCCACAGCGAAATGCTCACCGACAGTATTATTGAACTGTTGGAGTCGGGGGCGGTTACCAACCGGAAAAAAACCTTTCATCCGGGCAAAGTGGTTACCAGTTTTGCGATTGGCAGCCGTAAGTTGTATGACTTTATAGATAATAATCCGCACATTGAGTTTTACGCCAGCAGTTATGTAAACAAGCCTACGAACATTGCCAAAAATGACAATATGATTGCCATCAACAGTGCCTTGGAGGTGGACTTAACCGGCCAGGTAGTGGCGGACTCTATCGGGTATGATTTTTATTCAGGCATCGGCGGTCAGGTCGACTTTGTTACCGGCGCATCAATAAGCCGGGGAGGCAAACCAATAATTGCACTGCCGTCTACAGCGAAAAATGAAACTGTGTCACGGATTGTCGCCAGTATTACCGAAGGGGCCGGGGTCGTAACTTCGAGGGGCAATGTACATTATGTGGTTACTGAGTATGGCGTAGCATCGTTAAAAGGCAAAAGCATTCGCGAACGGGCCTTAGAACTTATCCGGGTAGCGCACCCGAAGTTTCGAGCGCAGTTGTTGGAAGAAGTACGTACCCATTACTGGGTGCCGCATTACCAGGAAAAATACCCCACTGATATCCCTGAATTGGGGGGAATCCAGCTACAAAAACTGGTTATACAAGGCGAAACATTTTATTTGCGTCCGCTCAACCCGGCCGATGAACGACGCCTGCAGGAGTTCTTTTATTCACACACCAAGGAAACCCTCCGGCTGCGTTACAACTACGACCCTAAACAAATGTCGCGGGAAAAATCCTGTAACCTGGTTAGCGTGGATCAAAGCAGTGATGCAGCCTTGTGTATTGTCCGCCAGGATGGTTCCAGAGTTACTATCCATGCGGTAGGTAGATTTTATTATTACCCGGCAGACAACAGTTGTGAGGCGGCTTTTGTGACCCGTGAAACCCACCAGGGTAAAGGCATGGCCAGCCGTCTGCTGGCACGTTTAATTGATATTGCACGCCAGCGCGGTATTGCAAAGATGATGGCGTATGTACGGGCGGCTAACAAACCGATGATCACTATTTTTGAGCAGCACAACTTTACCCGGGTGTTTAGCGATGATCCCACCGAGGTGGAGTTGGTGCTGAAGCTGGAGGACGCTAACGTATGACGGTTAGAATTTACCGAGGGCGAGACTGTACCTTGCATGACTTAGGCGCTGCGCATCCTGAAAGCCCGGATCGCTTGTATGCTATCAATGACCAGTTAATTGCGTCCGGATTAGAGATGACTTGCGAGCATGCAGATGCGAAACCGGTGGCCAAACAACAACTTTATTTAGCGCACGATAAGTCCTATATCGATAATTTATTTGCCCGCACCCCTACCGATACAGTGGAATGGCTGGATGACGAAACCGGTATGATGAGCAGTACGCTAAGCGCGATAAGCTATGCAGCTGGTGCGGTGTGCGACGCCGTGGATTGGGTGATGGCCGGGCAGGACCGCCAGGCATTTTGTATGGTTCGCCCGCCCGGCCACCATGCTGAAAAAAACCAGGCAATGGGTTTTTGCTTTATCAACAATGTGGCTCTGGCCGCACGCTATGCGCTAACTCACTACCCGTTGCAGTTGCAGCGGGTGGCCATTGTAGATTTTGACGTGCATCACGGTAACGGCACTGAGCATATTATTGAAGGCGATGAACGGATTTTGCTGTGCTCCTCTTTTGAACACCCGTTATATCCTTATCGCGACAATGATAAAGCCAGCCCCAATACAGTGGCTATACCGCTTCCCCCGGGGGCAACTGGCGAGCAATTTAGGCAAGCTATTGAAGGCTGGTTTAGGGCCATCAGAGAGTTTCAACCTGGTCTGATTATAGTCTCGGCAGGTTTTGACGGCCATGCAGAAGATCCCATGGCCCATTTACGCCTTACCGAAGATGATTATAAGTGGGTGAGCCACGCCCTGCGGCGCCTGGCAGATGAATGCTGTGATGGCAGAATAGTCAGCAGCCTGGAGGGGGGATACGACTTAAGTGCTTTAGGGCGTAGCGTAGTGGCCCATCTTAAAGGATTGGGGGGTGATGCGAATGAAACCGGCGGCGCCTGAGCGTATTCAGCGCTGGCAAAAGCATCCTGTAGCATTACTGTTCACCACGGCCGCCGGGTTATAGCGGGTGGTAACACTACTGATAATAGCCTCCACAAACGTACGCCCGGTCATACATCCGTAACCTTGTGCATAAGGCCCCAGGTAGCGTAAACGCCGCTGGCGATCAATGACGGCTACCGCCGGGGTATGGCTTAAAAACGCAGACAAAAACGCAATATTATCAGGGTCGAGGGTGATGGCTGAAAAACCTGCCAGCGCACTGAGTAGTTGCTGGCGATGGGGCTGAGTGAGGGTTTCACAAAAACAGTTCTGGCGTCTGGCAAAATGTATTACGCTGCCCGGGGTCGCTCCTGCCGCTATCAAAGCCTCAACCACGCGTTCGTCGAAACCCGGTTCAGCAGCAGCCGAATTTAATTGCAGGGCAGGGTCGAACTCACTTAGCTGGGTACGGCTATACAGCCACATGCCGCCCAGCAAAGCACTAGCCCAACAGGCAATCAACACATACCCCAGCGCGGCTTTCATCGAATAATAAAGCTTTTCAGTGCTGCCTGCATATCCGCGCTAAGCTGGTTTAATTGCTCAACCTGATGCTGTAGCTCGGTGGCACTGCCCGAGCTTAGTTCGACTACATCAGATATACGAGTGGTACTTTCTGCAATGGCGGCGGTAGCGGCCTCTTGCTCCACCGCCGCGGCTGATACTTCAGCCATAAAGTCGGTAGATTTACCAATTTTAGCCACAATATTGCTCATCGCGTCGGATACCTGATTACTTTCATCATAGGCTTTGCCTACCAAGCCGATACAGGCTTCCATTTGGGTAACCGAACGAGCGGTGCTGCTTACCAGTTGTTCGGTTACCGTGGAAATTTCGTCTGCACTTTCCTTCGAGCGTATCGCCAGCGTGCGGACTTCATCGGCGACGACCGCAAAACCTCGGCCATGCTCGCCTGCTCGGGCCGACTCAATGGCGGCGTTTAGCGCCAGTAAGTTGGTTTGTTCCGCCACCGCAGTAATTGAGCGCATAGCATCCGCGATAGCACTACACCGGCGGTTTAGCTCAGCATTGGTAGAGGCTGCATCTGATAACGTATCTTTCAAAGAGGCAATAGTTCCGCCTGCCGCTTTGATGACCGTCTGAGACTGTAAAATCTGCTCCTGAGTAAAGGTGGTCAGCTCATTGGCCTCATGAATACGTTCTGAAGCCTGACCCATACCTACCGCAATTTGCTCACAGGCTGCCGAAATATTGGTAATCTCGGCACTGGCGTTGATGCTGGTTTGCTGCATCATGCCTGCGGCTTGCAACATAGTACTGCTAACCTGGCTTAAATCGGTGGTTAGCGTATCTGAACGAGATACCAACTGCGCGATCTTTTCTATCAGGGCTGCGAAGTGCTGACCATTTAAGCTGGTGGTGCCTGTTTTGGTATTCAGATCTATTAAGCCATCTTCTTTAAGTATTTTTTCTATACCCTGACGAACTTCCAGCCCGGCAATCCCTTCCTGGTTCGCCCGGTGGGCCATCAGCATAAGTAATAAACCTTCACTTAATGCAAATACCGCATGCAGTATCAGCATACCAAAGGTCACATGGCCTTCTTCAAAGACATAAACTTGCGTTCCTTGTACCTGAAGGACAAAGAAGCCGATGTGATGAGTCGCTACAGTGAGGGTACCGGCCGCCATGGTTTTCCAATCGCGAAAATAGGCCAGAAATGCCAGTAATACAAACACCTGAAAATGCATTTCGATTAACCCGAAGGTTTGGTGAATATGCAGTGCCGCCATTAGCTGAACCCCTACTGCCACACTAATACGGCATAGTAAGCTGGCGGGCTGTAATTGGGTAAGTAGCAGTGGCACAACAATAATTGGCAGACCAAAGATAAACGCCGGGGCCAGATCATTGGTAATAAAGCCAATTACAATGGCAACTATAAACTGTACCAATAGCAGGTAGCGGAAAATCAATAAACCATCTTTTATCCAAGGGTACATCAAGTAAGTCCTAATAGTGGCCAATGCCAGATATACCCAGTATAAGCACCTGAATACTAAAAAGGTTATGAACTTTGGTATAAGGTTATGAAGGTTAATAGGAACGCGCTAAATCAGGCCCTCAGAGCCTGATTCCGGGGAATTAAAATTATGTAATGTTGCTATTAATTGGGCGACAAAGCCTACTTACCCTGTTTATTAGCGTATTAAGAGCGCGCTTCCCGGCGTAGTACCAGGTCGCCGTCGATATGCACATCGCGTTGAGGATAGGCAATGACTACCTTATGCGCATTAAATATTCGGTCTATCGCAAAACGTAGTTCACTCCGAATTAATCTCAGGTCGCGTTCTACAGTGGCATTCACCCAAAAGTACACCTCAAAAATCAGCGCGCTGTCACCAAAGTCTTCAAAAATGACCACGGGCTTGGAGTCTTTAAGGATATGCTCCTGTTCATCGGCAGCCTGGCGGATAAGGTCGGCCACCAGTGTACAGTCGGATCCGTAAGCCACCCCAACACGCACGGATGTACGGGTTAAATAATCTATCAGGGTCCAGTTGATTACGGTGTTTTCAAGCAGTTTGCTGTTGGGGATCAGCATATGCACGCCATCTATACGACGAATGCGGGTAGAGCGGGTGTTAATTGCTTCTACCGAGCCCCTGGCACCGTCTACTTCCAGAAAATCGCCGATTCGGATAGGGCGTTCCCACATGAGTATCCAGCCACTGATAAAATTATTAATGATATTTTGGGCGCCAAAACCAAAGCCGATAGCGATAGCCCCGGATAAAAACGCAAACGCGGTAAGAGGCACATTCAACACATCCAACGTGGTTATCGCCAATACCGCGAGCGCAATAATATAAAAAATACGTTTGAACAGGTGGACCGAGTCGGCGCTGGCACCACTTTTACGCAGCCTGAAGGTTGCTAAATGAGCTAATTTGTCGGCGCCCCACCAACCCATTATCAGCAAGAGGGGAACAAGCAAAACTTCGCCCACTGTGAATGGACGTTCGTAAAGCGAAAACAGCGTAGTTGCCAGCAGAGCCTGAATGTTATCCAGCATAAGTGTGTGAGTGTAAAATCATGACATGAGTAATAGGGCTATCATAGCTGTGCGTATTATCCATTACCATAGACTCAGGGCAATTGTGCTAAAGTACACACCAACTATACAGTGAGGTATTTATGTTACATAACTGGACAATTAAACTCGTTTTGTTGATGACCGTGGCGTTCTCAGCGCAAGTGGCGGCGCTCAATATGCGGTTGTCGCAAAGTGATGTGAATCAGATGGCTAAAATGGCCTTTCCCCAGACCCATCAATATCAGGGGATTGATATGGTTTTTTCGGAACCCTCTTTAGGGCTGGGAACGGCAAATCAGGTAAATGTTACCTTGACGATTCGTGGCCGTCAGCAACAACAGTCTGCTACGGTACGCGCCAGTTTGTCGGGCCAGTTAAATTACGATAAAGCCGGTCGAAGCTTACAAATTATCCGCCCCGAACTGACCGATTTCGAGGTTATAGAGAAGCAGTTAACGACGGGCTCTGAATTATTAGACTCAATCAAGTCATTGCAACATCAGCCGGCGCCCTTTATCTTGTTGCTGGATTTTAACAAGGTCCAGCTGCCCTTGTTAGGCAATCAGGTGCCCACTGATATCACCATAGAAGATCATCACCTTGTCGTACGTTTTTAAGGAGCTCTGATGCCCTGTGTTGCATTGCTTTCTACTGATAACCTGGAAGATTTCTTTGTTTACGATGATATGTTGGCTGAACCGCTGGCTGAGCACGGCTGGCAAACCCAAACCATTTCATGGCATGCTGATAACGTAAATTGGGCGGACTATGCATTGGTCATTGTCAGAAGTACCTGGGACTATCAACAGCAACCAGAACGGTTTATGCAAAAGCTGGAAGAAATAAACCAACAAACCCGGTTGGAAAATCCTTTAGCGCTTATGCAATGGAACTTGGATAAGCGCTACCTGCAGACGCTGCAAGCCGACGGTGTACCGGTTATCCCCACCCTTTGGATGGAGCAATTTCAGCCTCGGACATTGCTTCAGGCATTCGATGAGTTTGCGGTGGATACCTTAATAATAAAGCCCACCGTAAGTGCTAATGCAGACGACACCTATCGACTTACAAAAGAGAGTCTTGGCGCCTACGAATCCCGCTTACAAAACACTTTCTCACAACGACCTCATATGATTCAGCCCTTTGAAAATGCCATAGTAGAAGAGGGTGAGTATTCACTGTTTTATTTTGCCGACCAACTTAGCCATAGCATATTAAAAACCCCGGCGAAGAATGATTTCAGGGTTCAGGAAGAGCACGGCGGGCAGTTACAGTCGATGAAGGCCGATGAGCGCATGCAATATATTGCGCAGCAAGCGTTAGCCGCGCTACCCGTGCCCGCTTTGTACGCCCGCATCGATATGGTGCGGCATGCTGGCGACTGGGCCATTATGGAAGTTGAGCTAATTGAACCGTCGCTGTACTTTAATCTGGACAGCAAGGCGCCCCGACGGTTTGTCGAGGCTATGCTGGGCTACCTGGAACGCTAACTCCAGCCTCTGCACTCGCTCGTACCACCAGTGACTAACGATTAATGGTACGGCCGTCACGATGCTGCCCCGTGGGCCCGCGGGAGGATGCCGGCGCCTGGCGATGGGCCCGCTGCCTGGTAGTGGTGGGGCGGCGTTCGCCATATGCAGATGGACTAACCCGGTACTGGTGAGCATTTGCCTGGCGTAACTTTTCCGGCGCAGCCCTGTTTAGGGGCTTATCCGACTGGCGGGTGATAGTGCTTTTAACGGTGCGCTGATCCGTTCGGCTGCTATGTTTGATAACCTGCCGGTCTACCTGACGGGTGTGACTAATTTTGCCCACCGGGGCTGGCGTCGAGCGTACTACCCGTTTGGTATGCACCACCCGCGTGGTGGGCTGCCAGCGCTGGAAATCGCGGGAAGAAACCCGTTTCACCGGTGAGTGATACCGATAGCGTTTAATGGGTAAACGATTCACCACAACATAGAGGTTACGCCAGTGGATAGCGCCAAAATCAAAGACTGCCGAAAAGTGGATGCCGGGGCTCCAGTAAAGCGAACCAGCCTGCCGGTAGTGTGCCGGCCGGTGCCAGTATACCGGCTGATAATGATGTTGCCAGTGACCATAAACCACGCGTGTATCATAATATGGCAGATGCACGGTGTGGGCACTCACCGGTAAAATAATTACCGTGCTGTCGCTGCGGCTCACCTGCTGATAACTGTTTGAGCGCAAATTTCCGGCATTCATAGCTTGGTCTCGCAATACCTGCACCCGGGCCAACACCTGAGACTGGCTGGCTGTTACATGCTGACCTAAATTATCCAGCCATCGTAGGTCGCTTGCCATGGTGTGCAGTACATCGCTAAATAACAGTAAGGCTTTAACGCTCGGATCCCAGTCGTATTGCGCCACTTCCGCTTCTATTGCCGTCGGGCTCAGCTGACTATTTTGCTGTTGCCAGCGGTCCGCAGCAACTACATCAAGGGGGGCAGTGGCGGCAATCAGCACATGGGTAAGTACCGTATCTGGATACAACGCCACCGGCGCTAACAGGCTATCCAATTCAGCCAGTTCGCTGTCGCTGTAATGGCTGTTCTGCGCCGTCGAATAAGATTGTGCAGCAAGAGGGGGAGACAATGTTACAGCGCCCAGTGACATACAGGCCACCAAGGCAAGGCTGGTTAATTTCATAAATACTCCTTCGGTCAGTAAGCGTACCGACCTGCTGATGATGTCACTGCGCAAGCAGGCAGTGACAGTATGGAGTAGTTATAGCGGATTAAGGATTAACCGAACCTGAATCAGGGCTAAACAAAGCTGTTATTTAAATAAGTGAGGGTCAAAAGCGTGACCTAACTTTTCAGTTTTGGTTTTCAGGTACAGTTTATTGTCTTTGGTTATGCCATGATCAATCGGCCGCCGTGCTACAACATCAATACCCAGTTGTTTCAGGGCATCCAGCTTGCGCGGGTTATTTGTCATTAATTCAACTTTACTCACCGTCAAAGTATCGAGCATAAGTTGGCAAATATCGTAACTTCGTAAGTCAGCATCGAAGCCCAAATGCTCGTTAGCTTCAACTGTGTCCATACCACTATCTTGAAGATTATAGGCTCGAATTTTATTCAACAATCCTATTCCCCGACCTTCCTGGCGTAAATACAGCAGTACACCACGGCCGTGTTCAACAATGTTTTGTAGCGCTTTTTCCAGTTGAAAACCACAATCGCAACGGGTGCTAAATAAAGCATCGCCGGTCAGGCATTCAGAATGAATACGAATAGGCACTGTATCGCCTGCTTCCCATTGGCCATACGATAGCGCAACGTGCTCCTGGCCACTGGCTTCTACAAAGCCATGAATAGTGAAATTACCAAAACGGGTTGGTAAACGGGCAGAACTAACATATTCGTATTTTGGTTGCTTACTGGCCATGACACATCTTAACCGTGATATAGGAAGCCTTGATTATGGGGCTGCCTGATAAAAATCCAAGTAATTGTTATATTATAACACTCAAAACGGCTGCTGTCTCTTACCGGTTTATTTATAGCGGTGTGTAGTCTTTAAGCGCCGCTGGTGGGGCCACCGCGTTACCCTGAGCGTAGTCAATGCCTAACTTGCCCAGTTGGGTAAGGGTAGACTCATCTTCTACACACTCAGCCACGGTAATAATGTCTCTGGCCTGGGCGATATCTTTAAATGAACTTATAATCGCTGAGTCCAACGGGTTATCCAGCAAACCTTTAACAAAACTGCCGTCAATTTTAATGCAGTGTACCGGTAACTCTTTCATGCAGCCGTAGGATGAAAAACCACTGCCAAAATTATCCAGCGCAAAATGGCAGCCTAAGGCGGCAAAGGTTTGAATAAAATCCTGTATTTGTTGTTTATGCGCTGCAGCAGTTGTTTCACAAATATCAAACCAAATCTTATCGTAAGGCACCACGCTACGCTCAAACAGGCTCAGTAAAAACCGCCGCAGGTCAAGATCGGCCAGCGATTGCCCATTAAGGTTAATATTACAACATTTAACCTGCGCAAGATATTGCGGGTTATCTTGCAGCCAGTTAAACGTCTGCTGGATCACATACCGGTCAATACGGGCGGTCACGTTATAGCGCTCGGCAGTCGGCATAAAGTCCGCCGGCTCAGCCAAAGTGCCGTCAGATAACCGCAAGCGCAACAATATTTCAAAACAGTCCCCTTGGTGTTCCCAGTTCAGGGGGCGGTAGTGCTGATAGAATAATTCAAAGCCTTCGCCCTGTAATGCTTTATTCAACAGTTGAACCCAGTCCAACTCCTGCTCATACTGCTGTAAACGTTCATCATGACGCTGATAACAATAAACCTGATCGCGCCCCTGTTGCTTGGCAAGATAGCAGGCTGCATCAGCCAGAAATAACGCTTGGTCGGCATCGCTGTGATGTTCCGTCACATTAAGCAGGCCGATACTTACACCCACATTAAAAATGTGGTTTTCCCAGAAGAAACGATAACTGCGAACTGCTTCAACCAGCTTCATCGCAATAATGTAAGCTGACTCCTGAGTCTGGCTGGTCATCAGAACGCCGAATTCGTCGCCGCCCAGGCGGGCAAGCATCCCCCTATCGCCTAGCGTATCGCGTATTTGCTGGGCTAATTCTTTGATAAGTTTGTCGCCGGCTTTATGGCCGCAGGTATCATTGACGGCTTTAAACCGGTCCAAATCAAGATAGAGCAAAATAACCGTATGGCCGGAAGCCTGGTTGGTGACGGCGTCGGTTAACGCACTCTCAAACTCACGCCGGTTGTAAATGCCGGTGAGTGAATCGTGGGTGGCCATATAGGTCAGGTTAATTTCCGACATCTTCTTAGCGGTAATGTCAAATATCGACCCGGATAAATAGGTGCTACCTTTATCTTTATGTAACTGACAGGAAATAGAGAACCAGAATTCTGTGCCATCGGCTTTGCGGCCTTTTACTTCTCGCCCCATTACGGTTTTGTTTTCCAGTAATTCGCCTACCAGAATATCGCGCTGATTGGGGTCGGCGTAAAATAACGCGGTATCGCTGACCTCCCGCAGCATGGTGGGCTCGTCGGCGTAGCCGAACAGGGTGCACATAGCCGGGTTTATCGTAATAAGCGAGCCGTCTAAAGTGGATGTGTATAAGCCTTCAGCCGAGTTGCGGAACAAATCATAAAACACGTTCAAATCATCAATAGTACGCGCCTGAGTATGGATTTGCTGACGCGATAAATCACGCTCTGCCAGTAATACGCATAAAGCCAGGGCGCACATACCACTTAACAGCGCGGCGGCCGCACTTACCGGGGCCGGCACCAGCGGTAGCAAGCCGGGGTTGTACTGGGTTAAAAACAGTGCCCACGTCAGACTTAGCAATAGCCAGGCTACGGCTAACAAGCGGTTTAGGGAACGGTTGCGCCGATCCTGATATAACGCACAAATGGTAATTTGAAATGCCCCGTATGCAGGCACGCACAGTAAATTGAGAAAGGCCGGCACGCCAGTTAACGGGCTGGCTAAGGCAAGTAAAATACCTGCTGGTAACAGTAAATTAAGTAGCCTCAGCCACCATGGAATACGTGAAAACAAGCTATGGGTAAACTTGCCCATACTTAATAAAAATACCACCCCAAGCGCGGCCAGAATGTAATGTCCAAACTGCATAAACTCAAACCAGCGGGCTATCGGTTCCTGTAAGCTCCCCAACAAGGCCAGGAGTATCAGGCAGCTACACGCCAGCCAGAATCTTGCACCGGTTTGCTGGTACAAATGGCTTAACGCAAAATAAATTAACAGCACAATTAACCCGCCGGCAACCACACTATGTAGTACCAGGCGTTTTTGTACATCCGAGGTAAAGACAGCGGCGCTACGTAGCTGCAAGGGGAAATAGGGAATGGCCGCTGCTTCAACACTAAACATCACCGTGACCGCGTTACTGGCAGACACGGTGACCGGCAATGTTAGACCAGGTATAAAGCTATAGGGGAGTTCGTAATCGCCTGTGCCATAGTTGATAACATTAATAATACGGTCTTTATTGTCTAACAGGTAAATGCTGGTGGGCAGGGGGATGAGCCGAGGGTTGCTGATATACACGGTTTGCGGTTCAGCGGTGGAGTTGTTTAGCGCAACGACATACCAATAGCGGGTTAAAGACGAAGCCGCATCTGGCACTGCAGCCTGTTGCTGGGTAATGGCCAGGATATCCTGATAACCTAAATAGGCTGGCGCGCTAATTGGCGAAATGTTTAATAATGTTGATTGAGGCTGTTCAGTAATATTGATAGCAGCATGGGCTGGGCGCAGGCTCAGCGACACATACAGCGTCAATATGACACTGAACAGGGCAAAAGGTGTAGCTAAACGCCGATAACATCGTAGCGTATTCATCATTATTCTTTGCACGCTCCCCAGGTAAGGGCAGAAGCAGCATGCTGCTTTTTTTGCCGGTTAAGCCAGGTTCAGCCAGGTTGAAACGCCTGCCATACCTGTGTCAGTTCGGCGGTGCCGGTAGGCTCAATCCACATAGCCTCGCATAGCCATTCTATACATAATAATGCGCTAATGTCTTGTTTGATTAACATTACCTGCAATCGGTCAGCCCCCCAATGGGTCGGACCTACCGTAAATCCGCCGCTTTGGGCAATATGCTCTGCCAAGTGGGTAGCCTGCGCCACCGAGGCAGGCAGCGGCAGTGCTACACTGAGGTGATTATCGTTGCGCTGGATAGCACTGCGCAAGGCTGCCGCCGTTAGCTGCTGCATGACAAGCTCACCGGGCTGTTGTTGACAGGTGCGCCGGCCCAGCGGCTATCATCCCACTTCTGGCTAAAGGGGCTGCGTAAGGCGCTGAGTAAACTATGCGCGGGCTCAAAGTTGTCTTCTCTGGCGGCCTCAATCACTTGTTGTAAGTGATGCGTGCGAGCAATCACAGCAGGGTTAATGTTGCACATGAGCTTTTGCTGCTCCTCTGTTTCGCCCCCATCCATACGCAGCGACCGATAGCTTTCCCACCACTTATCAAACGCTACCCGGTCAATAAACTGGTCGCGTAGTGCAGGATTGGCCGTGCTGATGTCGGTCAGGGCTAACTGGCGAAATATCACGGTATAGTCGCGCTGTTGGTCTGCCAGCATGCCGGTAAGCTGGTTTAATACCGCCAGGCTACGCTCGGTAGGCTCGTCAAGGCCCAGTCGGCGTACCATCATTTGTTGATACTGTTGAATAAAGGTGGGCTCATATAAGGACAGCGTTTCACGTAGTTGCGAGGTTGTACAATAGTCGGAAAAAGCGTGGGCCAAGGCATTCAGGTTCCACAATCCTACCCCCGGTTGTTGGTCAAACGCATAGCGTCCCTGTTGGTCGGTATGGTTAAACACCGCATTCGATACAAAGCTATCCATAAACGCATAGGGGCCGTAGTCAAACGTAATACCGTGAATAGACATATTGTCGGTATTCATTACCCCATGAACAAAGCCGTAAACCTGCCACAAGGCAATCATCCGTGCGGTGCGTAAAACAATGGTGCGCAGTAATGCTAAATGCGGGTTATCGCTTTTCAACACTTCCGGGAAATGATGAATAAACACATGGTCAAACAGTTGCTTGAGCTGTTCAGGTTGTTGACTATGGTAGTAATATTCGAAGTGACCAAACCTGATATGACTGGGCGCAGTGCGAATCATCATTGCCGCGGTTTCCGGCTGCTCGCGGTAGACGGTATCGGCACTGGTAAACAAGGCCAAAGCGCGAGAGCTGGGAATCCCCAAATGATGCAGCGCTTCGCTGCCAATGTATTCACGTAACGTTGAGCGCAATACTGCACGCCCATCGCCTTGACGGGAGTAGGGCGTGGTTCCCGCTCCTTTAAGATGCAGGTCAATATGCTGGCCCTGGCTATCTTCCACTTCGGCCAGTAACAACCCTCGTCCATCACCCAGCATCGGATTCCAGTGGCCAAATTGATGGCCACCGTATTTTTGAGCGACAGCCTGACGACACAACGCAAAATCCTCATCCTGCATCGCAGTGGCCAGGTTATTGTCCTGCCACCATGTTTCAGGCAGGCATAATTGGCTGGCAAGTTCGCTGTTGACCATTCGCAAGCGTGTATCTGCCGGCAATACTGGGCGAATAGGTGTTACCAGGTCAGCAAGTTCGGTGGCATAAAGATGGGTTAGTTTCAACGTAACTCCGCTACAGGGGGCAGCTTAAAGAAAACTAAGGCTACCAAAAGATTAGCTGGGACAAAAGATATCCTGACAGGTAATCTGGGGGGCTGGTCTGACGGTATTATTATACAGTCACTGAAAATCTGTCTCGCGCTGAACGTAAATACACTGGAAAACGGCGTTCACATCAACGGCTATTGAGGGAATTATGCTTACCGTACATCATCTGAATAACTCACGTTCACAACGTATTTTGTGGTTACTTGAAGAATTGGGCGTGGATTATCAACTGGAAAAGTACCAGCGCGACCCTACCACGAATTTGGCCCCGAAGGAGTTACGCGCCGTGCACCCATTAGGGCGCTCACCGGTATTGACTACCGGTACTGGGACGCTTGCCGAGTCTGGCGCGATAGTGGAGTACCTGATTAACCAACACGGGCAGGGCACGTTCACCGTGCCGGCCGAACCAGGCCAGTTCCAGAATTATCTATTCTGGCTGCATTTTGCTGAGGGCTCGCTGATGCCACCACTGGTAGCCACCCTGGTGCTGAACAAAGCCAAAGAAAAGTCACCCAAACTTATTGCCCCCCTTACGCGAAAAATTACCCAAGGTATTATGGATGCTTATTATGGTCCGAACCTGGAACAGAGCGTGCGTTATGTAGAGTCCTATCTGGCCTCTCATGACTGGTTCGCCGGGAACGGCCCCAGCGGCGCCGATGTACAGATGATTTTCCCGCTTGAAGCGCTCATGTCGCGCGGTGGGGGGAATAAATATGCAGCCATCAGCGCCTACGTGAAGCGGGTTCAACAGCGCCCAGCCTACCAACGGGCACTGGAAAAAGGCGGCGAATATGCCTATGCCTGATTAAAAGTCGTTATTAACGGTACGTTCCAGATAATCGCGGATAAGCATTAAAAAGGCCTCGCCATAGCGTTCCATTTTGGTGCGGCCCACGCCGCTCACATCCAGCATATCATTATGTGTGGTAGGTGTGCGGGCGGCCATATCCACTAAGGTGGCGTCTGAAAACACCACATAGGGGGGCACGTTATGCTCCTGGGCCAAAGACTTACGCAAATGCTTAAGCCGTTTGAATAAGGCCTTATCATACACCTGCGGGGTTTGACGGCTCTTTTTGTCAGCTTTAAAGGTTAGTCTTGGTACCGCCAGGCGTACGGCAGTTTCTCCTTTTAACACCGGCCGGGCGGCTTCTGTCAGCCGTAACGCTGCGCCGGCCGTTAAATCAACCCGTAATAACCCTTTATGGATAAGCTGATTAATCATATTGTGCCAGTAACTGTCCGACTCTTCTTTACCAATACCATAGGTACTAAGATCCTGATGAGCCGCCTCAAAGATTCGTTTAAGCTGCTTACCACGTAAAATATCAATGACGTACTGCGTGCCGGCCTGCTGTTCAAGGCGCAATACACAAGATAGAATCTTTTGGCTGATCACCAGGCCGTCGATAAGCTTGGGGGGATCCAGGCAAATATCGCAGTTGCCGCAGGGCTTATCGCTAAATTCCGAAAAATAGTTTAGTAGTACCTGCCGGCGACAAGTCTGGGCTTCAGAAAAGGCTTCCATAGCCGCAAATTTTTGCAATTCTATCTGGTTTCGTTCTGGTTTGTCGCCTTGCTCAATCCACTGCTTTACCCGCGCCACATCCTTTTCATCAAACAGCAGCAGTGCTTCGGCATCCAGCCCGTCACGGCCCGCGCGGCCCGTTTCCTGGTAGTAACTTTCGACGCTGCGGGGTACGTCATGGTGCACCACAAAGCGAACGTTGGACTTGTTAATCCCCATGCCGAAGGCCACAGTGGCCACCACAATATCGGTTTGGTCGTTCAAAAAGCGCCGCTGCACATGTTCCCGTTCGTCTGAATCAAGGCCTGCATGATAGGCCGCACAGCTGACGCCCGAACGGTGAAGCTTAGCATACAGGTCATCTACCTTGGCCCGGCTGTTACAGTAAATAATACCGCTGCCTTCCTGTTGCTTAACATAGTCGGCAACCTGCTCGAATCCTTTGTATTTAGACATTACCCGATAACGGATATTCGGGCGGTCAAAACTGCCCTTAAATACAAAAGGGTCATCCAGATTCAGCTGAACCAGAATATCGGCCTGGGTGGCGGCATCAGCAGTGGCAGTGAGTCCGACCACAGGGATATTACTAAACCGCGCTTTTAACTGGCCAAGTAAACGGTAATCCAGTCTGAAATCATGTCCCCAATGGCTAACACAGTGCGCTTCATCTACCGCAAAAAGCGCGATGTCCATGCGTTGAAGCAAACTTTGAAAATAAGGCTGCAATAAGCGTTCGGGCGACACATATAATAGGTCATACTCACCGTCAAGCATCGCCTGCACGATGGTTTGCTGAGTGTCGGCATCAAGTGAGGAATTAAGGTACGCGGCACTTACCCCCACTTCTTGTAATTGCTCTACCTGATCCTGCATAAGGGAGATAAGCGGGGAGACCACAATACCGGTGCCAGGGCGTACCATGGCAGGAATTTGGTAACACAACGACTTGCCCCCGCCGGTGGGTAACAATACCAGCGTATCGCGACCGGCGATGATATGGTCAATTACATCTTGCTGGCCGGTTCTAAAAGTGGCATAACCAAAAACCCGCTCCAGGACTTGCTGGGCGGTCTCTTGATTGGCGGGTAAAGTGGCAGAGGCTGCCTGTACTGTAGAATCTGTTGTCATCAAGCGGATTTTACGCATTTTCTGCCAGCGCTTCACGGTAAAATATAAATTTCTTTTTAGCGCGTTGCTAAGCTGCTGTTATTCTATGAAGTTATATAGCTGGGGTGAGGTAGGATCGGCGGTGCCGGCTACGTTTTCCCATTTTCCAGTGTGTGTTTAAAGGAGTGTCACTATGGCTGAACCGTTACCGGATTTAATTCAGGAGATTGTTTCGGACTCCACCCCGGATGATTCAGCGACTATTTTGTCGGCGCTGGCCAGCCAGGATGATACCGCAGTAGCGACATTGCTGGAGTCGTTACCGGTGGAACACCGGATTAAGCTATGGCAGGACTTGCCCCGGGATCGCAAGCTTGATGTATTGGTAGAGATGCGTAGCGACCCGCGGGAAATTTTGATAGATGCCACCGCAGAAACGGACTGGGTTGCACTGTTTTCAGATATCGAAGCAGAAGACTTACTGGAGCTGATGGACTCGCTGCCTAATCGTATTGTGCATCTGGCCTATGCTGAACTTGATGCCCAACAACAGCGATTCTTTCGGGCGGCAACCCAGTTTGACGATGACGAAGTCGGGCACTGGCTGACCCATGACCTACTGGTGCTGCCCCTGAATGCAAAAGTGCGCGATGGTTTACGTTTGATTCGTCGCAATGTGCCACGACACTGTGACACTATTTTTTTAGTAAACCGTTCCGGCCAGTTTTCCGCCGCTGTTCGACTGACCCAAATATTTGGCTCCCCCGAACATGTGCCGCTGGTGGAGTTGATAGAAGACAACATGACGGTGCTAAAAGGCAATGACGAGTCAACGAACGCCTCGTTACAAGTGCAGCGCTCAGGTTATGCCGCGCTGCCCGTGGTGGACGATAGTAATAAATTGCTCGGCCGCTTGGATATTACCTCGGCCAGCGAACTTATTAATGAGTTTTATGAACGTCAGGTCATGGCCACCGCGGGGATGGATGAAGACGAGGATTTGTTCTCACCCGTAGCTAAAAGTGCTCGCAATCGTGCTTTATGGTTGGGAATAAACCTACTTACTGCTTTTTTAGCCTCCTGGTTTATCGGTTTGTTTGAAGCAACATTACAACAAGTCGTAGCGCTGGCAGTACTTATGCCGGTAGTGGCGAGTATGGGCGGTATAGCCGGCAGCCAAACTCTGACCCTAATTGTTAGAGGGTTAGCGCTGGGGCAGGTAAGCCCGGC
Organism: Alteromonas indica; assembly: GCA_003056425.1. GTDB lineage: Bacteria > Pseudomonadota > Gammaproteobacteria > Enterobacterales > Alteromonadaceae > Alteromonas > Alteromonas indica. The sequence continues at coordinate 29,646 of PYVY01000005.1, forward strand.
CAACCGAAAAGCATTGATGATAAAAGAGCTAAAAGTAGGCGGCGTGAATGGAGTTATTTGGGCCGTGGTTATTGGCGTAGTTGCTTATTTTTGGTTTACCGATGCATTGCTCGGTATGGTGATATGCCTGGCTATTTTATTTAATATTGTGGCCGCTGCTCTAGCGGGGGTACTGGTGCCGGTGATGCTCGACAAATTTAAAATAGACCCCGCCTTGTCTGGTTCGGTGATTCTGACCACGGTGACCGATATTGTAGGGTTTGTAGCCTTTTTGGGGTTAGGAACACTGTTCCTGCTGTAATAAACCGTCCTTACGCCCCCGCGGGGCAGGCTAAGGCTTTTCTGGCCATATACGCTGATCGGCGCAGCCGTACCGATCAGCGTATAATCCTTGCACCTTGATGCACACTGGCAACATAATGCGCGTGCTCTTTCTTAGCCTTAACACAGACCAACCAGCATGCACACAGATGAACAGGCCCGAAATACGCAAATTGGCGTAATTTGCGCTATCGCCGCGTATACCATGTGGGGCATAGCACCCATTTATTTTAAACAGCTTCTGCACATTCCTGCCATGGAAGTACTGATGCACCGGGTGGTGTGGTCAGTGGTGGTGCTGGTGGTATTAATTGGTACATTTAAACAATGGCCTAAAGTGCGTTATGCCTTAACTTCCCGCAAGGTTATTTTTACCCTGTTTATTGCCGGGTTGTTGCTGGGAGGAAACTGGCTATTATTCATCTGGTCGGTTAACCATGGTCATATGCTGGATGCCAGCCTGGGCTACTATATCAATCCATTGTTTAATGTATTTTTAGGTCGACTGTTTCTGGGCGAACGTCTTCGTCCGTTACAACAATTTGCGGTGGTACTGGCCGCGATCGGGGTGGGTATACTTATCTTCAGCTATGGGCAACTGCCCTGGATAGCATTAGTCCTGGCCTTTACTTTTGGCGTTTACGGCCTATTGCGTAAACAAGTTGCGGTAGATCCCTTGCCGGGTCTGTTTTTAGAAACCTTAATGCTACTGCCGCTGGCCCTTGGCTATTGGGTAATAATGGGGTCACAGTATGCAGATTTAACCAGTAATCCTACCAGCCTGAACCTCTTATTACTGGCCGCGGGAATTGTGACCACCGCCCCCTTGTTATGTTTTACCGCTGCCGCGAAGCGGATCATGTATTCTACTTTGGGATTTTTTCAGTATATCGGGCCGTCGCTGATGTTTTTACTGGCGGTGTACCTGTATAACGAGCCGTTAGCGCCGGGTCGCCTGATGACCTTTGGGTTTGTATGGATGGCCTTACTGATTTTTAGCCTCGATTCGCTCAATGCTTATCGCAGCCAGCGTAAAGCGCGGCTGGCCAAATTGGCTTAACAGGAGGCGACGCGCGATAGGGCAGCAGGTAGCACGATATCGCTGACAATGCGGTTACGGCCCTGGCTTTTTGCCTGATACAGCAGTTTGTCTGCCTGGCTTATCGTCTCGCCCAAATCCGCCGACAGCTGCGTAACCAAACCAATACTGGTGCTAATTGACAACGAGTGGGCGCCAATCTCCATGGGGGTGCTGGCTAACTCGCGGCGAAAATTCTCCAACCGCTTAAATGCCAGTTTTGGCGGGGTTTGCGGAAGAAAGATACAGAACTCTTCCCCCCCGAACCGGGCGATCACGGCATCACTGAAGTGTTGTTTAAGTAAGCCAGATGTTTTCCAGAGCACCCCATCGCCGGCGTCGTGGCCATAAGTGTCGTTAACTTGCTTGAAAAAATCTAAATCGATAACGGCCAACGCCTGCGCCTGGGGGGAATTGCTTACCAAGGGGCCCAGCTTGTCGAAAAAATAGCGGCGGTTGAACAGCCCGGTTAAAAAGTCGGTATTGGCCATCATAGTAAGCGCTTCGACATGTTCAATTAGCTCAATATTCTGGCTTATCCGACACAAAAACTCTTCATGGCAAAATGGCTTAAGCAAAAAGTCGTTGGCCCCGGATTTGATATAACGCGCGGAATTCATTTCATTGTCGTTATCACATACGCTGATGATGGCCAGGCGTTCCTTAGCATAATCAACCCGTAGGTTGGCGATCAGGGCGGTACTGTTTTGGTCGTCGAATTCTGCCCCGGTGATAACCATTTTGATATTCCGGTTTTCCCGCAGAAGCTGCTGGGTATCGGCGGCATTAGTTACTTCGTAGGTGGTAAAATTATGCCGTTTCAGCAACGACAGCATATGTCGGGCCGAGGCCCTATCCTGGCCGGCAACCACCACACCAATATGTTTGTTACGTTCAAGGCGCACCAGTAAGCGGCTCAAATAATCATAGGTTTGTGCATTTTCTTTGGGGATATAGTCGACCACCTCACGGCTCAGTACATCGCTGCGAGTTTGATAATCCATGCGGCCAGTTACCACGATGGTCGGCAGGACACAGTCGAGGCAAAAGTCGATAGCCTGACCATTGGCGGCATCGGGCAGGCTATAGTCCACAATCGCACATAAAAATGCTTCGGGAATAGAGTGGGAAAACAGATGTTTGGCTTCGGTAAGCGACTGCGCCGGCACAGCTTCTAAACCGGCTTTTTCGATGAGTTTGACAACAATATTCATTGCCATTCTACTGTCTTCAATTACCAGAACTTTCTTTTGCATATCTGCCGCCAACCGTTGAGTGTCCGGCCATTGTGCGACAACACAGTCTATCTTCAATTAGCCTTTAGTTTAGCATAGGCCATCACCAGCCATTTTGAACCGAAGTCATCAAAGTTAACCTGCACCCTGGCATGATCCCCAGAGCCTTCATAATTCAGTACAACACCTTCACCAAACTTTGGATGCTCAACCCGCTGACCTAAGGCAAAGCCGCTACCTTCAAAGGCTTCATGGGAAGCCATACGGCTAAACCGGTTATGCACTGGGCGCGAAATCTGGCTTTTAAGACGTACTTCCTGAACATATTCGCCCGGAATTTCGCGAATAAACCGCGATGCCGTATGAAATTTGTCCTGACCGTATACTCTGCGGCTTTCTGCGTATGTTATGAACAGTTTTTTCATGGCCCGGGTCATGCCCACATAACAAAGCCGGCGCTCTTCTTCCATACGCCCTGGTTCATCATTGGTCATTTGAGAGGGAAACATGCCTTCTTCCACCCCAGCTAAAAAGACCAGCCCAAACTCCAGGCCTTTCGCACTGTGGATAGTCATCATCTGCACCGCGTCCTGCTCAGAGTCGGCCTGGGTATCTCCGGCTTCAAGCGAGGCGTGGGCTAAAAATGCACTCATAGGTGTCATTTCTTCGGCTTCTTCGGGCACGATAAACTGCTTACAGGCAGTGACTAGCTCTTCAAGGTTTTCCAGGCGGGCCTGGGCTTTTTCACCGCGCTCGGCCTGATACATGGCATATAGTCCGGACTGGCGAATGGCTTTGTCGGCCTGTTCTTCCAACGGCAATCCATGCACCGCTTGTTCCAGTTCACTGACCAACGTGGTAAACGCTTGTAGCGCCTTAGACGCCCGCCCCGTCAGGCTATTCTCGGTAAGCAGCAGGTTACTGGCCTGCCATAGTGAACAATTTTGCTCACGGGCGGCGGCCCGTACCTGGGTTATGGTTTTTTCGCCGATGCCCCGGCTTGGGGTATTCACTACCCGTTCAAAAGCAGCATCGTCATGCGGGTGGTTCAGCATACGCAGATAGCCCAGTGCGTCTTTTATTTCCTGGCGTTCAAAGAACCGCAGGCCGCCGTAAATGCGATAAGCAATACCCTCATGTAGCAACGCTTCTTCTAATACCCGTGATTGCGCGTTATTCCGGTATAAAATGGCACTGTCGTTCAGGCTATTTCCGTCATCTATCCAGCTTTTTATCTGGGAAACAATAAAGCGGGCTTCATCAAGTTCGTTGAAGCCCGCATAAACCGAAATAAGCTCGCCTTCGCTATCTTCGGTCCATAGCTCTTTACCTAAGCGACCGGAATTATTGTCGATAACCGCATTGGCTGCATTAAGGATATTGCCGGTGGAACGGTAATTCTGTTCCAGGCGGATAGTTGATGTGTCACCGAAGTCTTTCAAAAAATTATGGATATTATCTACATTGGCGCCGCGCCAACCGTAAATAGACTGGTCATCGTCGCCTACAATCATAATATTATTGGTATTGCCGCTACATAACATGCGCAGCCAGGCGTACTGAATGTTATTGGTATCTTGAAACTCATCCACTAATACCGCCCGAAAGCGGCGCTGGTAATGAGCCAGCACTTCAGGGTTTTTTGCCCACAGCTCATGGGCCCGCAATAACAGCTCGGCAAAATCGACTAACCCGGAACGGTCGCAGGCTTCCTGGTAAGCTGTGTAGATTTCACGCATTTTTTGGGCGGTGGCGTCACCATGGGTTTCAATATGCTGAGGGCGTAATCCTTCATCTTTATTTCCATTGATGTACCACTGAACCTGGCGAGGGGCCCAATGTTTCTCATCCAGATTCATAGCGCGCAATATACGGCGGACCAGGCGATACTGATCGTCTGAGTCCAGAATTTGAAAGTTTTCAGGTAACCCAGCCTCGGCATGATGGGAACGTAGCAGGCGGTGCGCTAAGCCATGAAAGGTACCAATCCACATGCTATTGAGCCCGCGCCCCATCAGGCTTTCAATTCTGCCCCGCATTTCGCGTGCGGCCTTATTGGTGAAAGTAACCGCCAAGATAGAAAATGGCGTAATATTTTCCACTTCCATCAACCAAGCTATTCGGTGAACCAATACACGGGTTTTACCACTACCGGCGCCAGCCAGAACAAGCATGTTTGAAAGCGGCGCTGCTACTGCTTCACGTTGTTTGTCATTTAAGCTGTCGAGCAGTAACGATACATCCATAATTTGCGGCTACCTGTTATCTGATAAAAAGAAAATAAGGGGCATTGATTTATGCCACGCAATTATGCCAGTGAACTGTGCGTTTATACAGGGCAGGTAGGGAATTTATCTTGGAGAGGGACGTAAAGGGGAAAGAGCGGGTGTTGTACAACGGTGGTACAACACCCTCAAAATGCTAGTTAAAGTAACCGTCTACTTCACGCTCAGCTTCTTCGCGGGATTTGCCATAATGCTGCTGAACTTTGCCGACTAGTTCTTCACGCCGGCCATCGATGACATCCAAATCATCATCTGTAAGTTTGCCCCATTTCTGCTGAACCTTGCCTTTCATCTCTTTCCAGTTACCTTCGAAGCGATCATTGTTCATGCATTTCTCCTTATAACACTTTAATAGGTGCTCTTTCGAGCCGAGCACCCTTAGTTACCTGCATAGCCTGTACCTGCTTGCCACATGTTTTTATAAGGCATTGATATATAGGGTATAGTGCGTATTTTAGATGGTCGGCCTACACGAATGCGGTGCCGGTTTGGGGCTCAGGCGTGCACCTTTTACATAGCACAACGCAATTTTTGTATGAAAAATTCTTCATTCGGCCGGATGAACAATAACCACAGCATAACGGTACAAATTGCGATTTATCTTGACCATGCGCTTTTTCTCGCCTTTACCTTGAATTTTTTCTCAGCAATGCCACTGTATGGGCTCATTCATTGAAGCTACCACCAGGAACATGCTATGCAGGTACTTAACCAAACTACCGACTTCTGGCTTGACCTCAAAAAAGAGGCGCAGTCGATAGCCAATAACGAGCCCTTACTGGCCAGTTATATTCATGCCTGCATTTTGACTCACCATAACTTTGAGTCTTCGCTGAGCTTCATTCTGTCAAATAAAGTAGCCGATGATGTGATGCCTGCTTTAGCCATTCGTGAAGTGTTTGACGAGGCCTACCTGCTAGAGCCCGCTATTGTGGATTCAGCAATAGAAGATATTAAAGCTGTCCACGAACGAGATGCGGCAGTGAACAACTATCTGACACCTTTGCTGTACTTCAAAGGTTTCCAGGCCGTTCAGGTTCATCGAATGGCCAACTATCTGTGGAAAAAAGGCCGTCATCAACTGGCGTTATTTTTACAAAGTCGAAATTCTGAAGCCTATGGGGTAGATATCCACCCGGCTGCACAAATAGGTAAAGGTGTCATGTTCGATCATGCCACTGGTATAGTTATCGGTGAAACCGCCGTAATAGAAGACTACGTTTCCTTATTGCAAAGCGTGACACTTGGTGGCACGGGTAATGAATCAGGCGATCGTCATCCCAAAGTGCGCCAGGGTGTATTAGTAGGTGCAGGGGCCAAGATTCTCGGCAATATTGAAATTGGTGAGGGTTCTAAAGTGGGAGCGGGCAGTGTGGTATTGAGTGACGTGCCACCCCATACTACCGTGGTAGGCGTACCAGCCAAAGTAGTAGGGCGTCCTTGCTGCCAGCGACCTTGTGACTCGATGAGACAAAATGTGTTAGAAGACAACGGTACGCTGGAGTAACCACGCTAGCGGCCAAATCAGCGCGCTGTCGGTCTATAGTAAAGTGTGCAATTCATCCAGGCGGGCCAGTTCCACATGAGGGAGCACCCGCACTGCCTCAGTACGAATATCCATAGGCCGGTTACAGGCGAACCAGGCGCTTTGCATGCCAGCGGCCACCGCGCCATACACATCTTTTTCCAAATTATCACCCACGTGTAAAATCTGTTCGGCAGGCACATCCAATAAACTTACTGCTTCATCAAACATATGTCGTGAAGGCTTCATGGGCCGCTCCAGACTGGCGTGCAAGACGGTGGGGAAGTAGCGGCTCAGGCCTGTGGCCTGCGTATCAACATTGCCGTTAGTTATACCCAGTAAGGGGATACGGGTAGCCAGTTCTGCTAACGTATGGTGAACGTCCTCGGCTAAACCAAACTGACTACGGGCGGTGTAAAAACAGTCGAAACATGCCTGGGCTGCCGCTTTGAGCGCTTCGGGTTGGGTCACATCCTTGCCCAATGCCTGTTCCAGCGAACGCATTCTTAATTGCCCCATATCGCTGGCTAGGCGCGGGTCGTCGGAAATGAGCTGGTATTTGATACTTTGCCAATTCGCGGCGGTGAGTAAGGCTGCCTGCTGATAGTGCTTACTCAGGTATTCCTTTAATGCTACTTCGGCTGCACGAATAACAGGGCCATTGTTGTATAGGGTATCGTCTAGGTCAAAGGTCATAGCCTTAACAGGCCCTAACGGACGGTAAAAGCGCATGATGGCTCCTTTAATTATACAATCTGTACGCAAGCATACGGCTTCAATACTACGTTTTTTTCCGGGCTTTGGGATGAGCCGCATCATAGACTTTGGCTAAATGCTGAAAATCCAGATGAGTATAGACTTGCGTGGTAGATAAATTAGCGTGCCCGAGTAATTCCTGTACTGCACGAAGATCGCCACTGGACTCTAACACGTGAGTCGCAAAGGAGTGACGCAGTTTGTGAGGACTCACTTTGCGTCCTAGACCTTGTTCAATAGCGGCAACTTCTAACCGGTTAGCCACTTGCCGATTAGAAATACGACGCTTTTGCTGGCTAACGAATACCGCTTTTTCGTCTGGTTGGCAAAATTGTGGACGTACTGCCAGCCATTGCGACATGGCTTGGCGGGCCATTTTGCCCATGGGCAATACCCGCTCTTTACTGCCTTTACCCCGCACCCTTAACGTGCCGTCAGCCTGACAGTCCATCAGATTCAGGCCGGTTAATTCACTCAGCCGTATCCCACATCCATATAATAACTCAAACATGGCTTTATCGCGTATGGCCAGAAGTGCGTCTTCATCTTTATTGAGCAGATGTTGCATATCCTCTACAGACAACTGGCGGGGCAATGGCCGGCCTTGTTTAGGCGCTTGTATGCCTTCTACCGGATTACTGAATAACTGTTCCTGATCAATTAGATATCGGCAAAAGGTGCGCAGCGCCGACAAGCGCAAAGCGATACTACGCGCATGCTGGCCCTCCCGCTTCGAACTGCTCAGTACACGTTTTACATCAGCCGGGGTAAGGCCAGACCAATCTTCCAACGATAGCGTGGTAGCAATATAGGTTAATTGACGGTGGTAATTGGAAAGGGTGTGAGGCGATAGCCCCCGTTCAATGCGTAAATGCAGAAGAAATTTGTCCAGCCAAAAGGCGCAGGCATCTGTAAGCTCAGCCGGTGACGCGCTGGTGGACATTAGTATCTTAGTAAATCAGGAATAACGATATTGAGCACCTGTTGTAGTTGTTTCAACAACAAAGTGTCCATATCCGGGGTGAAGTGACTGGGATCGCGGCTGCCCACTGCTATCAGCCCAATTTCCTGTTTGTCGCCTAGTAAAATAAGCGCAGCCGACTCGGCGATATCTTCACCAAACAGTAGCTGGCGTTCATGTTGACTCAACCGGCCAAAGAAAAAAGGACTGTTCTTAAAGCGCTTCTCAACAAACAACCGGCGTTGTAATTCGGGTAACGCATGGGGGCCACTAAATAAACGTAGCGTGACAGAGGCCAGATCCAGCTCTTCCTGTAGTACTTCTTCCAGTTTAAGCTGAATCTCAGGCACACTTTTACACGTAAGCAACTGCACATTCAGGTCGGTATACACGCGGTATATTTTTTCGTTTTGGCGCGCAATACCAATCAGCTGATTGAGTTTGAAATTTTGCTGACGTACTTTTTTGCGCAGTTGTTCGCTTTGAATTTCTACCAGCGATACGCTGCCCTTGAGCGCATGAGGAATTTTCAGGCGCTCAAGTAATTCCGGATGTTGAGTGAAAAATTCGGGATGTTGTAACAGGTAAGCGCTGACCTCTTCAGCTGATACCGGATTCGCCTCGTCATACTGCGGGGTGAGCTTTAGTGTAGAATTAGCCTTCCCTGACACATCATTCATATATTCAGTTGTCCGTCATAAATATGTTCCGCCGGTCCGGTCATTTTTAATACTGATCCTGGCCCCTGCCAGCGAATGCGTAAATTACCGCCTGGTAACTCTACTTTCACGTCTTTGCCCAGCTTTTCCTGAATCTGGCCAATAGCTACGGCGCCACAAGCCCCACTGCCGCAGGCCATCGTTTCTCCTACGCCACGCTCAAACACACGCAGTTTAATATGAGTAGGATCGATAATTTGCATAAAGCCAACATTTACCCCTTCAGGAAAACGCTCATGTTTTTCTAACAGTGGCCCAATGGTCTCTACCTCGGCGGTATCGACATTGTCTACTTCCAGCACACAATGGGGGTTGCCCATCGAGACCGCGCCATAAAACAGGGTATGATTACCCTCCCGGATAAGGTAGGTTTTTTCCTGTTTATTGGCTTTTAATGGAATTTGTGCGGGCTCAAATTCAGGCTTACCCATATTAACCGTAACCTGACCGTCTTTCTCAAGGTATAGCACCATTTTTCCGGCTTTGGTACTAACCAGTATTTTATTTCGGTTAATCAGGCCTTTCAGTTTAACAAAACGAGCAAAGCAGCGAGCCCCGTTACCACACTGGTTCACTTCCGTTCCATCAGCATTGAATATGCGGTAGTGGAAATCCTGGTCAGGGTCGTAAGGAGGTTCGACCATAAGTAGCTGGTCGAAACCAATTCCAAAGTGCCTGTCAGCCAGCTGCTGAATTTTGTCCTGAGAAAAATAGACATTCTGGGTAACGTTGTCCACTACCATGAAGTCATTGCCCAGTCCGTGCATTTTGGAAAATTGAATTTGCATTTACCGCTTTACTGCCTGTGTGTTATGGCCTCTAGTTTACGGAAGTTTATACTCGCCTTTCCAGAGATCTTTTTGATTTTCTCGCTCACGTACCACGATAACCTGATTTTTATCGACCATAATCTCCGCCGGGCGGCACCGGCTATTATAGTTGGAGGCCATTACAAAACCATAAGCGCCGGCGCTTCTCACTGCCAGTAAATCGCCTGGCGCTACCGCCAATTCACGATCGCGACCAATAAAATCGCCGGTTTCGCAGATAGGCCCTACAATATCGTAAACCCGGGGCGTCGCCTGGGTCTGCGTATCCACCCGGATGATATTTTGCCAGGCGCTATACAACGCCGGACGAATCAGATCGTTCATCGCAGCATCAACGATGGCAAAGTGCTTTTCTTCACCCTCTTTAATAAATTCAACCTGGGTGACCATAATTCCGGCGTTGGCTGCAATCGCGCGGCCTGGCTCTAAAATAAGCTTTAGTGCGTCGCGGCCGGTAAGGCGTTGGGCCAGGGCGGCAGCATATTCTTTAGGATGTGGGGGCGATTCTTTATCATAGGTTACCCCCAGACCGCCGCCTACATCCAGATGATGAATATGAATCCCTTTAGCGGCCAGTTCATCAATTAGCACCAATAACCGGTCAAGGGCATCTACAAACGGGTCGATATCGGTAAGCTGGGAGCCGATATGACAATCCATACCAATAATATTGAGGTTGGATAAACCCGCAGCCAGTTCATAGGTTGCCAGCGCACGCTCCCGAGCAATACCAAATTTATTGGCTTTTAGCCCGGTAGAAATGTACGGGTGGGTTTTGGCATCGACATCCGGATTGATGCGCAATGATATCGGCGCCTGCACTCCCAGGGTGGCAGCTACCTCATTGATACGGTGCAGCTCTGGTTCAGACTCCACGTTAAAGCACATGATGCCCTGTTCCAACGCGTAACGGATTTCTGCATGCTTTTTGCCCACGCCGGAAAATACAACCTTCGCCGGATCGCCGCCAGCTTCGATAACCCTGGCCAGCTCGCCAGCAGAGACAATGTCAAAGCCCGAGCCCAACTTTGCCAGTACGCTAAGTACACCAATATTGGAGTTGGCTTTTACCGCATAGCAGATAAGGTGAGGATGGCTGCCCAGCGCATCGTCAAAAGCACGCCAATGACGCTCCAGGGTTGCGCGCGAATAAATATAAACAGGGGTATGGTGTTGGGCGGCAATCTCTGCCACTGCAACGTCTTCAGCAAAAAGATGATTGTCGCGATAAACGAAGTAATCCATTAATCTCGGCCTTTAGCAGCGTTAGCGGGTGTGCTGTCCTGTGCTTCTGTCTGATTGGATTGCGCCTCGTCTGGAAGATACAAATCGCCCCGGTAGCCGCAGGCAGATAGCAAGGCTGAAGACAACACAAAAATAAGGAGTAAACAGGGTTTTTTTAGCACGTCAGTCCCGTCGGGAATAGCTTAATGTGCCGATATCATCGCATTGCCGATTTAAATTGCAAGAGACAATAGTTTTTCGCGGGTTTTGTCGCCATATTTGACCCGTGCCCACAATGCATCACACAAGCCTTTGGTATCTTTAAAATCACCGCGTTGTAGCCAGTCTATCAATACCCCGGGGTCGTCGGGAAATTCAATGGGTTCGTTTTCCGGCGCGGCTAACCACTCTTCGACTATATCGGTATCCAGCTGAAACAGAGTCTGGCATAAGTCCAGTCGGCTCAGGGTAAGAACGTTAGACAGTTGCTCAAACTGCCCATGCAGGGGTTTTATTAGTAACTTTTTACCTAACTGTAACGCTTCACTGGATAGCTCAAAGCCACCATTGGCAATTACCCCGGTACTATGTTGCAGCGCTTTTTGAAAGCCTGCTTTTGACGGCGGATACCACTGAATGTGACCGTGGCTTAACGGCGCGGAAATAGCCGGGTGATAGCACACAAATTGTTGCTCACTTAATGGTTCTAACAATTGCTGTATATCATTGATTTCTTCAAAGGGTAAATACACCAGCACATGGGTCTTGCCGGGGGATCTGAGCGGTTTTTCGCAGACAAAGGGCGGCACAATCGGCTGATTAAAGTGGAACCAGTGCACTCCAAGCTGTACATCGGTAGGGGCAAAATAGCGTAATAACATCCGGTCCATAATGTTATCGCCGGTTTTAGGTACAGCAAAGCCAAAAGCAGCCTGGTGGGAAATAGAAATAGAAGGTAATCCGGCACGCTTGGCGGCCCAGGCGGTGACCGGCTCAAAATCGTTTATAAGCAGGTCATAACCGGCAGTATCGAGGTGTTTTACATCCGCTAGAAACTGCGGAATATGGTTTTGTCGTAGCGTGGCCCATTTGTCGACTCTGCCATGCCGGGTGGTAAAGGTAAGGCCTTTACGGGTTTGATATTCACCGAACACTTCCATATCAAAATATTTATCTGCCTCCCGGCCGCTAAATATAAAATCCACGTCTATGTCACTACGATTTTTTAAGGCGGCAGCCATAATGCGGGCGCGGGCTATATGCCCATTTCCGGTGCCCTGAACACCGTACAATATTTTCATATTATCCTAATAGAGATAAACTCAGTGAAGCAATGGTAATACCCAAAAGTGCACCGGCCAGCACATCGGTAGGGTAGTGCACCCCCAACAGGACCCGTGACAACCCAATAAGCGCAGCCCAGCTATAAGCCGCAATGGCGAAGGTGGGGTAAAAGTGCGCCACAATACTGGCCATAAGGCACGCTGCGGCAGTATGGCCGGACGGTAAGCTGAACTTATCAGAAGGGGTAACATGGGCTGTCATTTGCCCGGGTAAATCGCAGGGGCGGGGCCGCTTGATCATTTTTTTCAAGATGACGTAAACAGGCAGTTCTAATGCGTACGCCATAAGGGCGGTATACAAAAACAATTCTCCATGTTCCTGTTCAAAGCCCCACAGCAACATGCCAATAACAAAATACAGATAACCGTCGCCGGTTTTTGAAAGCCAGATAATACTGCGGCAGTCGCGCTTGAGTGTCTTACGGTGCAACAAATAAAACAAATCGGTGTCGTACTTGGTCAAGGATTTGAAAAGCATAGCCTTGCCCCCCGGCGGTTGAGTAATTGTAAGACTACGAAACCTCTATGACCCTGGGGTGACAGAAAAAAGAAATCTTTATGACAAGGCCCGGCGAATTAACCGGAAAAATCAATCGTGGACAGCAGAAAATTGCGTTAAAAGCCCCGTTTGAATTGCGCTAAATAATGCTATGCTAGTCGCGCGTGTAATCCGTCATGGATGGGTTATTACCGTGTTCGACATCCCGGACAATTTCGAGTCAACCATGAGAAGGCTTTACGATGGACTATAACACCTCTGAACTCTGCGATTTATTTGCCGACAGCGTCGACGTTGTCGATCCTATTTTTGCCAGCTACGGTGGTCGCTATTCTTTTGGTGGCGCTATTACCACGGTGAAGTGCTATGAGGACAGAGGTCTGATTGACCGGGTGCTGGCACAGCCGGGTAGCGGCAAAGTGCTATTAATTGATGGCGGCGGCTCGTCACGTCGCGCGTTAATCGATGCAACGTCAGCACAGCTGGCTATCGATAACGATTGGGAAGGCATTGTGTGTTACGGCAGTGTGCGGGATGTCGACACGTTAAGTGATTTTGACCTTGGTATTATGGCGGTGGCAACCATTCCGGTAAATGCTGACAGTGAGAGTATTGGCGATGTGGATGTACCGGTGAACTTTGCCGGGGTGACCTTCCTGCCAGAAGATCACCTGTATGCCGACAGCACCGGCGTAATATTATCGCCCGAACCTCTGGATCTTGACTAAGACTGGGGGTCAGGCAAAGCGGTAGCCGATTTTGTTTCTTTCGGCGGCACTTTTTGCGGTGTTGCCTGAGCTGGCGCGAATACACTATTTAGGTATTGCGCCAGTCTGATACCTGCCTGCTGTAAGCGGGTTTTTGCCTGTGGCAGGTGCGCGTACAAATAGTCGTAAGACATATCGTTAGCATCTTCGGGGTAGACCTTATCTCGCAACTTAGTGCTTTCGGCTATCCAGGTCTGCGGATCAGTACTGCTCCACTGACTGATTTGGTCGGCGGTTATTTTGGCGTCTAGCCAGTCAGTCCATTCTGTAAACGACAATTCACGTTGCGCCAGCATCTGGCTATCCCATACCCGGTGCAGGTTTGAATCTTCCCAGAAAAAACGTACTTTCAAGTCGTTACCGCCACGATCGGTACCGTTACCGGCATGCAGCGGCTGATGCAAATCGCCTATAATGTGGACCACAAAACGTAGCGCAAGCTGTTTGTCCTGGCGGCTGGCCTGCGGGCTTTTGAGGGTGTCAGTAAACGCCGCCAATGCGGTTACCGCGTCACCTTCTTCCGGCGCGCCTACCTGATGATAATGTTTACCTTTAGGTACCGTGACATAATGAAAGGGCGGGCTGGTCTTTTGCCAGTAGGGCGCTGGATTAGAGCGCATTTCATCGGCATAGGTCGAGGCTTCAGCCAGGGTTTCGTTCGGCAATAATTCTGCAATAGCCGACGCGGCATTCGGGCTTAAATAGCGCTGGGCAATCGCACCGGTTACACGGTGGCCGGTCTGTCCCCAACCCAAAGCAGGCAGGCTGGTTAGCATTCCGGTGAGCAGGCAGGCAGCCAGTTTGATTGAATTTTTTGCAGACACATGCATGTGCATTATTCCTTTGATTGTATTGAATGTGCCTGATAACCCCAGCGGGCCATCAGTTGTTGGTCAAGACCAAGATGGTCAAGGATCCGCGCCACCACAAAATCCACCAAGTCGGCAATGGTTTTGGGTTGATGATAAAACCCGGGCGCAGCAGGCATTATAGTGACACCCATTTGTGACAACCTGAGCATATTTTCAAGATGAAGGCTGGAAAGGGGCATTTCCCGAGGCACCAATATCAGTTGCCCGCGTTCTTTCATAACCACATCGGCGGCCCGTTCAATCAGATTATCGCTGGCGCCACAGGCAATGGCGGATAAGGTACCGGTAGAGCAAGGGCATACTACCATTTGTTTAGGCGCCGCCGAGCCCGAGGCTACCGGCGAAAACCACTCTTCCTTACCGCATACGGTGATTTGTCCTTCACGGGCGTTAAAATGTTGGGTAAAAAATGCAGCCGCAGCATCAGGCCGAGCGGGAATTTTCATATCCTCTTCGGCGGTAAATACCACTTTGGCCGCCGAAGATATCAGAACATACACCTGATATTCCGCTGCCACCAACATTTCCAGCAGGCGTAATGCATAGGGCGCCCCGGAGGCGCCGGTTATTGCCAGCGTAATACGTTTATCCGTCATGGTGTTCTCCGTGTTCAGCCAGGGCAGTTAACAAGCGCTGATGAATACCTTCAAACCCGCCGTTACTCATTACCAGTATATGGTCACCTGGTTGGGCATTTGCAGTTACCGTATTAACAATATCCTGCACACTGGCATAACAGGCGGCTGGCGTTTGACTATGCTGGGCGGCGTCAGCTAATGACCAGTCCATACCAGCCGGTTCAAATAATAACACGCTATCGGCCAACTGCCAGGAGGCCGCCAGGGTGGTCTTATGAATACCCATTTTCATGGTATTTGAACGGGGTTCCAAAATCGCGATAATACGGTGGTTACCTACTTTTTTGCGCAAACCATCCAAGGTAGTCGCAATCGCCGTTGGATGATGGGCAAAATCATCGTACACCGTTACGCCATTCACGGTACCTTTGCATTCCATGCGCCGCTTCACGTTCTCGAAATGAGCCAGCGCCGCCAGAGCGTCGGTAATTTGCACCCCAGCGTGATGGGCGGCGGCCACAGCCATTAGCGCATTGTCGACATTGTGTTGGCCTAGCAAAGACCAGCGCACCGTACCCACTTCACGTCCCTGATGAGAGACGGTAAAGGCACTGCCATCAGCATTCAGCAGCTGGGCCTGCCAGTCTTTACCCAGCAGCTGCTGCTCGCTCCAGCATCCTTTGTTCAGCGTTTCGCGGATAGCCGGTACCGCAGCCGGGGATAAGATAAGGCCATTTTGGGGCACCATGCGCACCAAATGATGAAACTGGGTTTGAATAGCGGCCAGGTCAGCAAAAATATCGGCATGGTCAAATTCCATGTTATTGATAACCAGTGTTTTCGGCCGATAGTGAACAAATTTGGAACGTTTATCGAAAAAGGCGCTGTCATATTCATCGGCTTCGATAACAAAAAACGGACTTTCGCCGGTACGGGCTGAAATGCCGAAGTTTTCCGGTACCCCCCCAATTAAAAAACCCGGTTTGAGGCCGACGTATTCTAAAATCCAGGCAACCATACTGCTGGTAGTTGTTTTACCGTGAGTGCCGGACACCCCAATTACCCAGCGTTCATTGAGCAGGTTTTCCAATAACCATTGAGGACCACTGGTATAAGGCAGGTTGCGGTTTAAAACGTATTCCACCGCTGGATTACCCCGCGATAGGGCATTGCCAATAATCACCATATCCGGGGCCGGCTCGAACTGGGCGGGATCATAGCCTTGGGTTAAGCTGATGCCCAAAGCCTCAAGCTGGGTACTCATAGGAGGATAAACATTGTTATCGGACCCGGTGACCGTATGGCCCAGGGTTTTGGCGATGGCGGCAATTCCTCCCATAAAACTGCCGCAAATGCCCAGAATATGTACGTGCATAAACACTCAGCCTTGCTATTAAGGTTGGCTACTCTACCAGAAGCAACAAAAGGAGCGAATATCTCATTTCCCCTGAGTCGCGTTCAAAGGTACAATCTTAAACGCCGGTTAAAAAAGAAACGATAGCCTGCAAGGTCAGTGCCGCAGTCTGGGCCAGTTTTTGCAGTGTCTTTGGGTAATGCGCCCCGCAGGCAACAAAATCGTTAATCTGGCGTCCGGTAACCGATGGTTATACGCCAGGTTATTGTGTAAAAACGATGTTTTAAAACCCTACAAAAACAAGGCAATCGCACGCATGAAACGTTTAAATTCTCAACTTCAGCACGATGGTGCGCCACTCGAACTCATTCTGCTTATCAGAACATTATTAGCAGGCTGTAAGGAAATTTCCTTTCGGGTGAGTCAAGGAGCCTTAGCGGGCGTGTTGGGCTCGACCCTAAGTGAAAACGTACAGGGTGAAACTCAAAAGAAACTGGACGTTATATCAAACCAGATTCTTAAAGATACCCTACGTGATTCAGGCTATGTGAAAGCGATATCGTCTGAAGAAGAAGACACAGTGGTACCGTGTAACCCCGAAGGTAATTATTTGGTGAGCTTTGATCCTCTGGATGGCTCTTCAAACACTGAGATCAACAGCCTGATCGGCACTATTTTCTCGATTACCCACGCGCCGCAATGGATGGACGCCGACGATCCTTCGGCTTTCCTGCAGCCCGGCACACAAATGGTTGCTGCGGGTTACGTACTGTATGGGCCCTCTACTATGCTGGCGATGACGACCGGTCGCGGGACACATATTTATACCCTGGATAAAACCCACGGCGGCTTTCTCCTTACTCACCCGAATATTCAGGTGCCGGAACAAACCAGCGAATTTGCCATTAACGCATCTAACCAGCGCCATTGGGAGGCCCCGGTTAAGGCCTATATTGACGACTTGCTGGCGGGCCAGGAAGGACCGCGCAAGAAAGATTATAATATGCGCTGGGTAGCAGCCATGGTTGGCGATATTCACCGGGTATTATGCCGGGGGGGTATTTTCATGTATCCGTTTGATAAGCGTAACCCATCAAAACCGGGCAAGCTGCGGTTGCTCTATGAAGCCAATCCGATGGCATTTTTGATGGAGCAAGCTGGAGGACTGGCAAATACCGGCCAGGGCCGCATTATGGAAGTAATGCCTAATGAAATACACCAGCGGGTACCGGTCTTGCTGGGGTCCAAAGAAGAAGTAGAAACCTGTATGAGTTATTACCAACAATAACCTTACACGTAAAAAATTGCGCGGCAAATAGGCAGCTAACACTTAAGGTGTACATTGTTTGTTTTTATTTTGCCGCGCTAACCGTATACTTTACCCGTTTGTTCAGGCAAGGCTGTGCTATGCATTGCAGGTTTGCCTGAGGAAATATCACTTATTATTGGTTTAACACAAAGGAACGATTCATGAGTCTGAACTCTGTATCTGCAGGTAAAAATGTACCTGATGAAATTAATGTCATCATCGAAATCCCGGCCCATGCCAGCCCGGTTAAATACGAAGTAGATAAAGACAGCGGTGCAATGTTCGTCGACCGCTTCATGGCCACCTGTATGCATTATCCGGTTAACTACGGTTATGTGAACAATACATTGTCTGAAGACGGTGACCCGGTAGACGTATTGGTTATGACACCGTTCCCTATTCATAGCGGTTCAGTTATCCGTTGCCGCCCAGTAGGTGTACTTAACATGACTGATGAGTCAGGTGTTGATGCAAAAGTACTGGCAGTACCAATTGATAAGCTGTCGACTATTTATCGGGATGTGAAAGAAATCAGCGACGTGCCTGAGTTAACTAAACAGCAAATCGAGCATTTCTTTAGCCACTATAAAGACCTTGAGCCTGGCAAGTGGGTGAAAATTGACGGTTGGGCAGACGCCGCGGCAGCCAAAGAAGAAATTTTAGGTAGCATTAAGCGCTACGACCAGTCAGCCTAATAATTCAGGTTATGGTATAGCAACATCAAAAAGAGCCCAGCGGGCTCTTTTTTTATGGTCGATAACAGGCCAACGGTCCAGCCGATACGAGTAATTCAATGACCAACAGCGTTAATACATGAAATAATACGCGGGTAAATAATTTGCTAAGGAACATTATGTCATTTGCGAAATCATTGTTGCTGTTGGTACTGACCACGGTATGTTTTGTGGTAAGTGCCAATGAAGCAGAAGAAGTATACTGGGAAGACTTGGTGCCAGAAGGTTTTAATGAACTGGCCGCGCCAGCAGTGAATCACGATGGAACAATGACTCAGTTACAGCCGGATGCGCCCGTTGTCGAAAAATACGATGGCAAGCGGGTAAAAATTCCAGGCTTTGTGGTACCGCTTGAAGGAACCGCAGAACTCACCACTGAGTTTTTGTTGGTGCCTTATTTTGGCGCCTGTATTCATGTTCCGCCTCCATCATCTAATCAAATTGTGCATGTGAAGTTCGAAAAAGGCATCGCGATTGATGATTTGTATGATGCCATTTGGGTAACCGGAACATTATCTACCGCAGGTTGGAAAGGCGATATTGCTTCTGTAGGTTACAGCTTGACCGGCGAATCAGTAGGGCCGTTTTAATCATTTATCCCAGCCGGGTGCGAACCTTGTCGTCCCGCTTTGGCAAGCATTTTGAATAACTCATCCTAAAGGACGAGAAAAAGTGATTATATGTATCGTTTTTTCTCGTCTGACATATCTATTTTTGCCATGTAGTGTAAATGCTACATAGAGCGGGTTGCATGAGGAAGAGTTATGAAAAAGGCACTGGTTGTAGAAGGGGGCGCAATGCGCGGGGTCTTCGCCGCTGGTGTGCTGGATGTGTTTTTGGCGAAAGAGCAGCAATTTGATTTTGCTATTGGGGTGTCGGCCGGAGCGACCAATCTGTCCACTTTTGTTTCCCGCATTCCTGGCCTTAGCCGTACCCTGATAACCGAATACGCTACCCGCCGTGAGTTCTTCAGCCCGTTGCGCTTTATCCGTGGCGGCCATATGACTGATGTTCACTGGTTGTGGCATCAGGCCCGCGCACAGCTTGATAGCCGTCGTCCCTACGCTCCTTCTACCACCCCTTTGTATGTAGGTGTCACCAATGTGGATACCGGGCAGTGCGACTACATCAGAGCCGACCAAGACAATATCGATGATTTGATGGTCGCCTCTTGCTCAATACCGGTAGCCTATCGCGAGCAACCCAAAATTGGCCAGCACCGCTACGTAGACGGCGGGGTAGGCGATTCTATCCCGGTTCGCAAAGCTTATGAAATGGGCGCGCGCGAGATTACCGTGGTGCTGTCTCAGCCGCTGGGCTTTTCGAAACCTACGGTTAAATCGAACTGGTTTTTGGAAAAGCTGTATGGCCACCAGCCCGCGTTGCTTGCCACCCTCCTTGGCCGCGCTGAGGTATATAATGAAACGCTGGAATTTTTAAAGCATCCGCCCGCGGATCTTACCCTTAATATTGTGGCGCCACCGGCTGGTTTTAATGTCAAACGTCTTACCATGGATCGTAAAAAACTCGACCGGGGGTACAAGTATGGCAAAATTGCTGCGCTTAAAATGCTACGTGAACACCGTCTGGCAGCGGCCTGAAATACAACCGCAGGTTATTTTGCTGCGGTATAAATATGTTCTGCGCGACTGAAGAGTAACCACGATGTAAGGATATATTTATCGTTGCTTATTGGTATTTGGCCACGATGGGTATGGGTAAAATAGGCCGGAGCAATAACCATTCTGCCGGCTTTCGGTTGTATTGACCGATTCTGATAATAAAAATCGGTTTCTCCCCCTTCCTCCACATCATTTAAATAAAACATAAACAACAGCACCCTGTGCAATGCCTCATTGTGGGGTAACTGCGGGAAAACTTCTGAATGCCAATAAGGATAGCCCCCTTCATTGGCGGTATAACGCTGGGCATTAATATCACCTACCCGGAACAGGTAATTGAGTAGATTGGGCAGGTTAGGCTTGCCTATCTCGGCAAAATTTTCCCCGGTTAGTTTCACGGGTTCACCGGTTTGTGGGTGGCGCACAGTTAACCCGATGGGGCCGACTATCGAAAAATAATACTTTTCAATGTAGCGTAATAAGGCCTGTCCGGTTTTTTCCATCACAGGCTGAAAGAACGAGGAAAACTCCGAGCTTTCACTAAACGAGACATCCACACTGCGCTTTTTATCTAAATCAACGCCGCCACCGGTTTGACCAGTGGATAGGTTCGGGCTTCGGTCAAATTGGGCAATTATTTCGTTACACAATGTCACCGGTAGAACGTCATCAACGACCTCGATAAAGTCGGTAGGCTCACTAAACATGGTTAGCTCTCCTTTAAGTGCTCGCCTAGCATTGCCTTCACCGTATCGGGTATCGCGGCCGAGCGCTGGGTAGCAAAATCAAAATGTACCAGGGTGGTGGTGCCGGTGGCGCACTTAACCTCGCTCTGCCAGGCTTCCTGAAGTACCTCAAATGAGCTGTTGCCAATACGACTAACATAGGTCTTAACCGTGACCGGCTGGCCAAAAAACAGCTGTTGATGAAAATCCACGTGGTAGCTGGCAAGAATTAATGGCCAGTTTTTTAGGTCAAGGTCGGGGGTAAACAACCGAAACAGCGGATCACGGCCAGCTTCAAACCATTGTACGAGTACCGTGTTGCCAACATGCCCTAGTGCATCAGTTTCGCAAAAGCGCACATCAAAGGTAACTTCAAACGGAGTATTGTTGCTCATTAATTGTCTTGTTTTGATAGGGTAGCGTACTGCCCACCATAGCATGGCGGGCACAGGGGGAAAAGTTAACGCTGTTGATCTAACAGGGGTTTTAAGAAGCGCCCGGTGTGGGAACCGCTGGTTTCTGACACCGTTTCCGGTGTACCTTCAGCGATGATAAGGCCACCACCTGAGCCTCCTTCAGGGCCAAGGTCCACTACCCAGTCAGCGGTTTTCACCACATCCAGATTGTGTTCAATGACGACGACGGTATTGCCGTGATCCCGTAGACGGTGCAACACTGCCAACAACTGCCGTATATCATGGAAGTGCAAACCGGTAGTCGGTTCATCCAGTATATACAGGGTTTGGCCGGTATCCCGTTTAGACAGCTCTTTAGCCAATTTCACCCGCTGGGCTTCACCGCCTGAAAGTGTCGTGGCCGACTGGCCTAATTTAATATAGGCCAAGCCGACATCCATTAAGGTTTGTAGCTTGCGGGCAATGGACGGTATCGGGTCAAAGAATTCCCGCGCCTCTTCCACAGTCATGCTCAATACTTCATTAATATTCTGGCCTTTATACTGAATTTCTAATGTTTCACGATTGTAGCGTTTACCTTTACATACATCGCAAGGAACATAGACATCAGGTAAAAAGTGCATCTCGACCTTAATTACGCCATCGCCCTGACAGGCTTCACAGCGCCCGCCCTTCACATTAAAGCTAAACCGGCCAGGCTTGTAACCGCGGGAGCGGGCTTCCTGGGTACCGGCAAACAGCTCGCGAATGGGCGTAAAAATGCCTGCATAGGTGGCCGGGTTAGACCGTGGTGTACGGCCTATAGGGCTTTGGTCAATATCGACTACTTTATCCAGGTGTTCCAGACCACTCATCGCAGTATGGGGAGCGGGCTCATTGGCGGTGGCATTATTTAGCTCGCGCTGAGCAATCCGATAAAAGGTATCATTAATCAAGGTAGATTTACCCGACCCTGACACGCCGGTTACGCAGGTCATTAGCCCCACCGGAATATTCAGCGACACTGATTGCAGATTGTTTCCGGTCGCCCCTTCCAGCACCAACCATTTATCTTTATCAGTCGGTGTACGTTCGGCGGGAATTTCAATACGTTCACGGCCCGACAGATATTTGCCGGTAAGTGAGTCTTCACAATTTAAAATATCATCAAGTGATCCTGCGGCAATAACTTCACCGCCATGAACCCCGGCCCCGGGGCCGATATCGATAACAAAGTCTGCTTCGCGAATAGCATCTTCATCGTGTTCTACCACCAATACCGTATTGCCCAGATCCCGTAAGCGGGTGAGGGTTTTCAGCAGCCGTTCGTTGTCACGCTGATGCAGCCCGATAGATGGCTCATCCAGTACATACATTACACCCACCAGGCCTGCGCCAATTTGGCTGGCTAGCCGAATTCGCTGCGCCTCCCCGCCCGAGAGCGTGTCGGCACTGCGCGATAAACTCAAATAATTCAGCCCCACATTGATCAAAAAGCTCAAGCGGTCCTGAATTTCTTTTAGAATTTTTTCGGCTATTTGGGCTTTTTGGCCCACCAAGTCCAACGACTCAAAAAACTCAAAGGCACCGGCGATAGACATATCTGCTATTTTGGGCAGGTTGGTTTCCTGAATAAAAACATTGCGGGCCTCTTCCCGTAACCGCGACCCACCGCAGGTAGTGCAAGGCTGTTGACTAAGGTACTTAGCCAGTTCCTCCCGCACCGCGTTAGACTCGGTTTCCCGATAGCGGCGCTCCATATTAGGGATAACCCCTTCAAACGGATGCTTACGCTCCATGATATCGCCGCGGTCGTTAATATATTTAAACTTTAACGACTTGCCCTTAGACCCGTATAAAACGATGTCCTGGTCCTTTTTCGCCAGCTCACCAAAAGGTTTTGTCAGGTCAAATTCATAGTGGTCGGCGACCGCCTGTAGCATTTGAAAGTAGTAATAGCTGCGTTTATCCCAGCCACGAATGGCCCCGCCAGACAAACTTAGCTCGTCATTGGTCAAAATTCTGCTGGGGTCAAAAAACTGCCGGGTCCCCAGGCCATCACAAGTTGGGCATGCGCCAGCCGGGTTGTTAAAGGAAAATAACCGGGGCTCTAATTCACTAAGGCTGTAGCCGCAGTGGGGGCAGGCAAAATTGGCGGAAAACACGATTTCCGGGATACTGGCATCGTCCATATCTGCAATTTTTGCATTACCACCAGATAACTCCAGGGCGGTTTCAAAGGATTCCGCTAAGCGCAGCTGTAAGTCGTCACGGACTTTAAACCGGTCAACCACCACTTCAATAGTGTGCTTTTTGTGTAAGTCCAGCTCTGGTGGGTCGGACAAATCACACACTTCGCCGTCGATACGCGCCCGAATGTATCCTTGCGCTGCCAGATTCTGCAGCATTTTAACGTGCTCACCTTTACGGTCCTGAACCACCGGAGCCAGCAACATAAGCTTTGCGCCTTCAGGCATTGCCAGCACTTTATCTACCATCTGACTCACAGTTTGCGCATCAAGCGTAACATCGTGATCAGGACAACGCGGGGTGCCGACTCGGGCAAACATCAAACGCAGGTAATCGTAAATTTCGGTAATTGTACCCACGGTGGAGCGGGGGTTGTGTGAGGTGGATTTTTGTTCAATAGAAATGGCCGGTGACAAGCCCTCGATATGGTCAACATCCGGTTTTTCCATCATTGACAAAAACTGTCGCGCATACGCCGACAGCGACTCAACATAGCGACGTTGGCCTTCTGCATAGAGGGTGTCGAAGGCCAGCGAGGATTTTCCTGAGCCGGACAAACCGGTTATCACCACCAGCTTGTCTCTGGGGATTGTCAAATCGACGTTCTTCAGATTGTGGGTGCGGGCACCACGTATTTCGATTTTATCCATTGAAATCCATCAATTGCCAAAAGGTCCAGTATGCCATACTGGACTTTGAAAAATAATCATTAGTTACGCCGCATGCACAAGGCAGATCACCTTGTCAGACTAAACCACTAATGGGCGGGACGAGATTTTGTGCTACACTTCGCGGCCTGATTAACGCAGAGGAAATGTAAGGTTTTGAACGCGATAGAGGTACGTGCGTCCCTGACTCTGGCATTAGTTTATGTGCTAAGAATGATGGGCCTTTTCATGGTAATGCCAGTATTGGCAGTCGCTGCTATGGAATACCCCGATTATTCTCCGGTACTGGTGGGCTTGGCAATTGGCGGCTATGGTCTGACGCAGGCTGCGTTACAGATTCCTATGGGCATGCTGTCTGATCGCTGGGGCCGCAAACCAGTTATTTTATTCGGATTGTGCATGTTCGCCTTGGGCAGTTTTGTGGCTGCCGGGGCTGAGAGCCTGACAATGATGATTGTAGGCCGGGTTTTGCAGGGGGCTGGTGCCATTGCCGGGGCTATTATGGCGCTGGCCACAGATGTCAGCCGCGAAACCCAGCGCGCTAAAGTCATGGCAATTATTGGTATTGCTATTGGTTTTTCATTTTACCTGGCGGTATTGGTGGGTCCTATTATTGCAAAACAATGGGGCCTAAGTGGCATCTTCCTGCTTACTGGCACATTGGCTATTTGCTGTATGCCGCTTATCCAATGGGTGGTTCCCACTACGGCCAAACTTAGCAGTGGGGATGTTCTGCCCCAGGCCGGCCAGCTTAAACGGCTGGTTTTTTCTTCTCAGTTATGGCGGCTTAATATCAGTGTGATGTTTTTGCACATGATGATTACCCTGCTGTTTGTGCAATTACCCGTTACCTTGCTGCACTTTAATATGACCCTGGAGAGCCACTGGGAGTTATATCTACCGGTGCTCGGCGCCTCAGTGCTGGGGCTTATTGTAATGATGGGGATGGCCCGCGGACGGATGCCGCGCTCTTTAGTGTTGGCCGCAGCAGTATTTATGGCTAGCGCCTTCGGCATGCTGGCCTATGCCGACCATAATCAGTGGTTGGTGGTTGCCGCGGTGGTGCTGTTTTTTACTGGCTTTAATTACCTTGAAGCAAGCTTCCCAGCGTTAGTATCCAGTATTGCGCCAGCCGGTAACAAAGGTACGGCCATGGGTATCTATGCCAGTTTTCAGTTTTTCGGTGCGTTTATGGGAGGCGCCACGGCCGGGCTGGTAAGTGATCACTGGAGTGCAGAAACGGCATACCTGGTAGGCGCCATTGCTGCCACTTTATGGCTGCTGGTGTTACAGGGGCTGCGTGAGGTTAGCCGGATACGTCGGGTCACCTTGTACACTTCAGTGAATCAACCACGCGAAGACGCCCTAAAAGAGGCGCTGGCCGCCCTTGATGGCGTGGAAGAAAGTAATATTTCGGCCACCGAAGGGGTAGTGTATTTGAAAGTTACCGCAGCATTCGATTATAACGAAGCGGCGGTCACGCTACGTACCTTTGAAAGCTGAAACAGTCTTACCCAAAGTGCACCCTATGGGCCTGCAATTCGTAAAAAACGGTGAGCGCGGGTAAACATACCGCTTGTCTGCCCGCAAAACAGCCCAATAAAAAGGCTATCAGGTAATACAGCAGGAACATGAATATGAAGGTAGATTTAAGTGCCTATGAAGGCATTGTATTTGATATGGATGGCACATTAATAGACTCGATGGGTTCGCATATGCAGGCCTGGGAAAAAACTTGTGAAGCTTATGGCTATCCGTTTGACCTTACCTTTATGTATGAGCTTGGTGGTGTGCCTAGCGCAGGCACTGCACGTATTTTAAATGACAAGCACCAACGGGATCATGATCCCGATGAAGTGGCTGCCCATAAACGGGATGTCTGGTGGGAACTTGATCACAGCCCCACGCTAATTGAAGACACTATTGCGGTGTTTAACCATTACCGACCCTCTATGAAAATTGGGGTAGGTACCGGGGCTGATCGTAGCCAGGCGGAAAAACTGTTAGGCCAGCACGGCTTACTTGAACGTATTGACGCGCTGGTTACCTCCAGTGACGTTACTGACGGTAAACCGCACCCTGAAACCTTTTTAACGGTAGCTGAAAAAATCGGCGTTCCGGCCAACAAGTGTGTGGTGTTCGAAGACACCGAGATTGGTTTACAGGCTGCGCAGCGCGCAGGCATGGACTGTATTCTGGTGCGCGCCGGGAAGATTCAGCTGCCTACCGGTTAACCCGGGCAGATGCGTAGGCAGCAATGATTTTGTGGGCTATACTGGCCCGGCACTGGCCATCAACGGGTAGGGTGTAATGCTTTTTGGCACTATGCCAGGCCCGTTTGCCGCGGCCTTACGATAACAAAATCAAGCAAGGTTAAAACGATGTTCCGCCGGGGATTCTGCGCGCTATTATCAGCACTGTTTATCAGTGGTTGTGCCATTGATGTAAGTACTTCTAGTTTTGTTCATCAAGACACTACCATCACACCCATCGACACCACACAGCTACACCAGCGGGTCAACGAAGATGAAGCCGAAGTCTCTATTACTACAGTTGAGCTCACCAATGCCCAGGGCGTAGCCCTAAAAGGGATTGCTGTGTCGTACCCCGAGCCGGTAGTCAATATTGTGTTCTTCGGCGGTAATGGTATGACCATTTCTAAATCATCGGGGCTGATGCACCGGTTCGGAAAGATTCCTGCCAATGTACTATGGGTTGATTATCAAGGTATGGGCGCAAGCCAGAAAACCAGCAGTATGCGCATGGCCAATATCAAAGCCGATGCTTTGCAGGTATACGATTATGGCAAAAGCGTATTCCCTTCAACCTTACCTACGGTGGTACATGGCTTATCAATGGGCAGTATTGTGGCAAGCTATGTCGCCACGGTGCGCGAAGTGGATGGACTGGTATTAGATGGGGCCGTTAATCGTATTACTGATGTAGCGCAAAATATGGTACCGGAATGGACCCGGTATTTTACCTATCTTAGTGTATCGGCAGACTTGGCCATGGTGGATAACGCAGACTATATCCGCAACTATCAGGGCCCTCTGCTTATTTTAGCCGGGCGCGAAGACGAACTAACCCCCGCGGCTTTTGGCCGTGAGCTGTACGATGTTTCGCCCAGTTTCAATAAAGAGATTCTGGTTGTACCGGGCGCACGACATGCCGAAAACATGGAAAATGATAAAGTGATTCCCCGCTACCGCGATTTCATCAACTCGTTTGAACAGTATCCGGGGTATTAGCAACATTCCGCCACCAGTGGCTTGCGGCAGAATGTTACGCGTTGGTTAGCTGGCGGGACGGGGCCGGAAGTCGGTACTCGTGGAGGTCGCAAAGAAACCAAACATGGTATAAATTGCCGTATTGGTTTTAAGGGCTTGCTTATCTACCTTATCCAACGTGTCATTGCGGGTATGGTGATAATCAAAATAGTCACTGCCATCTGGGTTGAAGTTCACTGCCGGCTGTCCAGCCTCACCTAAGGCACTCATGTCGGACTGCCCTTTGGCCGTATTAGAGTTTGCCATCGAGACCCCTAACGGCGCTAATGACTCGGCAAATTCGCGCATGGCCGGTAATGCTGCTTCATTAATGCCCGGTTCCAGTTCATAAATAGCGCCGTTGCCAAAATCCCACTCAGCACCAATAACATGCTGAGACATTTCATCTTGATGTTTTTGCACATAATCTTTTGCGCCATACAAGCCGATTTCTTCGGCCGCAAATAAGATAACCCGTAACGTACGGGCAGGGCGAGGTTGCAGCTGACTGATATAATGTCCCGCTGCCAGAGTGATACCTACACCAATCCCGTCATCTATCGCCCCGGTTCCCACATCCCAGCTATCCAAATGGGCACCTAGTGTTACCAGTTCAGCGGCTTTGCTGGCACCGGTAACTTCACCAATAACGTTGGCGATAGTGGTGGTTTTGCCGGTGGGGCCGCTGGCACTCATGGTCAGCGAAAATGAGACCGGCTTGCCACGCTTTAGTGTATTTTGCAGCAAATCAGCATCAGGGTTAGAAATCGCTACCGCCGGAATCTTTTTCACCCCATCGGCATAGCGTGAAACACCGGTATGGGCGAAGCGGTTTGTATCTGTTCCTACTGAACGCATAATAAAGGCTACCGCGCCTTTTTTGGCTGCTTCAGAAGCCCCAACAACCCTGGCCCCTACCGCTTCGCCATAGCCGTGCCCATCTTTATGGCGTGCCATTTTGTAGGCTACAAAAGCAATTTTTCCTTCCAGTGAGCCTTCCGGAGCCGCTTGCAACGCCGCTAAATCAGCAAATTCCATCACCTCGGCGGTTAGGGTTTTACCTTGTGTGCCAACACTATTACCCAAGGCCAGGGCCGCCACCGGGTGGGCGAACGGGCTAGCAATACTGGCACTAAGATCGCCGCGCTGCCAAAGCTGTGCCTCGCTTTCTTCTACCCATACCTTATCAAAGCCAAGGCTTTTCATTTTGTTTACGGCCCATTTAACTGAGCGTTTCTCAGCTGGCGTGCCTACCAGGCGGGCCCCGACTTCAGTGGTTAACGACTCGACAATCTGATACGACAAATCATCATTCAGCGCCTTATTTTTCAACGACTCTAGGGTGGCTTGTGAGTCAGCTGCCACCGCCTGGGTGGCACCTAATGTAGCAATCAGTAAAAGTATACCGGTAAAATGTTTACCTACGATAAAGCGGGACATGAAGCTTCCTGTTACTTGTTTTTATAGTTGCTATTGTGGCCTGCATTGCAGGCTAACAATATGAATTTGCGATAATACGATAAAAATTCGGGACTTATTCATTTAGGCGCGCCGAGCTCGGCGGGTGTATTTCGTTATCGGGGCGCAGATTCTGTCGTTTGGGGGGCATACCCTACTTGCGTTTGCGCCACATAGTCATGCAGGCAGCGGCGGGCCTTACCAAAAATGAATAAAGGGTCGATGAACGCAATCAATGGCCCGGCCACAGGAATGGAATAGGCTATTGCCATCGGCATATAGCGGCGAAAATAGTAGCAGCTGAAAGATGCCTGGTTGCCGTGCAAATCTTCCACCCTGATATGCAAAAAGTGTTTACCTACAGTTTGCGCCTGGGTGGCCATGTAATAGCCATGAATAACAAAATAAACTACGAGGTTATATACAATAGCACTAAGGATAACGGTGGCATCGGGCGCTTTAAGCCGCTCCAAACCGAAGTACAGCCATAAAGGAATAGATGAAAACAAACCAATCAGTGAATCGATCAGCACTGCGGCAAAGCGTTCGCGGCGGCGGGCTAACGTGAAATGGGGGATATCATTGATTTCATCTAACTCAAGCTTGTCGGCCACAATAAGCCGTTGTTCAAGTTCTTCCGCCCGTTCGGGGTAAGCTTGTCTGTCTATGCTAGCCAGAGCAGAGCGTAGCTCATCGACGGTGTAATTATCATAATTAGGCTCGTTCACGTGGTTCCCTTTGCAAGCGCCATTGAGCTATCAGTGTACCTACAGCGGGTAGCCAACAAAACCCTTTGCCAATATCTTAATACTAAATAGTTAATACCGATTCACGTTTGACGATGGTGGGCGTGTATTTAAAGGTGACACCATCCTCAGGAGGCTGACCGCTAGCATACTGCAGGGCCAGTTCAGCCGCTTTTGCCGCCATCATTTCTATCGGGTAGCGCAGGGTAGTTAATTTGGGGCGACAGTATTTGGCAAGCAGTACATCATCATAACCAATAATCGACACTTTACCGGGAATATCTATATGGTGATCCTGCAACATCGACATAGCGCCGGATGCCATTGCATCGTTGTACGCCAGCACACCGGTGAACGGGATACTTTTCGCCAGCAGGTTTTGAATCGCCTTTTCGCCACCTTCCTGATCAGGGGTCGCATATTCTATACTGCTTTCAGGTAAGCTCAGGCCCGCTTCTTCAAAAGCCTGCCGAATCCCATCGATGCGCTGGATGGGGTCCACAATTTGATAACGGCTACTAATTACTGCAATATTTTTGTGGCCACTGCGAATCATATGTTCCGCCATTAATCGGCCGCCAGCGACATTATCCAACCACACACAGCGATTACTGATTTCAGGAATGTAGCGGTTGATAAGCACAAATCCGGGCACCTGACGGGCAAATTCTATCAGGGTGTCGTCATCTAATGCCTTACTATGAACCACCATTGCCTCAACCCGGTGTTCCAGTAGTGTTTCAATCGCTTTAAGCTCGGTTTTCTTTTCAATAGAGCCTGCGCTCATTAATATTTGTACATTATGGCGCCGGGTCACTGTTTCGATACCGTGGGCCAGAGTAGCAAAGAAGGGATCTAACAGTTCGGCCAGCACGACGCCCAGCGACGCGCTTTTCTGAGTTACCAGGGCGCGGGCATTGGCATTGGGGCGGTAACCCATTTCTACCATAATTTTTTTAACCCTTTCCCGGGTTTTGTCGCCAACTTTGGGACCATTGTTGATTACGCGGGAAACGGTTGCCAGTGAAACGCCGGCGGCATTGGCAATATCTTTTATGGTAGCCATGTAAGTTACTGTTGTCCTTATTGGTCAATTGTCAGGCAATGCGGCACTTGCGCACGCAGATTAGCATGGCTAACGCAATATCGGAAAAGCTAAAGGAAAAATTTTCCTTGATTGCCGGATTTCATAAAAAGAAAATCAGGGATACGCTTTTAAAACAAGGGGAAAACGTATACCCTTGTTGCTATAATGTTAACATGATGTTTGGTGCTGTGCAGCAGGGGTCGCCAGCACATATTATTCAGATCAGGGAAATTTATTTATGAGGCAACCTAATAGCCGTAATACTTCCGGCGCCCCGGACACTCAGCACTGCGCTGTAGATACCGATGCCTTTGGCTATGCCGGCAGTGAAGCGGTTAGCTTATTCACATTACGAAACAGCCGGGGTATGTCGGTAAGTATTACTAATTTTGGCGGTATTGTAACCTCGCTGGTGGTACCGGATAAAAACGGTATACCAGCAGATGTGGTCATCGGCTTTGATAACCTTCAGCAGTATATTGACGATGGCGCTTATATCGGAGCGCTGGTGGGGCCGTATGCCAACCGGATTGGCAATCAGGGATTTACCCTGGATGAGGCGTTTTACCCATTAATGACAAATGAAGGTGACAATACGTTGCATAGTGCCGCCGCCGGAATCAACAAAAAATTATGGCAGGCGGAACCGTTTTGTCAGTCGGATAAATGCGGAATAACGTTAAGCGTGCTGTGTAGTGACGGGGAAGGCGGATTCCCGGGTAACGTACAGATAACGGCCACCTATACGCTAAATAACCACAATGAACTGGCGCTAACCTTCTGTGCCATCACTGATAAAGCGACCCCCATCAGCCTGACTAGCCATAGTTATTTCAACCTGGCCGGCCAGGGCAGTGTGCTGGATCATCAGCTCACTTTGCAGGCCGATGCTATTTTACCGGTGAACCCGCAGTTAATTCCTAAAGGAAGTATGCAATCGGTCTTCGGCACCCCCTTTGATTTTCGCCAGTCGAAAGCCATTGGACAAGATATTAACCAGCCGGATGAGCAGCTAACTATAGGCAGTGGGTATGATCATAATTATGTGGTGTCGCAACATTGTATGACCCTTAGCTCGCCGTTTGCCCGCGTAGTAGAGCCAATGAGTGGCAGAGTCATGGAGTTATTTACAGACAGCCCCGGAGTGCAATTTTATTCAGGTAACTTTTTAACCGGCACCGGGCCCGGCAAAGCCGGGATCGATTACCAGGATCGTGAGGCTTTTGCACTGGAGCCGCAAAACTTTCCCGATGCACCTAATCAACCTGCATTTCCCAGCGCTATACTGCAACCAGGTGACACCTATGAATGCCAGATGATATGGCGATTTTCCACGGTATAAACACCGCCTCCCTGCATTAAATTTTGCCAACATGCAGGGATTAAATTGATTTATCAGGTAAAGCGTTTACCCTATGCGAGTATTATGCGTTTGTGGTTCCAAAATCAAAAAGGGGAGTAACCCGTTAAATGAAATCATCGTCTGAGAACACTACATTTGACCCTGCTGATCACCCGCATCGGCGGTACAATCCCCTGCTTGGAGAATGGGTACTGGTATCGCCTCACCGGGCGAAGCGTCCGTGGCAAGGACAGTCAGAAGCGCCTTCAGATGAGGTACGCCCTGACTATGACCCTAGTTGCTATCTTTGCCCGGGTAACACTCGGATAAATGGCGAGCAAAACCCTGTCTACACCGGAACCTTTGTATTTGAAAATGACTTTGCTGCGCTGCGCGAAGATACCCCCGCGGCGAAAAGTGCTGATCCTTTGTTTACGATGGAGTCGGAACAGGGCCGCAGTCGGGTGATTTGCTTTTCTCCCGACCACAGCAAATCATTGCCAGAGCTAACCCATCAACAGCGTTTGCAGGTAGTTAAAACCTGGATAGCGCAGACCCGCGAATTGTCGCGTACCTATCGCTGGGTACAGGTATTTGAAAACAAAGGTGCCATGATGGGTTGCTCAAATCCGCATCCCCACGGGCAGGTATGGGCACAAGCGCATTTGCCTACCCAGGCCCAGAAAAAATACGATAACTTCACCCGCTATTACCAGCAACATCAGCGCGCTTTGTTACTTGATTATGTCGAGCGGGAGATGGCTGCAGGTGAACGGGTGGTGCGCAGTAACCCATTATGGGCAGCCATTGTACCCTACTGGGCAGCCTGGCCGTTTGAAATTATTTTGTTACCCCGTTTTGAGGTGCAGTCACTGGCCCAACTTGATGCTACGGCGCAGGAGGCTCTGGCCGACATCATCGGCCAGATTACCATCTGTTACGATAACCTGTTTGCTACATCCTTCCCGTACTCTATGGGCTGGCACAGTGCCCCGAGCGATGGTCAGGTACACCCTGAATGGGGACTCCACGCGCACTTTTTTCCACCACTGCTGCGGTCTTCGTCGGTTAAAAAATTCATGGTGGGCTATGAAATGATGGCCGAAGCCCAGCGCGACCTGACGCCTGAACAGGCCGCTGAACGCCTGCAAGCCCTCCCTACAATTCATTACAAGGATTCTGCAGACCATGCTTGATCAGACTTCACTGCACGACACATTTACCGCCCATTTTGGCCATCAGCCAAGCCAGCTTTGCCATGCCCCCGGGCGTGTCAACTTAATTGGGGAGCATACCGACTACAACGGCGGTTTTGTTTTCCCCGCGGCGATTAATTTTGGCACCTGGATAGCAGCCTCTGCCCGTGATGACAGGCAGGTGCATGCGGTGGCGGTAGATCTTGCTGAACAGGAAAATACCTTTGCGCTGGACAATATTGAGTTTGACCATCAGCAAAGCTGGGCCAATTATGTTCGTGGCGTCATTAAAATGCTCCAACAGGATTATCCGCAAATTAGCGGTGTAAATTTGATGATAACCGGTAATGTGCCGCAAGGCGCCGGGCTTAGTTCATCCGCCTCGTTTGAAATTGCGTTGCTGAAGACCTTCAAACAATTGTTTGGTTTGTCCCTTGAGGGGGTGCAGGCTGCGCTACTGGGGCAAAAGGCAGAAAATGATTTTGTCGGTTGTTCCTGCGGTATCATGGACCAGCTGGTTTCGGCACTGGGCGGTAAAGGCCAGGCCATGCTACTGGACTGCGAAGCGTTAACCTTTGAACACACTGCATTGCCCGACGATCTAGCGATTGTGATTATTAACTCGAATGTAAAACGCGGCCTGGTAGATAGTGAATACAATACCCGTCGGCAACAGTGTGAAGCGGCAGCGGCTATATTGCAGGTGCCAAGTCTGCGTCAGGCTGATCTACCAATGTTGGCGGCTCAGCAAGCCACCATGGATGATGCGGTATTTCGGCGCGCCCGGCACATCATCACAGAAAACCAACGTACCGTTTCAATGTTCCATGCTCTTCAGCGTGGGGATATTGAACAGGTTAGCCAGGACATGGCACAATCGCACGCCTCTATGCGCGATGACTTCGAAATTACCGTCCCCGAAATAGATTTTCTGGTGGAAATTGTCTCCCAAGTCGTCGGTAGTAAAGGTGGTGTCCGAATGACCGGTGGAGGCTTTGGTGGTTGCGTGGTTGCGCTAGTACCAAAAAATCTGGTGGAAAAGGTGTCGGACACGGTGAATAACTTTTATCATGACAAGACCGGGCTGACACAATCTATTTACGTGTGCTCAGCAGAGCAGGGGGCTTTTGCCTGATCGCTCGTGGTGGCGCTGAAAAAATAAAATAAAAATTTGTTGGGTACACTATGAACATCGAGACGTTGGATCTTGCGGTATTCGTTATATACGTTGTCGCATTAATAGGTATTGCCGGGTGGGTTTCGCGAGAAAAACCCGGGCAAAAGAAAGACACAAACGACTACTTTCTGGCGGGCTCAAGCTTGCCCTGGTGGGCAATCGGGGCATCATTAATTGCAGCGAACATCTCAGCTGAACAAATTATCGGTATGTCGGGTTCGGGCTATCAGATTGGTTTAGCTATCGCCTCTTACGAATGGATGGCGGCCCTGACCCTGATTATTGTCGGTAAATTCTTTTTGCCGATTTTTCTTAAGCATAAAATTTACACCATGCCGCAGTTCTTAGAACAGCGCTATGACCACCGTGTTCGTAAGGTCATGGCAATTTTCTGGCTAGCCGTGTACATCTTCGTTAACCTTACCGCGGTATTGTGGCTCGGGGCTTTGGCCATCAATACGATTGCCGGGGTCGACCTGGTTTGGGGGATGATATTCCTGGGCGCTTTCTCGCTGGCGTACTCCTTATATGGGGGGCTTAAAGCAGTCGCAATGACCGACATCATTCAGGTGGTGTTACTGGTTATTGGCGGTCTTTTTCTGTCTTACACTACGCTGAATTTGATCAGTGATGGTAATGGCGCCTGGCAGGGTTTTGTTGATTTGACTAACCGATTGCCCGAAAAATTCGACATGATATTGTCAGAAGATAGTCCGCATTATGCTGACTTACCGGGTATTTCAGTACTGATTGGCGGTATGTGGATAATGAACCTGTCGTATTGGGGGTTCAATCAGTACATCATCCAGCGCACCTTGGCAGCAAAGAATATTGCTGAAGCGCAAAAAGGCATTGTGTTCGCAGCTTTCCTTAAACTGATGATGCCGCTGATTGTGGTTTTACCGGGTATTGCTGCAGTTATCTTGTCGCCTGACCTGGACAAAGCTGACCAAGCTTACCCGTCTATGATGACGTTGATGCCGGTGGGCCTTAAAGGCTTGATATTTGCGGCTCTGGTAGCGGCTATTGTGTCTTCTCTGGCCTCGATGACCAACAGTGTTTCGACAATTTTCACTATGGATATTTACCGTGACCGTAAACCTGACGAAAGCCAGCAACACTATGTAATGGTCGGACGTATTGTCAGCTTTGTTTCATTGATTATCGCCATGGTGGTAGCTAAGCCACTATTGGGTAACTTTGACCAGGCTTTTCAGTATATTCAGGAATTCACCGGTTTCTTTACCCCTGGTATTGTTGCCTTGTTCATGCTGGGTATGTTCTGGAAGAGAACGACGGCTGATGGCGGCCTGGTAGCGGCATTAGGGTCATTCGTATTCAGCCTTGTCTTCTGGTTGTTCCTGCCAGAAATTCCGTTTATTGACCGCGTCGGCATTGTATTTTTACTGTGTGCTGGCTTAGCCATTGCGGTATCGCTGATGCAAAGCAAAGAAGATAACCCACGCGCAATTAATGTGGGCGAAGTGGGGTTTGCCACTAAAACCAGCTTCAATTTGTCTTCCCTGGCGGTTGTTGCGATTCTGATTGCGTTCTATACCACCTGGTGGTAAATCCACCGCGTCAAAGGTAACCGCATACTGGTTACTCAGCTAATAAAAAGCGTCGCCTCTGCGGCGCTTTTTTGTCTCTGCCACTCAGGTCCATAGAAAAGCGCTCTACAATACTGGAGCTTGCTATAACGGCGCTAATGCGAAGGCTCCTCCAGCGCCCAGGTAACCTGCTTATTTCGCAGGCAAACACTGTGACCTATCAGTATTTACAAAAAATTAATACTGCTTTTAATTAACCTTTAAAGTGGTTATTCTTCGGTGAATAATAATTCTTATCATTCTCATGTAAATATTAGAGAGATACTTCACTGTGAGCAAAAAACCTTTATTTAACGCGGTAAGTCTGGCCCTACTGGCCACCCATACTATTTGTGCGCAGGCGACTGACAATGTCGCCGAGGCTGATTTGGAACACATCACGGTGCGGGGCGCCTTCTTCGGACAACACGTTGCAGATGCCGTGAAAACCCCCACGTTGTTAATTAATGTGCCACAGTCGGTATCCATTATCAGTGCGCAGCAAATCAGTGAGCAGGCACTGTTTAGCGTGGCCGATGTAATGCAATATACGCCGGGCGTAAGTATCGGCCTGGGCGAAGACCACCGAGACCAGGTCACCATCCGCGGTCAAAACACCACCGCCGACTTCTTTGTGGATGGGCTACGCGATGACGTGCAGTATTTCCGGCCATTGTATAATCTGCAACGGGTGGAAGTGTTACGGGGGGCAAACGCGTTATTATTTGGTCGTGGAGGCGGCGGTGGCGTGATTAACCGGGTTACTAAAGTGGCCGATACCGATGCCAGCTTCACGGCGTTTAACGCAGGTATCGATACCTTTGGGGCCGGGTCAGTAAGTGTGGATACCAACCAGGTGATAGACAAAGACCAGGCTTTTAGATTTAACGGTGTTTTTGATGCTATCGACAACCATCGCGACTTTAAGGATGGGGAGCGGTTTGCGCTAAACCCTACTTACAGCTGGCAAGTGAACGACGATACCTTGATGCGGCTATCCTATGAATATGTTGACGATGATAGAGTGGTCGATCGGGGGATTCCCTCTTCTGATGGCGCGCCCTTGGATAACATGCAGGAAACTTTTTTCGGCAAGCCTGGTTTTAACAATACAACCTTACAGGCGCACATTGCAAAGGTGCGGGTAGCGCACCGGCTAAGTAACGATTGGTCTGCTAACGCTACGTTGCAGTACGCTGATTACGACAAACTTTACCAAAATCTCTATCCGGTCAACTTCGACGCGGCCGCCGGTACAGTGACATTAGATGGGTATAAAGACACCACCACGCGCCAAAACACTTTACTGCAGATTAATCTGGTAGGGCAGATTGAGGGATTTGGCCTGCCTCATACGCTATTAGCTGGGGTGGAATACGGCGACCAGGATACCCATAACGACCGTCGTGATGCGTTCTTTGCGCAGACCGAAGATGACCAGATTACGTTTGCTTTTAGTAACCCGCTGATAGTGCCTGATATGTCATTGACTGAGCCGGTCCGCGACCGAGCTTCCAACGTTAATTTTGCTTCGGTATTTTTGCAGGATGAGATATCGCTGAGTGAGCACTGGATACTGGTTGCCGGGTTACGGTACGACAACTTTGATATTGATGTTGCCGACCAGATAGAAGTTGAAAATGGCGCAGAGGACGGCAATAACGGCCAGCTAACCAGTACCGATACAAAGGTATCGCCAAGAGTTGGGCTAATTTATAAGCCCCTGGAATCGGTATCTATGTACGCAAGTTACAGCAAATCTTTTCTGCCACGCTCAGGTGACCAGTTTTTAACGCTTTCCCTAACATCACAGGCACTGGATGCCGAAGAATTTGAAAACCGTGAGCTGGGTATAAAGTGGAACCTGTCAGAAACGCTCACCGTTAACGCGGCATTATTTGAGGTAGAGCGGGAAAACGGCACCACACAAGATCCTAATAATCCGGAGCGTACGCTACTAACCGGTACCAAAACCTCGGGCGTAGAGCTGCAACTGGTAGGCCAGTTAACCCCGGCGTGGAATATCAACGCCGGCTATAGCAACCTTGACGGTCATGAGTTAGGCCGGGTAAGCGAAGGACTGTTAGCCAATCGCTCTTTGGCGCAACTACCTGAACATATGTTTTCTGTATGGAATCAGTATACTTTTAACGCCCAATGGCGGCTGGGGGTGGGGGTAATGTACCAGTCTGAACAGTTCGCTACATTAAATAACGCCGTTGAGCTACCGGATTTCTGGCGGGTGGATACGGCGCTATATTATCACCACAGCGATAAGCTCAAGTTTCAGCTAAACATTGATAATATCTTTGATGAAGACTATTACCCCTCTGCCCACAATGCCAACAACATTGCCACAGGGGAGCCGTTAAATGCGCGCCTGAGCGTACAATATCAGTATTGATAGAGCCCTGCGACAGCCTGCTGTCAGCTACGGCAAGCAGGCTGTCGGGAAAGAGCGCTGACAAATTCTGATCTTATGCCCAGCGGTATTTAATCAACGTTTTTATTAAGCTTGAAAATCAGTAAGCTGACAATCTGCGTGAGAATTTTCACCTATCGGGATGTTTTTTTCGTTATAATGAGGCGTTTCAAATAATCTGAACTGCAACTGATGCCCTTAATCAGAGGGTGCGCCGGTACTGGTTATACACCTGACCGATGCAGTATAAAAGACCATAACAGGAGATATCGATGGCAAGTAGAGGCGTGAACAAGGTAATCCTGGTAGGAAACCTTGGAACTGATCCTGAAGTTAGATACATGCCTAACGGTAATGCGGTAGCAAACCTTAGCCTGGCCACCAGTGAAAGCTGGAAAGATCAGCAGGGACAGGTGCAGGAGCGCACTGAATGGCATCGGTTAACTATGTACCGTCGGCTGGCAGAAGTAGCCGGAGAATACCTGAAGAAAGGCTCGCAAATTTATGTAGAAGGTAAACTTCAAACACGTAAATGGCAGGACCAGCAGGGGCAGGACCGTTATACCACAGAGATTATTGTGGACCAGATGCAAATGCTCGGTGGCAAATCTGAAGGTGGTAACACCGGCGGTGGCGGTTATCAACAGCGTCCGCAAGGCAACCAGGGTAATCAAGGCGGCTATCAGCAGCAGCCTCAGCAAAACCAGGGTTACAACAATCAGGGCGGTGGCCAAAGCCGTCCGCAAAATGGCCCGGCGCAAGGTAATCAAGGCGGTGGTCAGCCTAAGCCTCCTATGGCAGAGCCTGATTTTGACTTTGATGACGATATACCGTTCTAAACCTTATAAGCATGGCTTTTAGCCGGTGAAGATATGCTTTACGGCTAACAGACGATATAAAAAAGCCCCGTATACACGGGGCTTTTTGTTAGGAAGTATTAAAAGAGTGCCGGGCAATGAACCTGCATGGGCTCACTTCATTCTGCGTGCTGGCTAACTGGCCATAAACCGCTGTAAACGCGGTTTGGCCCAGAGCGCCATTGTAATGCTTAAACATAAGCCCACAGGGAGTGCAGAAATAAAGCCGGTAAACCACGCCTGTCCGTACTCGGAAATATTAGCCAGTCCGGTGGTACGCCAGGCAGTGCTGGCGGCGAGTAAAGACTCCATAATCAATGCCATCAACGCACCGCTAACTATATTTTGTCGGGTGGGGGTATGACGATGCATGACTTTAGCCAATAACCGGCTAAGGGCGGCCATAGTAAACACCCCCAAAGGCACCATAACACCTATTGCTAAACCAAATGACGCCAGCCAGTGGCGGCCAAATGCATCGGTGTAACCTACGGTTACGTATGTCATTAATCCGGTCAATGCGCCAGCCATAAGCGATATTAATGTACTTACGACCCCTATTTTATAAATTAACGGGGTACGCGTAGAAGGGTGCATGATGGTTTGCATTAAGCTATCATTGCTCACTATTAGGTTGATAAAGTCAACTATAAAGTTTTTAGTAGACAATGTCTACTATTAAGGAAGGAAAATGAACAATAAGCCGGTGAATACGCTATTTGAACTTGTACATGCACTGCGCAAACACATGTATAGCGTGTTAGACAACGTCAATAGCACGCTATCGCCGTTACACATGCAGGTAGTCAAAGTCATTGGTGAAGGGGGATCGGACACCACCGCCCAGGCAATTAGTTTTCGGCTGCACAAAGATAAGGCGCAGGTAACCCGGTTGTTGAATGCGCTACTCAAAGAGTCGCTTATTGTTAAGCAAGACAATCCGCAAGATAAGCGCAGCCATTTATTACAGTTAACCGCTGAAGGGGCTCGGATTTACGCCCAAATTATGGCGTTGGATGAACAGATTTATACTCGTTTGCGGGAGGATTTTACTGAGCAGGAGCTAACCTTGTTTGCTGAACTTACCGCCCGCATGACTGCCAGCCTGAACCGGACATAAAAAATGCCCGGTGGCTATAACCACCGGGCATTTACTTTAGCGCTTTCGTTAAATCGGTTTTACCGCAGAGAATGCAGGAAGTGTAAATGCTTTTGATAATGCTCTACGATGTCATTGATCACTGCTTCTTCCGGCCAACCCATAATATCGTAATCCTGCCCACCTTCGCGTAGGTGGACCTCGGCGCGATAATACAATTCATCTGCCTCGTCATCATCTTCCAATACATGGTTGGGGCGATCATAAGAATAGCGACGAACCTCGTAATGGAAATCAAACGCATCTTCAAACTCAATGGTAAAAACCACCCGGCCTGACTTCACTTCGTCAATTCTAGCCTCCACATCGTGTTGTTTAAGCTGTTTTACCACGCGCTCCATTGCTGTTTTAACCACAGAGTTGATGAAGTTGTTCACATTCTTTTTATTGGGATAATCCAGAATACTGGCCAGGCGATGCTCCCAGGTGGCTCCCGAATTTTGCCCAATAACCACCGGGCTAACGTTTAACTGTAAGCTTTCGCGCTTAACGATATCCACCCGCAACGCTTTAAGCAGCCCGTAGGTGGCAATCAACAACACCACCGCAAATGGCAGGGCACTGACAATTGTCATAGTTTGCAGAGCGCCCAGGCCACCGGCTATCAACAACACTGCCGCTACTACGCCCTCCGCCGCGGCCCAGAAGATACGCTGCCACAAGGGGGTATTATCATTACCGTTTGAACACAGCATATCTACAACCATCGAGCCGGAGTCAGACGAGGTGACAAAGAACACAATAACCATAATCGTAGCAATAAACGACAGTACGCCAGCAAACGGGAAGTTTTCTAAAAAGGCAAACAGCGATATAGCCACATCTTCGGAGACCGTCTGCGCAAGCACGGTCTGGCCTTGGTTCATAATAAGATCGATAGCAGAATTACCAAACACGGTCATCCACATCAGGGTAAAACCGCTGGGAATAAATAGCACGCCCATAGCGAATTCGCGAATGGTTCGGCCCCGTGATACACGGGCTATAAACAACCCTACAAACGGTGCCCACGACATCCACCAACCCCAGTACAGAATTGTCCAGCCGCCTAACCAGTCGGTCTTTTCATAAGCAAACAGGTTGAAGGTATTTCTAACCAGGTCAGATACATACGCGCCAGTGTTTTGAACAAACGCCTGAAGCAGGTACACCGTTGGGCCCAGGACTAAAATAACAATCAGCAGTAAAACCGCCAGGCCCATATTCAGCTCTGACAAACGGCGGATTCCTTTGTCCAGCCCGGTAGTAACAGAGACAATTGCCAGTAAGGTAACAAACACAATCAAGATTACCTGGGTCATGATACCGACCGGCACATCAAACAGATAATTCAATCCTGAATTAACCTGCATAACCCCATAGCCTAGCGAGGTTGCTACCCCGAAGACCGTACCAATCACCGCAAAGATATCCACCGCATGGCCTATAGGACCATAAATTTTTTCACCAATTAACGGGTAGAGGGCAGAGCGTAAGGTGAGGGGAAGCCCGTGCCGATAGCTAAAGAAGGCTAAAATGAGCGCCACAATGGCGTATATCGCCCAGGCATGCAAACCCCAGTGGAAGAAGGTTAACTTCATAGCTTCGCGGGCCGCACCGATCGTTTCACCTTCACCCACCGGCGGGCTCATGAAGTGCATCACAGGTTCAGCCACCCCGAAAAACATTAAGCCAATCCCCATACCGGCTGAAAACAACATGGCAAACCAGGTAATGTAACTATAATCCGGCGTAGAGTGATCTGGTCCCAGTTTTATTTCACCTAAGCGCGACAGGCCCAGGTAAACCACTGTAATAAGAATAATGGCCACGGTTAGTACGTAGAACCAGCTGCCGTTGGTTACAATGACTTCCTGAAGGACATTAAATGCGCTCTCAGCTTGCTTCGGCAGTATCGATGTAAAAAGAACCAGTACTGCAATAATGGCAGTGGCGGTGTAAAACACCGGCGGGTTGAGTTTTCCTTGCGGTTTTTCTTCCTGCATACGGACCCCGTATATATTAAGTTAAGATGCCTGAAATCTGAGTAGGTTGTTGTTATTGATTTAACGACGGTAAAAGG
This sequence comes from Alteromonas indica, assembly GCA_003056425.1. GTDB lineage: Bacteria > Pseudomonadota > Gammaproteobacteria > Enterobacterales > Alteromonadaceae > Alteromonas > Alteromonas indica. The sequence goes on from PYVY01000005.1 coordinate 72,060, forward strand.
CAGCAATGAGCCTTTGTTTCATCTGCGTATTGTAGCGGGCGTAACCACCCGCAAAGTAGTAAACCCAGTTACCTACGCATTAAGTACCAAAAGGGAGCGTTTTAACACGAACATTTTAAGGGAAGTGCCTGGCCATACAATAAAACTGCGCGCTCACTTGAGGTCCGGCGCAGTCATAATGTCAGATTGCCCGCGTGGTGCCACGTACGATAAGTTCAGGTGTCAGAATGTGGGTCAGCGACTGGCGCGCATCCCCGTAAGCCTGATTTAAAATCCAGCGCGCGGCCATTTCCCCAATTTCCCGTACCGGATAATCTATTGTGGTAAGTTTGGGCGTCAGGTAACTGGCATAATCAATATTATCATAACCAATAACTGAAACATCCTCGGGTACCCGCAAACCGCGTCGGCGTAGGGCATTAATTGCCCCTGTCGCCATTTCATCGTTACCGCAGGCTATAGCGGTAAACTGCTGCTGGCGGTCTAACAGGCGATCGATACAGGCCTCTCCGGAGTGGGCCTGAAAATCGCCTTCTTCGATTAACTGGTCATCGGCTTCAATGCCCGCATCGTGTAGTGCCTGTTTATGGCCTTGCAAACGGTGCACACCATCAGCTTTAAACAGGGCGCCTGCAGCGTAGGCAATATGGGTATGGCCTAAATCCAGGAGATGCCGGGTAGCCATATAACCACCGCGAACATTGTCCAAGCTGGTGCATTGCTCACTGATTTCTTCAATGTAGCGGTTCACTACGACAAGGGGCACATTCTGGCTGGCGAGTTTGATTAAGTATTCGTTACTGATTGCCTCAACATGCAAAATTAGCGCGTCGCAACGGCGGCTTAAAAGCGCGTCTATCTCCTGACGCTCCATCGCATCATCACTGTGTCCGGCTACTACAAACATATGCTTGTTGGCTTTACGCAGTACTTGTTCAGAGCCGCTCATCATGGCACCAAAAAATGAACCGTGCAGTTCCGGCACTACCAGCCCGATGGTGTTGGTTTTATTGGAGGCCAGCGAAGCGGCGATAGTATTGTGCCGATAACCCAGCTCTGCCATGGCGTTCAACACCAGTTTGCGGGTTTTTTCTTTCACGGTGTCAGTGTTGTTAATGACCCGGGACACGGTTGCTGACGATACGCCAGCACGTTCACTTACCTGTTTTATTGTTACCATTGTTTATGCGCTGTGGGTAGTGATTACGCCACAGATACTTCCTTATAGACCGGTTTGCTTATGATCTTGGCGCCACTCGGGGCGCAATAAAAGGCCGCCGGGGGCTATAAACCTGTACTGTAATAGAATTATTCAGTAATGAATAGCGCTTAAAAATATGCTGATACGGCTAGCCACAATATTGTTTTAGATATTGCTGGTGTGCCGGCAACTTATCAACTGTGCGTTTAATGTGTTGTTTGGTCTGGGTTAACAAGGTTTCCAGCTCGGCTTTGCTCATAGTGTCTACCAGCGGGTGGTAGCGTTGCGGCATCAAGCCCTGGCCTATCATTACCTGCTGCCAGGAATCATCAAACAGCTCATTACCTTCGCGAAAAACCCGGCCGGTGCGACGAAACAGATCAATGCGGTGACGCAGGCTTTCCGGTACATCCATCTGTGCGCAGTGACGCCAAAACGCGGTATCGTTACGCTCAGTAACATGATAATGCAGAATAATAAAATCCCGGATGTGCTCAATATCAAAGTCTGCCTGGCGGTTAAATTCTGCAATATCCTGCTCAATCACCTCGCCATTGGTGGGAAACATTCGCAAAAAGCGCACAATGCCTTGTTGAATAAGATGAATACTGGTGGACTCCAGGGGTTCTAAAAAGCCACTGGCCAGGCCTAACGCCAGGCAGTTGCGGTTCCACTGTTTGCGGCGTCGGCCGGTGCGAAAATGGATGATTTTTGGTTCGTTTAGTGGCGCGCCTTCAATGTTGCTCAATAGCTTTTCTTTAATCTGGCTGTCACTGGCATAATGGCTGCAAAAGACCATTCCATTGCCCACCCTGTGCTGTAACGGTATACGCCATTGCCAACCAGCTTCATGAGCTATACAACGGGTATACGGCAAGGGGGCGCCGCTCGCCTCAGTTTGTACGGCCACAGCGCTGTCGCAAGGCAGCCAGTGCGACCAATCTTCATAGCCGGTGTGCATTGCCTGTTCAATTAACAAGCCCTGAAACCCTGTACAGTCAATAAAAAAATCGCCCGCCACCGTTTGCCCATTATCCAGGGTCAGACTACTGATATGGCCATCATGGTCACGTAAGTTCACCTGCTGTATTTTGGCATCTATCCGGGTCAGGCCTTCTCGTTCGGCCAACTCACGTAAAAACTGCGCGTAGCGAGCTGCATCTATATGATAGGCATAGTTCAGCCCATTATTAGGTAAATGGGCAAAGCGGCCTGCTGCGGCTGCCTGACGTTCCAAGCAGTAGTCCCCAAAATCAGTGCTTAACCCCTCTGCCAGCCCGCGTAGCCAGAAATGCTGAAAACCGGCTGCCCAGCAGTCTTTGCCGGTAACCCCAAACGCATGCAAATAGCTATGGTCGGTATTTTTCCAGTGTTCGAAATTGATGCCCAGTTTGAAGGTAGCATGCGTGGCAGCCATAAACTCCTGCTCGCTCACTTTCAGCAGTTTATGAAAGAACACCAGGGTGGGGATAGTGGCTTCACCCACTCCCACCGTGCCAATCTGGGAACTTTCCACCAAGGTTACCTTGACCTGTTTTCCAAGCACCCGGGTGAGCGCTGCAGCAGCCATCCAGCCAGCAGTGCCGCCACCGGCGATAACAATATGAGGAATATGAGATTGTTGCATAGGAGCCTTCTGCCTTTACTGCTTTAAATGGTTTACCAACCACGCCTTAAATTGGCGTAGGGTGGCTTCATCCAGTTCGCCTAGCGGGCCTCTGGCGTGAGGAGCGATATGATCGTATTGTCCAGGCTTGAGTTCAAAAACATAATGATTAAACATGGCCTGCCAGGCCCGCCGCTCATTCGCTGGCAGTTGAGCCAGCGTTAACAGCGCATGGTACAGGGTATTCTCGCTACGGCCCAGATAGGCTGGCACATCACGCCACCAAAAATTAACCAGCATATTGAGCGGTTCAGTGCCCTCAATATGATGCCACCACATGGATGGAATATATAACGCATCGCCGGGGTTAAGCTCTACTGTAAGCGCATTATCCAGCGCAGTACGAAAGCGGGGAAAACGGGTGAAATCTGGTTTGGCAAAATCGACCATGCTAATCGCCTGGCCTGCCGGAGTCAGGTGCAATGGCCCCACATAAAGATTGGCTACCTGATCGGGCGCGAACAGCGTGACCCGACGGCGCCCCGCGGTTACACAGATAATATTATCCGGCACATCATAATGGGCTGCAATTCGGCTTTTATTGCCAATCCACAAGGTAGCCAGTGCATTCGCTTCGTCTAACGGCAGGTTATTGTGCTCTAAGAAACCTGGCAGGCAACTGGCAATACTGGTTGAGCCGACATACAGCGAGTCGGCTTGGCATTGATGTTCCCGTTCCAGGAGCATATCCAACGCATGACTAAATTGCTGACGCTGCCGCGAAAAGTTAAATCCGGTCATCTCAGCGTTGTAGAACAGGCGGCCCTGCTCGGCATATGGCACATGCATACAATCAACCTGCATTTGCCGGTCGAACTGTTTTAGATAAGTGACCAGGGCAGCGTTGCCAGCATTTGCCGCTTGTACTACAGGCCAGTGATTGACCAGCCCGGCTAACACTAGGGGGCTGTTCCACCCGCGCAGACTGTCTAGCAGGCAGGCAGGGTCATCTACAGTGGCAGGGGTGACGTGCTGAGCCATATCAATGCCCGGGGGCGGCCTGACGGCGTTGCACGAGTGTATTTATTTGTGACTGCGAGGCTAACACCATATACAAGGTTTCAAGATGGCCCTGCTGCTGTAAATCTTTTAGCTGCTGGGCACTTAGCGCCTGTAAAGCCGGCTCATTAACGGTATAAAATCCGGATAGACGGTGCGTGCCGCTAGACGGCAATTCAATATCGAGCACAAATGATTCAATCAGATTGAGCTGTTCATACGCGCTAATCAGGGCAGCATGCTGGGGCAGGCTTTCGTGTAACGTGCTTAACAGGTTGGCAATATGGTCGATGTAGTCGGTATTGCCGCCGTGGGGCAGAAATATTGGCTCGCCCGACTGCTCGCTAACACTGGGGTGGTCCAGGTCAATATGGATTGACAGTTGCTCACTATCAGGTTGGCTACGGCCAATAACAAACGGCCCTTTTGCTGCTACCAGTGGGGTATAGTTGGCCTGCCATGTGCCTTGGCTGACAAACACGTTTTCGCCTTCCTGCAAACCGGTTAGTGCCACTAGCTGAAAAGCCCCCTGGGCGTCTTTGGCAAACAGCAACGGGTATTGCGCCTGTGCTAAGCGTGCCTCTGCCGGGTAGAGCGGCACGCACATGGCACGCTGATAGTCGTAAGTTGCTGCAGAAGCTTCTACATGCAGGTGTTGATGGTCAAGATTATTTAGTAGCACATGCTTCGCCATGTTTACTCCTTCATGCTGAACGTTGTCAGCCTTGTCTAATTTGTTCAATCAGAATGCGGTTATCCGGCAGGGCGGCCAGTAGCTGCCTGCTGCGCTGATAATTTTGCCGGACAAACTGTTCTGCTTTGGTCCCAATCTGGTGTGGGGCAGCTCCCACTGGCGCATAGCCCATACCGCTTAGTATGTATAAATAACTGGCAAGTGGGAATAGCTCATCCTGAAACTGAAAATCATGGATATTTGGCGACCGGTGATGCCACATCGCTAACCAGTCGTTTAGTTGCACCGAGGCCCCGGAAGGGTTTTTCATACTTCGCCAGTATGGGCTATCGTCCCGTGTGCTAAGCACATAGTGCAATTTTAAAAAATCGATGATACGAGACCATTTGTTTTGCATCGCCGTGTTAAATTGCCGCGCGGCTGGCGCGCAGTGCTCTCGGGTATACGGTAGCTGCGCCGCTACATGGTTAGCGGCTAGCTCTGTCATCACCAGGGCGGAGGCTTCCAAAGGTTCTAAAAATCCCGCTGCCGCGCCAATAGCGACACAGTTTTTAACCCACGGGGTCTCGCGGTAGCCGGGGGTAAACGATAATTTACGTACTTGATGTTCGGAAACCGGCTCTATTGCGGTATCACGATTCAGGTAGTCCAGTAACGTTTTGCGTGCATAGTCCTCATCACAAAACGCGCTGCTGTAAACACATCCCACCCCTTTGCGATGGGGTAGGGCGATATCCCAAATCCAGCCATTCGGGTGGGCCGTAGAGTGGGTGGTGCAGGCAATAGGGGGAGTATCTTGCCGATAGGCTGCCTGCACAGCCAAGGCACTGTTATTGTGTAAAATAGCGCTCTGGTCTTGTAATTTCACACCAAAGTGCTGGCCAATCAGCGACGCGGCAAAACCGGAACAGTCCACAAAAAAATCACCGGTAACCTGCACCTGGCCGTCGCCTAACGCGGTAAGATAGTCGTGATCATCTGCCTCAACTTTAGATACATGCAACTCTACGTGTTTAACCCCAAGGTGATGCATACAGTGGCGTTTTAGTAGAGCGGCAAATTTGTTGGCATCAAGATGATAACCATAATTGGCTACCGCAGCATAGGGGGGAGTTTGTGCCTGTTTTGGGGCTTTGTTGGCCTTACACAGCTGTGGCGTTGCACTAAACAACTGGGCATAAGGTACATGCTGCTGGCCATTAGCCCACCATCCCAGGGTATCGGTTTCAAACATGCCCGCCGGTAAATCAAAGGGGTGAAAATACACATCATCTGATTGGCCGTTATACCATTGACGAAAACAGGTGCCCTGTTTAAACGAAGCATCGCATTCACGTAACAACGTGGCTTCATCAATGCCCATTTTACGCAGCGTATCGCGCATCGTCGGCCAGGTACCTTCCCCCACTCCTAAAATACCAACGTCGGGCGATTCAACAACCGTAATGTGTAACGGTCGTCTGGCGGTGCTGGCCGCAGCCATAATCCCGGCCGTTAACCATCCTGCCGCGCCGCCGCCCATAATAACAACCGAATGTAGTGGTGTATTTGTTTGCTGCAACGGAAGGCCTCTGAGTGATCTTATGGAGCGTCTTACTGGGTGCTGATCAAACTATTCTGCATACACCCGCCCAAGGGTGTATGCAGAATAGTTTGAATGGCGCTAAAGCAGTTGCTTCAGCGCCATCTTAACATGGTTATACAGGGTTAGAATGCGTAGCGCAGGCCTACATTATAACGCGGTTCCTGATCAGCGATGTTCACTACCATATTCTGGTGGCGAGCATGAGCGCGCTGATATTCGCCCGTAATGTTAATGCCTTCCACAAACACTTCAAGCTGCTCGTTAACCTGATAACGTACATTCACATCAAGTTGGTCGTAAGCTTCTACGTAAGTTGGATTCTGATTACCATTACCGTCCACGGTGGCAGACAAGAACTCGTCACGCCAGTTCCACGCCGCGCGAACTTCCCAGCCATCCATTTCGTAAAACAATACCACGTTGGCAGTGTCACTTAGGCCAAGCAACACAAACTGGGTATCGGTGCTGTAGTTGTCATATTCTACATCACCATCTACCATGGTGTAGTTAACCACAGTACCAAACCCGCTGTCACCGAACAGATGTTGTACTGCAAACTCCATCCCGTCTACAGAACGGCTGTCATCTGAGTTAACGGGCTGGTTGATAGTGATCGGTAATAACGGATCTTCCCCGTCTATACCGACTATTTCGCCCGCAGCATTTACGTAACCCTGGTCTAAAAAGTACTGTCTGATAGCCGCAAGGTCGTCACCCACGGCCGCAACGGCTTCGTTATAACGTGGCCCGCCAACAGGTGTGGCGATATTAAACAGGGTATCGGTGTAAGTAGAGGTACCAATAAAATTATCTACTTTCTTGTCAAAATAACCTATTGATACGTAGCTGCCTTCGCCATAGTAATACTCGGTAGACACATCTATATTGGTTGATTCAAACGGCTGTAAATTTGGGTTACCTGCGTTACCGGTACCGCCATTAAAGCGGGCCAGCGTATTAACCGTTAAACCACCTTGTATATCGCCATAACCAGGACGAGTAATCGTTTTGCTGTAAGAGGCCCGAACAAACCAGTCTTCCATCAGCTCAAGCTTAAAGTCTACCGACGGCAGGAAGTGATCATAACCCCCTTCCAGTGAGGTAAACTGAGAACTACCGGTCTCAAGGCCAAATTCGTTAATGCCATCCCAGCGTAAGTAATCAATCTCTGGTACCTTGGCAGAGGATTCTACCGTGGTATCTTCGTAACGGAACCCTACCGTCAACCATGCAGGCATATCGCCGATATCAAACTGCATGTTGGCTTGCGCATACGCAGCCCATTGCTTTTCAGTTACCCGACGGTCTGTTTCAAACGTGGGGTCCATGCACAACATGGTGCCGCACGGGCTAATTTCTTCTCCATTCGCCACCGCCACATCGGAAATAGCGCTAATCAGCGCGCCCATGTCAGAGGCATAGTAGAACGGTTCAAGATCGCCGCCATTGCTGCCCAGGGTATCATCAAAGCGGCCAGGTAAATCCTCGGCCAGGAATAGATCATCAGGATAATCTTCTGGTGAGCCGTATCCTCCCCATGTGTCACGTTGGGCTACTGAATAAGCTGAACGGTTTTTAACCTCGATCCCAGACAACCCAAAGTCGATGCTGGTAATGATGCCTTCATCTAAATAATAGTTACCACGAAACTGTAACTGATCAATTTCAGATTTCATGTAACTGTTACGAAATGAGGTGCCAGAGGTACTCATGCGTGCTGCATCTAAACCGTCTACGCCATCAGAATAGCCAATGGTCATGACCGGAAAGTCTTGCGAATAGTCAACTTCGGTGAGTACGCGATCAAACTGCACAGCACTGATTACATTGTTGCTGCCCCAGTCATTTGCCGGTCCTGCTTCGGCAGTAGAGTGGTGATAATCGACTTCCAGCGTCAGGTTGTCGTTAGCTATCCATTCTACGTTCAAGCCCAGCGATTTATTTTCGTTTTCTACGGTGTAATCGCTAGTGCCCAGGCCGATATCACCTTCCTGTAAGCCAGAGCCAGGCTCGACCGCGCCGGTGGTGTCAGCGTAAATAACCGGACCGATAATAGAGCCAGTGGTATTAGTACCTTCGGTATATTCCCCATAGGCAGGATTACCGTTGAACCAGGTTGACAATTGCTGGCGTAAGGTTTGGGTTTCCAGCTCAGAATAGGTGTAATCCAGCGTAGCGGTAATGTCGTCTACGGGGCGGTACTGCAAGGTTAGCTGACCGTTAGTACGGGTACGTCGTACCTCATCAAAGTTGTAGGCCAGGTTACGAGGCACTGCGTACAAATCGTTTTCGCCAGGCAGGCCAGTAAAACTGCCGTCCCGAGGTAGCGATCCCCAATCACCGCCATCTCCTTTGATGGTGTACCAGCCACTACCGGTTTCGGCGCTGGCCGAGCCGCTATCGCGTTCCTGATAAGAACCGATTAGCTGTATACCAAAGGTATCATCAGCAAAGGTCTGACTGTAAATGCCTGATAGTTCGGGAGTGACGCTGTCACCTGTTTCAGTAGACTTATCGATTACGCCTTTGACACCCACACTGGCTTTAATCCCGGGGTTGCTTAAAGGCTTGGCGGTGACCAGGTTAACGGTAGAGCCGATACCGCCGGTAGGCTGATTGGCCAGGCTGGTTTTGTAGACTTCTACTGCCGAAACGCCTTCTGAGGCCAGGTTAGCAAAGTCATATGAGCGTGAAGAGGACGCGCTGGTGGCTTCCACATTGGCAGCAGGCATCTGACGGCCGTTTAATGTAACCAGGTTGTAGTCGGGACCAAAACCACGCACTGTAATTCGGCTACCTTCGCCATTACTACGGTCAATGGCTACCCCGGTAATCCGTTGCAGTGACTCTGCCAGGTTAGTATCGGGAAACTTACCGATATCTTCAGCGGAGATGGCGTCCACCACACCTGAAGCGGCTTTTTTGGTAAGCATGGATTTAGTTAAGCTTTCGCGAATACCGCTTACTTCAATAACTTCGAAATTACCGGCGGTTATGTCTTTTTCTTCAGCATCTTGTGCTAGTGCAGGGTAAGAGGCAACGCCCATTACAAGCGACAGGCAGGATGCAATACGTGTTTTTGAGAATGTGTGTGTTTTCATTGGTTTCCCCAGCCTTATAAACAACATCTTTAATCTGTAAGCGCTTACAGAATTTGGCGACCCTGGCGCTTAGCTGGCTCTGCTGACAACAATCTGGTCAACACAAACAGCACCTTTAACCGGTTAATCATAGATGCAGGTAAAAGAAAGCGCTTACAAGTTTATCAATAAAATATTAACAATAAGCTGTAAGCGCTTTCATAATACTTTACGAAGATGTTATTTGTAATGCAAGTGTTTTTAAGTTGTTAAAGGCGAGAGTGTTAACGCTGTCGGCACGCTTTATTTACACTATGGCGATGCTATTGGCCGTAAAAAGCGTTAGTTATGGCGCCAAAAAAATCTATTGCTACACTATAAAAATACTCAAAATCAGTATTTTAAGTAAACTGTATAGCGCCGGGTAATCACCTGGTTGTAATAACTTTGCGCGCGCAGTTTACGGAGAGATACCGGTTATAAAAATGTAGCAAACAAATTTAAAGCAGCTAAGAAAGTAAAATGTAAGCGCTTGCATTTTACTTGGGGCGCTCTATACTGCCCAACATACTATTAACACAGGTAGCGCTGCGGAAACTGTTTTAGTTTTTGTTTATCCGCGCGGTTAACTGTCTGTCTTCTAACACCGGACCCCAATTTTGTATGAGTAATCACGCCCAGTCAGCCCCTTCAGGAGCCCACTCAACAACACGTTTTGCGCTATGGGCGCTGACATCATTGTTTTTCATGTGGGGGTTCATCACCGCGATGAACGATATCCTTATACCTCATTTGAAGTCGATATTTTCGCTTAGCTATACCCAGGCTATGCTGGTCCAGTTTTGCTTCTTTGGCGCATACTTTCTGGTGTCTTTACCAGCTGGCAAGCTGGTAGGAAAAATAGGCTATCAGAAGGGTATCGCGGCTGGGTTAATGACCGCGGCGGTGGGTTGCGTAATGTTTATTCCTGCAGCTTATCTGGCGCAATACTGGATGTTTCTTACCTCTTTGTTTGTATTGGCCAGTGGCATTACCGTTTTACAAGTGGCGGCAAACCCATTGGTCACGGTAATGGGCGATCCAGATACGGCATCCAGTCGACTCACCATGACGCAGGCGTTTAATTCCCTTGGAACTACAGTGGCCCCCATCATCGGGGGAATGTTGCTATTTTCGTCAAATGAGCAACTCGATGCACAGGGACAAGCTGACCTGGTGGTAGCGCCATATCTTACATTGGCTGCTGTATTGGTGATTTTAGCCGCAGTAATGGTAAAAATTGCCATGCCATCTCCGCGCGAAGATGACACTGAGTTAGCCACCTCTACAGATAGCTCTGTGCTAAAGCATCGCCACCTGGCGTTAGGGGTACTGGGCCTGTTTGCTTATGTGGGGGCCGAGGTCGCTATTGGCAGTTTTCTGGTTAATTATCTGGGGCTGACTAGCGTCATGGGAATGAGCGAAAGTCAGGCCTCCTCCTATATTGCTTACTATTGGGGCGGGGCGATGATTGGCCGCTTTATCGGGGCATTAATTATGCAAAAAGTTTCGCCTGGCAAATTGCTGGCCGTAAATAGCGTTGCCTCCTGTAGCCTCATCATCCTATCTGTCAGCAGCTCCGGTGGCCTGGCTATGTGGTCTATTCTGGCTGTGGGGCTATGTAATTCCATTATGTTTCCAACTATTTTTAGTCTGGCGCTCAAAGGGCTGGGGAAACAAACTGCTCAAGGGTCTGGCATGTTGTGTCTGGCAATTGTTGGTGGGGCTATTGTACCGCTGGTGCAAGGCGCGCTGGCCGACAGCTTTGGCCTGCAAGTCTCATTTTTATTACCTGTTTTGTGTTATTTGTATATTGCCTACTACGGTTTGGTAGGCTCCAACCCGGATGTCAGCAAGGAGAACCCCTCATGAGAAAACCGCTATCACGTGCTGTTGGCTTCGCCACTCTGGCACTGGCCCTGGCTGGGTGTCAGCAACCCGCCGAAACCTCAGCCTCGCAGGTCAGCCAACCGACCAATAATGTTACGGTGCCTGACTACTGGCCACAAATCAGTTTTGATACCGCCAACCGTGCAGAGGTTGAAAAGCGCGTAGATGAATTGTTGCAAGACATGACCCTTGAACAGAAAGTTGCACAGCTCATGCAGCCGGAAATTCGCGATATCACTGTAGAAGATATGCGCCGCTATGGCTTTGGTTCTTATCTTAATGGGGGCGGCTCATTTCCGGGTGGTGACAAACAGGCCTCTATGCAGGACTGGGTGGATTTAGCCCAAAGCATGTACGAAGCTTCGGTTGATGATTCACTTGATGGAACGACTATTCCTACTATGTGGGGTACCGACGCTGTTCACGGCCATAATAATGTGATTGGCGCCACGTTGTTCCCGCACAATATTGGACTGGGGGCTATGAACGATGCCGAGTTGATTAAGCGTATCGCAACGGCAACGGCCAAAGAGGTTCGCGCCACCGGGATTGACTGGATTTTTGCCCCCACGGTTGCCACCGCGCGCGATGACCGCTGGGGGCGTACCTACGAGTCATATTCGGAGGACCCGGAAATTGTGGGTACCTATGCCCGTGCTATCGTAAGCGGATTACAAGGGGATATCAGCGACGGTAACATTGATGATGAGCATGTTATTTCTACTGTAAAACACTTTATTGGCGATGGTGGAACCAACAATGGTGACGATCAGGGTAATAACCTGACTGACGAAGAAAGCTTGTTTAAGATTCATGGCCAAGGTTATGTGCAGGGGCTTAACGCGGGCTCGCAATCTGTTATGGCTTCATTTAACAGCTGGCAGGGCGACAAAATTCATGGCAATAAATATCTGCTAACCCATGTTCTAAAAGAAAAAATGGGGTTTGATGGCTTTGTTGTCGGGGACTGGAACGGTCATGGCCAGATTGAAGGTTGTACAAATGAAAGCTGCCCGCAGGCGCTCAACGCCGGCTTAGATGTGTACATGGTGCCCACAGGAGCATGGAAACCCTTGCTGGAAAACACCATTGCCCAGGTAAAGAGTGGTGAAATCAGTACCGAGCGATTAAACGATGCCGTACGCCGGGTGCTTCGGGTAAAAGTACGGGTAGGTTTATTCGACTTACCGTCACCGGCAAACCGTTCTTTGTCTGCTAATGCCGATCTTATCGGGGCACCAGAACACCGTGAAATCGCTCGAGAGGCCGTGCGCAAGTCGCTGGTAATGTTAAAGAATCAAAACAACCTGTTGCCTTTATCGCCCAATCAACGCGTGTTAGTGGCCGGTGATGGTGCCGACAATATTGGTAAGCAAGCAGGTGGCTGGAGTATCACCTGGCAGGGCACGGGCAACCAAAACAGCGACTTCCCGGGCGGTACCTCTATTTATCAGGGTATTGAGCGGGTGGTCAGTGCCAATGGCGGAAGCACCGAACTGGCGGTAGACGGCACATTTAGTGAGCGCCCCGATGTCGCCATTGTGGTGTTTGGAGAAAACCCTTACGCCGAAGGTAACGGCGATATTTCTAACCTGGAATACCAGCGCGGTGACAAGCAGGATGTGGCCTTATTACGCTCGTTACGCGAGCAGGGTATCCCAGTGGTCGCGGTGTTTATTACCGGCCGCCCATTATGGGTAAACCCCGAGATTAACGCCAGTGATGCGTTTGTAGTGGCTTGGCTGCCTGGCTCAGAAGGCCAGGGGGTGGCCGATGTGCTATTCACTAAAGCCAATGGCGAGGTGCAATATCCTATGCACGGCAAGCTCTCGTTTTCGTGGCCGGCGAGTCCCACCCAAACCGTTAACAAAGGCGACGGCCAGACGCCGTTATTCCCTTATGGGTTTGGGCTAAGCTATGGTGAAGAAGACCCAATGGATGAGCCCCTATCTGAACAGGCCAGCGCTGGCGACGTGCTTACCACGCATCCGGTCTTTGTCCGTAGTATCCAAAAACCCTGGCAGATAGTCGTTGAGCATAAGGATGGCCAACAAACCATGAACAGCAATACATTAAACGCCAAGGCAGTTGCTATTCGCACCACCGATCGCAACGTACAGGAAGACGCGCTGGCGATTGATTGGCACGACACTGCAAACGTTAGCTTTGGGGCCAACTTTCCGGAAGATTTACGCGACTTCGACAACGATCATGCGGCACTGATAATGGATGTAAAATACGCCCAGACTGAAAGCCAGGTAAGTTTGCTGATGGCCTGTGGTGACAATTGTGGCGCGACTATCCCACTTGCAGACTATGCGCAGTCTTCGACGCAGTGGCAAACGGTGACAATTCCCACTCAATGCTTTTCCAAAAAGGGAATGAACTTTGCCGAAGTCTTTACGGTGTTAGAACTTAAGGCCGGTGCAGATACTCAACTTACAGTATCTGATATTCGCCTGGTACCAAATGCAAAAGATTTACCTGAGTGCGTACACTAATTGGCTGGCGGCAGTAGGCCAGGCGCGAAACTGACCCACCGCTACATATAGCTGAAAAATCTCAAAAACCCCGGCCCTGTCGGGGTTTTTTATACCTATTAAAACCTAGTGTTTTCAATGTACACACCGTCTTTAGCGTTAATCTTATCGACAAAAAGATGCACCCGCGGTTGAGATAAGTACAATACGCGCCTGATTAATTTTGGTGTCGTTAAAACCTTATGAATATGCGCTCTGCCACGATAGCGGGTGGCTTCCCGATTATGTTGTTTGCCGGTGTCATGCTGGTGGCCACCAATTTACGTGCGCCGTTTACCGGTGTGGCCCCATTGATGGTCGCAATTCAACAGTCGCTGGGTATTAACTCATCTACCGCTGGCTTACTTATCACCTTACCTTTGCTGGTGTTCATGCTGGTATCGCCCCTGGTTCCGGCGGTGTCGCGTCGGTTTGGAATTGAGCGCACCCTGTTTTTATCTTTGGTGCTGATTGCGGTGGGTATTCTGGTACGCTCAATAGGCGGGCTCACCGGGCTATTTGCCGGGACATTATTGATAGGCGCGGGCATTGCCGCGGGCAACGTCATGTTACCGTCGGTGGTGAAGCTGCGGTTTCCGCACCATATTGCCCTGTTAACCTCTTCGTACGTGCTGGCTATGGGAATTATGGCCGCGGCATGGTCGGCTATTATTATCCCGCTCGCCGACGGTGGCGCGCAGTGGCAGTTCGCCTTACTCACCATGGTCGCGCTGCCGGTTTTATCGGCGTTGTTGTGGCTTAACCAATTAAAAGGTAAGGCGAAGCAGGCCCCGGTAGCCCATGAACAACATTCAGCAAAAGCAATATTCAGTCACCGGCTGACCTGGCAGATATGCGGCTTCTTCGGTTGCAATGCATTTTTGTATTATTCGGTGGTTAGCTGGTTGCCGGCCATTGTGGGTGAAGCAGGCTTTAGCGACGCTCAAGCTGGCACTATCCATGGTATTTTTCAATTTGCCAGTGCCTTGCCCGGGCTGGTTATTGTGCCGGCCATGGCCCGATTGAACGACCAGCGTGGATTGTCTGTCTTTATGACTGCGGTTAACCTGTTAGGCTTTGCCGGCATTATGCTGCTGCCTCAACTGGCTTATGTATGGGCTGCGTTGTTAGGCTTTGCAGTAGGCGCAAACTTTATTCTGGCATTGTCATTTATCGGTTTGCGTACCCGCAATGGTGGCCAGGCTGCCTCGTTATCCAGTGCGGCCCAAACCACCGGATATTGTGTAGCCGCTTCCGGGCCTTTTTTACTGGGTGCTATGTATGACTGGGTAGGGCAGTGGCAACTGGCGCTTATCGTATGTGTCATATTCAGTGTTTGCCAGGCCTTGCTGGGCCTTAAAGTAGGGCGCAATATACAATTGCCTGATACCACCTCGCCAGTGGCCGGTAACTAAGTGACACGCGGTTGCCACAGCCTACAGATGAACCGCATTCAGGTTTACGCTGTATCTGATGTAACCTATAAAAACATAGCGCAGTATAAATATCTCAATTTGTACTGCCATCCTCAACGGCGCGCCTTGTCTTGAATTTTCGTTACGACATAAATGGTTTGCGTGCTATTGCGGTCATCGCGGTAGTACTGTTTCATTTCAATGCTGATTGGCTACCCGGTGGCTTTGCCGGCGTTGATGTATTCTTTGTTATTTCCGGGTTCTTGATGACCAGCATTGTGGTGCGGGGGATAGATACCGGCGAGTTCAACCTGGTGAAGTTTTATATCGCCAGGGCCAATCGCATCGTGCCCGCGCTAGCGTTGCTGTGTCTGGTGATGCTGGTATTAGGCTGGCTCATGCTATTGCCGGAAGAATACGCCGCCCTGGGAAAACATGTGGCAGGAAGCGTCAGCTTTTTATCCAATATCGTGTATTGGCAGGAAGCTGGATATTTCGATGCGGCTTCTCATGAGAAGTGGTTGTTGCATACCTGGTCATTAGCGGTCGAGTGGCAGTTTTACCTGCTCTATCCACTGGTGCTTATCGCCTTGGCGAAGCTCGGCGGCAGCGCGGGTATTAAACGCGGTGTGTTAGCGCTCACTATCGTAGCTTTTATATATAGTGCTTTGACATCTGTTATCTGGCCCAGCGCCTCTTATTATTTGCTGGGAGCCCGCACCTGGGAGTTGTTATTTGGCGGTCTGGCGTATTTATATCCCTTGCCAGCGGCTAAACAGCGCAGCCGTCTTTTCAACCTTGTTGGTATTGCGCTGATTGTTATCGCTTATGTACTGATTGACGAAAGGGTACCCTGGCCAGGCTACATGGCTATGATACCGGTCGCCGGAACCTATCTTGTGTTGATTGCCTCCACGCAAGGCAGTGTATTAACCAATAACCCGGTTTTTCAGCCATTAGGCCGCTGGTCGTATTCAATTTACTTATGGCATTGGCCAGTCGTGGTTTTTGGCTATCGTTATGACATAAATTGGTGGTGGATTCCCGGCATGGCGTTGTGTGTGTTGCTGGGTTTTTTGAGTTACCGCTATATCGAAAATATAAAATGGCGACGAATTCATTCACTTCAGCAAAGCTGGCAAGCTAAACCGCTGTGGCTGGCGGCGCTGGTGATGGTAATGGGGGGGAGCGCGGTCAGTTATCAAGGTTATCCGCAGCGGTTTGATGCGCACATGCAGGCGTTAATCGAGTCGGCCCGATTCAGTCCCTATCGTGACCAGTGTCATTTCAACGAATATCAGCCGCCGAATGAGGCTTGTGAATACTTTGAAGACGATGTTACCTGGGCAATTCTGGGCGACAGCCATGCGGTAGAGCTGGCTTACGCTCTTGCCGAACGCTTGCGAACCCACCAACAAGGATTAAAGCATTATAGCTTTTCAGGTTGCGTACCCTCCTTACTAGAGCAAAATGGCAGTAGCCGCTGCACCCGTTGGTATAGTGAAGCACTACAGGACATTATTGATGATGAGCGAATTACCACGGTATTGATTAATCATCGTTATTCGTGGGCGGTGGCGGGCGATCATGCTCCAGACTATCCCCATGCGCCTGCGGTCGAAAACGAGGCCCGCGCTGCCCGTATATTTGCCGCGCTGGATACCGTGATTAACAAACTTGCCAACGCCAAGAAAACGGTTTACGTGATGTATCCGGTACCTGAAATCAGTCGGCCGGCCACCGCCCTTATCGCCCAGCATTTCGCCTTTGAAGCGCCTGATGCGCCGATGAAAGGCACCACTATGAATTATTACAAGCAACGTAACCAAGCCATATTGACGCATTTACAGGATACCCGATATCCGCCTAACGTGGTTTTTGTCAAACCGACTGAGGCATTGTGTAAAAACGGTCAGTGCAACGCTATTGAGAAAGGTAAGTCACTGTATTTTGACGATAACCACCCCTCAGTGGAAGGTGCCAGAACCTTAATTAAGTTGCTTCCAGAGCAAGCCTTTACCCACCCTTAACAAAACCGTCAGGCGAGGGTATTGGGAATAGCGCAGGCTCCCAAGCCTCAGGTATTTACCGGGGCATTGTAAAAGGTTGTGTGGGGCGCGATATCGGTGCTCACCACACTGCCAGCACCGACTATGGCGCCAGCGCCAATTGTCACGCCCGGTAATACCAGCACATTCGCCCCCAACCACACATTATCCTCGATAAATACCGCCCCGGGAGGATGGCAAAAACCCGCTATTTGGGCGCTGGATATAATGCAGTTAGGGCCGCTAAACACCCCGTTTCCTATTGTTATAGGGGCGTCTCCTAGCAACACATTGTTGTGGTTAATGAAACATCCTTCACCCCAACTCACCCGGGCCGGGGTTTGGCAAAAAAAAGCAGGCTCTACAAATAATGGATGGGGCAGCCTGAATAGCGACTTTAATGCACTGGGGCGAGTAGATGTTGCTGCTTGATTGAACACCTGACTTGGCCTTACACCAGGGCTATCAAAAGACTTCGCCCACTCAATATAGTAAGCCACATCGCCATGGCGACGCTGACAAGGCGGTATTTGCATTGCTGGCGAAGTGTTATACATTTACATCACTTTTTTAAACGGACTAAAAACGGTATCCGATAATATGGAAATTATGCTTATCCGGCATGGTCGGCCCGCCTCAGAACACAATCGTCGACTTTCCAGTGCCGGGTTTTCCCGCTGGGTGCGGGATTATAACCGCGCCGTATTGCATCCGCAAAGCCATCCCCGGTGTCAGCGGGACCTGAAAGATTACTATATTATGAGCAGCAAGTTGCGCCGCGCCAAACTGTCAGCGCAGCGCTATACATCCTATCCGGTAAGGCAGGAAAGTGCGCTGCTCAATGAAATGCAGATACCGCGCTACCGTTTACCGGTTAAGTTGGCCGCCTGGAACTGGATTTATTTGAACCGGGCGTTATGGATGCTTGGACAGACAGGTCCATTTGAGTCATTTAGTCAGGCTCGCGCCCGTATCAGGCAGGCTACAGAGGAGCTTACCAGCAAAGCCGCTGAACATGAAAAGGTATGTGTGTTCGCCCATGCCATGACAAATCGGTTCGTTGCCCGCTACTTACAGCAGCAGGGATGGACAATAAGTGAAAAAGACCACCGTTACTGGGGCATAATTCGGCTGCATCGTTAAGGATTATTTGCTTTTATAAAATAAATCGGCACTAATATAGTGAACTGGATATTGAATAAGTGGTAAAGGTGGGTATTCCCGCCGAGGTTCAGTGAACAGCAAAAGTAACTTAATACTACCCGCCAATGGGTATGCCAAACCGGACAATACCGGTAGCGATAATGAGAATAATAACAATGATGTTAAAGCAAACAGGAAGTGCCAGGGTGTGGCTGAACTGTGCCATTGTGCTGGTTTTTGCAGGCACTCTGCTTACTCTGATTTTTTACCTGAATACCACCGAGCCGGATATTCGGCGTGAACAGCTTAAATTACTCTCTCACCGAATGCAGGAAAATGCTACCCGGGCCGGTTATCAGTGGCAGGTAGAAGGGCGGCCGGTCGCTATTATGCTGTTACATTATGATACGCATAGCAAAGAAACAGGCCGAAAACCGGTAAAAATGGCAACCAATGGGTTGCCGAAAGTGGAGACCGGTGATGATCAGTGCACTCGACTGTGGCAATCACTGGTAAATGAACCTTTGCAGTTAGATGGGTTCAAAGTATCAGCAGAATATATACCCATAGCTGACCATGATAGCCAAACCGGCCCTATTTGCCGGTTTGGGGTTAGCCGTGGCAGCCATTTTGATTACGCCATTAACAGTGGCACAGTGATATTTACAGAATGACGCATCTTATAACGGGTTGCTGGTTTTTTGTACATCCTGGGGCGAGTAAGTTTTCACTCACGTCTGACTGTGCAAAAAACACGGGCAAATGCCATGCTTAGCAGTGCTGTTCACTTGCCCAAACCTGCCCCCGTTGTTAAAGTGTGCGAATAGTTATCTTCGTCTTAGCTGGCGCTAAAAATCCTCACCCGAATCAGGTGCCCAGCATTCAGTTACAGGAATTAGCATTTCATGTTTAAAAAGCTTCGAGGCATGTTTTCCAACGATCTGTCCATCGACCTCGGAACAGCTAACACGCTGATCTATGTGAAAGATCAGGGCATCGTACTTAATGAACCTTCAGTTGTGGCAATTCGTCAGGAACGTGCAGGTGGCCCTAAAAGCGTCGCAGCCGTTGGTGCCGAAGCCAAACGTATGTTGGGCCGTACGCCGGGTAATATCCGCGCCATACGGCCTATGAAGGATGGCGTGATTGCAGACTTCTTTGTCACCGAAAAAATGCTGCAGCACTTTATCAAACAGGTTCACGACAATAACTTTCTACGCCCTAGCCCCCGGGTTCTGGTGTGCGTGCCGTGTGGCTCTACGCAGGTAGAACGCCGGGCTATTCGGGAGTCTGCGCTAGGCGCCGGCGCCCGCGAGGTGTACCTGATTGATGAGCCGATGGCCGCAGCTATTGGCGCTGGCTTACCGGTATCAGAGGCCACCGGCTCCATGGTGGTAGATATCGGTGGCGGTACTACAGAGGTCGCCATTATCTCACTTAACGGCGTGGTGTATTCCTCGTCGGTACGTATTGGTGGTGATAAATTTGATGAAGCCATTATCAATTATGTGCGCCGTAATTTCGGCTCATTGATTGGTGAAGCTACCGCAGAGCGTATTAAGCACGAAATTGGTGCTGCTTATCCAGGCGAAGAAGTCAGAGAAATCGAAGTACGTGGCCGTAACCTTGCTGAAGGTGTACCCCGGGGCTTTACGCTGAACTCAAATGAAATTCTTGAAGCCTTACAGGAACCATTAACCGGTATTGTATCTGCTGTGATGGTAGCGTTGGAACAATCTCCACCTGAACTAGCCTCGGATATTTCTGAGCGTGGCATGGTACTAACTGGCGGTGGTGCATTATTAAAAGATTTAGATCGCCTGTTAATGGAAGAAACCGGTATACCGGTAGTTATAGCTGATGATCCTCTAACCTGCGTAGCTCGCGGCGGTGGTAAGGCCTTCGATATGATTGACCTGCACGGCGGTGACTTGTTTACCTACGAATAATGAACAGGCAGCTAACCTGGCAGAGACCTGTTTAATTCAATGGATACCATATTTTCTCGTGGCCCGTCTCTTAACAACCGACTTGCGCTAGCGTTAGCCCTGTCGGTTTTGTTGATCTTTACCGACCACAAATTAGATGCCTTTCAGTCCACTCGTGTGTACCTGAACTCTATAATGAGCCCATTGCAATACCTGGCCAATTTGCCCAGTGTGATGCTGAATTTCAGCGCTCAGCGATTCACCTCACATCAGTCGCTGGTGGCGGAAAACAATAGGCTGACAGACCAAAACCTGAAAATGAGTGAACGGCTACAGCAATTTGAAGTGTTGCAGGCTGAAAATGCGCAGTTGCGTAAATTGCTCGATGTACCGGTAGAACCCAAAGTACACAAAATGGTGGCAGAATTGATGGCGGTAGATAACAACCCGTTTAGCCAGCAGATTGTGATTAACAAGGGGGCGATTGACGGCGTGTATTTGTCGCAGTCTATTCTGGATGATCGGGGCGTGGTGGGGCAGGTGATGGAAGTAGGCAGTACCAATAGCCGGGTTATGCTGATATCGGATGTGACCCACGCAATACCGGTGCGCGCTGTGCGCAATAACATCCGCTATATTGTCAGCGGTAACGGGGCTTTGGATGAATTGTATTTAGAGCACGTTCCCCACAGTGTGGATATTCAAAAAGGCGATATGCTGATTTCTTCTGGCTTGGGTGATGTATTCCCTGAAGGCTACCCGGTGGCGCGTGTCGAATCTGTACTACGCGATGAAAGCCGGCCCTTCGCCACAGTGAAAGCGCGTCCGCTGGCGCGGTTGGACCGCTTGAAATATTTGCTGCTGTTATGGCCTGACGATGCCCCGCGCCAGCCCGCTAATAAAACCACTAATAAACCTTTAACACCGCAGGAGTAATGGGTTGTGCTAATTAAAACCCGCCATTACGCGGTGATTGTTACCATTTTGATATCTTTGGTATTGCAAATTATGCCTCTGCCTATTCAGGCCGATCTGTACCGCCCTGACTGGGTATTAATTGTATTGGCCTACTGGACCATGGCGTTGCCGCATCGGGTTAATGTAGGCGTGGCGTTTTTAACGGGGCTGGCGATGGATATTTTGTTAGGGACCGCCCTGGGTATTCATAGTTTTGCGTTAAGCGCTGCGGTGTATGTGCTGGCGGCTAATTATCAGCGGCTACGCAACTATTCGGTATGGCAGCAGGCCATTATTATTGGTTTGCTCAGTTCTATGTATCATCTGATGTTATTCTGGTTGCAGCATTTGCTGACCGATATTCCCTTTCAGTTTGCCTACCTTTGGCCAGTGGTGTCTTCAATGGTACTGTGGCCCTGGATGTTCTGGCTGTTAAGAAAAGCACGGCGGCAGCTCAGTATTACCTGATTAATCACAAGGATACATCATGACCATACCGCTGATTCTGGCTTCAGCCTCTGCGCGTCGTACCGCGCTACTTGAACAGATGGGGTTTGCCCACCAACAGTTACCGGTGGATATTGATGAGTCTGGTTTACCGGGCGAGCCCCCCGCCGCGCTGGTCGCCCGTTTAGCTGAACAAAAAGCGCGTGCTGCGTTTGCCCGGTTAGGTCCAACAGAACAGCGTAGCGCCGTGGTATTAGGCAGCGACACACTGATTGCCTATGCAGGTGAAAGTCTGGGCAAACCAGCCGATAAAGAAGATTGTATCGCCACCCTGTTACGGTTATCTGACAATCTGCATCAGGTACTTACGGCTATCTGTGTAGTGAATGCAGCAGACAGCGAGACCCAGATTATTACCACCGAGGTACAGTTCGCCCCAGTCACGCGGGCCGAAATAGAGCGCTACTGGGCTACCGGTGAGCCTGCCGATAAAGCGGGAAGCTATGCAATACAAGGAATTGGCGGACAGTTTGTGAGGTCAGTTAATGGCAGTGTCAGCGCTGTTATTGGGCTACCTTTATACGAAACCAAATGTTTATTACACAAATTCGGGGTGGTGGAATGAGTGCCGAACTACTAATCAATGTAACGCCATCAGAGTCGCGCGTCGCCCTGATAGAAAATGGCATTCTGCAGGAAATTCATGTTGAGCGGCATACCAAGAAAGGTTTGGTCGGCAATATGTATCGAGGAAAGGTAAGCCGTGTGCTACCTGGCATGCAAGCCGCATTTGTTGATATAGGCTTGGAGAAAGCGGCCTTTTTACACGCTTCTGATATTGTGGTGCATAACGAACTGGTGGGAGAAGTATCTGCCAGCCAGATGCAAAAACAAGATATTCGTGAACTGGTTAGGGAAGGACAGGAAATTGTCGTCCAGGTAGTGAAAGATCCCATCGGTACCAAAGGGGCCAGGCTCACCACGGATATCACTATACCCTCCCGCTATCTGGTGTTTATGCCAAGTGTTACGCATGTAGGCGTGTCCCAACGTATCGAAGATGAGTCAGAGCGCGAACGCTTGAAAACGCTGGTGCAGGAATTTTGCGATGAAGAAGGTGGCTTTATTCTGCGCACCGCAGCGGAAGGGGTCAGCAAAACTGAATTGTCTCAGGACGCTGCGTTTTTACGGCGGTTGTGGAACAAAATTCAGCAACGCATGAAAAAGAAAAAGTCGAATGTGTTGTACGAAGATCTGCCCCTGGCCCGTCGCGTTTTGCGTGACTTTGTGGGTACCGAACTAGACCGTATTCGTATTGATTCTAAGCTGTCTTACCAAGAGCTTATTGAGTTCACCAAAGAATATGTACCAGAGTTAAATAACAAGCTGGATTATTACCGCGGTGAACGGCCTATCTTTGATTTGTACGATGTGGAAAACGAAGTGCAGCGTGCCCTTGAGCGCAGGGTAGACCTGAAATCCGGTGGCTATCTGATTATCGACCAAACAGAAGCGATGACCACGATAGATATTAACACCGGGGCTTTCGTGGGCCACCGTAACCTGGAAGAAACTATTTTCAATACGAATATCGAGGCCACTTTAGCTATTGCCCGGCAGCTTCGATTACGTAATTTAGGCGGGATGATTCTCATCGACTTTATCGATATGGTTGAACCGGACCATAAAAGGCGTGTCTTACATAGTCTGGAAGTAGCAACCGCCAAAGACCGGGCAAAAATTAATATTCATGGGTTCACCTCGTTAGGGTTAATTGAAATGACCCGCAAGCGCACCCGCGAAAGCCTGGAACACGTACTGTGCGGCGACTGTCCGGTATGTAAGGGGCGAGGCACGGTTAAAACTATCGAAACCATTTGCTTTGAAATTATGCGCGAAATCGTACGGGTAAACCGCGCGTACGACGCTGATAAGTTTGTTGTTTATGCTTCACCCAACGTTACTGATGCGCTGCTGGGTGAAGAATCACATATGCTGGCAGAGCTGGAAGTATTTGTTTCCAAGCAAATCAAAGTACAAACCGAGACCTTGTATAATCAGGATAAGTACGACGTCGTCATGATGTAATAGGCTTCGCGTGAAAAAGCTAACCACTATTCTTGCCTGGGGATTAAAAAAACTCTGGCTGGTACTGGCTGTTCTGCTGGTACTGTTTGCCGTGCTGCTCAGCGCCATGCGCTATGCACTGCCTCATCTTGAGCAAAAAAAAGCTCTGCTGGAAGAATATGTTAGCGAGCGTTATGGCGTAGCTTTAACTATTGGCAGTTTGCAGGCAGACTGGCAAAAAACCGGACCAGCCATGGTCCTAAAGCAGGTTAGCCTGAAACAAAGCACCAGCTCCCCTGTGGGGTTGGATATCAGAACCATCGATATTGAACTGGATTTTTGGCGCTCGCTAACGCACCGGCAGCTTTCCTCTAATCAGTTTACATTATCAGGTTTGCAGTTAGCGCTGGATGCCGACCGGCTTACCGGGGGCGCTGACAGCGATTTCCCCGTATTAGACGCGCTGAAAAGTTTGTTTCTGGAGCAACTGGAAAACTTCTCGGTAACCGACAGCACCCTTAGTATTACCCAGGAAGGCCAAACGCAGGTAGTTGATATCAGTGCGCTACGCTGGCTAAACAGTCGCGGCCATCATCAGGGGCAGGGAGCGTTTCAGGTCCGCGAGCTGGCGAATAACTCTGCCTCTTTCATCATTGACTTAGACGGTGGCAAAGATAATCTGCATGGAGTGTTGTACGCCAAGGCGGAAGATCTGGATATCTCGCCCTGGGTCAGCGGCCTGATTAAAACCCGCCGGCCTTTAAACGAAAGCCGGGCTAACCTTGAACTCTGGGCCGAGGTGGAAAACAGCACTATCAGCGCTTTATTTACCCAGCTACATGACAGTCATCTGGAATGGGGCGGAGAAGACGAAGTCAGCGTTAGCACCAGCATCCGCAGCGGTACCTTACAGGCCTTACCCGTAGGCCAGCAATGGCAATTCAGGCTTGATGAACTGGTGGTTGAGTCTAATGACCAAAGCCTTACCACAGATTTAGTTGGCCGGATGCAGCCGGGTCGTGAAATCGTGCTTAACACAATGAAGCCTACCCCGGTAAACCCCTTTTTGGTGTTGTTACCGCTATTCACCAGCGACACCGCTGATGATGATGTGCGGGAGCTTAACCCCCAGGGTGAGCTATCAACACTGCAATTACAAATCAAACCCAAAGGGGTAGCGTTAAGCGCTAAACTGGTGGATGTGAGCTGGCAGCAATTCGGTAATATACCCGGCGTTGATGCCCTGGATATCGGCATCAATTGGTCAAAGTCTGCCGGGGTAATTAATATCGCGGCCAGGGAAGGGCAAATTCATGCCGACAATCTGCTTTCGCAGAACCTCGCCCTGGATACCTTACGCGCTAAGCTTTTTGTGTACCCGCAGCAACAAACTGATGGCAGTACGCATATGATGCTTGCCAGTGATAATCTTCAGTTACAAACCAATTTGTTTGGTATGCAGCAAAGTTTTCGGTTCGACCTGTTTGACCGAGAGCTGTCTTTGATGACCACCATTGATGACTTACCTGTGGCTACTATTCCCTCTTTGTTACCGGGCAGTTTAATGGGCGCAGACACCGCGGCCTATCTGACCAGGGCATTATCCACCGAAGGCCAGAATGGTCAGATTAGCCACGCTCGAATAATGTGGCAGGGCCAGCTTGCTGATTATCCGTTTACCCGCCAACAAGGGGTGTTTCAGGCTGGTCTGTCGGTCACCGATAGCCAATTTTCATTCGCCTCGGGCTGGCCGGCGCTAGATCAGGCCGACCTTGCCTTATTGTTCGAAAACAAGGGGTTAACGATTACCGGAACGCAGGCGAAATTAAATGGCGTCAATGTTAAAAACCTGACCGCAACCATTGCCCAGCTGGAGCCTAGTGGGCATTTGATCATTCATGCCGATGGGCAGGGAAGCGCCGCGCAATTAACCGACTTAATGGTAAACAGCACATTAGCCGATTCCCTGGGAATGGTACTGGATGAACAGGTCCAAATCAGTGGTGACCTGCAAGCCTCGTTGAAGCTGGATATTCCTTTAAATAGTCCCGACGTAGTGGCTTCTGGCAGTGCCTTATTGACGGGTAATAAGGTCTATATCAATAGCCTGGGAATGACGCTGGAGGAGGCGGCCGGAGAGGTACGTTTTATCAATGAAAATATTAATACCGACCATTTTACCGCCCAGCTGCTATGCCAGCCAGTTAACCTTGATGTCACCGGCGGTAAGCACAACGATGAATATAGAGTAGATGTTGGTTTACAGGGCAACTGGTCGATAGCCCCCCTGTTAGCGCGGATTAACCCTGAATTTACCCAGTATGTTAAAGGCCATAGCGAGTGGCAGGCCAACGTGGCGCTGCAACTTCCTACCAGTGGATTTAGCTACAGTGCCAGTATTACCTCACAGTTGGCGGGCATTGCCTCATCGCTACCGCCACCGCTGAATAAGTCTGCCACCCAGATAGAGCGGTTCGCTATTACCAGCCAGGGTAATCAGAAAGCCTCGACTATCCGTGCTGTGCTTGGGCAGGAAGTGGCTTTTGACGGCATTTTGCCGCATTCAGAAATGCAATTTTCGCGGGCCCATCTGGCCTTGGGAGACAGTGATTTCAGCGGCCTTGGGGTCGGATTTAGCGTATCGGCAAACCTGCCGCAGGTATCGATGACCGACTGGTACCAAACGGTGCAGTTAATTATTGATGGAACGGGCGCGCCAGATGATAGCAATACCCCAGCCAGTACCGAACGTCATATTACTGAACCCAGGCAACCGGCGCTGTTCAGCGTGCCAGAGCGTATCTTTGTTAATACTGATAAGCTGATTATTGCCGGGCAAACGCTAACAGACGTTGATATTACTGCTAAACAAACTAACAATAACTGGTTTGTGGACATCGACTCGAGCGAAGCGCGCGCTAAAGTAAACCTGTATGAGCAGTGGCTTACCCGGGGTATTGAAGTGGATGCGGATTATATTAACCTGGTTAGTTGGCAGCCCACGGATGAAACCGTTGATGAGCCATCGCAAGCCAAAGCGGGGACGAGCCCGAATAGCCTGGCCTCGTCAAACCCACCGTGGGATGCCCAAACCTTACCGCCAATCTACTTTCATTGCCGCCAGTGCACTTTCATGGGTAAACAGCTCGGTGAAGTAACGCTGGATGTTGCCAAAAGCGCTGAAGGTATGTCCATTAAGCAGTTTCAGTCGGTAACCCCGCACAGTAAACTCAACGCTACCGGCGAATGGTTGATGAGTAGTAACCGGACGCACATTGAAGGCAACATTGATAGCAATGATGTGGGGACGCTGCTTAAAGATCTTGGCGTAAACTCAGGAATCAAAGACTCCGCGGCGGCGGTAAGCTTCAATTTACACTGGGCCAACTCGCCCATGGATTTCGCGCTGGCCGGGGTGAATGGCGACGTCGACTGGCGCCTGACCGATGGCTACCTTAGTGAGCTGAGTGACAAAGGCTCACGGATTTTCACCTTATTTAGCCTGAACTCGCTGGTGCGTAAATTGAGCCTGGATTTTCGTGATGTATTCGCGAAGGGGTTTTTCTATGACGATATGCGCGGTACCCTGAACATACATGATGGTAAGGCTGCCACGGACGATACTATTATCGATGGCGGGGCCGGTGAAATTGTGATTAAAGGCTATACCGATTTGGTTGCACAGCAGTTAAATTACAACGTGGCGTTCACCCCTAATGTTACTGGCAACTTACCTATTTTGGTGTATTTTCTTGCTACGCCGCCCACGGCTTTGGCCGCTTTGGCGCTGGATCAGGTTTTAACCTCTGCCAAAGTTATATCCAATGTTAATTATAAAGTGACCGGCACCTTAAGCGAACCCAAGTTTGAAGAGATGGGCAGAGACAGCAAAGATATTCAGTTACCGGCGCGCCAAACGTCGCCGGACCCCGATCCAGGGCTAACGCAGCCTGATTTGGAAAGACTTAATCTGGAGGTGCAACATGGTAAATCTGGTAGCCGTGCAAATGACGTCGGCGCCTGATGTTGAGGCAAATTTACGCTTTGTAGACGAGCAACTCGCTGCACTTGATACCAGCGAACCCACCCTGGTGGTATTGCCCGAGTGTTTTGCCAGTTTTGGTACCCGGGACCGCGCCTTGCTAGACCTCGCTGAACCGCGTTATTCCGGCACAATTGGCCAGGCAATGCAGGCTATGGCAAAACAATACGGCGTGTACCTGGTCAGTGGCACATTTCCTTTACAGGGCGACAGCGAAGATAAGTTTACGGCCTCCTGCCTGCTGGTAGGCCCCGATGGCAACATCATTGATGAATATCAGAAAATTCATTTATTTGATGTAGCGGTGAACGATAATACGGGAAGCTACAAAGAATCGACCTATACCCAGCCCGGCAATCGAGTTGTCGTATGCGACACACCATTGGGCCGCATTGGGCTTGCAGTGTGTTATGATGTGCGTTTTACCGGCTTGTTTGATGCTATGGGCGATATCGATATTCTGGTATTGCCAGCGGCCTTTACCCGTTTTACCGGCGATGCCCACTGGCACACGCTGGTGCGGGCCAGAGCCATCGAAAAACAATGTTTTGTGGTGGCAGCCAATCAAACCGGCGATCATGCCAATCAACGGCAGACCTTTGGTCACAGTGTTATCTATTCAGGCTGGGGCGAAACACTGGCAGAACTTCCGGTAGCGACCGGTACAGTCAGTGCCAGTGTAGATATTTCGTCCCGCAACGAGCTGAAGCAGAATATGCCTGTTGCCCAACATAACCAATTCAGGAGCGATTTTGTCAAATAACGTAGCAAGGCACTTACTGACTGACTCGGGGCTTGAAATCTCCTCGCTGGAACAAGCGCTGGGACAAATTCACCGTCACGACACCGATTATGCAGACCTTTATTTTCAGTCCAGTCAGCATGAAAGCTGGGTGTTGGAAGATGGTATTATTAAAGAAGGCAGCTACAACATAGAACGTGGTGTAGGTGTGCGGGCCATTAGTGGCGAAAAAACCGGCTTTGCTTACTCAGATGAAATCAGCCCGGCGGCCCTTGATAAAGCATGTAAAGCGGCCCGGACTATCGCGCCGGCAGGGGGAACGCATCAGGTTCGCGGCCTGAGCCAGGGTAGCTATCCGACGCGTTATGAACAGGATAACCCTATCCTGGGTATGGCTGAAGCAGAAAAAGTAGCTTTACTCAAAGCAGTAGATGCTTATGTCAGGAAGCAGGAACCGGGTATTAACCAGGTGGTAGTGAGCCTGACCGGCGTATATGAAGAAGTGCTGGTCGCGGCGTCTGATGGCACCCTGGCCACCGATGTACGCCCATTAGTGCGCTTAAATTGCTCCGTATTGTTGGAAAGTGGCGATCGCCGTGAGCGCGGTGGCGCCGGCGCCGGTGGACGGCACACTTATAGCTTTTTTAGCAGTGACGAAAATGGCCGGCCTGTCTATGAGCAACTTGCTGACGATGCTCTACATATGGCGCGCGTTAATATGCAAGCCATTGCTTCACCGGCAGGCACAATGCCGGTGGTATTGGGGAGCGGCTGGCCAGGCGTCTTGTTGCATGAAGCTGTAGGCCATGGTCTTGAAGGCGACTTCAACCGTAAAGGTGCCTCTACGTTTAGTGGCAAAATGGGCCAGCAAGTCGCCGCGAAAGGCGTAACAGTGGTAGATGATGGCACCATGCAAGACCGCCGAGGCTCGTTGTCAGTAGACGATGAAGGAACGCCAACCCAGCGCAATGTACTGATAGAAGATGGTGTGCTGACCGGGTACATGCAGGATAAAATGAATGCGCGATTGATGGGGGTTAAACCGACCGGTAATGGCCGCCGTGAATCGTATGCACATTTGCCCATGCCACGAATGACCAATACCTATATGCTGGGCGGCCAGTATGATCCCCAGGAAATTATTAAAACCATTGACCGTGGTATCTATGCCCCCAATTTTGCAGGTGGCCAGGTGGATATTACGTCTGGTAAATTCGTCTTTTCCAGTGCTGAAGCCTACTTAATAGAAAACGGCAAAATTACTGCGCCAGTCAAAGGGGCTACCCTGATTGGTAATGGCCCCGAGGTCATGCAGAAAATCTCAATGATTGGTAACGATGTCGCGTTAGACCGAGGCGTTGGGGTGTGTGGTAAAGACGGCCAGTCGGTGCCAGTAGGCGTAGGCCAGCCTACCCTTAAAATTGATGAGTTGACTGTTGGCGGCACGGCCTGATAGCCGTGACCGTCCTTAAGTGCACATTGTGATACAAAAAAACCCGCCAGCAGGCGGGTTTTTTAATAGTCAGTATTCTTTCGGTATCCTTGGTGTAGCACGTTGCCATAGGATTACCGGCGGGCTGGTTCAGGGCGTTTGAATAACGTCTTTTAAATACTGAAACAACTCACGGTACGCTTTAGGTGGGCCGTTTTTCTCCCGCTCTTTACGTATTTGGCGTTCGTACTGGCGCAGCTTTTGCCGATCCAGATCGGGGTAGTGTTCAATTAAAGCCTGAATCGCTTCATCGCCCTGGGCGATGATATCTTCCCGGGCTTTTTCCAACAAATGAAACGCTGCATTCCCCGTTTGATGTTGATGAGTAAGAATAGCTAAGGCGTGATTAATGGCAGTAACATCACGCTGGCGTAACAGTTTACCGATAAATTGCAGTTGTCGGCGGTAGCCATCTTTTTTCCGGTTAATTGCCCGGCCCAGCATGACCGCTTCCTCAAGCTCTTCATCCATCGGAATAGTGGCAAGATGGGCCGGGGTCAGTTTAACCAGCTCTTCGCCAAGCTTTTGCATTTGCGCAGACTGACGCTTGAGTTCCGTTTTGCTTAGCGGCTCTGCACTGTCATTAGTGTCGGTATCTTCAAAGTAAGAATCTTCCGGGGAATGATGCTTGTGGTCGCTCATTTGAGTCTCATAAGTGTTACACTGTTAATACTTCTAATTGTGACACACATAACTGGGATAGCGAAACTGACTATGCAAATTGAACAGCAAATCGCAGAGATTCAAAACGTGGTAGACGATGTACTGAAAATGGCGGTAGGCAAAGGTGCTACCCAGGCCGAAGCCAGTATGTCGAAAGTGCAGGGCATTGCTGTGTCATCCCGAATGAAAGAAGTAGAAAATGTTGAGTTTACTAACGACGGTGGTTTAGGTATCAGCGTATATGTGGGTAAACACAAAGGCAGCGCCTCGACGGCTGACCTGAGTACGCAAGCCCTTGCGCTAACCGTAGAAAAAGCCATTGATATCGCCCGGTACACCAGTGAAGATCCTTGTACCGGCCTGGCTGATGAACAGCTGATGGCTACCGAATTCCCTGATTTAGAGCTTTATCATCCGCAAGATCTTGACCCCCAGCATGCGATGCGGGTGGCTATAGATGCAGAAACGGCCGCCCTCGAATACGATCCCCGTATCGTAAATTCCGACGGTGCCAGTTATAACGCTAATCTGGGCATGCGGGTATACGGCAATACGCATGGTATCAATGCCGGCTATCCAAGCAGCCGTTATAGCCTAAGTTGTATGATGATTGGTGCGCAGGGCGACGATATGCAGCGCGATTATGCCTATACTGTCAGCCGCAAGCCAGATGGGCTCAAAGCTGCCGCGGAAGTTGGCAGTGAAGCCTCAGAAGCCACAGTATCTCGGCTGGGTGCACAAAAAATAAATACAGCAAATGTACCGGTATTGCTACACAAAGATGTGGCATCTTCGCTGTTTGGCCACTACGTTAGTGCCATCAGTGGCGGAAGCCTGTATCGGCGTTCTAGCTTTTTGCTGGATAAGCTGGGCGAACAAATATTTCCTGAATGGCTGAATATTGAAGAAAAGCCTCGCTTAAAAGGCGGCCTGGCCAGCTCTAATTTTGATGCAGAAGGGGTGGTTACCCGCGATCTGAACGTGGTAGAGAATGGCCGGCTGGCGCATTATCTGTTTACCACTTACTCTTCCAGAAAAATGGGCACCACTTCCACCGGACACGCTGGTGGCATCCATAACTGGATTATCGGGGATACCGGCCACTCAGATGCAGATTTGCTACAGGAGATGGGTACAGGGCTATTGGTCACCGAATTAATGGGCCAGGGTGTAAGTGTCGTCACCGGCGATTATTCACGTGGCGCGGCGGGCTTCTGGGTTGAAAATGGCATAATCCAATACCCGGTACATGAGATTACTATTGCGGGTAATTTAAAGCAAATGTACGCCAATATCCGCGCTATCGGGCGCGAGCGCGATGTCCGCGGCGGGGTCCAAACCGGTTCCGTACTTATCGATAATATGAAAATAGCCGGTAATTAACGGCTAACCTTCAGGGCCAATCGGGGCCGATGAAAGTAAACCGCAACGCAAAAAAAACGCAGCCATAAGCTGCGTTTTTTGTATTTAATAGAACCAGGTACGCTGACGTACTCGTCCTACAGGGTTTAGCTATCTACTGAACCACAGAAGCGGTAGCCTTCGCCGTGGATAGTGACAATCAACTCTTCATCACTGGGATCAGACTCGAAATGCTTACGAATACGACGGATGGTAACATCCACTGTACGGTCATTAGGGCGTAACTCACGGCCGGTCATTTCCATTATCAGCTGTTCGCGCGTTAAAATCTTGCCAGGGTTGCTTAAGAACAGGTGCAGCGCTCTAAATTCACTTCGCGGCAGGCGGAACTCTTTGCCACTGGGTGAAATAAGTGAGCGGCTATCACCGTCCAGCGTCCAGCCATTGAAGCTAACACGGCTTGGTAAATCATCGTCTTCAGCAGTATTGGTGGTTCGCGTTAGCAGGTTGCGCGCGCGAATTGTCAATTCCCGAGGGTTAAACGGCTTAGTCAGATAATCATCGGCGCCTATCTCAAGGCCTAAAATACGGTCAACGTCGTTATCACGGCCAGTTAGGAATATCAGACCTACATTTTTGCGGTCACGAACTTCTCGAGCCAGAATCAGGCCATTTTTCCCCGGAAGGTTAATGTCCATTATGACCAGATTGATGGAGTGGTTCTCGAAAAAGTCATGCATTTGATCGCCATTTTCGGCTTCAAAAACGTTATAGCCTTCAGCTTCGAACAAGCTTTTCAAGGTGGTACGAGTTACCACTTCATCTTCTACAATTAATACATTTGGCGTCTGCATGGTGTTTCACACTCTTCTTACAATCGGTTTAAGCAATCTTCTGGTTAAAGTTTATTCTTAGTAACAATGTTTGCAAGTCAATAACGAATAAATACTGACCTACGGTATAAGGATTTGTAACTAAATTACAAGGGTTGGACCCCGGTTAATTTAAGGAATTTCCTGATTTAACACTTTCGACAGGGAAAACGATAATAAATTCAACTCCGTGTCCTTCTTCACTGGAAACAGAGATAGAACCGTTTAAAGCCTGGGTAACTAAATTGTATACAAGATGCATGCCCAAACCTGAGCCACCTTGTCCGCGTTTTGTTGTTACGAAGGGGTCAAAAATACGTTTTCGTATTTCCGCGGGGATTCCCTGTCCGTTGTCCCGGTATACAATTTTAAGCGTCTGGACTGAAATCAAATCAGCCTCGATATCAATAGTTCCGCTGTCCACGTCTTCAAAGCCATGCACTACGGAGTTGATGATCAGATTGATCAAAATTTGATTGATCGGGCCAGCCTTTGTTTCAACGATTAAGGTAGGGTCGCATTTTACGTTGATATTATGCCGATGTTTTTTTAATCGCGGCTTAAGTGACAATAGTATCTCATTAATTAGCTGTGAAACGCAAAAGGTTCGGACGCTTTCACTGCCCTGATCTACCGCAACTTGCTTAAAACTGGAAATAAGCTCGGCAGCGCGGTTTAAATTTCGGTAAATAATGTTCAGGTTTTCCTGACTCTCACTTAAAAAACGGTCTAACGAACTGGCCTTAAGCGTTTTGGTGTCAAAATCTTTTTGCACCTGGGCCAGCCGGTCCAGGATCATAGTGGATGCGGTTACCCCTAACCCGATAGGGGTATTTACCTCGTGCGCTACCCCGGCCACCATATCGCCCAGTGAGGCCATTTTTTCGTTTTCAATAATCTGGCGCTGATATTGGTGTAGCTTTTCCAGCGTATTGATAAGTTCATGGTTGGCATCTTTTAGGGCCAGCGTACGCTGGTTGACCATTTCTTCCAGACTGCTGTTCAGCTCCCGGTGTTGCTGTTCGGTGACCCGTTGCTTTTGGACATAATCCTGCATCCGTTCCAGTAAAATATTTACCGCATCACCTAACATGTTCAGTTCGGTTACATTGCCAATACTTACGCGGGCCGAATAATCTTTTTGGCGTGCCGTACGGCGCAAAAATTCAGCCAATGACTCAATCGGGCCCACCAATATGTGTTGTAAACGCAATGCCAGCACAAAGGTCAGTATCATCATGACAAACATAACGCCTAAATTAAGCAATATAGACTGACCGACCAGCTGATTAAACTTAGCCGCTGATGCACTAACATAAATATAGCCTACATATTGGCTGTCATACACTACCTGCCGAGATACCTCGACGGTGTTGTCGTTAATGACTGGTTTATCAAGCAGGTTAAGCTCGGGCTGGCTAAAGGTGGCGGTGGTGGTACCGTTTTTATTGTAACTGGCAAGAAAGCTCAGCGCGTTGTCCTGATAGGGGTTGTACCAGTAGGCGTGTACATGCTTAACCATAGCCGCCTTGCGGGCGCTATCAAGCGTGGCTGCCGTAGCTTCTACATCACCCAGGGCAATGTTCTGGCGGGCGTTATCGGCTATTACCTCGGCCAGCATTATCACGGTATCTTCCAAGTCGGTGCGGTAAGAGGAAATTTGCAGGTACATAGATAAGCCGGAAGAAAGTACCAGCGTGATGGTAGCGATGGCCATAATGACCCAAAGAAACAGGCTGCGTATAGATAGCCGGGCCGCTGAATCTGTCATGCGATAGGGTTACCATATTTGATAGTAAGCAGTGTCCATAGTGGAATGCCCTGCACGGGCTACATGCGTAGTACTTCAGCGTACGGGCCTCTTATGTGAGGCCGCACGCTGCTGATGCTATTGCTCAGCCAGCATTTGCTGGTATAAGGCCAGATAATGTTTAGCAGCGCTTTGCCAGGTGAAACGAGTACGCATTCCACGCTGCTGCATTTCACGAAAACGCACCGGATGCTCATAATAGAATAGCAGGGCACGGCGTATACAGGCTAACAACCCTTCCGGCGAAGGTAGAGTAAACACAAATCCGCTGGCCTGGGCCGGAGCGTCTTTCGGATCGATAACCGTATCTTTAAGCCCGCCCACAGCCCGCACTACCGGAATAGTGCCATAAGCCAGACTGTACATCTGATTCAGCCCGCACGGTTCAAATTGCGACGGCATCAAAAAGAAGTCGGCTCCCGCTTCCACCAAGTGAGCATGCTCGCTACTGAAACCATTGATAAAAGCAAACTGGTCTGGATGATTTTGCGCATATTCGCCCAAATCCATACAGACTTCAGGATCGCCGGTGCCCACAATGACTAACTGTACATTGTGGTCCATCAGCTCATCCAAAATAGGCAGCAAGTAACCAAACCCTTTTTGTTCCGTCAACCGGCATACCATTCCCAACAAGGGGGTAGCTGGCTTATCGGGTAATCCTGATTTCAGCTGTAATGCTTGCTTACAGTGGCGCTTAGGATGCAAGTTCTCAACATCGTAATTTTCGGGTAAAAACGCATCGGTGGCCGGATTCCATTGGGTATAGTCACAGCCATTTAAAATGCCTACCAGATCATGTTGGCGGGTCACCAGTCGGTCATGTAAACCATGGCTACCCAAATCAGTTAACAGTTCCTGGGCATAGTTGGGGCTAACGGTGGTGATTTTGTCGGCAAACTCAATACCGGTTTGCAGCATGTTAATGTAGCCACCATGGACTTGCGATAGTATTGCGGGGTGGTGGCGTAAATAGGGAATATCTTCGAGCTTATTCACGCCCTGAAAAGCGGCATTATGTATAGTGAACACCGACTTTACATCAGTAAAATCACCGCTGCGGTCCGTTTTAAGTAAAAACGGTAGCATTGCTGTGTGCCAGTCGTGGCAATGGAGAATATCTGGCTGTAACGCCAGCGCCTGCATTACCATAATACTGGCGCCACAGAAAAAGCTGAAACGTTCGCCATTATCGGGGAACGCCTCGTACGTGCTGCTGTATAAGCCATCACGGTCGAAATAAGCCGGATAATCCACAAAGTAGATGTCAATATCGTTCCAGCTTAGCTGGCGAATATCGAAATGATAGACATTACTTTCGGCAAACAAAGTTTGTTGAGTGCAGGCCGAAGCAAGCTTAAACTGCTGAGCAATACTGCGGTAATAAGGCATGATAATGCCCACGTCGTGACCCGCTTCTTTAAGCGCCAGCGGCAGGGCTTTACCCACATCTGCCAGGCCACCCGTTTTCACCAGCTCTTCAACTTCTGATATAGCAAAGATAATCTTCACAACGAGAAACCTCTACAATAAATCATTTTCATGCCAACGAATTGTGTTGTTCTGCATGTTTGAACCGCCGGTTGCCCTACGGTGAGTATGTACCTGCCGCCCGCTTATGCTCTTTGCATCCTAACGTAAGCCGTCAGGGTAGCGCCAAATACACCGAAAATTGCGTGGTCTGCGCCAGCGGCCGTACCTGAGTAAATTGTTCAGCTAACAGACCTGGGTAGGGGAGAAAGCGATTAGCTACCATATACAAAGTGCCGGACTTTTCCAATACACGTCTGCTGTCGCTGATAAATCGTTTAGTCACACTATAGTCTGTTTTTACGCCGGTATGAAATGGTGGATTGGTCACAATATGATTAAACCGGGTATTTACACCGTGCAATCCATTAGCCGCAATCAGCTGACCGGTTTGGTCATTAGCCGCCATGGTGCGGGCGGCGCAATAAAGGGCCAGCGCGCTCACATCAAGCATGGTGACATTCAGGTGTGGGTATTGTTTGGTTAAAAATGTACCAATTACGCCTGCGCCACAGGCAAAATCCAGCACATTATTGCGTAACGAGGAAGGCAGCTTTGCTAACAGTAAGTGGGTGCCTTTATCTAACTCGGCGTGGCTGAATACGCCAGGCATGGAAACCACATTCCACTCGCACCCGTCCACGGTATAAGTGTGCTGCTCAAGCCAATCAACTGGATTAAACCCGACATTGTGGTTAACGTGTGTCGTAAGCAGGCTACAGTGACGTGCCGAGTCAACCTTTTCCGTTGAGCCGTACTTATCGGTTAGTTTAGCCGCGCTTTTTATACCGCCTTTGTTCTCGCCAACCAGGTGGATACGTCCTTCAGGTAGCAGTACACTACCTGCCATTTGTAATAGCAGGGACAAATGGGCCTTGGCTTTAGGCATGTATATCAAAATGTCGGTAAACCGCGGCGCGCCAGTAACGAACGGCGAAAACACATGCGTATGCTGGCTAACCGTTTGGGTAAGTTCAAACCCTGTGGCGTGCTGAACAATATCCCGGCTATCAAAGGTATGCGAGGTGGTTATTTTGGCACTTTCACAGAACATATCGAAATACTGATGCAATACCGTGAGCGGGCGATGGGCCAGCTGGTCAGTAAAATAGGCATCTGCCGGATTAACGATTAACCAATCGCCCTGTTCAAACAGGTCGAGATTGCGTTCCAGTAACTGGCTTTGAGCACTTAGCATTATTCAGTCCGTTGGTAAATAAGATCCCATACACCATGGCCCAGCTTCTGGCCGCGCACTTCAAATTTAGTGATAGGGCGATAATCAGGTCGGGGAACATAGTCGCCATCCTGGGCGGTGTTCTGGTAACCTGCGGCAGCATTCATCACTTCAGCCATATACTGAGCGTAATTTTCCCAGTCTGTCGCCATATGAAAATGGCCACCTATGGCCAGCTTGCTGCGTACGGTTTGGGCAAAGTCAGCCTGCACTATGCGACGTTTATGGTGACGCTTTTTATGCCAGGGATCAGGGAAGTACAATTGTAAGCGGCTGAGGCTTTCCGGGGCCAGCATATTATTGAGCACTTCAACCGCATCATGTTCCATAACCCGCAAGTTAGTCAGGCCACGTTCACCGGCTTCAGATAACGCTGCACCCACCCCAGGGCGGTGAACCTCAATACCAATAAAATCCTGGTCAGGGGCATTCGCTGCCATTTCAACCAATGACTTACCCATACCAAATCCGATTTCCAGGACTACTGGCGCGCGGCGTCCAAATACCTGTTCCAGGTCCAGTAATTCGCCGCTGTACTCGATACCCATTGTGGGCCAGAAGTCTTCCAGCGCTTTAGCCTGGCCTTTGGTCAGGCGACCTTCACGCTTAACAAAGCTTTTTACCTTGCTGATGTACACACCCGCGGCAGCAGCTTCCTGTTCGTTTTTGTATTGACCCATAATGAACGCAACTTGGCTAATATAAATAATTGGCCGCATTATCCAAACCTGACACAAACAATGCAAGACTTAGCATAGACAACCCGACATGGAATCCGTGTAAACGGCTGTGCGTAACGTTTTCTCAGGCAGTCAGAATTTGCTTAAGGTAACCGGCCATATCTTCCGGGCGTTCCAACAGCATCATATGAGCGGCATCTTCCACGCTATACAATGTGCAGTTCAAGTTAGGTGCAATCGCACTTAGTACGTCATAACGGGCGATAGCGTCCTGACGTGCGGCGATGAGGTTTACCGCAAAACTGGCTTGTCTGAGCTCAGGGACCATATCAGGACGAGGCGTAGTGCTTTGGGTGTGCGCCAGCAAGGTACTTGCGCCTAAGTCGTCAGCCATTTGGGTCACAACACCGGCAACCTGGGGGGCGTCAATAAAATCAGGGTGAACAAAACGGTTAATATAGGCCGGGTTCTGGGGAGTAAACTGGCCCTTGTTGAGCATAGTTACCAGCTGACTTCGCTGTTTTATCTCCTGACTACCCAAGCCTTCAGGGTTGTATCCAATCAGTGTCAGCGAGGCTACTTTTTGAGGATGCCTGAGGGCCCACAGTGCCGCAATATAGCCGCCCATGGAATACCCTACCAGGTGTACTTTTTGTTGGTTATCTGCCCGGTCGCCGGTAAGTGCCAGCATATCGTCAAGGCTCGTGGCCCATTGCAGCGGAACATAACGCCGGTCGGTTAGCGGCAATAAACGCCATACCGGCAGCCATATCCGTTCATCACATAAAGTACCTGGTAAAAATAAAACTGGTGCGTGAGTCACGCGCCCTCCGTTATTCCTGACACATTTGGCAGGCATGATATCATAGCCGCCTGCTTTTAAGACTTTACAGATACGCTTTAATGACAGTGACATTCGCTAACAAAGTGCTGGCCTGGTATGACAGGCACGGCCGTAAACATTTGCCATGGCAGCAAAATACAACACCCTACCGGGTGTGGATTTCAGAAATTATGCTCCAGCAAACTCAGGTGACTACCGTCATTCCTTACTACGAGCGCTTTATGCAGCGTTTTGCTGACATTCAAACCCTCGCTGCCGCGCCGGTAGATGATGTATTGCACCATTGGACAGGACTTGGCTACTATGCCCGGGCGCGTAATCTACACAAAGCGGCTAAGCAGATTATGACCCAGCACAATGGTGAGTTTCCACAAAGCTTAGATGAGGTCACCAGCCTACCGGGGATCGGGCGCTCAACGGCGGGGGCCATATTGTCGCTCGCCTGTGGTCAACGTCATGCCATTTTAGATGGCAATGTTAAACGGGTACTAGCCCGCTACTACGCCATCAGCGGCTGGCCAGGCCAAAAAGCCGTTGAAAGCACCTTATGGGACTATGCCGCCGCCAATACGCCCGACCAACGCTGCCATCACTATACCCAGGCTATGATGGATTTAGGCGCAATGGTCTGCACCCGTAGCAAACCTGATTGCGACGCGTGCCCGCTGCAACAGGGCTGCCTGGCTTACGCCCAGGGCCGGCAAAGTGAGTTTCCTGGGAAAAAGCCGAAAAAGATACTGCCGGTTAAACAGGTCAATATGATAGTGATTCTGGCTGCGGGCCAGTTATATCTGATTCAGCGCCCGCCCACCGGGTTATGGGGCGGCTTATATGGCTTCATCGAAACCGAGAACAATGCCACGGCTATTGCTCAGCAATGGCAGTTGACAGGGTATACCGTGCAAACGTTGGAAGCGTTCCGGCATACCTTTAGCCATTTTCATCTGGATATTTCGCCTCAGGTGATAATAACCGATAGAATACCGGCCAGTCAGGTGGAAGAAAGTCGTACTGCGAAGTGGTTTCATCTGTATGAACCTATTGAAGTTGGATTGGCCGCACCCACCACTAAGATAATTGATCAAATTCAGCGTATGCTGTGATTTGCTAACCGAAAAAATTAAGAAGGAATGCGCCATGAGCAGAACTGTACATTGCCAGCGTTTAGATAAAGAAGCCGAAGGCCTCGATTTTCAGTTATACCCTGGAGAGCTGGGCAAACGAATTTATGACAATATTTCTAAAGAAGCGTGGGCCGACTGGCAAAAAAAGCAAACAATGTTGATTAACGAAAATAAGCTTAATATGATGGAGCCTAATGCGCGTAAGTTTTTAGAAGAAAAAATGACAGCGTATTTATTTGAAGGCCAGGAACCGTCGATAGAAGGTTATGTTCCGCCTGAAAAATAAGCAACTTAGCGTTATTTGAACAGAATCTGTGCAAACAGAAAAAACTTTTAAAAAAACGGTTGACTTGAAGCCCGGAAATCCGTTTAATGCACACCCACAGCGAGACAGGCAGTAAACGCCCAAACGCTAAAAGATTTTGCCTCGATAGCTCAGTTGGTAGAGCAGCGGATTGAAAATCCGCGTGTCCCTGGTT
Organism: Alteromonas indica; assembly: GCA_003056425.1. Lineage (GTDB taxonomy): Bacteria > Pseudomonadota > Gammaproteobacteria > Enterobacterales > Alteromonadaceae > Alteromonas > Alteromonas indica. Next base: position 112,615 of record PYVY01000005.1, read on the forward strand.
CGATCCCGGGTCGAGGCACCATTATTCAAAGAGCCCTGAACAGAAATGTTCGGGGCTTTTTTGTTCTTACTGTTTGATCGGTAGTAAATACATCGGATTCAAAATCCGTTGCCTTCACGGGCGTGCCGGTTCAAGTCCGGCCTCTGGTACCACTTCTAAACCGACTTTATGTCGGTTTTTTGTGCCTGCGATTTGTGTAAACGGCACGCTAGCGCGCCGTACGAACGTCGGCCCAGTCATGGCCGCCAACTCATACATCTACTCCTTCTAGGCCCATTATGCCTTCTTATGGATGTGTCCATAAAACCTGGGTAGAACCCAAAACATTGAACATAAGTTCAGTTACTTTTGACTTTAAGCTCCTGTAAATTTTATTGCGCTAACAAATATACAGTTAGCGCAATATGGAATTTTAATGAAAAGGAATATGAAATGAGAGAACTAACTGTCGAGGAAACGAATGATATTAGTGGAGGAATAGTAGCACTTTACTGGGTAGGGGTAGGAGCAGTATGGGCTTATCGCTCATATAAAACAGTAAGGTTTGTTTCACAAGCTATGGCTGGCGGAGCCTTGTACGACGGTGCCAAGTCAATGATCCCCTAGCTGTAATAGCGTACCGCTAAGGCTGTACGCTCATTTTTTGGAGCATAACGATGTGTATAAATGAAAGTTGTTGTCCTTGCTGCAAGAGTAATATAGGGCTGCCCACGAAAACAAAGCTATTAGTGCACGAAACAATAGAATGCCAAACTTGTGACGCTACGTTATCCGTTAGTATTTTTTCAGCGGTACTCGCAACCTGTATTTTGGGTGTGCCTGCTTGGCTCCTTTTCGACGAACTCCTTGTAAGTACTAACCTCCACAATTATTTGAAGCTTTTTTTAGGCTTCAGTATCTGTATGTGCACGGCACGACTTGGCTTTCCATTCACCACACTTGTCCAAATAAAACGCTGAACGTTTACACTTAGCATTCACCGCTCGTCTACTAATTTCTTTATCGAGGGCTTCACTTGGGCATCAACTTGACCTTGGCCTGACGCCTCACTCACGGAAATTTTTTGTTATTTAACTTAAGGTTGAGTGTTTCAAACAATGCATGTCTATGGAAACGTGCAAGCATTTATGCAAAGTGTCTTTTCACGTCTGCAAGCAATTGATAATTCGTAATTTTAATAGACACAAAATTTTCAAAATCCGCGTGTCCCTGCGGTTGCACCACGCGTTACCATCCCGGGTCGAGGCACCATTATTCGAAGAGCCCTGAACAGAAATGTTCGGGGCTTTTTTGATCTGGCGTGTTGGTATTGCATTCGCACAATGCGCTGCCGTGCTCCTGACCTTCCCCCTGTGCTGGCGTCGTGCACTGTGACCCCGGCAGAAGCCGCCGGGGTTTAGCCTTCACCCTGACAAAGAAACACTGTATTAGCGCAATAGCGTATCAATTTTAGCCAGCACCGTCTGTGCGTCGCATTCAGCCAATAGCGTTACTTTGTTCAGCGTAGTATTACGAAATATCTGGTGGTCCACCAATTCAGCAAAAATTCGCTTATCGGCTAAAAGCTCGGTGGCGAATGCGGTGATAGCGTTGGCGTGGCGCGCGGCCATGCTGTACAGCGCTTCAGCTAGCGGGTCGGTAAGCGGGTGTTTTGCCTTGGCTTGGCTCGCCACAAAGACTATCCAGGCGGCTACTACTGTACATAACATATCTATCGGTCGTGATGCAGCCAGGTTATCGCGCACCGTATCTAAAATGCGCGGAGACAGTTTTTTGCTGCCATCCCACGCTATTTGCGCTAACAAATGCCGTATGTGCGGGTTTTCAAAACGTTTAAGTATGGCTTGCGCATAGTGCTGTGGCGTTAAGTCTGCGTTCTCGGCAATGGTGGGTAAAATTTCCTGCTGCAATAACTGTTCAATATAGGCTTTTATCGTCGTATTGCTGATAGCGTCGAATACCGTTTCAAACCCAGCCAGGCTGCCGATATACGCCAGCGCAGAATGGCTGGCGTTAAGTATCCGCAGTTTGGCTTTTTCAAAAACCTGGACGTCATGGGTAAACACCACGCCGTATTTGTCCCATGCGGGGCGCGGCCCGCTGAAATTATCCTCAATAACCCATTGGGTGAACGCTTCACGTTGCACCGGCCAGCTATCATGTAAACCGGTAGCCTGTTGGGCGCTGGCGGCAAGGCCGCTATGGGAGGCCGGGGTAATACTGTCCACCATAGTATCAGGGAAGCATATTTGGGTATCTATCCATGTTGCCAGCGCGGGATCTTGCTCTTGCGCAAAAGCCAGCACCGCCGTTTTGAGCTTTTTGCCGTTATGGGGGAGGTTGTCACAGCTGATAATGGTGAGTTCACTGCGCTTCTCTTCCATTCGCTGGGCTAATGCTGCGGTAAGTAACCCAATGGCGGAGCGGGGCGTCTGAGGATGGCTAAGATCATACTGAATATCGCTGTGGGATAAATCAAGGCAATCCTGGCTATCCAGGCAATAGCCCTTTTCCGTGATAGTTAGGCTGATAATACAGGTCTGGGCCGCACACATCCTGGCCATAACGGTTTGCCGATCGTCTTTTAACACCAGCACTTCTTTGAGGCTGCCGATAATACTTACTGCGGGCTCCCGGTCTACAATCATCAGGGTGTAAAGGTTGTCTTGGGGGGCGAGTGCTTGTTTCAGAGTATCGCTGCGTAATGATACCCCGCATATTTGCCAATTGCCGCCCTCGGCCAGCGCCTGTTCGGTATACACAGCCTGGTGGGCGCGGTGGAACGCGCCCGGCCCCAGGTGAACTATGCCAATTCCGGTGGTGTCCCGGTTGTACCCGGGCTGTTCTATAGCGGTGGGCAGGTGACTCAGCGTGCTCGGATGTAAGGTGGCCATATTTAATCCAACTTGTAGGCTTTTTTCGCCAGGTGATAGGTAAGCTGCTCGGCGATCGTGGTGGCTTCTGACTGACTGAGCCGGTGTTCGGCCACCAGTTGAGCGAGAAACCGGCAATCCATACGTCGGGCTACATCGTGGCGCGCCGGGATAGACAGGAACGCGCGGGTGTCGTCATTAAAGCCTACTGTATTGTAAAACCCAGCCGTTTCGGTTACCTGCTGGCGAAAGCGCAACATGCCTTCAGGACTATCATGAAACCACCAGGCGGGGCCTAATTTCAGGCAGGGATAATGGCCTGCCAAAGGTGCCAGCTCTCTGGCGTAAGTGGTTTCATCCAGGGTAAATAATATAATCTGCAGGTTGGGCTCGTTGCCGTATCTGCTTAGGAGCGGATGTAATGCATCAACATAATTAGTGGCGACGGGAATATCATGCCCTTTGTCACTCCCAAACTGGCTGAACAATTGGGTATTGTGGCTGCGATAACAGCCAGGATGAAGCTGCATTACCATGCCATCTTCCACACTCATACCGGCCATCTCGGTAAGCATCTGGGCCCGAAACAGGGCGTGGTCTGATGGCTGAGCATCGGGACCAATGACTTTGGCAAATAATACCTCACATTCACGTACCGATAAGTTTGCCGTGGCAGCGGTAGGGTGACCATGATCAGTGGCGGTCGCACCGTGTGCGCGAAACACGCTACGGCGTTGCCGCAATGCATTCAGGTAGCCTTTCCAGCAAGTTGTATCTTCGCCGGTCAATTCACCTAGCCGAATAATATTGGTGGCAAAGTCTGTGCGTGACGCATCAATCACATCGTCTGGTCTGAAGGTGGTAATGACCCGTTTATCCCACCCCGATTCTTTTAATGCGGCGTGTTGGGAGAGGGAATCAAGGGCACCTTCGGTGGTGGCAATAAGTTCTATGTTAAACCGGTCCATTAGCGCGCGGGGTTTAAATGCCGGTGTCGCCAACTGGGCAGTAATATGCTCGTAATAGTCTAGCGCATTGCCACTACACAGCATGTCGGTTAAACCGAAGACATCATGAAATACAGTATCTAGCCATAACCTGGAAGGGGTAGCGGCAAACAAATAGTAGTGGTCTGCAAAAACCTGCCAGGCTTTTTTAGGATCCTGCTCGGTCGGGCCGCCGTCAATGCGGGCAATACCCAACGCTTCCAGCGACACTCCTTGGCTATACAACATTCTAAACACGTAGTGGTCTGGCGTAATGAGTAGCTCAGTCGCATTCGTAAAAGCATTATTTTGGGCAAACCAGCGTGGATCGGTATGCCCGTGAGGGCTGATAATAGGCATATTGCGCACTGACTCATACAGCTGCCTGGCGATATTTCGGGTCGTTTTATCCGTAGGAAATAACCTGTCTTCGTGCAGTAAAATGGGTGTCATACCTGCCCCTTTGGCTAATTTGGTAAGCGTCGAATACGGTGCAAAGTGCACTGAAAATTAGTTATGCCACCGGTGGCATGAAGGCATGATAGGGTGAGACTATTTTTCAATCAAGTGTAATCTGGCTTACCGGGGAGTGGAATTACGCACAATAAGTTGCGGGGTATAGGGAGTTTCTGATAGCGCGCTATCGGGCATTTCACTCTCTGGCGCCTGTTCAATTTGGGCGATAAGCTTGCGCGCCGCCAGCGATGCCATTGCTGCTACCGGCCGGCGGACCGTGGTGAGCGAAGGCACTATTCGCGCGGCCAGCTGGTTATCGTCAAAACCGACTACCGAAACCCTATCAGGTACGGCAATATTCAAAGCATAAGCGGCGTTAATTACGCCCACAGCCATGTCGTCATTGTTGGCAAAAATTACCTGGGGAAGCGGGTTTTGTGTTAACAGTGCATGGCCGCACTCCAAGCCACTTTCATAGGTATTGTCGCCTTCAATAATCCATTGTGGCGCAATATCTATACCCAGTGAATGTAAGGTCTGAACAAAGCCCTCCAAGCGCTCAGTGGTGGAGGAATAATTGGCCGGGCCGGTAATGATGGCTATTTGTGTAAGCTGCACCGACACCAGATAGCGGGCGAGGGCTTGTAACGCGCCGCGATCATCCGACACTACCATATTAGCCGGGGTGTCCAGCGCAATCGAGGCCATCCGCACATAATGGTAGCCATGGGCGGTAAAAGCATCAAATAGCGCCTGGCATTCTGATACCGGGGGCAACACAATCACCCCATCTACATGGGAACGCTGTACAAACTGTACGCAGTTAGCCACATAGTTATCTGATTGTTTTGCGCAAGGATGCACAATTAACTCATAGCCTTTGTCGATACTGATATCCAATACACCACGCTGCACCTGATCGATATAATAGGTGCCGGAATTATCATAAATAATGCCTAACAGATAAGAACGATTAGCCGCCAGCCCCCGGGCCTTTTTATCCGGCGAAAAGCCGGCTTGCTGGATAATGGCAGCAATTTTTTCGCGGGTGGCTGGGTTGACGTTTACCGCGCCATTGATGACCCGGGAAACCGTCCGCTTTGAGACGCCCGCTTGTTTTGCTATGTCATTGATGGTGGGCCGTTTATGCATTCTTTAAACCTGTTTATTTCGTGCGGATGCCGATATTGAGGAGAGGAGATCACCAACGGTCGCCATGTCGTCAGGGTGCTGGATTGCCTTTAAGCGATAGTCCTTTTTATGGCAAGGCGCGGAAATTTCCGTTATACAATCAATGGCTTGAGCATGTAACCCTACGTTAGCTTGCATCGTCGAAAAATTCAGGATGGCGGGCTTTAATATCGTCTATCACCTGTAAAATCAGGTGCAAATGGCTGCTCATGGCAAGGCGGGCTTGCGCCGGGTTACCTGCTTCGAGCGCCGCCACTATAGCGGTATGTTGTGCTAACACACTTTGATACTGGCCGCCCGATTCTTTCAGGCCCAGGTTACGCACCCGATCCATATGGGCTTTTTCGTATTGAATAAGGTTTGCGGCGCGCTGGTAGCCCGCGAAGTCAGCCAACGACTGATGAAACTCGTCATCTAATTGCTGAAAAAGCATCGCATCAAGTTGGTTGGCGGCCTGCTGCTGTTTATCGATTATCGTATAACAGTGGCGAATGAGTGTATCGGTCGCATGTTCAGCACAATGCGTGACTATCGCCACTTCCAGAGCTTCGCGAATAAACCGGGCCTCGATAATTTTGGTGACGCTTAGTTTTGTAACAAACGTACCACGCTGGGGCCGTACTTCGACAAAGCCCAAGGCAACCAATTTAGCTATAGCTTCGCGCACCGGTGTACGGCTAACACCAAATTTAACGGCTAACCGGTTTTCCGACATCGTGGTGCCGGGCGCAATTGCCATACTGACAATCTCCTCGCGTAAATGAGCAAAGAGTTGTTCGGAAGTTGAATGGTGGTAGCTAAGTTGTATGGCCATATCCGTTACTGGCGTCCTGATTAGTTCTGCCCCTACTATAGCATTGTTTATACAGCATTGATTAACCCCGCCATTAGGCTAAAAAGATTACGGTAACAAATGACTGGCTATCCCTGCCTGATATTGTATTGAGCTACTACGCGAAGCTCGGTTATACGGGCTATCTCCCCACTTAGGGCTACCAGCATGCATCGGCAAAGCATTATTTACCTGCCGAATTAGTAGTCAAAACACATTCCCGAATTACGATTTTTATTAATTGTTAAATTTATGATCTTTTGCGCTGGTGGCAGAGCAAACCTCTGGTTATAGTGGCACCGCTTGAGGTTGTATACAAGTATTTATGTTTTCGGTTGCAGTCTGCAAAAATAATATAATGCATCGGCGATGCCATTTGCTGTTCGATGCTAACGATCAGAGGTTAACGATGAACACGAACAAGCATAATCCATTTAAATTAAGCCCCCGCGGGCTATTAATGTTGGCCGTGGCAGCCGCCAATAGTGCAGTGCATGCTCAAGAGCAGCCACCAGAAAATGTACAACAGGTACAACCAAGCGAAGCAGAAACGGAAATTATTGAAGTACGTGGCTATCGAGGGAGTTTATTTAACTCAGCAGCCGCTAAGCGCGAATCGCAAGGCTTTGTCGATGAAGTATTTGCAGATGATATTGGTAAAATGCCCAGCCAGAATTTAGCTGAATCGCTTAGCCGTATTCCTGGGGTAAAAATTAACCGCGAAGTGACCGGGGAAGGACAGCAAATATCTGTGCGCGGGTTAGGTCCAAGCTTCACTAAAATAGCGTTAAATGGCAATGCTATCGCTATTGCATCAGACGGTAGTTTGGGGTCGGGGAACCGCAATCGAGAAGTAGATCTTGATATCTTTCCTACTGAATTGTTTAGTAGCTTGGCAGTGTCCAAAACGGCTACTGCCCACCAGCTGGAAGGTGGAGTGTCAGGTTATGTGAATATGCGTACCGCACGGCCATTTGATAGCACTAACCAAACATTCAAATATTCCTTAGAAGGAGCCTATGGCGACTTGCGAGGCGAGATCAGTCCGCGTTATTCAGCTGTCTACAGTAAAACTTTTGATGATAAGTTTGGTGTGTTGGTAGGAGTAGCCGGAGCAAATACAAAATCCCGCGTAGATGGTTATGAAGCGGTCGCATTGTTTACAGATGGCTGCGTAGCCCAATGGGATAACCCACAACATACCTCTTCAGGGTGTATAGAGGGTAGTGAAGGTCTTAATCACTTTTTTTGGAATCCGGAAGCCACGGCTGATTATGCTGGGTCCCATGACGGGGTGAGTGTAGGCGATCCGATAGATCCTGTAGCGACCTCCGGCGTAGCCGCAGAGACTCTCGATACTGCCTTACTTCCTTATCTTGGACGCCCCATGTTTACCTACGGTACGCGTGATCGTGTATCTGGTATTGTTTCATTACAATACCGGCCAACGGATGGTATTGATGCCGCCCTGGATATGATGTACGCCAAAGCCTCTAAAGATTTTGTACGCACTGAAGCCATGTGGTGGGGGCGGCGTAATTACCTGCATCAGGGCGGCGCCATTATTCCTGAAAATGTCACCGTAAATGACAACGGTTATGTTACTGAAGGCACTTTTTACAATTCGCATATCTGGGTTGGCTCTCATGATTATCAAGAAGATGTAGATTTTTACAGCGTGATGCCTAGTGTTTCCTGGATTGTGAATGACGTGTTTAAAGTCGACGTGTCTGCCAGCCTGACCAAATCTGAATTTGACCGCGATGAACCCTATGTATTGTACATGTCGCCAGGCGGCACGCTGGAATTCAGTAACGGCGATGTGCCAAGCTTTAATTTTAGCGAAAACCCCGCCGACCCTGCTATCGGTTGGACCTGGCAGCAGGAATATGATCAGAACCAGGATGGTGTCATCAGCGAAGACGAAAAATTTGGCGATACATTTCGTATCCAGCGTAACCACCGGGAAACTGAAACCAAAGGTGTGCACCTGGACTTTGCCTACGGTGAGTCGCCTGAGTATAGCGGCTTTAAATTCGGCTTGGCGTGGGATGAAAGCTCTTCAAATATGGACGCCTTTGGCGGAACCGCCGAATTTACCCAAAATAATGTGGTGAACTCGGCTGCCTATAATAACTTCTCAGACTATCTGGGCCCGTCTTTAGTGAATGATTTAGGCACCGGCATTAGCGGCTACAATGGTTATACAGGTATTGCGCAGGTAGATTGGGCGCGGATTAAAGACGCCACCGATTATGCTAATTTTTCAGCGATACCGTCGCAGGGGGACCAATTCGGTGCCACCGTGGGGGATATTAACGAAGACGTTTTAGCATTGTACCTGGAAGCTAACGCTGAAACTGAAATAGGCGGCCGCCTACTAAGGGTAAACACAGGCGTACGCTGGGTATCTACAGAGCAAAGCGTCGCCACTTCGCAAAGCCAGACCACAGCCAGCTATAACAAATTACTCCCTTCTATGAGTCTGGTTTACGATGTCTTGGAAGACGTCAAGCTACGCGCCAGTGCCTCGCGCAGTTTGACCCGGGCAAATCCTTCAGACATGTTCCCTAATGCGTCGTGGGGCGGCTCTGGTATTGAGTCGGTTAACGCGGGCAATCCATACCTGTCACCTTTTGAGGCCACCAATTTTGATCTCGGCGGAGAGTGGTATTTCTCTGAATTAGGTTATGTTGGTTTAACGTATTTTGAAAAAGAAGTTACCGGCTTCACCCGCTCTGACAGCCTCACAGTAACCTTTAGTGACCTGGTGGAGTACGGTATTGATATCAATGATATCGGCGATGATCGCCAGCAAGCTTTGCTGGAATGCGGGGGCCCTTCACAATGCACCACCACCGTTAATACGCGCAATAATATTGATGGAGCTACCACCTTAAGCGGTTTTGAAGCGGTCTGGGTACAACCACTTGATGTGGTTATTGAAGGAATGGGCTTTAATATCAGCGCCACATCTATCCGGCAGGATGCCAGTGATGACGACGCCATCATTACAGGTATTTCAGATCTTAGTTACAACGGTACGCTATTTTACGAAAACGACGTGTTTCAGACGCGGGTAACGGTATATCACCAAGATGGCGCGGCAAGCTATTACAGCCAGGGCAAGGAAGTGTTTTCGTTTGACCGAACCCAAGTCGATCTGTCTGCCAGCTATAACTTGCCACTAGCCATGGATATGACCCTGACCCTGGATGCCTATAACCTGACCAATGAGCCAGTAGGTAATTGGCATGAATATGAAGGTATTGCATTTAATGCATTCTATCCGGGCGCGACCTATACCCTGGGCTTACGTGGTTCATTTTAACCACTACGCTATGACCGGCCGGCATTGATGCGGGCCTAACTGTGAGGATAACGATGAAATATATCGCTCTGATTTGCTTACTGCTTAGCAGCTTCAGTGGCTGGGCATCTTCTATTATAGAAGGTGAAGATGGCTATCGGTTGTGGCTGAAATATGACCCTGTCACCAACGCTGATCTTAAAACAACATATCAACAACAGGTGGGTCAATTTCATGTGGCAGGGGCATCGCCCACCATGCAAGTTATTCGCGATGAGCTTAATTATGCATTGGGCCACATGCTAAACGCTCCGCAAGAGGTTGAGCAAACCCAGGCTGCGCTGGTAGTGGCTGCGGGCGACAAGGCGTTACGGCTGGCCAAACAGTATCAGCTTGATCTTTTGGCGGCGGGCGATCAGGGCTACCTGATTCAGCAGGTAGCCAACCCAAAGCGCCCCGCTGGCACAACCACAATGCTGGTTCTGGCGAACTCTGACATCGGCGCGCTATATGGTACTTACCGGTTGTTGCGCCAGTTACAGATACGCCAGCCACTAGCCGATATGGCTGTGGTGTCGGCGCCGGCCATCGATTTGCGGGTGCTTAACCACTGGGATAATTTAGACCGCCATGTAGAACGTGGTTATGCCGGTCAGTCTATTTGGGATTGGCATAAATTACCTGACTACCAGTACCAGCGATACACAGATTACGCACGGGCGAATGCTTCGGTAGGGATTAACGGCACGGTATTGAACAATGTTAATGCTGACCCGTTAATTTTAACGCCTCACTACCTGAGCAAAGTAACAGCCCTGGCAGATCTGTTTCGCCCCTACGGCATAAAAGTTTACCTTTCAGTTAAATTTAGCTCGCCCCAGCTTATTGGCGGCTTAGACACGTCCGACCCATTAAACACGGAAGTACAGCAATGGTGGAAAGACAAAGCGGCGCAAATTTATCGCGATATCCCGGATTTTGGCGGATTTTTGGTGAAAGCTAATTCTGAGGGCCAGCCTGGCCCGGGCGATTTTGGCCGTACCCACGCGCAGGGCGCCAACATGCTGGCCAGTGCGCTCGAACCTCATGGCGGCACGGTAATGTGGCGCGCGTTTGTTTACGCTAACGAGAAAAACGAAGAACGCTCAAAACAGGCTTATTCGGAATTTAAACCGCTGGATGGCAAGTTTGCCGATAACGTACTGGTGCAGGTTAAAAACGGGCCTATTGATTTTCAGCCCCGCGAACCGTTCAGCCCGTTATTTGGGGCGATGCCAGATACCCCGCTGATGATGGAATTTCAGATTACCATGGAGTATCTGGGGTTTAGTACGCATTTTGTTTACTTAGGCCCGATGTACGAAGAAGTCTTGCAAGCAGAAACCTATGCCCGGGGAACCGGCTCAACAGTGGCCAAGGTGATCAATGGAGAGCTGTTTGATAGCCCCATTACTGGCATGGCCGGGGTGGCTAATATTGGTACTGATCGAAACTGGACCGGCCATATACTTTTGCAGTCCAACTGGTATGTGTTTGGCCGAATGGCGTGGAACCCGGAAGTGTCGGCCAAAGAGGTAGCCCGCGATTGGGCGCGTATGACCTTAAGCCATGATGACAGCGCAGTGGCTGCCATTACTACCATGATGATGCAAAGTCACGAAGCCACCGTGAATACCATGACGCCGCTGGGGCTACATCATATTATGGGCGCTGGCCACCACTATGGCCCCGCGCCGTGGGTTGACTTTTTAGGGCGGGATGACTGGAATTCAGTGTATTACCACCGTGCCGATGAAAACGGCATCGGGTTCGACCGTTCACCTTCAGGGGTAAATGCGGTAGAGCAATACTATCCGCCGCTCACCAAATTATTGTCGGACCCGTCAACGACCCCGGAGAAATATCTGCTTTGGTTTCATCATTTACCGTGGGACTACACTATTGAATCAACCAACCGAACACTGTGGAATGAATTGGTCCATCGTTATTACGCCGGTGCTCAGACTATCCAGGATATAGCTAAACAATGGGATAGCCTGGAGTCGGTATTAGATCCGCTGCAGTTTCGTCAGGTCCAAATGGCCATGGATATCCAGGTAAAAGAGGCGATATGGTGGCGCAATGCGTGTGTACTTTATTTTCAGCAGTTTTCTGGTAAACCCATTCCAGCGGAATTACCTAAACCGCAAAAAACATTGGCTGAATACCAAAAAATGTCATTTCCTCATGCGCCGGGCCAAGGATAGCCTAGTGCGGCCATGCTCATGGAATTCGCCATAGCGACAATAATAAGAAGCGCAAAATTTATGATGCCAAGGTTGAGGTATATTTATGGTCTGGTCATCGTCGTTCAGCTATTGGCGGCTCCACCAGCTATTGCTGCCAAAACGCTGAATGTGATTACGTCGTTATCCAGCAGTGACCCTATGTATGCTGGCCTGGTGCGTTTCAAGCAGGAAGTGGAAACACAGTCACAAGGTTCGCTGGCCATCCGTATATTCATCGGTTCACAGTTAGGTAACGACAGCGACATGCTTGAGCAGGCTATTTTAGGCGCAAATGTTGCGGTGTTGGCTGATGGCGGCCGGCTGGCAGTTTATCAACACGAGCTAGGTATTTTAGGTGCGCCTTATCTGGTACAGAATCAAGCCCAGCTTAAACAGCTGACCCGCTCCGCATTATTTCAAAGCTGGGCCGATAAATTGGCTGCGCGGGCGGGGCTACATATTTTTTCGTTCAACTGGTGGCAGGGCGCCCGTCATTTGCTAACCCAGCATGCCGTAGTGGAACCAGCTGACCTTGCTGGTATCCGCATGCGCACTATCGGGGCGCCGGTCTGGATTGAAACCATCGCAGCCATGGGGGCCACCCCCACGCCTTTGGCCTGGGCAGAGGTATACAGTGGCCTGCAACAGCAGGTAATAGATGCTGCCGAAGCCCAGTTTACCGGTATGTGGGGGGCCCGCTTATATGAGGTGGTCTCGCATGTTACTAAAACCGGGCATATTCAGCTTATTTCCGGGCTGGTAGGCAGCGAAAGCTGGTTTCAGTCCCTTAGCCCGGCACAACAGCAGGTGATTAGCCAGGCAGCCGTCACAGCCGGTGAGTATGCATCGCAACAGGTGCGCCAGGCTGAAGCCGCTATAGAGCAACAACTCACTGCGCAAGGTATCATGGTGAGCACGCCCGATATCAGTCGCTTTGAACAAGTCACCAAGCCCGTATACCAGCGTCTGGATTATGCGGCGCTATATGACGAGGTGCGTACTTACCTGACAGGTTCTGACCAATGAAGCTGTTGAACCAGATTGAGCGCCTGCTCTGCGTAATACTACTGGCGGCCATCGTAGGACTGGTTTTTATGGCCGCCATCATGCGTACTTTTGGTGTGCCGGTTATCTGGTCGGTCGATGTTGCGCAAATGCTGTTCGCCTGGCTGGCGATGCTGGCCGCTGACCAAACCTTCAAGCATAGCGAGCACGCCGCTGTAGATATCATTACCCGCCGCCTGCAACCAAGGGCGCAGCAAGCTTTCAGTAATCTGTTCGATATTCTGATGATTAGCGTCCTGGGCCTATTACTCTGGTTTGGCATTGTCTTGTTTGGTGCAAACCCTGATCGCACGCTAGGCAGCACTAGCATCAGTTATCAGTGGGTAACACTGGCGGTACCGGTAGGCGCGGCATTGATGATCATAACGCTATTGCAGCGCTTGTTAAGCCGGCATCGCATTAGCCAGGGGCAGGCCGGTTTATGATACTGCTATTACTGTTTTTAGGGCTCCTCATTCTAGGTTTACCGCTGGCATTTTGTCTGCTTATTGCCGGGCTTAGTTATTTTGCCGGCGCCGAGAGTTTGCCGATGACCGTGGCGGTGCAGCGGTTAGTGGCCAGCAGCCAGAGTTTTCCTTTGCTGGCCGTACCCTTCTTTATTCTGGCCGGTCATATTATGAACCACTCCGGTATTACCCAGCGTTTGATTAGCTTTTCTAATTTACTGGTAGCCTGGATAACCGGCGGGCTGGCGCACGTTACTATTGTACTAAGTGCATTGATGGGCGGCGTATCAGGATCAGCCATTGCCGATGCCGCGATGCAAGCCAGAATTTTAGGTGACCCCATGCAGGATTCCGGGCTGGGGAAAGGCTTTAGCGCATCAATTATTACGATTAGTGCGCTGATTACCGCCTGTATCCCTCCTAGTATCGGACTGATTTTATATGGTTTTGTCGGGAATGTGTCGATTGGTAAATTGTTTATCGCAGGCATTGTACCGGGCATGTTGCTGACCTTTGTGCTGATGTTAACGGTGGTCTGGCAGGTTAAAAAACACTATCCCGAGCAAACGGCCGGGCAGGTGCGGCCCAATATCCGCGAAATTGTCAGGGCTCTGAATGAATGTAAGTGGGCGCTGCTGTTCCCGGTCATACTTATCGTCACGATACGTTTTGGAATTTTCACCCCTTCAGAAGCCGGGGCATTTGCGGTGGTGTATGCCGTGCTCGTCGGATTTTGGGGTTACCGGGAACTTACCCTCAAGCAGGTAATGGTTTCTTTACAACAAAGCGTAGATGACATTGGCATGATCATGCTGATCATCCTAAGTGCCGGGGTCATAGGATATGTCGTGGCATATGAACAGTTACCAGTTAGCTTAGCTCAGACGGTCACCCAAGCCACCCAACAGCCGCTGCTGGTTATGTTGATTTGCCTGACGCTGCTGTTATGCGTGGGCATGCTGATGGAAGGCACCGTAACGGTTTTATTACTTACCCCCATTTTAGTACCGGTGGTGCAAGCGGTAGGGATAGATCCCGTGCATTTCGGGGTGTTGATGATGATTATGGTGACCTTTGGCGGAACCACGCCGCCTGTGGGGGTGGCCATGTACACCGTGTGTAATATTATGCGCTGTCCGACCGATGCTTATATCAAAGCGGCCTGGCCTTTTTATCTGGCGATATTAGGGCTGGTTGCTCTGCTGGCTGTATGCCCATCGCTGGTATTGTTTTTACCGCAGTTAGTTTACTAACGCTCAACAGGGAGAAAACCGATGAAAATTACTGAGGCGAGAGTCATTGTATGCTCTGCGGGGCGCAACTTCGTTACGCTGAAAATCATCACCGATGAGGGGGTATACGGAATTGGAGATGCCACGTTAAACGGACGTGAAAAAACGGTAGTCAGTTACCTGGAAGATTATGTTATCCCTGCGCTGATTGGCCGGGACCCCCAACGAATTGAAGATATCTGGCAATACCTTTACCGAGGGGCGTACTGGCGTCGTGGGCCAGTAGGAATGACAGCCATTGCCGCCGTCGATGTGGCTTTATGGGATATTAAAGGCAAAGTTGCTGGCTTGCCTTTGTATCAGTTACTGGGCGGGCGCAGCCGGGATCGTATTATGACCTACACGCACGCCAATGGTGCCTGTACAGCATCAACCCTGGACGCCGTAGGCAAGGCTATTGATGACGGTTATCAAGCTGTGCGTATTCAGTCAGGTGTACCGGGCATGGCAAGTACCTATGGGGTGGCCAAAGATGGTCACAAATATGAGCCTGCAGATGCTGATTTACCTACCCAGAATGTGTGGTCCACCGAAAAATACCTTAATTTCTTACCGCAGCTATTTGATGCCGTGCGCAGCCAGTATGGGTTTGATGTGCATTTATTGCATGACGTACACCATCGGCTTACGCCTATTGAAGCGGCGCGTTTAGGCAAAGAGTTAGAACCTTACAAATTGTTCTGGCTGGAAGACTGTGTACCAGCGGAAAATCAGGAAAGCTTCAGGCTGATACGGCAGCATACCACCACGCCGCTTGCCGTAGGTGAGGTATTTAATTCTATCCACGATTGCCGTGAGCTAATTCAGAACCAGTACATAGATTATATCCGCTCAACCATTGTGCATGCTGGGGGCATTACTCAAATGCGGCGGATAGCTGATTTTGCTAGCCTGTTTAATGTGCGTACCGGCTTTCACGGGGCCACCGATCTATCGCCGGTATGTATGGGGGCGGCGCTACATTTTGACTATTGGGTACCTAATTTCGGCATTCAGGAACACATGCCCCACAGCGAACTGATGGAGTCAGTATTTACATTTGATTACCGCTTCGACAAAGGCTTTTTCACCCCAGGGGAAGCCCCTGGCCACGGTGTGGATATAGATGAAAGCAAAGCCGCCAACTATCCTTATAAACGTGCCGCCTTGCCGGTTAACCGGCTGGAAGACGGCACCTTGTGGAATTGGTGACAGTGACAAGGCTACTTATCTACCTGCAACAAATAACAGGCCCGGCCGGGCGCGTAGCCCTGACCAGGGTACCGCCTGATACCTCCCACGGCGGTATCTAAAGCCTGTGGTTAACTGCTTGCCCGGCGGCCGGAAAACTTTATACTAAAAAGTAATATATACGATGCTGCCATGTGAAGGTGATGTTTACCGCACACGTTAAGCAGCACATAATGCGCATTATTCAGGTGCTATATGAACCCTCTTGCAAAGGTGAAACACACGTGGGTTAAGCTCAAATTTAAGCGTAACGACCTACGAATAATCGAACACATACCAGCAGCTACTTTTAGCCAGATTCTGCAACAGTACTGTGCTCAAGGCTGGGAACTTACCGACGCTTACCGCCCGTTTGACGAAGCGCAGCGTTGGCAAGGTAAGCTGAGGAAAGGCACCAGTGTGCTTACGTGCATTTGGCAGCCCGAACAGGCGGGGCATATTTATGGATTAAGCAGAATAATCAATGGTATGGCAGCGCAATTTTCACTTGTCGCTAAACCTGCACCTACCTATTGAGCTGTGAACTGCCAGCCCTGCGGGTGGTGGCCGGGCTGCGGTATTATCCTTAATGCGGCTGATAATACTTTGGGAGCATTCAATAGCTGCTGGCTGAGCCGGGTTGTGTAGCAGCGGTTCAGCGGTTCTGGGACCGGGTCTGATTGGCTATCCGGGCTCCCGGTAGTTTTGCCAGCACGCTTGGGAAATAGTCGCAGAGCACCGGTTTCACGCCGCCAGGTAATGTTACCTGGCTTATCTACTTACCTACTTTACCTGCACGCGGGGAGACCCGGCTGCGCTAATCAATACCTCTGATATTGCTAGGTCAACCGGCAGCGCAGCCGCGCGCCTTTTAGCAGATTAAATTTTAGGCGCGCAACGTTTAACCGCTTTAAGGTAAGCGACAGTGAAAGGGTGGAATTACCGTTTTAATCAAGTAACTCAACCAGCTCGGGAAGGGTGTCAATCTGGTAATCCGGTTCCAGCGCAAGGGGGTAAAGCACTTTGCCCTGGCGTTTTATAAAGGTAGCTTGTAAGCCGGCCGCTTTGGCACCAGCAATATCCCAACCATGAGCAGCCACCAGCATAGCTTCATGTGGTGCAACACCCGCTTTTTTCAACGCCCATTCGTACGTTCTTAAATCGGGCTTATAGCGCTTAATATCTTCAACACTATAGCGATCATCAAAAAATTCAATCAAGCCGGCATTTTCAAACTGAGTCTGCACGCCCTGATTAGAAGAGTTGGTCAGGCTGATTAAGCGGTAACCGGCTTTTTTCAGAGCGGTTAAGCCAGCTTTAACATCCGGGTGCGCAGGCAGGCTACGCAAGGGAGTCACAATGGCCTTTTTGGCCTGGTCCTGGGTGAGAGCCACATCATTTGCGCGGGCTACCATCATTAAAGAAGCCACGCCAATCTCGCCAAAGGTATGAAAACGGTCGGTTGTATTATCGACCAGCGAGTGGTGCAACATGGTTGAAAACCACAATGCCATCAGGTCATCACGGCCGCCTAAGGCGTCCGTTACAGAGCTGCGCATCGCATTAAGATCCAGTAGCGTTTCATTCACATCAAAGAAAATGACTTTCGGCGGCTTTGCAGCAAACACGGAGCTGGTAAACAGGCCCACCGTAAACAGTAAAATAACGAGTTTTTTCATGATATATCCCAGTTGATGCGGCCAATAATAAGCAGGGTGCTGTTCCTGCCTGCAAATAAAAACGGTTCAAAGCAAGCTCGAAGTGGCCACTTGAACAAACGTTCAACCTATACTCAGACATTGCCGGTTAAATGTAAACCCTGAATTATGGATATTCGGCTAGCCGTTAAGCCAGTGCCTTGTATTCCTACAACGCGAAATAAGGTTGTTCAGTTCGTTGTTATAATATAACATTTCACGCATTCTAGTGAAGTTCGATAAAGTAATGACTAACTATACCCGTACACTATATAAATGCGCTGCTCCGCTACTGGTTTTATTGGCTGTTAGCTCACCCGGTCGGGCCCAGGAAACGGCTATCGAAACTATTTCAATAGTTCATCAACAAGCGTATCGAGGCAGTATACCTGCCACCGACTTACCCCAGTCGGTAGAATCGTTTGATATGGACCAGCTTGATGTGCTGGGCATTACTCGCTTTCAGGAAGTATTAGACATGTCGGGTACTATCGCCCGGCAAAATAATGGGGGCGGTTTATGGGATAGCTTTTCAATAAGGGGTTTTCCCGGTAACGAGAACATGCCATCAGGTTACCTGATAAACGGCTTTAATGGTGGGCGGGGGTTCAGTGGCCACCGAGATGTCTCTAATATTCAGTCAATCGACATACTCAAAGGACCCGGTTCGGCCCTTTATGGCCGTTCTGAACCGGGCGGCACCATTAATATCACTACGAAAAAACCGGCTTTTGAAGAGCAAGGTTATATAAAAGGCAGTGCCGCAGAATACCAGCAGTACCGGCTAGAAGGGGATTATACTAATGGGATCACCGACAATATCGCGTTCAGGGTAAATGGCGCCTGGCAGGATCACGGTAGTTTTCGCGATTATGTCACCAGCGACAAAAAGGTCATTACTCCCTCCGTAAGCTGGCAAATCAACGATGTATCGAGTGTTTTATATGAATTTGAATATCTGCAACAGGAACAATTATTTGACCGTGGTGTAGTGGTATTGGATAACAATTTTGCCACGCTGCCGGTAAGCCGTTACTTAGGTAACCCCGACGATGCGCCTACCCGTATTCAAAGTACCGGTCATTATCTTGCTTATCAGCAACAGCTCGACCATCAGTGGTCGTTATTAGCAGGCTACAACTATCGTCGTTCCACATTAAATGGGTTTTCCTCAGATGCAGAACTGGCGGCTTCACGCCAAAGTTTATATGACGATGGCCAAACGCTCACCCGGCAACATCGACAACGCGATTATGCTACCGATGACCATTCTGTACGCATTGAATTAAGTAGTGACATCCAACTGGCGGGCATTACCCATCGTTTGATGGTAGGGGCTGATGCCTATGATTATCAGATATCCACTGACCTGTATCGTTTTCGAGGGGAAGCAGGCAGTTATGCACTAGATATTTATGACCCTCAATACAATCAAAGCGGCCCGCCGGTTAGCTTGCTATACGCCAATACGGAAGCGCAGCAGGCCTGGGGGGTGTATATCCAGGACCAGCTGGTTGTCACCCCTAAACTAAAAATATTAGCCGGCGTGCGTTTTGATCGCTATGAGCAAAATATTGCTGAAGCCTTGAGTGCACAAACCAACACGGCTGATGACGCCAGACTAAGCCCACGGCTTGGACTTACCTATTCATTTACCCGCGACCTGACGTTGTATGCCAGCTATTCCGAAGGTTTTTTACCGCTCAGCGGGACCGATGCCCAGGGTCAGTCATTTGACCCAGAAGAAAGTCATTCTGCTGAGGTTGGCGCACGTTATAGCTGGGATAAAGGCAGTATGAATGTGGCTGTATTTGATGCGACAAAATCGAATATCTTAACCTCTGATCCCATCAATGTAGGCTTTTCTGCCCCTTTGGGTGAAGCGGTAAGCCGTGGCATCGAAATTGATGGCGATGTGGCTATTGCAGAAAACACCCAGCTGCGCTTTTCCTATGCATTTATGGATACTAAAACAGCCAATGAAGCAGTAAATCCTGATTGGGGCGTGCTGGTAAGCAGTGGCGCCGATCTGGTAAACGTACCGCGTCACAACGCGGCGCTGCAACTCACCCAGTTTGCCCGTATGGCTGACCGAGACTGGCAATTTGGGACGGGAATCCATTATGTGGATGATCGGCTGGGCGACACGGTTACACCTTCTTACCGATTACCTTCTTATACGTTAGTGAACCTGTATGCCCAGGTAGCGTTGACGCCAGCCTGGTTGCTTAGGGTGAATATCGATAACGCCCTGAACGAAACCTATTATACCTCCAGCTATTCCGCCTTGTGGACAGTGCCCGGCGAGCCACAAAAACTATCGGTTTCTGCAAAATATCAATTCTGATACCCGCCAATTGTGCCAATGCTGACCCTGTCCAGCTGGCACTGCTCCGGCTGTTCTTTCGCTGGCTACCCAGCATAGTTGACGGCCGGAAAACCGGCTTGAAAGCCAGCCTTTCGTTCAGCCTGGCCTAGCCCTGGCGGGGCCAGCGCTATGGTAAAAATCAACCTAAAGTTTAATGGGGAAAATGCCATCCCTGCACATACTTAACATCAACACACCTGAACGCATAAGCGCATGAGGCCGCCCTGATGACGAGTAAGCATATTCTTATCGTAGATGATTCTGTTTCGATACAGCAAATGTTTGCACTTTTTCTTACTCAGGCAGGGCATTGTGTAAGCGTAGCTGAGAATGGCGAAGACGCGCTTGCCCTATGCCAGCACACGCAATACGACCTTATTTTTACCGACCTGACAATGCCATACATAAGCGGTATCCAGCTAACAAAGCAGTTACGGCAGACAGCTACATATCGCAGCGTACCTATTATCGTGGTCACTACGGATACTGACGAACAGCAAAAACGAGCAGGGCGCGCCGCTGGTGTCACTGGTTGGGTGAGCAAACCGGCTGAACCAGCATTACTGGTGACGGTGGTGGAGCAATTGTGTGCGTAAGCTTCTATGGGGGATGCGCCAAACAGCGGTCAGGGGGAATCAATTCGGCCTTTTTTGGAGTTTTTTATTTACTTTATTAAAAGCCATCTATACTGAATATAATTTCGCCAATTCCCTACAAGGAAAGGGTGAGCGCTCAACCTGTACCTGGTGTACATGTAGGGCCATGGCGGGTAGGTGTTCGGCAGCAATGCATATATTTTTTCCGAAGGCACCCTGACATTAAATGAAGCCGCGCCGGGTATACCGGCATTTCAACAAATAAATTGTAACTACACAGTTAAGCAAGAAATATATCAGGAGAGAAGTTATGGGTGTATTTAACTGGTTGAAAGCCGAACCAGCGCTCAATCAAAATTGTGAACAAATAATGGACAGCAGCCCGGCTGGTTTTATTATCACAGACACGCAGTTTGATATTACCTATGTAAATCAGGCCGCCATAAAGTTATTACAGGCAGGGCAGGCTTCGAAATTAGTAGGTAATAACCTGGCGCAACTGGGAATGAATTTGCAGTCATTAAGCCAGGGAACAGGGGGTACTGCTACTGTCCAGATAGATGGCCTGATGCTGGAGGCAGATATCAAACCGCTGCGCGATAGCGCCGATAAAGTATGGGGCTATGTTTCTCATCTTATTGAGAAAGAAAAAGCGATGCTTGATCAAGGGATGTTAGATGCCCTGGACCGTTCCCAGGCGGTCATTCGGTTCACGCCTGATGGCATTATTCAACACGCCAACGACAATTTTTTAAATGCGCTGGGCTACCGCTTAGAGGAAGTCGCCGGCCAGCATCATCAAATGTTTGTAGACCGTGAGTACGCTTCGTCTGCGCAGTACAAAGCGTTTTGGCAAGACCTGCGCAGCGGTAATATCAACAGCGGTGAATTTTGCCGGTATTGTAAAGACGGCAAAGCTATCTGGATTCAGGCATCTTATAACCCGGTATACGATGAAAATGGCAGGGTTGTACAGGTCGTTAAATTTGCTACTGATATTACTGAAGCTAAGCTGAAGAATGCGTATTTTGAAGGTCAGATTGAGGCCATACACAAGTCGCAGGCGGTAATCGAGTTTGATGTTGACGGTAATATTTTAAGTGCCAACGACAACTTTTTGAGCACAGTGGGTTATAGCCTGGACGAAATTCAGGGCAAACATCACAGTATGTTTGTCGATAGCACCTACAAAGCCAGCGCAGAATATGCCAATTTCTGGAGCCAACTGAAGCAAGGCCAGTATTTCTCTGGTGAATTCACTCGGTTTGCAAAAGGCGGCAAAAAAGTTTTCATTCAGGCTTCCTATAACCCTATTCTTGACCAGAATGGTAACCCGTTCAGAGTGGTGAAATACGCCAGTGATATTACGCCGCGTACCCAGGCGGTAAATGATATAAAACGGGTCATGGCCAGTTTGGTAAAAGGCGATTTGAATTGCGAACTTGAGCGCGAATTTGAAGGTGACTTTAAAGAGTTGGGCGATGCTATCGGCAAGTTTGTAGTCGATATACGCTCTATTATCGGCACTATTAAAGAAGTCATGACTGCCATGTCGGGCGGCGACTTAACCGTGCGTATTGAGGATCGTTTCGAAGGCGAGTTCCAGCTACTAGGTGATGCAATCAATCAGTTTGTAGAAGAAATGGCGGCCACTATCAGCAGCATTAATGATGCTGTGGAAACCATTAATACGGCCTCCAGTGAAATTGCCTCGGGTAATGCCGATCTGTCCAGTCGTACTGAGCAGCAGGCCTCCAGTTTGGAAGAAACCGCTTCGAGTATGGAAGAGCTTACCGGTACGGTAAGGCTAAATGCCGAGAACGCTGAGCAAGCGAACTCACTGGCATCACGCGCCAGTGAAGTGGCTAACGAAGGTGGTGAGCTAATCAATAAGGTGGTGGTAACCATGGGCGCGATTAACGCCTCGGCCCAGGAAATTTCCGATATTATCGGGGTGATTGACGGCATCGCCTTCCAAACCAATATTCTGGCCCTTAACGCAGCGGTAGAAGCGGCCCGGGCAGGGGAACAAGGGCGTGGTTTTGCCGTGGTAGCATCTGAAGTACGCACCCTGGCTCAACGCTCGGCAGAAGCGGCTAAAGAAATTAAAGAGTTGATATCTGACTCGGTAAACAAAATTGATGGTGGCAACCAGCTGGTGAATCAGTCCGGTGAAACTATGAGCGAGGTGGTTACGGCGATTAAGCGAGTGAACGATATTATGTCGGAAATTTCAGCTGCATCGTCTGAACAGGCCACCAGTATTGAAGAAGTGGGTAAAGCGGTCAACAACATGGACGAAATGACCCAGCAAAATGCTGCACTGGTGGAAGAAGCCGCTGCCGCTGCAGACAGTATGCAGCAACAGTCGGTGCAATTAGCTAACCGCGTAGCCACCTTCAAATTTACCCAGGGACAGCCGGTGACGGAAAAGTTCGCTCCGGTTGCCAAACCGAAGGCCAGAGCAAGGGTAACCCCGGTTATGCCTCAATCATCCAGCCAGGCACTTAAACCCAGTGTGCCGGAAGAGTCTGATTGGGAAGCATTTTAAGCTAGCCCGCCCGCTATGCCAGTAGCCAGTTGCCCAGGTTGCTGGCATAGTTGTTTTTTATCTCACCGCTCCACGTCATGCAGGCAGCCTAGTGCATAACACCACCGACGCGAATTTTAGTACCTATTTTGATACCCGGTTTGCCCGTCAAACCGTTAAAATTCTGCCCGGCCAATATTACGTAACCGGTGAAGACAAGCTTATTGTAACCGTACTGGGTTCTTGTGTAGCAGCCTGTATTTATGATCCTTACGCCAATATCGGCGGCATGAATCATTTTCTACTCCCCTCTAACGTATATGTGAAAAGCGAAGATCCGGCTATTGCCAAATATGGTGAAGAAGCGATGTATCAGCTAATCGAAACCCTGGTCAAACATGGCGCCCAGCGGCACTTACTGGTGGCCAAGGTATTCGGAGGAGGGCAGGTGTTACAGGGATTTACCAAAAATGACGTGGGTGCTATGAACGCGAGCTTTGTCGAAGCGTATTTAGCAAACGCCGGGATCCCTATACAAAGCCGTGATTTAATGGACACTTATGCTCGTAAAGTTTATTTTTTCCCCGCCACCGGCGATGTATTTATGAAACGTATACGCGATCTTAACAATGACACTATTTTACAGCGTGAAAGCGACCATCAATATGAGTTATCCCAGCAATTTGATAGTGGTGTAGCCTGAACTCAGGCCACTTTAAGTAAAATAACGCCACCGATTATTAACATCACGCCCATGTAACGCAAAAACGAGGTAGGGTCCTGATAAAAAATTACGCCCACTAAAAACGTACCAGCCGCACCTATCCCCGTCCATACCGCGTAGGCGGTGCCGATAGGAATTTGCTTTTGTGCCAGCCACAACAGGAAGCCACTGGCGACCATAAACACTACCGCAATAATAATACCGGACCAACGCGTTTCAGGCGCCTGGGCCATTTTTAGCCCTACCGGCCAGCCAATCTCAAGACAACCAGCAATAATCAGGTATATCCAGCTCACAGCGCGCCTCCTTCAGTCGTTAAGTGGTTTATAAAGCGGTATTCTAACGACGCCAGGCAATCAGGTATAGCCTATACCTGTTGACCTGCCTTCGCCGTAGGCTGAGTGGGCTTACCCAGGTTTTGCGCCGCCAAGTCGTAGGGCGATATTGCGTGGTCTTATCCTGGCCGCGCCACGTAATAAAAATTTGATGTGTAAAACGAATTAATCAACCCAATCAGAGGCGATGAATGTCTTCTACAAAAGTAACAATGCGCACGCTCGGAAAATCCAAGTTGCAGGTCACAGAGGTCGGCCTGGGTTGTTGGCAACTGGGGGGCGATTTTGGTCCTATCGACGAGTCTAAAGCCACCGATATTGTGGATACCGCACTTGAGCAAGGGATCCGTTTTTTCGATACGGCCGATGTATACGGTGCAGGTCAAAGTGAAAGGTATTTGGGCCAGGTTCTATCTAATCAGCCCCACGATACGGTTATTGCCACCAAGTATGGTCGCGCCCAGGGGGTCTTTCCTAATAACTACAGTTTCAACAGCCTGCGAGACTCGGTCCTGCGCTCGCAAGACCGGTTACAGCGCGATCAGATAGACTTATTGCAACTTCACTGTGTGCCCCACGAAGAACTGCAAAAAAGGCATATTTTCGATTGGTTGGAAGAGATGAAGCTGGAAGGCCAGATTGCGCATTATGGTGCCAGTGTGGAAACCCTGGAAGAAGCAAAAACCTGCCTGGAGCATGCGCCTGGATTAACCTCGCTACAAATTATTTTTAATTTGATGCGCCAACAGGCCACTACCGATTTGTTCGATGAAGCGGCAGCAAAAGACGTGGGTATTATTGTCAGACTGCCCCTGGCCAGTGGTATGCTTACCGGGAAGTTCGATAAGAACACTACGTTTGATGAGTCTGACCACCGTAACTTTAATCGCAATGGCGACGCTTTTAGTGTAGGCGAAACATTTTCCGGCATTGAATTTGAAAAAGGCCTGGAGCTGGTAAACAAACTGGATCGGGAATTTAAACCCAATAGTCTGAAAATGGCACAGTTTGCAATGCGCTGGATTTTAGACCATAACGCTGTTTCTACTATTATCCCCGGCGCCAGCTCACCTTCACAGGTTACGCAAAATGCCGCGGTATCGGCTATCGCCCCACTTGATGAGGCGTTGCATAAAAAACTCTATACGTTTTATCAGCAGGACATTGCTCCAGCTATTCGTTGCCCGGTATAACCCATTACCCCGCGGAATGAATGGCGTGTTGGACTAACCCGCCATTCTAATCCGATGCCCGCTTATTACCCTGCTCCCCGGCGTGTTTGTGACGCGGCGGGCGGGTAAAACAGCGGTCGTTAGCGGTTTAACTGATTCACCAGCATCGCGCGTAACTGTCTGGCGGTGGCTTCATCAAGCTCACTTAACATGCCTCTGGCTTCTTCAGGTAAATGGCTCCCAGCGGGCTCGTCATTAAAAATATAATAGTCAAACAAGGCTTTGAACGCCGCTTTCTCTGGGCCGGTTTTATCCCGGATAGCGAGCATGGCATGCATCAGCGCGCTCATCCCGTTATCTAAATAGCGTGCGCTGGGGTTCCACCAGTAATTAATAAGCACATTAAACGGCGCCAGCCCTTCCACCTGATGCCACCACATTGTGGGGATAAATATCGCATCGCCCGGGGCCAGTTCGGCCAACTTACCTGCAGCCTGAGCCTGTCGAAACCGGGGGTATCGGGTATAGTCCGGCTGGTGAAAATCAACCATACTGATGACTTGGCCGCCAGGAGTGGTTTCTAACGGCCCAGGGTAAAGGTTGGCTATCTGGTCAGGGGGAAACAAAGCCAGCCGCCGGTGACCTACCGCACAACAGGCAATATTGTACAGCGTATCGAAGTGGCATGAGGCTAGCGAGCGGTTGCCAATCCAGATACTGGCTAACGGCGGGGCCAACGGTTTTGTGGTGGTGGCCGGCGTGAGGGTGATATCGTTGTAGTCGCGCAGGCCGGGAAAATGAGTGTCAATTTGATTAGAGGCGATATAAAGACTAGGGCAGGATGTTTCCCCTAAGGTGCGCGCGACCTGTTCAAGCATATCGGTGACCGAGCCACGGGTACTGGTGTAATTTAGGGCAGTGGCGTTATCATTGTAAAAGTAGCGGCCGTTAATATCACTCGCGCCCTGGTAAATCATGGTGGGACGACCGTTATAAAAGCTGCGCAAATAGTCCATTGCAGCTACCGGTCCAGAATGCCCATGCGCAACCAGCGGCCAGTGCTTTACTAAACCCCGCAATATCACGGGTTCGTTGCCTCGTGTAATCCAGTCTGGGATATCGTCAGCGCGAATGCCTGACACTTCGGTGCAGGTTTGGGTAATACCGAACATTCTTAATCCTGTAAGCGCGCGTTTTTCATTTCTATCAGTTTACCCAGATTACCCATAGAGGCTACTACCAAAAAGGCGGCTTGCAAAAAGCCTTGGCGGTGAAGCTCACCCAACTGGCTGTCGCTCAATCCATTAAGGGTTTCTTCGCAGATGGTGTAATGGCCGCCAATTTGTAACTTATCGCCGTTGTTCAATGTGATATCTACAGTAAGA
This sequence comes from Alteromonas indica, assembly GCA_003056425.1. Taxonomy (GTDB): domain Bacteria; phylum Pseudomonadota; class Gammaproteobacteria; order Enterobacterales; family Alteromonadaceae; genus Alteromonas; species Alteromonas indica. Next base: position 139,349 of record PYVY01000005.1, read on the forward strand.
GGGGCAATAAGCCCAAAATGTTCAAAAGCCTCAAACATACTGTTACTTAGCTCCATACCATCCATAATAGTGGCCAGTACCTGGCTGATACGGTTCAGGTAATCGCTGTTACCGCCTTGCGGTAGAAATAGCGCCTGACCATTGGTTTCGCTAAGTCGGGGGCTATCGGTATCAATGTGTACCATGGGTTGTGGATTATCTTCGTCCCCGTGCATGCCAATAACAAAGGGCCCGCGCGCCATCGTGGCTGGCACATAACTCGCCATCCAGCTACCCGGATACGGGATATGGGGGACGGTTTCTGTTAAAAATAAATTTTCATGGGAACATAAACCCAGCAAGGCTATCGCTTGATAGCGTTGGGTATCAGCATTTTTATGAAATAAAATAGGGTATTCGCGCTGAATATTGGAAAATTCGGTGGGAAAGGTCAGGGTGCTGGTGATGTTATCTCCGTAAGCAACCCGATAATGGGTGTCTACCTTAATACTGGCGTGGGTGTTGTTATCCAGCAATACGTAATTTTTCATAGTTACATCCTGTGTTTACTGCTACCAATGAGGTAAAAACATGATAGCCCGGCGCATCGCAGAAGTCTGCATGGCCGGGCTATAGTGGGTTAGTAAAGGACGACTAATTAGAACGTGTAACGGGCACCTAAATTGTAGCGTGCGCCAATGTCGAGCATGTACCACAACTGATTTTCGTTACGGGCATGTTCACGGGGGTCCTCATCAGTAATGTTAATCCCTTCAAAGAATACATTCAGATTTTCGGTCAGGTTGTAACTGATGTTCATATCAATCTGGCTATAGGCTTCAATATAACCTGGGTTATTCGAACCGCCGACATTGACGCGGTTCAAGAACTCATCACGCCAGTTGTAAGCTACCCGCGCGGTCAGGTCGTCTTTTTCGTAAACCAGTACCAGGTTAGCGGTATCGCTCAAGCCAACCAAAGCAAACTGAGATGTATTAGGATCGCTTTCATTATCAAAGCCAACATCCCCGCGTACCAGAGTATAGTTAGCCTGTACGCCGAAACCTGTGTCACCAAAGAAGTGTTGTACAGCAAATTCCCAGCCATACAGTTTTGCTTCTCTGTTGTTCTGCGGCAAGCTGGTTCTGAATACCATTTCCGGGTCGCCTTCTTCGGGAATCAGATCCCACCCTTCGGTTTCACCCAGACGTAGAATCTGGTCGGCCGAACCGGTGTAATCAGATGCCCCATTCGGGAACGCTTCAGGGTGTTCAAGTAGCACCATCATGGCAAACAGTGAGGTATCGTCTACCGCAAAACCCTGCTCGCGCAGTGCATCTGCCGCGGCCAGAGCACGTGGGCCGATAGTTTGGTCCTGAATTCCAAAGAAAGTACGGTCTTCATTCCCGCTACCGATAAAATTAGCGACTCGTTTTTCAAAGAAGCCGGCTGATGCATAGCTTGATTCTGCGTAATAGTATTCTATCGATAAATCGAAGTTATCCGATTCAAGAGGCAGCAGTGACGGGTTTGAGGCGCTAGCGGTAGGTTGTGCGCCGTTCAGGGTGGAACCGCGTGTGCCAAATCCGCTGGGTGATACCCGCAGTGAACCATAGGGCGCCCGGGCAATCGTTTTGCTATACGAGAAACGGCCTTTAATATCGTCTGTCAGCATGATATCAAAGTCCAGGCTCGGTAACAGATTGTCGTAGTCAGCTTCTTCTGACAAGGGGGTGGGCACTGTATTGGGGTCGGTATACGAAGCGAAGTCGTTATTGTTTTCCCAGATCAGGTAGCTTGGCGGGGTTACCAGTGAGGTAGAGGTAACATCCGTAGTTTCATAGCGCACGCCGGCTAAAAAGTTTACCGGCATACCACCAAGCTCGCCGCTAAGCTTGACCTGGAAATACGCCGCCAGGCTGTCTTCTTCAACAATATCATTGTTACTGAAAACCGGGCTCACCCCAAAGAAATTTGCATCGCTGGGATACAGAGCCAACGACTCACGCGCCATTGCTATAGCGTCTGCTTCAAAGCCTACGCCATTGCTAGGGCCAATGTCGTAATCTTCAAATTCATTCGCATAGTCAATAAACTGCAGCAAGCCTTCAGAATATTCACCTGGGTTAGCAATACCCCAGTTGCCTAAAGTCATGTTGTCGCCTGCCGTTTGACGAGCAGTCATTTCCATGGCACGAGACTCTATCCCAAAGTCTACTTCGCCTTCATCAAACATATACTTACCATCAAGCTTAAACTGCTGGATTTCAGTGGTTTGCGAAGCATGGCGGAAGCGCATAATCGATGAACCTACATCGCCGGCATCCAGTACCCCGTTATTGTTGCCTCGGGTGGTGTCGTCATACACATTTCGATAAGTCGGAAGTTCTGGATCAAACCACCATTCTCTAGACGCTACTGTTGGTGAACCAATGCCCACTGCCAACTCGCCGCTGGCCAGGTTGTCACTGGGTCCTGCTGGTAAACTTTCCATTTTAGAGCTGTGTGCATCAAAGTTCAGCACCAGGTTATCGGTGGCTAACCAGTTAAAGTTAAACCCTACTGAGTTCAGGGTATTTTCCTGCTCACGGTAGGCTTGCTCATAGCCTTCATCTACGGTGCCGTTGTAGGTCTCTGCGGCATAGATGGGCGTCGCCACCGGTGAGTCATCAAAAATAACTTTGGTAATGTTAGAGCCATTTTGCATCCAGTTACCTATCTGGCCCAGACGCTCTTCCACGTGATTTTCCGCGTAGAAATAATCCAACGACGCCATCATCGTATCCGAAGGTGCGTATTGCAGGCTTATCTGGCCATTAGTTCGGGTACGGGAGGTATCTGAAAATTCATAGCGTAAGTCATTAGGGCGGGCGTACAGTTGGCCGTCTTCAGGGGCGTTTTCATATACGCTCATATCCGGATTGTTATAAATAGTATCAGCATCGTTAGGATCGCCCCACGTACCGATATTCCAGTCATTAACCGTGGCGCCGATGTAGCCGGAGTCACGTTTTTGGATAGTCATTGCAGCGGAGACACCAAAATTACTGTCGTCATTGCTCCAGTTAATCAGGCCCGACACTTCAGGGGTAACATCATCCCCCACCCGGTTGGTAGTATCGTGAACAGCTTTTGCACCAATAGTGGCCCGTAGTCCCGGGTTGTCTAAAGGCCGTGCGGTTTTAATATTAACTGTGGCACCAATACCACCGGTGGCAATATCGGCTTTACTGGTTTTATAGACTTCTACCGCTCTAACCCCTTCTGATGCCAGGTTAGCAAAGTCAAACGCCCGGGTGCTGCCGCCCCGCGTGTTCGTTCCACCACTGCCACCACCGTAGGTTTGCGCGGCAGGCATCATGCGCCCGTTCAAGGTGATCATATTATTATTACCACCAAACCCGCGCACGGTGATTTCGTTACCCTCACCATTGGTTCGGTTTATTGATACACCGGTAATCCGTTGCAGCGATTCAGCCAGGTTAGTATCTGGGAATTTACCAATGTCTTCAGCTGATATGGCGTCAACCACTCCCACCGAGGAACGTTTAATAAAGGCGGATTCCGCAAGACTTGATTTGAGCCCGCGAACTTCGATGACCTCGACTGAGTCCTCAGTGTCGGTAGTCTCCTGAGCTAAGGCAGGCAGTACGCTGGTTCCCAGCAATACTGACAGGCTTTTAGCCAGCAGTGAGCGATTAAAATGCTGTTGCAGTTTCATGTGTTGTGTCCCCATTTTCGGCGCGGCACGTTGCCAGACCTGTTCTACTTATCAATCTGCTATCGCCGCATGCGATGGTACGAATTGTTATAACGGCGGTTACTAAATGTTAAATAGTCTTTAAAATGACACCATTACTTTTTTTTGTTTTAGCCGTATTATTTGTAGCATGAAAAGTAAACATATAAGTTTTTATGATTATTTGAGACAGGTAATATAGGTCGCAATCAACGGTTTTTCATAGCACAGTGCTGGCGGATATATTCAGCATGGTCAGGCAGCACTTCGCTGCAACGCTGGATAACGCTGCGTACAGATGCCATACGCTCTAACAATGCGGGGGTGCTAAAGGTCTCGGTAAAAGCATGATAGCCGCGTGGAACCAGGCCTTGCCCCAGCATCACTTCAAACCAGCTGATGTCACTGAATAAGGCATTGTTGTCCCGAAAAATTCGGCCGTTTTCCTGAAACAGGCCTAATTTCTCTTGCAGTGAATCGGGTTGGGGTAAATGACGGCAATGCTGCCAAAAAGGGGAGTCGTTGCGTGTATTTAACACATAATGGCACACTAAAAAGTCGCGGATACTGACATACTCATCCTGCATCTGGCGGTTAAAAGCTTGCTGATCGTAGGGGTTTTCGCCGGTGTGCGGAAAAAAAGTAAAGAATTTTGCTATGGCCGTTTGTATCAGGTACAACCCGGTCGATTCCAAAGGCTCCAGAAAGCCGCCAGATAACCCAATGGCCAAACAGTTTTTACGCCATGGCTGGGGCCGGTAGCCGGTAGTAAAACGTAGCGTTCGGGGGCTATCGGTAGCGGGGGTATCAATATGTTGCAGCAACGTATTTTGAGCTTGCTCGTCGCTGATAAACTGGCTGCTATATACATGGCCATTACCGGTCCGGTGCTGCAATGGGATGCGCCACTGCCAGCCGGCGTGATGGGCGGTAGCGCGGGTATACGGGGGAAGCTTAGATAATGCTGTGGACGGCACGGTAACCGCGCTGTCACACGGTAGCCAGTGCTGCCAGTTTTCATAGGGACTGCCCAGGGTTTTACCGATTAGTAAGGCGCTAAAACCTGAACAGTCAATAAAGAAGTCACCTTCGTGACAATCTCCATTGGTTAACTGCACAGCTTTTATATTGCCATTGGGGTGTTGCAATACCTGCTCAATTTTTCCTTCGGTACGGGTAACCCCATTGGTTTTTGCCAAATTTTGTAAAAACTTCGCATACAACCCAGCATCTAAATGAAAGGCATAGGCAATAGAGGATAACGGCGAATTACCGGCTTTGGTGGGCCGCGAAAATTTATTCAGCCGGCATGCTTTGCTAGCTAATGTGTAATCTTCAATAGAGCTGGCCAGGCCAGCTTGCTGAAGGCGTAGCCAATAGTGATAAAACTGAATACCTTCGAAATTTTTGCCGACCTCGCCAAAGGCATGAAAGTAATCTTGCCCCTGTTTATACCAGTCGACAAACTGAATACCGAGTTTAAATGTAGCGCCCGTCGCGCGCATAAATTCATTTTCATCGATACCCAGCAAGTCATTAAAAATCTGTAGTTGGGGGATGGTCGCTTCGCCCACCCCCACGGTGCCAATTTCATCAGACTCAATAAGCTGCACCTGGCAAGGATGCTTAAGAACTTTTGCCAGCGCGGCGGCGCACATCCAACCTGCGGTACCGCCACCGACAATAACAATTTTGCTAAGCGGCTTATTCATCTGTACTTCCTTGTGGTTACCACCCGGCGTTTGCCGGGTTAGAAATTCGCTCTCACTACCAATGCCAGACGGCGGTCAGACACAAACCAGGAACGGCCTGCTTCTAACCCTTCGTTGTTAAGCTTCATAATGGTTTCAGACTGTGCGTTGGTCAGGTTGGTGCCTTGTAAACCCACCGTCACATGTTCATTGAGGTTATAAAATACTGAACCGTCTAACTGCCCATGGTCATCATAAAACAGCGGTGCTTTCGATATGACATCCCGGGTAGTCAGCAAATAGCGAGAACGCCAGTTATAGGCAAGCCGCGCATTCCAGTCGTATTTTTCGTACATGAGTACCAGATTGGCAGTGCGTTTTGATTGCCCTTGTAGGGGAACATCCTCCAGATTTACGCGGATCCCGGTATCAGTGGCATCATCGCCCAGCCAGCTTTCGTCATCTACGTCAGTCTGATTATTGGGTACGCCGCCGGCATCAATATAGGTAAAGGTAGCCTGCATTCCAAACCCATTCCAAGGCTCAGGCAGTTTGTCGAAGAACTGCTGGTAGGCTAGCTCAATACCATCCATTTTACCGTCGCCACCATTGGTGGTGGTACTTACCAGATGACTGCGTGTTTCACCGGTCACCGGGTTAGTGTAAGGACGGCTAAACGCACCTTGTACAAAATAGTTTTTCAGGTCTTTGTGAAACAGGGTTGCGCTTAGCTGTCCGACATCCGCAAAATACCATTCCAGCGCAAAGTCATACTGTACCGACTCCATCGGTTGCAGATAAGGGTTGCCACCGGAACCGGTCCAGGCAGGGACAAATGCACCCTGAACCAGGTTGTCTTCCGCCGGTGGTGGATTATCCGGATCTGGCTCTTGGATAGGCCGCACCACTTGCACCGATTCGTTGCCCAGCGACGACTGGTTGCGAATATCACTCATGTCGGGCAGGGCGACGGCTTTGGAAAACGCAAAGCGGCCAATGAGTTCATCCGATAGCTCGACTTTAATATTAAAGCTGGGGAGCCACATATCGAAGTCAGTTTCAGCTTGCAGGCGTTCTTCGGTGTCATTACCGTAGGCTCGGTCTTCGGGGCTAAGGTAATTTAGCGGGTCGCCCATCCATTGGTTTTCTTCGGCTTCGATAGCCTGCGCATAGGTTGCGTACTGACCACTGGTTACCTGGTCAGTTAAGTAAGCCAGCACAATTTCACTGTTTAGTTGCGTATTGGCCAATGCTTCAGGGGGCGCAAAGTCGGGCACCAGATCCGGGAAGGTAACAGCGCCACTGGCCTCGCGGTTTAGCTTAACGTAACGCAGCCCAATATTACCGCTATAGGGCAATGAGCTTTCCCCTTCAAAATTCAGTCGCAGATAAACCGCTTTGTTGGTTTCTGTGGTGATGTTGACCTCACCAGGGGTGAAGATACCGTATTCATCGTCCACCCCTTCGCGGTCAGGGTAGGGCACCCAGCTGCCGCCGGCGGTCATATAAGGGCGATTACCGTCAATAACGGAACGAACAAAGTCTTCGGTTGCATGCCAGGTGGTATTACCCGGAATGTTCAGGTCGCCGCCGCCATGAAAATCTGACCAATCGACCTGCTCAAACAACGCATTGGCATTGTCGATGGTATCCAGCCACGCCGCCGGCGCAGCACTGGAGAATTCTGGGCCTAAAGAACCCCAGTTCCAGCTGGTAGCCCGTACCGTTTGCTCCCGTTTCGCGTAGCGTACCCCAGCCTGTAAAGACGTCACAATACCCGCATTGTCGAGGAAGTACTTACCATCCAGGCGTAATGCTTTTGAGTCACCTTGTGAGCGTTCCCAGTGGTCCATGGCGCTGCGCATAAAGTAAGAGGTAGGATCTTCAAAGTAATTGCTGTCGCCCGCCGGATCGCCGGTAAAACCAGGATAATTCCCCTGCGCATACAGGTCTGGGTTAGCATCCCGATAACCAAAGTACGGTTCTATCAGGGTCACTGAGGGGGTGGACCCCGTTACATCATAAGCCTGGCCGGCAAAGGCGGCGGTATGAATGACAAGATCATCATCAGCGGTTTCGGCATCGATATACTGTACATCCGCCGACAGCTCTAAATTATCGGTGGCATTCCATTGCAGATTTAACGAGAAATCCTGGACCAGAGATTCGGTATCTTTGACCCGTGAATCAAACTGGAACGGGTAACCAAACTGGGGCCGGCCACCGGACTCCCAGGAGCGGATAATCCGATCGTTGTTACCATCGGCAGCGCGCCAGCCATCCACACCCTGGGTAATAGTGCCACTTTCAAATAAGCCCTGGTCATCGAAATTAAATTCGGTCCCTTCCAGCGGCCGGGTACGGCGGTTTTCAATATTGTAGTAACTACCTTGATATTTAATGGCCTGCTCGTGCCAGGACAGGCGCGAGTCAGAGCGAATATAGGTCAGCGTACCCAGCAGTGTTTCATCTTCGCTGCGCCACTGCAGCGAGCTGGCAAAACCTTCCCGCTTTCTATCATCGAATTTCTTTAACAGGTTAGAGCCGTTTGGCATCCATACCGTACCATTGCCATCATCGCCGACGAATGCTTCTGCCCCGGCCAGGTCGCGCGCGTATAGCTGAACATAAGCATCTGATTGTATACCGTGGGACTCGCCATACAGCTGTGAGTTGGCATAGTTAACTAAAAAGCCAATTTCGCCAATGTTGTCTACCTCCCAACGGTCGCTGTAAAGCGCTGAAAATGTGGGGCTACCTTTTTCTGCGATATCGCCATAAGAATAGTCACCACTAAAGGCAAACACCCGTTCCTGGGAATCGAAAGGCTTACGGGTTCGCAAACTCACGGTGCCGCCGATACCACCTTCAATCATGTCCGCGGTTTGGTTTTTGTATACATCCACTCCGCCCATCAGCTCAGGAGAGACATCCTGAAAAGACAAACCTCGCCCGCTGTTTGCCGTAAACGAGTCACGACCGTTAAATTCACTGCGGGTTTGAGTCATGCCGCGGATAATCGCACCGCTGCCTTCCACACTAAAATGGTCCGGGTCATCCGGCCCGGCAAAGCGTTCAATAGATACGCCGGGCAAACGCTGAATAGCTTCAAGCACCGAACGGTCAGGCAAACTACCGATATCCTCGGCAGTAATCGCATCTAACACAGTATCTGAGTGGCGTTTGAGGTTTTGGGCGTTGATGAGGTTTGCCCGGGTGCCTTTCACTTCAATCAGTTCAACATCTTCTTCATCAAGCGTCTCATCTGCTGAGTCGTTTTGCTGCGCGTGGGCAGAGTGCAAAACGGTGATCAGGGCTAGGGCTAAAAGGGAAGGTTTGGGATAAAACGTGGGTCGTGTAGCGATGTTCTTGTTACGCTCCATGCATATTCTCCGTGGCGGTGGCTTGGCAGTATCATTGTTATTCGGGAACCGTTGTCCCCGTTTTGTTGTGCAATGATATTGTCCAAATTTCCACCGCCTGACAATGTGCTTAAGAAATATCGCAATAACGTTATTAACTTTCTAAACAATTTATTAACATTAATCTTATTGGGTATTCCTACCGGGTACGACTATCCAGTTCCGCTGCCAGCGAATAGACCAATGGCGCATTCCAGTTTATGGTGACTTCATTGGTAGAGTAACTGCACCAGTCATCGATATAGCTTCGCGCAGGCGCTTTACTATAATAGCTGCACCCATCCTGATGGCCGTTTTGCGGGCCTCCTGCCACAAACCCCGGTACGGGTGGCACCACCTCATCGGCGTAAGATGGACGGTGATGAATATGCTGTGGGGGGCGTGTTCCCACGCCGGTAACATAACTATAACCGGTTGGGTTTTGGCCAAATATATAATCATTAATACGTTGCGCCAGCACGTTAAAATCATTCTCGTGGGTTAGCTTCCAGGCAGTCCACAATAAAACGGCCTTATTGAGCAATACAGCATTACTGCCCCATACAAAATCCTCGGCCCTGGCAGGAATCTGGTAGGCTGAGTCGTGGCTTTGTTCTACCAGCTCCCGGGCGTAGTTTATCAGCGTATTTTCGATGGCCTGTGCTTCATCAGGGGTCAACATGGCCCGGCCTTCATTAAGCAGGGTAAGATAGGCAAGAGGATAAACCTGCGACCACGACGGCGCCGACAGTTTGCGTTCGTGGGTTAAAAACGCCTGTAAATAGCCTTTATTGCCGGTGGCCACATATAATTGTGCGCCGGCCCAGGCAAACTCGTCACTTACCTCATCGTCACCATATTCACCGGTATGTACTGATTTTTCGTTGGTATAATACACCTTTGGATTATCCTGGGCCCACTGCCAGGCCATTTTTGCTGACCGTAAATAGCGTTGCTTTAATGCAGGGTCAGGCAAGGTATCCAGGGTGCTGGCTGCCGCCATCACCGCCGCAAAGTTAAGTGTCGCCGCGGTACTTTTGGCAGTTACAAAACGCTGAGCTGTTGCCTCATGGGGCATTACCGGCCCGGCAAAGTTTTTGGTGGTAAGCTTATGATAAACGCCACCATCACTTGCCTGCATTGATAGCATCCAGTCCAGGTTCCAGCTGATTTCATCCTGCATATCGGGGAGTTGATTAATAGATTCGGGAATGTTCCATTGCCGGTTGGCGTAAAACGCCGGGAAATCCTTAAGAGCCCGAATCAAGGTGTAAGTCGAAATACCGCTATTTACAATATACTTATTGTAGTCCCCTGCATCATACCAGCCCTTACTGCTGGCAAAGGGCTTTGCCGCTGGCTGAGACAGCGGCACGATATGGTCATCCGGATGACCCGCAGCACGCTGCCATTGCCCTGCAAAAGCCATATCCAGGGCGCTACTGGCGCGATTAAAATAATACGCTTTGATGGCCATATCATGAGGCTGCTGTAAGGCCTGTGCGAAAATACGAAACCGGGGCGACTGTAAGCCATCGGCAGTGGTTATTTGGTATAGGCCCGGGGTCTTTAGCGCACTAAAGTCAGCCGTAGAGGCTGTTTCATCGGCCAGGTCCCAGGCTAGCGCAGCGCTGGAGACCCCTTCAAATACAACTTGCTGAGTATGTAAGTTTTTAATACTGAAGGGAGTAGTGCCGGAGGCAGGAATAATTGCCACTTTGCTACGCTCTGGGTAATAACCCGCCTGATTAATTTTTATTTCTTGGTAAGCTGCTTTAATAGGCGCGGTTGGCGCCACCAGGTGCTCCTCGCCATGCCGGCTTACACATCCGGTAAGTGTCACCGCGCTAGCGTGGGCCAGAAACAAGCTAAACAATGTAATGTTGATGCGGCGCTGATGCAGCATAGAAATATCCTTCTTTCGGTTAATCTTGAACCTGTTTACCTGATGACTCCAGGGTGGCAGAAAACGGCGCGGCAGGTAGCCCCACTGAATCAAACAGCCCTGCTGCGGGGTTATCACCCCAGCCATAACGTACCTGCCTAGGCGCACTGACATCCGGGCTGGTTAATATTACCCGCTGATCGGAAACCTGAGCTTTGGCCCAATGAAAAATCCCATCAGCACCGGCTATGGCAAAACCGTTTTGCTCTGGGTTAGCCAACTGCATTGGCAGTGAGGCTTCCTCAAAGATAACAATAAGCTGGTCCTGTTTGGCCATTATGTCGCTTAATACCGGCCCCTGGTAATCAACGTCATCAGCATAGGCCAAATGTTGCGCCGCTAAAGCAAGACGCCGACCTACTTCAGCCTTATTGACCGGGTGGATGTCGTTTCCTTCACCTATATCCAGCGTTACTATCGTAGCTGCATTATCCAGGCGCTGTGAAGCCTGCATTTGTTGGTGGCGAAGTTGCGCCCAGGTAGTATCTTCCGGTTGTGGCTTGCGCGCCATGAAATTGGTTAGCTGGACAGTAAGAAAAGGCCAGTCCTGTTGCCAGCTCGCTCGCCAGTCCTCGGCCATTGCGACCAGTTTGTCGGCATACCCTTCAGGGGCGCCAGCATTAGACTCGCCCTGATACCAAACCGCGCCCGACAGCGGAAAACCGATAGCCGGCGCAATCATCGCATTGTATAGCCCGGTGGGCTGCCACCGCACAAAGGTCGGTGGGGCTAACGGCGCAATGCGGCTGGCTACCTTGTATCGCCACGGGCCCGCCAGCGAAATCCGCCAGTCGTCTGTGCCTACAAAATACGGCTTGTTGGTAACAAATTCGCTATTTCCCCCTTGCGAGGTAACCCGCACAGCGATCAAATTAGTACCTTTTTTAAAGTGCTTTTTATCTATCAGATAACGCCGAGGAGGATATTGATAGGTAGTGTTAGCAACTTTTTCGCCATTAATATAAACCTCATCCGCATCGACAATCCGCCCTAAGCGCACTAGCAAGTCCTGTTGTGGTGGGGTTGGCAAGTCGAAGGTTTTGCGGGCCCACCAGACTCCAGAGAACGTATTTTGCGCTTCGGGAAGTTGGCCTGGCAACGTCAGTTGCTGCCATTGGGTATCGTTATAAGAGGGGCGGTACCACTGTTCGGCCAAGCCTGTATCACTGCTATCAAGCTGCTTTTGCCACTGGGCTGCGCGGGTAGTATCTTCAGCGGTTATGCTGGCAATGTGGCCGGCTTGTTTGAAGGGGGCCAGGGCTTGCATTATAGCCGGGTACTGTTGCACCAGATGGCTGCCCATCCAGGCTTCAATGGGCGAGCCGCCTAGTGAAGCATTCACAATTCCAATGGGAATGCCGTTTTCTAAATACAGTTCGCGAGCAAAATAAAAGGCCACAGCCGATAAGTTTGCAATATGCGCTTGCGTGGCCGCGCGCCATTGGCCATCAGTATAGTCTTGTTGAGGGCCTGAAAAATCATAACGGTCGGTAACCGTAAACTCACGTATTTGCTGGTAATGGGCAGTCGCCAAATCCTCGGGAAATGCTTCTGCTACCCGTGCCATGGTCAGTTCCATATTCGACTGGCCCGATACCAGCCACACGTCACCAAACAGAATGTTGTCGGCCGTAGCCGTGGTTTCGCCTGAGGCTCTAAGTTGGTGAGGACCGCCAGCCTGTTGGGCGGGCAAATTTAATTGCCATCGGCCGGCGGCATTGGCAGTGGTTGAACCTACTTCGCGGTTATCTAAATACAGCACAATGGGCGTATTCGCCGGAGCGGTGCCGGTTACTGGAATAACTGTGTCTCGTTGGAGAATGGCATTATCGGTAAATAAACGGTGAAATTGGGTTTGAGCAAATAGGGGAGGGCAGAAAAGTAACAATATAAGCACGCTAACACGCATGGATAACATCCTTTTAATCAGCCGTGCTGAGCAATGTGATGGGCAGACCACCGACTGAGAATGGTCTGCCTCTTAGGGTTTAAGTGATTAGCGGAAAATAGCCTGGTTTACCTGATTCTCCAGTAATTCCTGCTGTCCAGAGACAGGTTTAGGATCAAGCTGTTTGTCGGCGGTGTATTTGGCCAGCGAGGCCAGATCAAATTTGCCTTCCAGAATTTGCTTGCCTAAGTCCTGGTTCCACCCGGCGTAGCGTTGTTCGCGGGTCTGTGCAATAAAGTCATTTTCCAGCATTTGCGCTGCTTTCTTCAGGCCCAGGGCACAGGTGTCCATGCCGCCAATGTGACCGTGGAATAAGTCAGCCGGATCCATACTTTGACGACGTAATTTGGTGTCAAAGTTAAACCCACCAGAAGTATAGCCACCATTTTTCAGTATTTCGTAGCAAATTAAGGTCATTTCTTCCACGCTATTGGGGAACTGGTCGGTATCCCACCCCAGCTGCGCATCACCACGGTTGGCATCGATAGAGCCAAAAATACCCAGCGCGAAAGCCGTGGCAATTTCATGATGGAAAGAATGGCCTGATAAGGTCGCATGGTTAGCTTCAATGTTAACTGCAAACTCTTTTTCCAAACCGTATTCTTTGAGGAAACCATATACCGTAGCGGTGTCATAGTCGTACTGATGCTTGGTAGGTTCCTGTGGTTTAGGTTCAATCAACAACAGTCCGTCAAACCCAATTTTATGCTTATGCTCTACGACCATATTCATAAAGCGACCAAGCTGTTCACGCTCGCGTTTCAAATCGGTATTAAGTAAGGTTTCATAGCCTTCGCGTCCACCCCATAGTACGTAGTTAGCGCCGCCCAATGTTTTGGTTGCATTCATGGCGTGATACACCTGGGTCGCAGCCCGGGCGAACAGCGCTGGATCAGGATTGGTCGCCGCGCCCGACATGTAGCGTGGGTTGCTAAACACATTTGCAGTGCCCCACAACAATTGCAACCCGGTGGCTTCCTGTTTTTGCGCTAGTACGTCAGTCATACGCGACAGGTTATCAATGTAGTCGCTGACGGTGTCGCCTTCAGGGGCTACGTCAATATCGTGGAAACAGTAAAAAGGGATGTTCAGCTTGCTGAAGAAATCAAAAGCAACATCGGCTTTTTGCTTAGCGCGTTCCATCGGGTCACCCGCTTTAAGCCACGGGCGGTTAAATGTCGCACCGCCAAAGACATCCGCGCCATCCCAACAAAAGTTATGCCAGTAACACGCGCCAAAACGCAAATGTTCACGCATTGTCTTACCCAGAATCACTTCATCCGGATTGTAGTGTTTAAAGGCCAATGGGTTGGTAGATTGGGCGCCCTCATATTGAATGGGCGCGATATCAGAAAAATAATCAGACATAAGAAACTCCGGTGTGGGCCATGTGGCCCGGATAAAAAACCTGCCCTAATAGTCGTAAAAAGCGCCGGTAGGTAACAATTATGTTAATTGGATAAACTCTTGTGTTTTTTGGCTATGATGTAAAAAGCGGTTCCACAGCGAAATACAACTCACGGAATTTCTGACGTTTTTTCATATAATGATCGGTCATTTGTTTATCCGGTGTATAACGATGCTCTAAAGGCGGAACCGGGCATATTTTAGCCAACGACGTGGTATCGTCGGTTACGCCAAGCTGCGCCAGACGAGCAGCTCCCAGTGCGGGGCCTACATCACCGCCTTGTCGATAATTCATAGCAATACCGGTGACATCCGCCAGCAGTTGTCGCCAGTAAGGGCTTTTTGCCCCCCCGCCAATCAGGCTGATGCCATCTACCTGGATACCACTGCTATGGACCGCATCAATACCATCAGCTAACGCCATAGAGACACCCTGCACCACGCCTAACGCCATATGCGCACGGGTGGTCGCAGCAGTAATACCAAAAAAAGTAGCTTGGGCATTCGGGTTGTTGTGCGGGGTACGCTCACCGGTCAAATAGGGTAAAAATAGCGGAATAGCAGGATCGTCCGGCTGAGTATTTTGTTGAATGTCGTCGAACATTGCGGCTACATCGGGGTAACCGGCGTTATCGGCATACCACTGCAAGCAACTGGCGGCACTCAACATTACCGACATTAAATGCCATCGGTCGGGTAGGGCATGACAAAAGCTATGCACCGCCGACTGCGGGTTCGCCCGAAAATCGCGGGTGACGGCAAAGTACACACCAGATGTCCCTAATGACAGCATAGCCTGGCCCGGCTCCACAATACCGCAACCAATCGCGCCTGCAGCGTTATCGCCGGCGCCCGCTACCAAGGCTACTTTATCCATTCCCCAGCGTTCAGCGAGCTGTGAATGCAGATAACCGGTAATTTGATTGCCTTCATACAATGCCGGCATTTGCCTGCGGGTAAGCCCACACGCTAGCAGTAACGCATCATCCCAATCCCGTTTTTCAGTATCCAGCCAGCATGTACCAGCGGCATCGGACATATCGCTGGCAAAATCGCCAGACAGCAAAAAGCGAAGATAATCTTTAGGTAACAGCACCTTCGCAATGTTAGAAAAAATCGCGGGTTCGTGTTCTTTGACCCAAAGCAGCTTGGGTGCGGTGAAGCCCGGCATAACCAAATTGCCGGTGGTACTGTGAACGTTTTTTACTTTTTGGGTTAAGGCCCGGCACTGGGCTTCACTGCGCCCGTCATTCCATAAAATCGCCGGGCGCAATACCTGGTTCTGTTGATCCAAAAGGGTGGCGCCATGCATTTGGCCGGCTAGCCCGATCGCTTTAACCGCTGCTAAGCTGTGCTGACTGGCCAGGTTATCTAATGCTTCCTGGGTTGCCTGCCACCAATGTGCCGGATCCTGTTCCGACCATAATGGCTGTGGATACGCAACCTGCAAGGTAGCACTTGCACTTGCGATAAGCGCACCATTGTCATCCGTAAGAATGGCCTTCACTCCAGAAGTCCCTAAATCTATGCCTATATACATGCAACATTACTTTGTAGGTGAGGGTATAGCGGTATGCTGATTATCAAATAGCAAAAGCACAATTATGAAATCTTGTAATTATTTTGTTAATTTGAAGTTGTTGTGCGAGTATGGCCTGAGCAAACAAATAACATAACAATAATTATTGTATTTGTTTTTTTATGGCGACGAGGGGGACACGGACTATGTTTGATAACAAACACAGCATCACCATGTTATTTAACGCTAGTAAAGTTTACGACCGGCAGATTATTGAAGGTATTGGCAGCTATTTACAGACGTCGAAAGCCGACTGGGACCTGTATTTGGAAGAAGACTTTATGGCCCGGTTGGAACATTTAGATGAATGGAGTGGTGACGGCATTATTGCCGATTACGATAATCCTGAAATTCAGGCGGCGTTACGTAAAGCCAAAGTCCCTATTGTGGGGATTGGCGGCTCCTATCGAGACCCAGCAGATTATCCCGAGGTGCCCTACGTAGCCACAGATAACACCGAATTAGTGCGCGCAGCGTTTAATCATTTGCGCCAAAAAGGCCTGCAACGCTTCGCGTTTTACGGGGCTCCGGTTGACCCCCACCAACGGTGGGCGCAGGAACGCGAGCAAGCCATGCTTGATATTGCCGGTAAAGAGGGCTACGAATGTTATGTATATCGCGGACATTCCGTGCGGCCGGAAACCTGGCAATATTCAACAAAACGATTAGCTGACTGGTTAAAGAGCTTACCCACCCCGTGTGGCATTGTGGCAGTGACGGATGCCCGGGCCCGCCACTTGCTGCAGGTTTGCGATCATATCGGTATGCTGATTCCTGACCGATTAGCGGTTATTGGTATTGATGATGACGAGATTGCCCGTTTTCTAAGCCGGGTGAGCCTGAGTTCTGTTAAACAGGGATGCTTTGATATGGGCTACCAGGCGGCGCGCTCGCTGCATAAAATTTTACAGGGGCACAAAGGGCCCAAGCGGCCGATATTGGTGCCACCCCAACGGGTAGCTGAACGGCAGTCTACTGATTTTAAAGCAATTACCGACCCTCATGTAATGCAAGCCATGCATTTTATCCGGCAAAGCGCTTGCCGCGGGATTAAGGTAGATCAGGTGCTTGATTATGTAGGAATATCGCGCTCGAACCTGGAGAACCGCTTTAAGGAAGAACGAGGGCATAGCATTCATACTGAAATTCATAATGAAAAATTGCAAAAAGCCTGCAAGATGCTGTCAGACACAGATGAAACCACAGCGCAAATTGCCAAAATTTGCGGCTATCCTTCGCTGCAATATATGTATGCCGTGTTTAAAAAGCACTACGACAAAACCCCGATTGAGTATCGCGAGAGTGCAAAACCGTCGCATACCGAGCTGGATTTCGCCGGCAGTGGCAACATTGTGTGTAAGTAACGATAGCGGTTACGCATACCTGTACGGCTTACAATCATCTCATAGCACTGCCTTCATTATTTAACGAAGGCAGTCGTAATTCGCAATATGAATAGTCAAATTCGTAATGTCGCCGGCTTGATAGAGAACCGACAGGCTAGGTAAAGTGAAACCTTAATATAGTGTTGGCTTATTGTTAATTAATTTAAGGTTTAAACGGACGCACTTTACCATGATAAAGAAAACTACTGTTTTACTCTGCGGCCTATTGCTGGGCGCGATCTCGCATGCCCAGGCCACAGACAGTGCTTCCTCCGCTACCCAGCAAGAAGCGGTAGCTGAATTTAATTGGTTTGAATATATCGGTAAAGATCGGCAATTTGCTTCCGAGTTACCCGACCGAACCTATCAAAACCCTATCCTGCCTGGTTTTTACCCCGACCCCAGTATTACCCGTAAAGGTGAAGATTATTATCTGGTAAATTCTTCTTTCGCTTATACGCCGGGCTTACCTGTCCTGCACAGTAAGAATTTGGTGGACTGGCAGCTCGTGGGACATGCGCTGACCAGCGAAAATGCCATAGATTTTACCGGGCTGGAGCTCTCCAGAGGCATATTCGCACCGACTATACGTTATCATGATGGCCTGTTTTATATTATTACTACCGCGGTGGATGCCGGCGGTAATTTCATTATTACTGCCAAAGATCCTGCTGGACCCTGGTCTTCGCCCATCTGGTTGCCAGAGGTAGGCGGTATTGATCCAGACTTGTTTTTTGATGATAACGGTAAAGCGTATATTGCGCACAACGACGCCCCACCAGAAGCGCCACTGTATGACGGCCATCGAGCTATCTGGCTTTGGGAGTACGACGTTAAACAACAAAAGGTTAAAGCGGGTTCCCGTCGCTTGCTTATCAATGGGGGGACCGATATTGCAGAGCAACCGGTTTGGATAGAAGGCCCGCATATCTATCATATTAATGGCTGGTATTATCTGACCTGCGCCCAGGGCGGGACAAGCGTCAACCATTCTCAAGTGGTATTCAGGACGCGTTCGCTGACCGAGAAATTTGTTCCTTATCAGCATAACCCGATATTAACGCAAAAAGATTTACCGCGGGAGAAACAGATTGTTTCAGCTACCGGCCATGCAGATTTTATTCAAACAGCAGAAGGTGACTGGTGGTCTGTATTTTTAGCTACTCGGCCGTATCAGGATGATCACTACAATACCGGCCGTGAAACGTTTTTATTGCCCGTTCATTGGGAAGACGAGTGGCCGCATATCTTGCCGCCAGGAGAAACAGTCCCGTTAACCCCCCGGCGTCCGGCTATCGCCCCAGACATCAACACGAAACAACCGTTAGCGCGCAATTTTAGTTGGCGCGATGAATTTTCAGGCCGTCGCCTTAATCCATTGTGGATAAGTGTTAAGGACTTTGCCAGAGACTGGGTTTCGTTATCGAATGGGGTACTGCAACTACATCCGCAAACAGCCAGCCTGCGCGATTTAGGAGGCGTCTCATACCTGGGCAGACGCCAGCAACATCAACGCTTTACCGCCCGTACCCAACTGGCAATGCCGGCGTCCGATACCGCGGCTGGGCTGGCGGTTTATCAAAATGAAACTCACCACTACCAGTTACTGCTAAGCGAAAATATTACCAACGATGCGAAAGCCTATCAGGTGAGTCTTTACAAAGTCAGCCCCACCGGTAAAGCATTGGTGGCGCAGAAAACCATTGATAAGCCGGCCAGCCCGGTAGTCTTGCAGGTGGATGTGGATGGATCGAAGGCCTACTTTAGTTATCAGCAAGACGGTCAAAATACGCCCCTTGGAGAGGCTCAGGATGCTCGCCATTTAAGTACGGCAAGTGCCGGTGGGTTTGTGGGAGCAACGGTAGGAATGATGGCGCTACAGGCCGACAATCAATCCACCCATTAACCCAGCTCGACCTGCTTACACATGTAATTGTTATGTTATTAAATACTGCGCTGGTGTAATTTTATTTTTCACCTGATTTACATTGTCAGTGAGGTAAGTAAGCTGCATTATCAGGCCAATGACAGGTATAACAACAATAAGGAGCATAACGTGGCGCGTTTAAAAATAGGCACAACGTTGGTTTGTATCCCCTTAGCGGTAGCATTATTTACCGGCTGTTCACCACAGCCGGAACAACAGGAAAATGCTTCATCTCAGGTAGCAAAAGACACTGCTCAGCGCGAGCAGACAGCCCCTGAGGTACGTTCGGGGTATGCAGAGCCTCTGGTTACACACATTTTTACTGCTGACCCTTCTGCCCATGTATTTGAGGATAAAATTTATGTTTACCCCTCTCATGATATTGAATCTGGCATAGCGCAGAACGACAACGGCGATCATTTCGCCATGCGTGACTATCATATTTTGTCGATGGACGAGGTTGGTGGCAAGGTTACTGACCACGGCGTAGGGATGTCGGTAGATGATGTGCAGTGGGCTGGTCGACAATTGTGGGCACCCGATGCAGCGCATAAAGACGGTACGTACTATCTCTATTTCCCGCTAAAAGATCAGGATGATATTTTTCGTATAGGGGTGGCTACCAGCGAGAGCCCGGCCGGGCCATTTGAGCCACAGCCAACGCCGATGGAAAATAGTTTCAGTATCGACCCGGCGGTGTTTGAAGATGACGATGGCAGTTACTATATGTATTTCGGCGGTATCTGGGGCGGTCAGCTTCAGCGTTATCAAACCGGCGAGTACCAAACGCAGGATACCTACCCGGCAGACAATGAACCGCAGGTTGCGCCGCGTATCGCCAAGCTGTCTGACGATATGTTGTCTTTCGCCGAAGCGCCAAAAGAAATTATAGTTAATGATAAAGACGGCAATCCGCTGACTACCGGTGATACTGACCGCCGTTTCTTTGAAGCCGCCTGGGTACATAAGCATCAGGGTAAGTATTATTTTTCTTACTCCACCGGGGATACCCACAAAATTGTTTATGCCACTGGCGACAACCCCTATGGTCCGTTCACCTATCAAGGAGTGATATTAAAGCCCGTTGAAGGCTGGACCAATCACCACTCCATTGTTGAATACAAAAACAAAACGTATCTTTTTTATCATGATAGCTCGTTGTCTGGCGGCCAAACACACCTGCGCAGTGTGAAAGCCACCGAGCTGACGTATAACCCGGACGGTAGCATTATTACTATCGACCCCTATCTGAAGGAGGAGTAAATCATGGAATCAGTAGCTCAGGTCGAATCAACTGACGCAGCAACCTCAGCCCACGCTGACACGTATAACACCGGATTTATTATCTTCATCAGTATTGTTGCCACTATCGGGGGCTTCCTGTTTGGCTTTGATAGCGGGGTAATTAATGGCACCGTTGATGGCCTGCAAAAGGCCTTTAACTCACAAAGTGTGGGCACAGGATTTAATGTGTCGAGCATGCTGCTGGGGTGTGCAGTGGGGGCGTTTTTTGCCGGCCGTATGGCCGACCTTTACGGGCGCCGGGCTTTACTTATGGTGTCGGCGTTTTTGTTCATCATCAGTGCGTGGGGCTCTGGTATAGCAGATAGCTCCGGCGAGTTTGTCATTTACCGTATTTTGGGCGGGTTAGCCGTGGGCGCAGCTTCGGTCATGGCCCCTGCCTATATTGCCGAAGTTTCCCCCGCGCGGTTTCGCGGTATGCTTACCTCGATACAGCAAGTGGCGATTATCAGCGGCCTGTTTGTGGCCTTCTTAAGCAACTATTTACTGGCCGGCGCAGCAGAAGGTTCGACTAACGAGCTATGGCTTAACTTTGCCGCCTGGCGCTGGATGTTCTGGGTGGAACTACTGCCGGCTGTGGCATTTTTGGTGATGCTATTTTTTATTCCGGAAAGCCCCCGCTTTTTGATTGTAAAAGGGCGTATTAGCAAAGCCGAAGGCGTCCTAAAACGGCTATATGGGAATACCATTGCCAGCCAGAAAATTGCCGAGATTCAGCAGTCTTTGGAGCATGATCATCGCCCACGTTTTTCTGATTTGCTGGATAAATCCAGCCGTAAAGTACGCCCTATTGTATGGGTCGGCATCGGCTTAGCTACCTTTCAGCAACTGGTAGGTATCAATGTGGTGTTCTACTACGGCGCAGTATTGTGGCAGGCAGTCGGTTTTTCCGAATCGGATGCGTTACTGATTAATGTTATTAGCGGCGCTATCAGTATTGGCGGTTGTGTGCTGGCACTCTTGATTATCGATAAAGTCGGTCGCAAGCCCTTACTCAAATGGGGCTCTGTAGGCATGACGGTATCACTTGCTGTGGTGGTACTGGCATTTTCAAATGCCGGCCAGGATCCTAGTGGTCGATTGATCATGGACTCTTGGGGCCCGGTTGCCCTGATTGCTGCTAATGCCTACGTGTTTTTCTTCAATATGTCTTGGGGGCCGGTGATGTGGGTAATGTTGGGTGAAATGTTCCCCAACCAAATTCGTGGCTCAGGCCTGGCGGTTTCTGGCCTGATACAGTGGAGCACGAATTTTGCGATTACCTGGTCTTTCCCCATGATGTTAGCCGGAATTGGACTAGCCGGAGCTTATGGGTTCTATGCTATCTGCGCATTATTTTCGGTAGTGTTTGTATCGCGCTTGGTAAAAGAAACCAAGGGACGCGAACTGGAAGACATGGAAGGATAATAAGAAAATTAAAGTGTGTTTATTAGGGGGCCTTCGGCCCCTTTTTTTGTGGCTATAAGGAAAACGAATTCATAGCGTTTGTTGGCTTTCTGACTAACTTATTTTTTACGCTTCTGTTTATAAAATGGTCAGGTTGGGATGGGGCGCTAAGACTTAATTATCCCGCCTGGGATATACCTGATGAGAGTGCCGGCTGAAAGCGGTCGTTTATACCCTTGCTGGCAAGCGTCCAGTCGCAGGAGCCACCTGAGCGTAATTTGTTTAACCTGGGCTGGCGATGCTTTGAATATTCAGATGCCACTCAAGCCGATAGCCTGATTCACCCTGCCAGGCCTACGACAGAAACTACCTATGTTTGACGTTACTGAGCCGATTTGTCCACCGCCGTCGAATCCGGCTTTTCACGAAGTACTTTTCACTAAGTACTTTTCACGAAGTACTTCCCGACAAGCTGATATTGTTGAGCAAGACTCTTCGGCCTTTAGTAGCCGAGGTATTTATTCTTTACCGGTGACCGATAAAATCGCCATTAGGTTGGAAGGAACCGGTGAGCGGGTGGCCACCGACATAGCAGCTGCTATCGATTTCATTCCCTTTCATTCAGCCAGCCGTCATTTTTCAGTGGGAAAGCCCTGACCGTGGGGCGTGCTAAACACGCCAAACCCGGGCGCAGCACGGTAGCGGTAACGGTTAAGGAACTGCCCCCACAGCAGGTATTTTTGACCGGGATACACTAAAATGCAGTGAGGCTTGCGGCGGCACAAAAATATTGCACCTTCACGCCAGTAAGCTAGGCTAAGACTAAGGGTAGTTTGTATGTAATGGATTAATACATAGAGGCACAGGATGAAGCATGTGGCAAAAACAATTATCGCTAGCGCGGTCGTGTTACAAATAAGCTGCGGGCCGGCAACAATGCCGCTTGATGAGGTGGCCGATAATATATCAGTCGAGCATGCGAATACTCTTAGCCAGACACCCTGGTATACCCGTAGTGAATTGCACCACGGCTCAATGTATCAATGGCGCAAGGCATCTTACCGGGAAAAGCGGGCAGCATGTGCCGACTATCTGATGGCGCTGCAAATGCAGGGAATGCTGAATAATAATGAGTTTAGTACTATCGCCTCAATTGACGGCTTTAAACCGTTTGCTGAAGCATTAGTCGTAACAGTGGATGATAACTTGTTGTTAGCCAAGGCGTTGGCCAACGCCGAGGATACCGCCCTTACCCAGCAAGTTATTGCTAAAGAGGTGTTACGCGCAGCCGGACAGTTGGGGTATTTATCTACTACGGCGCGCTTGCCAGAGCAAACATTAGTTAATTAAAGCAGGAGCGGCAGCCGCCCCTGCTCAATGACATTTTATACTCGGGTGATTACAGCGTAAACAGCACTTTAACGTCGCCGTTGACAGCACTGGCATCGACCACACCAATAGCTTTAGGATCGCCGGCAACTTCACCCAGTACACTGCCAGCATCACCAACAGTTTTCGGTGGGCGACCACCCCCGGTAAAGGCCAGTTTTGCCCAGTAGGCTTTATATTGGCTGGGGGAACGGGCTAGCACTTTCTCAACAAACTCATCGGCGGCTGCACCTTCCACCATTACTGGCGTAAGTGACTTGTCTTTGCCCAAAAATACTTTGGAAACCTGCTCCTGGGATAAGCTCGCCCCGTTTGCATTGTTTACCACTACCGCAATCTCAGCCTGCGCAGGTAATGCCAGCAAACAAGAAGCCATTAGCAGGCTACGTGTTAATAGTTGATTTATTGTTGTCATTATTTAACCCCTTAAAACACTGTGACAAGCGCAACTTGGAATAAGCCGGCATTGCTACCATCTGCTTGCTCGGTATTGGTGTATTCCGCTTTAAAGGCAGCGGATTCATGAAAATCCCAGCGCGCACCAAGCGTATAGAAGGCTGCATCACGGGTACGTCCGGCAATAACCTGTTCAGTAACCGTATAAAGCGCATCAATATTAGCATCCACGCCTACCGGCACAGCTGATAAATCCACCCCGGTTTCAGCTTTGTCATGGCCATAAGTACCGTGCACCATAACAGGACCAAAGCGTTTGCCCAGCGATACCATCCAGGGGTCAACATCACCAACTATGGTATCGGTAAACGAAGTCGGAATATACTCTGCTACAAATAACCAGTCCTGATTATCAAAAATAACACCAAATTCAATACCTGTGACGGTATCTTCGTAAATTTCCAAATCATCGCCCACGTAACCAAACGGGGTTTGTGCCCAGGCAGTGGACAATGGGTTTAAGCCTAAATCTGCGGTAAGTTCAAATGAAGCATAAGTACTACGGAAGGTCCACCATCCGTAGTTGACGCTGGCTACCGCGCTAAACACTTTATCTACATCAAATTCAACCCCGTTTGGGTTGGTAGTATTTTCCTGACCGTAGTAAAAGCGCAGGTTCAGCATGGCATCACCGACGCTGAAATCATGAATAGATGAGATACCATCAATGCTGTCAAAAAATGACTGGTAAACTTCCATAGGCGGCGCAATCCAATGGTAGGCGTACGACACATCAAGATAATCTGAATACAAGTAATAAGGTATACGTTGACGGCCTACCTGTACACGCCAGTTGTCCTGCATTTCGTACGACAGGTACGCCCAGGTAAATTCAGGGTCCCAGTCTTCAATACCGCGCGCGCGAATTTGCGCGGTCGCACTTAAGCCATCATTAAGATCGGCATAAGCTTGCAGGGCGAAAAATGAGCCGTTTTTAAAATCGACTTCACTATCCGAATAATTACGTATTTCCTTATCACTATCCGTGGGCAGTCCGGCTGCCAAGGTGCCAAAGCCGCTCAGCTGAACATCGGCGGCCGCATTAAAAGAAAGCGCAAGGCCCATTGACAGGCACGAAAGATTTTTAATTTTCATCACAATTCCATGAAGTAACAAAGCGATATGTATGTTAGTTAATTACAGCTCAAAAACCATATATCGAAAGTAGAGATTGCATAGCACTAGTGATATGAAGGTATTGATAGCAATACCCTAAGTGACTGATTATTAGTTGCGCAGGCGCAGAAAAGGACTAGCCGCTTAACCGATTACAGCACATATAGATCAAAGGCTACAAAAAAAGTACCAGAGTAAAGTGAGCGGGGAAAAGGGGCAGGGAAGCACGCGGGCACACAACCGTGTCCCGCGTAAAATTTATACCTTAAACTGACGCGCGATCGATTCTAGCTTGGTGGCCAAAGACGCCAATTCGGTGCTGGCAGAAGCCAGCTTATGCGAGTTCTGGCTGGTTTGTTCAGTGCGCTGGAAGATAGCATCAACGCTGCCAACGATATTGCGTGAGGTTTCTTGCTGCGAGTCGGTAGACTGCGCTATTTGGGCGTTCATTTTACTGATCATATCAATAGTTTGGGTAATCGTATCCAGACTATGGCCTGCTGCGTTGGCTGCCTCTACACTTTCCCGGGCGCGCTCGTTACCGCTATGCATAACCTTAACCGCAGACTGCGCCGCGCTCTGTAAACGTTCGATTGTACTTTGAATTTCTTCAGTAGATTGTTGGGTACGTGAGGCCAACGTACGCACTTCATCGGCGACTACGGCGAAACCACGACCCTGCTCACCCGCGCGGGCCGCTTCAATCGCAGCATTTAGGGCCAGCAGATTGGTTTGTTCGGCGATCCCTTTAATCACATCCAGCACCACCCCAACCTGATTAGAATCGCTTTCCAGCTTCTTGATCACGTCGGCGGTTTCTGCCACGTTTTGGGCCAGGCTTTCGATACTGCTCACCGTATTACCTACCACACGTTTGCCTTCATTGGCAGCGCTGGCGGCATCGTTAGCCGAGGTAGAAGCTTCGGCGGCGTTGGTAGCCACCAGGTACACTGATTGATTCATCTCTTCTACTGCTGACTTGGCTTTGGTGGCAGAGTCCTGCTGGTTAGCAATCGTTTGGTTGGTATCGGTAGTCAGGGTATTAAGATTTTGTGCTAATGCCGATAAGGGCAGGGTGGTATCGACAATGTCTTTTACCAGGTTTTGTAAACGTTCCATGAAGCGGTTGAAGTAATTAACCAGTTCACCCACTTCATCCTGCGAACGCGAGTTAATACGTACTGTTAAATCGCCGTTCTCTTCGGCAATATTACGTAACGACTGAACCACCTGATTTAGCGAGCCGCGGATTTCCGACACAATAGGCCAGGCGGTGGCAAACAAAATAACCGTGGTTACCAGCCCCATAATAATGCCCAGCGTCATTAAGAAGCGCTGCGCTTCATTGTAATCGGTAAACGCGGTGTCAAATGTATCGGCACGCTGTTGCTTGAAGCTGTTCAGGTGAGAGGTGATGTTGTCATAGGCAGCATTCATTTGTTCCAGCTTATCGTTTAGCTGGGAAAAGTCCGCGGTGCCGTTAAGCATAGAGTCAGTGATGCCATAGGCCAATGAAAAATAGGTGTCGAACTCGTTGAGCATAGCTGAGACTTCACCTGCCAACGCAGGATCTATCTGTTCAATTTTCTGTAAGCTTTCTTTTGTGGTAGCGGCAGACGCTTTGGCAATAGTTAGCGCTTCAGCGTCACCGGTGGTCACTGCTCCGGCCAATATATCACGTACTTTTTCCATGCTAACCAACGCGGTAGAGCTTAATTGTAAGGCGGGAAAGTCCACGTTTTTGGCTTTTTCCAGCTGATCTGCGTTCTGCATAGATATATAGCTGTTGATACAGACAAATAAAACGAAACTGGCGGCCCCAATAATCGGGATAACAAAAATCTTCTTGGCAACAGAAAGGTGGAGGAGAAAATTCATTTAAAGGTCCTTTGCAACAGGTGACTGACTTCTTCGCAGCTCATAGCCACTATTGAAAATAGTAGCGTGTTCAGCGTTTTGCAAAGCAGACAACAACTTTGATCCGTATATTAACGAGTTTATCGCGCGGATCGGTATTTAACTTTAGGTTAAATTATTGGCGTCGATGAAAATAATTCTTTCTCAATACATTGTTACTTGATCAGATAACCATCACTTACGTACAAAAACCAACCCGGTTATCGTTTAAATGGAGCAAACCATGGATGCTTTTTCCCGCCGTCATTTTGTCAAACTCGCTGGTTCCGGATTGTTGGTCGCAGCAATGTCTCCGGCCTTTGCTATGGCCCCACCGAAACGCAAACTGGGTGTCGCCCTGTTAGGGTTAGGTAACTACAGCGAGAATTTATTAGCTCCGGCGCTGCAGCATACGCAGTTTTGCGAGCTACGCGGCATTATTACCGGTAGCCCGGACAAGGTCCCTGCCTGGCAACGTAAATATAATATTAAAGATGCCAATGTCTATTCGTATGCCAATATGGATCAGATAGCTAACAACGATGACATCGATATTATTTATATTGTTACGCCTACCGGTACCCATAAAGATTTTTCAGTACAGGCGGCCAATACCGGAAAACATGTATGGTGCGAAAAGCCGATGGCCATGGATGAGCAAGAGTGTCAGGCCATTATTGATGCGTGTAATAAAAATGGGGTCAAATTAGCGATAGGCTATCGTATGCAGCATGAACCCAATACCCGCACCTTTGCCCAATATCATCAAACCCAACCCTATGGTGCAATTACCGGCTTAAGCAGTTTCGCCGGGTATGCGGGCAATGGCCGGCCTGCCGATAACTGGCGCATGCAAAAAGAAATGGGGGGTGGGGCGCTCTATGATATGGGTGTCTATGCTATTAATGGCGCGCGTTTCATTACCGGTAAAGAGCCCCTGGCAGTTACGGGTAAACAACCGAAGACGCATCCGGATATTTTCAAAGAAGTCGACGAAACGACCCTGTTTACCATGGATTTTGGTAATGGGTTAACAGCTGACTGCGGCACCAGTATGGTGAAGAGTTTTAATCATTTGAAAGCCGAGTGCGAAAACGGCTGGTATCAGCTTAAACCGATGCAGTCTTATTCCGGCGTAACCGGCACAACCAGCGATGGTAAACATCTGGCACCTATTGATGGTATGCAGCAAACTCTGCAAATGGATAACGACGCTAAGGCTATTTTAGGCACAGGCCCTGCCTTGGTCCCTGGTTCCGAGGGCTTAGCTGATATTCGGATCGTTAATGCTATTAATAAAGCCGCACAGACTGGCCAGCAGGTGCAGCTATAGTAAAGCGCTGGTGGCTTGGTACCGGTAGCGGGCCGTCTGGCTAAATAACACCCTGTGGCGCAGGGGGCAAGGAGCGGCGGCCAAGGCGCGGCGGCTGACTGGAAAACCGCTGGACGGCCATAATTGGTTGATCGACAGAGCCGCCGAATATTCTCTGGGACCTGGCTACGCCAGGCCAGGTTAAGCAGCGCTAAGCGTCAAGGCGAGGGTGACGCAGTAGGGCTTTCCGTTTGCCTCACCCTCGCTCTTGGCGTTACCCACGCCACGCATGTGGCAAGGCGTTATTTACAAGGCAGTGAGCGTATTGGCCAGGGCGTGGAAGTCCGCCAGGCTGTAATCCGGGGCTAACCCCAGCGGATACATCATTTTCCCCGGCCGTTCGATAAATGCCGTTTGCATACCTGCCGCCTTGGCGCCGCTAACGTCCCAGCCATGCGCGGCTACCATCATTGCCTCATGGGTATCGACGCCCATGGTATGCACTGCCCACTGATAGGCCTCGGCATGCGGCTTAAAACGTTTCACCGAAGACACGCTCAGCACCGCATCAAAGCATTGCCGGATTCCGGCGTTGAGCAACTGCTTGTTCAGGCCAGTCTCCGCTGAATTGGAAAACGCGACCAGCGTAAAGCCTGCTGCTTTCAGTTTAGCCAGCCCCTCTTCCACATCGGCATGGGCAGGAAGTTGCGTCATAGGTTTGCTGATTGCAGCCTTTGCATCTTCCAGCGTGAGGGTTTTGTTATGACTATGGGCCACCATAACTAATGCAGCTGCCCCAATATCCGCAAAGTCGTGGTATTGGTTAGTCGCACTGTCTACCAAAGAATGATGCAACAGTTGGGCAAACCACACCGGGACTAAACTTTCATCCCCATCGAGTACATCAGCAATGGCTTGTTTTACCGCATTCATGTCCAACATCGTTTCATTTACGTCGAAGAACAGAACTTTCGGGGTAGGGTGTGAAGTCATGGATTATCCTGTTAAGTTTATCAGTGTTGAAAATTAAGCAAAACTTCAAAAAAATGAAGATTTAACTTCATAAATCGGCGTACTGTTGTATACTCGCCGCCCGATCTGCGTAACGAGCGCAAATCCGTGCATTAGCTGTACTATACCAATTAAAAAGCACTCACCAGACGGAGAAAACCATGTCAATTCATTCGCTTACCTTGCGAACCTTTAGTCCTGCGCGTCTTTCTGCTATTACTCTTGCCGTTGCGTCATCCTTGTTCCCTGCTCAGGTTTTTGCCCAGGCCGGTGAAACAACGTCTGCCCAGGATGAGGCGGTTGAAAAAATCATGGTCACCGCCCGTAAGCGGACCGAAAGTATTTTTGAAACACCGACGGCGGTTTCGTCTATTGGTGAAGGACTGATTGAAGATACCAATGTGACCAACCTTGATGACATTGGTAAATACGTACCTAATTTAAATATCAGTCGCTACGGTGGTGGTAACAGTGGTCATGCTGCTGTATTTATTCGTGGTATAGGCTTACAGGATCACGTTATCACCACAGATCCTGGTGTGGGTGTATATTTGGATGGTGTTTATCTTGGCCGTCAAATGGGCGCTAATATGTCGCTGCCCAATATTGAGCGGGTTGAAGTGCTGCGTGGCCCTCAAGGAACCTTGTATGGTCGAAACACCCTAGGTGGCGCGGTCAATATCATTACCAAGGCACCGGGTTCGCAGGATATTGCTTCAGTAGCAGCTAAAGTGGGTAGCCGTGGACGGTTGGCGACTGACCTGTATATTAACAGCGATATCACGGATGAATTTAGCGTATCGGCTACTGGTTCGTTTAAACAACGAAACGGGGTGGGTACAGCGGTAAACCTGGAAAACCCTGAGCGTGAAATCGGCGAAGAAGAAGAATACAGTGGCCGTATAGCAGCTAAGTATGATTTCACTTCTGATTTTTCGGTGACGGTGGCGGCGGATTTTGTCGAAAACGAAGCAGGCCAGTCACCTTACAATGTTGAGTTTATTCCGGGCGGCCCTACCGAATTTAGTATTGATGACGGTGAGTTTTACTTACTGAATCCATCCCTTATTCCTGATAACCCGGACGACCTGGGTACTACTGTTCCGGGCATAGAGTCTACCTCTTATTCTGGCTGGGGCACGGCGCTAACAGCACAGTGGGCCGCCACTAACAATCTGGATCTGAAATTTATTGCCAGTAAGCGCTCATCGGAATACGAAGGTGGTTTGGATGATGATGGATCGCCGCTTAACTTATCTGAATTTCCGGAAACCGGCAGTGCCGATCAAACCTCTTTTGAGTTGCAGTTAAACGGCACCTTCGATGACTACGACTTTGTTTCCGGTTTGTATTACTTTACCGAAGAGGGTACCACCGCTTCCGGTCCCTGGACCTTTAGCCCGTTTAATGTACCGGACGGATTGTTAAATGATGGCGTAACACCGGTAACCGAGGTATGTGATTTTTGTGGTGACTATGGCTTCTTTGATATTAATCAGGAAACCAAGGCCTATGCTGCCTATGTCAACGTATCGTATAGCCTGACTGAAAAGCTGGATATTGGTGGTGGTTTACGTTACAGCCGGGACGAGAAAGACGCCGATGCTTTGTTTCCGTCTTTTGCCGAGCGTGCAGTACGCAGTGCTGATTTTTCCGAAGTTACCTGGGATGTGAACGCAGGTTATACGCTGACCGATCAGCTTAATATGTACCTGGCTGTGCAAAAGGGCTATCAAACAGGTGGTTTCCCGCCGCGGCCATTTGGCGGAGCCGACCAATTTGTATCTTTCGATGAAACAACAGCAATCAACTATGAGTTTGGCTTTAAGGGCGAAGTAGGCGAGCATGTGAGTTTCATGACCGCCTTTTTCCTGACCGACTATACTGATTTAGCGCTACCGTTTTCTGATCCGCAGGCAGGTGGGGGCTTTGTAACCATTGTCGAAAACGCCGGTGAGTCTCGTTCGCAAGGGGTTGAGCTGGAATTAACCGTAGATGTAACCGATGATTTTGTGGTGCGCTCTACATTTGGTTATCTGGATGCCGAGATTACTGAGCTTGATGAAGGGGTTCAGGGGGTCGGTGAAGGCGATGCGCCAGCGCTATCCCCGCGCTGGACAGTAATGATTGCACCTACCTGGTATAGCGAGCTGGACAACGGCGCGCTGGTAACCGTTAGCGTGGATTATAGCTTCCGCGATGAGATGCAAGGGCAGTCAGTGTACAACCCCTATGAAACTATTGATGCCCGCGAGCTAGTCGGTTTCAATGTGAGCTATGAGCCGGCAGCCGGAGACTGGAGTGTAAGCCTGTATGGCAAAAACGTATTTGATGAAGTCTACGATCAGGGACGTTTAGCGCAAAATGGTTATGTTGGGGTGGTTCGAAGCAATGACCGCAGTGAATTTGGCCTACGCTTTAAAAAGTCATTTGACCTATACTAACAGCCAGGTTGCTATCGCAATTTGCTGATAAAAAAGGAGAGCCAAGGCTCTCCTTTTTTGATTGTATGTCGCGCTATCAGTAAAACATATACGCCACACTTAATTTCATACTACGAGGCATAATATACCGGCCATTCGGCGCATCCGGATTGCGCGGGTCGCCTTCGGTAATCCCCAGCTCATCAGTCAGGTTATCCACTGATAACTGCAATTTTAAAGCTTCCACCGGCTCTAAGGTAAAGCCAATATCCAGCTTCTCATAACCTTCCAACACCACGGTGTTTTCATTGTTACCAAAGCGGTCATCTACCGCAGATAAGGTGCCATAGAGAGTGGCATACATACCTTGCAGCTCGAATGCATAGCTGGGAGTCATACGCACTTGCCAGCCTGGCTGACGCTGCGCCTCGTTGCCTTCATTAGTGGCACTGGCCGTTATTTCGGTTTCTTGCAGTGTGCCATTAAGACTAATAGAGAAGCCTGAATCGTGCGAATATTTACCGTCCAGCTCAACACCATAGGCTTCGTTAGTCAGTAACTCGGCAGGATCGCCGGGGCGACGTACAAAGGTATCGCCTTTTGTTTCATTGGCAAAAGCGGTGGCAAAAAACTGAATGCTGTCATTCATGTATTTATAACCCAGTTCGCCTTGGGTAACTTCTTTTATTAACTCATTACCTCCGGTATAGGCGTCCCAGTTATCGCGAAAATCATCGAAATAAGGCATTTTGTAGCCTCGATTCATTCGCACAAACACACCACTGTTATCGTTTAGTGCGTAATTGGCACCTACCGTCCAGGAAGTTTTGCTCTCATCGTATTGCAATGCTTTGGTGATCTGACCATCCAGGCCTTCATCAACCGAATAACTGACTTCATGATTTTCATGGCGAACCCCGGCATCGATACTTAAGTCAGCATTAGCGAACCAGGTGCTGGTGGCATACACAGCGCGGGTGCTGGCATCGCCAACAGAGCTAATATCATAACCCCAGCCGCATCCTTCAGGACTATTATTGCATGCTATACCGTCAAGCCTCTCTCCGCCTGGGGTAAGCACATGATAAGCCTGATTACCCAGACTCCACCAATCGTTAGCTTTGGTGGTAGCCGTATAATAGCCCACGGAGGTATCGAAATTATCCCATGACTTTGATACCGCTAAATCATTGGTAAAGGCCTCAATATCTTTTAAGACCACCCAACCGCCTATCTGTTGCACCGGAGTGTCGCCTGCATACTGCTGGCCGGTGACCGCACCCGTGGCGCTGGTTCCATTATCGGCCACCTCTGCCAGTGTTACAGCGCTGCCATCAGGTACCAGCCCATAAGTATTGGCCTCGCCTTTGGTCAAATTAAAGCGGTCGACCAACTGCCAGCCAGCCCCTAAATCGAGTTTAAGGCTCCCGCCG
Organism: Alteromonas indica; assembly: GCA_003056425.1. Classification (GTDB taxonomy): domain Bacteria; phylum Pseudomonadota; class Gammaproteobacteria; order Enterobacterales; family Alteromonadaceae; genus Alteromonas; species Alteromonas indica. The sequence goes on from PYVY01000005.1 coordinate 172,074, forward strand.
CTAACAGACCCATCCCAACCTCTGCCTTCACCAAAATCAACATCTCTGGCGGTATTGTCAGGACCATAGTAAATGGTCGCCTGCCGACTTAATGGTCCAATTTGGGTGTAGTTGGCATCTATACCCTCTACATTAAGCGGTGTAGGTAGATACCATGTGCCGTGATCATCGGTTTGGCGTGTATACAGGTTAAGCTCACCATTGTTAAATTCCTTGGTAATATTAATGGTGAACTGGTTACCTTCTTCAGAATTAAACCCGGCATCGCGAATACCCTGGGAGCTTTTGATATAGCCGCCCACCATATAATACAAACCATCATCAAGCGCGCCGCTGGCTACCACATCTACCCGGTTTAAGCCGTAATCTGAAACCGTATATTTAGCCAATGCTTCAGTGGTCTCGCCGCCACGTTTCAAGCGAAAGTTGGTAGTCAAACCCGGCTGACCGTTACTGACCACCGGGTTAGGACCACCGCGCAGACCTTCAACGGTTTCTATGGTTTCATCAATTCTAAAAAGTTGCGAATTCTCCAGAAATGACAGAGTCGACGCTGGATAGATGGGCGAACCTTCTAGTGAAATAGTCAGAAATGGTGCATCACCGCCCCCTGGAAAACCGCGTACGAATACGTTGGCACCAGACTCACCGCCAGAGCTTTCCACCCATACACCCGGTATGGCTTTAAATAGATCAGCCGTGGATTTGGGAGCCAGCTTTTCGATATCGCTGGCATCGATATTCGTTACCGCAAAACTGGCATCAATTTTACGGATTCCTGCGCCTCCTGGTGTACCACTAACGACGATAACTTCGGTGTTAGCCGCATTGGCAGTGGGCTTTTGCGGTGACGGATCGGTGGTTTGCGCCACGGTAGAGTGGGATAGCGCTAAAGTAACCGCGCCAGCTAGCATTCCTTTTGAGAACAACGTATTCATGGTGTGCTCCTACAAAGTTGTTAACGTATGTTGTTAACCGAATGCGTTTAATGGGTTAAAAAAGTGTCATTCGGCTTGATGATTGGCAACAAAATAGATCCAAGTGCAATCGATTGCAAGTAAAAATGCAAACGATTGCAAAGTTTTTGTATTATTTTATTAACACTACGGTAGGGCGGCTTCAGGGGGGCTGACAGATCTTCAGCCTGCCATAGGAAATAGACTGTAGAAGCGTTATAGTTAGGCCAATATTGCCAACAAGACCTTGTAATTTGGATACTAAGCTCACCCTTGCGGGGCTAGCCAAACTGGCTGGTGTTTCTGCCTCTACCGCTTCCAGAGCGCTCAAAGACAGCCCGTTGATAAAACTTGAAACCCGTTTGCGGGTGCAACAGCTAGCTCAAGCGCACAATTACAGTGTTAATACGGCCGCCAGCCGCCTACGAACCCGCAAAACGCATGTGGTCGCGGTCATTTTAAATTTGATTGATAACACTGAACAAAGCACCACCGACCCCTTTTTACTTAAAATTGTGGGCGATCTTAACCAGGCACTTAATGCCCGGGGCTATGAGCTACTCCTATCCAATTCATTTATGGCCTCGGATGATTGGGCGAATTATTTTATCCATAGTCAGCGCGCGGATGGGATGATAGTGGTAGGGCAAGGCAAATCTACCAGCAAAATAGATCAGGCGGCGGCGTCCGGTGTGCCGGTTGTGGTGTGGGGCGATGCCAAAACTCAGGCGGCTTATCCGATAGTTGGTGGGGATAATTTTGAAGGCTGCCGCCAGGCCACCGCACATCTGCTGGCCGGGGGGTGCGAGCGAGTACTGTTTTTAGGCGATCCCGGTCACGCAGAAATGCAGGAACGCCATCGTGGCTATTTGGCGGCCCATGCCCAAGCCGCAATTGAGCCAGCGAGCGACCTCACCGGTTCAATAGACATTACCTCACGCGCCGCCTATGACTATATTAACCAGCGTATTAAACAAAACGGTTTGGATTTCGATGGTATCGCGGGCGTATCGGATATGGTGGCATTAGGCGCATTGAAAGCCCTGAAAGAACGTTATGTAAGCATACCCGGAGATGTGGCTATTGTAGGATACGATGATATTCCATTAGCCGAGCTGATGCATCCGGCCCTTAGTACGGTACGCCAGGATACACAACAAGCGGCTAACTTTATGGTGGAACAACTACTACGCCAGTTTGACGGCCAGCCATGGCACAGTGAGGTGGTAGACACCCGGCTGATAATTCGTCGTTCGTCCAGCCGCGCCCGTGCCTAGCCAATGCGCTAGTCCATTGGGTTAGCACGGTGAAATAGCTCAAGTAGATAGTAACACTAAGATAACGTGGTAAGCGTTCTGTAACGCTATCTGCCCCGCAAGATGGCAACAAACTAACGGCAGTATGGCACCTTAATGCGGGTAACTACCAAGCGTCATAGGGTGCTCTCATCGTTTTAGCAGACGAAGTTAACGCGTAAATGCAAACGATTGCATTTGGGCCAAGCTACAGCTAGACTCCAGCATAAATCAGTTAACAGGGTGTTTACACATGTCGAGATTAACCATTATTGCGGCGATTGCCGTAAGTTACTATGTCTTTGCCATACTGCTCAATAGTGTGGGCACCGTTATTCTGCAGTCGATTACCAGTTTTGATGTATCCAAGCCCCAGGCCAGTACGCTGGAAGGGTTTAAAGATCTCTCTATTGCTATCGTATCGTTTGCGGTGGCTTCGTATATTCCCCGCGTCGGTTATAAAATTGCCATGCTTTGCGGGCTTGCTCTGGTGGCGCTACTTTGTGCCGTTACTCCTACCGTCGGCAGTTTTTGGATAATCAAATTACTGTTTGCCAGCATAGGCACCGCGTTTGCGCTGGTGAAGGTATCGGTTTACGCCATTATCGGGCAGCTATCGTCTACTACTAAGGCTCATTCTTCATTGATGAATACCATCGAAGGTATCTTTATGCTGGGAGTGCTGTCAGGCTACTGGATTTTCTCGGCCTTCATTGACCCCAATGATGCATCCTCACTGAGTTGGCTGAATGTATATTATTTACTGGGCGCGATGGTGCTGGTTACATTAGTGCTGGTATTGTTCGCACCCATCGATAAACCCAGCCCCGGGGACACCGAATTACCGGCCAGCAGAGCATTTCTCGACATGCTTAAACTGGCTTATCAACCGCTGGTTCTCATTTTTGTAGTATCGATATTTTTATACGTTCTGATAGAGCAGGGGATTGGTTCATGGTTACCCACCTTTAACCGGGAAGTGCTTGGATTACCGGTCAGTGTGAGCATTCAAATTACCAGTATTTTTGCGGTAGCACTAGCGGTAGGCCGGTTACTGGCAGGGGTTATATTGGCCAGGGTTAATTGGTATCCGTTTCTAAATGTATGTTTACTGGGAATGGCCGTCATTATGCTGCTAAGCCTGCCGTTGGCTGAAAAAGTGGATGAAACACAGATTATCAACTGGACCGACGCCCCGCTGGCAGCCTTCTTAGTTCCTTTAATTGGGTTGATGATGGCGCCGATATATCCGGTGATCAATTCTGTCATGTTAAGTGCCCTACCGAAGGGGCAACATGCCCCAATGACCGGACTTATTGTCGTATTTTCTGCTTTGGGGGGGACCACCGGTTCTATCATTACAGGCTATGTATTTGATGCAATGGGCGGCCAGCAAGCCTTTTACTTATCGCTTATTCCTATTGCGGCCATATTAGTGTCGCTATTTTTCTTTCGCCGGGCCTGCGGCGCGTTATCAGCAACCTCAGCACATAAGGTGAGTTAAGCATGCAACAAAACATAACAGACTGGCACACTGTGCTGCCATTTTTTGCCAGTGAATTATTCGCTCAGGTCCAGCAGGCGGGCTTATTTGAAGACAGTAAAACCTTTGCCGATGTTACCGTCAAAAGTAGCTGGCAAGAGGTAATCGCCGCCTTTGCGCACGAGCAACATATACCTGGGTTTACGCTCAAGGCTTTTGTAAACAAACACTTTGTGTTGCCTGAACCGGTAGCGCCGCTGGAAAATGTGCAGCGTACGACGCCTCTGGCTTATGTTGAAAGCATGTGGAATGCGCTTACCCGCCAGCCCGATGCCAGCCCGGCGGGCCACAGTCCGAAGAACAGCCTGATAGCATTGGCTAAACCGTATATTGTACCTGGCGGCCGGTTTCGTGAAATTTACTATTGGGATAGTTATTTTACGGCCCTGGGCCTGATGGATGCCGGGCGCGAAGATATGGTTATCAATATGCTGGATAATTTTGTCGACCTTATTGCGGAGGTAGGGTGTATCCCAAACGGTAATCGGGCCTATTACCATACCCGCAGCCAACCGCCCGTATTGGCGCTGATGTATCATTTAGTTGCCGCTCGGCTAAGTCCGGCGCAGAGCGCGAAAGTCAATGCCGCTCTACATCAGGAATACGCGTTTTGGATGGAGGGCGAAGCCAGCCTTAGCGATACGCATGTGGCGCATAAGCGTGTAGTAAGAATGCCCGACGGTAAGGTACTGAATCGTTATTACGACAATAGCGCTACACCGCGGCCAGAGTCGTGGCGCGAAGATATACATACCGCTAAAGCGCTGGGGGCCAGTTCCAATGAATTTTACCGGCATATTCGCGCAGCGTGTGAATCGGGCTGGGACTTTAGTTCGCGCTGGCTGGCCGAGCCAACTTCACTGGCCAGTATTCGGACTACCGAGATAGTGCCGGTCGACCTGAACGCCTTGCTGTATACCCTGGAGCAGACCCTCAGTGAGCTAAGCCAGACGCCCGCTGATAAGCAGCACTATCAGGAGCGCGCGACGGCCCGGCAACAGGCTATCCACGCTTATTTATGGCAGCAAGAGTACTTTTATGACTATCATTATCCCAGCCAGCGGACCACCAACGTAATAAGTGCCGCAGCCATGGTGCCTCTGTTTACCGGTTTAGCCACCACCGCTCAGGCCAAAGCCGTAAAAAATACCTTAGTAGCGCAATTGCTAAAACCCGGCGGGGTAGTGACCACCGCCCTGGCTACCAGCCAACAATGGGACACCCCAAACGGCTGGGCACCGTTACAGTTTTTTACCACCCACGGCTTGATTCGATACGGCTATGACAGCCTGGCTGCAGATATAATGCAACGCTTTGTAACCACGGTGGAACGGCAGTTTGCCGAAAGTGGGGTAATGATGGAAAAATACAATGTTTGTGAGCCCGAGCTTACTGCCAGCGGCGGCGAATATGCGGTTCAACTTGGCTTCGGCTGGACCAACGGCGTTTACAAACGCTTTAAGAACTTACTTGGACAAGACCGTCGCGCGGGGTACTAACCCTTCGCGCTTGCCTGATCGTTGCTTCTTTACAGACCACTCCCCCGGCGTCAAATACCTACCGCTACGGGGGAGTGTAGCTATGCCTGCAAACTCCCACCTACTTGTTTTATTGAAATAAAACCTACCTCGATAGCAGGCTGGCGCTATTTTGTTAAAAATTAACCTTACAACCAGCACGGTTAGATTGAACTTTTTTTCGCCTGAATACCGTATGAAACCACACACTTACCCACCCGGTGTGAACGCATGCGCCACAAATTCGCCGGGCCAAGTAAATCAAAAGGATGGTGAACAGGTGAAATATCAGACATTTTCAGAGCTCAAGGTCAATGATCAGCAATACAAGCTGGTAAGCTTTGACAAGATTAGCGAGCAGCACGATTTGTCGCGACTGCCATTTTGTATCAAAATTTTATTGGAAAACCTGATTCGGCATGAACAGGAAGAATTCGTCACCAGCGAAGACATTGAAAAAATAGCAAAATGGGATACCAGCGACGATAGCCTGCATGAAATTTCCTTTGCCCCAGCCCGCGTGATTTTACAAGATTTCACCGGGGTGCCAGCCATTGTCGATTTAGCCGCCATGCGTGATGCGGTAAATACCTTGGGCGGTGATGCGCAAATGATTAATCCTCTTAACCCGGTAGAGCTGGTTATCGACCACTCGGTAATGGTTGATCACTTCGGTGACGAGGATTCTTTTGAGAAAAACACCGACATTGAAATTCAGCGTAACAAAGAGCGCTACCAGTTTTTAAAATGGGGGCAGGCCTCCTTTGACAACTTTAAAGTCGTGCCGCCGGGCCGCGGTATTGTGCATCAGGTAAATCTTGAATATCTGGCGCGCTGTGCTTTTACGAAAGAAATTGATGGGGAAACCTGGATTTATCCTGATACCCTGGTAGGGACCGACTCGCATACCACCATGATTAACGGCCTGGGTATTTTAGGCTGGGGTGTCGGAGGTATTGAAGCTGAAGCTGCTATGCTGGGACAGCCCGTAACAATGCTGGCACCCAAGGTGGTAGGCTTTCGCTTGACCGGCAAATTGAACCCCGGGGTTACGGCTACTGATATGGTGCTGGTGATTACCGAACAACTGCGTAACCACGGTGTAGTAGGTAAGTTCGTAGAATTCTATGGCCCGGGTATCAAACATCTGACTACCGCAGACCGCGCTACTATCGCCAACATGTCACCCGAATATGGAGCCACATGTGGTATTTTCCCAATTGATCAGGTGGCGTTGGATTACCTGAAGTTAACCGGTCGCGACGATAGCCAGATTAAGCTGGTAGAGGAGTACGCCAAAGCGGCGTCATTATGGCATGACGATCATACAAAAGATGCTGTGTACCATGAAACACTTGAGCTGAATCTGGAAGATGTCGTTCCTTCATTGGCCGGACCTAAGCGCCCCCAGGACCGTATCGCTCTCGACAAAGCTGCCAGCGCCTTCAATGACTGGTTCAATTCGCAAATCGATATCAAAGAAGTCGAAACCGAAGACGCCAAGTTTGTGTCTGAAGGTGGCGATATGTCCGAAGTTGATAAAGAACATGACTCCTATGTCGATTTTCAGGGCCATCAATTTAACCTGGAAGACGGGGCAATTGTTATTGCCGCTATCACCAGTTGTACAAATACGTCGAACGCCTCCGTGCTGATGGGTGCTGGTCTGGTAGCGAAAAAAGCCGTAGAACTTGGCCTGGTGCGTAAGCCCTGGGTTAAAACCTCTTTAGCGCCGGGCTCGCAGGTAGTTACACAATATCTGGAAAATGCCGGGCTGATGGACCCGCTGCGTAAACTTGGCTTCAATCTTGTGGGATACGGCTGTACCACCTGTATTGGTAACTCTGGCCCATTACCAGAAGAAATCAGTAAAGCGGTGCAGGAAGCCAAATTGACCGTAACGTCCGTGCTGTCGGGCAACCGCAACTTCGAAGGTCGGATTCACCCTGATGTGGCAGCGAATTACCTGGCTTCACCGCCGCTTGTAGTAGCCTATGCATTGGCTGGTAATATGAACATTGATATTACTACCGAGCCGCTGGGTAAAAGCAAAGACGGCAAGCCCGTCTATTTGAAAGATATCTGGCCGACGGAAGAAGAAATTCAATCACTGATTCAAGAACATGTTTCCGGTGAGTTGTTCAAGCAAAAATATGCTGATGTGTTTAAAGGTAAACGGGTATGGAATGACCTGGAAGTTTCTTCTTCTTCCGTTTACGACTGGCCGGAATCAACTTATATCAAACATCCGCCGTTTTTCGCCGATATGGGCGAGCAGCCGGATGCGCTCACGGCCATTCGTGATGCCCGCTGTCTGGTGAAAGTGGGCGACTCTATCACAACTGACCATATTTCTCCGGCGGGCGCGATTGCCCCCGATAGTCCTGCCGGCAAATATCTACAGGAAAAAGGTATTGAACCGGCCAACTTCAACTCCTATGGTTCGCGCCGCGGTAACCACGAGGTGATGATGCGCGGTACCTTTGCCAATGTTCGGTTAAAAAACCAATTGGCGCCAGGCACCACCGGCAGTGTGACCACGCATTATCCTAGTGGCGAAGAAATGTCGATATTTGACGCCGCGATGAAATATCGCGACGAAGGTGTCGGCGCAGTGGTAGTGGGCGGTAAAGAGTATGGTACCGGCTCCAGCCGTGACTGGGCGGCTAAAGGGCCTTCGTTATTAGGTATCAAAGCGGTGATTGCCCAAAGCTATGAGCGTATACATCGTTCTAACCTGATTGGTATGGGTATTTTACCACTGCAGTTTAAAGACGGTGAAAGCGCTGACTCTGTCGGCATTCGTGGCGATGAGACATTCTCAGTATCACAGGTATCGCGCGATACGAAAGAAGTTCAGGTCACCATGATGCGTGACTCAGGCGAAGTGACCGAGTTTATGGCAGACGTGCGAATTGATACGGCAAATGAATTTACGTACTTCGAACATGGCGGTATTTTGCATTATGTTATTCGCCAATACCTTCAAAACGGTAAGTAAGCCGGTTAAAAACCACACTTTTATTAGGTAAAAAAAGGCTCCGGAAGGAGCCTTTTTTATATGTAGCGTCGCCGTTCGGCAAATACCCCAATGGCAATAAAAGCACTGACAAATACTGCGCCCTGCAAATAACCGGGGAAAAATCTTACCAGATGCAATACCAGTGGAGCGCCGTAAAGCGTCAACGCACCATAGCCAAATGCACACAATAAAACAAACAGCGACACCCGGATAATAAAATGGCAGGGTCGAAGCACCTGTTTAACATAGTTATTAATCAAATCGCCAAATACGACCAATAATGTGGCAATCAGCATTAAGCTCATTTGACTGAAATAAGGGGCCAGCCAGCGCGTTAACTGAGCCAGAATCTCGACCATCTTTATCCTCCCGGACACACTGCGATAGTCAGTTAAATTATAAGGGGCAGTGTAGGCAAATCCGTCTCATAAATCAGCAAAAAAGGGCCTCACTGGGCCCTTTTAATGCTTAATTCGATGAGTAAGTAAGTTACAGCAATGCCGCTACGGCTTTCTGACCCTGAATCAAGGTGGCCATTTTGTCCTGCGTTTTATCCCGCTCCACAAAATAATGTTCTACACCGGCTTGAGAAGCACGGGCGAACAACGGCGCAAAATCGATAGTGCCGGTGCCAACATCAGCAAACTCACCCGCACTGTCCATATCTTTGACATGCCATAGCTTGAACCGGCCTGGATACTTCTTGAAATAAGCCAATGGATCTTTATTGGCTTTCACCATCCAATATAAATCCATTTCCATTGCCACTAAATCTTTCTGGGTCTCTTCCAACAAAACATGATAAGGAATTTCACCGTCGGTTTGGATAAATTCAAAATCATGATTGTGGTAAGCCAGGGTCAAGCCGGCTTTATTACAGGCTTCGCCCCACTGATTCATGTTCTCTGCGAGGTTCTTATACACATTGATAGTAGAACCGCGCTGCTCTTCTGTTAAATAAGGCAGCACCACATACTTATGGCCAACTTCCAGCGCACTGTCGATAACCTTATTCACACCACCTTCAAAGTCGGTCAGAGGGGTATGTGCAGAAGGCGCTGATAGTCCTTCACCATCAATAATTTTCTTAATTTCGCTTGGCTTGTGGTTATAGTAGCCTGCAAATTCAAGCTCTTGATAACCCACAGCGGCGACCATTTTAAGTGTTGCCGGTACGCTAACCGCCATCCAGTCGCGCAGGGTATATAACTGCAAACCCACCGCTCCAGCACTTTTATGATTATGGGCACTGACGCCAAACGACAAGGGCAACGCGGCAACACCTGCTGCCCCGGCACTGAGTTTTAAAAAATGGCGTCGGTTCAGTGTGTCTGCTGCAACTTTACCGGCTTGCCGGTGGGTATGGTAGGCAGTCATAGTCATCTCCTCATTAGGTAGCCTGGCACAGGCCCTGATTATTAATAAGTCGGCGCAGGGCCGGTGCTTTTTCGTACAATTAATTCAAACGGCATAATGACCTTGGGGGCTTTTTTGATATTCCCGGTTAGCACATCAACCAGTAGGTTTACCGCCGTTTGGCCAAACTCTTCTGCTGGCTGGGCAATCGTGGTGAGCGGTGGATCGCAAAAACCGGCAAAGGCAATATCATCAAATCCGGCAACCGAAATATCTTCGGGTATGCGTAACCCGGCTTCTTTTAAGGCCTGCACGGCCCCAATCGCAGTCTCGTCGTTTTCGCAAAATAGTGCGGTAGGGCGTTGGCCAATAGTCAAAATACGCTGAGCAGCTTCATAACCGGCCTGTAATGTAAAATCGCCATTAAACAGCAGGTTTTCATCAAACGGGATATTCGCTTCGCGCAAGGCATCCTGGTAGCCAGCTAAGCGGTCTTGGGTTAACGGACTGGCATGCGGGCCCTTAATCAAGGCAATTGACCGATGCCCCAACGCAATAAGATGGCGGGTCATGGTGGCCGCTGCTGCACGATTATCCAAAGTAACGGTAGGGCAGTCGGTCGTTGCGCGAACCTCACAAGCGTTGACCATAGGCAACAGGCCATCGGTAGTGCGCATGTCTGCCGGAAACGGGTTATGGGCCCGTAACTGAATCACGCCGTCGGCTTGGGAAGTCTGCACCATCTTGGCATATTCTGCTTCAATATCCGGGTTACCGAGGGTATTGCCTAGTAACAAGGTATAGCCGCGTTGCGCTGCGGCCACCTGCATTCCGCTAATTACGCGCGCAAAAAATAAGTTGGCCACGGTGGGTACCAGCACGACCAGGCTATGGGTTTTGCCCGAGCGAAACTTCACTGCCATTAGATTGGGTTTGTAGCCGGTATGGTCTATAGCTTCAAGCACCCGCACCCGGGTTTTGGGTGAAACCCTGTCTGGCTGCTGTAGTGTCCGTGAAACGGTAGCCACAGATACGTGCGCCAGCTCTGCTACATCTCGAATGGTCGCCATTGCTTACTGATTTACCCTTAATTTTTATTTAATAAAATGTAACCGTTAACATGTTAGTTAACGAAGATGACGTAAAATTCTACTAAAATCCAGCACTAAATTGCATTTATAAACATTTGCGCAACAATAAGGCAGGCTTATTTTGACAATTTGGTCGCATCAATACGCCTTTTGTATAAAATAGTTTGACATAATTTAATGTAATCCGTTACATTTTTACGCAAATAACAAGTTTCTAACATCATTAACGACTTTTCGGAGATGGGCATGGCACGAACACAGAAAATCCGACTCGGAATGATAGGCGGTGGCGAAGGGGCATTTATTGGTGCTGTACATCGCCACGCAGCCGGGCTGGATGGCCACTATAAATTGGTCTGCGGCGCCTTTTCCCGCGACAACGATAACAATACCCGTACAGGCGAGAGCCTGGACCTCGACCCGGCTCGCGTTTATGGCTCGTGGCAGGAAATGCTTGAAAGCGAAGCCGCGCTGCCCGAAGACCAGCGTATGCAGGCAGTCAGCATTGTAACGCCCAACCATCTACACGTACCGGTTTCGCTAGCCGCGGCTAAAGCGGGCTTTCATGTATTTTGCGAAAAACCAGCCGCGGTCAGTTTTGACGAGGTCAAACAACTGGCCGATGAGCTAGCCTCCAGCTCTGTATTGTACGGGCTGGCGCATACCTACCTGGGCTACCCCATGGTGTGGCAGGCCAAAGAAATGGTCGCTTCCGGCCAGTTGGGCAAAATACGTAAAGTCTATGTGGAATATCCGCAAGGTTGGTTGTCGGGTGAAGAAGAAAGCCATAACAAACAAGCTTCATGGCGTACCGATCCAGCATTGGCTGGGGGCAGCGGTTGTATGGGTGATATTGGCACTCACGCTTTTGGCCTGGTGGAATTTGTGTTGGGTGAAAAGGTCACTGAGTTATGTGGTGTACTCCACACCCATGTTGAGGGCCGCCGTCTAGACGATGACGGTGCAGCGCTGCTGAAAACCCAAAGCGGAGCCACCGGGGTGCTGGTGGCAAGCCAGGTTTGTGCCGGGGAAGAAAACCCTTTGAAAATAAGAGTGTATGGAGAAAAAGGTGGCCTGGAATGGCAACAAATGGAGCCTAATTCTGTGGTCTATCGGCCGGCTGGCGAGCCGTATCAGGTGTTACGGGCCGGGGGCGGTCAGCCTGGGTTGTGCGACGCCGCGTTATCGCGCTGCCGGACGCCAGGTGGGCACCCAGAAGGATACCTCGAAGCAATGGCCAATTTGTATACCTCTTTTGCCAAAGCTATTTATGCCGGCCAAACCGGCAGTGCAGAAGGCGTACCCGGGCTGAGCTCTGGGGTGCGTGGTATGGCCTTTATCCAGGCTATGCTAGATAGCAGCAGTAGCGATACGAAGTGGCACGCGGTGCCCGACATTGCGCAATAACGCCCGATATTTAAGGAGACAAGATAATGGCTGCAATTAAAGGCCCGGCGATTTTTCTGGCCCAGTTCGCCGGTGATACCGCCCCGTTTGATACGCTCGAAGGCATGGCCGAATGGGCAGGTTCACTGGGCTATAAAGGCATTCAGGTGCCGACGGACCCAAGTATTTTTGATTTAGAGCAAGCTGCCGACTCACAGCAGTATTGTGATGACGCGAAAGCCACCTGCGCCAAATACGGCGTCGAAATCACTGAGTTATCCACCCATTTGCAAGGTCAACTGGTGGCGGTTCACCCCGCCTATGACGAACTATTCGATAACTTTGCCCCGGCGCATTTGCACGGCAACCCTAAAGTACGTACCGAATGGGCTATCCAGCAACTGAAATTGGCCGCTAAAGCCAGTCAGCGATTAGGCTTATCGGCTCACGCGACATTCTCAGGTGCACTTATGTGGCATCTGGTTTATCCATGGCCCCAGCGTCCGGCAGGGTTGGTTGAACAGGGCTTCGCCGAATTGGCAAAGCGCTGGAAACCCATTCTGGATGTGTTTGAAGAAGCTGGCGTGGATGTATGTTACGAAATTCATCCGGGTGAAGACCTGCACGATGGCGCGACCTTTGAGCGCTTTTTAGCCGCAGTAGATGACCATCCCCGGGCGAACATCCTGTTTGATCCGAGCCATTTTGTTTTGCAGCAGCTCGATTACCTGGACTTTATCGACCGTTATCACGACCGCATAAAAATGTTCCATGTTAAAGATGCTGAGTTTCTGCCAAATGGCCGCAGCGGTGTCTATGGCGGCTATCAGGACTGGGTGGATCGCCCCGGCCGGTTCCGTTCATTAGGTGATGGGCAGGTCGATTTTAAAAGTATTTTCAGCAAACTTACCCAATACGGCTTTGAAGGCTGGGCAGTACTGGAGTGGGAGTGCTGTTTAAAAGATTCAGCGCAAGGGGCGGCTGAAGGAGCGCCCTTTATTGCTAGTCATATTATTGAACCGGCCACCCGAACGTTTGATGATTTTGCCGGCGGTAATGCCAGCGAATCACGTAATCGACAAATTCTGGGTTTAGACAACAAGTAACTAACGCCGTGGCAGGCCTGCCAGGACATACGCAGCGAGGATAATAATGAATAATATAACTGCGCGCCTTAGCGTGATGATGTTTCTACAGTTTTTCATCTGGGGTGGTTGGTTTGTCACACTGGGAACGTACTTGGCCGGTACGTTATCAGCCAATGGCGGGCAAATTGCGATGGCGTTTTCGACCCAATCCTGGGGTGCGATTATTGCGCCATTTATTATCGGCATGATTGCCGACCGTTTCTTTAATGCCGAGCGCATTCTGGGTGTGCTGCATCTGGTGGGCGCGGTGTTGTTGTACATGATGTATCAGGCGGCAGACTTTACAACGTTTTATCCGTATGTATTGGGCTACATGATTGCGTATATGCCTACACTGGCCTTGGTGAACTCAGTCTCGTTCGGACAAATGCAGGACCCTTCCAAAGAATTTGGCAAGATTCGGGTGTGGGGCACTGTGGGCTGGATTGTGGCCGGCTTGGTCATTAGTTATGTCTTTTCCTGGGATGCCCGGGATGCGATAGCGCAGGGTGCATTACGAAATACCTTTATGTTGTGTGCTATTGCATCGTTGCTGTTAGGTTTGTTCAGCTTCACGCTGCCAGCCACGCCGCCAAAAGGGAAGGGGCAAGCGGCAAGTTTGGGTGAAGCTTTAGGCACCGATGCGTTATCTCTGTTGAAAAACCGTAACTTTCTGGTGTTTTTCGCCTCTTCGGTACTGATCTGTATTCCTCTGGCATTTTATTACCAGAACGCTAACCCGTTTTTGACCGAGATAGGGGTAGAGAACGCTACCGGCAAAATGACCCTGGGACAGGTTTCCGAGGTGCTGTTTATGCTGGCCTTACCGATATTTCTGAACAAGTTTGGCATTAAGAAAACATTAGTACTAGGCATGCTGGCGTGGGTAATTCGTTATGTGCTGTTTGCTTACGGTAATGCTGATGAAGGCGTAGTGCTATTGCTGATGGGTATCGCTTTGCATGGTTTGTGTTACGACTTTTTCTTTGTCTCAGGGCAGATTTACACCGACTCTAAAGCGGGCCCTAACATCAAAAGTGCTGCGCAGGGCCTGATTACCCTGGCCACCTATGGTGTGGGAATGCTGGTAGGTTTTTGGGTAGCCGGACAGATAACCGATGCGTATATCGTAGCGGATGGTCACAACTGGGAAAATGTCTGGATGTTCCCGGCCGGTTTTGCTGCGGTAGTACTGGTGCTGTTCTTAGTCTTCTTTAAATCTGAAAAGGTATCGACCGATGACTGACCGACGCAATTTGTTAAAAGCGATGGCAGTTACCGGCGTGGGGCTAACCCTGGGTGGTTTTGCCGCTCATGCTGCCGGAGCCAGTGGTATGCGCAATAAACTCAAAGGCAATATTCGCCATTCTGTCGCCCGCTGGACTTACGGCGAGATGGATATTGAAACATTGTGCCGGGTGGTTAAAGACATTGGCTTTAGCGCCATTGACCTGGTTGGTCCGGATGATTGGCCGGTACTGAAAAAACATGGTATCGACAGTTCAATGTGCAATGGCGCTGAACTGAATTTAGAGGACGGCTGGTGTGAACCAAAATTTCATGACGAGCTAACCGAACGCTATTTAAAGCATATAGATTTGGTCGCCGATGCCGGCTACACCAACCTGATTTGCTTTAGTGGTAACAAGCGGGGTATGTCGCCGCAGGCCGGGCTGGAAAATGCCACCAAAGGGTTGCGTGCGATTGTGCCTCATGCAGAAAAAAGAGGGGTGGTATTACAGATGGAGCTGTTTAACAGCAAAATCGATCATCCGGATTACATGGCCGACAATTCAGCGTGGGGTATTGCGCTGTGCAAGGCACTGAACACAGAAAACTTCAAACTGTTGTACGACATTTACCACATGCAGGTAAATGAAGGCGACATCATCCATACCATCAGGGAAAACCTGCCTTATTTTGGGCATTTCCATACCGCCGGTGTACCTGGACGTCATGAAATTGGTGACAATCAGGAGCTGTACTACCCTGCTATTGCAAAAGCAATCAAGGAGTCTGGTTTCACCGGCTATCTGGCACAGGAATTTATTCCTACCCCTGATACTGAAGCAGGCAAAATAGCGTCGTTACGTGCGGCGGTTCAAATCTGTGATGTCTGAATTAAGCATTAACTACGCTATGCGTTTAAGAGGGTAAAACATGGCTAACAATCATTATGATGCAATAGTCGTCGGCTCAGGTATCAGCGGTGGCTGGGCGGCAAAGGAATTGACCGAAAAAGGCTTGAAAGTACTCATGCTGGACCGTGGTCAGAACATCAAACATATCGAAGATTATAAAAATGCGCACAAGGAAGCGTGGGATTATCCCCATCGCGACCTGGCCACGCAGGAAATGAAAGATGATTATCCGGTATTGTCTCGTGACTATCCGCTAAATGAATCAACATTTGGGATGTGGGCGAATGAGAAAGATGCACCTTATGTAGAAAAAAAACCATTCTCATGGTTTCGTGGTTATCACGTGGGTGGCCGTTCATTGTTATGGGGCCGGCAAAGCTACCGCTTAAATCACGAAGACTTTCAGGCTAATGCTAAAGAAGGTATCGCAGTAGATTGGCCAATTCGCTATGAGGATCTCGAATCCTGGTACGACTATGTAGAAAAGTTTGCTGGTATCAGCGGCAATCGTGATGGTCTGGATGTATTGCCAGATGGTCAATACATGCCAGGGTTTGACCTGAACGTGGTGGAAAAAGATGTCGCCGCGCGAATTAAAAAAGCCTTTAAAGGTAATCGTCACCTGATTATCGGACGCGCAGCAAATGCGACCCAAGCCCAGCCGCAGCAAGGTCGGGCCGGGTGTCAGGCGCGCAATAAGTGTTGGTTAGGCTGTCCATTTGGCGGGTATTTCTCTACCCAGTCTTCAACCTTACCGGCAGCCATGAAAACCGGCAATCTTACGCTGCGGCCTTATTCTATTGTTAGCCAAATCTTGTATGACAAAGATAAAAAGCGGGCGCGTGGGGTTGAGGTAATCGATGCTGAAACTAACCAAACCTATGAATTCACGGCCAAAATTGTGTTTGTGAATGCCTCGTCGTTCAATTCAAGCTGGTTGTTGATGAACTCAGCAACCGATGTATGGGAAGGCGGCCTGGGTAGCAGCAGCGGTCAGTTAGGCCATAATGTGATGGATCATCACTTCCGTACTGGTGCTTCTGCAGTGGTTGAAGGCTATGATGATAAATATTATTACGGGCGCCGACCTTCAGGCTTCTACATACCGCGCTTCCGGAACTGGGGGGGCGATAAGCGTGATTATACCCGTGGGTTTGGTTATCAGGGCAGCGCAAGCCGTTCGGGCTGGCGTAAAGATATTGCCGAGATGGGCATTGGTGGCGACCTGAAAGATGCGATCAGTGAACCTGGTACCTGGACTATCGGCATGAACGCGTTCGGCGAAATGTTGCCAGACCACAGAAACCGTATTTATCTGAATAAAGAGGTAAAAGATAAATGGGGCTTGCCGGTACTGGAAATGGACGTGAAGATTCGTGAAAACGAACAGCGTATGCGTAAAGACATGCAGCAAGACGCCATTGATATGCTGGAAGCCTCAGGCCTGAAAAATGTTAACGGCTGGGATGCAGGCTATGAGCCGGGCATGGGTATTCACGAAATGGGTACCGCTCGAATGGGCCGGGATCCAAAAACGTCAGTGCTGAATAAGCACAACCAGGTATGGGATGCGAAAAACGTATTTGTTACCGATGGTGCCTGCATGACGTCTGCTTCTTGCGTTAACCCTTCACTGACTTATATGGCATTGACCGCCCGCGCGGCTGAGTTTGCTGTAGAAGAACTGAAAAAAGGAAACCTGTAGCTATGAATCGCCGTGACCTGCTAAAACTGATTACCACCGCCACCGGCGTTGCCTTTGTAGGTAGTGCAATGGCTTATGATATTCGTCCTGATATTAGCCTGCAACAAACCGGCTTTACCAAAGACGACGTGGCCTTTTTAAATGAAGTGGGAGAAGTCATTATCCCACGTACTGATACGCCTGGCGCCAAAGATGCCAACGTAGGCCAAATTATGGCGGTTCTGGTGGCAGACTGTTATACCAAAGATTTACAAAAAGCTTTTCGCGAGGGCATTACATCGCTTAATAACGAAGCGAAAAGTGAATTTGGCAAAGACTATCTGTTATTAGATAACAGCCAGCGTACAACCCTGCTTACCCGGCTAGACAAAGAAGCGAAGGCGTATAACGAAAAGCAAAAAATGTGGGGCGTTGCCATGTCTTCGCCGAACGGCCGCAGAGAAGGCTCAAAAGAACCGATCCCCCATTATTTCTCGTTGTTTAAACAGCTTACTCTGTTTGGCTTTTTTACCTCGAAAGAGGGCGGTACTAAGGTATTAAGATATGTACCGGTACCAGGCAAATACGATGGCAATATTGAATATAAAAAAGGCCAGAAAGCCTGGGCTACCTAAGCCTCTATTAGCAGGAGAAAATAAGTGAAAACACTCTATAAAGTAATTAGTGCTACCGTCGCGGTGGCATTGGGTTCACTATCGGTAGCAGGTAATGTTATGGCCGCAGATGACGAACTGGAAGATTGGCAAAAAGCCGAAAAAACCGAAGTGTGGGAGCCAGTTCCCCCCAAAGTTACGGCTGAACCAGGCCAGCCGCCTTCAGACGCGGTAGTTCTGTTTGATGGCTCTGACCTGTCAGCATGGGAGTCGGTGAAGGGTGGCGATGCCCAGTGGACGGTAGAAGACGGCGTCTTAACCGTTAAGCCGGGCCAAGGTGATATCAAAACCAAACAGTCATTTTGCGATGTACAGTTACATGTGGAATGGCGTGCCCCGGCCCCGGAAAAAGATATGGAAGGCCAGCAGCGCAATAATAGCGGTATCTTTTTGCAGCAGCGTTATGAAATTCAGGTTTTAGACTCCTACGAGAGTAAAACCTACGCAAACGGTCAGGCAGGTAGCGTATATAAGCAGAGTATTCCGCTGGCCAATGCGACCCGCGCGCCTGAGCAGTGGCAAGAGTATGACATCATTTTCAAAGCGCCGCGCTTTGATGGCGATACCCTGGCTACCCCCGGTTATGTCACGGTATTACACAATGGTGTGTTAGTACAAAACCATTATGAAATTCAGGGCAAAACAGAATGGATTGGCGCACCGTCCTATGAAGCACATGGCTGCGCACCTATTCAGTTGCAGGACCATAGCAATAAGGTAAGTTTCCGCAACATTTGGCTGCGTGAAATTAAACCTTTGAAATAAGCTCAAGCTTATTCATAGATAACCCGGTGAGTGCACTTGCATTCACCGGGTTTTTTATTGCTCAGGACTAACCCAAGCCCCTTGCCAGCCCACGCCATTCTGCTAGGCTGGCGGCTTTTTCACAGGTAGTATCCTTTTTATGATAGGTGAACTTGCGGCGTTGACTGTCGCTTTGTGCTGGGCCATTGCCGCCAGAATGTTTCGGGTATTGGGCGCATCGTTTTCGCCCTTATCGCTGAACTTCTGGAAAGGCCTGGTGGCCATTATCTTGTTGTTGCTGGTTACCCAGCTTTTACTGCCCGCAGTCCAGCTTCCCGGTGAAGCCTATCTGTGGTTGTTATTAAGCGGCGTTATTGGCATTGGTATTGGTGATACCTGTTTTTTTCAGGCGCTCAACCGTATTGGTGATACGCAGTCAGTGTTGATTACCGAAACGTTGGCACCTATTTTTACCGCCCTGTTGGCGATGGTTTGGATTGCAGAATGGCTAACCTGGCAGCAATGGATAGGTATCGCCATTGTGCTGGTGAGCGTTGATTTGGTAGTTAAGGTACGCCGCCGTACCGACTTGCATTTATTTGCCCCTTCAGGCTATGTATTTGCAGCTGTAGCCGCCGTATGTCAGGCAGTAGGTGCAGTTATTAGCCGGGATATCTTAACCACCTATCCGGCACTGGATGCGTTTAATGCCAGCCTGGTACGGCTGACCGGAGGGCTGGCGATTATTGTGTTACTCATGCTGCTGTTGAAAAAGCGTTGGCTGCCAGTCAGTACACAGCCTAAACAAATGTGGCGTATGTTCGCGTTGGCGACGGTATTGGGTACAGCGGCGGCGTTATATTTGCAGATGGTCGCCTTTACCCACGCCAAAGCGGGGGTGGTGCAGACATTGATTGCGACCAGTGCGGTAATGTCGCTGGCGGTAGCCTGGGCCGTGGGTGAAAAAACGAATCGGGCAACGCTGGGCTGGTCGCTAATGGCGCTTGTCGGGGTGGCCGTGCTAGTGGCAGCCGGTCAATGGAGCAGTATCGGTCATTAGCCGAAGCAGTAAAACCGGTAACCAGCTGATTAATGCTTGTGCAAGTATGGGGTGCTCTGTATAATGCGCGCCCTTACAGCCCCACTAATCTAGTTCCTTGCCTCAAGCAGCTGGCTGTACTGACGAGGCTACAACCGTAAGGAGCACTAATGCGTCATTACGAAATCGTTTTTATGGTTCACCCTGATCAGAGTGAACAAGTACCTGGTATGATCGAGCGTTATACCACTATCCTTAAGCAAGACGAAGGTCAAATTCATCGTCTGGAAGACTGGGGCCGCCGTCAACTGGCTTACCCAATCGAGAAGCTGCACAAAGCACACTACGTGCTGATCAATGCTGAAGCGACTGCTGAAGCCGTTGATGAGCTGGAAAATGCGTTCCGCTTCAACGATGTTATCCTGCGTAATCTGGTTATGCGCACTAAAAACGCTGTTACCGAGCCTTCTCCTATGATGAAAGAAGAGCGTCGTGAGCGTCGTGACGATTCTGCACCTCGTACCGAGCGTACTGAGCGTTCAGATAGAAAACCTGAAACCACTGAAGATAACGCGTAAGGAGAACCATCATGGCTCGTTTTTTCAGACGTCGTAAGTTCTGCCGTTTTTCTGCAGAAGGTGTGACTGAAATCGATTATAAAGATATCGCTACTTTGAAGAACTATATCACTGAAAGCGGTAAAATCGTCCCTAGCCGGATTACCGGTACTAGCGCGAAGTATCAGCGTCAGCTGTCTTCTGCGATTAAGCGTGCACGTTTTCTTGCATTGCTTCCGTACACTGATTCACACAAGTAATTTTGGCGTAATAAGGGGTAGTTAAGATGGATGTCATCCTACTGGACAAAGTCGCCAACCTTGGTGGTCTGGGCGATCAAGTAAATGTTAAATCTGGTTATGCACGTAACTTCCTTTTCCCTCAGGGTAAAGCAGTTCCAGCAACCAAAGATAACGTAGAAAAATTTGAAGCACGTCGTGCCGAGCTGGAAGCAAAAATTGCTGATCAGCTTAGCGCAGCTCAGGCTCGCGCCGAGAAGCTGGACGCGCTGGAAGAAGTAACCGTTGCGGCACCTGCGGGTGACGAAGGTAAACTATTCGGATCTATCGGTACTCGTGATATTGCTGATGCAATCACCGCAGCGGGTGTTGAAGTAACTAAATCTGAAGTACGTTTACCTACCGGTACACTTCGTGAAACTGGCGAATACGACATCGACGTACAATTGCATTCTGATGTAGCAACAACTGTTAAGGTTGTGGTTATTGCTGAAGCATAAGCGTTAATGTAGCTTGTTTAAGAAGCCGCTCGGGTAACCGCAGCGGCTTTTTTATTGGGACGAGTCAGCTATTTGGATTAGTCTTGCCCTGCTTTGTGGGCCGCCCGTCGGCATTTCTCCCGCCATTCATCATCCAGTATTGCCAATGTGCTAAAGTCCGCTGCACTGGCCGCCTGGGCCTTATTGTAAACGCTCTGCATAAGCTCTGCCACGCTCACGGTATGCTCTACGCGCGCTAACCGGCTAACCGTATCGCCTGCGTTTATTACACCACCTCGTACTACCCGATAATACCAACCGGTAATGCCTTGCTGCCCCACGAAGCGATCAAGATTTTTATGCTCGTAGCGCTGGGATATTTTAACGCACGGGGCGCGCGGCGCACTGACCTGAACCACTACTTCGCCCATCTGATAGGTATCACCAATATAAACGTTCTGGTCATGCATACCTTCTACCAGTAGGTTTTCACCGATGCTGCCAGGGGTAAAAGCGATGCCCTCAAATGCTTCACTAAGTTGCTTATAGCCTTCGAAACTATACTGATGCAGCACTTTTTCAGGACCGCCATGGAGTTTTTTATTGGCTTGTTGATCTTCTACGGTGCCATCCAGGCTAACGGTTAACTGCGCTACAGCAGACTTTACGATGGCGCTGGGCGCCCCGCGAGGACCTAAAGGCGCGGGCTGACCCGCGTATAATGCAAAGATATTCATAGGTAAGAATGCTTCCGGGTGAACGTACAGTCGAAACGATAAGAGTAAATAAAATCTGCCTCCCTGCAAACCTTTACGATAATGTTAACGACTAAGTTAGCAGGAACCTAAATTATGTTACAGGCAGAGCATACGCATGGAATCTACCACGGCAGTTACTAAGCTGTCTGCTTTACCCGAGTCAGTGCAGGAAAAAGATCCGCTGATTTGTGCTGCCCAGCAAGGGGATGTACAGGCGTACCGGACGCTTTATGAACAATACAGCGGGCGGGTATTTGCTTTGTGTTATCGCTTAACCGCTGACCGGGCTCTGGCCGAAGATGCGACCCAGGAAGTTTTCATACAGGTGTGGCAAAAGCTGGCTAATTATTCACATCACAGCCGCTTCAGCACATGGTTACACAGCGTAACGGCAAACATTACCATTAGCTATATGCGTAAACAAAAGGGCTGGTGGCAACGCATGCTAAATATTGACAGTAGTGGTGAAGCTCAGCAGCTTTATGCCACTCACTGTAGCAGTGAAATAGATTTAGAAGCCTTAATTGTGCAGTTACCCGAACGCGCCCGTGTGGTGTTTGTACTGCATGCAATCGAAGGCTACCGCCATCAGGATATCGCGCGCATGTTAGGCATTACGAGCGGTACCAGTAAGGCTCAGTTTCACCGGGCCCGGCAACTACTTACGCAATGGATAGGAGGCGCTGAACATGAACACTGAACAGCCTTTGGACAGGCTATTAAAGCGACTTCCCCGACACGCTACACCAGCGCGGGACTTATGGCCGGGCATTGAACATGCCATTGCAGCCAATGGCCAACGTGTTAATAACCGGGCCCGCCGTGGTCCCAGACATTTGGCAATGGCTGCTCTGGTAATGGTTGCTTTCCTTTATGGATTAACCCATTACATCGATAACCCGGGCCCCGGGGCCAGCCAAACGCTTAACGGCGACGCCCTGGTAACAGTGTTAAGTCAGCAACATCAGGCGCAGTTAACCTCTTTGCTGGCGGCGGTACATGATACCCCGGCAGTAACCAGCGACTGGACGCAGCAACTTGATGAGTTACACGATGCGGCTCAAGCGATAAAAGCCGCATTAGCCAAAGATCCAGACAACCGCACATTATTGCGCATGCTGCAAAATGTGTATCAACAACAACTGACGCTGGTGGAGCGAGTGCACGCGCCCCAATGGCAACGTATCTGAAGTTAAAGGATTTACTATGTACTATGTAGCTAAAATGTGTGGAGGCGTAGGTATCGCTTCACTAATACTAAGTTGCGCCATAAGTGGGGCCGTAGCGGCCGGTCAGACGATAGATGAGACATTAGCCGTCGGGGCAAAGCCAAATGTCGAAATTGAGCATGTCAGTGGCCGGGTAACCATAACCACCTGGGACCAGGATGCAGTCAAAATTAGCGGAACGCTGGGCGAAAATTCTAAGCAATATGATTTTGAACAGCGCGGTAGTGGGGTGCGTTTTGAAGTGGATACCCAGCGTTACAAAGGTGACTGGAAAAGCTCAGATGTAGACCAGGGAGATATTCTGACCATCACACTTCCGGCAGCGTCGAGATTAATGTATACCGCCGTGAATGCCGATGTTTCACTTACTGCTATAACCAATAGCAGCGAAGTAGAGTTAATTAACGGCGATATTCTGGTCAGTGGTTTATCCGGTCGGGTGAAACTGGAAACAGTTAATGGAGATATACGCTTAGATAATGTCGCCGGAGAACTTTCTATTGAAACAGTTAATGGCGATATAAAAGGCACCCATACGGGCCAGCAAAATGCACATTTTGCCACCGTGAACGGGGCCATTGATGTATCCACCACCAGTCGCCATCCACGCTTTGACTCTGTGAACGGGACAATAAATTTTACCACCGCTGAGGTGCAAGAATTAGCCATTGTAACCGTAAACGGTAGTGTAACCGGTGAGACGACCGTCGCCGCTACGGGCGATGTTTCTGCATCATCGGTAGGCGGTGATATTGAGCTCACCATGCAACCGGACATTGCTGCAATTTTCGATATTCAAGGACATGCTGGCGGTAACATCACCAACAATATTACCGCTAAGCAGGCTTCATCGGCCAAATACGGACCCTCAAAATGGCTTGAATTTACTACAGCACAAGGAACTGCGCGGGTAGAGATATCTACCGTTCACGGCACGATAGGTTTAAACAAGCGTTAGCCAATGGATAAAGGCGGCACTACGGAAGTGGACAGACGGGGCGAAGTATAGTTTCCGGCTGTCCGGTGACACAAACGCCCTGCATACACTGGATTTTATTTACTGCACAAAGAAGAACGTAGCCATTAACTGGCTAAACCGTGAGGAGTAGACATTTCCGGCTGTTTTTACAACTTGAACTTCTTTAAAATCTTCGTCGTATAATTAAAAGTTATAACATGGCAGAGGTTAGCAGCCTCTATGCCAGTAGCCTTGATATCAGGGCCAGTGTAACTCTTGCTTTACATACTGTGGATATAAGATGAAGGCAATGTGTTTTTATACAGCACTTTTATTGAACTTTATCGTATTTATGGGTGCCAAAGACAAATGAGCGGGCATAAGAGAATGCCCCATAGGTAATGACCAGCCGTTATTAATGGATGCTGGAAATAAGAAGTCGTAGAGGAGTTAATCATGAAATGGCAGCGCGCCAGTCGCCTGTTATCCAGAGTGCAGCTAAGATTGATTGGTGCGGTTATCGCCACCCTGATATTAGCAAGCAGTTGTGCAGTCAGGGAACCCAAACAGGTAGAAGGTACTTGGGTAATTACCGACGCAGTGGCGCCCGGAATTAGCGCCATGAGCAAAGAACAGGCTAAACAATGGTTGGGGCAATCCTACCATTACGGTGCCGACCAGCTGTTGTTGGGGCAAATACAGTGCGAAGGGCCGGTTTATCAAGAGCAAAAGTTAAATGATAGCCAGTTTACCCAAACCTACCATGTGCCCCTTTCTATGTTGGGTGCCGGGCTAACCAAAGTACAGGCATTCACCGTAGCGTGTGATAGTGGTGAGTCGATGCCCGGCCAGACCGTATTTTTAACCGGTCACCAGGAAGCATTTATGTTGTGGGACGGGGTGTTTTTCAAAATGGAAAAAACCGTTCAGCTTAGCCACAGTTAATACACTAGACTTCCGGCCGGGTATAGGTTTGCCCGAAAATACTGGCTGAGGTCTGGTTACGGCCGTTTCGTTTTGCGGTATAAAGCAGACTATCGCAATGTGCAAGTACGGTGGATATATCCGCTTTGCCAGACACCTCCACCAGGCCGCAAGAAAAACGCAGGCTGCCCTGAGCTCCCGACTCTGTAAGGTCCTGCGCTGCAATCATATTGCGTAACTCGGCAATTTTTGCCACCCCTTGTTCCAGTTTCGACTGGTTAAGCAATAACACAAATTCTTCGCCACCATAGCGCCCGAAAACATCATCCTGACGAAACTGGTATTTGCAAATTTTGGCGAACAGCGTCAGTACAGCATCCCCCGCCTGATGGCCGAACTGGTCATTAATCGATTTGAAGTGGTCAATATCTAAAATAGCTACGCATACCACATCTTCCACCCGATTCATGGTGGTTAGCCGGGTCTTGATTGAGTCCAGTGCATACCATCGATTGCTGATACCGGTAAGGCTATCAATGCGAGAAAAGCTCTCTATTTGTTTTTTATGGCGGAACAATCGCCACAGCAAAATACCAGCGACCAGCGCAAAGAAACTACTGAAAATAGCCAGCAAGGTCATTTTTTCTGATTGAGCTTGGTGCAGGCGCGCCTCAACCTGTAAGTAGGAAAGCTGCTGGGAATCAAGCCGTCGGGTAATATCATTTAAGTGAGAGGCACTAAATCCCTGGCCGTGTTGCTGCTTGTAAAGGCTGATAACACGTTCATAGTGTTCCTGTGCCGTGGAGAAGTTTTGTTGTAAGCTTGCTATGCGGGCTTGCGCCAGGGTGGCATCAATATCATAACGAATCCCTTGCTGAACGGGCGTGCGGGCTTTTTGCATGAGCGCGTAATTATGCAGTGCCAGATCTGTATTGCCCAAGCCGATATGGGCAGACGTGAGCAATAAATATACGGTATACAAGCTCCCCGGTGTATTGGCAGCGCTATTTTGTAACAGGCTCAGGGCATCGTTGGCATAATTTAAAGTCAGTGAATAAAACTCCTGCTCGCGGTATGCCAATGCGGTGTATAGCAATGCGGCTACACGGGTTTGCTTTAGACCACTCGTATCGGCCAATAAACTCAGTTGGCGGATTAACCCAAACACGGTATCGAAGTCTGCCAGTTTTAGTGACGCTGCAATCTGGCAAATCAGGCCTTCCTCCGCTACCTGGGGGTCATTTTGCAGGTATTGAGTATATTTACGGCAATATTCCAGCGCCCCTGCATAATCTCCTAACCAATACAGCGAACGGGACATATCCATATAGGCCGCAATTAACGGATAGTCGTACATGGTTTCCATTTTTTCTATGTGGGGCGCGTGGGGTATAACATCCTGCATTTCTAAAATGGCGCTTAGATAAAAGCCATTACTTTGCAATACTTCGATAAGAATAGAGGTTGCCCAGCGTTCAATGCGGGGCCAGGATTTGTCTCGTGCCATAATTTTTATCTGGCGTAATTGCTGAATTTTTTGTTCTGAATCTAGGGTCGAAAACCAGGTTTCAAACACTTCTCGCTCGTAGTATACCTGCGGGTAATCCTCACGCAGGCTGGCGATATCAGCTTGAGAAAGCTTAAAATAGGGGATGTCTTTGATGGTATTGGTGTGAACCGTATTATAGAAATACCTGCCCAACGGGGTAGTTAAATCAAAGCTGTGCTTGTGCAGAGCTGCCAACCGCTGTTCGTAAGGCACCTGCAACAAGCGTTGTCGCTCAAGCTGGTACGCTTCTAGTACACTTGCATGGGTGCACCAGGCACTTAAAAATAAACACAAAAAACAAATAAATTTATACATAAAAGCCGAGGGTCAGGGCAGGGGGGTGGCGCAATGCACGTAAACATACCGATAGGTATAATAATGACTGCTAATGCGCTTTAACAGGACTTATTATGTCCAAATTGGGACAGATTTCGTTAGCTGAAAATTTGCGTTATCTTGTATATTTGTTTTCGAATTTAACTTAACGCAGAAATAACGCATAATAAGCGTCTTTGAAGAAACAAGCGGTCGGTGTCTGTGAAAGTAGTGTCCTCGGGTAAAGATCAAAGTGTGGAAAAGCTCAAAATCCCCCCTCACAGTATCGAGGCAGAGCAGTCAGTTTTAGGCAGTATGCTTATTGACCGGGACAGTTGGGACAAAGTTGCCGAACTCGTCACTGACAATGATTTTTACAATCGCTCTCATCAAATCATTTACCGCGCTATTGTGCGGCTACTGAACCGTAATGAACCAGTAGACCTTATCACCGTCTCCGAAGAGCTTGAGCAACACGACCAGTTAGAAGATGCCGGTGGGTTTGCCTATCTGGGTGAGCTAGCCAAAAATACGCCGAGCTCGGCCAACGTGGTGTCTTATTCGAAGATAATTGCCGAGCGTGCGATTACGCGTGAGTTGATTGGCGTAGCCCATGAAATTGCTGAAATTGGCTACAATCCGGAAGGCCGGGTGAGTGCCGATATTCTGGATTACGCTGAAAGCAAAGTTTTTGAAATTGCCGAGAAGCGTACCGGCGATTCGGAAGGGCCGGTGGGCGTAGACAGTGTGTTGGGCAAAACTATTGACCGCCTTGAAGCCTTGATCAAAACCAATAAAGAGGTAACAGGGGTAACCACGGGCTTTAGCGATCTGGATAAAAAAACCAGCGGTTTGCAGCCTTCTGATTTAGTCATTGTTGCCGCGCGTCCCTCTATGGGTAAAACCACCTTCGCAATGAACCTGTGCGAAAACGCCATGATGGCAGAGGAAAAACCGGTATTGGTATTCAGTTTAGAGATGCCCTCTGAACAGATTATGATGCGGATGCTGGCTTCTCTTAGTCGGGTGGATCAAACCAAAATTCGTACTGCTCAGCTTGATGACGAGGACTGGGCGCGTATTTCAAATACAATGGCAATGCTTAAGGATCGCGATAACCTGTTTATAGATGATTCTTCTGGGCTGACCCCGATGGATGTACGCAGCAGAGCGCGTAAATTGGCCCGGGAGCGCGGCGGTATCTCAATGATTATGATCGATTACTTGCAACTTATGCGGGTACCGTCGTTAAGCGACAACCGGACCTTGGAAATCGCTGAAATTTCCCGCTCGCTCAAAGCATTGGCAAAAGAGCTTGAAGTGCCGGTAGTGGCGTTGTCGCAGCTCAACCGTAGCTTGGAGCAACGAGCAGACAAACGGCCGGTTAACTCAGATTTGCGTGAATCAGGCTCCATTGAGCAGGATGCTGACTTAATTATGTTTATTTATCGGGATGAGGTTTATCACGAAAATAGCGAAGAAAAAGGTATTGCCGAGATCATTATTGGTAAGCAGCGTAATGGTCCTATTGGGACGTCACGATTAACTTTCCAAGGGCAGTTTTCCCGCTTTGATAATTATGCCGGGCCTGCCCTGGCAGATGATTACTAAAGATGCCTGGGCCGAGCGGCTATTAATAAAGCCAGTTTGGCGTAGTATCTGCTGTCTTGGTTGAAAAGTTTAGGTGTGAACCGGGAAGGATGGGCGTAAACCGGATAGAGTAGAAAACAGAGCATACCGATGCGGCTATAGCGGGTCCGCTGTAGCAATAAGATAGCGCGCAAGAGTGCGTTTCTTCGTTTATTAAACAACAAAAAAAGGCGCCTTCAGGCGCCTTTTTCGATAGCACAAGATTAACGCTTAGTTGCGTTCTTCTGGTACTTCAACCGTTGCAGTCACACGAATGTGAATACGACGATTCATACGGTTAGCTTCCAGTGTGTTTGACTCATCCAGTAGTTGAGTTTCACCGAAACCTTCTGTCGTCAGACGTGAAGCGTCAATACCATATTCTTCTACAAGAACATTTTTAAATGCTTCAGCACGCTTCTTAGACAAATCCATGTTGTAATCTGCATCACCAGGAGCAGAAGCATGACCTTCAATCAGGGCATCAGTTTTGCCATAACGTTTAAAGAATGATACGAACTCTTCGATGTTTTCTGAACGAGGATCAGTAACTTCTGCACTGTTGTGTGGGAATAATACACGGACAGTATGAGTAACTTCTTCTTCCTCAAACACAGTACAACCGTCTGCATCAACTTTATCGTTCATTGGTGTATCAGGACACATGTCCTTATCATCAGTTACACCGTCTTTATCGCTGTCACCAATTTCACAACCACGTTCGTTAACCGTTGCACCGGCTGGGGTGTTAGGGCAATCGTCCATGTTGTTCATCACACCATCGTTATCGCTATCCTGGTTCACCGGCGTTGCTGGTGCTTCAGTAGGTTGTGAAGAGGTTGAACCACCCATTGGGAATACTACACCCAATTTAGCGCTATAATCTGTGTAATCCTGACCAAAGTCATAGTAAGCCGCAATTTCAGTTACCAGCTTCACTTTGTCAGAGATATCCCAGTGCTTACCAATACCCAGGTCAGCAAGGTTTTGTTGTTCATCAAAGTCTTGGCGCTTATAACCACCAAACAGGTACCACATGTCGTTAGGCATGAAGTACATTGCATCTACACCATAAGAAACACCAGAAACACTGTCATCGCTGCCCAGTACTTGCTTATAATCGATGTCCAAAGCTGTCAGTTCTGCACGAACCGCCCAGTTTTCATCGAAACGCCAGCCGTATTCACCGCCAAACCCAAAGCCGTCTTCCATAATGTCATCAGCAGGCTTGGTTTCTTCTGCGTTGTAATACATACCGTGCAACCCAATCCAGCTTTCGTATGGTTTACCGGTATTATCCTGGGCATAACTGTTAGCCGACATTACGGCCAGCGCTACAGCTGCAATATTAAATGTTTTTTTCATAGTCACATCCTATGTATAAAGTTGAGTGTTAAACTTATTCCGGGAAATATGCAGATACTATACCAAACTGTTCTATGTTTGAGTATTTCTGTATAACTGCACCTTACCCCAGGCGTCCCTGTAATGTGGCAATAATACGCCGATTACCACCATGGTTGCGGTGTTCAGCCAATACTATGCCTTGCCAGGTGCCTAATTGTAACGTGCCATTGGCTACCGGAATGGTGACTTCACATCCCAATAAGCTGGACTTAATATGGGCAGGCATATCGTCACTACCTTCAAAAGTGTGAGTAAAATATGCCGTATCTTCTTTCACAGTATGGTTAAACCAGGCTTCCAGATCACTTCGGACCGAAGGATCCGCATTTTCGTTTATTGTTAGTCCTGCACTGGTATGTTGTAGCCACAAATGCAACAAGCCAACCTCCAGATCGGCTATTTGGGGCAGGGCGTCGCGAACAGTATCGGTAATTAGGTGAAACCCGCGGGGCTTCTCAGCTATTGTAATGGTTTCGCTGTGCCAGTAACTATTTGTCAAAACAGATTTCCAAATGCGCCATGCCTTCATCACTATGAAACGGCATAATGAGTTTAGGGCCATCAACCTGATGGCTAATAGTATGTTGCTTTCCGGACACGACCATCGGCGTGGCCATGCCAAAATCAAAGCCTTTTTCCGATAATTCACGTTTGGCGTTACCGCAAATCATATTGGTAATCTCACCTACCATATCGCCTACCTCGGCATCGACTGATTCCGGCCGCTCTCCTACCATGCGCTCCATCAATGTGAGGGCTAGGTTTTCATCGAAGGTGATAGACAAGGATCCTTTTACTTGCGGGCCAACCATACCAATCAATCCAGACACATCGCCTTTAGCTATATCTGTTTGTTTTTTCTTCGGTTTGCCTGGCTTTAGCGTGGTTTGTGCCATGGTTTCCAGCACGTTAAGCAGGCCACTAATGAACGGATTTACAAACTCAGCATTCATGTTGTGTCTGCCCCTTTACCTCATCCTTTTCCGCCTGTTGGCAATCGGCGCAAAGGCCGTGTGCTTCAATTGTTTGTGTTGACACTGAAAATCCATGCTCCTGTGCTTGTTTATCTAAAGTTGCTTTAAGCCCCTGTGACTGTATTTCAGCTACATCACCACAACTGTCGCAAATTAGGAACTGCACAGGGTGATTGCAACCAAAATGGTAACAGGCGACAAATGCGTTGGTTGACTCCAGCCGATGAATAAAACCAAATTCCAGTAAAAAATCCAGTGCGCGATACACGGTAGCTGGCTTAGCGCTGGTTTCGGTTTCTTTCAACGCATCTAACAATTCGTAGGCACCCATTGGACCATGCTTGCCCAACAGTATGTCGTATACTTTTTCCCGAAGTGGCGTAAAGCGCGCACCGCGCTGTTCGCAGAACGCCCGTGCCTTATTTATCAATGTTGCGTTATTCATCATGTCTTAATCGCTGTCTTATAGTATTGCTACGACGGCACGGCCAGATTAGTCTGATTTTGCCTGTTGAGCCCGTTGAATATGCTTAGGCCCATGTGCTTCGAACATATGCTGGATAAGCTTATCTTCAAGGGTAAAGCGGTCTTCAAGCACCTCGCCCAGGGCAGCTAGTTCACGATCAAAACGTCGGCTGTTCACCGCACTTAGCTCTGTCGCAAAGTCATCGTTAAATTTTAGTGCGCTATCAGTGGTAGCAGATAACAAAGGATAAACCCGTTGCTTTAAACTAAGCCCTTCATCATCGTCGCTTACCAGCAACTCATAAACTTCAAAGTGACCCGCCGATAAGTAATCCATTAGCATATTGCAAAATTCGCTGACTTGTTGCTGTTCGGGCAATGAAACTGAGGTTTTGTTCAACCCGGCCAGCTGACAGTAATGAATAAGCAATTGCTGGCGCGCGTTCAGCCAGCTATCTACGATAGTAGAGTGACCGCCCCATTGGTCTTGCAGTTGTTCGAGTTTATCCAGCATAGGTGCCTCTTTGGCAGTGTCGCCAACGCTTTACACTAATAGCATGAGCTGAGTATAACACCACCAAACTTCAGCACAAATCGGCTATTTTGCCAGCATGTGGACGGCGGGCTTGTCATAAGGATTCGCTGGGCTTTATCATTTACCTATATTTTTATACTAAGGTCTGACTGTTATCATGATGAATAAGGCGGGTATAGATGCTCTACACACATACCACGGCGATTGGATAGTGTTTGCCAACGACCGGGTATTGGTAAGTAACAGTACGGGCACGCTCCCCCAGGGTGGCTGGCAGGCGCTGCCATTTTTAGCGCATTACGCTGACCAGGTGCATGTATTACCTGCGCTGGATTACGGCGAAGGTAAGCAACGCTCGCTGGCGGTATTGGATGTGGGCGCCGAGTCTATTCACGCTGATGGCTGGCAGTGGGTATCCCTTCGCCATTTGCTGATGCACAATAGTCAGGAGGTTTTTCAGGAATTCGCCCGCGCCTGGCAATATGTACATTTTTTGCGTACCCATCGTTATTGTGGTCAATGTGGTTCCCCTACTGAGCAGGTAGGATGGGAGATGGCGGTACAGTGTAGCCGATGTCAGCATCGCGCTTATCCCAGGGTGTCGCCATGTATTATTGTGGCGATTTATCATAACGACGAACTCCTGTTGGCCCGGGGTGTGCGGCATAAAGATACAGAAATGTATTCCACCCTGGCTGGCTTCGTTGAAAGTGGCGAAACGCTGGAACAGGCGGTACATCGCGAAGTAATGGAAGAGGTGGGTGTCAAAGTAAAAAATCTGCGCTATTTCGATAGCCAGCCTTGGCCGTTCCCACATTCGCTGATGGTCGGCTTTTTAGCAGAGTATGCAGGAGGCGACATTGTGGTTGACGATCATGAAATCGTGGATGCTTACTGGTTTAAAACCACCGCACTACCTAAAACGCCGCCGGTGGAGTCGATTGCCGGTCGGTTGATAGAAGCCGTTATTCAGCGGTTGCATGAAAATGATAAATAAAGCGATTTAGCTGATAGATAAAGTCGCTCTGCCGGCGCTGATAAAAACCGTACCCCTGGGGCAAAAGTTGCTATACTTTGCCACTTTTATTGCCCGTTAAAGCCAACCCGATTTTTGAGGAAGATATGTCACAGCAGTCAGATACCCCCGCCGCCGAGTTGAAAAACGATCGCTATTTACGGGCACTTATGAAGCAACCGGTAGATATGACCCCGGTGTGGATGATGCGCCAGGCTGGTCGTTATTTGCCAGAGTATAAAGCGACCCGCGCTCAGGCGGGAGATTTTATGTCCCTGTGCAAAAATGCTGAACTTGCCTGTGAGGTAACCTTACAGCCATTGCGCCGGTTTAAGCTGGATGCCGCTATTTTATTTTCTGATATTCTCACCATACCTGATGCCATGGGCCTTGGCTTATATTTTGAAACCGGAGAAGGTCCTAAGTTTAGCCGGCCTATTACCTGTGCAGCAGATGTGAGCAAAATAGGCGTGCCTGACCCAGAAGGTGAGTTGCAGTATGTAATGAATGCTGTACGCACGATTCGTCGTGAACTAAACGGCGATGTACCTCTGATTGGTTTTTCAGGCAGTCCCTGGACCCTGGCGACCTATATGGTCGAAGGCGGTTCAAGTAAGGCGTTTACTAAAATTAAGAAAATGGCTTTTGCAGAACCCGCCACGCTACACGCGCTGTTGGCTAAACTGGCCGATGCGGTAACGTTATACCTGAATGCGCAAATTGCGGCGGGAGCGCAATCCGTGATGATTTTTGACACCTGGGGTGGTGTCTTGTCGCCGCGTGATTACAACGAGTTCTCATTGCAGTATATGGCGCGTATTGTTGATGGCCTTACCCGCCACAATGAAGGACGTCGGGTGCCGGTAACGTTATTTACTAAAAACGGTGGTATGTGGCTTGAATCCATCGCCGCTACAGGCTGTGATGCGGTTGGCCTGGACTGGACCATCAATATTGATGAAGCGCGTCAGCGGATTGGCGATAAAGTCGCGTTGCAAGGCAATATGGATCCATCTATGTTGTACGCCTCGCCGGAGCGCATTGAACAAGAAGTAGCTACAATTTTAGCGGGTTATGGTAAGGGGACGGGACATGTCTTTAACCTGGGCCATGGTATCCATTTGGACGTACCACCTGACAATGCTGGTGTGTTTGTCGAAGCGGTGCACCGCCTTAGCCGTCCTTACCATGTATAATTAGGACGGCTAATACGATGAAAAGCTGGGTTTATCTGGTATTGATTGGGTTTATTGCGATAGCCGGTTACAAGTTTGGCTATTATCACGACAAACTTGCGGTAAGCGATGAAGACAAGCAGCGTATGATAGCCCGGTTTGACGATAAGCCAGCCAGTGCCCTTGGGGCCACCGATCCACGGCCGGCGTTACCTACTTCGCAGGCCGCGCCAGCAGTGCTATGGCAATCAAGTTTGGTGAAACGCCAAAATCTATTGGCGGCGGCGAAACAGCAAAAAGCCGACGAAGCAGGACAGGATCCTGACTCCGAAGCGCGGGTAAAAGACTTCTTCACATTGCACCCTAATGCGCAAAGCTTATTATTGCATTCTGTGCGCTGCACCCGCGAAGGGTGTGAACTAACCGGGCAATATACCGGCGCAGCCGATGAGTTTGACTTAATGGTGGAACAATTGCAGGGGCAGCCCTGGTGGCAATACGGCACGGCAATGAATAGTAGCTCCAGTGAAGGGGATACCACCTTTTTTGTCCTGCGCTTCAGCCCGTTAGTTAAGTCCTGACCCGGCCAGCGGACTATTCCACGGTGGCCTAAGCGTCTCGGGGTAAGCCTTTTTCAATAACCCGGGTAAGACGGGCCGTTTTGCGTTGCTGCGGGGCCGTTTTTGCTACCGCTGTAGCGGTCTCGGGGGGGCCACTGCCAGCCTCTTGTAAACCTTCTTGCTGACACTCGATAGCCCATTCCAGGTGGGTGGCGACCAACGCCGCGGCATGCGGCAGGGCTTTTTGTAAGGCTGACAAAATTATCAAACTAGGGCGGGCATTGCCTAATGCTACCGCCAGGTTGCGCTGCCACTTCTGATAACCTATACGACGAATAGGCGAGCCTTCGGTATAGCGTAAAAATTGCGCCTCGTCCCATTCAAATAACGTCAACAGCGATTGTCCATGAAGCATTTTTCGGGGCTGAAAATCGGTCTCTGTCGTCACGCTGGCAAACCGGTTCCAAGGGCATACCAGTTGGCAATCATCGCACCCATAAATACGGTTACCCATCAGGGGGCGCAAGGCCAGTGGAATCACTCCATCGTACTCAATGGTTAAATAGGAAATACATTTTCTGGCGTCCACCTGATAAGGGGCCACAATTGCCCCGGTAGGGCACATTGTAATGCAGGCATTACAACTTCCACAGCCTTCTTCTACGGGTTGGTCTACCGGTAACGGCAGATTGATAAACAGTTCCCCCAGAAAAAACCACGATCCTGCCTGGCGGTTCAGCGTTAAAGAGTGTTTGCCGGTCCAGCCAAGCCCGGCTTTTTCAGCTATTGCATGTTCCAGCACCGGTGCAGAGTCTACAAACGGACGGTACTGCGTATCGGCCAGCGCCGCGGTAATTTTTTCGCCAAGTTGCTTAAGCCGTTTCCGTAACACTTTATGGTAGTCACGCCCCAATGCATAACGACTGATATAGGCTATGTGGTTGTCTTTTAAATGCCGGGCGAACGATGCATCAGGCGGTAAGTAGTCCATCCGCACACTGATCACCCGCACCGTGCCAGGAACCAGCTCAGCCGGACGCGCACGCATCATCCCACGGTCTTCCATGTAATTCATCTGGCCGTGGTAGCCGTTGTCTAACCACTGTTGTAGGGCAGCCTCATGTTGTTTAAGGTCAATATCACTGATTCCGACCTGCTGAAACCCTAGCGCCTGGCCCCAAGCCTTGATATCGTCTGTTAACTTAACTAAATCTACCGAACTGATGCTGGATACGCTCATATGCTAGATACTCAATTGACCTCAAGTTTATCATACAAACTGTTTCGCGCCGATGAAGTACGTAGCCATGAAGGCCAGGCCGCGCAGCAAAGTGCAACCAGTCTGCTGACCTTGATGGAACGTGCAGGCGCGGCGGTCTTTAAACAATGTCAGGCGATGCGGCCGGATTGCGAAACATACTTGGTGTTGGTGGGCCAGGGTAATAATGCCGGCGATGGTTATATCGCGGCCAGTTGTGCCCGACAGGCCGGAAAGCAGGTACACGTGTGTGCGGTAGAACCGGATCGGATACTGGAAGGTGATGCGGGAATAGCCCAACAACGGTGGCGCGATGCTGGTGGTACCATCGCACGGTTTGAGGCATCGCTTTTACAAGAAGCGGGGCTGATCATTGATGCGTTGCTGGGAACCGGCATCAACACCTATATTCGTAACGAGTTTGCGCAAATTATCGATACGGTTAATGCTTCCTCGGTACCGGTGGTTAGTATTGACGTGCCCTCGGGGCTCGATGCCAATACCGGCCAGTCGATGGGGCGGTGTATCCATGCGGATGTGACCGTTACGCTGGTAGGTATTAAACCCGGTTTAACTACCGGCGCCGGTAAACAGTCTTGTGGGCAGCTGGTGTATGAAGATTTAGGCGTAGGTAAAGCGTTCGCAACATTGGCCAAGCCTTTTGGTAGTTGGTTAGACATTCAGCAATTTAGCCAGTTGGGCCCGCGCGATGTGCATAGCCACAAAGGTACTTATGGCCGCTTATTATGTGTGGGCGGCAACAAGGGCACGGCGGGCGCTATCCGGTTGTCTGCCGAGGCTGCGCTGCGCTGCGGTGCCGGTATGGTGCGCGCGTTTGTTCATGAAGGCTCAATTATTCAGGTTAGCGCAGGCCGTCCAGAGCTTATGGTATCCAGTGAAAACCTGGAGGAAGCATTAGAATGGGCCTCGTGTGTAGTGATTGGGCCGGGCCTGGGGCAGGACGGGTGGGCGCAGGAAGCCTTTGCAACGGTAATGAAGCATTGCCAAAATGAACAAAAGCCTATTGTAGTGGATGCAGATGCATTGAATTTACTTAGCCGGCATGCCACTGCCTTTACGTTCGAGCAAAGTATCCTCACCCCTCACGCCGGAGAAGCATCGCGCTTGCTGGGGGTGTCGGTAGAGGATGTAGAAGGCGATCGGTTTAACTACGCCAAGCAGTGTGCCCAGCGGTACCATGCCACCTGTGTGTTAAAAGGCGCTGGAACGATAATCGACAATGAAAAATCGGTAGCGGTATGTCGCCATGGTAACCCTGGCATGGCAACAGCGGGTAGCGGCGATGTTCTAAGTGGCATACTTGGTGCTT
Organism: Alteromonas indica; assembly: GCA_003056425.1. Taxonomy (GTDB): domain Bacteria; phylum Pseudomonadota; class Gammaproteobacteria; order Enterobacterales; family Alteromonadaceae; genus Alteromonas; species Alteromonas indica. The sequence goes on from PYVY01000005.1 coordinate 209,005, forward strand.
TACTTGCACAAGGACTAAGTGTCGATATTGCCAGCCGCTATGGTGTAACATTACACGCCAAAGCCGGCGATGACCTGGCTGCGCGTTATGGCCAGCGGGGCATGCTGGCGAGCGATTTATTTGATGCAGTCAGAACGCTGATCAATCAGCAATAGCCACTCATTGTTACGTATATACTACACTGAGCAGGTGGCCAGAAACAGGCAGTATGGAAAAGCATGACAAAGCGTGAAAAAACGGTTGTTGTTAACACCGAAGAGGACACCAAAGCGTTGGCCCAGGAACTTGCAAGAACGGCAGGTTTGCCCGCCAGGCAGGGGGTGGTTATTTATCTTGAAGGCGATTTGGGGGCCGGTAAAACCACATTTAGTCGGTATCTGATCCAGGCGCTGGGGCACGCTGGCAAGGTAAAAAGCCCTACTTACACGTTGGTGGAGCCTTACGAACTTGCTGAGCTGAACATTTATCATTTTGACTTGTACCGGCTAGCCGACCCGGAAGAACTGGAATTTATGGGCATTCGCGACTATTTTAGGGCCAATACTCTGTGTCTGGTAGAGTGGCCCGAACGGGGTGAAGGCCTGTTGGCCGCAGCAGATTTACTGATTAGTATACAATTAACTGATAGCGGACGGTGTTTCAGCCTGCGTGCTCAAAGTGAGTCTGGGGATGAACTACTGGCTTCGGTGTCAGGATAATTATCGAGCTAAGCCTTAAATAATAATGATTAAATGGCAATAAAGGCGAAGTATTGTGCGCTTATTTATAATGATGGTCGTCGCGTGGCTTGGGGTTGCGCAGGTTCAGGCAGCGCCGAACCAAATCGCTGGTTTACGGGTGGCCCCTGCACCCGATAAAACTCGTGTCGTAATCGATTTGTCGGCGGCGCCGACATTTACCTATTTTACGTTAGATAACCCGAGCCGGGTGGTGGTGGATCTTGCCAGTACCAGCGATGACGCTGACTTAACTTTAAGCGGGGACAGCGGCTCCTTGGTCCGCCGGGTGCGCTATTCTACTCCTAAAAATAGTAGCTCAGCTCGGTTGGTTATTGATCTAAACCGGCGGGCTGAACCAACTTTGTTTGCCATCGCGCCCGACGGGGCTTATGGCCATCGTCTAGTGGTTGACCTAGCCGACAGTCAGCCACAAGCCCAGACCACGTCTTCTGCTAGCAGTAACGTGCTAATTGACAGTGCCAGCAATACCCGTGACCGCGATATTATTGTTGCCATAGACGCCGGGCATGGTGGCAACGATCCGGGTTCTATTGGGCCGGCGGGCACTTATGAGAAACATATTACCCTGAGTATTGCGAAAAAACTGGCCGGCATGTTTGATGCCGAACCCGGTATGCGGTCGGTATTGATTCGCGATGGTGATTATTATATTTATCCTACCAAACGGCCTGAAATAGCCCGCAAGAAAAAAGCCGATTTGCTTATCTCCATTCATGCCGATGCGTTTAGTCAACCTGAACCAAGAGGCAGCTCAGTGTGGGTGCTTTCCATGCGCCGGGCAGACTCCGAACTGGGTCGCTGGTTAGAGAAAACCGAACGTCACTCGGAACTACTTGGGGGGGCAGCTGAGGTTATTTCAGATAATGCCAGTGAACGGTATTTGGCAGAAACTATTATTGGATTGTCGATGGACCACTCTATGTCGGCCAGTTACGACCTGAGCCAAAAGGTTATTGGTGAAATGAAGCAAATCACCCGTTTGCACAAGCGTGCTCCCCAGGCAGCCAGTTTTGCGGTCCTTACCGCGCCAGACATTCCGTCGATTCTGGTGGAAGTAGGGTTTATTTCTAATCCACAGGAAGAGAAAAACCTTAATTGGGAAACCTTTCGCGAACGGTTAGCGCGCTCTATGTTTAACGCCACTAAAAGCTATTTCAGTCAGGTTCCGCCAGATGGCACCCTATGGGCGGCGCACAAAGAACGTAATCGTACCCACAAAGTGCGCAGCGGAGAGTCGCTTTCATTACTGGCCCAGCGGTATAATGTCAAAGTCAGCAGTATCAAAGAAGCGAATAACCTGCGCAATGATGTGGTGCAGATAGGTCAGGTGCTGACCATTCCCAGTACCTGAGAACCCAGTTAATACGGAACGCTAATTTTGCCCATTCAATTATTACCCCCTCGCTTAGCCAACCAGATTGCCGCTGGCGAAGTAGTGGAGCGCCCGGCGTCAGTAGTAAAAGAGCTATTGGAAAATAGCCTGGATGCCGGTGCCACCCGCATTGAGCTGGATATTGAGCGCGGCGGCCACAAGCGTATTCGGTTACGAGACAACGGCTGCGGTATCGAAAAAAATGAATTGGAGTTAGCGCTTAGCCGTCATGCTACCAGTAAAATAGCGACGCTGAATGACCTGGAGCGTATATTGTCGTTAGGCTTTCGCGGTGAAGCACTGGCCAGTATCAGTTCAGTCAGCCGATTAACGCTTACCTCAAAACCTGGCGCCCAGCGTGAGGCGTGGCAGGCCAGTTGTGAAGGCCGTGACATGACGGTAACCGTCACCCCGGCCGCGCATCCCGACGGCAGTACCATTGATGTTGCCGACCTGTTTTATAATACGCCGGCAAGGCGTAAGTTTCTACGCGCCGAAAAAACCGAATTTCAGCATATTGAAGAAGTAATTAAACGGGTCGCTCTCAGCCATCCGCAGGTCAGCTTCAGTTTGAAGCACAATGGTAAAAGTGTGCGCCGGTACACAGCAGTGGCAGCGGATAAACATCATCAACGTATTGCGCAGGTGGTGGGACAAAAATTCATCGATAATGCCACCCATGTGGCTTTAGATTATCAGGGCATGGCCATAGAGGCCTGGCTGGGTAACGAAAACGTGACCCGCAGCAGTAACGATTGCCAATATTCTTTTGTCAATAATCGCGCTATGCGAGACAAATTAATTATGCACGCTATCCGGCAGGCCTATGAAAGTGCTTATGGATACCACGAGCAGCCTTCCTTTGTGGTTTACCTAACGGTCGATCCCGCCCAGGTGGACGTGAATGTGCATCCTGCCAAACATGAAGTACGCTTTCAGCAAAGCCGACTGGTTCACGATTTTATTGTAAAAACGGTCAGTGATGCGCTGGCACCGCCAACGGCTAATAACGCAGAAGGCGCGGTACAGGACGCTGGGCTAAACCATGATTATATCCGGCCTCTAGCAGCCACTGGCGCGCCCCCACAGTCGCACCCTTTGGATGCACCCAGCCAGAGTACCCAGGCGGGGGATTGGGCGGAGGGGTGGGCGCAAGCTGAGAGGCCAACTTTTGGCAGCGCGGGAGCGTCGGCTCGCGGCCGCACGGGTGGAAGCCGGGCAGGGGGCGCTGGGCCCCGGGGCAACAGTGTCAGCGAGGCTTATCGAACGAGCTATAGTCAGCTGATGACGCCAAACAGCGACAGTGTGGATAATCCTGCAGAACAGTTAAATGCATTAATTTTAACCCCCCGTCAGCGAATAGTTGCCTCGGCAAGTCAGGTGTGGTTAATTGACGCCGAAGCGTTACTGGGGCAATGGTGGCTAAGTGTGTTGGAGAACAGTCAGACTTCCCAACCGTTACTGATGCCGGTGGCAATAGAAAATACCGCCATTGCGGAGGAAACCGTTACCTTACTTAATGACCTCGGATTTGTTATTAATCAGGTTGCTGGCAAACTGCGTTTACAGCAAGTACCAGCAGGCAGCCGACATCTTCCCTGGGTTTCATTATTTCCGGCGCTGGTATCGGTTAAAGCGGACAATCAGGCAACTTTGGCTACTGCATTAGCCGAGCTGGAGTTATCCTGGCCGGCTCAGGTGCATTCACTTATCTGGCAATGGTTTGATGCGCAAGCCTTGGCAAAACGCTGGGATTGGGTCAGGGAGTTTGGTAGAGTGCGCACGCTTGAACAGCTGTTACAGAAGTGGGATGAACCTGATGTCTGATGGCACAGTAGATGCACTACCGGTTATCGCTATTATGGGGCCTACCGCCTCGGGTAAAACCGGGCTGGCATTAAACCTGGCCGAAGCGGTGAATTGCGAGATTATTAGCGTAGATTCGGCGTTGGTTTACCGGGATATGAATATAGGAACGGCCAAACCTACAGCAGCTGAACAAGCCGTGGCAAAACACTGGCTTATTGATATTTTAGACCCTGCGCAAAGCTATTCTGTGGCAGAATTTTGCACAGATGCTATACGTCTAATAGGGGAAATCCATCAGCGGGGAAATATACCGGTGCTGGTTGGCGGAACAATGATGTATTTTAACGCCTTGATAAACGGAATTTCGCCCTTACCTAAGTCTGACGAAAAGATTCGTGATGATATTGCCCGCGAAGCACTGACGCTGGGATGGGAAGCATTACACCAACAGTTAGCCGAGGTTGATAAGACCAGCGCGTTACGGATTCATCCAAATGATCCCCAGCGTTTAACCCGGGCCCTGGAAGTGTATCGCAGCTCCGGTAAGTCACTGACCTACTGGCAACAGCAAAAAGGTGCCGAGTGTCCGTACGACATAACGCAGTTTGCTATTGCACCTGACGATCGCGCAGTATTGCATGACCGTATTGCGCAGCGCTTCGATATCATGCTGGATAATGGTCTGGTAGCGGAAGTGGAAAACTTGTTTAAGCGGGATGATCTACATCAGGATTTACCCGCTATACGATCAGTAGGTTACCGGCAGGTTTGGCAGTACCTTGATGGCACGTTGTCTTATCCCGAAATGCGGGAAAAAGGCATTATTGCCACCCGCCAGTTAGCCAAGCGTCAACTGACGTGGCTAAGAGGCTGGCCTGCGGTAACCTGGCTGGACACATTCGCTAACGATAATTTGGCCAAAATATTGGCAAAAGTCGCACTCTGACTGTTTGAGTGTGGTATACATTAAGCGTAGTGGTCGCGCGTGCGCGTACCACCTCAATAATAAAAATTAAGGATTTTCAGATGGCTAAAGGGCAATCTCTACAAGACCCATTTTTGAACGCGTTACGCAAGGAACGTATTCCGGTGTCTATTTATCTTGTTAACGGCATTAAATTGCAGGGACAAGTAGAATCATTTGACCAGTTTGTTATTTTACTGAAAAACACAGTAAGTCAAATGGTATATAAGCATGCTATTTCCACTGTGGTACCGGCTCGAGCCATTACCATGCCTAGTGCAACTCAAGGGGATACAGACAATACTAAAGCTGAATAATTTAAAAGGTACATCGCTTGTTTGACCGTTACGAAGCCGGTGAACAGGCTGTCCTTGTTCATGTCAATTTTACTGACGAAAATACCAAAGAAGAGCTAGCAGAACTTGAACTGTTGGTTAGTTCTGCCGGTGTCAATGCGGTAGACGTTCTCACTACGTCCCGGAATGCGCCGCACGCCAAGTATTTCGTGGGATCGGGTAAGGCCGAAGAGATCGCTGCTGCGGTGAAGGCACATGAAGCGAATGTGGTGATATTTAACCATTCATTGTCGCCCTCGCAAGAGCGCAACCTTGAAGCTATGTGCCAATGTCGGGTATTAGACCGCACCGGCCTTATCCTGGATATCTTTGCCCAGCGGGCGCGAACCCACGAAGGTAAGCTGCAGGTCGAGCTGGCGCAATTGCGGCATATCTCTACCCGGTTAATTCGAGGCTGGACTCACCTTGAACGGCAAAAAGGCGGTATTGGGCTGCGCGGGCCAGGGGAAACCCAGTTAGAAACTGACCGGCGTTTGCTTCGGGGCCGCATCAAGACTATCTTACGACGTTTAGAAAAGGTGCAGAAGCAGCGTGAACAAGGGCGCCGCTCACGTAAGCGCGCAGAAATTCCCACCGTCTCGCTGGTAGGTTATACCAATGCGGGAAAATCTACGCTGTTCAATCAAATAACTGATGCCCATGTCTATGCGGCGGATCAACTGTTTGCTACGCTGGACCCTACCTTGCGAAAAATTGAATTGCAGGATGTGGGCGAAGCTATTTTAGCCGATACCGTTGGCTTCATTCGTCATCTTCCCCATGATTTGGTGGCTGCGTTTAAAGCTACGCTACAGGAAACGCAGGAAGCGGATATTTTGCTGCACGTGGTTGATGTATCCGACGCGCGCTACCGGGAAACCATGGATGAAGTAAATACCGTTTTAGATGAGATCGACGCCGGCGAGATACAGCAGTTAATTATCTGTAATAAAATAGATAATCTTGAGGGCGTGCAGCCGCGTATAGACAGGGATGATGAAGGCATGCCCATTCGGGTATGGTTATCAGCTCAGACCGGACAGGGGGCAGAACTGCTTGGTGAAGCGCTGACCGACTGTCTGGCGAAAAATATGGTAAGTTATACATTGCGTATTCCGCCTGCTCAAAGCCGGTTACGTGGCGTATTGTTTGATTTAAACTGTATTTCACAGGAATCATACGATAGCGACGGCGACTGGGTTGTTGATGTGAAAATGCCTTTGGCAGATTGGAATCGCCTGGAAAAACGGTTAGAAACCGGACTTTCTAATTTTGTGGTGCATCACTGATATTGTGGCATAAGATAGCGAACAAAATAACTTTAAGTAAATAATCAATAACCACTTTACGGAGTATTAGCATGGCTTGGAATGAGCCGGGTGGCAAGAATAATGACCCCTGGAAAAACCGTGGCGGCCGCGACCAGGGACCACCGGATTTGGATGATGTATTTAAAAACCTGTTCGGCAAATTCAGTAAAATGGGTGGCGGCAATGGCGGCGGCTCGGGCAAAAGTATGGGTAAACTGGGCGTAGGCCTGTTAGTTGGCCTGCTGGTTGTCATCTGGTTTGTCAGTGGTTTTTATACTATCCGGGAAGCAGAGCGCGGGGTGGTCCTGCGGTTTGGCGAATACTACACAGAAGTGGAACCCGGCTTACGCTGGAAACCTACCTTTGTCGATTCCGTCATTCCGGTTGATGTCCAGTCTATTCGCGATCAGGCTTCGTCTGGTTCCATGCTGACGGAAGATGAAAACGTAGTCCGGGTGCAAATGGAAATGCAGTATCGGGTAGTTGACCCGTTCCGCTGGACATTTGCGGTAGTAAGCCCTGAAACCAGCCTTAGTCAGGCCCTCGATAGTGCCATCCGTTATGTGGTAGGTCATTCTGAGATGGATGATGTACTAACCGATGGTCGGGAAGTAACCCGTCAACGCGTATGGGAAGAACTTCAGGCTATTCTGGAACCGTATGATTTAGGTGTCACCATTATAGATATGAACTTCCGCGATGCGCGCCCCCCAGAAGAGGTGAAAGATGCCTTTGATGACGCTATTGCTGCGCAGGAAGATGAACAACGCTTTATTCGTGAAGCAGAAGCCTACGCTCGTGAAATTGAGCCTCGTGCGCGTGGCCGGGCAAACCGGATGAACGAAGAAGCGCAGGCTTATAAAGAGCGCGTTATTCTGGAAGCGCAGGGTGAAGTTGCTCGCTTTGAAGAATTGCTACCGCATTATGAAAAAGCGCCTGAAGTAACCCGTGACCGGATATACCTTGAAACCATGGAAGCTGTCTTTGGTAGCACCAGTAAAATACTGGTAGATACCAAAAACGGAAACAATATGATGTATCTGCCATTGGACAAGATTATGGAGCGCAGTGGTAATTCACCGTCGATGAAAAATCTGTTACCTGATCTGCAAATGCCAGATGGCCAAAACACTCAGCGTAACTCGGGGACTAATAGTTCGTCTACCCGCAGCAGCCGCTTTAATAACGGAGGAGAATAGCGCATGAAAAATTTGTTGGTTATTGTGCTTATTCTGGTTATCGCGCTGGCGTCAGGATCACTGTTTGTGGTTCGCGAAGGTGAACGGGCTATTGTTATCCAGTTTGGTAAAGTACAGCGTGATGATGCTACTGGCGACACACGGGTATTTGCGCCGGGTATACACCCTAAGCTTCCGTTCATTGACTCGGTTAAAACCCTGGATGCGCGGATTCAAACATTGGACGACTCACCGGACCGGTTTGTCACGTCCGAGAAAAAAGACTTAATTGTTGATTCATATGTGAAGTGGCGTATTGAAGACTTCGCGCGCTATTACCTGTCTACCGGCGGTAATAAAATGCAGGCAGAAGCGCTACTGAAACAAAAAGTGAACAATGGTCTGCGTTCTGAGTTTGGTACTCGTACCATTCGCCAGATTGTCTCTGGAGAGCGTTCAGCGTTAATGAATCAGGCGATGGAACAGGCTTCTACTTCATCTGATGAGTTGGGAATTGAAATTGTTGATGTGCGGGTTAAACAGATTAACCTGCCCACCGAAGTCAGTAATTCTATTTTCCAGCGGATGCGCGCCGAGCGGGCTGCGGTTGCCCGGGAGCACCGTTCAGAGGGTCAGGAGCAAGCAGAAGTACTGCGAGCTGACATCGATGCGAAGATTACTGTAATGCTGGCTGATGCAGAGCGTAACGCCCGTCAGGTACGTGGTGAGGGTGATGCTGCCGCTGCGCAGATTTACGCTAACACCTATTCTAAAAACGCTGATTTTTATAGTTTCCTGCGTAGCATGGATGCATATAAGAAAAGCTTTGATAGCAAGCAGGATATTCTGATAGTAGAACCCGATAATGAGTTCTTCCGTTTTATGAATGACAAAAACGGCAGTAGAGATCAGTAACTGCACCTTCTGAGTCTAAAAAACCAGCCTTCGGGCTGGTTTTTTTATGCGCAGAACAGGCCAGTTAACCCCATGATGATTGTATGTTTTGGCTGCTTGAACGCAAAAATACGCTAATATGGCAATATATTTAACTTAGCAAAACAGCGTGTTAGTAACGTTTTTTTCACAATGTGTGCGTGACGCCCCTGGTTACGCTACAATCGCTGCGTTAAAAAGACCATATAAGCTGTGTTCAGAGTGCTATTTAAAGCACCAACAGTAATATAAAAACGACAGAGGTATCAGTTTGTCTTCTAATCAATCACCAAGCCGTTCTTCGTATGAAGAACAGGCGCAAAGCGGCATTTTTGCGCGTTTTTTAGCAACCGTTGAATGGCTGGGCAATTTATTACCCCACCCAGTCACTTTATTTGCCATATTAGCCGTGGCTATCGTACTTATCAGTGGGGTACTTGGGTACTTTGATGTGTCGGTTGTCGACCCGCGGCCAGAAGGCGCTAAGGGGCGAAGTGTAGATGGCATTATCAGTGTGGTATCGCTGATGAGTGCCGAGGGTTTACAGCGCATCGTGACCGGTCTGGTTACTAACTTTACCGGCTTTGCGCCATTAGGCACAGTATTAGTGGCCCTGTTGGGGGTTTCGGTAGCTGAACATTCCGGGTTATTATCCGCAGCCATGCGGGCGCTGGTCATGAATGCCTCGAAAAGAGTGGTGACCTTTGCCATCGTATTTGCCGGGATTATTTCCAACACCGCCTCAGAGCTGGGTTATGTAGTACTTATTCCGCTGGCCGCCATGATATTTCATTCTTTGGGGCGCCACCCGCTGGCAGGGCTGGCTGCAGCGTTTGCAGGCGTATCTGCTGGTTACAGTGCTAATCTGTTACTAGGTACGGTAGACCCGTTATTGTCAGGTATTACCGAAGCCGCCGCACGCATGATTGACCCCGAATACGGGGTAGGGCCGGAAGTGAACTGGTACTTCATGTTTATCAGTACCTTTATTATTGCCATTATGGGCGCGCTGGTAACCGAAAAGATTGTCGAGCCCAGGCTGGGTAAGTTTGATGAGTCACAAGCGCCGGAAGGGCTGGAAAAGCAGCAAATGCACGCACCTACCGCGCAGGAGCGTAAAGCATTGCGCTGGGCTGGGATAGCATTTGCCCTGACCTGTGCAGTACTGGCGCTAACGATCGTGCCGGAGAATGGTATTTTACGTCACCCGGAAACCGGTGAGGTCGCCGGCAGCCCGTTCTTGAAAGGCATTGTTGCATTTATTTTTATTACCTTCGCGATCCCTGGCTTTGTTTACGGGAAAGTGGCCGGTAGCATGAAGAATGACAAAGATGTGATCAATGCGATGTCAAAAAGTATGGGATCCATGGGCCTGTATATCACATTGGTTTTTTTCGCAGCACAATTCGTCGCCTTCTTTAAATGGACGAATCTAGGTACCGTACTGGCCGTGAAAGGGGCCGCAATGCTACAATCAGTGGGGCTGGATGGGCCTTCCGTATTTATACTGTTTATCCTAATGTGCGGGTTGGTGAATCTTTCCTTAGGCAGTGCGTCGGCGCAGTGGGCCGTGACTGCGCCCATCTTCGTTCCGATGCTGATGCTACTTGGCTACGCGCCAGAAGTTATTCAGGCAGCCTATCGAATTGGCGATTCGGTTACTAATGTTATCTCACCGATGATGAGCTACTTCGGCCTGATTCTGGCAATGGCTGCACGTTATCGAAAAGATATCGGTATGGGGACCCTTATTGCAATGATGCTACCCTATTCCATGGTTTTTGTGGTGGGTTGGACCGTGCTGTTCTTCCTATGGGTATTTGTACTGGGCATGCCGGTAGGGCCCGGCGCCGCCACCTATTATCAGTAAGACGAAAAAAGCAGCCTAGGGCTGCTTTTTTTATCTGTTGTGGCCGGGCGAGTTTACCTCTAACAATAGCGATTAACGCAATCGTTTTGCCAACGCATATTAGAAGCGATCGAATCTTCATATATGGCGGTATACATAGTAAAGTTTCTACATACACATCAGTGGATAACGGGCAATGAAGTACAAAGGAAGCAGCAATTTTTCCCACCGTCAGAAAGACCGGATTGGGGTGTTAATCACAAATTTGGGCACACCCGAAAGCCCCACTGCGGCAGGGCTTAAACCTTACTTAAAACAGTTTTTGTCTGACCCGCGCGTGGTTGAAGTACCGCGTTTTATTTGGTGGTTTATTTTAAATGGCGTGATATTGAATTTACGCCCACGTCGTTCAGCGAAAGCTTATGCGACGGTATGGACTGACGAAGGCTCACCACTGATGTCTATCACCAAGCAGCAGCATAGTGCGCTAGAAGCGCGTTGCCGTAAAGAATACGGCGATGATGTGATTATTGATTATGCTATGCGTTATGGACAGCCCTCCATCGAAGGCGCGCTTGACCGACTAACCGCGCAGGGTGCCCGTAAGCTAGTGGTATTGCCCTTATACCCACAATATTGTGCTTCTACCACAGCCTCGACCTTTGATGCATTATCCCAGGATTTTGTTAAGCGCCGCTGGATACCAGAGCTGCGCTTTGTAACCCAGTATCATGACAACCCTGCGTATATTGAGGCGCTAGCCACCAAGGTTAAGGCACACTGGGAGGCCCATGGCCGCGCCGACAAACTCTTAATGTCTTATCATGGTATTCCCAAGCGCTATTTGCTAAACGGTGACCCATACCACTGTCAGTGTCATAAAACATCCAGGTTACTGGCCGAAGCACTGGGCCTGAGTAAAGATGACTATATGACTACCTTTCAGTCGCGCTTCGGTAAAGAAGAATGGCTGAAGCCGTACACGGATGAAACCATGAAAAGCCTGCCAGGGCAGGGGATCAAGTCAGTCCAGGTGGTGTGTCCGGGTTTTTCTGCAGATTGCCTGGAAACCATTGAAGAAATCGGTGAAGAGAATAAAGAATACTTTATGGAAGCAGGGGGCCAGCGCTATGAATACATTGAAGCGCTCAACGCCGATAGCGACCATATTGATGTGCTGTTCGGGATAATTCAGGAAAATCTGCACGGCTGGCAGTTGGACGACGATTTGGAAGCCAGAGCGCAACGTGCGCAAGCGATGGGAGCGAATCAGTAATGACCGGAACGCCGCAAATACCCGCTGCGCTTAAAAAGGCACAAAAGCTGGCCAATCTTATGGATACCGCCTTTCGGATCCCCGTGATTGGTTACCGAATTGGTTTGGATGGCGTGTTGGGCCTTATCCCCGGCATCGGTGATGTAATCACTGTCGCCATCGCCGGGCGAATCGTTTACCTGGGTAAGCAACTGGGCGTACCGGCCTCGGTGCGTAAGAAAATGATTCGCAACGTAGCGATGGATTTTGGCTTAGGGCTTATTCCGCTGGCCGGAGATTTAGCTGACTTCTTTTTCAAAGCCAATAAAGCCAACGTTAAATTAATGGAAAAGTGGTGGCTGGATAATCATGCGGAAGATGTTCACAGTGCTTCTCAGGCCCAGTTAAAACAGTGGGCAGCAAATACCGACTGAATTTTCATCGCTGCCGTACATTACGTGCGTATACTATTTCTTCACTGCAATACTAATCGCTTTCATCCTTGCCCCCGTAGGCATTAACACCCTGCTACTAACGCACTTTATTAAAGGAGCAATAAGACAGGATGAAAGCTTCAGACCTATTCGTTAAGGCGCTGGAAGCTGAAGGTGTAGAATACATCTTTGGTATCCCCGGCGAAGAAAACCTCGATTTACTTGAATCATTACGTAACTCTAGCATTAAACTGGTATTAACCCGACACGAACAGGGCGCAGGCTTTATGGCCGCAACCTATGGCAGGCTTACCGGCAAAGTCGGCGTCTGTTTATCCACGCTGGGGCCCGGCGCAACCAACCTGGTAACCCCGGCAGCTTATGCTCAGCTCGGCGCTATGCCTATGCTGATGATCACCGGCCAAAAACCTATCAAAACCTCTAAACAGGGCCGTTTTCAGGTAATTGATATCGTCGATATGATGCGTCCTATTACAAAATTTACGACCCAGGTGGTTAGCGGCGAGCGTATCCCCTCGGTGGTCAGGGAAGCTTTCAGAGTGGCCCATGAAGAACGGCCCGGAGCGGTACATATTGAGCTTCCTGAAGACATTGCTGCAGAATCTACGGATGCGCCTTTGCTTACGCCCAGTACTGTGCGCCGGCCTATTGCTGAGTACAAGGCCATATCCCGTGCGATTGAGATGATTGAGCAGGCAACATCGCCTCTATTGCTGATAGGCGCGGGGGCCAATCGTAAACTCACCGCCAAAATGTTACGTGAATTTGTTGATTGTACTGGAATACCATTTGTTACCACTCAAATGGGTAAAGGCGTGTTGAATGAAAGCGATCCCTTGTTTGCCGGGAATACTGCACTGTCGGACGGTGACTTTGTCCACCGGGCAATCGACCGCGCAGATTTAATTATCAATGTTGGCCATGATGTGGTGGAAAAGCCGCCGTTCTTTATGCACCACGATGATCAAAAGGTGATTCACGTAAACTTTGACTCCGCCACTGTTGATCCGGTGTATTTTCCGCAACTAGAGGTGGTAGGTGACATTGCCAACAGTATCTGGCAGATAAAAGAAGGGATCACCCCGCAAACCGGCTGGAAGCTAGATTTTTATAAAGACGTCCATGAAGCGTATGTCAAACACCGTGGCGAAGCCGAAGACGATAACCGCTTTCCCGTTTTACCAGAACGCTTCGTGCGGGACGTACGTAAGGTCATGCCTGACGATGGTATTGTCACCCTGGATAACGGTGTGTACAAAATCTGGTTTGCCCGCAATTATCCCGCCTACGCGCCTAACACGTTACTGCTGGATAATGCGCTAGCGAGCATGGGGGCCGGGTTGCCTTCCGCGATTGGCGCTAAACTGGTTCACCCTGATGTGCCCGTCGTCAGTGTATGCGGCGATGGCGGATTTATGATGAACAGCCAAGAGCTGGAAACTGCTGTGCGCCTGGGCTTGGATTTAGTAGTGATTGTCTTGCGTGACGATGCCTATGGCATGATCAAGTGGAAACAGGCGCATATGCAACTGGAAAATTTTGGTCTGGACTACGGCAACCCTGATCTTGTTCAGTACGCCCAAAGCTATGGCGCTCAGGGCTGGCGTATTGAAAGCACGGAACAAATTGCGAGCACGTTGCAGCAGTGTCTTGCCACACCCGGTGTACATCTTATTGACTGCCCGGTGGACTACAGCCTCAACGATGAAACATTGAATCGCACGATTAAAACGTTAAGTAAACAACTTTAAGGAGCCTTCGCCCATGTTAAAAGACAGCTACCCCTATTATCTGGCCAGCGAAGCGGTATACGCCAATACTGATTTGGAAGTGACCAATAAGTATACCCAGGAAGTCGCCACCCGCGTGGCTAAGGCTGATGCTGCTACCATTGATAAAGCGATAGGCGCTGCGCAAAAAGCGCAGCCTGCTATGACTAAACTCACCCCTTTTGAGCGCAAAGCGGTACTTGACCATTGTGTAACGCGTTTTGAAGAACGGTTTGATGAGTTGGCCCAGGCACTGTGTATTGAAGCCGGTAAACCTATCAAAGATGCTAAAGGTGAAGTAACCCGCTTAATTGATACTTTCCGGATTGCTTCGGAAGAAAGCGTGCGAATCAATGGTGAGGTGATAAACCTGGAGATATCTGAGCGTGCCCGCGGGTATCAGGGCATGACCAAAAAGGTCCCTATCGGCCCGTGTTCGTTTATCTCGCCGTTTAATTTTCCGCTTAATCTAACCGCTCATAAGGTCGCGCCAGCTATCGCGGCAGGCTGTACCTTTGTGCTTAAGCCCGCTTCTCGCACGCCTATCGGGGCATTGATTATTGGTGAAATTCTGGCAGAAACAGACTTACCTAAAGGGGCCTTCTCAGTACTGCCCTGTAGCCGCGATGGAGCGGATTTATTTACCACTGATGAGCGGCTAAAGCTACTTAGTTTTACCGGTTCCCCCGATGTAGGCTGGGCACTTAAAGCCAAAGCGGGTAAAAAACCGGTGGTACTGGAGCTGGGCGGTAATGCGGCATGTATTGTGGATGAAGATGCCGATATAGATGATGCTATCGACCGTATTATCGTGGGGGCTTATTATCAGTCAGGCCAAAGCTGTATCAGTGTTCAGCGTTTGCTTATCCATGAAAAGATTTACGATACCTTTAAGCAAAAGTATGTAGCCCGGGTTGCTGACCTGGTGTCGGGGGACCCCACGGATGAAGATACGTTCATCGGGCCCATGATTGCCGAATCGGAAGCTGAGCGCCTGGAAGGCTGGATTAACAGCGCTAAGGATAAAGGCGCTACCGTATTGTGCGGCGGTACTCGTAAAGGGCCGATGCTGGAAGCCACCGTACTGGAAAATGTGCCACAAGGGTCGGATATCAGCGCAGAAGAAGCGTTTGGACCGGTCTCAGTGCTGGCGAAGTTTTCAAGTTATGATGAGGCATTAAAAGAAGCCAATAATAGCCGCTATGGTCTACAGGCTGGTGTATTCACCCGCGATATTTATAAAATTCAGCAGGCCTGGGAAGAGCTCGAAGTCGGCGGTGTGGTGATTCAGGATGTACCCAGCTGGCGGGTAGACAATATGCCCTATGGCGGGGTGAAAGACTCAGGACTGGGTCGTGAAGGTATACGTTATGCGATTGAAGACATGACGGAAACCCGGCTATTGGTAATACGCCGCCCTTAGGCTGGCTCACTGGTAAATACTTCCAGTATGGGTAATGGAATTATGTCCAGCGCCCGTAAATTCGTTGCGCTCAGATTCACCTTGGGCGCAACGCCTGCTTTATAGGCCTCCAACCAGCGCGAAGCGCACACACACCAGCGGTCGCCTGGGCTGAGCCCGGGAAACATTAAATCTGGCCGAGGGGTCATCAGGTCATTGCCGCGCTGTGCAGAAAAGGTTAAAAATGCCTGGTCCACAATGACACATACGCTGTGATTACCCAAATCAGAGTCGGGCACATAGCAAAAGCCTTCCCGGGTAAACCCGGTATTTCCGCAGCACAACTGCAGTGGCTTGCCATACACATTTTTTGCATTGGCCACAGTACGCTTCCCTTTGTCTTGAACGCTATCCTGTTTGCGAGAGTATAAAATAGCGCAACCAATAGCAACATTCCCACCCCTAAAATAAGTAATGAGAACCTACTATGCTGGATAAAAGTGAGTTAAGTGGTGAGTTGGAGAATCAGAATATGTCGCCCGAGGAAATTGCTCGCTTTGATGCCCTGGCAGAATCCTGGTGGGATCCGAATGGCCGCTATAAGACAGCCCTGGCGTTCAATGCAGCGCGGGTAGCCATTATACAAGAACAGATATGTAAGGCCTATAACCGGTTCGCCGGTTCTGCCCATTCACTAAAGGATATTCGTATTTTAGATGTAGGATGCGGAGGTGGTCTTATCAGTGAAGCCTTGGCAAAAGCGGGGGCTTCTGTTACCGGAATTGATGCCAGTGCTACCAGTATAGAGGTCGCCCGACGACATGCCCAGCAATCGGGGATAGATGTTAAATATCAACATTTACTGGCTTCCCAATTAAGTAGTCAGCTTAGCTATGATGTAGTGATCAATGCTGAGGTGGTGGAGCATGTACCGGACCAACCGGCCCTGATTCAGGATTGTGCAAGACTGGTAAATCCGGGCGGTATGCTTATTCTGGCCACCTTGAATCGAACAATAAAAAGTTACCTGGTAGCAATTGCAGGCGCTGAATACATTATGGGGTATTTACCCAAAGGTACCCATGACTGGAAAAAATTCGTTACGCCAGAAGAGCTAGATAGCTGGACTGGTGATCATTTTACCCGCAGTTTCGATACAGGAATGCGCCTTAACCCATTTTCCAAAAAGTGGAAAACGACCCGCAGCCTGGCGGTAAATTACATGCTGTGTTACCGCCATTCATAGAACTAATAGGCTCAGCTGATTGCAGATAATTTGACAGCCATACAGACCCCGGTAGGCTAGCTATAAATTGCCTAAAGGGGATGCTTATGAAAATTTATGAAACCCGCTCTGCGCCGAACCCTCGGCGCGTTAGAATGTTTTTAGCCGAAAAAGGCATCGCAGTGGATTATGTCCAACTGGACTTGCAAAAAGGGGAAAACCTTACCGCACAAATGCGGGCAAAAAATCCGTTGGGGAAAGTACCGGTACTGGAACTGGACGATGGTACGTGCATTGCCGAAACCGATGCCATTTGTACCTATTTTGAAAATATCCAGCCTGCCCCCCCATTAATGGGCGTGGATGCAAAAGACAAAGCCATCGTTGCTATGTGGCAGCGACAAGTGGAGCTGGCGTTGATGTTGCAGGTAGGAATGTGTTTTCAGCATACCACCGGGTATTTTAAAGATCGGATGGTGCCGGTGCCTGAATATGGCCGCGAAGCGGGTATCAATGCTGGGAAATATCTGAATATTCTTGAGCGGCGACTGGAATTAAACCCCTATATTGCGGGCGATGCTTTTACTATTGCTGATATTACAGCCCTGTGTGCCATAGATTTTGCCCGGGTTGTAAAAATTCGGTTTACTGACGAGCAGGTTAATCTTAAGGACTGGTATCAACGGGTTAATGCCCGGGCCAGCGCTCAGGCCTGATGATAACCCTTTACACTGCCGCTACCCCCAATGGTTGGAAAGTGTCAGTGGCCTTGGAAGAAATGCAGTTGCCTTACACAGTGGTTAATGTGGACTTATCAAAAGGCGAGCAAAAAACCGCAGCTTTTAAAGCAATGAACCCCAACGGCCGAATACCCATCATCATTGACCATGATGGTGATGGTCTGCCCCTTTTTGAGTCGGGTGCTATTTTGCTTTATCTGGCCGAAAGAACCGGCCGCTTTATGCCTGACGATAGACGCGGCCGCAGCTTGGTTACGCAGTGGCTGATGTTTCAGATGAGCGCAATTGGACCAATGATGGGGCAGGCTAATGTCTTTTACCGGTATATGGAAAAACCTATTCCGCTAGCGATAGCCCGCTATCAAAACGAATGCCGCCGATTATTTGAAGTGCTCGACGGCCATTTAGCCCACCATGAATATCTGGCAGGCACGTACAGTATTGCCGATATGGCCAACTGGTGCTGGGTACGTACCTACAAGTGGACGGGTATTTCGATTGATGGACTAGAGCATTTACGCCGCTGGAAAAACAGCATAGAAGCGCGCCCTGCAGCGCGCAAAGGGGTAGAAGTACCTCACAAACTCGAACCTGAAAAAGTCGCTAAAGCTGGCAAAAACCTGATTTGGCGGTAGCAATATCAGGTTTCCATGAGGCTTTTGACCGTCTCAAGGGTATCCGCTTCATTCGCTGGTTTGTCCCAGCGAATTCGATGAAACCGGGGGAAGCGCAGCGCAATCCCAGACTTATGCCGGGTGGAAGGGTGCACGGCGTCAAAGGCAACTTCAATAACCAATGCTTTGGCTACCTCGCGCACCGGGCCAAATCGACCAACCGTATTGCGGCGTACCCAGTTGTCGAGTTTTTTAAGCTCTTCGTCGGTAAAACCTGAATACGCTTTACCGATAGGTAATAGGGTATCGTCTTGCCAGGCGCCGAATGTAAAGTCAGAATAAAAGCTGGAGCGTTTGCCGTGTCCACGCTGAGCATACATGATGACGGCATCCACCAGCTTGGGTTCGCGTTTCCATTTATACCATAACCCTTTGGGCCGGCCTGGCACATAATGGCTATCGGTCCGTTTAAGCATTAGCCCTTCTACGGCAGTATCGTCGCTTGCCTGGTTGTACCTTTCACGTAACTGCTCGGCAGAGTTGGCTGGCCATACAGCAGACAAATGAAGCCGGTCGCTGGCACTGTTTTCAATAAAGCGTTGCAAATGCTCGCGCCGTGCGGCTAAAGGTAGGGCAGTGAGCGACTGCTCGGCATCAGCCAGAATGTCATATACCATAAGGCCGGCGGGAAGCGAATCAATCAGCTTTTTAGCGGGTTTTTTCTTATTTAACCGCTGTTGTAGCTGATTAAATGTATCTACCTGCGTACCATGCATGATCAATAATTCACCATCCAGTACACAATGTTCGTGGATATCTTCCAGTAAGTCAGGGAATGACTGACTAATATCGTCACCGGTTCGACTAAACAAGGCTTTACCGTTAGCTGTGCTTACCAGTTGTACTCGTATGCCATCGTATTTGTGCTCAATCTGCCACTCAGCTGGTTCAATAGCAGTCAGCGTTTTTTCATCAAGCGGATGCGAGAGCATCACCGGATGAAAGGTTACTTCTTCGGATATATCCGGCTTGTCCGCCCGCCCTTCTAACCAAGCCAGTAGTTCAGTGTATGGCGCACTCACGCCATGCCACAATGCTTCAATTTCTTCTACCTGGGTTTGCCCGTAGCGGGCCAGGATTTGCTTCATAGAGCGGGCCGATACGCCAATACGTAAACCCCGGGTGCCCAGTTTGATCAGTGACCAGCGCTGGGCAGCGCTCATTTGGTCAAGGTACTCAGCCAACAGCGGTTTTACCTGCTGACGCCCGGCGGTGGAGAACTGCTCGACCAATTCACCTAACGACGGTAACCCCTGGCTTGGCGCATCAGTTTGCCCCGGCCACAAATGCGCCACGGTTTCGCTCATTTCGCCTACATAGTCATAACTTAGGTTGAACAATACAGGATCGATACGCTCAAGCATCAGCTGTTTAACGGTATTACGTTTGAAAAAGTCAAACCGCAGGGTGCCTGCCATAGCAGCAATCGCCCAGCCCCGGTCCGGGTCAGGCGTGCGTTTTAAATAATCTATAATCAGTGCTGCCTTGGCGTTATTGCTACTGGTGAAATACAGCTGTTCTAATAACTCACTGAAGGCCTCCATTAACCGGTCTCCTGTTCGTCTTCATAGCCCAGTAGCGAGAGCGCTTTGGCTTTATAGCCCATCTGGGTTGCCTGATAGACCAAGGCGTCTTCTCGGCCATGGGTAACCCACACCTCGGAGGGGTTAACTTCTTCAATAGTTTGGATTAATTCAGGCCAGTCGCAATGATCTGAGATGATCATCGGTAACTCCACCTGTTTTTGCCGGGCGCGGGCGCGAATCTGCATCCAGCCCGAGGCATTGACCGTGCGTACATCAGGCAGCGCACGGGACCAGCGGTCAGCCAGCGCGGAAGGCGGCGCAATGACAATTTCGCCAGCCAATGTGGCTTTATCTTCCACATCGTTTACCGCAATTAACTCGCCCAGTTCAATACCCTGTTGTTGATAGAGCTGGCATAAGCGGATAAGCGCACCATGTAAGTAAATTGGCTTAGTATAACCGGCCTGGCGCAGGGCCAGGATCACCCGTTGACATTTACCCAGCGCATACGACCCGACTAAATGACAGCGATGGGGGAACACCTGTAATGAATTAATCAGTTTATCGACTTCATGTTCAATGGGAGGGTGGGTAAACACCGGTAAGCCGAATGTTGCTTCGGTTATAAATACATCGCACGGGACTATTTCAAACGGCGGGCAAGTGGGATCAGCGCGACGTTTATAATCGCCTGAGATTACCAGCCGCGCGCCACGGTATTCCAATAGCACCTGGGCTGAGCCCAGTATATGTCCTGCTGGGTAGAGCGTCATAACCACAGGATCATCAGGCTCTCCCAGCGTGACACTTTGTGCATAGTCTACGCCAGAAGTGTGTTGCGCCATTTCTTCACCATAGCGGGTGGTCATAATGGCCAGCGTCTGATGGGTGGCATAAACGTGCTGATGGCCACTTCGGGCATGATCAGCATGCCCGTGGGTAACCACTGCCTGGGCCACTGGCTCCATCGGGTCGATATACAAATCAGCGGGCCGACAATACAAACCCGGCGACGCAACGCTCATCCAATGTTGTGGGTGCAAACCGTTCTCCTTTAGCTGATAAAAAAGATACGCAGCACAGCCTGGTTTGGTTGTGCCGGGGTAAACTTAGCGCGCATTCATTACGTAATAACTGGCAAAACACGGTTAGGAATGCTTATTTTATCTGCAACATTTGAGCGTTGGTTTAGTCGCCGCGGCTGGCAGCTACGCGACTATCAACAGCGCATGCTCAACGACGTTCCCCAGCATCCTGCCACCTTGCTGATAGCCCCTACCGGCGCAGGTAAAACGCTATCGGGCTTTTTACCGTCATTGCTGGCTTTGGAAGCTCACCCGATGGAAGGCTTGCACACGCTCTATTTATCTCCGTTGAAGGCCTTAACACAGGATATCCATCGAAATTTGTTAGAACCGGTGGAAGAGATGGGGCTGCCGATTACCATCGAAACCCGAACGGGCGACACCCCTTCACATAAGCGTCAGCGTCAACGGCGCAAACCTCCGAATATTCTGCTCACCACGCCAGAGTCGCTTATGTTGATGTTATCTTATGCTGATGCTGATCGAATTTTCGGCAAGCTGCAAACAGTTATCATTGATGAAGCCCATTCCCTGGTGGCCAATAAGCGAGGCGATTTTACGACCCTGGCGTTGGCTCGCTTGCAGTCGCTTTCCGGTTCATTGCGGCGGATAGGACTGTCGGCCACAGTAGCAGATCCGGGCTTACTGGCGGGATGGTTAGGGCAAACCGGAACGCCGGCCAACATTCTACAAGTGGATGCCCCGGTGCAGCCGGATATTAGGCTGCTGAAATCTCAGGCGCGTATGCCATTTGGTGGCTTTATGGCGCGGTACGCCATACCCGATATTTATCAGCAAATTTGTGCTTCGGGCACCACCTTGGTGTTTGTAAATACTCGCGCGCAGGCAGAATTGATATTTCAGATGTTGTGGGAGGAAAACCGGCAGGGGCTACCCATCGCGCTCTATCATGGTTCGCTTAGTAAAGAGCAGCGCCGTAAAACCGAAGGGTTGATGTCGACTGGCCAGCTACGCGCCATTGTATGTACGTCTGCACTTGAACTGGGTATAGACTGGGGTAATGTGGACCTGGTTATCCAGGTTGGTGCCCCCAAAGGGGTAAGCCGGCTATTACAACGTATTGGCCGGGCTAATCACCGGTTAGATGAACCTAGCCGGGCCTTACTGGTGCCGGCTAACCGCTTCGAAGCACTTGAGTGTCAGGCGGCGATGGATGCGATAGCCGCCAACCAGTTAGATGGCGAGCGCCCGCAACCCGGGGCCATGGATATATTACCGCAGTTTATTTTGAACTGCGCTTGTAGCAGTCCTGCTGATCCCGATACGCTGTACCAGCAGATACTTGATGCACCGCCCTATCAGGGTATTGACCGCGCGACCTTTGATAAACTCTGGCAGTTTACCGTAGATGGTGGTTACGCCTTACGTGGGTATGACCGCTACCAGCGGCTAAGCCGTGATGAACAGGGGCTGTGGGTTCCTACATCAAAGCGCATCATACAGCGCCACCGACAGAATATCGGTACTATTGTAGAGGCGGGCCGGTTAAAGGTTAAGCGTATCCGTCGCGGCAATCAGGGGAAAATTATCGGTGAGGTCGAAGAATATTTCGCCCAGCAATTGGTCGCCGGCGATACCTTTTATTTTGCTGGGGAAGTTTTACGCTACGAAGCAATACGGGATATGCAACTACACGCCCGGCCGGCTAAAGGGGGAGAGCCTAAGATCCCCAGTTATTCTGGCGGCCAGTTGCCTTTATCGACTTTTTTAGCCGAAGGGGTCAGAACGCTACTGGACACGCCTGACCGCTGGCCGGACTTGCCGGAGCAGGTTCAGCAATGGCTGATGTTACAACAGCAATTTTCCCATATTCCCTCACGCGACACCGTATTGATAGAACAATTCGAGTTTCGCCAGATGCAGGTGACCCTTTACTACACCTTCGAAGGGCGTAAAGCCAACCAGACGCTGGGAATGCTATTAACCAAGCGTATGGAAAAGCGAGGCCTAAAACCCATGTCGTTCAGCGTCACGGATTACGGGTTATCCATCAGTGCATTACGCAAGGTTACTGCTGAGGAAGTGGAACAGCTGTTTGCCCCAGATATTTTAGGTGACGAACTAGAGGATTGGATGCTACAGGCCCCCATGCTCAAACGTTCGTTTCGCCAGGTGGCGGTGGTCAGCGGGTTGACTGAGCAGCGCTATCACAGTAGTAACAAAACCATGAAACAAGTGACCTTTTCCACAGATTTAATTTACGACACCTTGCGTGAATATGACCCGGACCATATTCTGCTTACCGTCACCCGTGCAGATGCCGAGCGTGAACTATTAGATATAAGCCGGCTGGCCAATCTGCTGATTCGGTTTGTTGGTAAAACCAGCTTGGTAGATTTGCAAAAACCGTCGCCGATGGCTATTCCAATTGTTCTTAATGTTCGCTCCGAACAGGTTAAAGGCGCAGGTGCCCACGCCCTTATGGAACAGGCCCAGCTCTATGCCGAGGCTGACACTATGCTGGATGAAGTGCGGGCGTTATTAGCTGAAAAAGGCTCAGTGCGATAAACAATAAAGTAGTAAAGGGTACGCTTTGGCAGTTAATACAACACAATGGTTTGATGAACAGCTGGCACAAGCCCGGCTATTGCCGGTGAGTTTTGGGCAGAGAACCTGGTTACTAGATGGCCGGGGCGTTGCCTATTTGCCGCATAAAGATTTGCTGGTGGTCTCAGACTTACACCTGGAAAAAGGCAGCTTTTTAGGCAGTTTTGGTCATCCGATTCCACACTTTGACAGCCGCGCTACGCTTGATCGCTTAGCCGCTATAATCGACGACTATCAACCGTCCACCTTAATGTGTTTGGGCGATAGTTTTCATGATGCAAACAGCCTGGCCAGGATGCAGTCACAAGATGTGGATCACCTCAGGCACCTGATAAGCTCGGTGCCCCGGTGGCAGTGGGTTTTAGGAAATCACGACCCCCATATTCCGCCCCAGCTAGCGGGCGAACGCTGGTCTCGGTTATGTATTGATACTATTGGTTTTTGTCATGAGCCTGAAGTTAACTGGTCCGCCGCTAGCTATCAGGTTGTTGGCCACTTTCATCCTAAAGTACGCCATCGGGCGGGGCGGCAAAGCGTCACTGGCCGCTGTTTTGCGCTGGCCGAAAAAATAATGATTTTACCTGCATTTGGGCAATACACCGGTGGCCTTTGGGTTGAGCACGAGGTAATGCAGCCCTTAATTCCAGCCGCGCAGCGGCGCTGTTTTATATTACAGCCTCCGCAGATATTCGCCCTGCAACAATAGCGCGTGGGGACGGCGACTTTCTGGCTAGCAGCTATTAAGCACACGGTGCAGTGTTGAGAAAAAACCTAAGGTAAAAAAAACGGCGCCCTCGGGCGCCGTTTAAAGCGAGTATCAGTCGCGCCAGCGTTTGGTAATGTCATCGTAGGCGTCTATCCGACGGTCGCGGAAATACGGCCAGATTCGCTTAATCTGCTCGGTACGTGCCATATCCAAATCGACCATCAGTACTTCTTCATCATCGGCGCTGGCCTGGGCCAGGATCTCGCCCTGCGGGCCGGCGATAAAGCTTTGCCCCCAAAATTGAATACCGGGATCATTTTCCATCGGTGATGCTTCAAACCCGGTACGGTTAGCCACAATAACGGGGACTGAGTTAGCGACCGCGTGGGCGCGCTGAATAGTTTGCCAGGCACCGTGCTGACGTTGGCGCTCCTCGTCAGAATCAGTGTTGTCCCAGCCGATAGCCGTAGGATAAAATAATATATCGGCCCCACGCATTGCCATCAACCGGGCTGCCTCGGGATACCACTGATCCCAGCAGACCAAAACGCCTAACTTGCCCACACTGGTGTCGATAGGCTCAAAGCCCATATCACCCGGTGTAAAATAAAATTTCTCGTAAAACCCAGGGTCATCGGGGATGTGCATTTTGCGGTATTTACCGGCGATTTCCTTACTGCGGTCAAATACCACCGCGGTATTGTGATAAAGCCCGGAGCCTCGCTTTTCGAACAGCGAGGTCACTAAAACCACATTATACTTTTCAGCTATTTCGCCAAAAAAGTCGGTGGCCGGACCCGGAATAGTTTCAGCCAAATCAAACGCATCGGTGTCTTCTTGCTGACAAAAATATAACGTACTGTGTAGCTCCTGCAGCAGGATACATTCACAACCATCTGCCGCTAACTGCGCAATTTTATCTGCACTTTTTTGCCAGTTGGTTGCTTTGTCATTGTCGGCCACTGACTGCTGCACCACACCGACTTTTAACGTTTTAGAAGGCATAAATAGACACTCCTGCTTGAAGTTGGGTAAGAACCTTATCGGTTAATGTATGTTGAGGCACTTGCATCGAAATACAATGCAGACTGCCAAATTGCTGAACCAGCGGGGCACAGTCTATAGGCACTATAGTGAAGCGTGGATAGGCTGTCTGAAGCACCGCCAATGCCTCAGCGTCTTCGGGCTGACCATACACCGGGGCCAATACGGTTTCATTGCAAATCAAGAAGTTGGCATAGGAGGCCGGCAACCGCTCTTCGTCTTCATTGTACATAGCCGGTAAGGGCAACCGATACTGATGATGCTCAGGTAAGCTTGCTGCAACTTCCTGACACAGCGCTGACAACCCGGCAAAGTGACTGTCTTCAGGGCGGTTATCGCACGCCTGGATAACCAAGCCACTGTCTGGGGTAAACCTCACTAACGTATCAATATGGCCGTCGGTGTCGTCGCCTTCAAGATGGCCTTGCTCAAAAATAGTGACCGCACGCGCACCCAATACGTCGGTGAACGTATCGCGATATTGTTGCAAAGACATCTCGCCATTGCGCTGCGGGTTTTGCAAACATTGCGCTGTGGATAATAAATGCCCGGCTGCGTCTATCTCCAGGGCGCCGCCTTCGGCTGTAACTTTACTGGTACGTAACGGGCGCCGGCACAACTGGCTTAAATAGCGTTGATTCACTTCGTTATCCAAACGGGCGTCAAATTTCTCCCCCCAGCCGTTAAACTGAAACTCAACGGGTTCTCTCCCCATTTCGCTTTCACAGGTCAAAAAAGCATAGTCACGCATCCAGGTGTCGTTATATTTTGCCGGTATGATTAATACCCGTGCACCAGCGGCGAACTTTTTGCTCACTTGCTCCGTTTGCGCGGGCGGGCACAGCAAAATGACCCCAGCTCCTGTTTGGTTTATGGCATCAATAACCTGGCAGTATGTTGCCCGGACCGTTTCCAGCCAGGGCGCCCAGTCGGTCGCTTCATGGGGCCAGGCCAGCAATACCGCGTCCGCGGTAACCCATTCAGGTAACAGGGTAGAACGTGTGATCATCGGGTTATTTCCACAATGGTTTCAATAGCATCATTATACCAGTCAGCAGGACATGGCATAAATGGGTGTACGGTGAATTTAATGATTTACCAATAACGCTAGCGTAAATGACGACCGCCACTAAGATGCAGAGTCTGGCCGGTGATATAGTCACTGTTAAGCAGATAATCCACCGCGCTGACGGCTTCATAAGCACCAGGCGCGGGGGAGAGTAAATGCTTGGCATCAGCCTGGCGTCGATACGCTAAATCGTCTTTTTCATTAAACATAAGCAGCGACGGCGCAATACTATTTACTTTTACCTGGGGTGCAAGTTTTTTAGCAAACGATAAGGTTAAATTATGCAAGGCGGCCTTGCTGGCGGCATATGCGGTGTGTTTGTCACTACCGGTATCCTGCACATAATCGGTAAAATGAATAATATCGCCGGCTGGCATCAACTGTTCCGCCAATGCCATATTTATACGGTATGGGGCGTAAACGTGAACCTGCATCATGCGTTCAATCAGCTCAAAATCATTGCCATCGACACTTTCACTGGCCCAATCAGAAGCATTGTGGATAATGGCGCGCAGCCCGCTGGTCTGTGATTTGATCTGTGAGATGAGTCGTTCAACCTGACTTTTTTGTGTAAAGTCAGCCTGAATCAGGGTTGCCCCGCGTTGGGCTAACGTATTGAGTGCAGATTTTGGCCGACGATATGTTACAATTACCGGAACCGACTGGTTTAAAAAATGCTCAGTCAGTGCCAGCCCTATTCGCTGGGTTCCTCCGGTGATTAATACGGGGGGGGACATCCTGGCTCCTTTTGGGGTGAGTTTGTTGAAGGTTAGCGTAATGGTATACGGTTATTGCCAGCAGTAGTGATGCAGTTCAGCGTTAAGATAATTTCATATAACGATTTGGACTGCCCGTGGCGGGGAAATAGCGCGTAAAATCGCCTTAAGTTGTGGAATTGGATATAGACATGTTTGCGAAAGAAGCGGTGGTTGTGTGCGATGCACTGGAAGCTGCCATCTCTGAAGAAGCCCGAATTGTACGTCAGGCCCTGGTTGATCACGGCCTGGAAACGCCGATGCTGGAAAACCGTTTGTCGGATGAAGACAAGCGCACGCGTATTGCGCGGGCTATGACAGATATTATGAATACATTGGGGCTGGATCTTGCTGACGATAGCTTGGCAGATACACCGCAGCGTATTGCAAAAATGTATGTTGATGAAATTTTTGGTGGACTCGATTATGCCAAGTTCCCCAAAATTACCCAGATTGAAAACAAAATGAAATTGAATCAGCCGGTTCAGGTAAGCGATATAAGCCTGACCAGCACATGTGAACATCATTTTGTTACTATTGATGGCACTGCTACAGTTGCCTATATTCCAAAGGAAACTGTGCTGGGTTTGTCAAAAATTAACCGTTTGGTAGGTTTTTTTGCACAACGCCCGCAAGTTCAGGAGCGGTTAACGCAGCAGGTAATGGTGGCCATCCAGGCGCTAACGGGTTCCCCCGATGTGGCGGTCAGTATTAATGCCACACATTATTGTGTAAAAGCACGGGGTATTCGTGATACGAATTCCTTCACCCGCACCAGCGCCCTGGGCGGAGCGTTCAATACAGACGCTAATTTGCGTCGCGAATTTTTCGGCCTGTAACCACAAAAGAAGTCTTATGCAGGAAGTCCTAGCGAGTCAGGACTTCCCCGGCTGCCTCAGACACCACCAAATTGATATTATTGCCAATGCCATCAGCTGGCACAATTTCCAGTTTAGTCTTACAGTGGTGACAATCTGCATACTGCGGCGTATACATGTTCCGAATTTCAAAGTGAGAAAGCGCATTAACAGTACCACAGTGCGGACACAGATATTCGTGATTCAGCGCGGTTTCCATAGCTTTTTCCTCAATACCTAAAGTTGTACCGTTCTTGATACCAATCAAGAAGCGCACCACATTAGCCTGGCATATATGTTAACTGCCGAAATACACTATACACCTATGGGTTGAAGGTCTGGAAAATACCGCAGGTGCGCGTACCTCCAAGCCTTATATAAAGTATAGACGATATTTTCTGGTTGCCTTACCCGCGGCAGAAATTTGCGCTAAGTAGGGGAAAAGCTGAGGATGATAATTTTAAGCAGTAAGGAAAAAGGGAAGCGTAGCCTCCCTTTTTTACATTCTAGCTACACGATATGGCGTAACGAACCTGGCCTGACTAACGGGCTTTTACCAGCCACCAACGCTGCTGGTAACCGGCCAGATTCAGCATGTTTTCATGACCTTTCAATGTATCTGAGCTCAACAAATCTGTGGCTTGAGCGTGACCAATAAGATCGAGCAAATGCCCTTCGAGCTGCTGCGGCTGCTCACTAAAATTGCATAGCACCAACAACTTGGTACCGTTACCGTCATCACGTAAATAAGCAAACGTGTGCGGATTACCGGTTTCCAGAATCTGGGTACGGCTGTTACCAAAAACAGGCTGGGACTTACGTATCGCCAGCATGTCTTTCATCGTATTAAACACCCTGACCTTGCAGCGCTGCGCTGGGGTCATGGTGGTGGGCGGGTGTAATACCGCCTGAATATCTTCTGTGGTTACCGCCACCCGATTAACCCAACGATCGTCATGCCACTTGGTTTCGTCCTCGCGATAGGAATGATCGTTGAGTAAGCCAAGCTCGTCACTTGAATATAGCAGCGGTATGCCTCCGATACTGAAGGTAATTCCATACAGCAGCTTAATCCGCGCGATAGCGATATCAATTTCATGCTCATTGTCACTCGCCAACGCTCGTTCCAAACCACATAGCGAGGCAAGCGTGCCACATACCCGACAATCGCCGTTAGTCGGATTTTCTGCAAACGGCACGCCGCTGGCAAAAGAGCCTTCAAATCTGCCCGTAAAAAACTGGTTAAGAAAGTAGCGATGATCATGTGGGTTTACGCCCACCTCCCAGGCGACGGCATCATCGAATGTCCAGCCGATGTCGTCGTGACACCGCACATAGTTAACCCAGGTGGTGTCATTGGGAATGCTGAAACTTTTCTTCATTGATTGCGTTAGCAGCCGGGTTTTACGCGTAGCTAAACTGTTCCACAATAGCGCCATAAGAAGGGGGTTGTAAGATAACTGGCATTCGTCTTTACGCACGTACTTTAAAACTTCGTCGGGGTGAACAATCGCCTCAGACTTAAACACCACTGCCGGGGCCACAATTTGCAAGCAGCTGTTAAACGCCTGGATCAACGTATGGGCCTTATCCTGATTTTCACAGTCTGTGCCCATTTCTTTCCAGATAAATGCTAAAGCGTCCAGTCGCAGGGCGGTGCTGCCAATATTGGCTAAGAACAACATTTCGGCGGTGATAGCGTTAAAAACTTCGGGGTTGCTGTAATTAAGATCCCACTGAAAACTGTTAAAGGTAGTCCAGACCCACTTTTCCATTTGCTCATTATAAGTAAAGCTACCCCGGCGTACCTGGGGAAAAATTTCACGCAGGGTGTGTTCAAACTGGTCGGGAATGGTTCGGTCATCAAATAAATAATAGTAGTTCTGATAGCGCGGGTTGCCTTCCAGGGCCGCCTGCGCCCACGCATGTTCATCTGAGGTATGGTTGAACACAAAATCCAGCACCAGCTTGATACCGGCCTGCCGCAGGGCGCCGGCCAGTGTCTCCAGATCCTGCATAGTACCCAGGGTCGGGTTTACCTTGCGGTAGTTCGATACCGCATAGCCACCATCGCTATCCCCCGCGGGCGCCTCGTACAAGGGCATAAGATGCAGATACGTAATACCCAGTGTTTTGAAGTAACCGATTTTTGCCTGCAGCTCTTTGAGGGTAGGGCCCATCAAATCGACATAACACGCCATGCCGACTTCTTTTTCACTGCGATACCATAGCGGATCAGCCAGAGCTGCCTGGTCCTGTTGTCGCAAAGCGTTACTGCGCTTTTTGAATCCTTCTGCCAACACGCCGACCAGCTGCTGCAAATGGTAGTAACAATCGTATTGATGGCCATATACCTGAGTGTATTGAGTAAATAACGCGTCGAACTGGGCTGTTAACCGAGTGCTAAACAGCGCAGCATCCCGTTTGGGCAGCCGGCTCAAATTAACCGATTGTAAGATACGTTCCAAACAGGTTTGGCTATCGGCGGCGTAGTTCATTGGCACTCCCCAACCGGCCGTATAAGCAGGGCCGGACAACATAAATGAAAAGGCTGTTATTACAATTAATTCACATAACTGTTTACAGCGTACTAAACTCTTGATAATTTATCTTAAACGATTAAGTTAAAAGTTCAACTTAATTTGATCACGTTTAGATTGAGCTATTACGGTTGCTGCAGCGCTATTTCTGCTGTTAAGCCGTTGCCATGTTCAGTCGCAATAATGCTAAGAACATGTAAATTATTATGTCCCCCCAGAAGGCGGCGGCAATGGCAATGAAGAGGCGATAAGATGTATCAATCAAACAGTTACTTTATACGATGGCTGACCTACCTGATGTTTATGATGTTTGCCATGACATCAGACTCCATTGGGGAGATCATTAAAGAAGTTAAAGTGGCGTTTGATGTAACAAATGCACAAGCCAGTCTGATGCATTCGCTACCCATGCTGGGTATTGCACTATCCGGCTTACTATTGGGCTTTCTGGCCGATAAGCTGGGCCGTAAAACGACTATCATTCTCGGACTTAGCCTGTTTGCGCTGGCCTGTTATAGCTTTTTGATAGCCAATGATTTTGTCTTTATTGTTAGTCTGATGTCATTATCTGGGATTGCCGTCGGGATATTTAAAACCGGCGCATTAGCATTGATTGGCGATATTTCATCATCCAATAAGCAGCACACCGCAACAATGAATGGCGCCGAAGCGTTCTTTGGCGTAGGGGCGATAATTGGCCCATTGATTGTGGCATGGTTAATTCATCAGGGCGTAGCCTGGCAATATTTATACGTAATTGCAGGGGGAATGTGTACATTACTTATCATTGTGGCCGCGTTTGTCCGCTATCCCTCTTACAAACACCAGCATCATGACAGCGTAAAAAAAGTGTCGCTAAAGCACAGTCTGGCGTTGGTAAAAAATCCTTACGCGCTGGGTTTTTCCATGGGCGCATTTTTATATGTCGCCGCGGAAAGTGCTATTTATGTATGGATGCCAAGTTACCTGGTATGTGATGCCACCACCCTCAAAGCGACTTATGACTGTTACGCTGATGGCGCCGCCAGACAATTGGCAATTTATTCAGTGACAGCGTTTTTCATTTTGCGGGCACTGGGTCGTTTTGTAGGTATATGGATGATGTCACGCTTGAACTGGGCGCTGGTATTAATGCTGTTTAGCGGTGCAATTGTCATCTGTTTCGGTGTCGGCTTAGCGGGAGGCAAACAACTGGCGCTGTATCTGTTCCCGTTAACCGGTATCTTTATGTCGGTTATCTATCCAACCTTTAATTCAAAAGGTATTAGCTGTTTTCCCAAACATCAACATGGCAGTGTGGCAGGGGTAATCTTGTTTTTCACCGCCGCTGGTGCGGCTGCCGGGCCATTGATTATGGGCCTGGTAAGTGACGCTATGGGCGGGGATGCAAAATATGGCTTTATGGTGGCTACGGGCTTTGCCACACTCTTGTTTATTGGCTTATTGTACAATTATTTATGCGACCCCACCGCCAAGCGTTTGACCGAAATTGAAGTACGTGATTATGGTGTCTCGACGTCACAGTCAGCCTCGCGGTGAGGGGAAAAGGCCGAAGCCCTTTTTATTCTGCGGTCTCGTAGAGCTCTAAGGGAAGCCCGTCGGGGTCAGCGAAGAAGGTAAAACGTTTGTCGGTGTACGGGTCCACCCGAATCGGCTCCACCGCCACCCCCGCTTGCTCCAGTTGCGCCACAGCCTCATCCAGCGCATCTACGCGAAAGGCCAGGTGGCGTAAACCCTGTGCTTCAGGCCGGCTTGGCCGGGCAGGCGCCCCGGGAAATGAAAACAACTCCAATTGCGTACCATCTGGCAGGGCCAGATCGCATTTATAGGAATCACGCGCTTCGCGGTAATTTTCGTCCAGCACACTACACCCCAATATATCCGTATAAAACGCTTTCGAAACCGGATAGTCATTACAAATTATAGCCACATGATGAATGCCTTTTAGCATAAACAACCTCTTATTAACGGCGGCACGACAAAATAGCGTGTCTGACAAAGGTATAGCGTACCACAGCCGGATGGTCTTAAATTATCGGTGATACGTATCGCATCTCATCTCATCATTAAGCAGCTTCGTCCGGCACGTGGTGATGCTCAGTTATTTTGTAAGCTCTGCATTAGATAAAGGTTGTACCAGGCAATGTTAAATCAGGATTACAGTAAGGCGGTGACCATATTTACCGCCAAACAGCCATATGAGCCTTCGCCGGCTACGCATGTATGGCGTAAAAAGCTTGAACGTGAACAGGCAGAAGCGGGGCGCGCGACATCTATTGTGCGCTATGACCCTGGCGCCAGCTTTGCTACCCATCAGCATCCCCACGGCGAAGAGATATTGGTACTGGAGGGTGTATTTAGCGATGCCTCTGGTGACTACCCCGCAGGCAGCTATATACGTAATCCTGCGGGAACCGAACATGCGCCCTGGTCCCGGGAGGGATGCGAGTTACTGGTAAAATTATGCTATTTTCAGCCCGGCGATTTGCAGACTGTACGTATTAATACAGCCAAAGCGGGGTGGCACCAGGGGCACGCCCGGGAGCACAAAGTGTTGCCGTTGCACCAGTTTAACGGCCAGATAACGGAACTTGTTTGGCTGGGCGAAGGCCATTGCTGGCGCCCGGTCATACCTGCCGGTGGGTTAGAAATGCTGGTTATTGAGGGAACCCTGCAACATAGCCAAACTTTGCTACCGGCGGGTACTTGGTTACGTTGCCCGCAAGCGCTTTGCGATAGATTTGATGTGGTGACGGGCCCCGCCCGTTTGTTTGTAAAAACCGGCCATCTGCCAATGGAGACAAAATGAAATTTATACTGCTACTAATAAGTTGTATCTGGTTGTTGGGCTGTTCCAGCGATAAGCCACAAAATGTTACCCCGGTAAACCCGTTTGACGCTGAACGCTATTTGGGCACCTGGTATGAAATTGCTCGGTTAGATCATAGTTTTGAAGAAGGGCTGAGCGAAGTTACCGCGCAATACAGCAGCCGTGAAGATGGCGGCATAAAGGTGATAAATCGTGGGTACAATGCAGCCGAAGGTAAGTGGGAAGAAGCCGAAGGCAAAGCCTATTTTGTAGAAGACACCAATACTGGCTGGTTGAAGGTCTCTTTTTTCGGCCCGTTTTATGCCAGTTACGTAGTAGCTGAACTAGACAGCCAGGAATATCAGTGGTCGTTAGTTACCGGGCCAGATCGGGACTATTTATGGATTTTATCGCGCACGCCCCAGTTGCCTCAGCAACAGCTAGATGCGTTATTAGCAAAAGCAGAAGCCCTGGGCTACGCCACCGACAAGCTGATATTTGTTGAACATGGCCAAGCGCAAGCCGCCCCTAAGTCATAATTGGTATATACTGCGAGCTTTTTAATGGCCGGGAACAAGGTTACATGAGCGAACAGAAAATAATTCAGCGTGCACAAGGTATGTGTGAACTGTGTAAAAGCGAACAGGCACTTAGCTTGTACGAGGTACCCGATTCGCCGGTTAGTGGCTACGACAGCACTTTGTTGCTATGTGGTGTTTGCCAAAGCCAGTTAACCGCACAAATCGAAATCGACCCTACCCACTGGCGGTGTTTGAACGAAGCAATGTGGTCCACTACTCCCGCGGTACAGGTTGTCGCCTGGCGCATATTGCAGCGCTTAAACCACGAGACCTGGGCCCAGGATTTATTGGATATGCTGTACCTTGACGATACGCTTAGCCAGTGGGCACACGCAGGGGGCAATGCCGCAGACACGACCCCGACGTTGGATAGTAATGGTGCAGTACTTAGCAGTGGCGATACGGTGCATCTGATCAAAGATTTAAACGTCAAAGGCGTGAGCTTTACCGCCAAACGGGGCACCGCAGTACGTAACATAAGCTTAAGCGATAATCCGGAGCATATCGAAGGGAAAGTGAACGGCACCCGTATTGTCATCATTGCTGCTTACACTAAAAAAGCCTGATACAAACGGCTGCCGTGACCGGTAGCACTGGTGCGCAGAAACAATTTTTAGGGCATAATATGACGACTTTTTGTTTAGTTGTATAAGGCTCATCCATGCAATCTATTACTCTGCGCACCCCTGATGACTGGCACTTGCATTTTCGCGATGACGATATGCTGGCTGAAACAGTACCGGCCACGGCCCGCTGCTTTGCCCGTGCTATTGTGATGCCTAATCTGGTGCCACCGGTAGTGAACGCTGAACAGGCAATGGCTTATCGTCAGCGGATTCTGGCCGCCCGGCCGGTTGGCAGTCAATTTGAGCCGCTTATGACCCTCTATCTGACTAATCAGACGTCCCCCCAAGACATTGCCCAGGCTAAAGCCGCAGGGGTAACCGCCTGTAAGCTTTATCCGGCCGGAGCCACCACCAACTCTGATGCTGCGGTAACGGGAATTAGCGCGTTGTATCCGGTATTTGAAGCTATGCAGAAGGCTGGCATGCCACTACTGATTCACGGTGAAGTGACAGACAGCCATATCGATATCTTCGATCGGGAAAAAATATTTATCGAAACCCAGCTACAACCTATTGTAGAAGCCTTTCCGGGCCTTAGCGTTGTGTTTGAACACATTACCACCGCCGAAGCCGCACAGTTTGTTACTCAGGCCGGTGCAAATGTAGCCGCTACCATCACCCCCCAGCACCTTTTACTTAACCGTAATGATTTACTGGTGGGGGGCGTGAAACCACACAATTACTGTCTGCCGGTGCTAAAACGTAATACGCATCAGCAGGCATTACGGGAGGTGGTTGCCAGCGGTAATCCAAAATTCTTTTTGGGAACCGATTCTGCCCCCCACGCCCGCCACAAAAAAGAAAATGCCTGCGGCTGTGCGGGCTGTTATAGCGCATGGAGCGCCATTGAGTTGTATGCTGAGGTATTCGATCAGCTAGGGGTGTTAGATAAGCTAGAAGGGTTTGCCAGCCACTATGGGCCGGACTTTTATGGGCTTGAGCGCAATACTGGCACCATTACGCTGGTTAAATCTTCCTGGCAGGTACCAGAACTGGTGGCGTTGCCAGACGGCACACCAATGGTGCCCTTTTTTGCCGGACAAACCCTCAACTGGAAGCTGGAGGCGAGCCTGTAGGCGATGAGTAAACTTTGGTGGGCGCTGTTATTATTAATCGGAATGGGCGTACACGCCCGTTCTGTTGGCACCGAGCGTATCACCGTGTTGACCAGTCCTACACCGGTGTTAAGTGAATATGACCCTGCGGATAATAGCCACGGATTGTCTGTTGACCTGGCCATTGGCATCATTCGCCAGGCCCAGCACGATTACATTATTCGCAGTCAGCCGTTTGCCAGAACCGTGCGCGATACTCAGGAAAAGCCATTCTCGGTATCGGGGATTATTGCGCGTACGCCAGAGCGGGAAAATGATTTCTACTGGATTACACCGGTGGTTGAGAATCAGGTTGTGTTGTATGCCAGAATAGACAGCCCGCTGGTGAATGCGGACGTTAACTTACCTGATAGCCTGGACACCGTGGCGGTCATGCGCAATGACTTTCGCTCGGCCCAAGCCAGGTCGCTTAACGCGAAAACCATTGTGTCTTTAAACAGTTGGGAGCAAGCGGTCGGGGCCGTGATAAAAGGCCGAATACAAACTGTATTATTTTCGCCAGCTGGCCTGGCAACGTTATGCCAAAAACAGTCGTATGATTGCAACCAGTTGGCCCCGGTAGCGCACTTGCCGGGCTACTATTTATATCTGGCGATGGCGCGTATTCCCGCGAATGAAGCCCTGGCGGGTAAATTAAAAAAGGCTGCAACAGAGTTTAAAAAGTCAGCGCGCTATCAGCAAATCATGTATAAAGCTCGGGATACGCTGGCCAAAAGCGGCATTACGGCTACCGTTACACCCCAATTATTGTCCCTGGTGACCAGTAATGATACGGCGCCGCCCAGTGCTGCATTGTGGGTATTGGCGGATAATTTACCCTATTTTGTCGAGCCGGATGGCAACGGAAACCTAACCGGCTACAGTGCTTATCTGGTCCGCGATATTTTAGATAAAGCCGGTATATCAGCACCAGTTTTACTGACGCCATGGCCCCGGATTATTCGTGAAATAAATACCAAGCCTAATGTCATGACCCTGTCGCTGGCCCGTACACCAGCCAGAGAGCATAAATTTTACTGGATAACCCCGGTAACCCGCTCTCGGCACGGTTTATTTGGTCGTAGCATAGATAATACGGTGCCTTACGATAGCCTTGCTCTGGTGCCTAAAGATAGGCCAGTCGCCGTACGCGAGCTAGACTATCGTGCTGATCAGCTTACCGAACTGGGTTTTACTGTTTTACCTTTTGCCAGCTGGGATGAGGCTATTTACGCCGTATTGGAAGGGCAGGCGCAGTGGGTTTATACCTCAGATGCGCGTATCAATGTGCTGTGTAAACAAGATAAAAATCTGTGTAATAAGCTTAGCGAGGTCGCCCCTAAGCAAATTACCACCACCTATATTGCGGTCTCCAGACACCGCACTGACCCAACGCTGATTGATACTCTGAGGCTAGCTGCCAACGAGGTGAAGCAGTCAGCGCAGTATGCACAATGGGCAACCGACTGGAGCAATAAAATGATCCAGGTTCAACATGTTCCCGTGCATCTTGATCAGGGTGTCGTAAACTTATGGCCGTCCAAGGACCACCAATGAACCAATTTGATAGTTTAGATTTGCACCAAAATATCGCCGCGGCACTGGCCAGTGCCGGCTTTGTTCAAATGACTGCCGTCCAGGCAGCCACGTTGCCAGATACACTGGCGGGCCGGGATGTGATGGTACAGGCGAGTACCGGTTCCGGCAAAACCATTGCCTTTGCAGTGGCCGGATTGCAGCATATAGACGCCACCGATTTTCGCACCCAGCTACTAGTGTTATGCCCCACCCGGGAACTGGCTGCGCAGGTAAGTGACCAGATTCGTCTGGTAGGCCGCCAAATAGCCAATTTAAAAGTGCTGACGCTGTGTGGCGGCGAACCCATGGGGCCCCAAATTCAATCCCTTAAACACGGTGCCTCAGTGGTTGTGGCGACACCCGGGCGGCTACTGGATCATGTGGGAAAACGTACGCTTTCACTGGCCCACGTTAAAGTGCGGGTATTGGATGAAGCTGACCGCATGCTGGACATGGGTTTTGCTGACGATATGGCAACATTGTTTGCGCTTACACCTAAACAAGCGCAAACGCTATTTTTCTCAGCCACGTATACCGAGCAGGTAGAACAAGAAGCCCAGCGTTATTTAACTAATCCTGTCGAGCATCGACAGGTAACAGAGGATTTACAGAAACCGGATATTGATCAACTTGTCTACCGGGTAGATGAAAACAACCGCCTGCAAGTGCTCAAAGGCATTTTATCGGAATACCAACCAGGCAAAGCCGTGGTTTTTTGTAACCGTCGTGACCAGGTCACGGTAGTGTACGAAGCACTATTGGCCGCCGGTTTTACCGTATTACCCTTGCAAGGCGAAATGACTCAGCCGCAACGCAATGAAGTATTAGTGCAGTTTGCCAGTGAGTGCTTACAGGTATTAGTCGCAACCGATGTGGCCGCCCGCGGACTGGATGTGAAAGATATAGACTGTGTGATCAACTATGCGGTTAGTGAAGAGTCTGAGGTACATATTCATCGCATTGGGCGTACCGGGCGAGCCGGCGCAAAAGGTGCAGCCTATACCCTGTGCAGTGAAGCGGAAGAACCTGCGCTAGGCCGTATCGAGGCGTTGTTAGACACTACCCTGGTACGTAAAAGTGGACAGAGTTTGCGTTTTCATGCGAATCGTATTTGTGATCCGGCATTTTCATGTATTGCGATTGGCGCGGGCAAAAAGCAAAAATTGCGACCCACTGATTTTCTTGGCTCGCTCACTCAGGACGCCGGAATTGAAGGCACTGACATAGGTAAAATTACCGTAC
This sequence comes from Alteromonas indica, assembly GCA_003056425.1. Classification (GTDB taxonomy): domain Bacteria; phylum Pseudomonadota; class Gammaproteobacteria; order Enterobacterales; family Alteromonadaceae; genus Alteromonas; species Alteromonas indica. The sequence continues at coordinate 247,095 of PYVY01000005.1, forward strand.
AAAGCCAGGTAAGCTTTGTGGCAGTTAAGCAGCGCAGTGTGAAGCGTGCGTTAAAACTGTTCCGTGAAGGCCGTATTAAAGGCAAGAAAGTCAGAGCCCGTAAAGCCGGCCTGTAGGGCGTCGGGCCCCTAATCCTGAATCAGGTGATTAAATGAGTGGCGAAACCGATTTATCCTGTTTATTACGTCGGCTGTCCCCAGCCTTACAGCCGGGCGAGTTTGTGTTTTGCAGCGTAGATGAAACAACGTTGGCGCGGTTAGATATGGCATGTATACACGGTCTGTTTCGAGAGATCCAGGGCATTACAGTCATTGTTCTAACATCCTACGCAAGCCGTATGGGGTTGGCAGGCGAAGGACCATTTTGCTGCATTACCTGTGAGGTCCACTCCAGTTTATCAGCGGTGGGACTGACCGCGGCTATCGCTACGCGCTTAACCGCTGTAGGGGTGTCGGCCAATGTGGTGGCAGCCTATCACCATGACCACATATTTGTGCCTGTATCAGATGTCAGTCTGGCGGTGCAAACACTGAAGGCGCTTAGTGCTGCTTATTAAAGGGTAGTCAGGCCTGATACGTTAACGCATAAAATTAAAAAAGGGCCAGCGGCCCTTTTTGTCTTTTGCAGCTCAGTAATCGATTGCGATTACCAGATTTTTACCCGCTTTTCGGGGGGGAGATACAGCGCATCTTCTTTGGTGACATCAAACGCCTTATAAAACTCCGGGACATTGCGTACGGCGCCATTAGCACGGAATTGCGCAGGCGAATGCGGGTCAGTCTGCACCTGATTGCGCAGGGCTTCATCACGATACTTGGTCGCCCATACCTGACCATAGCCTATGAATACCCGCTGCTCGCCGGTAAAGCCATCCATTTCCGGCGCGGGTTCGCCCTCCAAAGCCATGTGGTAGGCTTTAAGCGCAATGCTAATGCCGCCCAAATCGCCGATGTTCTCGCCCAACGTATACTCGCCATTCACGTTCAAACCAGGCAAAGCTTCAAAACTGCTGTACTGATCAACTAACATAGTGGTGCGGCTTTCAAACTCTTGTTTATCGGCCTCTGTCCACCAGTTACGCAACACCCCATCGCCGTCAAAAGTGGCGCCGGAATCATCAAACCCATGGCCAATTTCATGGCCGATTACAGCGCCAATCCCGCCGTAGTTCACCGCGTCATCTGCTTCCATGTTGAAAAAGGGAGGTTGCAGGATAGCCGCGGGAAAAACGATTTCATTCATTGCCGGGCTGTAATAAGCGTTCACTGTTTGCGGCGTCATGCCCCATTCATGATCCCATACCGGCCCGCCTTGTTTTTCCAGCATCTCAGCATAGGCTACATCCGCTGCGTTTTTAAGGTTACCGAACAGGTCATCAGGTTTTACCGTTAAGGAAGAATAGTCTTTCCATTGGTCTGGGTAACCGATTTTGACGGTAAACTTAGATAGCTTATCCAGCGCCTGCACACGGGTATCGTCAGTCATCCACTCAAGCTTTTCAATACTGTCTTTATAGGCTGCCAGCAGGTTGTCTACCAGCTCTTCCATACGTTCCTTGGCCTTCGGCGGGAAGTGTTTTTCTACATACACTTTACCGATTACTTCACCCACCGTGCTATCCAGTAGATCAACCGCTCGCCGCCACTGGGGGCGCTGCTCTTCAACGCCTTGCAGGGTTTTACCATAAAACGCAAAACTCTCTTTATCAATGGCTTCATTAAGCTTGCCGGAACTGGCGTGCAATAAATGCCATTTAAGATAAGTTTGCCAGGTTGCCAGTTCTGTATCGGTGATTAATTTATCCAGCGCCGACATATAGTCGTTTTGCATAATCACCAAACCATCCAGGTCTGTAAGCTCCAGCTCATTTAAGAACAATTCCCAGTCGAATTGTGCCATTACACTATCAAGCTTATCCACGGCAACCTTGTCGTAATTAGCAGCCCAATCGCGGGTTTGCTCTTTTTTCATATGTAACTGAGCAATGCTAGTTTCCAAATCCATAATAGCTTTGGCTTTTGCTTCGGCGTCTTTAATCTGCGCTAAGGTCAGCATATTGGCAATATGCGCCTGATACTTAGTGCGGATATCGGCAGACTTCTCGTCGTCGGTAAAATAGTACTCACGCTCAGGTAAACCAAGGCCGCTTTGCCAGGTATAAATCATGTATGTTTCAGGTGACTTAAAGTCAGCATATTGGCCCACGGCCACAGGGGAGCCGTAGCCATAACGGTTGGCGTAGGCAAAATAGGCTGTCAGCTTTTCATAGGAATCGATATCATCGATTTTAGCCATATCCGCATTCAGTGGCGTTAGACCCAACTTGTTGCGGGCTTCCATATCCATGTAACTTTTGTAGAAATCGCCCACTTTTTGCTCGTTTGAGCCGGCTTCAAAATCGCCTTGCGCGGAGTGCTTGATAATTTCTATGACATCATCCTGGGCGGCGTCCCGCAGAATCTGGAAACTGCCATAAGAAGACTTGTCTGCGGGAATTTCTACTTTGCTTAGCCACGCGCCGTTTACATATCGATAAAAGTCGTTACCTGGGTCGACCGACGTGTCCATGTTTTCTTTAATAATGCCCGAGGTTAACTGTTGCTGCGTTTGTTGGCTGCTCGCTTCTTGCTTTGCTTCAGACGTTTCCGGTTTTGGTCCGCAGGCAGTCAGTGCCATTAGCACCGACAGGCTCAGTATGGTTTTTTTCATTGTTCTTCCTGTTTAAACTGTCGTTCGATAATTATCCATCTTATTAAATAGCATGGCTAAAGCTGCAAAAAAATCATTTATGGTCAAAATACATAAGTTGTAACAACTTCGCACCGGGGGATTGCTATAGTGGCTTTGCTCACTATCTCAGCCTGGAGAAACCCCATGATGCTTGACTATAACTGCGTATCTACCTGCGACTATGCTGATGCACTGCCACGAGAACAATTCGTTGATTATGCAATTCACTCCCTCTGGCAACCCGCGCCAGCCATAAGTGGCCCCGCTTATACCGTGTACTGCGCGCCAGGCGACCACTTAATGTTGCATGCTGCTATTTATCGGGCCCGCCCGGGCGACATTATTGTAGTAGAGGCGGATGATGCTTATGCCTTGGCCGGCGGTAATGTCTGCGCCATTGCCCAGCGTCGGGGTATACGGGGTTTGGTAGTCGATGGTGTGATCAGAGACCTGGCACAAGTCCGGGATTTAGGTTTTGCCGTATACGCTCGGGGCGTGATGCCCAAACCTGCCGCCAAAGCGCAGGTCGCCCCGTTAAATAAGCCGGTGAAATGTGGTGGTGTGCAGGTAAACCCGGGTGATATCATCGTCGCCGACGAAGAAGGTATTGCCGTCATTCCAGCCAGCAACGCGCATGAAGTGTTGCAACGCGCAAAAGCCCGGGCCCACGCCGATTCCAGTGTATCGCTTGAACAATGGCAGACCGGGCATCACAAAAAAGTTCAAAGCTGCCTGCAAAAGTTAGGCTTCACTGAGTAACTAAGAGCACTGTATGTTTTCATTTTTTGAGCGGCTGACGCAGCCGTTTCCCGATACACCGCCCGGTCAGCCTCCTAAAGGGCTGGTCGCATTTTGTCGTTATTATAGCCAGGGTATGTGGAAGATTATCGCCGTGGTGTCATTTCTAAGTGCGGTGGTCGCCGTGCTGGAAGTCATGCTATTTGGTTTTCTGGGCCAAATGGTCGACTGGTTTTCCGAACATGACAGAGCCACCTTTCTGGCGAACGAAAAATGGACGCTGGTGGGGATGGGGCTTACCGTTGTCGTGCTGATCCCCGGCGCTATCTTGCTGCGTTCGTTATTCAATCGGCAATCGCTTATGGGTAACTACCCCATGCGTATACGCTGGCAGGCGCACCGTTACCTGCTGGGACAGAGTCTAAGCTTTTTTCACAATGAATTTGCTGGCCGGGTAGCCACTAAAGTCATGCAAACCGCGCTGTCAGTGCGCGAAACCGTCATGAAAGTACTCGATTTGCTGGTGTATATCAGTGTGTATTTCATTTCGATGCTGGTATTGGTATTTGCCACTGACTGGCGCTTGGCCGTACCGCTGGTGGTATGGTTTTTTGTTTATGTTGCTATTTTGCGCAAACTGGTGCCTAAACTTAAAACCGTTTCTCAACGCCAGGCTGATGCGCGTTCAGTTATGACGGGACGTATAGTAGACAGCTATACCAATATCACTACTGTAAAACTATTTTCACACAGTCGCCGTGAAGCAGACTACGCCCGCCAAAGTATGGATGGGTTTCTGCATACGGTTTATCCACAAATGCGTTTGGTTACCGTTTTAGAAACCTGTGTGGAAATGGCCAATGCCATTTTAATTTTTGCTATTGGCGCGTTATCGATTTATCTATGGTTGCATGAGTTGGTCACGCCGGGCGATATCGCCATTGCGGTCAGCTTGTGTTTACGCTTAAACGGCATGTCACACTGGATTATGTGGGAAGTCTCGGGGCTGTTTGAGAACTTAGGCACGGTGCAGGATGGCATCAATACCTTAGCGCGCCCGGTAGAGGTAAAAGACCAACCTAATGCCAAGGATCTGAAGGTAACGGGCGGCGAGATCGAATTCGATAAGGTTCGGTTTGGCTATATGGGAGCGAACAATCTACCTATCGAAGTATTTAACGATTTAACCATTCATATTCGCGCAGGAGAAAAAGTCGGTTTGGTCGGGCGCTCCGGGGCAGGCAAGTCCACCATGGTAAATCTGTTGATGCGCTTTTATGATACCCAGCATGGCGCTATCCGGATTGACGGCAAGGCCATCCATGAGGTTCCTCAGGAAAGTCTGCGAGCGTTGATTAGCATGGTCACGCAGGATACCTCGCTAATGCATCGGTCAGTGCGCGATAACATCCTTTACGGGCGCACTGATGCCAGTGAAGAAGAAGTGATTGCGGCAGCCAAACAGGCTGAAGCCCATGAATTTATTCTAAGTCTGACTGATAACGTGGGGCGCACGGGTTATGACGCCCATGTAGGCGAGCGGGGCGTTAAATTGTCTGGTGGTCAACGCCAGCGTATTGCTATTGCCCGGGTCTTGTTAAAAGATGCGCCCATCTTAATCTTGGATGAAGCCACATCAGCATTGGATTCCGAGGTCGAAGCCGCTATTCAGGAGTGTCTCAACTCAGTAATGCAGGATAAAACGGTACTGGCAATCGCCCATCGGTTGTCTACTATCGCGCAGATGGACCGCTTACTGGTGCTGGATAAGGGCCAGGTGGTAGAATCCGGTACCCATAGCGAGCTGGTAGCCCGAAACGGCATTTACGCCAAGTTGTGGGCACATCAGACCGGCGGTTTTATCGGGGTTGAATAGCGCTGGCAGGCGGCTGTTCTCAGCCGCCATTTGGCGTCTTTGAGTAATGGGTAAACGTTAGGGTAGGCGAGGCTTACGGTGCTGCGCCACCGGTGGCGTTACAGGTCGCGATGTGGTGGCCCCGCGCCAAAGATTTGCAGCTAGCGGGTATGGCCCGGCATCGCTTTAAAGACGTACTATAAAAGCCTTGTATCTGGACGGATGTTAAGTATAATGCGCATCCCTCCTTGCGAATCCGCACTTTCCTAAGATAAGACGCTAAATTCACAAGGATAATGTTAGTTAAATGCCGTATTAGTCGGTACTAAAGGGGTGTAGTTCGAATTGGTAGAACAGCGGTCTCCAAAACCGATGGTTGGGGGTTCGAGTCCCTCCACCCCTGCCAGATTGATTGTTCTGTGCATGTGACACAGAGAAACAACGCAGTATTGCTAGGATCGTAACATGAGCGAAAAAACGGAAAATTCGTCCAACCCTCTGGACATGCTAAAATGGCTTGTCGTGTTTGCCTTATTGGTGGGCGTGATTACCGCAAATTACATGTACGGTGAAATTTCCGTACTGTACCGTGCAATCGCTGCGGTAGTGATTGTAGTGGTCGCTGGCTTTATTGCATCGACAACTGAAAAAGGCAGTGCTTTTATCACGTTCGCTAAAGAGTCGCGAATGGAAGTACGCAAGGTAGTCTGGCCTACGCGTCAGGAAACCAATCAAACCACCCTTATTGTGATGGTTGCAACGTTGGTAATGGCACTGATCCTATGGGGTCTGGATGGCATTATCGTTCGTGTAGTCGGATTTATTACTGGAATAGGAGCATAACGTATGTCTGAAGAAGCAAAGAAAAGATGGTACGTAGTACAAGCTTATTCACAGTACGAATCACGGGTGAAAAAGACCCTGCTTGAATACATCAAGATGCACGAAATGGAGCAATATTTTGGTCAGGTACTCGTTCCTACCGAAGAAGTTGTGGAAATGCGTGCGGGTCAAAAACGTAAATCAGAGCGCAAATTCTATCCTGGCTATGTATTGGTTGAGATGGAAATGAATGAAGATTCATGGCATCTGGTTAAAAGCGTGCCTCGTGTACTTGGCTTTATCGGCGGTACTTCTGATCGTCCCATGCCCATCACTCAGCGTGAAGCAGATGCAATATTGGATCGTTTGGAAGAGTCTGTAGACAAGCCAAAACCAAAAACATTGTTCGAGCCAGGCGAAGTGGTTCGGGTTACCGATGGTCCTTTTGCCGACTTCAATGGTGTGGTAGAAGAAGTCGACTACGAAAAGAGCCGCGTGAAAGTATCAGTACTGATATTTGGTCGTTCAACCCCGGTTGATCTTGAGTTTGGTCAGGTCGAAAAAGGGTAAGTACCAGGCTCAAATGTATTACAAAAAACGCTGCCAGTTGGCAGCGTTTTTTTTGTCTGGTGGTTAGCGCGCGAAAGCGGCCAGCGCATGGGTGGAGTCAACGGCCAGTTGCACACGGTCGCCGGGACGGAACATGTTTTCATGGGAAACCCGAACCTTAACCTGGGTGTTTTCATGCTCATCCAGAGAGACCGCGCACAACCGCGAGCCCCCTTCAAAACGCACCCATTCGACACAGCCGTTGCCTTCATAGTCATTATGGCGAATATTGATATCATCCGGCCGTAGCAGCAAATCTACCTCGCCAGAGGCGGTGTCGATGGGGATCCCCGGCGCCGCGCCAATACAGGTTCTTACTAGCTGTTGGTCGAACCGACCCGGAACAAAGCTGGCGTCCCCCAGAAAATTAGCCACAAAACGGCTGGAGGGCTTCGAGAAGCAATTTTCCGGGGTATCGAGCTGTGCCAGTACCCCTTTGTTTAAAACGCCCACACGGTCGCCTATAGACAGGGCTTCATCCTGATCGTGGGTCACCCAGATAGCCGGCACCCTGGCCGCTTTCAATGCTTCGCGAATCTCCCAGCGAAGACTGTCTTTTAGCGCCGCATCTAAATTAGATAAAGGTTCATCCAGCAGTACGAAGTCAGGGTCGTGGGCCAGCGTTCGGGCCAGGGCGACACGTTGCTTCTGACCACCCGATAACCGCTCGGGTCTGGCATTTCTGAACTTATCCAACCCCAGCAGTTTTAGCCAGTGATCAGCCAAGGTGGTGTTTTTCAGTTTAAAACAAACATTTTGTTCCACGGTCAAGTGGGGAAAGAGCGCAAAATCCTGAAACACCATACCGACATTGCGCTTTTCCGGCGGAATAAGCTTTTTAGGCGTTGCCTGCCATTTACCCAGAGAAATCTCCCCGGTAGAAATCGGAATTAAGCCGGCCAGCGCATGCAAAATGGTGGTTTTACCACAGCCTGTGGGGCCTACCAGCATCAGGATTTCATCACTGTCCAGGGTAAGGTCAAGATGATTGACGACCGGTGTTTCTCCGTATTTTACGGATAAATCAGAGACTGTGAGCATACGACCAGGCTACTCCTCGTTGAGTTTGAATTTATTGCCACCTTCGCCGGTGAGCATAATAGTTAAACCGATACCCGATAAAAAGACCAGCAATAGCCCTGGAATAGCGGCCATTCCAAAATAGCCCGCTTCATACACCCGCCACATATAGGTGGCCAGTGTTTCAAACCCGGTCGGACCGAGCATCAGTGTGGCCGGCAGTTCGCGCATTACTTCTAAAAAGACCAGCGCGGCGCCCGCGACCATGCCTCGATAGGTTAATGGTAATGTAATACGACGGAAAGCTTCCCGGGGAGAGGCTCCAAGTAAACGGGCGGCTTTGACTAATGAAGGGTCCAGGCGTTCTGCTGTGGTTCTTACCGAGCCTACCGCCAAGGGTAAAAAACGCAATACGTAGGCGATAACAAGCAGCGCCAGGGTCTGATATAAAAACGGTAACTTAAGACCTACATAGACCAGGGCTGTCCCCATCACGATGCCAGGCACGCCAAATCCAAAATAAGTGATGCGTTCCATCAATCTTCCGGCCCGGCCACTAATGGCGGCATGCGCCACCGGCACCGCAAGGATAACCGCCGCCAGGGCGGCCAGTAATGAAGCATAGGCCGAATTTAGGGCATAACTGATATCAAAGTCTCCAGCGCCTTCGCGCACCAGCCATACCGTGAATATCGCCAGGGGTAAAACAATGGCCATCACCACAATAGGGAGACTGGCAATCAGCATAAGATTACGCTGCCAGGGCTTAGGCCAGAGCCATAATTGTCTGCCAGGGCGTTCTGTACTGCCTTTGATGGTGGACTCGATAAACAGCACGAACCCGACAATTACCAGCAGCTGAATAGAGAGCATGGCCGCCTGGCTCAGACCAAAGGCGTTGTATTCGACAAAAATCACCCGGGTAAAGGTGTCTAACCGCAAAATGGCCGGGGTGCCAAAATCAGACAACGCATACAGGGCTGCCAGTAGGGCACCGGCGCCAATGGCGCGCAATATCCGGGGCATGACCACTTTCATTAATGCTGCGGGTAAGGACATCCCCAGCGTTCGGGCGGCATTCACCAGGCTGCCGTCCAGGCTTAGCATAGATGCACGGGTGGTTAGCATTACAAACGGATAGGTGTAGAGCGACATCACAACAGCAGTGCCCCACAACCCTCCGATGGCGGGGGTAGGGATGCCAAGCAGGCTTTCTATTTCACCGCCGGGTCCCATGGCAAAATACAAGGTAAACGCCCCGATATAAGAGGGCATCGCCAGGGGGGCGGCCAAAAAAACCAGCCAGAAACGCTGAAAAGGCATTTTTACATAGGTGGTCAACAGTGCCAGCGGCACACCCAGTAGCACTGCCCCCACAATAGTCAGTGCCACGAGCGCCATCGTATTGCCCAGTACCCTGAGGTTATGCGTATCGAATAATGCGGAGGTGCCCTGGGCCAGGGTGAAAAGTACAGATAGCGGCAGTACTGCCAGAAAGGCTATCAGAAACGCAATTGGATAAGATTTTGGGATTGGTCTCACAAAACGCCTGCTTCTCGCATCAGGTTCAATGTCGGGCGCAGGTCCGCTAATTTTCTCAGGTCCAGATCTGGCGGGGTCAGTGATGCAAGATCAGGTAAGCCCTGCGGCGCCTTTACACCATTTACCAGTGGGATCTCGTACGCTTCAGAAGAAAGATACGCCTGGACTTCGGCGGACAACAGATAGCGCATAAAGTTAACCGGAAGATCGCCTTCGCTTAGAGCCAGGATTCCGGAGGCGTTCACCAGACAGCCGGCATCGGATTTGGTATATGCCAAATCCACATTAGCGTCAGGTTTGCCGGCTTTTAGCCGTAAGGTGTAATAATGGTTAGCAAAGCCCACATCGACTTCACCGCGTTCCACAGCCATTACCACACCTAATTCCCCGGCATAGCTTTTGGCATGTCTGCTGACGCCTTTGAGCCAGGACAAGGTGGCTTTTTCACCCTCAAGAATACGCATGGCGGTTAAAAATGACTGAAAAGATGCATAGGCAGGGGCCCAGCCAATGGACAAATCACTGTCTGCCAGTGCCATAATATCACCAGGCACCTGCTCCGCCGTGAGCCGCTGAGTATTATAAGGTAAGGTCCGAATCCGGCCCGTAACCGGCGACCAGCGTGGGTATCTGAACCCGGGTTTAAGCTGCTCACTGAGGTCATCAGGCAGTGGTTGCGCCAAGCCGGCATCGGTGATCATGCCGATAGAGCCGGTATCCACCGCCCAGAACAAATCTGCGCGGCGTACGCCGGCCTGAGATTCAGCTACAATCGTATTGGCCAGGGCGGCGGTGGCCCCCCGTCTGATTTGCAGATTCAGCTTCGGGTTTCGTTGCCGGATAGCTTCGAGAACTTTTTCATACAATCCGCCTTCGCCACGACCCAGATAGAGCGTCAGGTCGCCTTCAAGCGCAGGCAGGTCTTTAACCGAGACTGCCCCTGCCTGAGCGGCAAAGCTTGAGCGAATACCCATCGGCATCATCGCCAACGCACCTGCAGCGGCGACAGACTGAAGAAATGTTCTACGTAGCATATCCTGTTCCTTAAAACACGTCTTTGCGGTTTTGTTCAGCTTTTTCCAGCAGTGTTTGTGCTTTACCAAGCTTTTGTTTCATGTCATCTATAATACCGCGAACCTCGTCCACGCTCTTACCATTCTCGATAGCCTGGGGAAGGGTAACGTTAAAATCTTTTTCCAATGCCTCGACCAGCGACGCATCCTGTTCTATAAGGGCGCCTTCAATACCTTCAAAGCGTTCCATATAGGTATCGTGCACCATGGTAGTGGCGACTTCTTTTAGCTGCTCAGCGTATTTGGCCACCACTTTATCCAAGCGTTTTTCGATATCTGTAATTACCGCCGGCCCGGTAGTCGGGGCTGTATCGGTGGTTTTCACCTTGTCGATGACCCCTTTATCCTGATAATGGGCAGCCAGTTTGACGGCGCCCAGCGCTTGCCAGAATGTCTGAGTAAGCGCCTGCTGATGTTGACGGACCTGTTGCGCGTCGTCCCCATTTTCGATGCTGGTTTTTATGCCATAAATATTTTGCCAGATAGTGGCATATAGCGGGATGTACTGGGTTTCGATAGCAGAATGAAAATTAACTTCTTCCCAGTAATCAAGAAGTTTCTGAGTATCAACAGCTTTGGCACCATCTGTTTCATAGCGGGTCACCAGCGCGTCATATTTATCATTCAGCCAGGTAACTTCTTCACTGTATTCACCCAGGTGATCTTTAAGATGATTAACCTGGTCAGTAATTTCACCATTTGCCTGAGCGTTAAATGACAGTGTAGATACCGAAAGACCAAGTGCGATCGCCGCGCACAATGATTTATAAGATGTGTAAGAACTCATGATGCATTCCGTATTTTATGGTTTGAAAATGATACTTATTATCATTTCTATAGTAAAGGCATCTTCATGGTTCACAATAGGTTGTTTACCGCTTAACGTACGAATTAATTGCCGGGCTTAGCCTCAAGGGCTCGATTTGTGAGATACTGGGGGGGCTACAGGGGCAAGATAGCACGGTCACTTAGTCGCGCGGGTCTGGATCCGCCACGGCCTGCTGTAGTACTCTTCTTAGCAACTGCCCATAACTGGGGGCGAATATCTCTTTTGCGAGCAAGCACTCCCCAGGGTCTGCATTTTTCCCAAAATCAGGACTTAATAAATCAAGCAACAGGGCAAAGTGCATAAGTGAAAGGAAAAGCGTGACTTACCCGCTGTTTAAAACCACCGCTAAAAATTTTTTCTTCCTGATTTATGGGCAAAGCCGCCGCAGACGATTTTCACTTTTGTGCATCAGAAAGTTAAATCCCGGTCTAACAAGGACTTAAAAAGCCTCCAGAAGGTGAGCTTTGGTCGTTAGCAATGGGTGACAAAGTCTGAGGTAAAGAAGTACAAAATATGTGCCAATAGGGCTTGCATAGGTTTTAATCACCTTATATAATGCGCGCCCTTTTAAACGGAAACGGGGAGCCTATAACGCAAATATTCTCGATATTTGCCAGGCGATAGACCCAAACACGAGAGCATTAAAATGGCTAAGAAAGTAACAGGCTTAATTAAGCTACAGGTTGCAGCTGGCGCTGCTAACCCAAGTCCACCAGTTGGTCCTGCCCTGGGTCAGCATGGTGTAAACATCATGGAATTCTGTAAGGCTTTCAACGCAAAAACAGAAAGTCTTGAGAAAGGCGCTCCGGTACCAGTAGAAATTACTGTATACGAAGACCGTTCTTTCACATTCGTGACTAAAACGCCTCCTGCTTCATTCCTGCTGAAAAAAGCCGCTGGAATCAAGAGCGGTTCAGGCCGTCCTAACACTGAAAAAGTGGGTACAGTTAACCGCGCTCAATTGGAAGAAATTGCCAAGACTAAAGAGCCGGATCTGACTGCAGCTGACCTAGATGCAGCTGTTCGTACTATCGCGGGTTCTGCTCGCTCAATGGGCTTGAACGTAGAGGACTAATCGGATGGCTAAATTAACAAAACGTGCGCGTATTATTCGCGACAAAGTTGACGCTACAAAAGAATATGAAATCGCTGAAGCGGTTGCTCTGCTAAAAGAACTGGCTACTGCCAAGTTTGCAGAAAGCGTTGACGTAGCAGTAAACCTGGGTATTGATGCGAAGAAATCTGACCAAAACGTGCGTGGTGCAACTGTACTGCCAAACGGTACGGGTAAAGATGTTCGTGTAGCAGTATTTACTCAAGGTGCAAACGCTGAAGCCGCTAAAGAAGCGGGTGCTGACATTGTTGGTATGGAAGACCTTGCTGAGCAGGTTAAAAAAGGCGAAATGAACTTTGACGTAGTTGTAGCCAGCCCAGACGCCATGCGCGTAGTTGGTCAATTAGGTCAGATTCTTGGTCCACGTGGCCTGATGCCTAACCCTAAAACCGGTACTGTAACGCCAGACGTTGCTACTGCGGTTAAAAATGCTAAAGCTGGTCAGGTTCGTTACCGCAATGATAAAAACGGTATCATCCATGCAAGCATTGGTAAGATCGCGTTTGAAGCTGATCACATTAAAGAAAACTTAGAAGCACTACTGGAAGCCCTGAAGAAAGCTAAACCTTCTTCTGCCAAAGGCGCCTACATCCAGAAAGTTAGCCTGAGCACCACAATGGGTGCCGGTGTCGCAGTCGACAAAGCTAGCGTAGGTCAGTAAGACGCTTTACACCGACTGATGATGGCATCGGTTGGTTCTCTTAAGGTTTTGGGTTGGAGCGGTTACTGTTAAGTAACGGCTCCCGTCCTAGACCGCAGGCGCGAAGCAGCGAAAGAAGTAAGAGACCTCTCGCATTAATGCTTAGCTTAATCCGTCAGCCTGCGCAGACGGTGGTTTGACTCAGACTCTCTGGGAAAACAAACACCGTAGAGCGGTATCAACGACAATTGTCGGCGATATCAATCTGTGAACCCTGACGCAGCTAATCAAGAGATTAGTACGTCAGATACAAAGAGGTGAACTCAGTGGCACTAGGTTTAGCAGCAAAAAAAGAGATCGTAGCAGAGGTATCCGAAGTTGCATCTCAAGCTCTATCCGTTGCCGTCGCTGAATACCGCGGTATGGAAGTTGGTGATCTGACTGAACTGCGTGTGAAAGCCCGTGAGCAAGGCGTATACCTGAAGGTAGTACGTAATACTCTGGCAAAACGCGCATTAGCAGATAGCAAATTTTCAGACATGGACAGCGCGTTAACTGGTCCTCTTATCTATGGCTTTTCTATGGAAGCACCTGGCGGTGCGGCGCGTCTTTTTAAAGACTACGCTAAGTCAAACGATAAGCTGAAAGTTACCGCTCTTTCTCTCGGCAGTGGTCTGCTTGGTCCAGAAAAACTGGATGCAGTAGCGTCACTACCTACCCGCGACGAAGCGCTTGCAAAACTACTTGCAACCTTCAAAGCACCGGTTGGCAAATTCGTTCGCACTATCAACGAAGTTCCTACCAAGTTTGTGCGTGTATTGGCGGCGATCAAAGACGAAAAATAATTTTCGTTTTTGGCATATTGATTTTTTTAACTTATTAAAACCCAGGAGTTTAGAGAAATGGCTCTAACCAAAGAAGATATCTTGAACGCGATTGCTGAAATGCCAGTTATGGAACTGGTTGAGCTAATCGAAGCAGCTGAAGAAAAATTCGGTGTTGACGCATCTGCAGCTGTTGCTGTAGCTGGTCCTGCTGCTGGTGGCGAAGCTGCTGCTGTAGAAGAACAAACTGAATTTGACGTTGTAATGACTTCATTCGGTGCGAACAAAGTTGCGGTAATCAAAGCAGTTCGTGCAGCAACTGGTCTTGGCCTGAAAGAAGCGAAGGAACTGGTTGAATCAGCTCCTAAAGCTATCAAAGAAGGCGTAAGCAAAGACGACGCTGAAGCACTGAAAAAAGAACTTACTGAAGCTGGCGCTGAAGTTGAAGTTAAGTAATCTGACCTAGTCAGTTTACCTGCCTTAAACGGCTAGGCTGGTGGTTTTTTAGACCACCAGCCTTTTTGCGCTGTAGGGTAGACAGTTTTTAACCCTTTAATGTCACCCGTAATGCGCACCCGGCTCATCAGATAAGAAGCACTAAACCAACAAGTTAACTAATAATAGGTTAAATTTTGTTGTATGCTGGTGAGATTACCCGGAAAAAGGGTTTTGGAAGTTTGTTGTCTGGTTTGTATCAGACAGCAGGTTGGGTCAAAAATCAGCAGGCTGAGGAACCCATGGTTTACTCTTATAGCGAAAAGAAACGTATCCGTAAGGATTTTGGCAAACGCCCACAGGTATTGGAAATTCCATACCTTCTTTCAATTCAGCTAGATTCTTTCAAAAAGTTTATTGAGACAGATCCAGATGCTCAATACGGTTTGGAAGCAGCATTTCGTTCAGTATTTCCAATTAAAAGTTACTCAGGTAATTCGGAGCTTCAATTTGTAAGCTATCGCCTGGGAGAACCGGTTTTTGATGTAAAAGAATGTCAAATTCGCGGCGTCACTTTTTCTGCTCCGTTAAGAGTAAAACTACGTTTAGTATTGTTTGATAAAGAAGCCGCCCCAGGTACCGTAAAAGATATCAAAGAACAAGAAGTGTACATGGGCGAAATTCCGTTGATGACAGATAACGGAACCTTCGTAATCAATGGTACTGAACGGGTTATCGTTTCTCAGTTGCACCGTTCACCTGGTGTATTCTTTGATCACGATAAAGGAAAGACTCACTCATCAGGCAAGGTATTGTATAACGCCCGCGTTATTCCTTACCGTGGTTCCTGGTTAGATTTTGAGTTCGATCCTAAGGATAACCTGTTCGTTCGTATAGACCGTCGCCGCAAGCTGCCTGCAACGATCATTTTGCGTGCACTGGAAATGTCGACTGAAGAAATTCTTGAGACTTTCTTTGACAAAGTTCAGGTGCGGATTGAAAAAGACAAACTGATGATGGAAGTCGTGCCAGATCGCCTGCGTGGTGAAACGGCTCAGTTTGATATTCTTGATGGTGAAGGCAACGTTCTGGTGGAAACTGGACGTCGTATCTCTGCGCGTCATACACGTGCATTGGAAAAAGCCGACATTAACGAGCTTGCAGTACCCGCAGAATATATGATTGGCCGGGTATATGCGCGCACTTACGTTAATGAAGACACCGGAGAAGTCATTGCTAATGCTAATGATGAACTAACTCTGGAAAGTCTGGCTGCCCTTAGCCAGTCAGGTATTAAAGAATTTGAAACCTTGTACATCAATGATCTTGATCATGGTTCCTATATTTCTGACACCCTGCGTATCGATGGTTCAACCAATCGCCTTGAAGCATTAGTTGAAATTTATCGCATGATGCGCCCTGGTGAGCCACCAACAAAAGATGCAGCTGAAACCTTATTCGACAATTTGTTCTTCTCTGAAGACCGTTATGATTTGTCGTCAGTAGGCCGTATGAAGTTCAATCGCCGCTTAGGCCGCGAAGAGCTAGTTGGTTCAGGTACGCTAGATAAAGATGATATCGTTTCCGTAATGAAACGTCTGATTCTGATCCGTGATGGTAAAGATGAAGTGGATGATATCGATCACTTGGGTAACCGTCGTATCCGTTCAGTAGGTGAAATGGCAGAGAACCAGTTCCGTGTAGGTCTGGTCCGTGTTGAACGTGCAGTTAAAGAGCGTCTGAGTCTAGGCGACCTTGATAGCATTATGCCGCAGGATTTGATTAACGCTAAGCCTATCTCGGCGGCGGTAAAAGAATTCTTCGGTTCTTCACAGTTGTCTCAGTTCATGGACCAAAACAACCCGCTATCAGAAGTTACGCACAAGCGTCGTATTTCTGCATTAGGTCCGGGCGGTCTGACACGTGAACGTGCTGGTTTCGAAGTACGTGACGTGCATCCAACACACTACGGTCGGTTATGTCCAATCGAAACGCCGGAAGGACCAAACATCGGTCTGATTAACTCACTCGCGAGCTTTGCCCGCACTAACGACTTTGGTTTCCTTGAAACACCATTTCGTCGCATAGTGAACGGCATTGTTACTGATGAGATAGATTATCTGTCAGCGATTGAAGAAGGTCAGTATGTAATCGCTCAGGCTAATATACTGCTTGATGAAAACGGTGCAGTGGTTGACGACTTGATACCATCTCGTCACCGTGGTGAAACTGTTTTAATGCCTAAAGCTGAAATCAGCTACATGGACGTGTCGCCGCAGCAGATTGTTTCTGTAGCAGCCAGCATTATCCCGTTCCTGGAACACGATGATGCCAACCGGGCCCTAATGGGTGCCAACATGCAACGTCAGGCGGTACCTACGCTACGTGCGGATAAACCGCTTGTGGGCACGGGTATGGAACGTACTATTGCTGTTGACTCTGGTGTTACGGTCGTTGCTAAGCGTGGCGGTACGGTAGATTACGTTGATGCAAGCCGCATTGTAATTAAGGTAGATGAAGATGAGATGCTGGCAGGTGAAGCCGGTATTGATATCTATAATCTGACTAAGTACACGCGGTCTAACCAGAACACCTGTATCAACCAGAAACCCACATGTAACGTAGGTGACCCTATTGTTGCAGGTGATGTACTGGCTGATGGTCCTTCTACAGATTTAGGTGAGCTGGCGCTTGGTCAAAACATGCGTATCGCCTTTATGCCGTGGAATGGTTATAACTTCGAAGATTCGATTCTGATTTCAGAGCGGGTAGCCGAAGAAGACCGTTTCACAACGATTCATATTCAGGAACTAAGCTGTATTGCACGTGATACTAAATTGGGTCCAGAAGAAATTTCTTCTGATATTCCTAATGTTGGTGAAGCGGCACTTGGTAAACTGGATGAGTCGGGCGTTGTTTATATCGGTGCCGAAGTAAAAGGCGGCGATATTTTAGTGGGTAAAGTAACCCCTAAAGGTGAAACCCAGCTTACGCCAGAAGAAAAACTACTGCGTGCAATTTTCGGTGAAAAAGCGTCTGACGTTAAAGATACGTCTTTGCGTGTACCTAACTCGGTACATGGAACGGTTATCGATGTTCAGGTGTTTACCCGTGATGGCGTTGAGAAAGACAAACGCGCACTGGAAATCGAAGATATGCAGCTGCGTCAGGTTAAGAAAGACCTGTCGGATGAATTCAATATCCTGGCCGATGGTACGTTCTCGCGTGCGAGAAACACGTTAATCAGAGCCGGTGTTGAAGAAGCTAAACTGGACAGTACACCTCGCGAGAGATGGTTCGACATTACGTTGAAAGACGAAGATGTTCAGAACGATCTGGATCAGATTGCTGAGCAGTATGCAGAAATCAGACAAGATTTTGATAAGAAATTTGAAGTTAAACGTCGCAAGATTACCCAAGGTGATGACCTTGCACCAGGCGTACTGAAAATTGTCAAAGTGTACCTTGCTGTTAAGCGTCATATACAGCCTGGTGACAAAATGGCAGGACGTCACGGTAACAAGGGTGTTATCTCAACCATCGT
The DNA here is from genome assembly GCA_003056425.1 of Alteromonas indica. Lineage (GTDB taxonomy): Bacteria > Pseudomonadota > Gammaproteobacteria > Enterobacterales > Alteromonadaceae > Alteromonas > Alteromonas indica. The sequence goes on from PYVY01000005.1 coordinate 264,870, forward strand.
GCCGGTAGAAGATATGCCATACGATGAGTTTGGTAACCCGGTTGATATCGTACTGAACCCGTTGGGTGTACCGTCGCGGATGAACATTGGTCAGATTCTTGAGACTCACATGGGCATGGCTGCTCATGGTATTGGTGTGAAGATTGACCGAATGCTCAAAGAGCAGGCGGAGCTTACCAAGCTACGTGAATTCCTGAAGGAAGTTTACACGCTGGGTGAGAACCATCAGGAAGTTGATATTGACAACTTTACCGATCACGAAGTGGTACGTTTGTCTCAGAATCTGCGTAAAGGTCTGCCAATAGCGACACCGGTATTTGACGGTGCTCGTGAAGATGAGATTAAAGCGCTGCTTAAACTGGCTGATATCCCGGAAAGCGGACAGATTACACTAAGCGATGGCCGCACAGGTCGTGAGTTTGAGCGTCCGGTAACCGTGGGTTACATGTACATGCTGAAACTGAACCACCTTGTTGATGACAAGATGCATGCGCGTTCTACCGGCTCTTACAGTCTGGTTACGCAGCAGCCTCTGGGTGGTAAAGCTCAGTTTGGTGGACAGCGCTTCGGTGAGATGGAAGTATGGGCGCTTGAAGCATACGGTGCAGCATATACGCTTCAGGAAATGCTGACAGTGAAATCGGATGACGTTAACGGTCGTACGAAAATGTACAAAAATATCGTTGATGGCGATCACAGAATGGAGCCAGGCATGCCTGAATCCTTCAACGTATTACTTAAAGAAATTCGCTCGTTGGGTATCAACATCGAGTTGGAAGAAAAGTAACACGGCGTACGCCATAGTTTGATTTGATGGCCCGACCTTCACCGGTCGGGTTATAGAGACTGACTCCGCTGGGAGAGTATTGTGAAAGACTTATTAAAGTTTCTAAAGCAACAAAACAAGACAGAAGAGTTCGATAATATTCGAATTGGTCTGTCATCACCTGAAATGATCCGCTCGTGGTCATTCGGTGAGGTTAAAAAGCCTGAAACTATAAACTATCGTACCTTTAAGCCTGAGCGTGACGGCTTGTTCTGCGCGCGCATCTTTGGTCCGGTAAAAGACTACGAATGTTTGTGTGGTAAGTACAAACGTCTTAAGCATCGCGGCGTAATCTGCGAGAAGTGTGGCGTGGAAGTTACCCTGACTAAAGTACGCCGTGAGCGTATGGGTCATATCGAGCTAGCGAGCCCGGTAGCACATATTTGGTTCTTAAAATCATTGCCGTCGCGTATTGGTTTGATGCTGGATATGACATTGCGTGATATCGAGCGTGTGTTGTATTTCGAATCTTATGTAGTGACAGAGCCAGGACTGACCACGCTTGAGCGTAGCCAGTTGCTGAACGAAGAAGAATATCTGGACGCACTGGAAGAAAATGGCGACGAATTCGACGCCAAAATGGGTGCTGAAGCGGTATTCGATTTGTTGAAAGTGCTTGATGTTGATGCTGATGTTGCTGCAATGCGTGAAGAGTTGCCTAGCATCAATTCTGAAACCAAGCGTAAGAAGATCACTAAGCGTCTTAAATTGCTTGAGTCTTTCCAGCAGTCTGGTAACAAACCTGAGTGGATGATTATGACAGTGCTGCCGGTATTACCGCCAGACCTGCGCCCACTTGTACCGCTGGATGGTGGCCGTTTTGCCACCTCAGATTTGAACGACTTATACCGTCGGGTTATCAACCGTAATAACCGTCTTAAGCGTCTGCTTGATCTTGCCGCGCCTGATATCATTGTACGTAACGAAAAGCGTATGTTGCAGGAAGCAGTAGATGCATTGCTGGACAACGGTCGACGTGGGCGCGCTATCACAGGCTCCAACAAGCGTCCGCTTAAGTCGCTTGCCGATATGATTAAAGGTAAGCAGGGCCGGTTCCGTCAGAACCTGCTGGGTAAGCGTGTTGACTACTCTGGCCGTTCGGTTATTACCGTAGGACCTACACTGCGTTTGCATCAGTGTGGTCTGCCTAAGAAAATGGCACTTGAGCTGTTCAAGCCGTTTATTTATGGCAAGTTGGAAGGTCGTGGTTTAGCCACTACGATTAAAGCTGCGAAGAAGCTGGTTGAGCGCGAAGCTCCAGAAGTATGGGATGTATTGGATGAAGTTATCCGCGAACACCCGGTACTACTGAACCGTGCACCAACACTTCACAGACTGGGTATCCAGGCATTTGAACCGACCCTTATCGAAGGTAAAGCGATTCAGTTGCATCCACTAGTTTGTGCGGCCTACAACGCCGACTTCGATGGTGACCAAATGGCGGTACACGTACCGCTGACAATCGAAGCGCAGTTGGAAGCGCGCGCCCTGATGATGTCTACTAACAACATCTTGTCGCCAGCCAACGGTGAACCTATCATCGTTCCTTCGCAGGACGTTGTATTAGGCTTGTATTACCTGACCCGTGATAAAATTAACGGTAAAGGTGAAGGTATGGTATTTACCAGCCCGAACGAAGCTGAAAAAGCATACCGTACCGATGCTGCTGAATTGCATGCACGGGTTAAGGTTCGTATCACCGAATACGATATTGCTGAAGACGGTACAAAAACAGAAAAAGTAACGCTGACAGAAACTACTGTTGGCCGGGCTATTTTCTCGTTGATTCTGCCAAAAGGTCTGCCGTTTGAAGTTATCAACCAAGCGATGGGCAAAAAGCAAATCTCACGTTTGCTGAATACCTGCTACCGTACGCTGGGTCTGAAAGACACCGTTATTGCTGCTGACCAAATCATGTATACCGGTTTCCATTATGCAATGATTGCCGGTGCGTCAGTGGGTATCGATGACATGGTTATTCCGGAAGCGAAGAAAGAAATCATCGACGCTGCTGAAGCCGAAGTTATTGAAATCCAGGAACAGTTCCAGAACGGTCTGGTAACGGCGGGTGAGCGTTACAACAAAGTTATCGATATCTGGTCAAATGCCAACGAAAAAGTTGCTAAGGCCATGATGGATAACCTGAAGTCAGATATTGTTCTGAATGCGAAAGGCGAAGAAGAAGAGCAGCAATCATTTAACTCTGTTTATATGATGGCCGACTCGGGGGCACGGGGTAGTGCAGCCCAGATTCGTCAGTTAGCGGGTATGCGTGGTCTGATGGCGAAACCAGATGGTTCAATCATCGAAACGCCTATTACGGCTAACTTCCGTGAAGGTCTGAACGTACTACAGTACTTCATCTCTACTCACGGTGCGCGTAAAGGTTTGGCCGATACTGCATTGAAAACTGCTAACTCGGGTTATCTGACTCGTCGTCTGGTAGACGTTGCGCAAGATTTGGTTATTACTAACAGCGACTGTGGCACCTATGAAGGTGTTAAAATGTCTCCGCTGATTGAAGGTGGTGATGTTGTTGAGCCATTGCGTGAGCGTGTACTAGGTCGTGTGGTAGCAGAAGACGTCGTTATCCCAGGTAGTGACGAGGTATTGATTGAACGTAATGTTCTATTAGATGAAGCCTTAGTAGACTTACTTGAAGCGCATTCAATCGACCAGATTCAGGTTCGCTCGGTTATTACTTGTGACAACGACTTTGGCGTATGTGCTAACTGTTACGGTCGTGACCTGGCACGTGGTCATATGGTTGCTAAAGGTGAGTCTGTGGGGGTTATCGCTGCACAGTCCATCGGTGAGCCAGGTACACAGCTTACCATGCGGACGTTCCACATTGGTGGGGCGGCATCACGGGCCTCTGCAGAAAACAGTGTTCAGGTTAAAACTGCCGGTTCATTGAAGTTGCAGAACAACAAAAGTGTGCGCAATACCGAAAACAAAATGGTTATCGTATCGCGCTCTACTGAGTTGACGATCACTGATACCCATGGTCGTGAGAAAGAGCGCTATAAAGTGCCTTACGGCGCGGTATTATCGGTTGATGAAGGTGCAGAGGTTAACGCTGGCGACATCGTTGCTACGTGGGACCCGCATAGTCACCCCATCATCGTTGAGCGGCCGTCTAAAGTTAGCTTTGCTGACATTGACGACTCCAACACCGAGATGCAGCAGGACGAACTGACTGGTTTGACCCGGGTTGTGGTTAAAGACCTGTCTAAGGTGAATTCGAAAGAACCTAAGATCATTCTGGAAAGTGAAGAGATTGGTCTGCAGGAAATTCGTCTACCTAGCTTTACGACGATTGAATCAGCGGATGGTAAGGTAGCCCAGGCGGGTGACGTACTGGCGCGGATTCCACAGGAAAGCTCGAAGACACGGGATATTACCGGTGGTCTGCCACGAGTTGCTGACCTGTTTGAAGCGCGTAAACCTAAAGAGCCTGCTATTTTGGCTGAAGTATCTGGTTCGGTTGGCTTTGGTAAAGAAACCAAAGGTAAACGTCGACTGGTTATTTCACCTAAAGATGGCGATCAATACGAAGAGATGATTCCAAAATGGCGTCAACTTAACGTGTTCGAAGGTGAACAGGTTGAACGTGGTGAAGTCATCGCCGATGGTCCTGAGTCTCCACATGATATCTTACGTTTACGTGGTATCAGCGCGGTGTCTAACTACATCGTGAACGAAGTACAGGAAGTTTACCGTCTGCAGGGTGTTAAGATTAACGATAAGCACATCGAAGTTGTTATTCGTCAGATGCTGCGTAAGTGCTTGATTACTCAACCAGGCGACAGTCTGTTCCTGGAAGGCGAACAGGTTGAGGTGGCAAATGTGAAAATTGCTAACCGTGAACTTGAACGTCAGGGCAAACTGCCTGCTTCGTATGAGACACAGTTACTGGGTATTACCAAGGCGTCACTGTCAACTGAATCGTTTATCTCTGCGGCATCGTTCCAGGAGACCACACGGGTTCTGACAGAAGCGGCGGTACAGGGTAAAGAAGACGATCTACGTGGTCTTAAAGAAAACGTAATTGTGGGTCGTTTGATTCCTGCCGGTACTGGTTTTGCTTACCACGAACGTCGGATGCAGAAGCGTCAGGCAGCGTTGGAAGAGATGTCAGTATCTGCTGAAGAAGCAGAGCAGGCCCTGACTGAAGCGCTAAATGCTGAAGTGAGCGGTGAGTCATCTTCTGACCAGTAAAAAGATTTAAAAGGCGACATGTCGCCTTTTAATGTAGCGTCAGGTGGCCAGAGATAATCATTAATCTTTATGGTTATCCTTTGTACACCTTGACACTGCACGCTTTGATCATTAGAATTCCGCGACCCAATTTTTGGACAGTCTTAAGGACGCAAAAGAGGGCGCGGTTTTTTTGTTTCAAAGCACAGCAATTCTGACGAGCACAGAATTGTGCGATTAAACAAGCCAATCGCAATTAATGAGCCCGAACAAAAAGGTTGGGGTTTTCGTAGTTACTAATTAGGAGCTAGTTAATGGCAACAGTTAACCAGTTAGTGCGTAAGCCGCGCAAAAAGCCCGTTGAGAAAAGCAACGTAGCTGCGCTGCAAGCGTGCCCACAAAGACGTGGTGTATGTACACGTGTATATACCACTACGCCTAAGAAACCAAACTCTGCACTGCGCAAAGTATGTCGTGTGCGTCTAACCAACGGTTTTGAAGTTTCTTCATACATCGGTGGTGAAGGCCATAACCTGCAAGAACACAGTGTTGTACTGATTCGTGGCGGTCGTGTTAAAGATCTGCCAGGTGTTCGTTACCACACAGTACGCGGTACATTAGACTGCGCAGGTGTAAACGATCGTCGCCAAGCCCGTTCTAAATACGGCGCGAAGAAGCCTAAGTCATAACGGTTCTCCGTTAGTAAGGCCAAACTAGAAGTAAACCGAGTTTTGGGTAAACCCTGAATTCCACGGAGAATTGATATGCCAAGAAGAAGAGTCGTAGGTCAACGTAAGATCCTACCTGAACCAAAATTTAAGTCACAGCTGCTTGCCAAGTTCATGAATGTCGTAATGCTCGACGGCAAGAAGTCAATTGCTGAAAAAATCGTTTACGGTGCGTTAGATATTGTTGCTGAAAAAACCGGCAAGCCACACCTGGAAGTATTTGAAGATGCACTGGACAACATTCGTCCTACTGTAGAGGTTAAATCTCGCCGCGTAGGTGGTTCTACCTACCAGGTTCCAGTAGAAGTTCGTCCGGTTCGTCGTAATGCACTGGGTATGCGTTGGTTGGTAGACGCATCACGTAAGCGTGGCGAAAAGTCTATGTCACAACGCCTAGCAGCTGAAATGCTGGATGCAGCTGATAACAAAGGTTCTGCGGTTAAGAAGCGTGAAGACGTGCACCGTATGGCCGAAGCGAACAAAGCGTTCGCCCATTACCGCTGGTAATATCGTTAATTTTTTTAACGATCAACTGAGAGAGACGTATGCCTCGTAAGACCCCAATTGAACGATATCGTAATATTGGTATTGTGGCGCACGTAGATGCGGGTAAAACCACCACTACGGAGCGTGTTCTGTTTTATACAGGGCTTTCCCACAAGATTGGTGAAGTGCATGATGGCGCCGCCACTATGGACTGGATGGAGCAAGAGCAGGAACGTGGTATTACTATCACTTCTGCCGCGACGACCTGTTTTTGGGCTGGGATGAACCAGCAACATGAACAGCACCGAATCAACATTATCGACACCCCTGGCCACGTGGACTTTACCATTGAGGTAGAACGTTCATTACGTGTACTTGACGGGGCGGTTGTTGTTTTTTGTGGATCTTCCGGTGTGGAGCCTCAATCAGAAACAGTCTGGCGGCAGGCTGATAAATATGAAGTACCGCGCTTGGTGTTCGTCAATAAGATGGACCGGGCCGGTGCGGATTTTGAACGGGTCGTAGGTCAAATCAAAAAGCGTTTAGGCGCTACCTGCATACCGATTCAACTGAACATCGGCGCTGAGGAAAATTTCCGCGGCGTCATCGACTTGCTGAAAATGAAGTCGATAAACTGGAACTCTGAAGACATGGGTATGACCTTTGTTTACGAAGAGATTCCGCAAGAATATGTAGAAAAAGCTCAAAAGTATCGTACAGAAATGGTGGAAGCTGCGGCTGAAGCCTCTGACGAGCTGATGAACAAATATTTGGAAGGCGAAGAGCTGACCGAAGATGAAATTCGTCAGGGCTTACGTATTCGGACCCTGAATAACGAGATTGTTCTGGCTGCCTGTGGCAGTGCGTTTAAGAACAAAGGTGTGCAGGCTGTACTGGATGCAGTTATTGAATATCTGCCGTCACCTACCGAAGTCAAGGCAATCACCGGGGTGCTTGATGATAAGCACGAAACCGAAGAGAAGCGTCAGGCTGATGACGATCAACCGTTCTCAGCATTGGCCTTTAAGATTGCCACCGACCCGTTTGTAGGTACGCTGACATTCTTCCGTTGTTATTCTGGGGTAGTACGTACCGGTGATACGGTATTTAACCCGGTGAAAGGTAAGCGCGAACGCTTTGGCCGAATTGTACAAATGCATGCAAAAGACCGTGAAGAACTGAAAGAAGTTCGGGCCGGTGATATTGCTGCCGCAATTGGCCTGAAAGATGTCACTACGGGTGACACGCTTTGCGACCCTAATCACGTTATTACGTTGGAGCGTATGGAGTTTCCCGATCCGGTAATCTCTATTGCGGTTGAACCTAAGTCTCAGGCAGACCAGGAAAAAATGGGCATTGCCCTGAATAAACTGGCTGCTGAAGATCCGTCGTTCCGGGTTAAAACAGACGATGAAACCGGCCAGACGATAATCTCTGGCATGGGTGAACTTCACCTCGATATCATTGTCGACCGCATGAAGCGTGAATTTAAGGTAGAATGTAACGTTGGTAACCCGCAGGTAGCGTATCGTGAAACGATTCGCAAGTCTGTGGAAGCTGAAGGAAAGTTTGTTCGTCAGTCAGGTGGTCGTGGCCAGTTTGGTCATGTCTGGCTGAGAATAGAGCCGCAGGAAGAAGGTGCTGGTTACGAGTTCGTAAATAACATCGTAGGTGGTGCGGTTCCTAAGGAATTCATTCCAGCGGTTGATAAGGGCATTCAGGAGCAGTTGCAAAGTGGTGTAGTCGCAGGGTACCCGGTACTTGATATCAAGGTAACGCTGTTCGATGGTTCTTACCACGATGTTGATTCTTCTGAAATGGCGTTTAAGATCGCCGGCTCTATGGGATTCAAAAAAGGCGCCGCGGAAGCAAATCCGGTGTTGCTTGAACCCACAATGAAAGTTGAAGTCACAACTCCGGAAGACTGGATGGGTGATGTTGTAGGCGACCTTAATCGTCGCCGCGGCATGATCGAGGGTATGGATGAAGGCGTAGCCGGCGTAAAAATAGTTCGCGCAAAAGTGCCGCTTTCTGAAATGTTTGGGTATGCGACCGACTTGCGTTCACAAACGCAGGGCCGTGCTTCATACTCAATGGAGTTCTTCAATTATTCTGAAGCGCCTAGCAACGTTGCGCAGGCAATAATTAACGCTAGAAGTTAAATCTAAATGAAGGTTCGGTCCGGTCATAACGGTCGGACTTTTAACTTAGGAAACGAGGAAAATGGCAAAAGAAAAGTTTGAACGTACGAAACCCCATGTAAACGTGGGTACAATCGGCCACGTTGACCACGGTAAAACCACTCTGACTGCAGCTATCACTACAGTTCTGGCGAAAACTTACGGTGGTTCAGCACGCGCTTTCGATATGATCGATAACGCGCCTGAAGAAAAAGCCCGTGGTATCACCATTTCTACCTCACACGTAGAATATGACACACCTAGCCGTCACTACGCACACGTAGACTGCCCAGGACACGCTGACTATGTTAAAAACATGATCACCGGTGCTGCTCAGATGGACGGTGCAATTCTGGTTGTTGCTGCAACTGACGGCCCTATGCCGC